>NZ_SJSS01000020.1:0-405 GCF_004331835.1 Pseudomonas sp. IC_126
GCGGGCAAAGTCATCACCAAGGCGCAGGCCGATGCGTTTCTACAGTTAGACATTTCAAAAGCTGACGCAGCAATTCAGCGATTGGTTAAAGTGCCAATTAATCAAAACGAGCGCGATGCTCTAGCTAGTTTTATTTTTAACTTGGGCGCAGGTGCGTTTGAAAGCAGCACGTTATTAAAAAAGATTAATGAAGGTGACAAGCAAAGCGCAGCTAATGAGTTTTTGAAGTGGGATAAGTTTCGTAATCCTGTTACTAAAAAACTTGAAACACTCACAGGATTAACCAAGCGGCGCGTTGCTGAGAAATCATTGTTTGAGAGTAATGCATTATGAAATGGTTTAACAAGTTACCTCCTGAAATCAGACATCTTCTATCAAGCATCTTAACTGCATTAATCATGGGTG
>NZ_SJSS01000021.1:0-400 GCF_004331835.1 Pseudomonas sp. IC_126
GGAATATTGCACAATGGGGGAAACCCTGATGCAGCAACGCCGCGTGAGTGATGAAGGTCTTCGGATTGTAAAGCTCTGTCTTCAGGGACGATAATGACGGTACCTGAGGAGGAAGCCACGGCTAACTACGTGCCAGCAGCCGCGGTAATACGTAGGTGGCAAGCGTTGTCCGGATTTACTGGGCGTAAAGGGAGCGTAGGTGGATATTTAAGTGGGATGTGAAATACTCGGGCTTAACCTGAGTGCTGCATTCCAAACTGGATATCTAGAGTGCAGGAGAGGAAAGTGGAATTCCTAGTGTAGCGGTGAAATGCGTAGAGATTAGGAAGAACACCAGTGGCGAAGGCGACTTTCTGGACTGTAACTGACACTGAGGCTCGAAAGCGTGGGGAGCAAACAG
>NZ_SJSS01000022.1:0-400 GCF_004331835.1 Pseudomonas sp. IC_126
GGAATATTGCGCAATGGGGGAAACCCTGACGCAGCAACGCCGCGTGAATGATGAAGGCCTTCGGGTTGTAAAGTTCTGTCTTCTGGGACGATAATGACGGTACCAGAGGAGGAAGCCACGGCTAACTACGTGCCAGCAGCCGCGGTAATACGTAGGTGGCAAGCGTTGTCCGGATTTACTGGGCGTAAAGGATGCGTAGGCGGACATTTAAGTCAGATGTGAAATACCCGAGCTTAACTTGGGTGCTGCATTTGAAACTGGGTGTCTAGAGTGCAGGAGAGGAAAGCGGAATTCCTAGTGTAGCGGTGAAATGCGTAGAGATTAGGAAGAACACCAGTGGCGAAGGCGGCTTTCTGGACTGTAACTGACGCTGAGGCATGAAAGCGTGGGGAGCAAACAG
>NZ_SJSS01000023.1:0-399 GCF_004331835.1 Pseudomonas sp. IC_126
GAGGTCGCTCAGAAGATCGGTGCGGGTGTGTTCAAGCACATGCAGGATCACAACGAGGGCGTTGGGGTGTGCGATACCGAGACGTGCCGTTGGCAGATTTCCAAGTCCTCGGGTGTCAAGATCGTGCATCCGGTGTGGCTGCTGCACCACTCGCTCGGACTGTCGAACAACCTGCTCGACTGATCGAAGCCTGCTGAACCTTACCGCTCTTCGATGGCGTGGGGGCTCAGCTTCGCCGGACCTCCTGTGATCCGGAGCCGGCCGGGACCTGCTGTGGGGGCGGGCCCCGGCCCTTTCACGTGCTGCTGCGATGTCGGGCGCAACTTCCGGCTGGGGTCGCCGGCCGGCCGTCGAGGGTCGTCTTGCCGTGGCTGGTCAAAAATTGCCGGTTCGAGGCGG
>NZ_SJSS01000024.1:0-255 GCF_004331835.1 Pseudomonas sp. IC_126
GGTCCCCTGCTTTCTCCCGTAGCACGTATGCGGTATTAGCGTTCCTTTCGAAACGTTGTCCCCCACTACCAGGCAGATTCCTAGGCATTACTCACCCGTCCGCCGCTGAATCAGGGAGCAAGCTCCCCTCATCCGCTCGACTTGCATGTGTTAGGCCTGCCGCCAGCGTTCAATCTGAGCCATGATCAAACTCTTCAGTTCAATACTGCTTGGGTTTTGAGAAAACCCTAAACTTGGCTCAGCAATCGCAATCTC
>NZ_SJSS01000002.1:0-1188517 GCF_004331835.1 Pseudomonas sp. IC_126
GATGGTTGGGGTGAGGGGGGGGTGGGTAGCGCTCACAAGCAGCGCTAGAATGCGAAATCCGCCTCCGGCAACGCCATCAAACAATCCGCGCCGCCCTGGATCGCTTCACGATGACCACTGGCACGCGGTAATACACGGCGCAGATAGAAATCCGCGCTTGCCAGCTTGGCCTGGTAGAAGGCCTCTTCTCCGGTCCCTGCGTCCAACGCATCCTGCGCCCTTGCTGCGGCCTGCAACCAGAAGCCGGCCAGCAGCACATAGGCCGAATACTGGAGGAAATCCACCGAGACCGCGCCGATCTCCTGGGGGTCGCGCTGGGTCGCGGCGATGATCTCGGCGGTCAGCTCGCGCCATTCGCCGATGCGCGCCTGCACCCGGCTCGCCAGCTCGCGCAGCGCAGGCCGATCGAGCTGACCATCGCAAATCTCGCTGAATTCGGCCTGCAACGCTGACAACTCAGCGCCGCCGTCACCGAGCAGCTTGCGGCGAATATAATCCAGCGCCTGAATGCCATTGGTGCCCTCGTAGAGCTGGGTGATGCGGCTGTCGCGCATCAGCTGTTCCATGCCCCATTCGCGGATATAGCCGTGGCCGCCGTAGATCTGCACGCCGAGGCTGGCCACTTCCTGGCCCATGTCGGTGAAGAACGCCTTAACGATGGGAATCAGCAGCGCCGCGCGCTTGCTCGCCGCCTTGCGGCAGCTCGGCTCGGGATGGCCGTGCTCCAGGTCCAGCTGCCGCGCGCAGTAGGCCGCCAGCATGCGGCTGCCCTCCACCAGGGTCTTCTGCGTCAGCAACATGCGCCGTACGTCCGGATGAACGATGATCGGGTCGGCCGGCTTGTCCGGGTATTGCGCACCCGCCAGCCCACGCGACTGAAGTCGCTCGCGGGCATAGGCGAGCGAGCCCTGCCAGGCCTGTTCGGCGATACCCAGCCCCTGCAGCCCGACCTGGAAGCGCGCATCGTTCATCATGGTGAACATGCAGGCCAGGCCCTGGTTCGGCTCGCCGACGATCCAGCCGGTGGCGCCGTCGAAGTTCATCACGCAGGTGGCCGCGCCCTTGATGCCCATCTTGTGCTCGATGGCACCGCAGCACAGCGCATTACGTTCGCCCGGCGTGCCGTCGGCGTTGGCGATGAACTTGGGCACCAGCAGCAGGCTGATGCCCTTCACCCCAGCCGGCGCATCCGGCAGGCGCGCCAGCACCAGGTGCACGATGTTCTCGCTCATGTCATGCTCGCCGCCGGAGATGAAGATCTTGCTGCCGCTGACCCGGTAGCTGCCGTCCGCCTGCGGTTCTGCCTTGGTGCGCAGCAGCGCCAAGTCGGTACCGGCCTGGGGCTCGGTCAGGCACATGGTGCCGCTCCACTGGCCGCTGACCAGCTTCGCCAGATAGGCATTCTTCAGTTCGTCGCTGCCGTGCTTGTACAGCGCCAGCACCGCACCTTCGGTCAAGCCGGAGTAGATGCGAAACGACAGCGACGCCGCCATCAGCATCTCGTGGAAGTTGCAGGCGACCATTTGCGGAAAGCCCTGGCCACCGTATTCGGTGGGGCCGGTCATGCTGGCCCAACCATTATCGACGTACTGCTTGTAGGCCTCGACGAAGCCCTGCGGCGTCCTCACCTCGCCGTTTTCCAGGGTCACGCCTTCTTCGTCGCTGTTGCGATTGAGCGGGGCGATCTCGCCACCGGTGTAGCGCGCCGCTTCTTCCAGCACGCCATCGATCAGCTCGCGGTCCAGGCCGTTACCCAGCAGCTCGCAGTGAGCAGCGGCATCGAACAGCTCGTGCAGCACGAAGCGCATGTCACGCAGCGGTGCCTTGTACTCCATGCTCAGGCCTCCTTCTTGTAGTCGACGAAGCGACCGCCGAGGGTGGCCAGGCTGTCGATCAGCTCGGCCGGCTGCCAATGCGGTCCGTGGCGCTCGGCCAGCGCGTTCAAGCGGTCGCGGATGGCCGGCAGACCCTGGCGATCCGCCCAGGTCATCGGACCGCCGACTTCGGCCGGAAAGCCGTAGCCGTTGAGGTAGACGGTGTCGATATCAGTGCTCGATTCAGCCATGCCTTCCTGAAGGATCTTCGCGCCTTCGTTGACCAACGCCAGCAGGCAACGCTCCAGGATTTCCTCGCTGCCAATCTCGCGACGCTGGAAGCCGAGCCGCTCGGATTCACGCTGCACCAGCGCATCCACTTCAGGATCGTGCTCGGCCTGGCGGCTGCCCTCGGCGTAGCGGTAGTAGCCCATGCGCGATTTCTGGCCGAACCGGCCTAGTTCGCAGAGACGATTGTCGATCTGCACCTCAGGCTCGTCCTGGCCCTTGCCAGCCAGCTCGCGAGCGCGCCACTCCAGGTCGATGCCGACTACGTCATACATGCGGAACGGCCCCATGGCGAAACCGAAGCCCTGCAGCGCCGCGTCCACCTGATGTGGATACGCGCCTTCAAGCAGCATCGCCCGCGCTTCGCGCACGTAGGTGGCGAGCATACGATTGCCGATGAAACCCGGGCAGTTACCGGCGATCACGCTGACCTTGCCCATGCGCTTGCCGAGGTCGGTGGAAGCGTCCAGCACCGCTTGGGAAGTCTTCGCCCCGCGGACGATTTCCAGCAGCTTCATGATGTGCGCCGGGCTGAAGAAGTGCAGCCCTACGACCTGCTCCGGTCGCCCGGTGACGGCGGCGATGGCGTCGATATCCAGCGCCGAGGTGTTACTGGCGAGGATGCCGGTCGGCTTCACGATTCCGTCCAGCTCGCGAAAGATGCTCTGCTTCAGCTCGAGGTTTTCGTAAACCGCCTCGATCACCAGATCCACGTCCGCCAGTGCGTGATATTCCGCAGCCTTGCTGATGCAGGCGCGGCGGGCTTCGGCCTGCACCTCGTCGATACGCCCCTGGCGCACGTTGTGCGCGTAGGTGTCGGCGACCACGCCCAGCGCCTGTTCGAGCATCGCCGGGTTGTTGTCCAGCCACAGCACCTGCACACCGGCGTTGGCCAGGCTCATGACGATACCGCGGCCCATGGTGCCGGCACCGATAACGGCGGCGGTCTGGATATCGAATCGGGTTTGGCTCATTGCAGCAGTCCTCGTCGCAAGCAGAAAAATCAGAAGACCTACCTTAGATGAAGAAGGTACTATTTTTGAAATTTAGTCTTGTGATGATTAAGATTCATCAGATGAATATCTACAACTTCGACCTCAACCTGCTTCGCGTGCTGGACGCCCTGCTACGCGAACGCAACGTCTCCCGCGCCGCCCGGCGGCTGTCGCTCAGCCAGCCGGCGGTCAGCAATGCCCTCAATCGTCTGCGCGAGCTGCTGGATGACCCGCTGCTGGTACGCGTCGGCCGCGCCATGCAACCCACGCCGCGGGCGCTGAGCCTGGAGGCACCGATTCGTGATGCGCTGCAGCAGATCGAACACACGCTCAACGCCGGCGACTTCTTCGATCCGGCCACCAGCCAGCAACGCTTCGCCATCGCCGTCACCGACTACGTAGAGCTGATCTGCATGCCGCCACTGATGGCTCATCTGGCCAGGGTGGCGCCGGGAATTCAGCTGGCGATCGAGCACCTGAGCCCGACGCTGCCGGCCGAGGCGCTGGATAACGGCGAATTGGATCTGGCGTTGGGCCGTTTTCTCGAAGTGCCGACGCGTTTTCACCGCCGCCGCTGGGCCAGCGAGACATTGCAGGTCGCGCTGCGCAAGGATCATCCGCTAGTGGGTGAAGGGCTGGATCTGGACAGTTTCCTGCGCCTGCGCCATCTCTGGGTGCATGGCGGGCAGACGCGCGGCATGGTCGAACAATGGCTGGAAGAACAGGGTTTGAGCCGCGAAGTGGTGTACACCACGCCGAACTACCTGCAGGCCGCGCATATCGTCGCCAGCAGCGACCTGGCTGCAGTGCTACCGACCCAGCTCGCACGGCATTTCGTCAAGCTGCTGCCGCTGCAACTGTTCGCCCTACCGTTCGATCTCGGCATCTTTCAGCTGGACATCGTCAGCGTCGCCCAGCGGGAGCGGGATGCAGCGTTGCAATGGTTGATCGAGCAGATCGTGGCGGTGGCGCGTCAGTGATGTTTATCGCTGATTCGGGTTCGCGGTAAATGACGGAAGCGCCTGGGCGATTCCGCCTACGGGGAAATGGCGAATTCAGCCACGACGCTTTTTGCTGTTGGATAACGCTACGAAATTTTCTGCCAGACAAACGAAAAACCCGCCGAAGCGGGTTTTTCCTGACCATTTCAAATCCTTTGAAGTGCCTTCCTAGCGTGGTCGATCATCCTTGATCCTGAGCGCGTCCTGCGCTTCAGAGGTGTGCGTAGATTAAGCCCACCAGGGCGTCGGCTGAAGCGGAAATAAGCGCGACAGCTTGTAAGCCTTTCGCTATAGCTGGGTATTACGCGTGATCTAGCCAGTCCCGATTAATACCTCATCATCGCAAGATGTCGCCTATTCGGCGAATGCGGTGCCGTGCTCGCAACGTGCCTGATGAACTTCGCCGTGGGGCCCGGCTCTACCGTTCAGCGCCCGCCATCCAAGGCATACACCTATGTCTTCCGAATTGTCTGACCAAGATGAATTTCACAATCGGGACTACCCCATCAAGGAAGACATGCGCCTGCAGACGCGGCTGTGGACGCTGGAGCGGTTTGGCTGGATAGCCCTGTGCGGCCTCGTCGCGATCACTCTGCTCGGCGTGTTCGGCGCCGGGCCGTTGAGCCAGACCGAAGCTCGAACGGCCAACGGCGACCTGCTGATCACGTACGAGCGTTTCGAGCGCAACGGAGCGGCCAGCCAATTGCAGATCGAAGCCAGAGCAGGCTCCGACGGCCAAGTCTGGCTGAGCGTTGACGGTGCGCTCCTGGAGCGCTTCACCATCGAGGGCATTCATCCGCAACCGATCACTGCGGAGAGTTTCGGCAACGGCATGCGAGTGCAACTTCAGCCCGATGCGCAAGGCTGGGCAATCGTCTATCTCTCGCTACGCCCCGACGGGATAGGCCTGGCGCGAAGCGTGGCCCAGCTGAACGGACAATCCGTAACGCTGACACAGTTCATCTACCCATAGGAACATGCCATGGACTCCGTGCTTCGCGCCGCAGCGATTTATCTGGTGGTGCTGGTGGTGTTTCGGTTGGCCGGACGGCGCACGCTTTCGGAACTGACCACCTTCGATTTCGTGCTGTTGCTAATCATCGGCGAGGCCACGCAGCAGGCCTTGCTGGGCGACGATTTTTCGATCGCCAATGCAACGCTGGTGATCGTTTCGCTGGTGACCTTCGACATCGCCCTTTCACTGCTGAAGAACAAGTCGCAATGGTTCGCCAAGTTGATCGATGGGGAGCCGATGATCATCGTCGAGTATGGTCAGCTGCTCGAACGCCGGGTGCGCAAGGCGCGGATCGACGAAAACGACATTCTCGAAGCGGCCCGGCATTCGCAGGGCCTCGAACGGATCGATCAGATCAAATTCGCGATCCTGGAAAAGGACGGGAAGATTTCGATCATTCCTCGCTAGTCGCGTTCGACCGCCGTTCTAAACGCGCCGGAATCAGACGGCGCATCGGATCGCCAAACATCTGGCGAAAGCGTGGGCTATGCAGGCAGACGGCACCCACCAGCCCGACCAGGCAACCCAATACGGTGTCGTAGAAGCGTGCTTCGATCAGCGTAGAGGCCGAGCCGTGGCCCAGCGTCGCCGCCTCGGCCAGCAGAATGGTCATTGGCGTGATGAAAATCGCCGCGAAGGCGTAATGCCGGACCACCGCAGTCTCCACCACGAAACACAGCACCATCATCATCAGCGGGATGGTCCACTTGTCCAGCGGCAACAACAGCATGCCCCAGGCGACCAGCAGGCCGATCCCGGTGCCGAGGATGCGCTGCAACTGCTTGTTCCACACCGCGCGCAGCGAGACGCCCTGAATCACCGCCAGGCAACTGACCGGCACCCAGTAGGCCTTTTCCAGTTGCAGAGCCTGGGCGAGCGCCAGCGAGATGCCGACAAAAACGCCGATCAGCACCGAGTCGAATACCACGTAATCGAAGCTTGCCGGCGGCAGCGGCTCCACCGGTTTAGGCGCCTGCAACCGCAGCACGTACAGGCTGTAGAAGAAGGCGATCAACGCTGCCAGCAGCGTGCCCATGCTGATCAAGCCGACCATCAGCGGCACCTGCAGCACCTCCAGCGGGGTGTACATACCGATGGCGGCGGCCATGATGATGAACAGACTGCTCGGCATGCCGATCCGGTAGAAGCGGCAAACCATGGTCACCAGCACCGAGATAAATACCAGCACCGGCACCATGGTCCAGGGAAAGAAGTGGCTCATCAGGCCCAGGGTGTAGCAGGCGATCATGCCGAAGGCGCAGGCCATCAACGTGACCATGCGATGCGACAGCGGCGTGGCGGGCAGATTGAGAAAGACCAGGCCGCCCAGTGATGACACCAGGCCGTAATCGAGACGGTCGAACCAGGCGCCGACGAATAGCGGCAGGCCGGTGGCCAGCGCCGCGGCGAAGGGCATCTGCCAACGCCGGTCGCTGGGGTTGATGGTCAGCAACAGGCGCAGCTGTTCTTTCAGCGGCTCGATCAACCGCTGCCATCGATTTCGCATCGCCAAGGGTTCCAGTGGCGCGTCCCGCTAGTAAAGGCCACCCGGAAACGGAGCGGCCGTGAAGGGCTTCGGACGTACTAATCCTTGCCTCGTTCCTCCTGCTTGGCGAGGAATTCTTCCTGTAGCAAGGCATCGGTGACCTGCTGCGGTTCTTCATCCAACAGCGGATCATCGAGATGGCCGCTGGCGACCACCTTCGAATCAAGCTTGCCCATCAGATGACCGATGGCGTTGTGCATTTTCTCGGCGGCTCCGTCAACTGCCAGCTGCAGCGACTCGGCCTTGTGGGTGACGGACAACGGCTGATGGCCCTTGGGCCGTACCTCGATCTGGCAACGTTTGTCGGCGGCCCCCGCCTTCTGCGCGTTCTCGTCGCCGACGTGGATTTCCACTCGCATCAGAAAATCCTCGAAACGCTCGAGCCGCTCTTGTACTGCGGCACCGACCCATTCGTGGAGCTCGGCACTGCCTTCGATATGGTTGCTTCTCACCTGGACCTGCATAGAGAACTCCTCTTGATGACGTACCTGTTAGGTTCGAGGGGCCCACACCGCCGAGGTTCAGCGGCTTCGTCTGGTGGATTCGTTCTGAAGGGGCGGACCGGGCGTGATGATGGGGTAGATAGGGGGTGCAACAGGATGGCGGATGGGCTGGAGATTTTTGCGTGGATTGACTTAACCCCAGCCTCACCCAGAGAGACGAGGGAGGCGGTTGGCCCGGAATGTTGACTACGTTGCTGCCTTACTAGCTGGCGGATGTGGGGAAACAGAAGGCTGAGGATTGGTCTCAAGAGCACTCCCCAAAGCGTAAACCCCGCACCATCCAGTCCCCTCTCCCTTCGGGGAGAGGGCTAGGGTGAGGGTGAGGGTGAGGGGCTGTTGCCACAAACTGATCGCCAAGCAACCTTACTCGTCCATCAACTGCCGATAGCGATGCTGGTATTCGTCGTAGGACAAGCCCTCATTCATCAAGCGTTGCAATTGCTGTTGCCGGTAGGCCTCCCTGCTCAGCGGCGCCCTATCACCAGCCACCACCGGAGCGGGAGCACGGCCCAGACCGACCGACCCGTTGGGAAACAGCTGATGGGTCAGCTCGGCAATCTTCTCCTCGGCGCTGATGAACTTGTCCAGCCGCCCACCGCCCCAGCGTGCGTCATATTCCGCCTGGCCGACCTGACGGCCATTCTCGTAGACTCGGATATCGGCATATTTCATGTACAACGCCAGATCCCAGCCCCAGTGACCGGTATAGGTCGTGCTGAGCGGGCAGCGGTTCGGACTGCTGCCCGGCGCCATCTGGCGTGTCGTGAAGCCCTTGTCCCGGAGCAGCTGTTGGTATGTGGTGTTGAAACCGGAACGAAGTCCAATGGCCGGAATCATGCAGATTTCCGGTGCCAGCTCGGCGGACAGGGTCGTGGGGGTGACATTCTGCTTGATGCTGCAGCCACTGATGGCAACGGCGGCGATGAGGGTGAGCAGCGTTGCGGCGCGCATGGCGACCTCCTTGTCGATCGGAAGGAGGGCATTTTGCCACCAGCCGCGCTACGCGTCTTCAGGGTTTGCCGGGCGCCGGCTGCTGCCGTAGCGATCGGCCCGGCCGCCCAGATACCAGCCCAGCACCGCCCAGACCGCCGCGCAGCCAGCGCCCACCAGGCCGATCAGCATGGCGCCCTGGCCGAGCATGTCCAGCCATGCCTTGGCCCAACCGCTGAGCGCATCGCCGCCGCGATAGACCAGGGTGTCGATGAAATTCTTCGCCTTGTATTTACTTTCGGCATCCAGCGGCGCGAAGAGCATTTCGCGGCCCGGACGGACGAAGGCATACTCACCGATGCGCCGCACGATCATCACCGCCGCCAGCACCGCGAAGGTCGGCGCCAGCGCCAGCCCGATGAAACCCAGGCAGACCAGCGCCGGCACCACCGCCAGCAGCACCCGCACACCAAGGCGCTGGGCAACGCGACCTGTGATGAACAGCTGCGACAGCAAGGCGCCGGCCTGCACCACGAAGTCGATGGCGCCGAAGACTCGCACCTGCTCGGCGCGATCGGGAAACAGCTCGGCCACCAGCCGCGCCTGCTCGAAATACAGGAAGGTGCTGGCCGTGGTCAGCAACAGCACGAAGGCGGCAACTCCCAGCAGATAGCTCGAACCCAGCACCCGCGTCAGCCCGCTGAACGGGTTGCCCGCCACCGGACGGCGCGGGTTCTCCGCCTGTTCGGCACCGGGGCGCCCGGCGCCTGCCACTTCGCGCCACGCCATCAGGTAATGCTTGAGCACCACCGCCAACGCCAGCAGCAGCGCCGCCAGCAGCATCAGCCCGAACTGCCCGAGCACGCCCACCAGCAGCGCACTGGCGGCCGGGCCGACCAGGCCGCCGACGCTGGCACCGGCGGCGATGAAGGCGAACAGGCGGCGAGCCTGGGGCGCATCGAACACATCGGCCATCAGGCTCCAGGCCACCGACACCACGAACAGGTTGTAGACAGAGATCCACACGTAGAACACCCGCGCCAGCCAGATGCTCTCGTCCATGACGAAGAACAGCCCGGCGAACGCCAGCAGATTCACGCAGAAGAAGCCGTACACCCAGTCGATGTAATGGACGCGCGCCACCCGCGAGTTGAGCCAGGCGAACAGCGGCACCGCCACCAGCATGGCGCAGAAGGTCGCGGTGAAAAGCCACTGCAGATTCTCCACGCCGCCCTGGATGCCCATGGACTCGCGGATCGGCCGCAGCATGAAGTAGCCGCTGAACAGGCAGAAGAACAGCCCGAAGCCAGCCAGCGCCGCGCGCAATTCAGTGGGTCGGGCGTTGATCAGCCCGGCCAGGCGCAACCGGTTCGAGCCCATGGACATCAGCCAGGATCAACCAAAGGCATCGACGATCATCTGCCGCTGGCTGGCATCCGGCAGGCGGCCCTGCCCGGCCAGCAAGTTGTCGGCCATATAGCGCGGAGTCGAGGTCGCCGGAATCACCGTAGTCACTGCCGGCTCGGCGAGGATGAACTTGAGCGCAAGCTGCGCCCAGGACGTCGCATCGAGTTCAGCCGCCCAGTCTGGCAGCGGCCGGTCCTTGACGCGCCCGAGCAGGTTGCCACGAGTAAAGGGCCGGTTGATCAGCGTGGCGATACCGTTGTCGGCGCAGTACGGCAGCAGCCGCTTCTCGGCATTGCGCTCGCCGACCGAGTAGTTGAACTGGACGAAATCGACCTTTTCCTGCTTGAGCACGTCCAGCAGGCGGTCGTGGGCCGACTCCACATAGTGCGTCACGCCGATATAGCGGATGCGGCCCTGCTCCTTCAGCTCACGCAGCAGACCGAGCTGGGTGCTTGTGTCCTGCAGGTTGTGCACTTGGAGCAGGTCGATGCTGTCGCTCTGCAGCGCCTCGAAACTGGCCTCGATCTGCGCCAACCCGCGCTCGCGGCCAGTGGCGGAAACCTTGCTGGCGAGAAACACCCGTTCGCGCGCGTTCTGCCGCTGCACCAGCTCTCCAACCACACGATCAGCGTTGCCATAGCTCGGCGCGGTATCGATCAGCCGAGCGCCGCCGTCGACGAATATCCGCAACACCTCCAACAGCGCGTCCATCTGCGAATCATCGAGACCCACGTCATGGGTGCGCGAGGTGCCGAGCCCGATTACCGGTAGCTTCTCGCCGGTGGATGGAATCGGGCGCATCTGTAGTGGTTCGGCGGCATGTGCCACGAACGGCAGCAACGGTCCCAGTGCGGCGATAGCCGTCAGCACGGCGGAGTGGTGGAGGAGCTGGCGGCGCGTCTGCATCGGTGGGTTCTCCGTGTCGGTAACGGCTTCGACGCTTGAGTATGGTCGACACCAGCGGGCGCATCATTGGGCCGACGCACGGGAGCTTTTCAGTTTGTTTCAACGGGGCGCGGCGCGACGCCGCGCCGGTGCCCGCTGACCGAGCACCGCTGAAATTAGTTTGAGACATCGTCATGCTGGCAATGTGCCTTTATTTCGGTTTTACTTCGCCGCGCCTGATGACTATTGATCCTTGCGCCGCGCCCGCCGCTGCACGCACCGGCTCGCAACAATCGAGACACCCATGCCCAGCCACTCGTCCATGCCGCCCGGCCAACCATCGGCCGCCTTGCCTGATAGACCAGAGGAATCGACCCAGCAGATCAAGGCGCAGCGGCATCGACATCATCGGCTGATCAATCTTGCTTATGGGCTGGGCCTGCTACTGGTGTTTGCGCTCAGTCTCTTGCTGCTGCCCGACGATACGGGCCTGGGCAAGCTGCTGTGGAGCTGGATGCCGAGTCTCGCACCACACGGTGATTGATCACCTGGGCACATTCGAGCCCGGCTCTCTATGCGCAAGTTACGAACGCGCCACCTGCTCGCGCACATCTGCGTAAGGGTAAGCCTCCAGCGAGGCGAACCCCGGGATGCCACGCGCTTTCAACTTGGTAAAAAGCGGTACGCTGATGCCGCAGAGAAAACGCGTCAGGCACTCGGCACTGGGCTCGCTGTTTTTCAACTGCCGATAGCGCTGGCTGAAATCGGCGCAGCGGGCAGCAAGGTCGATCTGCGCCAGCGGCGGCAACGACGGCGGCTCGGGCAGCTGCGCGGTGCGGCCCTGGCAGACCGAACAATGGCCACAACGCTGCGGCGCCTGACGATCACCGAAATAATCGGCCAGGCGCCAGCTGAGGCACTCGCGCGACTCGAATAGTGCGAGCATCCTGTCGATGCGGGTGATTTCACTGGTTTCGTGCTGTTTGAAGTAGGCGTGCAGCTCGGCACTCAGCGCGGCGGCATCGAAGTGCGGATCGAGCAGCGCATAGACCTCGGTCATCTGCTTGCTCTCTAGCTCGATCCAGCCCTTTTCCTGAAAGTAATCCAGCGCCTTGACCACTCGCGCCCGGTCGGCGCCGTGCTGTTGGTAGAGCGCATCGAAGTCCAGCGTGCACCAGGTTCGCGCTCGCGCCGAGGTTTGCACGATGGCTTCGACGAACTGCCGACGCTCACCCTCGAAACGGGCGACCAACGCCTCGGGTTCCAGCAAATATTTGTAGCGATACTCGGCGAAATAAGCGAAACGCGGCGCGATGATGCCTTTGAGCTCAAGCTGTACCAGCAGGGTTTTCAACGGCAGCTGGCGGATGTTGCTCTGTTCAGAAAGCCGATTGAGCATCAGCTCCCATTGGCCATCCGGACCGACGCTCGCCAGCTCATCGAGCACATGGCGGATGCCCTCGCGTTCCGGCGTGTCGCCGTAGACGAAATTCTGCAGCACGTTGAGGCTGTCGCGGTTGGCCAATACCAGACAGTCGGACGGTTGCCCGTCGCGCCCGGCCCGACCGATTTCCTGGCTGTAGTTCTCCACCGATTTCGGCAGGTCGTAGTGCACCACGTTGCGGATGTCGGACTTGTCGATGCCCATACCGAAGGCGATGGTGGCGACGATGCAGTTCAATTCGCCGGCCATGAAACGCCGCTGGATGGTCTCGCGCAGTTCGTGAGCCATCCCGGCGTGATAGGCGCTGGCCGGAAAGCCACGCTGCGCCAGATGTTCGGCGATCTGTTCGGCGGTTTTCTGCTGGGTCACGTAGACGATTGTTGGCTGCACGCCTTTGCCGGCCAGCCATTCCACTAGCCGGCGCTGCTTGCGGGCGCCCGCGACCGGCTCGACCAGCAGGTTGAGGTTGGCGCGGTAGAAGCCGGTGGTCACCACATCCTCGGCGGCAATGGCGAATTTCGCCTGCATGTCGGCGATCACTGGCGGCGTCGCCGTCGCGGTCAGCAGCAGCACCTGAGGGATATTGAACTGACGCTGGTAGTCGGGGAGCTTGAGGTAGTCCGGTCGGAAGTTGTGGCCCCACTCGGAGATGCAATGCGCCTCGTCCACCACCAACAGCGAGATCGGCACCTGGCTGATGAAATGGCGAAAGCGCTCGTTCTTCAGGCGCTCCACTGAAATCATCAGGATCTTCAGTTCGCCGGATTTGGCGCGACTCATGGTGTCGCTAATCTGCTCGCGATCTTGCGCCGAATCGATGCTGGCTGCGGCGATGCCGTGCCGATGCAGAAAGGCCAGCTGATCCTGCATCAGCGCCAGCAGCGGCGAGACCACGAGCGTCAGGTGCGGCAAATGCAACGCCGACAGCTGGTAGCACAGCGACTTGCCGGAACCGGTGGGAAAGATCGCCGCCGCCGAACGGCCCGCCACCACAGCGCGGATGGTTTGTTCCTGGCCGGGGCGAAAGCCGTCGTAGCCGAAGGTCTGGGCGAGGGTTTGTTCGATCATCGTTAGTCACTCCTTTGACTGGGAGCCGGAGAGTAGCAAAAGGAGGGAGACGGTAAAGCAAAGCGGTCCACGAGGCGCGGTCAGCGGTCGGCAAGAACGCGAAAGTAGCTCATCGATGCCCTGAGCCAGTAACTAGCGAGGCGGCCACGCATTTCGCTCAATCACGTTCATTGGAATCCGCAATTATCGTTAGCGAGCTTACTAACTCATCATCGCCGGGCTCCTGAGAAAAATCACAAGCGAAGCCGGATCGGGTGATGCGGCTTGTCAACAGGAGGAATCCACGAACCAGAACAGGATGCCCTGCCATGCGCACTACCTTTGCATTTGCCACCGCCCTTTTGCTGTCCGCCGCCTCGCTTGCACATGCCAACGGCGCCGAAGCCGAGACCTATACCTACGGCACCAAGATCGATATCGCCTCGGTCCTGTCGATCAAAGTCGCGCCGACACCCTACTGCGAAGTCACCGATGCGGTGATGACTTATCGGGATTCGGCTGGTGAGATCCGCAAGCTCTCCTATCGGACCCTGGCCGAAAGCTGCAAGAACCAGAACTGAGCCTGTCGCCTCGTTAATCGCGACATCGACACGCCTGCCGTTCATAGAGTCAACGCTTCTGCGATCCATCGAGCGGCACCAGGGTGGATGAGCAAGGCGTCACCATCTCGTCTACCTGCGTCAAGCGAGATGCCATCCGTAGATAGGTCGGCGGGTTCCGCTTCAGCCCACAGGTAGCGCATTCCGCCATTCGATGGGCTGAAGCGGAGCGACGCCCGACCCACCTACGAGAGCTCGTCCCATGGAGCGGGCCGACAGACCATTACTGATCGAAGCCACGCCGCATATTCACCAGGGATGCGGCGCGCAAAGATTGGTCAGAACCGATCGCGAATGATCACTTCGTCGAACGGCAGCTTGCCGACACGCGGTTTGGGTTCCACGACACGCTTGCCCACCGCGACCATCATGGCGATGACGTGGTTATCCGGCAGGTTGATCAATTTGCCCACTGCATCGAAGTCGAAGCCGTCCATGGGGCAGGAATCCAGGCCCTTGCCGCGCGCGGCGAGCATCAGCGTCTGCGCCATCAGGCCGCAGCTGCGCATGGCTTCGTCACGCTGTACCTGCGGCTTGTCGCGGTAGTAGTTGTCGATGGCGCCGGCCATGTAGTCCTGCACTTCGGGCGGTGTACCTTCCCAGACGCGGCGGACATTCTTTTCCCAGCTGTCCACCTGCGCGCAAACCACTACCAGCATCGAGGCGTCGGTCATCTGCGCCTGGTTCCAGCCCACCTCGCGAATCTGCGCACGCAGCGCCGGGTCGCTGACCTCGACGAAGCGCACGTGCTGCAGGTTAAAGGCCGACGGCGCCAGCAGCGCCAGCTGCAGCAGTTCGTCCTTTTCTTCGCGGCTCAATTGAAAGTTGCTGTCGTAAACCTTGACGGCGCGACGAGTCTGGATGGCTTCTTCGATATGCATGGCATGGCTCCATTAGGCTGTAAACGTGGCCGCTATGCTATGCCCCGGAAACCATCGAATCCATCCGCCTTGGTTGATGGTATTTATCAGCGGGACCGATATGTCAGCCCTGCAAAGTCGCTGCAGGTAGCTTGAGATGCATAGCGCCGAATACACCATACGGTGATCGCTTGCGCCATTGGTGGGCTGAAGCCCACCCTACGAACCGATGCAGTTGGCCTTAAGACGCATGCTCTGTACATGCTGCCGTAGGGTGGGCTTTAGCCCACCGCCTGCACTATGGGTGGGCTGAAGCGGAGCTCCGCCCGGCCCGCCCTACAAAAAGCCTCACAAATTTTCTGGTGACCAGCCACGAAAAAGCCGCCCGAAGGCGGCTGATTCTGACGCGACGGCTTACAGCTTAGAGTTGCGGGCCGGCGGCCTTGATGGCGTCGGAGACGTCGAACTTCTTGAAGTTCTCGATGAACTTGTTCGCCAGTTCTTTGGCCGCTTCGTCGTAGGCGTTCTGGTCAGTCCAGGTATTACGCGGGTTGAGCAGTTGGGTTTCGACACCCGGAACGGCCTTCGGCACGTCCAGGTTGATGATCGGCAGGTGCTCGGTTTCCGTACCGATCAGCGCGCCGCTCTGGATCGCGGCGATCACCGCACGGGTGGTCGGGATGTTGAAGCGCTTGCCGACGCCATAACCACCGCCGGTCCAGCCGGTGTTGACCAGATAAACCTTGGAGCCGAACGCCTGGATGCGCTTGATCAGCAGCTCGGCGTAGACACCAGCCGGACGCGGGAAGAACGGCGCGCCGAAGCAGGTGGAGAAAGTGGACTTGATGCCGCTGCCCGAACCCATCTCGGTGGAACCGACCAGCGCGGTGTAGCCGGAGAGGAAGTGGTAGGCGGCCTGCTCGTTGTTCAGGATCGACACGGGCGGCAGCACGCCGGTCAGGTCGCAGGTTAGGAAGATCACAGCGTTCGGCTCACCGCCGAGGTTTTTCTCGGAACGCTTCTCGACGTATTCCAGCGGGTAGGCAGCGCGACTGTTCTGGGTCAGGCTGTCATCGGTGTAATCGGCGACGCGCTCGTCATCGAGCACCACGTTTTCCAGCACGGTACCGAACTGGATGGCTTTCCAGATCACCGGCTCGTTCTTCTCGGACAGGTCGATGCACTTGGCGTAGCAACCGCCTTCGATGTTGAACACCACGCCAGTACCCCAGCCGTGCTCGTCATCACCGATCAGATAACGCGATTCGTCGGCGGACAGGGTGGTCTTGCCGGTGCCGGACAGGCCGAAGAAAAGGGTGACATCACCTTCTTCGCCAATGTTGGCAGCGCAGTGCATTGGCAGCACGTCGGCCTCTGGCAGCAGATAGTTCTGCACCGAGAACATCGCTTTCTTCATTTCACCGGCGTAGCGCATGCCGGCAATCAGCACCTTTTTCGCGGCGAAATTGATGATCACGCAGCCGTCGGAGTTTGTGCCGTCGCGCTCAGGAGAGCACTCGAAATTGGCGACGTTGAGAACCTGCCATTCTTCCTTACCGGCCGGGTTGTACTGTGCCGGGTTGATGAACAGCTGACGACCGAAGAGGTTCTGCCAGGCCGTTGCGGTGGTCATCTTGACCGGCAGGTAGTGAGCTTCGGAGGAGCCTACGTGGACGTGGGAAACGAAGTGCTCCTGAGCCTTGTTGAAGGTCTCGACGCGATCCCAAAGGGCATCGAACTTGTCGGCAGGGAACGGACGATTGATCGGGCCCCAGGCGATGGAATCCTTGGTGCTCGGCTCTTCGACGATATAGCGGTCGGCTGGCGAACGACCGGTGCGGTGACCGGTTTTGACAACGAGCGCGCCATTGGCGGCCAATTCACCTTCACCACGCTTGACGGCTTCTTCGATCAATCGAGCGGTGCTGATATCAACGTACACGGCGTTAATAGCTTGCGTCATGAGTTTCCCGTCGGCCCTGGGCCGAATCCTCCATGCTGTTGTAGCCCACCTGACAGCGAACTACATCGAAAAAAAGTGCGCGCGATTATGACAGAAATGACGCTGCGCTGGGTATGAGGGCGTAATGGCGAAAAGGTTCTACGCCCCACGGCCTTTTAATGCCGCGTGCCGGAAGGCCCCTCGGTTCCCGCACCTGCGAACAGCTGGGCGATGTCGGCCGCATCGAATCGATAGCTGTGATTGCAGAACTGGCAATCAATGGTGATCGCGCCGCCCTGCTCGCTAAGCAGCTGCTCGGCATCGTGCTGGCCGAGGCTGATCACCGCGTTGGCCGAGCGCTCACGCGAGCAGCTGCAGCGGAAGGTGATCGGCCGTGGCTCGAATAGGCGTACCTGCTCTTCGTGATAGAGCCGGTGCAGCACGGTCTGGGTGTCGAGACCGAGCAATTCTTCGGCGGACAGCGTATCGGCCAGGGTGCGCAAATGCTGCCAGCTGGCTTCGCGTTCCTCTCCGTTACGGATGCGATCGACCGGTAGCTGCTGCAGCAACATGCCGCAGGCACGGCGGCCATCGGCGGCAAGCCAGAAGCGCGTCGGCAGCTGCTCGGACGAGGCGAAATAGCTCGACAGGCTTTCCGCCAGGGTCGCGCCATCCAGTGCGACGATGCCTTGATAGCGCTGGCCATTGGCAGGATCGATGGTCATCGCCAGCACGCCTTCGGGCATCAGCTCAGACAGTGTCGCACCGGGCGTCAGCTGCTCCTCGTGATAGCGAGCGATGCCGCGCACCTCGCGATCGCTGGAGCATTCGACCATCAGTAGCGGTACCGCGCCGGCCGAACGCGCCTGCAACACCATCAGCCCATCGAATTTCAGCGTACCGACGAGCAGTGCGGCTGCCGCGAGCAGCTCGCCGAGCAGCTGGGCGACCGGCTCCGGGTAGGCGTGTTTGGCCAGCACCTCGGCATAGCTGCGCTCGAGCCCGACCCACTCGCCCCGCACGTCGGTGTTATCGAAGAGAAAACGCTGGGTGTAATCGGAATCGAGCATGGGCATGACCAGAGCAGGTTGAAGGCCGGGGCCGTTGGCTGTGATACCGCGACTCATCGAATCTCGGAATCTGCATGGGCCCTTGGGAGAAGGGACCGCATTCTAGGGCGAAAGTGGCGACCGTCCAACCGGCGAGTCATTCGGCATCCGAGCGGAAGCGCTGCAAAGCGCGGCGCTGTTTCTTGCTCGGCTTGCCATCGGTTTCCACACCCAACGCACCCGCCTTGCGCATGGCCGCGGCATTTTCGCGCTTGGCCAGACTGTCGGCAGTTTCCTCATAGAGCAGTTGTGCTTCCGGCGCGCCCCGGCGCACAGCGGACAGCGCACGGATCACCACGGTGCGTTCATCGAAGCCTGCGCGGATCACCAGTTCCTCGCCCACTTTCGGCTCCTTGCTCGGCTTGCAGCGCTCACCGCGGCAATGCACCTTGCCGCCTTCGATGGCGGCCTTCGCCAAGGCGCGCGTCTTGTAGAAGCGCGCGGCCCATAACCATTTATCCAAGCGGACTTTACCGTCGTCTTTTTCGCTCATCGCTCAACTCGGCCAATCGTCGTGTTGTCATAGGGTCGTACAGGTAGATGCGGATGTCATGCTCGGCATCTAGCAGGCCGTTGAAAAACTATCTGCGTTGGCAATACTGCGTCAAAAGCAGCCTCAGAAAGTCGCTTGTGGCTAACGCGCTTCAGCGCGGCCCGGAGGGCGAACGCAGTGAGTAATGCTCATTTACAGCACGTAAACTCCGCTTCTTCGGCCGTTTTTTTCCTTGTCTTGCCTGCCTCACCAACGCTTTTCAACGGCCTGCTAGAATGCGCGGAAATCCAGTGGATACGCTTTCTTGAACAATCCCGACCCTCAGATAGTCATCGGTTTGCGCGAATGGATCGCCCTGCCCGAACTCGGCGTGGTCGGCCTGCGTGCAAAGATCGACACCGGCGCCAGCACCTCGGCGCTGCATGCCACCGAGATCAGCGAATTCGAGCGTGACGGCGAACGCTGGGTGCGCTTCACCGCGCATCTGGGCACGCTGGTGCAGCGTCGCCATCGCTGCGAGGCGCCGCTGGTCACACGAAAGACCATCAAGAGCTCCAACGGCCACGCCCAGACCCGTTACGTGGTGCGTACGCTGCTGGCGCTGGGTGATCACCTGTGGCCGGTGGAATTCACCCTGACCTGTCGCAAGACCATGCGCTATCGCCTGCTGCTAGGGTCAAAAGCCCTGATGGACGGCAAATGGCTGGTCGACCCTGCGCGCACCTATGTGCAGGAAAAACCTCAGACTCTCACTACTTCCGGTGCCCAATGAAAATCGCCGTGCTGTCGCGCAATCCACGCCTGTATTCGACCCGCCGCCTGGTAGAGGCCGGCCAGCAACGTGGCCATGAAGTGGTGGTGATCGACACACTGCGCGCGTACATGAACATCGCCAGCCACAAGCCGCAGATTCATTACCGCGGGCGCCCGTTGGAAGGCTTCGACGCGGTAATTCCGCGTATCGGTGCCTCCGTTACCTTCTATGGCTGCGCGGTGCTGCGTCAGTTCGAGATGCAGGGCGTGTTCCCGCTCAACGAATCAGTGGCCATCGCCCGTTCGCGCGACAAGCTGCGTTCGCTGCAATTGCTGGCCAGACGCGGGATCGGCCTGCCCGTCACCGGTTTCGCCCACTCCCCGGACGACATCGCCGACCTGATCCAGATGGTCGGCGGCGCGCCGCTGGTGATCAAGGTCCTGGAAGGCACCCAGGGCATCGGCGTGGTGCTGTGCGAGACCGAAAAGGCCGCCGAATCGGTGATCGAGGCCTTCATGAGCCTCAAGCAGGACATCATGGTGCAGGAATACATCAAGGAAGCCGGCGGCGCCGACATCCGCTGCTTCGTCGTCGGCGACAAGGTGATCGCTGCCATGAAGCGCCAGGCCAAACCCGGCGAATTCCGCTCCAACCTGCACCGCGGCGGTACCGCCAGCCTGATCAAGATCACTCCCGAGGAACGCATGACCGCCATCCGCGCGGCCAAGGTCATGGGCCTGAGCGTCGCCGGCGTCGACATCCTGCGCTCCAACCACGGCCCGCTGGTGATGGAAGTGAACTCCTCGCCGGGCCTGGCCGGCATCGAAGAAACCACCGGCAAGGACGTTGCCGGCCTGATCATCCAGTACCTGGAAAAGAACGCCGGCCCGCACCTGACGAGGACGAAGGGCAAGGGCTAAAAGGCAACTGCAAGTAAAAGCGCGACGGCAGGGCACTCCCTGCTCTTTCTTGCCGCTTAAGGCTTGCAGCTGCCTCAGTGCTTTATCGCATCCCTCGGCAGCAGCAACCCCAACGGCAGGCTGACCCGTGCTTCCAGCCCGCCGCCTTCGCGATTACGCAACTCGACCACACCGCCGTGCTGCGAAGCGATGCGTTTGACGATCGCCAACCCCAGCCCGGCTCCCTGACCGCCGCGCGCGCGGTCGCCGCGGATGAAGGGATTGAAGATTTCGCCGAGCTCTTTCGGATCGATGCCAGCGCCTCGGTCTAGCACGCTGAGCACCACGTAAGGCGCGCTGCCATCTCCAGAAACGTGGGCGGCAACTTCGACGCCGTGGCCGCCGTAGCGCAAGGCATTCTCGATGAGATTGACCAACAGGCGCTTGATCGACACGCGTCGCAGGGTCAGCTGTGGCATCGGTTCGACGCACAGCCGCACGGTTTCGCCGTACTGGTTGTAGGGCGCCACCACTTCACGCACCAGCTCGCCCAGATCGATACTTTCCACCGGTTCGTCACTGCCGTCGCGGACAAAGGCGAGGAACTGATCGAGGATCGCGTTCATGTCCTCGACGTCGCGGACCATGTCCTCGGTCAGCTCGGCCTCGCTGGACATGAGCTCCAGCGACAGACGTAGGCGAGTCAGCGGTGTACGCAGGTCGTGGGAAACCCCGGCGAGCATCAGCTCGCGCTCGCGCCCGGCCTGCTCGACGTCCTCCGCCATCTGATTAAAGGCGCGATAGACCTCGGTCATCTCGCTCGGCGTGTCGCTGATCGGCAAACGCACGCTGCGCCCCTTGCCGATCTGCCGGGCGGCGTAGACCAGGCGCTTGAGCGGCAGGTTGAGCTGACCGACGAAAACCCACGCGGCGGCGGTGGAAAGCAGCCCGATGCCGAGGAACCAGCCCAGCACGCTCCAGATCCGCTGCCCACGCAATGGATAGGCATAGAGCGGCACCTGCAGCCAATCCGGCCCCAGACTCGGAGCGCGCACCCAGAGCGCCGTTTCCGGCTGGATGCGCACCCGCACCTCGGTTTCGGGGCCCAGCTCGGCGCGCATCTGCTGCTGGAAGATTTCGGTGTAGGGCCAATGGTATTCACTCGGCGGCACGTCCGCCTCCGCCACCCGGTGCACCCCTGCGGCCTCGCCGATGCGCTCGCGATTGGCCTCGTCGGCGACCCAATAGGCGCGCAGCGTCAAGGCCGCGCCGTGGCTGTACTGACGATCGACGAGCATGTCGTCGTTCATCATCAGGTACACCAGCATCAGTACCTTGGAGAACAGCACGACGATCAGCACCATCCACAGGGTGCGAGCGAAGAAGCTTTGCGGGAACCAGAGTGGAGTCTTCATAAAATCAATAGCCGAATAAGAGCGCTGGAGGCTGGAAAGCGGTACGAAAATGCACAGCGCTATGGGCTCACCACCAAATCGACCGGGCGTGGTGGGCTGAAGCCCACCCTACGACACTGTAGGCCGGACGAATAAAGCGACCCTTCTCCAGCCTCCAGCGCTAGGCACTTCTAGCGCTTTTCAGCCCTTGTTGCCATCAGGTACGAACACGTAACCCACGCCCCAGACCGTCTGGATATAGCGCGGCTTGGACGGGTCGGGCTCAATCAGGCGACGCAGGCGTGAGATCTGCACGTCGATGGAGCGCTCCAGGGCGTCCCATTCGCGGCCACGGGCGAGGTTCATCAACTTGTCGCGGGTCAACGGCTCGCGGGCGTGCTGGACCAACGCCTTGAGCACGGCAAACTCGCCGGTGGTGAGCATGTGTATCTGGTCGCCCTTCTTCAGCTCGCGTGTGCCGAGAAACAGCTCGTAGTCGCCGAAGGTCACCGTCTCGTCTTCGCTGCCCGGCGCACCCGGCACCTGGGGTGCTTGGCGCCGCAGCACGGCGCGAATCCGTGCCAGCAGTTCGCGCGGGTTGAAGGGTTTGGCCAGATAATCGTCGGCACCCTGCTCCAGACCCTGGATGCGACTGGCTTCGTCACCCTTGGCCGTGAGCATGATGATCGGAATTCCATTGCCGCTTTCACGCAGGCGATGGCAGGCGGACAAGCCATCCTCGCCGGGCATCATCAGGTCCAGAACCACCAGATGGAACAGTTCGCGGCTGAGCAGACGGTCCATCTGCTCGGCGCTTTCGACGGTACGGACGCGATAGCCCTGCTCGTCGAGAAACCGCTCGAGCAGACGCCGCAGACGGGCATCGTCATCGACGATCAGGATTTTTTCACCTTCGCTGGCTGACGCAGTGCTGCTCATGGAAACTCCTGAATTTATCGACGGCGCATTATGCGCCTACGGATGACAAGGCAATTGACAGCCATTGTTAGCAGATTTTGCGAGAGAAGCAGTTGGAAGTGGCCAAAATCGCAGGGCGATGCAACCCGCTCCATGCGCCACTACCAAGGACAACGCCCGATGCTTTTTCTTCCAGCTTCCAGCCTCAAGCTCCCCGCTGCCTTTATAATCCCGCCCTTTCGCGCAGGCACGGCCTGCATGGTTTGACTGACCCAGGTAGGTTCATGGACAGCATCAATTCCCGCATCGCCAACGAGCTGGGCGTGCGCCCGCAACAGGTAGCCGCCGCCGTGGCGCTGCTCGACGAAGGTTCCACCGTGCCCTTCATCGCCCGTTACCGCAAGGAAGTCACCGGCAGCCTCGACGACACCCAGCTGCGCAATCTGGAAGAGCGCCTGCGCTACATGCGTGAGCTGGACGAGCGACGCACCTCGATCCTCGCTAGCATTGAGGAACAGGGCAAGCTGACGCCCGAGCTGGCCCGCGAGATCAACCTGGCCGACACCAAGACCCGCCTCGAAGACCTCTACCTGCCCTACAAGCAGAAGCGTCGCACCAAGGGCCAGATCGCCTTGGAAGCTGGCCTCGGCGAACTGGCCGACGCACTGTTCGCCGACCCGAGCCTGCCCCCGGAGAGCGAAGCCGAGCGTTTCATCGATGCCGAAAAAGGCTTCGCCGACACCAAGGCGGTACTCGAAGGCGCCAAGTACATCCTCATGGAGCGCTTCGCCGAGGACGCCGATCTGCTGGCGAAACTCCGTGATTTTCTCAAGCACAACGCCACCCTCAGCGCCCGCGTCGTACCCGGCAAGGAGAGCGAAGGCGCCAAGTTCAGCGACTACTTCGAGCATGACGAAGTGCTGAAGAACACCCCGTCGCACCGTGCCCTGGCGATCTTCCGCGGCCGCAACGAAGGCATCCTCAGCATTACGCTCAAGGTCGGCGACGAAGCCCCCGGCTCCATGCATCCGGGCGAAGGCATGATCGGTGAGCGCTTCGGTATCACCAACCAAGGCCGCGCCGCCGACAAGTGGCTCAGCGAGGTGGTGCGCTGGACCTGGAAGGTCAAGCTCTACACCCATCTGGAAACCGATCTGCTCGGCGAGCTGCGCGACAAGGCCGAGGACGACGCCATCGGCGTCTTCGCCCGCAATATGCACGACCTGCTGCTGGCCGCGCCCGCCGGCCCGCGCGCGACCCTGGGCCTCGATCCGGGGCTGCGCACCGGCTGCAAGGTCGCGGTGGTCGATGCCACCGGTAAGCTGTTGGATACCGCCACCGTTTATCCGCACGCACCGCGCAACGATCGGGACGGCACCCTCGCCGTTCTCGCCAAGCTTTGCGCCAAGCACGGCGTCGATCTGATCGCCATCGGCAACGGCACCGCCAGCCGCGAGACCGACAAGCTGGCGGCAGACCTGATCAAGCAGGTGCCGGGCCTGAAGCTCACCAAGATCATGGTCAGCGAAGCCGGCGCCTCGGTGTATTCCGCCTCGGAGCTGGCAGCGAAGGAATTCCCCGATCTGGACGTTTCGATCCGTGGCGCAGTCTCCATCGCCCGCCGCCTGCAGGACCCGCTGGCCGAGCTGGTGAAGATCGAGCCCAAGGCCATCGGCGTCGGTCAGTACCAGCATGACGTGTCGCAGCTGAAACTGGCGCGCTCGCTGGATGCGGTGGTAGAGGACTGCGTGAACGCCGTCGGCGTGGATGTGAACACCGCCTCCGCCGCCCTGCTGGCACGCATTTCTGGGCTCAACGGCACCCTGGCGCAGAACATCGTCGCCTACCGCGATGCCAACGGCGCGTTCAAATCCCGCAGCGAACTGAAGAAGGTGCCGCGCCTGGGCGACAAAACCTTCGAACAGGCCGCCGGCTTCCTCCGCGTAATGAATGGCGATAATCCGCTGGATGCCTCCGCGGTTCACCCGGAGACCTATCCGCTGGTCAAACGCATCGCCGCCGATACCGGCCGCGATATCCGCTCGCTCGTCGGCGACTCGACCTTCCTCAAGAAGCTCGACCCGGCGAAATTCACCGATGAGACCTTCGGCCTGGTGACCATCGGCGACATCCTCCAGGAACTCGAAAAGCCTGGCCGCGACCCGCGTCCCGAGTTCAAGACCGCCGAATTCCAGGAAGGCGTCGAGAAGCTCAGCGACCTGACGCCCGGCATGGTGCTCGAAGGCGTGGTGACCAACGTGACCAACTTCGGTGCCTTCGTCGACATCGGCGTGCATCAGGATGGCTTGGTGCACATCAGCGCGCTGTCGGAGAAATTCGTCAAAGACCCCTACGAAGTGGTCAAAGCCGGTGACATCGTCAAGGTCAAGGTCATGGAGGTGGATATTCCGCGCAACCGCGTCGGCCTGTCCATGCGCATGAGCGACACCCCCGGCGAGAAAACCGAGGGGCCACGTGGAGGCGGCAAGCCTCGCGGCAACGCGCCGCGCACCGAGCGTCACACCAAGCAGGACAAGCCCGCGCCGGCTAACGCGGCCATGGCGTCGCTGTTCGCCAATGCCAAGCAGCTGAGGAAATAATATGAGCATTCAAGTCGAGGCGGTGGGCAGTTCCAGCGCCTTCGGCCGCCTGCTCGGCCTAGAGATTCACAAGGCTGAAAACGGCGAGGCCGTACTCGGGCTGAGCATGCACGACGGCTTGCGCAACCTGCACGGCAAGCTGCATGGCGGTGCGCTGTTCTCGCTGATCGACACCGCCATGGGTCAGGCCAGCCACAGTCTCAACGACGGGCTGCCGAACAGCGTGACGCTGGAATGCAAGCTCAACTACATCCGCCCGGTGACCGAAGGCGAACTGACCTGCCGCGCCTGGGTGGTACATGCCGGGCGTCGTACCCAGGTTCTCGAAGCCGAAGTTCATCAAGGCGGCAAACTGATCGCCAAGGCACAATCGACCTTCGCCTGTTTGTAAGAAGCGGCAAGCTTCAGGCTGCAAGGGCGCGCCTGCTTTCTCTTGCAGCTTGTGGCTTGAAGCTTGCCCCTCGCAGCCCCATATTGGGCCGACTGATGCGTGAAGGAACCAGAACTTGAGCGACCTCCTCTCCCACCGCCTGGCATTGCTGGCCGAGCCCTCCCACCTTCCGCTGCTCTCGCAATGCCTGCATGGGATAGAACGCGAATGCCTGCGCATCGACAGCCACGGCGAGCTGGCCCTGACGCCACACCCGCGCGCGCTGGGTTCGGCGCTGACGCATCCGAAGATCACCACCGATTATTCCGAGGCGCTGCTGGAGTTCATCACCGGCACCGCAACCGATCCGCAACAGACCCTGGCCGAGCTGGACGCCATTCATCGCTACACCTACGGCAAGCTCGACGACGAATGGCTCTGGAGCCCCTCGATGCCGGGGCGCCTGCCGGAAGAGGCACTGATTCCCATCGCCGAATACGGCAGCTCCAATGTCGGCCGGCTCAAGCACGTCTACCGCCAGGGGCTGGCGCTGCGCTACGGCAAGACCATGCAGTGCATCGCCGGCATCCATTACAACTTTTCGCTGCCCGAGGGGCTGTGGTCGCTGCTGCAGGCCGAGGATGGCGACACCCGCAGCCGGCAGGATTACCAGTCCTCGCGCTATATCGCGCTGATCCGCAACTTCCGCCGCTACAGCTGGCTGCTGATGTACCTGTTCGGCGCCTCCCCAGCGCTGGATGCAAGCTTCATGCGCGGCCGCCCGCACCAGCTCGAACAGCTGGACGAAGACACCCTTTATTTGCCTTGGGCCACTAGCCTGCGAATGAGCGACCTGGGTTACCAGAGCAACGCCCAGGCCGGCCTGACACCCTGCTACGACAACCTGTCCAGCTACACCGATAGCCTGCACAAGGCCGTTTCGACGCCCTATCCGGCCTATGCCGAGATGGGCACCAAGGACGCCGACGGCAACTGGCTGCAGCTCAACACCAACGTGCTGCAGATCGAAAACGAGTACTACTCCAACATCCGCCCCAAGCGCGTCACCGAAAGCGGCGAGCGGCCGCTGCAGGCGCTGCGCGCCCGCGGCATCCAGTACATCGAAGTGCGTTGCCTGGACATCAACCCCTTCCTACCGCTGGGCATCGATCTTGACGAAGCGCGTTTCCTCGATGCCTTCCTGCTGTTCTGCACGCTGGAAGACAGCCCCTGCTTGGTCGCGGGCGAGTGCGGCGCCAGCAGCGACAACTTCCTCAAGGTAGTTACCGAAGGGCGCAAGCCGGGCCTCGAACTGCGTCGCGGCGGCGAGCAGGTCAGCCTGCAAGCCTGGGCGCAGGAACTGCTGGGTGAAATCGGTCAGGTCGCCGCGCTGCTGGACCAGGCCAAGGGCGGCGACCAACATGCGCGGGCGCTCGCCGCGCAACAGGCGAAGGTCGCTGACAGCAGCCTCACGCCATCGGCGCGGGTACTCGGCGAGTTGAAACGCAGCGGCGAGAGCTTTAGCCAATTCGCCCTGCGCCAGAGCCGGCGGCATGCCGAGCATTTCCGCAGCCAGCCCCTGAGCGCTGCCGAGCAGGCCGGATTCGAAACCGCCGCGCAGCAATCTCACAATGGACAGGCCGAGCTGGAAGCCCAACAGGAATCGGATTTCGACCAGTTCGTCGCGGCCTATCAGGCAAGCCTGTTGTCCATCGGCATCTGAGCGGCAGACTCGTAGGGTGGGCTTTAGCCCACCGCTTGCTTACGCCCCGCATCTACGCCTCGCCTGACGTATCGCCGCCGGTCCCGTTCTGGTGGGCTGAAGCCCACCCTACAAACTTACGCCCCCGCATCAATCTCCGCCTAGCGCGTTGCCGCCGGTCCCGCGCGAGCTGAAGCGGAGCGCCGCCCGGCCCACCCTACAGTTGTAGGTCGGATTAGCCGAAGGCGTAATCCGACGAACAAACCAACAAACAACCACGGCCTGCCTTTTCGTCCAGTCTTCCAGCCTCAAGCGCCTTTATCGTCTTCTACAGCTTCTTCTCGAACACCTTCGACTGCCGCTGGAAGTTGTATAGCGACGCCCGCGCCGCTGGCAGGCGTTCGACGCCACTGGGTTCAAAACCGCGTTCGCGGAACCAGTGGGCGGTGCGAGTAGTGAGTACGAACAAAGTTTTCAGACCCAGCTTGCGCGCCCGCGCTTCGATACGTTCGAGCAATTCATCGCCGCGACCGCCATGGCGATACTCCGGGTTGACCGCCAGGCAGGCCAGTTCGCCCCAGTCCGAATCGGGGATGGGATAGAGCGCGGCACAGGCGATGATCAGCCCGTCGCGCTCGACGATGCTGAACTGTTCCACTTCTCGCTCCAGCACCTCGCGTGAACGGCGTACCAGGATGCCCTGCTCTTCCAGCGGGGTGATCAGGTCGATCAGGCCGCCCACGTCCTCGATGGTCGCTTCGCGCAATTGCTCGAACTGCTCCTGGGCCACCAGGGTGCCGCCACCGTCGCGAGTGAACAACTCGTTGAGCAGCGCGCCGTCATCGACATAGCTGACTAGGTGGCTGCGCCGGACGCCGCCACGGCAGGCCTGCGCAGCGGCGTCCAGCAGCTCGGCTTGGTAATCGCTGCTCAGCCGCTCGACATGAGCGGGAATCTGCGGCGGGCGCAGCTCGCGCACCAGATTCCCGGCTTCGTCCAGCAGCCCGCGTTCGGCGCCGTAGAGCACCAGCTTGTCGGCCTGCAGGTCGATGGCCGCGCGGGTGGCGACGTCTTCGCAGGCTAGGTTGAAGATTTCCCCGGTGGGTGAGTAGCCCAGTGGCGAGAGCAGCACTATGGTGCGCTCGTCCAGCAGCCGGCCGATGCCCTTGCGGTCGATGCGTCGTACTTCTCCGGTGTGCTGATAATCGACCCCCTCGACCACGCCGATGGGCCGCGCGGTGACGAAGTTACCGCTCGCCACGCGCAGCCGCGCGCCCTGCATGGGCGAGGCCGCCATGTCCATCGACAGCCGCGCTTCGAGGGCGATGCGCATGTGCCCGACGGCATCGATTGCACACTCCAGCGCAGCGGAATCGGTAACGCGTAAGCCGCGATGAACGCGCGGCCCTATGCCGCGTGCGGCCAGTCGCGCCTCGATCTGCGGACGCGAGCCGAACACCAGCACCAGCCGCACGCCGAGGCTGTGCAACAGCACCAGGTCGTGGACGATGTTGCCGAAATTGGAGTGTTCCAGCCCATCGCCCGGCAGCATGACCACGAAGGTGCGCTCACGGTGCGAGTTGATGTAGGGCGAGGAGTCGCGAAGCCAGGTGACGTAGTCGTGCATGTTGCAGAAGCCTTCAAGTGACAGCTTAAAAATCGGTAGCCGGGTCGGGAGAGCGGGCGCGGGAGCAGATTCGATCCGAAATCTGCTCCTAACCTCGGCTGGCCGGCTGCAGGCAATAGTGATCGATCATGGCGCGCAGCAGCCTCACGGTGGGCTCGATTCTGTCGAGATCCAGGTATTCGTTCGGCTGGTGGGCGCAGGCGATGTCGCCGGGGCCTAGTACCAGTGTCTCGCAGCCAAGCTGCTGAAGATAAGGCGCTTCGGTAGCGAACGCCACCGCCTCGGCGGCATGGCCGGTCAGCCGTTCGGCAAGCTTGACCAGCTCGCCGCCCGCCGGCTGCTCGAAGGGCGGCACGCTGGGAAACAGCGGCGCCAGCTCGATCGTCACCTGGTGCTGCTCGGCCAGCGGCTGTAAACGCTGGCGAATGGCTGCGCGCAGCTGCTCGGGGTCCATACCGGGCAACGGCCGCAGATCGAACTCCAGTGCGCAATGGCCACAGATGCGGTTGGGATTGTCGCCGCCGTGGATGCAGCCGAGGTTGAGCGTCGGCTGCGGCACGTCAAACAGCGGATTGTCGTATTCGCCCTGCCACTCACGGCGCAGCGTCATCAGCTCGCCCATCACGCCGTGCATGGCATCCAGCGCGCTACGGCCGTAGGCGGGGTTGGAGGAATGCCCGCTCTGCCCGTGAATCTCGATGCCTTCCATCATGATGCCCTTGTGCAGACGCACGGGCCGCAACCCGGTGGGCTCGCCGATCACCGCGGCACGCCCCAGCGGCCGGCCGGCATCGACCAACGCCCGGGCGCCGGACATGGAGCTTTCCTCGTCGCAAGTGGCGAGGATCAGCAGCGGCTGCCTGAACGGCTGGTCCAACAGCGGCAGCACCGCTTCGATGATCAGCGCGAAGAAGCCTTTCATATCGCAGCTGCCCAGGCCGTACCAACGGCTGTCGGCTTCGCGCAGGCGCAGCGGATCGGACGTCCACAGCTCGGCATCGAAAGGCACGGTGTCGCTGTGTCCGGCCAGCACCAGTCCGCCGGGACCGCTGCCATGACTGGCCAGCAGATTGAACTTGCCGGGGGCTATTTCCTGCGTTTCACAGGAGAAACCAAGATCACCCAGCCAGCCGGCGAGCAGGTCGATCACCGGCCGGTTGGTCTGGTCCCAATGCGCCTGTGTGCAGCTCACCGAAGGCGCGGCGACCAGCGCGGCAAATTGATCCTTGAGTGAGGGAACGGGCACCGGCTACCTCCGTATCGAGATCGGAACAGAGCAGCCAGTGAAACATGAAACGCATCAAGACGGGACCCATGAACGAATACGCCCCGTCAGATCGACGGGGCGTATGAGGTGTCGCAGTCTGTCGCGCGGTAGATCAGGTGAAAATGGCGCGAAGAATCAGGAAGAACACGATCGCCAGGCCAGCACCGACCGGCAGGGTAACCAGCCAGGACATAAATATCTTGCCGACCACGCCCAGGTTCAGCGCGCCGATACCGCGCGCGATGCCCACGCCAAGCACCGCCCCAACCAGCGTATGCGTAGTGGAAACCGGCAAGCCAATCGCCGACGCGCCAACCACTGTGGTGGCAGTCGCCAGTTCCGCAGCGAAACCGCGGCTTGGAGTGAGCTCGGTGATCTGCTTGCCAATGGTGGCGATCACCTTGTAACCGTAGGTGGCGAGACCGATAACGATACCTACCGCGCCCAGCAGCAGCACCCAGCCCGGCACGGCCGACTTGGCAGCGACCGCAGCCGCGCCATCGGACTGCAGCACACCGACCACCGCAGCCAGCGGGCCGACTGCGTTGGCTACATCGTTGGAGCCATGGGCGAACGCCATGGAGCAGGCGGTGAAGATCATCAGAACGGCGAAGACCTTTTCTACGCTGGAAAAGTGGAAGGTTTTGTCCGCTTCGACGTCGACCTTGATGCGTGTCAGCAGCGCGATACCGATCAGCATCACCAGCACGCCGACGCCAACGGCGAGAAGAAAACTCTGGCCGCTGCTGAGGTCCAGACCGATGTGTTTGAGCCCCTTGGACAGGGTCATCAGCGCCACCATGAAACCGGTGAGGAACATGTACATCGGCACGAAACGCTTGGCGTTCTGGAAGGGATTCTCGGTGTCGATGATCAGGCGCTGCACACTCATGAACACACCGAAGGCGATGGTGCCGGACAGCACAGGCGAGACGACCCAGCTGGCAACGATCGGACCGACGCCCTCCCAGTGCACCGCATCCATCGAGACACCCACCGCCGCGAAACCGATCACCGCACCGACGATCGAGTGGGTAGTGGAAACCGGCCAGCCCTTCATCGACGCCACCAACAGCCAGGTGCCGGCGGCAAGCAGTGCCGACATCATTCCCAAGACCATCAGTTCCGGCGGGATCATCTCGGCGTCGACAATGCCGTTCTTGATGGTTTCGGTCACCTCGCCACCGGCCAGGTAGGCCCCGCAGAACTCGAAGACCATGGCGATCAAAATCGCCTGCTTGATGGTCAGTGCGCGCGAGCCCACCGAGGTACCCATGGCGTTGGCCACGTCATTGGCGCCAACGCCCCAGGCCATGAAAAAACCGAACGCGCAGGCGAGCACCAGGAGTACGAAGCCGTAATCCGAGATAAGAGACATAGAAAGTTACCTGTTGAACCCAGAAAGGAAACTGGCGCTCAACGCGCCAGCAATTGTTCCAGACGGTTACCGACGCGCTCGGCACGGTCGGCCACGTCACCGATCCATTCGATGATTTTGTAGAGGAACATGACGTCTACTGGTGGCAATTCCTTTTCCAGCTTGAACAGCTCACGGCGAACCGTGATCTGCATACGGTCGGTTTCACGCTCGATTTCCTCAACTTCCTCGACCATCTTCTCGACCAGCGTGGCCTCACGGCCGCTGAAGCCGGTCTCGAGCAGCGAATCCAGTTCTTTGAGCGCCTTCAGCGCCTGGCAGCTGGCATCGACGCTGCGCTGGACGAAGGCCAGCATCAGCGGCTGCAGCGCCACGGGGACGGTCATGCAGCGGCCCAGCATCAGGCCGGCGATGTCCTTGGCGCGGTTGGCGATCTTGTCCTGTACACTCAGCAGCTCCAGCAGATCGGAGCGCGGTACCGGCAGAAACAGGCTCTTGGGCAGATGCTGGCGAACGCTCTTCTTGAGCTTATCGGCCTCGTTTTCCAGGCGCGCCATCTCTTGCTGGATCTGCTCGACCCGCTCCCAGTCTTCTGCCGTGATCGCCTGAAACAGGGGTACCAGGTTGGCGGCACATTCGTGGGACTTGGCCATGTGCTGCTGCATCGGGCCGATGGGCGAGCGTCCGAACAGGCTGACGAATGGATTGATTGGCATAGGGAATACCCCGGCTTCAGAAGGCGGCAAGTATACGGATGAGCTTGAAACACCGCCACCGCGTGATATCAGTCACACTCAAACATAGGCATCACCTGGGCATCATGCAGAAAGAAACCGAAATCAAACTGCGCGCCAGTCGCGAAACCCTCGCGGCACTACGCGACCACCCGCTGCTGAAAAAGCGCAACAAGAGCGGCTGGCAACGCCACGAACTGTTCAATCAGTATTACGACACGCCCGAGCGCGAACTTGCTCAGGCGAAAGTTGCGTTACGTCTGCGGCGCGATGGCGAGCAGTTCATCCAGACGCTCAAGAGCCGTGGCCAGAGCGTGGCCGGCCTGTCCGAGCGCAACGAGTGGGACTGGCACCTCGACAAGGCCAAGCTGGACCCGAAGAAACTCACTGACGACTGCTGGCCGGCAGCCCTCGCCGAGCTGGACAAGAAAACCCTCAAGCCGATCTTCACCACCGACTTCGTCCGCGAGAAGGCCGAAATTGCCTGGGGCCGTGGCAAGGCCAAAGTCGTGATCGAAGCGGCGCTGGACCTGGGCAAGGTCGTGGTCGGCAAGCAGAGCGAGGACATCTGCGAGCTGGAACTGGAACTGCGCCAGGGCGAGCCCGAAGCGCTGCTGGAGCTGGCCACCGAACTGGCGGCCGACCTGCCGCTGATGCCCTGCGACATCAGCAAGGCCGAGCGTGGCTATCGCCTGCATGACGCCGACAGCTATGCGCTGAATCTGCCGGCGCCGATACTCGATACACTCATGCCGCTGGACGATGCCTTTGCCGCGCTGGCCTGGCATCTGCTGGGCAATAGCCAGCGCCTAGCCGAGCAGTACCGCTTCAACGGTCATTGGAAACTGCTCAGCCAATGGCTGCAGCAACTGGTCGACTTGCGCGCCCTGCTCGGCAGCCTCGGCCAGGCCGCTCCGCGCGCCAGTAGCCGCGAGCTGCGCGAACGGCTCGATGCGCTGATCCAAGACTGGCGTCCACGCCTCGAAGCCGGGCAGGACGACGAATCGATCCGCCAGGCAGCGCCGGACGAATTCGCTGCCGAACTCGATCAGCCACGCTGGGGCCTGTTCTCGCTGAAGGCCTCGCTATGGCTGCTGCAACGTGGCTGGACCGCTGAGCGCAACAACCGTGGCAATCGCCAAGGTGCAGCCGGACTGGGCAATTGGTTGCCGCGCCTGTTGGGTGAAGAAGCCGAGGCATTGCAGCTGTTGCGCTATCAGCAGCAGCCTGAAGACCTCGCCGAACAACGCCCACGCATGGAGCGGCTGCTGGTTTGGCTGCGCCTGGCACGCACGACGTTGGAAGTACCGGAAACCGACCGTCTCTATGGCGAACTGGCCAAGCTCTACGAACTGGCACAACAGCCGCTGAGCGACGAACTGCTCGATGCCCGCGTCGAACAGGCGCGTACTGTGTGGACGCTCAAGGCTTGGAAGGCGCTGACGAAGTAACCTTCGCAAGCTGCAAGTCACGCGTAGGGTGGGCTTTAGCCCACCGCTTATTCGTACTCACCGCCGTTATTACGCCTCGCCTGGCCTGTTACCCGTCAAGCCGATTTATGGTGGGCTGAAGTGGAACGCCGCCGGCTCACCTACAAGACTGTTCGATACCCGTGTCGAGCAGACGCGTACTGTGCCGACGCTCAAGGCCTGAAAGGCGCTGACGAAGTAAGCTGCTGGAAGCTGGAGCTAAATCCAAAGGTGCGTGCGGTGCCGGAGCGCTGCCAAGCTTCGGCTTTTAACTTCAAGCTTTCAGCATCAGGCTTCAAGCAGCTTATACATCCAGGAGTCCCCATGTCCGCCTTCGCCCCTTCCACCGCCGATCGCCTGCTCGACCTCAACGATCTGTTGCGAGACCTGGTGGCGCAGGGCCGGCTTTTGCAGGACACGGCCGAACAATGCCTGACCCTGCGGCGCAGCACGACAGCACAGCAACATCCGCTGGAGTTTCTCGCCGAGCAGCAACTCGACGATCTGGCACGACCCGGTAAGAAGCTCGATCTGGAAACCCTGACCTTCTGGCTCGCCGAACAAGCCGGGCAGCCCTATCTGCGCATCGACCCGCTGAAAATCAATGTCGCGGCCATCACGCCACTGATGTCCTACGCCTTCGCCCAGCGCCACAAGATCCTCGCCGTGGCGGTGGACAGCTCGGCGGTGACCATCGCCAGCGCCCAGCCCTTCGTGAAGAGCTGGGAAGCCAACCTGACCCACGTGCTCAAGCGCCCGATCAAGCGCGTGGTGGCCAACCCGTTGGAGCTGCAGCGCTTTACCGTGGAGTTCTACCGGCTGGCCAAATCGGTCAGCGGCGCCACCGCCACGGACCAGAAGGTCAGCGGCACCGGTAACTTCGAGCAGCTGCTCAACCTCGGCGCCAGCGACCAGGAGCCGGACGCCAACGACTCGCACATCGTCAATATTGTCGACTGGCTGTTCCAGTACGCCTTCGATCAACGCGCCAGCGACATCCACATCGAACCACGCCGCGAACAGGGCACCGTGCGTTTTCGCATCGATGGCGTACTGCACAACGTCTATCAATTCCCGCCCCAGGTGACCATGGCGGTGGTCAGCCGACTGAAGTCGCTGGGGCGGATGAACGTCGCCGAAAAACGCAAGCCGCAAGACGGACGGGTAAAAACCAAGACGCCGGATGGCGGCGAAGTGGAGCTACGCCTGTCGACCTTGCCGACCGCTTTTGGCGAGAAAATGGTGATGCGGATCTTCGATCCGGAAGTGTTGCTCAAGGGCTTCGACCAGCTGGGCTTTTCCGCAGAGGACCTGCGCCGCTGGCAGAGCATGACCGGCCAGCCCAACGGCATCATCCTGGTCACCGGCCCCACCGGCTCGGGCAAGACCACTACGCTGTACACCACGCTCAAGCAACTGGCCACGCCCGAGGTGAACGTCTGCACCATCGAAGACCCGGTCGAGATGATCGAGGGCGCCTTCAACCAGATGCAGGTGCAGCACAACATCGACCTGACCTTTGCCAGCGGCGTGCGCGCGCTGATGCGCCAGGACCCGGACATCATCATGGTCGGCGAGATCCGCGACCTGGAAACTGCCGAGATGGCGATCCAGGCTGCACTGACCGGCCACCTGGTGCTTTCTACCCTGCACACCAACGATGCGCCCAGCGCCATTACTCGCCTGCTGGAACTGGGCGTGCCGCATTATTTGCTGCGCGCCACCTTGCTTGGCGTGATGGCCCAGCGCTTGGTGCGCACACTCTGCCCGCACTGCAAGACGCCGGTTCAACTGGATGCCGATGACTGGCAGGCCCTGACCAAACCCTGGAACGCCCCGCTGCCGAGCCATGCACAGCAAGCCGTGGGCTGCATTGAGTGTCGGGATACGGGCTATCGCGGCCGCGCAGGCGTGTACGAAATCATGCTGCTCAACGATACGATCAAGCCGCTGATCACCGCCGACACCGACCTCATCGCCTTGCGTCGCCAGGCGTTCAAGGACGGCATGCACAGCCTGCGCCTGTCCGGCGCGCAGAAGATCGCAGCGGGGCTGACTACGTTGGAAGAGGTGTTGCGGGTAACACCGCAGAGTGAGCAGAAATAGAGCCGCAGGCGAACTGCTGACGCTTCGTTCGCGGCGCGCTGTCGCCGTAGGGCCGAATTCATTCGGCCGAGTTTGCGAAAGTCGAACAAGTTCGACCCTACGAGCCTTGCCGCTGAGTCACCCCTGCCGCGCCGCCAATATCCCCGCAACGCGCGAAGGCTCGCAATTGAGATAGGCCGAGGTCTGCAGCCAATCCTGATCCGGATACCAGGAAAACATGAACTGCCCGCCCTTGAGGCTATCGACCACCATGCGCGCCACTTCCGGGCGCACCGCCGGGCAGCCCTGGCTGCGGCCGATGCGGCCTTGAGTGGCGATCCAGGCCGGGTTCACGTAATCAGCCGGGTGGATGACGATCGCTCGTTCGCGGGCCAGGTCGTTCACGCCGGGTTCGAGCCCATCCATACGCAGTGAATAGCCATGCTTGCCGCTGTAGCTCTCGGCGGTGCGGAACAGGCCGATGCTCGACTGATGGCTGCCAAGCACGTTGGAGAAGCGCGTGGCGAGGTTTTCGCCAGACTTCATTCCGTGGGCGACGAAATCTTCAAGCAACAACCGCCGCTGCTGCAGGTCGAATATCCAGAGCCGGCGTTCCGACGACGGCAGCGAAAAATCGATCACCGCCAGCCGCTTCGCGGGGCTGGCGCCGTTATTCACAGCGCATTGCATGGCCGCTACGGCATGCGTGAGCACTTTGAGGTTTAACGTAGGCGCTATCAGTGACAAGTCATCCACAACCGGCTGGTAGGAAGGACTGGCCGCCAGGAGCGGAGCTGACAGGAGCAGACCTGCCACGAGGCAGAGGCGTCGGAACGAAACCATCATGTATTGAATTACCTCACCGACGCCAAAGCCGCATTTCCCTCTTGGCTAGCGTCCATACGCGCTGCAGCACCGAGCAGGCGGCAGCGAAACAGGTCAGACGGGAGCGAAAAAACTCCCACTTCGTCTGACAGAGCATTTTGTGGTGGTCCGGATGGGTCTGGTTTTCCCAAAGCCGCAGCCGGATTAGCGGCAAAGTCTAGCAGTCGGTGGGTTTGCCGGGAGTGAAGCATTGTATAAAAAACATGCAGTTCGTCTGGTTGGCATCTTCTGCCTCGCACCCGCATTGGCGTTCGCGCAGCCTGCCAGCAATCCAGTCAAACCTATCCAGAGCGCCCTGGAAAATCTCGCCAGCGCCTGCGCCAGTCCCCTTGCCGACATCGACCAGACGGCTTCTCGGCAGCTGACCGAGCTCTATAGTCGACAGCAGTTCGAAGCCTTGTGGACATCCTATGAGCAGATCGACACGCTGCTAGCGCAACTCGATGCGCTGGTCGACGACGGTCTGAATCCTGCTGCTTACCATCCCGCAGCCATTCGCCGAAGCCTGTATACGGCGACGGCCGAACCGCTGCATCGCGAGTGTGGCGACATTCTCGCGACGCACGCCTACCTGCTGGCACTGCGGCATCTGTCCCACGGGCGGCTGCCGCAGGATCGTCTGGAGCCGGTCTGGCGCAGCACCGACGCCGTGGCCCCGCAGCGGGCGGATGACCGGTTGTTGGACATCGCCGATGCCGGCCTGATGAACATCGGCCAGGCCTTCGATCAGGCGCGCCCGACGTTCGAGCAGTACCACAACCTGCGCAAGGCTCATGCCCGCCTGCGAGCCGAGCCCGCGCAACGCCAACTGCCGATCCCTGCCGGAGAGACTTTGCGTCCCGGTATGTCGGATGCCCGGGTTCCCTTGCTGCGCCAACGTCTGGCCGCCGGCGGCCATCTTCCCGACACCATCGCGGTGGAAAGCGTCCAGAACCGCTACGACCGAACCGTCGAGCAGGCGCTGAAAGCCTTCCAGGCCCGCCACGGCTTGCAGGACGACGGCATATTGGGCGTCGACACCCTGGCCGCGCTGAACGTCACCCCGAGTGAGCGACTGGACCAGCTGAAGATCAATCTGGAGCGATTCCGCTGGCTATCCCGCGACATCGAGGCGCGCTCGCTGTTGGTCGATATCGCTGGCGGGCGCGTCGTCTATTTCCGTGACGGGCGCGCGCAATGGGAGACACGCAGCCAGGTTGGCCGCGCGACGCGGCAGACACCGGAGATCAAATCGACCGTCACCCGGCTGACCCTCAATCCGACCTGGACCGTGCCACCCACCATCCTGAGCGAAGACAAACTGCCCAAGATCCGTGAGGACCTCGGCTATCTGGCCGAGCAGGATCTGCAAGTTTTCGACTACGAGGGCAACCCGCTGGACCCTGAGCAGGTCGAGTGGAACGATCCCGGCCGCATTCTGCTGCGCCAGGCCGCAGGACCGGACAACCCGCTCGGACGTCTGGTCGTGCGCTTCGACAATCCATTTGCGATTTATCTGCACGACACGCCGAGCCAGGGCCTGTTCGACCGTTCCCAGCGCGCGTTCAGCTCCGGCTGCGTCAGGGTCGAGTCGGTCATGCAGCTGGTCGACCTGCTGTTGGTCGATGGCGAACGCGAACGCTTCGCCCGGTTGCTGGAGACGGGCAAGACGCACGAGTTTCGCCTGGCCGAGCCCACCCCAGTGCTGCTGGCGTACTGGACAGCCGAAGCGGACAGCACCGGACAACCACACTATCGCCCGGACATCTATCAACGCGACCCAGACCTGATCGCCTCGCTGCGGATGGCTGACCAGAAGCTGCTGAAAGATTGATGAGGCCGCGCGTATCAAACCTCCCTAACCAGGCATTCGCCAGACCGGACCGGCGGCTCTGGCAGAGTGCCCGCAGACCGAGGTCTACTTGCGACAAAAGGCTCTTTCGCAGCGACAATATCTGCAAACAATCAGTAACGCCTCGCCACATGCAGGTGCTCGGACGCCTTATGCTGGGGATGTCTTGCCGCCATGGATAGCCGAGCAGAAATTTTGAACGTTGAAAATAAAGTCGACAGCCGGGTCGAAGCTGACCGAACGACAGCGCTGGCCCAATACCGCATTCTCGATACGCCACCGGAAACGGCGTTCGATGATCTGGTGACGCTCGCGGCCGAGCTGTGCACGTGCAACAGCGCCGCCCTCATATTTCTCGACCAGGGACGCCTCTGGATCAAGGCCTCGCTCAACCTTGACGATGACAGCCGAACGCTTGCCCAGGCGCTTGATGCCTGCAGCATGAGCGGCGCGGAAACGCAGGTGATCGAAAGCCCGGTCGAGGCATCCGCCTTCTATGCAGCCGCGCCGCTAAAGACCCCGGAAGGCCTGTTGCTCGGCGCACTGTGCGTGATCGGCGACCAGGCGCAGACCTTGTCGCAGCGCCAGCTCGGCCATCTGCAGGCATTGGCCCGGCAGGTCATGGCATTGCTCGAGTTGCGCCGCAGCTGCGAGCACGAGGAGCACAACCGGCAGATCATCGACAGCGCGCTGGATTACGCGATCCTCAGCACCGACTCCCAGGGCACCATCATCAGCTGGAACCGAGGCGCCGAGCAGATTCTCGGCTGGCAGCGGCAGGAGATCATCGGCAGCGCTATCGCCCGGATATTCACCGATGAGGATGTTGCCGACGGTGTGCCGGAGAGCGAGATGCAACGGGCCGTGCAGGACGGCTCGGCAAACGACGAGCGCTGGCACCGCCGCAAGGATGGCAGTCACTTCTGGGCGGCCGGCGTGTTGATGCAGCTCAGGACCGAGCAGGGGCAGCTGCAGGGCTTCGTCAAGATTCTGCGCGACCTGACCGAACGGCTGCATGAAAAAGCATCGATTCGCGAGGTCGAGGAGCGCTACCGCGCACTGGTCGATCTCAGCCCCCAAGTGATCTGGCAATGCGATGCCAGCGGTTCGTTGATCTTCTGCAATCGCTACTGGTGCGAACTCACCGGGCTGACGGAAAGCGAGTCCGCTGGCATGGGCTGGCTGGCCGCCGTCGCACCGGACCACCGGGACGCGGTGATGCAGCAATGGCATGGGGCATTGAAAAGCGGCAAATCCGGCAGTTTCGAAGTGCCACTGCTCAACGCCGCCGGCGAGCCACGCTGGTTCCAAGGCTGCGGCGCGCCGGTTTACGGGCATGACGGTCGCCTGCTGCATTGGGTATTGGTGGCGCAGGACATCCATGAACGCCGCCGCGCCGAGATCGAACGGCTGGAAAGCGAGGCGTTCACCCGCAGCCTGCTGGACTCGGCCAGTGAAGGCTTCTATTCCATCGATTCCCATGGCCTCGTTACCCTCTGCAACGAGGCGTTCGTCAAGCTGCTCGGCTTCGACAGCAAAGAGCAGGTACTGGGTCGCCAGCTGCATCATGTGATTCACCACAGCCACCCGGACGGCTCGCCGTATGCGGTGGAAGATTGCCCGATCCAGCGCACCGCCAAGACCGGCGAACCGGCACATGTCGAATACGAGCTGTTCTTCCGCCAGGACGGCAAAAGCCTGCCGGTCGAGTATCGGGTCGCGCCGCTGTACCGCGACGAACTATTGCAGGGTGCGATATGCACCTTTACCGACATCAGCGAGCGGGCCCGCGGCGACGCGCAGCAGACCTATCTGCTGGAGCTCAGCGACCGCCTGCACGACGCGGGTGACCGCATCGACCTGAGCGAGGTGATGCCCGAACGCCTGGTTCAACTGATCGGTATCGAGTGCCTGGCCTATGGTCATCTCGATGAGCACGATCATCTGGTGATCGTGCAGCAATGGCCATCGGTCAACGATGCGGGACGATTGATCCGATATCCGATTGGCGGCTGCGCCCGGACCCTGCGCCTGCGGCTGGCGCAAGGGATGATTGTGCCCTTCGAAGACTTGCTGGACGAGGCCAACTGCCGCGATGACTGCGGCGCCCTGCACGAGCGTCTCGGCTATAGCAGCCTGCTATTGGCACCGCTGCTGGCGCAGGCGCCGGATTGCGCGTTCATGTTGCTGGCTGATAAACAAGCGCGGCAGTGGAGCCAGGCGGACATCTCATTCGTACGCGAGATGGCCGAGCGCCTTCGTGCCGCGACCGAGCGTGCACGGGCACGTCGCGCCCTGCTCGAGGCCGAACAGCGGGTCAGCCTGGCCAACGAGATCGCCTCGATCGGCGTCTGGGAATATGACTATCAGCGCAACACGCTGCACTGGGATGCGCAACTCAAAGCACTCGCTGGCGTCGCTCCCGATGCGCCCGAATTGAGCGTGAGCGAATTTCTCGCACGTGTTCATGCCGACGACCGGACCGCCCTGCTCGACGCCTTTCGCAGTGCCCTCGAAGGCATCGGCGGTGGTGAGCTGAATCTCGATTACCGGGTCTACGACGAGGCGAGCGACCAGTTCCGCTGGCTGACCAATCGTGGGCGCCGCCTGCTCGACGCCGACGGCAGGATTCGCCTGCTTGGTACCGCCCGGGAAATCACCGCCGAGCGCAACGCGGCGTTGAAACTGTTGCGCATGAATGCTCTGCTCGAAGAGCAGATACAGGAGCGCAAGAGCACCGAGCAGCGCCAGACGGTGCTCATGGAGCTGGGTGATCTGCTGCGCGGACAGCCCGACAGCACCACCATCATTACGGCGGCCGTGCGCGCACTGGGCATGACACTGAACGTGACCCGCGCAGCGTTTCTTTCCGTAGACCCCGGCGGCCACTACGCCACCGTCGAGCGCTACTGGAGCGACGGTGCGCTGGGCGACTACAGCGAACGCATGTGCTTTACGGACTATGGCGACTTCATCTACGACCTACAGAACGACGAGCTGGTGGTCGTCAATGACACCCTGCACGACACCCGTACCGCCGCGCAGGCTTCGAGCCTGCGGCTGCGGCGTATCCAGAGTCTGGTCTGCGTGCCGCTACAGGAGCAAGGGCGCCTGAGTGCCGCCTTGATCCTGTTGCAGGAGCACCCGCGCCAATGGGCCGAGGAAGACATCTCGTTCATACGCGAAGTGGCCGACCGAGCCTGGACCACGGACGAGCGGATGCGCGCCGAACGCGCGCTGCGCGCCAGCGAAGAACAGTTCCGTACGCTGGCCGACAACATGAGCCAGTTCGCCTGGATGGCCGATCCGACCGGGCGCATCTACTGGTACAACAAGCGCTGGTACGACTACACCGGCACCACCATGGAAGCCATGCGTGCTCTGGGCTGGCGCTCGGTACATCACCCCGATCACCACGTTCGTGTCAGCGCCTCGATGAAACGCGCCGTGGCGATCGGCTCGACCTGGGAGGAAACCTTCCCGCTGCGTGGTAAGGATGGCCAGTACCGTTGGTTCCTCGCGCGCGCCGTGCCCATTCGCGATGATTTCGGCCAGGTCACGCACTGGTTCGGCACCAATACCGACGTCAACGCGCAGGTAGCGGCCGAAGAGGCGCTGCGCGAGCTGAACGACAATCTCGAACGGCGCGTTGCCGAGCGCACCCGCGAACTGGCGGAGATCAACCATCTGCTGCACCTGGAGATGGGCGAACGCGAGCGCGCCGAGGAAACCCTGCGCCATGCACAGAAGATGGAGGCCATCGGCCAGCTCACCGGGGGCCTGGCGCACGACTTCAACAACATGCTGACCGGCGTGCTGGGCGGGCTCGACCTGATCCAACGGCGGATTGCCAGCGGTCGGGTGAACGATCTGGGTCGCTATGTCGACGCCGCGACCAGCTCGGCCAACCGCGCAGCGGCGCTGACACACCGCCTACTGGCCTTCGCCCGTCGCCAATCGCTGGATCCGCAACCGGTGGACGTCAACCAGTTGGTGCTGTCGATGGAGGACATGCTGCGCCGCACCATGGCCGAACACATCCAGTTCGAGACGCACCTGCAGCCGGAACCCTGGCTGGCCTATACCGATGCGCACCAGCTGGAAAACGCCCTGCTCAATCTTGTGATCAACGCCCGTGATGCCATGAGCGACGGCGGCCGGCTGACCATCCAGACCGGCTGCGTACAGATCAGGGACACTCAGCCCGACAGTCCCGAGCCAGGTGACTACGTGACCCTGAGCGTCGCCGACAATGGCTCCGGCATGCCCGCTGAGGTGGTCGCCAAGGCGTTCGATCCGTTCTTCACCACCAAGCCCATCGGCCAGGGCACCGGCCTCGGGCTGTCCATGGTGTATGGCTTCGTCAAGCAGACCGGCGGCCATGTGCGCATCGACAGTACGCCCGGTCACGGCACCCTGATCACACTGTTCCTCCCGCGCAATCGAACGCAGGCCGAGCCGCAGGCAGAACACACCGGCGCGCCAGCGGCGGTACAGGGCGCGCAGACCAACGAAACCATACTGGTGGTGGAAGACGAAGCCGCGGTACGCATGCTGGTGGTCGAGGTACTGCAGGAGCTGGGCTATCGGGTGCTCGAAGCGGTCGATGGCAACACCGCGCTGCCCCATTTGCAGAGCGATCAGCGCATCGACCTGTTGGTCAGCGATTTCGGTCTGCCGGGCATCAACGGCCGGCAACTGGCCGAGATTGCGCGCCAGTATCGACCGGATCTGCGTGTGCTGTTTATCACCGGTTATGCCCCGAACGCCGAGGTGCGTGGAGAGTTTCTCGCTCCCGGCATGGACATGCTGGCCAAGCCTTTCAGTATCGAGATGCTTGGGGCCAAGGTCCGCCAACTGATCGAGCGCAGCGGATGAACCGCAAGGAACTCACGGCAAGGAACTCTGCCAAGCGCGGTGCACTCTCTAAAGGAGGATCAAGCGGAGGCACCTATCATGCGCAAATCAATACTGGCGGCAATCACCTTGAGCTGTGTCCCCTTTGGCGCGGCAATGGCTGACGGCGATTTCGTCCGACAGATTCTCTCTTCGGGCGCGACCACTGCCTCTACCTACATGACCTTCCGCGACGACAAGCTGGTCGCCGCCGCACGTGAAGACGCCGGTAGCTTCGTTGCCAGCGATGGCGCCATTCGCGGCCCTTATCTGGAAGCGATGCTGCTGAAGATGCGCAGCGAGCAACCCGAACTGCAGGCCAGTGATATGCAGCTGGCGAGCGCCATTCTCGCAGCCGAACAGCAGTAGCAAGCAGGCTAGCCGAACGCCCGGACGCATTGCCTGACACGGCACCGCGACCGACATCGCCATTCGTTCAACTCTAGGCATCCGGAGGAACCCATGAAAAAAACTGCATCCGCCGTCTGGCAAGGTGACCTGAAAAGCGGCAAAGGCGCCATTAGCACCCAGAGCGGCGCACTGAAGGACAATCCCTACGGCTTCAACACCCGTTTCGAAGACGCACCCGGCACCAATCCCGAGGAGCTGATCGGCGCGGCTCATGCCGGCTGTTTCTCGATGGCGTTGTCGATGATGCTTGGCCAGGCCGGCCTCACCGCCGAGCGCATCGATACCACCGCCGAAGTCACGCTGGACAAGGATGGCGAAGGCTTCTCGATCACGGCCATCGCCCTGACGCTGAAAGCCAAAGTCCCCGGCGCCAATGAAAGCCAGTTTCAGCAGATCGCCAATCAGGCGAAGGAAGGCTGCCCGGTATCCAAGGTTCTCAACGCGCAGATCAGCCTGAGCGCGACACTGGAAAGCTGATTCGGCAGGTTGAAACGAGAACGCCGCCCATCGGGCGGCGTTCTCGTTTCGGACGGCTTGCGGCCATCAGCCACGAATGTTGTAGATGTCCTTCTCGTTCAGCTCGGCATATTCGTACAGGCGCTTGAGATAGGCGCTTTGCTGTTCCCAGACCTTGGCGGCAACCGGGTCGGCAGCGGCAGAGGCATCGACCACTTCGGCGGCCACTTCCTTCAGACGCGCCAGTACGTCATCCGGCAGACGGCGAACTTCGACGCCCTGCTCGCGCAGTTGTTCGAGCGCTTCCATGTTCTTCGCGTTGTAGTCGTCGAGCATGTCGCCGTTGACCGCACGGGCCGCAGCCCGAACGATGGCTTTGAGGTCGTCCGGCAGGGTTTCCCAGGCCTTGAGGTTGACGTCCAGCTCGAAGGTCACGTTCGGCTCCTGCCAGCCCGGCGTGTAGTAGTACTTCGATGCCTTGTGCAGGCCCAGGGCCAGGTCGTTGTACGGGCCGATCCACTCGGTGGCGTCGATGGCGCCGGTCTGCAGCGCGGTGAAAATCTCCCCGGCAGGCATGTTGACCACGGTGCCGCCCATCTTGGTCAGCACTTCGCCGCCTAGGCCCGGGGTACGCATCTTCAGGCCCTCGAAATCCTGGACCGAATTGATTTCCTTGTTGAACCAGCCAGCAGTCTGCACGCCGGTCGCGCCGCAAGCCATCGGCAGAACGCCGTACGGCTTGTAAACCTCTTCCCAAAGTTTCATGCCGCCGCCGTAATGCAGCCACGCGTTCATTTCCTGGGCGTTCGGCCCGAACGGCAGTGCGCAGAAGAACTGCGCCGCCGGGACCTTGCCTTTCCAGTAGTAGGGGGCGCCATGTCCCATTTCGGCGGTACCGCGAGAGACGGCATCGAATACTTCCAGCGCGGGCACCAGCTCACCAGCGGCATAAACCTTGACCGTCAGGCGCCCACTGCTCATTTCATTGACCAGCTTGGCGAAGTTCTCAGCACCGACGCCCACGCCCGGGAAGTTCTTCGGCCAGGAGGTGACCATCTTCCAGTTGAATTTCTCGGTGCTTGCAGTGCCTTCGCTTGCACTGCCTTCGGATGGGGCAGCGGTCTCGGCTTCTTTATTGCAGCCGGCCAGCGCTGTAGCAGCCAGGCCAACGCCCGCGGCGGCCAGAATTTGACGACGTTTCATGGGTAACTCCTTGTTGTTGTAATGCTGAATATCGGAATGCCGTACTCAGGTGGTTCTAGCTATCATATGGCTATCTTTCGCTCAAGCGCCGCGACTACGTATAGCGACTACGTACGTAGTACTGCTGGTTGCGGCCTTGTCGCGGCGACGCCTAGAATCGCCGGCCGTCTGGGCCATAACAATAAAGGATCTGCCATGTCGAAACATGCCCCTCCCTTGCTCGGTGTCGCGCACTTTATCGACGCTGCGAACGCCCGCTTCGGTCAGGCCTGCGCCTGGCTGACCCTGTTTCTGGTCCTCGGCACAGCCTTGGTAGTGGTGCTGCGCTATGGCTTCGGTATTGGCGCAACCGCCTTGCAAGAAGCCGTTCTCTATGCCCACGCGCTGGTCTTCATGGGCGCCGCCGCCTGGGTCCTGCAACGCAACGGCCATGTTCGCGTAGATATCTTCTATCAGCGATTCAGCCCCCGCTACCAGGCCTTGGTCGAAGTACTTGGCACCCTTCTATTTCTTCTGCCCGTCTGCCTGTTTCTCGGCTGGGCCAGCTGGGATTACGTCGGCAATTCCTGGGCGACGCTGGAAGCTTCCAGCGAAACGGGCGGCCTGAAACTCGTTTTCCTACAGAAGAGCATCATCCTGGTTCTGGTTGTCAGCCTGGCCCTGCAAGGCATATCGGAAATCATCAAGGCTGCCTACATCGTTGCCGGACGCCTGCCGGAGCCGGAGGTGAAGCATGGCTGAGTTGATGGCGATACTGCTGTTCGTCAGCATTTGCGTGGCATTGATGGCCGGCTACCCAGTGGCCTTCACCCTGGGTGGCGTCTCGCTTCTATTTGCCGGCATTGGCATCCTCACCGGCACTTTCGATGCCGGCTACCTGAGCGCTTTGCCGAACCGCCTGTTCGGCATCATGAACAACCAGACCATGCTTGCCGTGCCACTCTTCGTGTTCATGGGCGTGATGCTGGAAAAAAGCCGAGTGGCCGAAGACCTGCTCGAGTCCATGTCGCGGCTGTTCGGCACTCTGCGTGGCGGCTTGGCAATCTCCGTCTGCGTGGTGGGCGCGCTGCTTGCCGCCAGCACCGGCATCGTCGGCGCTACGGTTGTGACCATGGGCCTGCTGGCGCTGCCGACCATGTTGCGCCGCGGCTACGACCCGGCCATCTCCACTGGCACACTCGCCGCCACCGGAACCCTGGGTCAGATCATTCCACCGTCTATCGTGCTGGTACTGCTGGGTGACGTGATGTCCAGCGCCTATCAGCAGGCGCAGCTAAAGATGGGCATTTTCTCGCCGAAGACCGTCTCGGTCGGCGATCTGTTCATTGGCGCGTTGCTTCCCGGCCTGCTGCTGGTCGGCCTGTATATCCTCTACATCATCGCCGTTGCCGTGCTGCAGCCGAAGAAGCTGCCGGCCCTGCCGCAGGAAGAACTCGGCCCGATCGAGTGGGGCAAGCTGATCAATGCGTTGGTGCCTCCGCTGCTGCTGATCAGCGCGGTGCTCGGCTCGATCCTCGCGGGCTACGCAACGCCCACCGAGGCCGCGGCTCTCGGCGCGCTGGGCGCGATGATTCTGGCCTTCTACAAGGGCAAATTGAATTTCGGCCAGCTTCGCGATGTCGCCTACGGCACCACCGAAATCACCGCGATGGTGTTTCTGATCCTGATCGGCGCTTCGCTGTTCTCGCTGGTGTTCCGCGGCTTCGGCGGCGAAGCACTGATCGAAGATGTGTTCGCACAGCTGCCAGGCGGCGTGCTCGGCGCATTCTTCCTGGTCATGGTGGTGATATTCCTGCTGGGCTTCATCTTGGACTTCATCGAGATCACCTTCGTGGTAGTGCCCATCGTCGGCCCGGTGCTGCTGGCCATGGGTCTGGATCCAGTGTGGCTCGGCGTGATGATCGCCCTGAACCTGCAGACCTCGTTCCTCACGCCGCCGTTCGGCTTCGCCCTGTTCTACCTACGTGGCGTGACACCGAAATCCGTGCCCACCAGTACCATCTACAAAGGCGTGGTGCCCTTCATCCTGATCCAGCTTCTGCTACTGGTGATCGCCTATCAGTTCCCCGGATTGGTCACCTGGCTGCCCGAGCAGATTTACGGCAAATAGCAGCACGCAGACGCCCGTTTCGACGGGCGTCTCGCTTTTCGGCAGCGGGTTTAGGCGCGATCATAGGCGCAAAGCCGCCATCGCCAATCGCCCATGCCCCCTCATTCCGCCAGCTACCCGCAACTTGCCGAACGCTTCGAGCAGCTCGACGCGTTCTTGTTGCGGCATCAGTCTTTGTGGCAACCGCGGCCGTTCACTCAGCACCACCTCGCGTGGGAAACAGATCATCCCGAGCTTGCGCGCTGGCTACGTGGCCGTTCGCTGGAAGCAGCCGAAGCGGCGCATAACCACCCCGCCGACCTGCCGGCGCCCGCCCCGTTTCGGCAACTGGCCGCGCAAGCCGTTGCGCTGAGCCACGTGGACGAACTGCCTCATTCACCACATCACCCAATCGACTCACGACAATCGGTTGACGTACCCGGGCGAAAATGGCTGCAGATCCAAGCGTTCGGCTCAGCATTGGCGTTCGCCGAAGCGCCTCGACACTGGCTCGACTGGTGCGCAGGCAAAGGCCATCTCGGGCGGCGGCTTGCCAGTGCCGACGACACCTTGACCTGCCTGGAATGGGACCCGGCTCTGGTCGCAGCGGGCAACCTGCTCAGCCAGCGTTTGGGTATCGACGCGCAGCATCGTCAGCAGGACGTGATGAGCGACGACGCAGCCGCATGGCTCGGCCCGACCGTAATCCCAGTGGCGCTGCATGCATGCGGTGATCTGCACGTACGCCTGATCGACCTAAGCATCACGCGGCATTGCCGTCAGCTGGCGATCGCACCCTGCTGCTACAACCGCATCCAGGCCGACCACTATCAGCCGCTGTCACAACTGGCCGCACGGACGGCGCTCGCTTTGTCGCGCGACGATCTCGGCCTCCCACTCAGCGAAACGGTGACCGCCGGCGCCCGCGAACGCCGTCAGCGCGACCATTCCATGGCCTGGCGCCTGGGCTTCGACCTGCTCCAGCGCGAGCTGCGCGGTGAGGACGATTACCTGCCAACACCGTCACTGCCGACCAGCTGGATGAAGAAAGGCTTCGAACGTTACTGCCGGGACCTGGCAGCCCTGAAAGCACTCCCCGAACCGCCCGCCCTGGACTGGAGCGCGCTCGAACGCCGCGGCTGGCAGCGCCTTGCTGAAGTTCGCAACCTGGAACTGCTGCGTGGCCTGTTCCGCCGACCGCTGGAGCTCTGGCTGTTGCTCGACCGCGCTCTATTGCTCTCTGAAAACGGCTATGAGGTACGGCTCGGCACCTTCTGCCCTTCCGAAATCACGCCGCGCAATCTGATGCTGCTTGCAGAGCTCGACGTACCAAGCGCAACCACTTGAAATAGGCGATGCAAACAAGCGCCAACAAACTGTTTACTCGCGCTAAGCAATCGCTATAATGGCGCCCATCTTTTAGCCGGTATAGCTCAGCTGGTAGAGCAACTGACTTGTAATCAGTAGGTCCCGAGTTCGACTCTTGGTGCCGGCACCATACAAAACAAAGGCTTGCAGCAATGCAGGCCTTTGTTTTTTCTGTCGTACGCAAAACGGCGTCGATAAACGGCTAAGCGGAAATCATCTCCGCGCCTCTTCGCTACCGCAGCCGAAACCACAGGTCCGCTCCAGACTCCAGACGAGGCTCCGCATCGTCGAGATTTGTTGGCAGAACCCTTGAGGGAATCCCGCATGGAAATCAAGGTTAATTTTCTCGACAACCTTCGACTTGAAGCCAAGTTCGATGACTTCACGGTGGTGGCTGATCAACCGATCCGCTACAAAGGCGATGGCTCGGCACCCGGCCCGTTCGATTACTTCCTGGCCTCGTCAGCATTGTGCGCAGCTTACTTTGTGAAGTTGTACTGCCAGACGCGCGATATCCCTACCGACAATATCCGCCTTTCACAGAACAATATTGTTGACCCAGAAAATCGCTATAACCAGATTTTCAAGATTCAAGTCGAGCTGCCGGCGGATATCTCCGACAAGGACCGCCAAGGCATCCTGCGCTCCATAGACCGCTGCACCGTTAAAAAGGTGGTGCAAACCGGGCCTGAGTTCGTCATCGAAGAAGTCGAAAACCTCGATGCCGATGCTCAGGCACTGCTGATGCTCGATACGGACTCCAATGCCAGCACCTATATCGCTGGCAAGGACCTCCCGCTAGAACAGACCATCGCCAACATGTCGGCCATTCTGGCGGGCCTCGGCATGAAGATTGAAATTGCCTCCTGGCGCAATATCGTCCCCAACGTGTGGTCGCTGCATATCCGTGACGCGCAGTCGCCGATGTGCTTCACCAATGGCAAGGGTGCTACGAAAGAAGCGGCCCTGGCCTCGGCATTGGGCGAATTCATCGAGCGGCTCAATTGCAACTTCTTCTACAACGATCAGTTCTGGGGCGAAGAGATCGCCGACGCGCCGTTCGTGCATTACCCAGATGAACGCTGGTTCAAGCCTGGCCGCAACGATGCGCTACCGGCAGAAATCCTCGACGAGTACTGCCTGACGTTCTACAACCCCGATGGCGAGCTGCGTGGGTCGCATCTGATCGATACCAACTCCGGCAACGAAGCGCGCGGTATCTGCTCGCTGCCCTTCGTACGTCAGTCAGATGGCGAGGTGGTGTATTTCCCGTCCAACCTTATTGAGAACCTGTACCTCAGCAACGGCATGAGCGCCGGCAACACGCTGGCCGAAGCACAGGTGCAATGCCTGTCGGAAATCTTCGAGCGTGCGGTAAAGCGCCAAATCCTCGAAGGCGAAATGGCCCTCCCAGACGTGCCGCAAGACGTGCTGGCGAAATATTCCGGCATTGTCGCGGGTATCCGGGGCCTGGAAGAACAAGGCTTCCCTGTGCTGGTGAAGGATGCGTCGCTGGGCGGAGAATTTCCGGTGATGTGCGTCACCTTGATGAACCCGCGTACCGGCGGTGTGTTTGCCTCATTCGGCGCGCATCCCAGTTTCGAGATAGCACTTGAGCGCAGCCTGACGGAGTTACTGCAAGGCCGCAGTTTTGAAGGGCTGAACGATCTGCCCAAACCTACCTTCGAGGGCTACGCATTAACGGAACCGAACAACTTTGTCGAACACTTCATTGATTCCAGCGGGGTCGTGTCGTGGCGCTTCTTCAGTGCCAAGGCAGATTTCGAGTTCGTTGAGTGGGACTTTTCGAGCCAGGGCGGCTCCAGTGAAAAAGAAAACGCCAACGCCGAAGAGGCCGCCACGTTGTTCGGCATTCTCGAAGCCATGGGCAAGGAAGTGTATATGGCGGTATATGACCAGTTAGGCGCAACCGCTTGCCGTATTCTGGTGCCGGATTACTCGGAGATTTACCCGGTCGACGATTTGATCTGGGATAACACCAACAAGGCGCTGTTCTTTCGCGAAGACATCCTGAATCTGCATCGCCTGGGCAATGACGAATTGCGTGCACTGGTCGAGCGATTGGTCGAAAGCGAACTGGATGACTACACCGATATCACCACCTTGATCGGTATTGAGTTTGACGACAACACAGCTTGGGGCCAGCTAACGATCCTTGAGCTGAAGCTGCTGATCTATCTTGCCCTGCAGCAACATGATGAAGCGAAAGAGCTGGTGGAAACCTTCCTGCAGTTCAACGACAACACCGTCGAACGCGGTTTGTTATATCAGGCCGTGAATGTAGTGCTTGAAGTACAACTGGACGACGAACTTGAGCTGGCCGATTACGAAGTCAACTTCCGCAGAATGTTTGGTAACGAGCGGATGGACGCTGCAATCGGCTCGGTGAACGGCAACGTTCGCTTCTTCGGCTTGACGCCGACCAGCATGAAACTGGAAGGCCTCGACAGGCACCTGCGCTTGATTGAAAGCTACAAGAAGCTGCACAGCGCCCGGGCAAGTGCTGCAGCGCTGGCTCGCTAACCGCTATGCGCAGTTCATGCGCCCTGTTCAGGTATGGGAAAGTCAGGCGACGCCTGGCTTTTTTGTAGGCCTTCCCCAACCAGGGCGTGCTTGTGCATCGCAATTGCCCGGCCTGTCAGGCCCGGCATCCCCGCGCCGCCGTGTAGCGATTTTCACGGCGCATCGTGAAAGATGATCCCTGTCGCGTAGCGGTTTCCAGAGCGGACCCGACTGACCCCGTGACGCATGCTGACCCGATAAAAGCCCCGTTTCCCGGGAACCGGGCGATGTTGAACGGCAAACACCACAGCGTCTCCTTGTTCGAGGGGGACGACTTCTACGCGCGACTGCATCCTGGGACGTTGCTCGGTCAATACGAACTCACCACCGGTGAAATCAACGCCCGGCCGAGACAGCAGACCCGTGGCCTGCAGAGAAAAGAAGTGTTCCGCATAGACGTCCTGGTGCAGGCAGTTGTAATCGTCCTGGCCGTAACGCAGCAGCAGAGGCGTAGGCCGCGGCTGCCCAGCAGCGTGGCACCCAGCAAGGAAATCGGACAGATCCTGTGGGTAACGTACGGAAAGACGTAAAGCGTGATTCCAGCGGTTGGCTATCGGCACTAAACGGGGATAGAGCGCCGCCCTCAGTTGGGATATGTACGGCACGAGTGGGTAACCAAAATACTTGTATTCGCCACGGCCAAAACCGTGACGCTGCATGACGACTCGGCTCCGAAAACAGTCGTCACGCTCATACAATCCGGCGAGCCACTCGCATTCACTCATCGACAGCAGGCCTCTGAAGACGGTGTGACCGCGCGCATCCAAGTCGTCTATGGCCTGCGGCCAATCGTACCCACAAATCCGTTGTGCGATCGTCTCAGCGCTTGAGTCATCTACCGGGTCAGCCATTTTCTGAGTTCTCCCTGCAGAGTGCTCGTCATGTGCAGCCAAGGCCTGGGCAATTCGACGCTCAGCAACGACGGGGAAACGGCGGTCTTTTCGACGTAAGGCTTAGATCGCGCTCGTCCACGCTACGCCGGGTTGGCCCTAGTGTGACCAGGTGCGCCTGCCCCTGTATGCCAGTTCTGGCTTTCGAAGCCGGGCACGAGGATGGCATTGAAAGAGGAAGCAGCTACGAAGCCCGCCGGAACGCATAGCCGGTAATGTCGTCAGGATTGCTGGCTGACGCTCCCGGGGGCAACACAAACAACACATACAAAAAAGCCCCGCATCAAACGATGCGGGGCTTTTCTGTTTGGCGCTGAGTCCTGTTCCTTTGAGCCGCTCCGAGCGGCAATTCCCTACGCCATCCAGGCGCTTGCGAGATCCTTCGCGGCAGCGTTGCCGACGGCCCGAACGTGGCGGGCCGTGAGCCGTGCTAGGTGATCCATGACGCGTCGAAACGGGTTATGGAGCGGCTAACAAGCGGCGCAGGGTTAAGAGCGGGCGTGATGGCAAAAGTTCAACTTTTGAAATGAAAAGGCCACCAGGATTAAGCGGCGCGATCAACCAGAGCCCATCTTCGTGACGATACCGCTGATCGGGGCACGCTCCGCAGGTCGGCGAATTCCTGTTTTTCCAAGCCCGCACGCCCCGCCAGGCGCTTTAGCCCGCACATGCCGCGAATGCTGGGTTCGGTCGGCATAGCCATTGGCCAGGCAGCAACAGCGCCGAACATTGGTAACGGTCTCGATACATTTCCGTTCCGCACATCACCGGAACATGAGGGGGTTACTGCGGTCAGCTGAGCGTCGCCGCACTCCAGCGCAACAAACCGGGCATATGACTGCCACCACGGAGCCAGCAGCCTTGAGGAGTTAGGCCATTCGATGACAGCGATCCATACTCTTTTCAACAAACTAAAGCTCTACCTCTTCAACGCCTCCTGGATGATGGCGGAGCGGCTTTTACACATCGGCGTAGGTTTTCTCACGGCGATACTGCTGGCGCGGTATCTGGGACCGGAGCAGTTCGGCATCCTCTCCTACGCGATATCGATGACGGCCATCTTCGCCTCCGCAGGGCATATGGGCCTCGCCGGGCTGGTGGTGCGCGAGGTGGTCCAGCAGCCGGATAAAATACCGGAAACACTCGGCACCACCTTCGTGCTGAAGCTGACCGGGATGACCATCGGCTTCACGCTGATCCTCATCTACTCGCTGCTGTTCGAAGAAATCGGCGGCACCGAATTCTGGATGCTATTGATCGTCTCCACGGCGATCTTTTTTCAGACCTTCGATGTGGTCGAGTACTGGTTCCAATCGCAGGTGCAGGCCAAGTACCCGGCGATCGCCAAATCCACCGCGATTTTGCTGTCGGCCGGTCTCAAGCTGTTGCTGGCCCTTGGCGGTGCCGGCGTGGTGGCCTTTGCCTTTGCCCATACCGCACAGTTCGTGCTCGCGGCGGTGATTCTGGCGATGCTTTACAAGGGCACGACGACCGTCTCGCTGATGACTTGGAAAGCCAGTTTCGCCAAGGCGAAGGAGCTGCTCAGTCAGGGCTGGATCATTTACCTCGGCTCGATCTTCGCGGTGATCTACATGAAGATCGATCAGGTGATGCTCAAGTGGATGGTCGGCGCCGAAGAGGTCGGCGTTTATGCGGTCGCCGCGCAGCTCTCCGAGGCTTGGTATTTCTTGCCGACGGCCATCGTCGCTTCCTTCTTTCCCAAGTTGATCAAGCTGCATGCGGCCGATGCGGCGCGTTTCAACCTGCGTTTCCAGCAATTGTTAGATGTGCTGTTCATCCTGGCCATCGCCGTTGCGGTGCTGGTGTCGCTCATCGCCGGGCCGCTGATCGCGCTGCTGTTCGGTGTCGAATACCAAAGCTCCGCATCGATTCTCACCATTCATATCTGGGGTGGCGTGTTCATTTTCATGCGCGCGGCGTTCAGCCGCTGGATCCTGATCGAGGGCGCGCTGGTGTTTTCGCTGATAACCCAAAGCCTCGGCGCGCTGGCCAATATCGGCCTGAATCTGGTGCTGATTCCCCAATACGGTGGTGAAGGTGCCGCCATGGCGACCCTGATTTCCTATGCCGTCGCCTCCTACGCCGCGCTGCTGGTGCACAAGAAGACCCGGCCGGTGTTCTACATGATGACCAAATCCATGTTCAGTCCATTCCGTTATGCATTCAGTGCCGTAGGAGCCAGTCGATGAACTTGAAATCACTTGCCAAGGCGCTGCCCGATCCGATCAAGACCGCGCTCAAGGCCGCCCGAGACAACGCCCGCCTGGCGCTGGTCCGGCTGTTCTCCGCCAATGGCTTCCTGTCCTCTGTTTATTACTGCCTGATCAGCCGCGAGTTCGACCGCGAGCACCGAGCGGTGCTGTTGGGACGCCTGCGATTCGCCCGATTGATGCGCAGCAAAGGCGAGAACGATGCTTTTTTGCGGCGCAACGTGCATCGCCTGGAGAAGGGGCTGATCATGCGCCCGCGCCGCTCGACCTTCGCCGAGGACTACATCGGTGCGACGGTACGCTGCTTCGCCGATGCGACTCAGGCCGGAGTGGTCAACGGCCAGCAGCGCTGGGCCAACGACGTGCTGGGCGATTACTTCTCTGCAGTCGGCAGCACGCCGCGCATCGACTCGGCCAAACAGGTCTTTGCCGACGCGCAACGCCCCGATGAATCCAGCCGTTGCGTGCCCTACCCGCATAGCCAGCTGCCGGCGTGCCCGGTCAGTTATGACGAACTGATGGTGCTGTTCCGCCGCCGCCGCTCGGTGCGTTGGTATCAGGACAAGCCGGTCGCCAATGAGCTGATCGAGCAAGCGGTCAGAGCCGCGGCGCTCGCGCCTTCGGCCTGCAACCGTCAGCCATTTCGCTTCTACGTCAGCAACGACCGGACCAAGGCCGCGAAAGTCGCCCAGTGCGCCGGCGGCACCGCGGGCTTTCACGACAACCTGCCCTGCGTGATCGCAGTGGTGGGCGATCTGGGCTGCTATCCGGAAGCGCGCGACCGCCACGTCATCTACATCGACGGCTCGCTGGCGGCAATGCAGCTGATGCTGGCGCTGGAAAGCCTGGGTCTGTCCAGTTGCTCGATCAACTGGCCGGATGTGGAAGAAAAGGAACGCCAACTGGCGAAAAAACTGGGCCTGGCCTACCACGAGCGCACGGTGATGCTGCTGGCGGTGGGCTATGCCGATCCAACTGGAGGGATCCCCTATTCGGACAAGAAGACCGAGCAAGATTTGATCGTATACAACTGAGGTAAGCGATGATTATCGAGATCCGAAAGGCAGGCTTCGTCAATAAAGGCGCAGAGCTGATGTTGCACGCGACGCTGCATAAGCTGAAGACCCGGTACCCAGACGCTACCTTCGTCATGGCGCCCACGCCGAAGAAGGCCGAGCAGCCGTTCCGCAAGCTGGTCCAGCTGGGCTTCTATCCCAAGGCGTGGCTGTGGCGCTACGGCATCCAGTGGGGCACGCTGGCCAACTTCGCGCCGCGTCCGCTGCGCGAGATGTACGGCGTGGTGCTGGACAAGGAAGTCGACGTGGTCATCGATGCCGCCGGCTTTGCCTACAGCGATCAATGGGGCGAAAGCCCTTGCGCGGAACTGGCGCAGTCGACCCGGCGCTGGAAGAAGAACGGCACCCGCGTGGTCCTGCTGCCGCAGGCGTTGGGTCCGTTCGAATCGGAGAAGAACCAGGCGGCGATGAAGTCCATGGTGGAAAACGTCGACCTGATCTTCCCGCGCGAACGCGTCTCCTACGAACACCTGACCCGACTGGTCGGCGAGCAGGCCAAGATCAAGCAATCGCCGGACTTCACCAATCTGGTGAGCGGCGTGCTGCCCCAAGGCTTCGATGTCGAGCAGAACCGTTTCTGCATCGTTCCCAACTGCCGGATGCTCGACAAGACCGATCAGAAGACGCGCGAGGCGTACCTGCCGTTTTTGATCACCTGCACCCGCTATCTGTTGAAAAAGAACGCCAAGCCCTTCGTGCTGGTCCACGAAGGCAAGGATGACCAGCGGCTGGCCGAACAGCTGTCAGCGGCCGTCGGCGGCATCCCGATCGTTCAGGAAAGCGGTGCGCTGGAAATCAAGGGCATCCTCGGTGCCTGCAGCGGCACCCTCGGTAGCCGCTTTCATGGCTTGGTCAGCGCTCTGTCCCAGGGCGTGCCAGCGCTAGCGACGGGCTGGAGCCACAAGTACCAGATGCTATTCGAGGACTATGGCTTCCCCGAAGGCCTGGTCGAAGTAACGACCGACGAGGCGGAAATCGAACGCAAGATCGATCTGGTGACTGACGATGCCGAGCGGATAAAAGCGCTGATTCAGGCCCGCACCGATCAGCTCAAGCAGCAGTCCGAGCAGATGTGGCAGGAGGTTTTCACGGTTATCGATCAGTGCCAGCACAGCAGCCGCTCCTGCGCCGGCGCAGCCTGAGCGCAGTAGGGCTGGCGAAGCATCCAGCAGCAGTTGAACAGCCGGTGGGCTAAAGCGGAACGCCACTCGGCCAGCCCTACCTGCGGCCTATGTGCCCTGTAGGGTGGGCTTCAGCCAACCAACAATCGGAGCCAGCGACAACACCCTGGCGGTGTTAAACCCTGTTTGTTCGGAAAGCGGTGGGCTGAAGCCCACCCTACGGGTTGAGGCTTTTGGTTGGGCCGGGCGGCATTCGCTTCCGCTCGTCCCGCTCAGCCACGCCGGGCAGAGCGTTGGCGGATCAGCCGGTACAGGTAGAACAGGACGAACGCCACCACCACGCCAGTGGAAACCGGGTCGATGTAATCGGCAACCTTCTCGTACTGCGATTCGAGCACGAAGCCAGCCAGTGCCAGCAGTGCGGTCCAGATCAATGAACCCAGCGTTGAATAGAGCAGAAACAGCGCCATCGGCATGCCGACGATCCCGGCCGGCACCGAAATGAGGGTGCGCACCGCCGGCACCAGACGGCCGAAGAACACCGCGCTTTTGCCATGGCGATCAAACCAGCGGCTCGCCGCGTCGACGTCCTCAGGCGACAGCGTAAGCCAGTGCCCCCAACGCTTGGCGAGGCGCTTTACGCGTTCCTGGCCGAGCTTGGCGCCGGCGTAATACCAGGGCAGCGCGCCCACCACCGAGCCGGCAGTGCCGGCAACGATCACACCGGCGAAGTTCAGTTCGCCGCGCGCCGCCACGAAGCCCGCCAGCGGCATGATCAGTTCGGACGGAATCGGCGGGAAGATATTCTCCAGCAACATGAGCGCGAACACGCCCAGGTAACCGAACGCCGAAACGATTTCCACGACCTTATCGAACATCGATTACCTCTGCGGTTGTAGTGTGGCGGCCGGCTCGGCAGTCAATGTCGCCATGTCCGTCGGCGGCAGCGACGCATAGTAATCCGCCAGTGCCTGTATCTGCTCAGGCGTGAGGCGCTGCGCGGCACTGTGCATGATGTGCACGTATTCGCTACCGCCGCGGGTGCCGGCAGTGAACAGGTCCAGCTGCTGCTTCAGATAGCGGGCGTACTGGCCGGCGATGTCTGGATACATCGGATTGCGCGGCGAACGTTTCGGTCCATGGCAATGGACGCAGGACGGTACGCCGCGCTCCGGCATACCGCGTTCGGCCAACACCTTTCCGTGTGCAAGGGTTTTAGGCGCCGCGGTGGAGTCGTCTGCGAGAGCAACCATCGGCAGCGCGGCATAGTGCTTGGCAAGCGCATTCAGCACCGGCGGCTCGAGCCCGGCCGCGACCGGCTGCATGATGCCGCTGTGGCGCGTGCCACGGGCGTAAGCCTGCAGCGTGCCGAGCAGATAGGCTTCGCTCTGTCCGGCCAGTCGCGGGACGGCGCCTTTTCCGCGTCCGCCGCCATCCGCACCGTGGCAGCGGCTGCAGTTGGCCAATACCGGCTCCAGCGTCTCCTCCGATGGGCCGAGGCGATCGCTGTTCGCTGATCCCCAATCATCGCCCAGCGCGAGCTCGCGATAGCGCTGCTCGGACATGTCTGGCAATGCCTGGAGAAACGCCACCATCGCCCAGATTTCATCATCCCGGTTGGCGGTCAGCCAGGCCGGCATGGCGGTGTATTTGACGCCGTTTTTGACAATCCAGAACAGCTCCTGCGGCTCCCATTGCTTGATTCGCGGCGATAGTAGCGGCGGTGCGGGAGTCATCCGCTGCGCGATCAGTGACCGCTCGCGCCCCGGTGCGCCATGGCAAGTGGCGCAACCGGTTTCGTAATGCCCGGCGCCCTTGAGCACCAGCGCCGGATCGTCCAGCGGCGGCACCTCGATGCCCATCGACTGAGTACTCACCGCGCGGCGCATGGCGTAGTGCAGCAACCAGCCGGTGGCCTTCCAGTGCCCGGAACTGGCGCTGATCGACACCAGCCCCAGCGAAACCAGCACGAAACCGCCCACACCCGCGAGCGCCGCCATCAGCGCCACCGCAGCCACCACGCGTTTCCAGGACCCACCCGTTAGCCAGCACAGCCAGCGCCGCAAGGGCGCTGAAGCTCGCTGCATGATTTGCCTAGCTGACCGAAACGGCATCGCGCTTGTCCTGTAGCAACCCGAAGAGCAGATACAGCCCGCCGATCAGGTAGGAAGTGCCGCCAAAGACCAGCATGATCACGCCGCCGATTTGCTGGTCTTCGAGCGGCGTCAAACTCGACAGCCCGCTGTGCTCGAACAGCGGTCGGCTGGACATCGTCAACAACACGCCGAGCAACGTCATGTGCATCGAGGTCAGCAACAACCCGGCGATGCCGGCCAGTGCGCGGTGATGCCGGGCGCCGCCGAAGGCCGCGAGCCACACCAGCAATCCGACGAATAGATAGCTGCCCTGCTCCAGCACCTGCGCGGCCTGCGATGTGCGTGCCGCGTGGTGCAGCGCCGGCATGTGCCAGGCCCAGACCACGAACAGCTCGATCACCGAGGCTAGAATTGGCGAGAACAGCGCAGGTACGCGGCTGGAAATATCCAGTCGCCCCCCGGCAAGTCCGATCGCCAGCAACGGCGCCGCGACGGCCACCACCATCACGTGCATGAGCATGTGCCCGACGAACATCCGCTCCGCCATCGCCGGTAGCGGGCCGAGCCAGACCGCCGCCAGCGTGGCCAGGCCGAGCATCAAGGCCAACGGGCGCCAGATCATTCGCAGCTCCTGATGAAGACCGCGCTCAGGGCCACGAATATCGTCGCAACGAAACTCAGGCCACTGAGCAGCAGCGTCGAAAAGCCAAGGAAGCGATGGCGGTCGGCGGGCGTATCGAAATCATGGGGCGCCGTGGCGTGACCGAAGGTGTGCATGCGCCAACCGCGCCAGCCGGTCAGGCCAATGCCGATGAGGGCCAAAAGCGTCAGCCCACCGACAATCAGGCGCAGGTCACCCAACGGCCCCGTACGCCCCGCGACCTTGGCGCACCAGACTGCAGCGACGACATAACACAGTAGAAAGTGCACGGCCCAGATGGTCGGCCCGAAGGTCAGCAGCCAGAGCGTGCTGCGCTCGTCGAGCGGCGCTTCGGATGTTTCTTCCGGTCGGGCTTCGGCTTGCTCGTTCATGCAACCTCCGGAAATCCGGCGATGACCGCAACGGTCACGCCAACGGTGATGGCCATGAAATGCCAGTACAGCGCGACATTGTGGATATCGATGTCGTGTTCGGCAGTCATCCGTCCAGCAGCGCGGCGTGCCAGACCGTAGAGCTGCATGATCAGGCCGACGCCAAGGTGCAACAGGCACCAGAGCACCAGCACCCAGACGGTCGCTGGATAGACGTTTGTGGTCGGATCGAGCCCACTGAAATGCGGCCCGGCGAACAGCGCGCCAGCACCGGCGAGAGTCAGCAAGGCGGCCAGCCCCAGCGCCAGATAGAACCCCGCCGCCTGATCGCGCCCATTGCAGCGGCGCGCCAGCAGGGTCAGCCCCCAGGACGCAAGAACAAGCCCCAGCGCGATCACCGGCCAGACCACGCCGGGGCCGGCGGCGTCCGCCGGCGGGAAATTTTCGTGCACCGTCCAGAAGAAAAAATAGCCGAATACCAGGCTGGCGAAGGCGCTCATGTCGCCGATCATGGTGATGAACATGGCCCACCAGCCCACGGACTTGGCGCCCGAGGCGTAGAGCGGCACCGACACGCCGAGGCCGATGTCCTTGCGCGGTTTTTCCGGAATCACCGCAGTGCCGGTCCACAACCAGACGAGGATGGTCACCAGCGCCAGAAAGCCGCTGGTCAGCGCCGCGACATACCAGCTGTAGGTCGCGAAGATGAACAGCCCGCCGGTGAACACCGCCGACCAGAAGGCGAGGAAGGTCGGTCCCGGCACGCGCAGGCATTGGATCGGCTCGGCGTCGATGATGCTGCTGATCAGCGTCTCGCGCTTGCCTTCCCCAGCATCGGGCAGATAGAAGCGCCCGGCATCGACGTCGCGCATCAGGTTCGGCTGGTCCCACAGCGGATAACGGCCCTTGATGATCGGAATTGAGCGCACGCCCCAGGACTTGCCGGGCATTTCCGCCAGCCATTCGAGGGTGCCGGCATTCCACGGGTTGCGCTGGCTGTAGGGCTGCTTACCCTTGGGCCGCAGCACGTCCCAGACCAGCACCGCGACGCCAGCGGCGAGGATGAAGGCGCCAACCGTGGAGACCATGTTGAGCACGTCGAAGCCCATGTCTGGGGCGTAGGTGTAGACCCGTCGCGGCATGCCCAGCAGGCCGGTGAAGTGCATCGGCAAGAAGCCAATGTTGAAGCCGATGAACATCAGCCAAAAGGCGATCCGCCCAAGCTTGTCCGAGAGCGTTTTGCTCATAGCCAGCGGGAAGAAGTAGTACAGCCCGGCGATCACCGGGAACAGCATCCCGCCGATCAGCACATAGTGCAGGTGCGCGACGATGAAGTAGGTGTCGTGCGCCTGGAAGTCGAACGGCGCCAGCGCCACCATCACCCCGGTCAGGCCGCCGAGCACGAAGATCGCCAACGCGCCGGCGACGAACAGCATGGGCACCGATTTGACGAAGCGCCCGGCCAGCGCCGTGGCGAGAAAGCAGAAGATCTGCACGCCGGTCGGGATCGCCACCGCCTCGGACGCCGCCGAGAAGAACGCCAGCGAGATGCCCGGCATGCCGGTGGTGAACATGTGGTGCACCCACAGTCCGAAGCTGATGAAGCCGGTGCCCACCGCCGCCAGCACGATAAAGCTGTAGCCGACGATGGGCCGCTGCGAGGCGGTGGGCACGATGGTCGCCACCAGCGCCACAGCGGGCAGGAAGATGATGTAAACCTCCGGATGGCCGAAAATCCAGAACAGGTGCTGCCACAGCAGCGGATCGCCGCCGCGGGTGTGGTCGAAGAATGGCCAGTCGAAGGCGCGCTCCAGTTCGAACAGTAGGTCACCAGCGATTAGCGGCGGGAAGGCGAACAGGATCATTCCCGCCACCACCAGGATATACCAGCAATACAGCGGGATCAGGTTGATGCGCATGCCGGGCGGCCGCGTCTTCAGCACGCCGACGATCAGTTCTACGGCCGCCGCGATCGACGCCACCTCGATGAATGACAACCCGAGTAGCCAGATATCCGCGCCGAGTCCTTCCTGATAGCTGGTGGTCAGCGGCGGATACATGAACCAGCCGCCCTGGGGCGCGACGCCAAAGAAGATCGAGCCGCAGACGAACACGCCGCCAATGATGAAACACCAGAAACCGTAGGCCGACAGTCGCGGAAACGGCAGGTCCCGCGCGCCCAGCATCTGCGGCAGGATAAGGATCGAAAACGCCTCGAAGATCGGCACGCCGAACAGGAACATCATTACCGAGCCGTGCAGGGTGAAGACCTGGTTGTAGGTTTCGGCGGACAGTAGATCGTTGTCCGGCACTGCCAGCTGGGCGCGAATCAGCATCGCCAGCACGCCGGCAAAGAGGAAGAACAGAAAGGACACGCCGGTGTACCAGAGTCCGACCTCGGTGTTGTTTACCGCTGACCAGTAGCGCCAGCCGGTGGGCGTCTTCCAGGCGGCGGCCAGGCGTTCGGCCTGCGCCTTGGCACGGGCTTGGTCGTGCGCGTCCATCGGCTCGCTCATTTCAATCCGCTCAGGTAATGCGCCATGGCGTTCAGCTGCTCTTCAGGCAGCATGCCGAAGGCGGGCATGCGCACGTCCGGCTTGATCTCGCCGGTGTGGCCGATCCAGCGCTGGAAGGCGTCGACATCTGCCGGCAAGGTCCCGGCACCGAGGCTTAGGCGACTGCCGACGTGGGTCAGATCGGGGCCGAGCGCGCCATCAGCCTCGGTGCCACGCACGCGGTGACAGGCGCCGCAGCCGTTGGCGAGAAACGCCTGCTGGCCTTGCCGCTGCAAAGCGGTTTGCGGTGCCTGCGCGGGCTCGGCCTGCCCGGCGAGCCAAGCGTCAAACGCCGCCGGCTCCATCACCACGACGGGGAAATTCATCAGCGCGTGAGCGGTGCCGCAATATTCAGCGCAAGCACCGCGAAAGGTGCCGGTGCGCGTCGGTTCGAGCACCAATTGGGTGGTGCGGCCGGGAATCATGTCGACCTTGCCGCCGAGCGAGGGAATCCAGAACGAGTGAATCACGTCCGGGCTGGTCAGGCTGAAGGCTACCCGCTGGCCGACCGGCAGACGAATCTCGTTGGCCAGCTCCACCTTGTCGCCGGCCTCGGTTTCGTAGCGCACCCGCCACCACCACTGTTCGCCCGAGACATCCACCTGCAGGTCGACACCGGCGGTCGAGCGTAGCGGCTGCATCAGCATCAACCCGTAGATCAGCAGCACAGTGAGCACCACGACGGGAAACACGATCCCGCCACCCAGGATCAGCCAGCGCGCGCTGCGAATGCCATGTGCCTCGGGGTGCGCCCGGGTGGCGTAGTAGGCGATGCCCATCACTAGCGCCCAGATCAGCAGGCCGCCGCCGCACATCCACCAGAAGAGTTCGGCGATGCGTTCGGCACCGGTGCCGGCGGGGTTCAGGGTCGACTGCTGACCGTCACAGGCGATCAACAGCGCCACGGGCAACAGAGCGAAGCCGCGTCGCCAGGGCCGCATAGGCGGGTTGTCGTTGGTCGGCTGGGGCCACATGGTCCGGCTCGTCGAAAGTCTATTGCGTGTGACCCACGACCAAACGGAAAAGTTGGCTCAGGGCCGCGCGGCAGTCTCGACACGCTCCGCCGCCTCGGGCGCTTCGGGATCGGTGGTGACGCCGATACGCCGCAGATACCAGAGATACGCCAGATGCGAGCAACCCCAGCCCAGCAGCACGCCCGCCGCATTGGCCAGCATGTCGCCCGGCGATGCCTGGCGATTGGGTAGAAAGCTCTGACCGGCCTCGATCAGCAAGGCCGCGCCAAGGCTGGCCAGAACGGTCCAGACCACCCGCCATTGCGGGAAGGCCAGGCGCAGGGTGAAGGTCAGTGCCGCGAAGCCCAGCATATGGTGCAGCTTGTCCTGTTGGTCGAACACCTGTGGCACCGGCTCGGGCCGCAGCCCGCTGAACAGGATGACGCCCAGGACCACGATGAATGGCAACGCACGCAAGCAATTGATAGACAAACGAAAACTCTCGCAGTGGTCGGGGTAAAGGTGAGCAGGACCCGAACGGGCAGAAGGAAGGCGTCACGACCAACGCATAAGTCACGTGACGCGATGCGTACCGGGTATGGCAATCCGGCTCGCACGCTATGGAGGCTGATTGCGGTCGATAGTTCGCGTCCGCCTGCAACAAATTGCTCGGCGGTCGTGTGCACCGCCCATTCATTCGGCTGTGCCGCCAAATTAAACCGAACCGCGCTGGCAGAGTCCCAACTGTTAGGATCGTCAAAAGCCGCGGCGCCTGAGCACTCGCTCCGACGCCATCGCATACGGATAAGAATATTGACTCAACCGACGTCTACGCCCGGCAGTTTGCAGCGTCACCCGAACAGCGACACGCTGGCGATCGGAGGCGATTGGACGCTGCAGCATTACGCGGCGCTGCGGCGTGAGGTCGAACAGGCACGCCGTCAGGGCAGTGACGCCGATTGCATCGAGCTCGACGCCATCGGCGAGCTGGACACCGCCGGCGCCGGGCTGCTGGTCGAGCTGCTCGGCACGGCGCGCATCGCCAGCCTGCCGGAATGGGCGCCGCAACTGCCACCGGAACGCCAGGCGCTGTTGCAGACCGTCGCCGCCGCGCTGGATCAGCCGCGAGCCAAGCAGGAGCCTGAACCCAACGGCCTCGCCGACGTCCTGGCGCATATCGGGCGCAGCGTTGCCGGCGTCTGGAACCAACAGCGCACCCTGCTCGGTTTCATCGGCCTGACGCTGCAGACGCTGTTCACCGTCATCCTCAACCCGCGGCGCTGGCGAATCACCGCGCTGGTCGCGCATATCGAGCAGACCGGCCTGGACGCCGTTCCCATCGTCGCCCTGCTGACCTTTCTGGTCGGCGCGGTGGTGGCTTTCCTCGGCGCCACGGTATTGGCCGATTTCGGCGCGACCATCTACACGGTCAATCTGGTGGCCTTTTCCTTCCTGCGCGAATTCGGCGTGCTGCTCGCCGCGATCCTGCTCGCCGGGCGCACCGCCAGCGCCTTCGCCGCGCAGATCGGCGCGATGAAGGCCAACGAGGAAATCGACGCCATCCGCGCCATCGGCCTGAGTCCCGTCGAGCTGCTAGTGCTGCCGCGGGTCCTGGCAATGCTGATCACCCTGCCGATTCTAACCTTCATCGGCATGCTCAGCGGCATCGTCGGCGGGCTGGTGGTCTGTTCGCTGGCGCTGGATATCTCGCCGGCGATGTTCTTTACCATTCTGCAGCGAGACATTTCCATCAACCACTTTCTGGTCGGCCTGGGCAAGGCACCTGTATTCGCCTTCCTGATCGCGGTGATCGGCTGCCTGGAAGGCTTCAAGGCCAGCGGTAGCGCGCAGTCGGTGGGCGAACACACCACCTCCAGCGTGGTGCAGTCGATCTTCATGGTGATCCTGCTCGACGCCATCGCCGCACTGTTTTTCATGGGGATGGGCTGGTGAGATCGGAAGAACCCGTCATCCAGGTCCGGGGCCTGGTCAACCGCTTCGGCAGCCAGGCGGTGCACGTCAATCTCGACCTGGATATCCGTCGCGGCGAAATCCTCGGCGTGGTCGGCGGCTCCGGCACCGGCAAGTCGGTGCTGCTGCGCAGCATCGTCGGCCTGCGCCAGCCCAACGCCGGCAGCGTCAAGGTGTTCGGCGAGAACCTGCTGAAGCTCTCGACGGAGCGCCGCTCGGAGATCGAGCGGCGCTTCGGCGTGCTGTTTCAGCGCGGCGCCCTGTTCACCTCGCTTAACCTGCAGGAAAACGTCGCGCTGCCGCTGATCGAACACGCCGGGCTCAAGCGCGCCGATGCCGAGCATCTGGCGCGGCAGAAGCTGGCGCTGGCCGGGCTGCCGCCCGACGCCGCCTGCAAGTATCCCGACGAGCTGTCCGGCGGCATGGTCAAGCGCGCCGCACTGGCCCGCGCCCTGGCGCTCGATCCGGAAGTACTGTTTCTCGACGAGCCCACCGCCGGCCTCGATCCCATCGGCGCAGCGGCCTTCGACCAGTTGATCCTGACCCTGCGCGATGCGCTGGGTTTCAGCGTGTTTCTGGTCACCCACGATCTGGATACGCTCTACACCATCTGCGACCGCGTCGCGGTGCTGGCGCAGAAGCGGGTGCTGGCGGTCGATACCCTGGAAGCGGTCGCTGCCTCCGACGACGACTGGATTCGCGATTATTTCCACGGCCCACGTGGCCGCGCCGCGCAGGATGCCGCGCAAAAGTTGGAGACGCCCTAAATGGAAACCCGTGCCCATCATGTTCTGATCGGATTATTCACCGTGGTCGCGGTCGGCTGCGCGCTGCTCTTCGCGCTGTGGCTGGGCAAGTCCAGCATGGACCGCGAATATAGCTATTACGATATCGGCTTCAGCCAGGCGGTCAGTGGGCTGTCCAGCGGTAGCTCGGTGGAATACAGCGGCATCAAGGTCGGCGATGTCACCGACCTGTGGCTCGACCCCGAAGACCCGCGCAAAGTCCGCGCGCGCATTCGCGTCTACGGTGGCACACCGATCAAGACCGACACTCAGGCGCGGCTGGCACTGGCCAACATCACCGGCAGCATGATCATCCAGTTGCACGGCGGCAAGCCGGACAGCCCGCGCCTTGAAGGCAGCCGGGCTGAGCCGCCACTGATCATCGCCGACCCGTCGCCACTCAGCGCGCTGCTGGAAAACGGCGAAGACCTGATGAGCAACATCAACAATCTGCTGCTCAGCGCCAACAAGATCTTTTCCGAAGAAAATACCGACCGTCTCAGCCGCACGCTGGAGCACCTGGAACAGGCGACCAGCGTGCTGTCCGAACAGCGCGGTGACCTGGCCCAGACGCTGCAGCAATTCAATCAACTGAGCCAGCAAGCCAATACCGTCATGGGCGAACTGTCGAGCCTGGCGCGCAACGCCAACGGCCTGCTCGACGATCAGGGCCGCAGCGTGCTGGACAGTGCCGAGCGGTCGATGAGCGCGCTGGATCGCACCACCTCCCGCCTGGATACGCTGCTCGAAGAAAATGAGGGCGCGTTGAACAACGGCATGCAGGGTTTCAACGACCTCGGCCCGGCGATCAACGAGCTGCGCAGCACGCTCGGTGCGTTGCGCCGGGTGACCCAGCGCCTGGAAGACAACCCGAGTGGCTTCCTGCTCGGCCGCGACAAACTGCAGGAGTTCACCCCATGAGCCTTCGCCACCTTCGCCAAACCTCGCTCCGCCTCGCCCTGTCCGGACTGATCATGGCGCTCGCGGCGTGTTCGATCCTGCCTGAGTCCGAAATCCTGCGGATCTTCCTGCTGCCAACCGCGACGACTTCTCAACAGCCCCGCGAGCCGGAGCTGCAGCACGCGTTGCGCATCAATACGCCGCAGGCCAGCCGCATCCTTTCCAGCTCAAGGATCGCCGTGGTGCCGCAAGGCAACCAGATCAGCGGCTATCGGGGCGCTCGCTGGAGCGATGCGGCGCCGATGCTGCTGCGCGACCGTCTGATTGAAGCCTTCCAGCGCGACGGGCGCATGCCTTCGGTGAGCAATGAAGAAGTGAACCTCTACGCCGATCTTGGCCTGCACAGCGATCTGCGCGCTTTTCAAACCGAATACATCGACGGCGAGCCGCAGATAGTGATCCGTCTCGATGCGCGCCTGGTGAACCTGCACGATCAGCACACCCTATCCAGTCGACGCTTCGAAGTCCGCCAGCCCAGCGCCGACCCCAGCGTGGAAAGCGTGGTCGAGGCGTTCGGCCAGGCCAGCGACACGCTGAGCCGCAAGGTGCTCGAATGGACCCTTTCCCACGCACGGCAGCTGCCGCAAGGCTGAGGCGCCTCCGCTACCCTGCTTGTAACGGCGGTTTGTGCTCCGAGCATGACCCATCCCTACCGTTCATCACACCAGCTACAGCTCGCACGCGGCCCGACGATAACAGCCGGTCAGTGCCTCTTTTCAATCGGGGCCGTATCAGCTTTTGAAGGTGTTCCATGTCGCTGTCACTGCGAAAGAAAATCGTGCTCTCCACCTGCGCCGCAGTGCTGCTCGCCGGCACCAGCCAGTTGTCGCTGAACTTCATCGAGAGCCGCAAGAGTCTGGAGAGCCATATCGCCGAGCAAGTCGCCATCGCCAGCAAGACCTTCAGCGCCAGCGTGCGCTACTGGCTGCAGAGCAAGGAAGCGGCGCTGCTGTCCGTACCGGTCGACGAAACGTCGGGTCTGCAGGGTGCGCTGGTGCAGGCGAAGGTCGCCGGCGGATTCGAGAACGTGTTCTTCGCTCGTGCCGACGGCAGCCAGATCAACGCCGACCAGGTCAGCCTGCCGGCGGACAACAACGATCCGCGCCGCTGGAAGTGGTATCAGCAAGCGCTGCTGACGCCGAGCGAGGTTTACATTTCCACCCCCAGCGTGGCGGCGGCGACCGGCCAGTTCGTGCTTTCGCTGGGGCGTACCCTGCAGCACAACGGGCAGGCGCTCGGTGTCGTGGGTGCCGACGTCGGTATGGGCGAGATTCTCGATCAGCTGAAACAGATCGAACTGCGGGCGACGGCCTGGCGTTCTTCATCGACAAGCAGGGCACCGTGCTTGGCCACCCGGACAGCGCCTACCTGGACAAGAAGGTCACGGCCCTCTATCCGGCGCTGGATCAGGCGACGCTCGCCGGCCTGGTTGCCCACAGTGGCACGCGGCATCTGCTCGACGGCGACGGCAAGCGCCTGTACGCCGCGCCGGTCGGCCATGCCGATCAGGTGCTGGTCATGGTGTTGGACGACGCCGTGCTAGCGGCGCCGCTGTATCGCCAGCTGTGGACGGGCCTCGCCGCCTTCGGCGTGATACTGATTATCTCGCTGACCGCCATCGGCCTGCTGTGCAGCTGGCTGCTGCGGCCGCTCGGCGTGGTCTCCGCGGGCCTGCAGGTAATCGCCGACGGCAACGGCGATCTGACCCAGCGCATCCCCGAAGCGAGCAACGACGAGTTGGGCAGCCTTGCTCGGCATTTCAACCAGTTCGTCGGCAGCCTGCATACGCTGGTCGGTCACATTCGCCGTCACGCTGAAGACATTGGTAGCGAGTCCGGTGACGTGCTGCAGCGCAGCAGCCTGTCGGTCGCCGAACTTGGGCGCTTGCAGCAGGAGCTGGCGCTGGTTGCCACAGCGGTGACCGAGATGGCCTCGGCCACCCAGGAAATCGCCGGCAATGCCGAGCGCACCGCGCAGTCGGCGCAGCAATCGACGCATAACAGCCAGCAGGGGCTGGAGTTGGTGCGCAATACCCAGCGCTCGATCACTGGCCTGGCCGATGAGGTCGCGCAGGCTACCGGTGTGATTGCCGAGCTGAGCCAGCACTCGCAGTCGATCTCCGGCGTGCTGGCCAGCATTCAGGGCATCGCCGAGCAGACCAACCTGCTGGCGCTGAACGCCGCGATCGAAGCCGCGCGCGCCGGCGAACAGGGCCGTGGATTCGCCGTGGTGGCCGACGAGGTGCGGGTGCTGTCGCAGCGCACGCATGCCTCGACGCAGGAAATCCAGGCGACCATCGCCACCTTCCAGCGCATCACCCAGAGCGCTGTGGACAAGATGGACAGCAGCCGCGCGCTGGCCGAACGCAGCGTGAACGACGCTCAGCAGGCGTCCGCCGCGCTGGAGGAAATCACCCAGGCGGCGCAGCAGATTTCCGATATGTCCATGCAGATCGCCGCCGCAGCCGAGGAGCAGTCCGCCGTCACCGAGGAGATCACCCGCAACGTGGTGACCATCAAGTCGCTGGGCGACACCCTGGCCACCAACTCGGTGGAAGGCGAACGGCAGGCGCACCTGCTGCAAGGGCATGCCAGCGAGCTGAACGACAAGGTCGGTCGCTTCATTCTCTAAGACGCTCCTCTTATGAGCGAGCCCGAACGGCGTCAGACTCCGTCTTCGGGCCGTCTCGGCGAACGGCACGCCCGAAGCCGGGCGTGCTCTTTGCCACTAATGTCTCCGACCTTCCTTTGCATCGCCACGCGCGTTGAACGAGCCAGGCGAGCCCTAGCGCAATATACGCACCCCTAGTCGCCATCTTGGTCGCTCCGCCGCGTAACGTGCCGACATCGTTGCCTGCCGAAGACGCCGGCCTCAGACTTACACCACCGCCTCACATCTCCAGACCGTGGCTGGGAATTTTTGTATTTTCAGCAGGTCTATCCTGCCGACATGCCAAGAGCCTGTTGCTCTGTAGCGCGCCAAGGAAGCCAATCATCATGCGCATTCTCGTAACCGGCGGAGCCGGATTCATCGGCTCTGCACTGATCCGTCACCTCATCCACGACACCCCGCACAGCGTCCTCAACCTGGACAAGCTGACGTATGCCGGCAATCTGGAGTCGCTGGCAGAGGTGCAGGGCAGCGATCGTTATCAATTCCTGCAAGCCGACATCGCCGATCGCGAGCGCGTGGCCGAAGCGCTGCTGGAATTCCAGCCAGACGCCATCATGCATCTGGCCGCCGAATCCCATGTCGATCGCTCCATCGACGGCCCGGCCGAATTCATCCAGACCAACATCGTCGGCACATATCAGTTGCTGGAAGCCGCCCGCGCCTACTGGCAGACGCTGCCCGAAGGCCGCCGCCAGGCCTTCCGCTTCCATCACATTTCAACCGATGAGGTGTACGGCGACCTGCACGGCGTCGACGACCTTTTCACCGAAACCACGCCCTACGCGCCCAGCTCGCCCTATTCGGCCAGCAAGGCCTCGTCGGATCACCTAGTCCGCGCCTGGCAGCGCACCTACGGCCTGCCGGTGCTGATCACCAATTGCTCGAACAATTACGGGCCGTACCATTTCCCCGAGAAGCTGATCCCGCTGGTAATCCTCAACGCGCTGGATGGCAAGTCGCTGCCGGTCTATGGCGATGGCGCCCAGGTGCGTGACTGGCTGTTCGTGGAAGATCACGCCCGCGCGCTGTTCAAGGTGGTCAGCGAAGGCCAGGTCGGCGAGACCTATAACATCGGCGGTCACAACGAGCAGAAGAACATCGACGTGGTGTGTGGCATCTGCGCCCTGCTCGAAGAACTGGCGCCGCAGAAGCCGGAAGGTTTGGCGCGTTATGAGGACCTGATCACCTTCGTCAAGGACCGTCCCGGCCACGATCTGCGCTACGCCATCGACGCCAGCAAGATCGAGCGCGAGCTGGGTTGGGTCCCGCGGGAAACCTTCGAGACCGGTCTGCGCAAGACGGTCGAGTGGTACCTGAACAATCTGGAATGGTGCCGTCGCGTTCAGGACGGCAGCTATCAACGTGAGCGCCTTGGCGCGCTGGAGAACGCATGAAAGGAATCATCCTCGCCGGAGGCTCCGGCACCCGTCTGCACCCCATCACCCTGGGCGTATCCAAGCAGCTACTGCCGATCTACGACAAGCCGATGGCCTACTACCCGATCTCGGTGCTGATGCTGGCCGGGATCCGCGACATCCTGCTGATTTCCACGCCGCAGGATCTGCCGCAGTACAAGAATTTGCTGGGCGATGGCAGCCAGTTCGGCGTCAATTTCAGCTACGCCGAGCAACCCTCGCCGGACGGTCTGGCCCAGGCCTTCCTGATCGGTGAAGAATTCATCGGCGACGACTCGGTGTGCCTGATCCTCGGCGACAACATCTTCCACGGTCAGCACTTCACCGAGAAGCTACAGCGCGCCTCGGCGCAGCAGAAAGGCGCCACGGTGTTCGGCTACTGGGTCAAGGACCCCGAGCGCTTCGGCGTGATCGATTTCGACGAGAACGGCAAAGCCCTGTCGATCGAAGAGAAGCCGGCGAAACCGAAGTCGAGCTACGCGGTGACCGGCCTGTACTTCTACGACAACGACGTGATCGAGATCGCCAAATCGATCAAGCCGTCGCCACGCGGCGAGCTGGAAATCACCGACGTCAACAACGCCTACCTCAAGCGCGGCGACCTGAATGTCGAGCGCTTCGGTCGCGGCTTCGCCTGGCTCGACACCGGCACCCACGACAGCCTGCTGGAAGCCTCGCAGTACGTGCAGACCATCGAGCACCGCCAGGGCCTGAAGGTCGCCTGCCTGGAAGAGATTGCCTACCAGCACAAGTGGATCGACCGCGAGCAGCTGCTGCAGCGCGCCGATGCGCTGGGCAAGACCGGCTATGGCCAATACCTGTTCAAGCTGGCGGGTGAAACCGCATGAAGATCATCGAAACCGACATTCCCGACGTGCTGATCATCGAGCCCAAGGTCTTCGGTGACGAACGCGGCTTCTTCTACGAGAGCTTCAACGCCGCGGCATTCGAAGCCGCGACGGGACTCAAGCGCACCTTCGTCCAGGACAACCATTCCAAGTCCCAGCGCGGCGTGCTGCGTGGCCTGCACTATCAAATCCAGCAGCCCCAGGGGAAGCTGGTGCGGGTCGTGGCCGGCGAAGTGTTCGACGTGGCGGTGGACCTGCGGCGCAGTTCGCCCAGTTTCGGCCGCTGGGTCGGTACCCACCTGAGCGCACAGAATCAGCGTCAGCTGTGGATTCCGGAGGGCTTCGCGCACGGCTTCGTGGTGCTCAGCGAGAGCGCCGAATTCCTCTACAAGACCACCGACTACTACGCGCCGGCCCATGAGCGCTCGTTGCTCTGGAACGATCCGCAGATCGGCATCGACTGGCCATTCAGCGAGCCGCCTCAGCTGTCACAGAAGGATATTGACGGCAAGGTACTCAGCGAGGCGGAGCTGTTCGCATGAAAATTCTCATCACCGGTAGCAGGGGGCAACTGTCTCGGGAGCTGCAACTGGCGCTCGCCGGTGAGGGAAAGGTACTCGCCCTGGGCCACAACGTACTGGACCTGGCCAAACCGGCGGAGATTCGCCGGCAGGTTCGCCTGCTGCGTCCCGACCTGATCATCAACGCGGCTGCCTATACCGCCGTAGACTCGGCGCAGGCTGATCGCGATCAGGCCTTCGCGGTGAACGCCGTCGGCCCCGGCATACTAGCCGAGGAAGCGGCCGCTCTTGGCGTGCCGCTGATTCACTACTCCACCGATTACGTCTTCGACGGTCGCAAATCCGAGCCGTATCGGGAGGAGGATCAGCCGGCCCCTCTGAGCGTGTACGGCGAGAGCAAGCTGGCCGGTGAACAGGCGGTTCAGGCGGTCGGCGGCAAGCACCTGATTCTGCGCACCAGCTGGGTCTACTCATCGCACGGTCACAACTTCTTACTGACCATGCAGCGCCTGCTGCAGGAGCGCGATTCGCTGTCGGTCGTCGACGATGAAATCGGTGCGCCGACCTGGGCCGGTACCCTCGCCACGGTCACCGCCGAGCTGGTGCGCAAATGGCGCAACGGCAGCGGCGGCCCCAGCGGGCTCTATCACCTGACCGCCAACGGCGAGACTTCCTGGTACGGCTTCGCCTGCAGCATCGCCGAACACCTGAGCCAGCAGGGCCGCCTGCGCGCCAGCCTCGAACCCATCCTGTCCAGCGACTACCCCACCGCCGCTCAGCGCCCGCTCAATTCGCGCCTCAACTGCTCACGCTTGCAGCGCGACTGGAACATCGAATTGCCAGACTGGGAGGACGCCTTGCATCAGTGCCTGAACAGCCCGCGCAACGCGCAGACCGGACAAGACGCCGTCGCTGCGCAGAACGTCTGATTCCGGATCGAAACCAAGCGACGGCCCTGCGGTGCTGTTCGAGTCCCTGACGCGCATGTCCCAAACGGGCACGTCCCTAACGCGCAAGGTCTGAACGTGCATAATGTCGCCCGGACAACAGGCACGTACGCATGACCCCATCCCTTTCTACTCGCCGCCCACGCTGGCGCAACCTGGCGTTGCTAGCGCTGCTGCTCGCGCCATTGCTCTGGCCATTGCAGCAGCTGACCGAGCGCTACTACCGCAACGAGCTGATCGAGCAGAACCGCCAGACGCTGGATCTCTACGTCGCCAACCTGCTCGGTACCCTGCGCCGCTACGAAGTCCTGCCGCGCATTCTGGGCGACCTGCCGGACCTGCGCAGCCTGCTGCGCGACGGCCAGAGCCCGGCCCTGATCGACCGGGCCAATCGTCTGCTGAACCGGCTGCGCCAGCAGACCGGCGCCGACGTCATCTACCTGATGGACACCAACGGCCAGACCCTGGCGACCTCGAATTGGAATGCCGAAGACAGCTTCATCGGCCGCAACTTCGCCTTCCGTCCGTATTTCCGCCAGGCCATGGACGGCCACCTTGGGCGCTTCTACGGCCTGGGCAACACCTCCGGCAAGCGCGGCTACTATTTCGGGGCGCCGGTGCGCGACAGCGAGGGAATTATTGGTGTGCTGGTGGTCAAGGTCGATCTGGACCACACCGAAACGCTCTGGGGCAATACGCCCGAGCAATTGCTGGTCACCGACAATTTCGGCGTGGTCATCCTTACCTCTCGGCCTGACTGGCGGTTTCGCGCCAGCCGCGCCCTGGATGCCGAAGAGCGCGAGCAGATCGCCTTCGACCAGCCCTACCCCACGATCACGCCACAGAACCTGACGCTGGACATCGAACGCTGGCTGATCCAGAGCCGCGAGCTGAAGGAAACCGGCTGGACGGTCCGCATCCTGGCACCCATCAACCTGGTTGAGCGCCCGGTGCGCACCGTGGTCGCCATCGGTGGCGCAACCCTCGCCGCGCTGCTACTGCTGCTCGGCCTGTGGATGCAGCGGCGGCGCCACTTGCTGGAACGCATCGCCCTGGATGCCAAGGCCCGGCAGCAGCTCGAACAGCGCGTGCAGGAGCGGACGCGGGATCTGGAAGCGCTCAACAGCCGGCTCAAGCAGGAAGTGCTCGAACGCGAGCAGGCCCAGCAGGAACTGGTCCGTGCTCAGGACGAGCTGCTGCAGGCCGGCAAACTGTCGGCGCTGGGCACCATGTCGGCCAGCATCAGCCATGAACTCAACCAGCCGCTGGGCGCCATCCGCAGCTATGCCGACAACGCCGGTGTGCTGCTCGATCATCAGCGCAACGAGGAGGCTCGCGACAATCTCAGGCTGATCAGCGAGCTCACCGCGCGGATGGCCTCGATCATCGCTCACCTGCGTGCCTTCGCCCGGCGCGACCGCCATGCGCCGGAACGGGTTGCCCTGCAACCGGCACTGGACGATGCCCTGGCACTACTGGCCAAACGTCGCCAGGCGATGGGCGTCGAACTGATCCGCGACATGCCCGACGCAACCCTCTGGGTTCAGGCGGGCGAGACACGGCTGCGGCAGATTCTGTCCAATCTGCTGGCCAACGCCCTCGACGCGCTCAACGAGCGACCCCCGGTGCGGCGCATCTGGCTGCGCGCCGAACGCACGGATGATGGCGTGCTGCTGACCCTGCGGGACAACGGTCCGGGGTTTACCGCCGCGGCTCTGGAACGCGCCCGAGAACCCTTTTTCACCACCAAGACAAGCGCCCAGGGCCTGGGGCTGGGGCTGGCCATCTGCGATACCCTGACCCGAGCCCTGGATGGCGAGCTGAAGATGGCCAACCATTCCGAAGGCGGCGCCCAGCTCAGTCTCTATCTGCGATCCGCCGATCCTGGCATCGCCTTCCCCAGCGAGGACTAGCATGACCAGCCAGATCGACCCGCAGTTTCAGGTAGTCCTGGTCGATGACGATCCCCATCTGCGCAAGGCGCTGAGCCAAACGCTCGACCTCGCCGGGCTCAAGGTCCTCAGCCTGGGCGATGCGCGCGGCCTGTCGACCCTGCTGCCGGTTAACTGGCCCGGCGTGGTGGTTACCGACATCCGCATGCCCGGTCTCGATGGCCTCGAACTTCAGCAGCAGCTACATGCTCTCGACAGCGAGCTGCCGGTTCTGCTGATCACCGGCCATGGCGACGTTCAGCTGGCCGTGCAGGCGATGCGTGCCGGTGCCTACGACTTTCTCGAAAAACCCTTCCCCAGCGAGGCGCTGCTCGACAGCGTGCGTCGCGCCCTGGCCCTGCGTCAGCTGGTACTCGACAACCGCAGCCTGCGTCTGGCACTGGCCGACCGGCAGCAGCTTTCGATGCGTCTGCTCGGTCAATCGCCGGCCATGCAGCGCCTGCGAGAACAGATCGGTGCGCTCGCCGGCACCCAGGCCGACGTACTGATCCTTGGCGAAACCGGTGCTGGCAAGGAGGTGGTGGCACGCGCGCTACACGACTTGTCCAGTCGCCGCGGTGGTCCTTTCGTCGCAATCAACGCCGGCGCACTGGCCGAGTCGGTGGTCGAAAGCGAACTCTTCGGTCACGAGGCGGGCGCTTTCACCGGCGCGCAGAAGCGCCGCATCGGCAAATTCGAATTCGCCAATGGCGGCACCCTGTTCCTCGACGAAATCGAAAGCATGAGCCTGGACGTGCAGGTCAAACTGCTGCGCATGCTACAGGAGCGGGTCGTCGAGCGACTGGGTGGCAACCAGATGATCCCGCTCGACATCCGTGTCATCGCCGCGACCAAGGAAGACCTGCGCCAGGCGTCCGATCAGGGCCGTTTTCGCGCCGACCTCTATTACCGGTTGAACGTCGCACCGCTGCGCATCCCGCCTTTGCGCGAGCGCAGCGAGGACCTGCTGTTCCTGTTCCAGCATTTTGCCGAGACCGCCGCCAACCGCCACGGGCTGCCGATCCGCGAACTGCGCCCGGAGCAGCGCGCGCAGTTGCTCAGACATCCATGGCCGGGCAACGTCCGCGAGCTGCAAAACACCGCCGAGCGCTTCGCCCTGGGGTTGGAACTGGGCCTCGATGATCGAGCCCGGCTTGCCGACGGCACGGCTGACGCGACGGGCAATGCGCTCAACGAGCAGGTCGATGCCTTCGAACGCGCACTGATTGCCGCCGAGCTGGCGCGACCGCACGGCTCGTTGCGCAGCGTCGCCGAGGCCCTCGGCCTGCCGCGCAAGACGCTGCACGACAAGCTGCGCAAGCATGGGCTGGTCTTCAGTGATACTGGCGGAACCTCGCCGGACGACGGCGAATAGCTGGCGGATTTCCGCCACCACGCTGTGCGCCAGTTCACAACGGACGTATCCAAGACTGGGTTGCCACGCCGCTGCAACAGTTGCCTGGGCTAGATAACTCGCGCCGCCGAATCCGGCCCGAATCGTTAAAAGCTACGAGATAGACATGTCGGCCTGAGAAATATTCGTCAGCATTTCGCCACTACACCAGTAAACTCTCGCACCGCGAGACAGGTGCGTGCTTCTGGCACAGCACTTGCTCTCGCTAATCCATGAGCCGGCAAGCGAGCCTAGCGCGCAGCGATTTTTTCAATGACGCCTAGACTGGTCTTGCTGACTTCACCGAGTTGCCTCGCCAACGCGGCGGCTCAATCCACAACAAGAGGAAACACAACAATGTTCAAGCTGACTGCCACGGCGCTTGCCTGCGCTCTGTCACTGGGTATCGCAGGTCTGGCCCAGGCCGCTGATCCGATCACGATCAAATTCTCCCACGTGGTCGCCGACAACACGCCGAAAGGCCAGGGCGCCAACCTGTTCAAGAAGCTGGTAGAGGAGCGTCTGCCCGGCAAGGTCGAAGTTCAGGTCTACCCGAACTCCTCGCTGTTCGGTGATGGCAAGGAAATGGAAGCCCTGCTGCTGGGCGACGTGCAGCTGATCGCACCGTCGCTGGCCAAGTTCGAGCATTACTCCAAGGGCGTTCAGGTATTCGACCTGCCGTTCCTGTTCGACGACATACAGGCGGTAGACCGCTTCCAGCAGAGCGAAGCCGGCCAGGGCCTGCTGCGCTCCATGGAAGACAAGAACATCACCGGTCTGGGCTACTGGCACAACGGCATGAAGCAGCTGTCGGCCAACAAGGAACTGCGCGAACCGAAAGACGCCCGTGGTATGAAGTTCCGCGTTCAGGCTTCCGCCGTACTCGACGAGCAATTCAAAGCCCTGCGCGCCAACCCGCGCAAGATGAGCTTCGCCGAGGTTTATCAGGGTCTGCAGACTGGCGTGGTCAACGGTGCCGAGAACCCCTACTCGAACATCTACTCGCAGAAAATGCATGAAGTGCAGAAGCACATCACCGAGTCCGACCACGGTCTGCTCGACTACATGCTGATCACCAACACCAAGTTCTGGAACGGCCTGCCCGACGATGTTCGCGGCGAGCTGGAAAGTATCCTGGCCGAGGTGACCGTCGAGGTGAACAAGCAAGCCGACGCGCTGAACCAGAAAGCCAAGCAGGACATTCTGGCTGCCGGTACTACCGAGATTCTGGTGCTGACTCCGGAAGAGCGTGCTAAGTGGCGCGAAGCCATGAAGCCGGTCTGGAAGAAGTTCGAGAACGAAATCGGTGCTGACCTGATCAAGGCCGCCGAAGCGTCCAACGCTCAGTAAGCCTGAAGAGAGGGCGGGCACAACTCGCCCTCTCCGTTGCGACAGCTACAACACCGATAGATCAGTGAAAAAAGAACCGACCAGGCAGTCATCGAGGCAAGGCGATCCCGAGCCTGAGGTCTGGACGAAAACAAGCGTTTTTCATTGCTCTATAAACCGGTCACCACACCGGCTCATGGCGAACGTTCTGTACGCCCGTCAAAACAAAATGCATTCCATCGGGAGATGTCATCCATGAACGCCCTCCGGCGCGTCTGGGACCACTTCGAGGAGGCCTTCATCGCCTTCCTGTTGGCCGCCATGACGCTGGTGACCTTTGTTTATGTGGTCCTGAACAACCTCTACACCATTTTCTACAGCCTCGCGGACAGCTTTCCAGCGGCTGAAGACTTCTTCTTCGCCATCGGCGATTTCGTCATCGGACTGGCCCAGTCGATGACGTGGAGCACCGCGTTGACCAAGGCGCTGTTCGCCTGGCTGATCTTTACCGGCCTCGCCTACGGCGTACGCACAGCTGGCCATATCGGTGTCGATGCGCTGGTCAAGCTCGCGTCGCGCCCGGTACAGCGCTACATCAGCATCGTCGCCTGCCTGTTCTGCCTGGGTTACGCCGGCCTGATGACGGTGGCCAGTTTCGAATGGATCCAGGCGTTGTTCGTCGCCAACATCGGCGCCGAAGACCTTGGCCATATCGGCGTCAAGCAGTGGCATATCGGCATGATCGTGCCCATTGGTTTTGCCATGGTGTTCATCCGTTTCGTTGAAATCTTCGTGCGCATCCTGCGTAACGAACAAACCGGGCTGGGACTCGCCGATGAGGCCGCCGAGGCGCTTAAGCTCGGTGAAGAGGAGCCGAAATAATGACTATCCTGTTCCTCTTCGTGGCGCTGTTCGCGCTGATGTTCATCGGCGTGCCGGTGGCCATTTCTCTCGGCCTGGCCGGCTCGCTGACCATCCTGCTGTTCAGCCCGGACTCGGTTACCTCACTGGCGATCAAGCTGTTCGAGACCTCCGAGCACTACACGCTGCTGGCCATTCCGTTCTTCCTGCTGGCCGGCGCCTTCATGACCACCGGTGGCGTGGCGCGTCGCCTGATCGATTTCGCTAACGCCACTGTCGGTCACATCCGTGGTGGTCTGGCCATCGGTGCGGTAATGGCATGCATGCTGTTCGCCGCGCTCTCGGGTTCGTCGCCTGCGACCGTAGCGGCCGTGGGTTCCATCGCCATCGCCGGCATGGTCCGCTCTGGCTACCCGCAGGCTTTCGGCGCTGGCATCGTCTGTAACGCCGGTACGCTGGGCATTCTGATCCCGCCGTCGATCGTCATGGTGGTCTACGCCGCCGCGACCGAAACCTCGGTAGGCAAGCTGTTCATGGCTGGTGTGGTCCCGGGCATTCTGCTTGGCGTCGCACTGATGGCCGCGATCTACATCATCGCGGTGAAGAAGAACCTTCCGGCAATGCCGCGCGCGACCTTCCGCGAGTGGCTGTCGTCGGCACGCAAGGCGCTCTGGGGCCTGCTGCTGATGGTGATTATCCTCGGCGGCATTTACTCCGGTATGTTCACACCGACCGAAGCGGCTGCGGTGGCTGCGGTGTATTCCGCCTTCATCGCGCTGTTCGTCTACAAGGACATCACTATCCGCGATTGCCCGAAAGTGCTGCTGGAGTCGGGCAAGCTCACCATCATGCTGATGTTCATCATCGCCAATGCGATGCTGTTCGCCCACGTGCTGACCACCGAGCAGATCCCGCAACAGATCACCGCCATGGTGCTCGAGGCAGGTCTGCAGCCTTGGATGTTCCTGCTGGTGGTAAACATCGTGCTGCTGGTTGCCGGTGCCTTCATGGAGCCGTCGGCGATCATCCTGATCCTGGCACCGATCCTGTTCCCGATCGCCGTGCAGCTGGGCATCGACCCGATCCACCTGGGCATCATCATGGTGGTGAACATGGAGATCGGTCTGATCACGCCGCCAGTGGGGCTGAACCTGTTCGTCGCCTCGGCCGTGACCGGTATGCCGGTGACTCAGGTAATCCGTGCAGTCATGCCATGGCTCGCGATGATGCTGGCTTTCTTGATCCTCATCACCTACGTGCCGTCCATCTCGCTCGGTCTGCCGAACCTGTTGGGAATGTAACCGTTCCAGACGCATCCAGCCCGGCCTTGTGCCGGGCTTTTTTGTGCGCGCTTCAGAGCGCCAACACGTCCGCCGGGCGACGACGGAACCAGCCGGTCAGCGAAAGCCGGTCGGCCTGCGTGACCAGCACTTCATGCGGGAAACTCCCCGATAGAAACACCACCAGATTGCCGGCCAGTGGTGGGATATCCAGGCTCGAACCATCGGCCAGGTACATGCGCAGCTCACCGCCATCGGCCGCTCGCCAATCCGGATTCAGATAGAGCACGGCGCTGACGCAACGGCTGTCGTCATCGCGGAAGCGGTCCAGATGCGTCTGATAGAAGGCGCCAGGCGGATATAGCGCGAAGTGGCACTCGAACTCTTCCAGGCCGAGAAACAGCTCGCGGTTGAGCGTCTGTCGCAACTCGTCCATCAGCGTCAGGTAGGCATCGCAGACTGCCGCCTGCCCTTCTTCCAGCCAGTGGATATGGTCGCCGCGAATGCCTTCGCGCACCGCCTGATCTTCACCGCGGCCAACCCCGGCCGGTGCCAGCGCACCTTCGGCGTATCGTCTGCGGCACTCATCGGCCAGCTGGCGGGTCACATCACTGGAAAGGAAAGCACTCTGCAACGACCAGCCGCGCGTGGCGAGGTCGTCGATGATGGTAGAGAACGGCAAGGACGTGACTCCAATGGGCTGATGGCGTTTCCCTACGGCCTTCGGCAGGCCGGAGTGAAACAGCGGATGAGTCTAGCAGCAGCGCTTTCGCTGCTCGACAAGCCCGGGTTGCGACGCCGAAAATAAACCGCCGCCACAAAGGAGCTTCCATGCGCGCCCTTATTGCTTGTGTATTGCTTGCCTTCAGTCTGAACGTTTGGGCCGATAGCTACGATGAACTTTACGAGGCGGCGGGCTGGACCGAACAACGCGCCAACTTTTCCGACGCGCTGACAGCCGCGCAGCAACGCTACAAGAACAGTCTGCCGCCGGCGGTTTACCAGGCGCTGGTGACCAACAGCAACCGACGCTTCGCCGTCGACGCCATCGACCAGCGCGCCAAGCGGGCACTGCGGCAGAATCTGTCCGACCCGCAGCCAGCGCTGGATTTTTTCCAGTCACCGCTGGGCCGCAAGGTGGTTTCGGCGGAAACCCTGGCGGGTCGTCGCGAACAGCTCACGCGCTATGAGAATGGCCTGCCGCGCATGGAGGCTGGCAGCAATCGGCAGTTGCTGATCCGCCATTTGGCCCAGGCCTTGCCGGCGGCCGAAGCGGGCGCCGAAGTCAGCCTGGCGTTGGCCGGTGTCGCAGCCGACAGCCTCAGCCAGATGATTCCCGGCCTGCTCGGCGGCGGGCAGGCACAGGGCCTGCTGGACAGCCAGCGCGAGCGCTTGCAGCAGCAGGTCGAGAGTGATCTGGACAATACCTTGCTGTACATCTATCGCGACCTCGAGGACGCCGAGCTCGAGCAATTCCTCGAATTCGCTCAGTCGCAAGCGGGCCAGGCTTACTATCAGGCCGCGTTCCAGGCGCTACGTGCCGGCCTGGCGGCTGATACCACCACCGCCGACGTTCAGGCACAGGCGACTACTTCAACCGTTCACTGAGAAAGTCGAAATATTCGCGGCGCAGTGCTTCGCGCTCATTGACCAGATGATGCCGCGCGCCAGGTAGACGCAAAATCTCAGGGGCGGTGAATTTACCTTCCAGAATTGGCAAGTTGTGCTGCCAATCGACGGTCATGTCCGCCTCGCCCTGAACGATGATCGGGCTATGGGGGCTCGGCAATGCACCCTCGATGCGCGGAATCCAGCGCGACAGCGCGCCGACCCAGGCGGTTGGCAAGATAGTCGGCTGCAGCGGATCGCTCGACTGAATGAACTTCAGAAATACCGGATCGCCCGAGTTTTCGCTAAAGCGTCGGGGGATCTGTTTGACGAAGCGGCGCACCACCTCGTAACTGAAGCGGGACCAACCCCAGGCACGCGGTCGCACCAGCGGTGCCAGCAGAATGCCGCGGCCCGGGTGCTCCGGCTCGCCGAGCAGATAATCCAGCACGATCGCAGCCCCGGTGCTCTGCCCCAGCAAATGCCAGGGCTGCGGCAGCTCCAGCTCGGCGGCTTCATGCAGCAGGCCCTGCAGCACCACCTGGTATTCGTCGAACTCGTTGATGCTGGCGCGCGGTCCGCTGGACAGCCCATGCCCCGGCAGGTCGCAGGCCAGTACCGCGAAGCCCATCCGCAGCCCCCAATCCACCACGTGCCGGTAGAGTCCCATGTGGTCGTAATAGCCGTGCAGGATCAGCAGTGTCGCCACCGGCTGCTCGGGGCACCAGGCCTGCACGGCCACCTCGTAACCATGAACCGGAAAGCAGCCAAGGCGGCGCTGGACGTTGCGGTGATGAGGCAGATCCAGGCCGTAGTAGGTCTGGTAGAAATGGGCATCGGCGGTCAGCTCGGCGCCGTGACTGATAGGACGCAGCTGCGCGCGCAGCGCGTCGGGATCGATTCGCGAAGGCATGTCGGGTTTTCTGGCTCGAATTAACGGCGATATTCAGCTCTGCGGCGCGACGTGGCAAGCTGGCGCCCCCACAGAAGAGCGCCGCCATGTCCGTACGCCACAAATACCTGATCGCAGCACTCATCGCCCTGCTCTGGGGCGGCGCCATGCTGGCGGCCTTCTGGTGGTTCGAAGCGCGCTATCTGCGCACCTTCGAAGGCGAGCGCGCCGAACTGTTCTCGGGCGATGCGCTGCAGCTGCCAGCCGAGTTGCAGGGCCCCGGCCCGGTGCGCTTCGTGCATTTCTGGGATCCTGGTTGTCCGTGTAACGTCGGTAACCAGCAGCATCTGGAGGAACTGCTGAAGCGCTTTGCCGGCGCCGGAGCCGAGTTCTATGCGGTACAGAAACCGGGCAGCACCGGACGCCTGCCGCAGCAACTGGCGGCGCTGAAACCGCTCGATAATCTCGCGGGTGCCGGCCAGCTGCCTGCCAGCCCGGCGGTGGCCATCTGGGACACCCAAGGCCGGCTTGCCTATATCGGTCCCTACAGCGAAGGCGCCGTATGCAGCTCGGACAACAGCTTCGTCGAACCCATTCTCGAGGCCGTGCTGGCTGGCCGCGAAGTGCGCGCGACGCACTCCCTGGCGGTGGCCTGCTTCTGTGATTGGGGAAAAGACATAACCGCTGAATGAGTAAGGATAAGTCGTCTATCCGTAGACATTTGCAGGGAACTGGATAAAACTGATGGCCATTGGACATAACAACACGGACCGCTACTATGGCCAACAAATTTCATCTGCAAGCCGACCGCATCATGCTCGGCGTACTCTGGACGATGGCGGTCTATGCCATTGGCCTGTCCTTCTGGAAGGATACGCTCGCCCTCTCCCTGATCGTAGCCGGTGGCACGGCCCTCACCATGAGCGTGCTCCGAACGCTGATCGGCGGCACTCGCGCTTATCGTTGCCTGATCGGCGGCGGTTTCATGGTGCTTTCCGCGCTGCACATCCAGCAGAGTCACGGCATGATCGAAATGCACTTCGGCATTTTCGTTCTGCTGGCGATCCTGGTGTATTACCGCGACTGGCTGCCGATTGTGGTGGCAGCCTCGGTGATCGCCCTGCATCACGTCGGCTTTTTCCTGTTACAGCAGAGCGGCGAAACCATACGCCTGGTTCATGCGGATGCCGGCTGGCCGGTGGTTCTGGTGCATGCAGGTTATGTGGTGGTCGAAAGCATGATTCTGGTGGTGCTGGCCCGTCATGGCGCTCGTGACGCGGCAATCGGCGAGCACCTGCAGCAGACCTCGGCACACCTGCTGCGCGAAGGTCGCCCGATCGACCTCAGTTACCGCAGCGAGGCAACCGATGATTCGGCGCAGCGTTTCAATCAGCTTCTCGGCGAACTTGACGGGCTGGTCAGCCGCGTCGTCGATGCGGGCACTGAGTTGCACGACACCAGCGGCCATCTGGCGCAAACCACCCGCCGCCTGAACCTGGGCGCCGAAGCCTTGCGGGACAGTACCGACCAGATAGGCCATACCGTAGGGCAGCTCAGTGCTGCGGTGACGCAGGTGTCCGAGGAGGCCGAACGGGCTGCGCAAAGCGCGCGGAAGGCCGACAGCGACGTCGCGGCCGGCATTACCGCAGTCGGCTCCGCACAGGCCGGGATCGGTGAGCTGGCCAATGAAATCGGCCTCTGCAGCGACGTCATACACGCTCTGGCGGCGGATACACAGCAAATCAGCCGGGTGCTCGATGTCATCCATGCCGTCGCGGCGCAGACCAATTTACTGGCGCTCAACGCCGCCATCGAAGCCGCCCGGGCCGGCGCCCATGGTCGTGGTTTTGCCGTCGTCGCCGATGAGGTACGCCAGCTTGCCCATCGCACCCAGCAGGCCACGGAAGAAATCCAGAGCATGACCGGCCAGCTGCGGGAACGTTCGGCCAACGCGGTTCGGGCCATGACCCAAAGCAAGGAAGGCGTCGAGCGCTGTGTCGGCCACACCGAGCAGATTGCCCAGCTGTTGCGAGAGATCGATCGATCCATGGAAGCCGTGCAGGACATCGGCGTCTCAACCCGCGAGCAACTAGCCAGCGCAAACGAACTGAGCCGGCTCGTCGAGCAGATTCGTGGCATTGCCGCGCAATCCACCGGCGATGCGGCCGGAGTGTCGGCGGACAGTCAGCGCCTGGAACGGCTGGCCGGGCATCTGCTCGACCTTTGTCGGCAATTCGAGGTAAGTGGCACGAATCAGACCGAGCATCCGGCGGTGCCCATCGCCGTCGAGCATCCCGCCTCGATGCCGAGAAACACCGTGCTACGAGCCGATGACACTTTTGAACCCGGTCATACTCGCTGGCCGGTCACGGCCGTAATGGGTCAGGCGCCGGCATTGCGCTGAGCGCACCCCACCTGAACCAGCCCGGCGCGCCAGGCTATCGCCCGAGCGCGCCGGATATCCTCTGCGTCAGCTATGCGCCGATGGCGGCGCCGCCACCGTGTTGGTGGCCGCCGGACGCCAGTTTTGTGTACTGGTTTCATCCATGGCCTGACGCATGGAGCGAACGCGGCGCTTCTCGGTACGACGGCTGACGTACCAGGCGATGAAGGTCGCGAACGACACCACCAACAGGATCAGACTGGCTACCGCGTTGATTTCCGGCTTCACGCCCAGACGCACGGCGGAGAAGATTTCCATCGGCAGCGTGGTCGAGCCGGGTCCGGAGACGAAGCTGGCGAGCACCAGGTCGTCCAGCGACAGGGCGAACGAGAGCATGCCGCCAGCCGCCAGCGATGGCGCGATCATCGGCATGGTGATCAGGAAAAACACCTTCCAGGGCCGCGCGCCGAGATCCATCGCCGCTTCCTCGATGGACTGGTCGAGCTCACGCAGACGCGCCATCACCACCACCGCGACATACGCCGAGCAGAACGTGGTGTGCGCAATCCAGATTGTCACGATGCCCCGTTGCGCCGGCCAACCCACCAGTTGCGCCATGGCGACGAACAGCAGCAATAGCGACAGGCCGGTGATCACTTCGGGCATCACCAGCGGCGCCGTTACCAAGCCGCCGAACAGCGTACGGCCGCGGAACACCGGGATGCGCGTCAGCACGAAGGCCGCCATGGTGCCGAGCGCCACCGCGGCGATGGCGGTGTACAGCGCGATCTCCAGCGAGCGCATCACCGCACCCATCAGCTGGCTGTTGTCCAGCAGACCGACGTACCACTTCACCGACCAGCCGCCCCACACCGTCACCAGGCGCGAGTCGTTGAACGAATAGATGACCAGGATGACCATCGGCAGGTAGATGAACAGCAGTCCGAGCACCAGGATCAGGTTGGAAAAGCTCCAGCGTTTCATAGCTTGCCCTCCAGTTCCTTGGCTTGATTTCTGTTGAACAGAATGATCGGCACCAGCAGGATCGCCAGCATCACCACCGCCAGAGCGGAAGCCACCGGCCAGTCGCGGTTGTTGAAGAATTCCTGCCAGAGCACCTTACCGATCATCAGCGTCTCGGGACCGCCGAGCAGTTCGGGAATGACGAACTCACCCACCACCGGAATGAACACCAGCATGCAGCCGGCAATGATGCCGTTCTTCGACAGCGGCACGGTGATCTTCCAGAAGCTGGTGAGGTTGCGAGCGCCGAGGTCCGAGGCGGCCTCGAGCAGGCTGAGGTCATGCTTCACCAGATTGGCGTAGAGCGGCAGGATCATGAACGGCAGGTAGGAATAAACCACGCCGATATAGACGGCGACATCGGTATTGAGGATGCGCAAGGGTTCGTCGATCAGCCCCAGCCCCATCAGCAGGCCATTGAGGATACCGTTGCTGCTGAGAATGCCCATCCAGGCGTAGACGCGGATCAGGATAGCCGTCCAGGTCGGCATCATGATCAGCAGCAGCAGCACGGTTTGCAGATCCTTGCGCGCCCGAGCAATGGCATAGGCCATGGGATAGCCGATTAGCAGGCACAGCAGGGTGCTGAAAAAAGCGATTTTCAGCGAGCCGGCGTAAGCGGCCCAGTAGAGACTGTCTTCACTGAGGAAGATGTAGTTGCCGAGGTTGATCACTATCTGCAGCTGCTGCTCGGCGTAGGCGAAAACCTCGGTGTAAGGCGGAATTGCAACGTCCGCCTCGGAGAAGCTGATCTTCAGCACAATGGCGAACGGCAACAAGAAGAACAGGAACAGCCACAGGAAGGGTACGCCGATGACCAGTCGGCGGCCGGTATTCAAGCGTGAGCGGCTCATGCCTGTAGCACCACGCCGCTGTCATCCCACCAGTACACGTAAATATCCTCTTCCCAGGACGGCCACTTCACGTGGCGCTCGGAGTTGGCGAGGAACGCCTGAACCAGATGCCCCGACGGCAGCTTGATGTAGTACACCGAGTGCCCGCCGAGATAGGCAATGTCATGCACGATCCCTTTCGCCCAGTTGTAGCCGGGCCGTTGCAGTTCCGGTAGCTCGGTGCCGATCAGCATTTTTTCGGGGCGCAGCGCGTAGGTAATCTGTTTGTCCTGAGCGCGGGTGCTGATGCCGTGACCCACGTAAATCGGGTTTTCGAGCCCGGGGCAGGCAATGACGGCATGGTCCTCGACATCTTCGATCAGCTCACCGTCGAACAGGTTGACGTTGCCGATGAACTCGCAGACCAGCCGGCTCGCCGGTGTCTCGTAAATATCCATCGGACTGCCGACCTGAGCGATCCAGCCCAGATGCATGATGGCGATGCGCTCGGCCATGGTCATGGCCTCTTCCTGGTCATGGGTCACCATCACGCAGGTCACACCGACGCGCTCGATGATCTGCACCAGTTCCAGCTGCATCCGCGAGCGCAGCTTCTTGTCCAGCGCGCCCATGGGCTCGTCGAGCAGCAGCAACTTGGGTCGTTTGGCCAGCGAACGGGCCAGTGCCACCCGCTGACGCTGGCCGCCGGACAGCTGGTGCGGCTTGCGCTTGGCATACTGGGTCATCTGCACCAGTGCGAGCATCTCGTTGACGCGCTCCTCGACCTCAGCCTTGGCCAGGCCATCCTGCTTGAGGCCGAAGGCGATGTTCTGCGCCACCGTCATGTGCGGGAACAGCGCGTAGGACTGGAACATCATGTTGATCGGCCGCTCATAGGGCGGCATATCGGTGATGTCCTGACCGTCGAGGAAGATCCGCCCTTCGGTAGGCCGCTCGAAGCCCGCCAGCATGCGCAGCAAGGTCGATTTTCCCGAGCCCGAACCACCGAGCAGCGCGAAGATTTCGCCCTGGTGAATGCTCAACGAGACATCATCGACCGCCACCGTTTCGTCGAATTTCTTGGTGACGCGGTCGATCTTCAGCAGCACCTGCTTGTTCTGGCTCTCTCCGGTGAGGGCCTTTTTGTAGGCGCTGGAGGCAACGGCCATGCGCGAACTCCCGATTGAAAGAAAAGGGCCCGGACAGCGCCGGGTGGTATCGATTCGAGTGAGCGCGGCAATACCGAGCCGCCGCGCCCGTGACCATTACCGACCTGTTACTGGCCGGACTTCACCTTGGTCCAGCTACGCGTTTTCAGACGCAGTATCTTCTGTGGCAGTTCGGCGGAGACATACAGCCGGTCCAGCACTTCTTGAGACGGATAGACCGAGGGATCGTTGCGCACTTCCTGATCCATCAACTCGCCCGCGTTCACGTTGGGGTTGGCATAACCCACATAATCGCTGACCTGCGCGATGACCTCCGGTTTCAACAAGTAGTTGATGAATGCGTGGGCTTCGTCGACGTTTTGCGCATCGGCGGGAATAGCCAGCATGTCGAACCAGAGGTTGCCGCCTTCCTTGGGAATCGAATAGGCGATGTCGACGCCCTTGCCCGCCTCGTCGGCGCGGGCCGCGGCCTGGAAGACATCACCGGAGAAGCCGGCGGCGATGCAGATATTGCCATTGGCCAGGTCGGAAATGTACTTGGAGGAGTGGAAATACCGCACGTACGGGCGCACTTCCAGCAGCTTGGCTTCGGCCTTGGCGTAGTCATCCGGATCCTCGCTGTTGGGGTCCAGCCCGAGATAGTTGAGCATCGCCGGAATCATCTCGTCGGCCGAATCGAGGAAGGCAATGCCACAACCGGCCAGTTTCTTGGCGTTTTCCGGCTCGAACAATACGGCCCATGAATCCACCTTCTCGATCCCCAGCGCGGCGGTGACCTTCTCGACGTTGTAGCCAATGCCATTGGTGCCCCAGAGATAAGGCGCCGCGTAGACGTTGCCGGGATCGTTCTTCTGCAATTGCTTGAGCAGGCCCGGGTCGAGGTTTTCCCAGTTCGGCAGTTTGCTCTTGTCCAGTTCGCGGAACGCGCCGGCGCGAATCTGCTTGCCTAGGAAATGGTTGGAAGGCACTACCACGTCATAGCCGGTGCGGCCGGCGAGTAGTTTGCCCTCGAGGGTTTCGTTGGAATCGAAGACATCGTAGACGGGCTTGATGCCGGTCTCCTTCTCGAACGCTTCCAGCGTCGTCTCACCGATGTAATCCGACCAGTTGTAGATGTGGACGGTGGCGGCCTGCGCAGAGGCGGCGCCGCCAACGGCAGCGGCGATGATGAGCGACTTCAGTGTCGAGTGCATGGGATTGTCCTCTTGTTACAGACCGCGCCTGCCACAGCGGGCGAAAGGCGGGCTGTTTATTGGAAAAACCTCTAAAAATCAACTGGCAGAACGCAACTGGCGTGCGTGACTGCCTCAGGATAAGAACAACGCATGAGGCGTGCCGGGCAGAAAACTGCGGTTGTGTGCATGACATCCCCCAATAAAGCACCGGCACAGCACCCAGGCCGCTCGCGCGAGCCAGCCTGAGCGCCCCAAGACCAACGACCCATCAACGGCCGGATTTGATCTTGGTCCAGCTGCGGGTCATGGTCCGCTGGGTCTTCGGGTCCAGGTCGGGGAAGGTGTAGAGCTTCTGCAGCACCGCCTGGCTCGGATAGATGCCCGGATCGGTACGGATCGCCTCATCCACCAATGGAGTCGCCGCTGCGTTGCCGTTGGGGAACTGGACGTAGTCGGTGATCGACGCCATCACCTCCGGCTTCATCAGGTAGTTGAGGAATACATGCGCGCTTTCGACATTCTTCGCATCGGCCGGAATGGCCAGCATGTCGAAGAAGGTACCCGCGCCTTCCTTGGGAATGTTGTAGCTAACCTTGACCTTGTTGCCAGCTTCCTCGGCACGCGCCTTGGCCTGGTAGATGTCACCGGAATAGCCGATGGCGACGCAGACGTTGCCGTTGGCCAGGTCCGAGATGTATTTGGAAGAATGGAAATAGGCCACGTTCGGGCGGATCTGCATGAACAGTTCCTCGGCCTTTTTCAACTCATCAGCCTTGCTGCTGTCCGGTGCGTGGCCGAGATAGTGCAGCGCCGCCGGGAGGATTTCGGTCGGCGAATCGAGGAACGAGACGCCGCAGGCTTTCAGCTTTTCCATGTTCTCGGGCTTGAAGACCAGATCCCAGGAATCCACCGGGGCGTCTTCGCCAAGCACGGCCTTGACCTTCTCGGCGTTATAGCCGATGCCGATGGTGCCCCACATGTACGGGACCGAATAGAGGTTGCCCGGATCGCTAGGCTGCAGGGCCTTGAGCAGGTCCTTGTCGAGGTTGTCCCAGTTCGGCAGCTTGGACTTGTCGAGCTTCTGGAACACGCCAGCCTTGATCTGCTTGGCCAGGAAGGGGTTGGAAGGCACCACTACGTCATAGCCGGAGCTGCCAGCCAGCAGCTTGGCTTCCAGCACCTCGTTGCTGTCGAAAACGTCGTAAACGACCTTGATGCCGGTTTCCTTGGTGAAGTTCTCCAGCGTGTCTTCGGCGATGTAGTCGGACCAGTTGAAAACGTGCAGTACCTTGTCTTCGGCCTGCGCAGCGCCAGCGACGGCACCAGCCAGCGTCATCGCGAGTAGGGTCTTGGCAAAGGGTTTCATCCGTGCAGCTCCTGTTGTTGTCATGTATCGGCTAAGGACAGGTCACGCTGAGGCCACCCTCATTGCACCTGGACAGCTAATGGCTGTGCCGGCATCGACACACCCCTCGGTAAGTCAGGCCTGAGCACGCGCGCAGTCTGGCAAGGTCGAGGGCTGTTTTTCAACAGCCCGAACGTTAGTTCACAGCGCTCAGACAAGACCGTCGCCTGCGCGCCCAAGAGTCAGCCCAGCGCGTCTTTGGCGGTTGCGTCCAGGCACTGCCGAACTTTGCCGATCAGCTCGTCGATCTGCTCTTCGTTTATCACCAGCGGCGGCGAAATGATCATGGTGTCGCCTACCGCGCGCATCACCAGACCGTTGCGGAAGCAATGCTCGCGACAGAGCATGCCCACGCCCGGATCGGCGAAACGCTCGCGGGTTTTCTTGTTCTTCACCAGCTCCAGCGCACCGAGCATGCCGACGCCACGCGCCTCGCCGACCAGCGGGTGCTCGACCAGCTCACGCCAGCGAGACTGCAAATAGGGTGCCGTCTTCGCCTTGACCCGTTCGACGATTTTCTCTTCGCGCATGATGCGGATGTTTTCCAGCGCCACGGCGGCGGCCACCGGGTGCCCCGAGTAGGTGAAGCCGTGATAGAACTCACCGCCCTCGTTAAGCGTGTGCACCACTTCGTCGCGCACCACCACGCCGCCCATGGGCAGGTAACCGGAGGTCAGGCCCTTGGCGATGGGCATCAGGTCCGGCGCATTGCCGTAATGATCGCTGCCGAACCATTCGCCGGTGCGGCCGAAGCCGCAAATGACTTCATCGGCAACCAGCAGAATGTCGTAGCGGTCGAGGATTTCGCGGATCTTCGGCCAGTAGCTGTCCGGCGGGATGATCACACCGCCAGCGCCCTGGATCGGCTCGGCGATGAAGGCGGCGACCTTGTCTTCGCCCACTTCACGGATTTTGTCCTCAAGCTGCTGCGCGACACGCACACCGAACTCTTCCGGATCGAGATCACCGCCCTCACCGAACCAGTACGGCTGGTCGATGTGTTCGATACCTGGGATCGGACCGTCGCTCTGCTCGTGCATGGCCTTCATGCCACCGAGGCTGGCGCCAGCGATGGTCGAGCCGTGATAGCCGTTCCAGCGCCCGATCACGACCTTCTTCTGCGGCTGCCCCTTGATCGCCCAGTAATGGCGCACCATGCGCAGCACGGTGTCGTTGGCCTCGGAGCCCGAGCCGGTGAAGAACACGTGATTCATGCCCTCGGGAGCGATCTCGGCGATCGCCTTGGCCAAGGCTAAGGCCGGCGGGTGAGCGGTCTGGAAGAACAGGTTGTAGTACGGCAGCTCGCGCATCTGCCGGGTCGCGGCCTCGACCAGTTCCTCACGGCCATAACCCAGGTTGACGCACCAGAGCCCGGCCATGGCATCGAGGATCTTGTGGCCTTCGCTATCCCAGAGATAAACCCCCTCGCCACGGGTAATGATGCGCGTGCCCTTGGCGTTGAGCGCCTTGAAGTCGGTGAACGGCGGCAGATGGTGGTCGCGGCTCAGGGCTTGCCATTGCAGGGTTTGCGAATCGCTCATCGGGCACCTCGTTTCAAATGGTTTTATGGTGCTTGCCGTTGCAAAACACCCCTCACCCCCACCCTCATCCCACAAGGGGAAAGGGAGCTGCTATGGCGTGGCTTCCAGCTTTTTAAACCGACAACATCAAAAATTCCCGCTCCCACGAGCTGATCACCCGGTGATAGTTCTCCTGCTCGGCGCGCTTGACCGCGACGTAGCCGGTGATGAATTTCGGGCTCAGGTATTTGACCAGCTCGCGGCAGTTCTCCATGCGTTCCAGCGCGGCTTCCAGGGTCAGCGGCAGGCGCAGGTTGCGGCGCTCGTAGCCGCGGCCCTTGACTGGCGGACTCGGGTTCAGCCCTTCGACCATGCCGATGTAGCCGCACAACAGGCTGGCGGCAATGGCCAGATACGGATTGGCATCGGCTCCCGGCAGGCGGTTTTCGACGCGGCGGTTCTGCGGGTCGGAATCCGGCACGCGCAAGCCCACGGTGCGGTTTTCCTCGCCCCATTCGACGTTCACCGGCGCCGAGGTATCGGGCAGGAACCGGCGGAACGAATTGACGTTGGGCGCGAACATCGGCAGCAGCTCGGGAATGTATTTCTGTAGGCCGCCGACGTGGTGCAGGAACAGCTGGCTCATGGAGCCATCGGCGTTGGAAAACACGTTACGCCCGGTTTCGATGTCCACCACACTCTGATGCAGGTGCATGGCGCTGCCCGGCTCGCCGGTCATCGGCTTGGCCATGAAGGTGGCAGCGACGTTGTGCTTGAGCGCCGCCTCGCGCATGGTGCGCTTGAACACTAGGATCTGGTCGGCCAGGTGCAGCGCCTCGCCGTGACGGAAGTTGATTTCCATCTGCGCGGTGCCTTCCTCGTGGATCAGCGTGTCCAGGTCCAGCCCCTGGGCCTCACACCAGTCATACATGTCTTCGAACAGCGGGTCGAATTCGTTGGCCGCGTCGATGGAGAACGATTGGCGGCCGGTCTCCTGACGCCCAGAACGGCCGATGGGTGGCTGGAACGGAAGGTCCGGGTCTTCGCAACGCTTGGTCAGGTAGAACTCCATCTCCGGCGCAACGATGGGCTGCCAGCCACGATCGGCGTACATCTTCAGCACGCGCTTGAGAATGTTGCGCGGCGAGATCTCGATGGGGTTGCCCATCTTGTCGTACGTATCATGGATCACCTGCGCGGTCGGCTCGATAGCCCAGGGCACCAGGAACACCGCGTCGGGATCGGGGCGGCAGAACATGTCGATGTCCGCCGGATCGAGCAGCTCGTAGTAAATGTCGTCTTCGACGTAGTCGCCAGTGACGGTCTGCAACAGCACGCTTTCGGGCAGGCGCATGCCGCGCTCGTCGAGGAACTTGTTGGTCGGTGAAATCTTGCCGCGGGCGATGCCGGTCAGGTCGCTGATCAGGCATTCCACTTCTGTAATCTTGCGTTCTTTGAGCCAGCCGGTGAGCTGGTCGAGCGTGCTAGTCATGATGACCTCAGAGTTGATGAAACGAGCGCCGGACCGGCCTGCGCTCAGCGCCGTCCCGCGCGTTCCTGGCAAGCGCGGGCAAAGCCCTGGAACAACGCCAGGTAATAAGGGTGCTCATGCACCTTCCATTCAGGATGCCATTGGACGCCGAGCGCGAAGGTCTGCGCCGCCTCGACGGAAAACGCCTCGATCAGCCCATCCGGCGCCAATGCCTCGATGCGCAGCCCCTCGCCAAGGCGCTCGACACCCTGGCCGTGCACCGAATTGACTTCCAGATGCAGCGGCAACCCGAGACGCTCCAGCAAGCCACCGGGTTGCACGTGCAGTGGATGACTGAGCCCGTACTGGATGTCGATCGGGTCTTCGGCGCGCTCGCGATGATCGGCATAGGGGCCGGCCTCGTGCACCTTCTGATGCAGACTGCCGCCGAACGCCACGTTCATTTCCTGAAAACCGCGACAGACGCCGAACACCGGAATGCCGGCATCTACCGCAGCGCGGATCAGGGGCAGGGTCAGCTGGTCACGGGGAGGATCGTGTGGCGTGCCTTCGGCACTGGCCGACCCGCCATAATGATGAGGCTCGACATTCGATGGCGAGCCGGTGAAGAGCAGGCCGTCTACGCTATCGAGTAGAGCTGTCGGATCGATGAGGTCACCCAGCGCCGGGATGACCAGAGGCAAGCCGGCGACCGCTGCGGCACGCAGGTATTTGTCACCGGCAATATGGAAGCTGTGGTGGCCGATCTGCCTGGTACAGGCGGAAACGCCGATCAATGGCACGCGAGGCATGTGATACTCGTCTTTCAGAAGGGTGCTCATCGGAGAGTAGTCTTGTTCATTTTTATAGACAATAGCCGACCCGGCGTCCTTCCGAAAGCAAACGCAGCGCCGTGAAAATTTTTCCGGCAGTGCCCCAAAACCGCCCTTAAAGGGCATTCATGGGGCGTTTTGAGGCGCTATTGACAGCGACTTGGCTTTCCGATTGACTCCAAGACATGTTGTTTGATGATTGAAATTTTTAACAATTAAGGTGTTTTCATCATGCTTCCGCCGCCGCGTGCCGTTCAGCTCAATGAAGCGAACGCGTTTCTGAAAGAACACCCGGAGGTCCAGTACGTCGACCTGCTAATCGCAGACATGAACGGTGTCGTGCGAGGCAAGCGCATCGAACGCGCCAGCCTGCATAAGGTGTATGAAAAAGGCATCAACCTCCCCGCCTCGCTATTCGCGCTCGACATCAATGGCATCACCGTGGAAAGCACCGGGCTCGGGATGGACATCGGCGACTCGGACCGGACCTGCTTCCCCATTCCCAACACCCTGAGCAACGAGCCCTGGCAGAAGCGCCCCACCGCGCAGCTGCTGATGACCATGCACGAGCGCGACGGCTCGCCTTTTTTCGCCGACCCACGCGAAGTGCTGCGCCAGGTCGTCAGCAAGTTCGACGAGCTGGGCCTGACCATTTGTGCGGCCTTCGAGCTGGAGTTCTATCTGATCGATCAGGAGAACGTGAATGGCCGTCCGCAGCCGCCGCGCTCGCCGATTTCCGGCAAGCGCCCGCAGTCGACCCAGGTCTACCTGATCGACGATCTGGACGAATACGTCGACTGCCTGCAGGACATTCTCGAGGGTGCGAAGGAACAGGGCATTCCTGCCGACGCTATCGTTAAGGAAAGCGCTCCGGCGCAGTTCGAAGTCAACCTCCATCACGTCGCCGACCCGATCAAGGCCTGCGATTACGCCGTGCTGCTCAAGCGGCTGATCAAGAACATCGCCTATGACCATGAGATGGACACCACCTTCATGGCTAAGCCCTACCCGGGCCAGGCTGGGAACGGACTGCACGTGCACATCTCGTTGCTCGACAAGAATGGCAACAATATCTTCGCCACCGACAATCCGCTGGAGAGCGAAACCCTGCGTCATGCCATCGGCGGTATCCAGCAGACCATGGCGGCGTCGATGGCCTTCCTCTGCCCCAACGTCAACTCCTACCGCCGCTTTGGCGCTCAGTTCTACGTACCGAATGCGCCGTGCTGGGGCCTGGACAACCGCACCGTAGCGCTACGCGTGCCGACCGACAGCGCGGATTCAGTACGCATCGAGCATCGCGTCGCCGGGGCGGATGCCAACCCTTACCTACTGTTGGCCAGCGTTCTCGCCGGCGTTCATCACGGCCTGACCAACAAGATCGCACCCGACCAGCCGATCGAAGGCAACTCCTACGAGCAGGTCGAACCGAGCCTGCCCTCCAACCTGCGCGACGCCCTGCGCGAGCTGGATGACAACGAAATCATGGCCCGCTACATCAGCCCGGAGTACATCGACATCTTCGTGGCCTGCAAAGAAAGCGAACTGGCCGAATTCGAGCATTCGATCTCCGATCTCGAATACAACTGGTACCTGCATACGGTCTAAAAGCTGGAAGCCGATCAAAGCGCTGGCGGGCAGAGAAGTAATCGTAGGGTGGGCTTCAGCCCACCAAGTCGGCCCCACCGAGGTGTCGGCGGTGGGCTGAAGCCCACCCTACGGCGGTCCGGCCCACCTACAGCCTCACTGAAGCGTTAGCGCCACGGTTTTCGTTCTGCCTCCAGCGCCTTTATCGTCTTTTCCAAACTTCACGCCTAAAATCCACTCCATTTCTAAACGCCCCAATTCCGCGAGGCCGCCATGTCCCGTACCGTTACCGTTGCCGCCACCCAAATGGCCTGTTCCTGGGATCGCCAGGCGAACATCACCAACGCCGAGAAGCTGGTTCGTGAAGCCGCCGCCAAGGGCGCGCAGGTGATCCTGATCCAGGAGCTGTTCGAAACCCCTTACTTCTGCCAGAAACCCAATCCCGAATATCTGCAGCTGGCTACCAGCGTGGAAGAAAACCCGGCGATCCAGCATTTCCAGAAGATCGCCGCCGAGCTGCAGGTGGTGCTGCCGATCAGCTTTTTCGAAGTCGCCGGCCGCGCACGCTTCAACTCCATCGCCATCATCGACGCCGATGGCAAGGTGCTGGGCGTCTACCGCAAGAGCCACATCCCCGACGGTCCTGGCTATCACGAGAAGTACTACTTCAACCCCGGCGACACTGGTTTCAAGGTCTGGAACACCCGCTACGCCAAGATCGGCGTGGCCATTTGCTGGGATCAGTGGTTCCCCGAAACCGCGCGCAGCATGGCACTGATGGGCGCCGAGCTGCTGTTCTACCCCACCGCCATCGGCAGCGAGCCGCATGACCCGAACATCACCTCGCGCGACCATTGGCAGCGCGTCCAGCAGGGCCACGCCGGCGCCAACCTGATGCCGCTGATCGCCAGCAACCGCGTCGGCACCGAAGAGCAGGACGGCTACGACATCACCTTCTACGGTTCCTCGTTCATTGCCGACCAGTTCGGTGCCAAGGTCGAGGAAATGGACAAGACCACCGAAGGCGTGCTGGTGCACGAGTTCGACCTGGACCAGCTGGAGCACATCCGCAGCGCCTGGGGCGTATTCCGCGACCGTCGGCCAAACCTATACAGCCCGATCAAGACCCTGGACGGCTCGCTGGAGTCCTGACCGAACAATTGACCCATCGTAGGAACGAGTTTGCTCGCGAACGCGCCTGCAAGGCCGCATTCGCAAGCAGGCCCGCTCCTACAGGCCGCGCTCTCTACGGAAAAGATCGATGACAACCCTGACCACCACGCCTCGCGCCGACGACTTCCATATGCCCGCCGAATGGGCGCCGCACAACCAGACCTGGATGGTCTGGCCGCAGCGTCCGGATAACTGGCGCGACCAGGGCACGCCGGCGCAGGCGGCTTTCACCGCTGTGGCAAAGGCCATAGCACGCTTCGAGCCGGTCACCGTCTGCGCCACCGCCGAGCAATACATGGCCGCACGAGAGCAACTCGATGACCCGCGCATTCGGCTGGTGGAAATCAGCAGCGATGACGCCTGGGTCCGCGATACGGGGCCGACCTTTTTGGTCAACGGCAAGGGCGGACTGCGTGGCGTCGACTGGACGTTCAACGCCTGGGGCGGCCTCGAGGGCGGGCTGTACGACAACTGGCAGCGCGACGACGAAGTGGCGCGTAAGATTCTCGAAATCGAGCGCTGCGACCGCTACCGCACCGAGGGTTTCGTACTGGAAGGCGGTTCGATTCACGTCGACGGCGAAGGTACCCTGATCACCACCGAGGAGTGCCTGCTCAACCGCAATCGCAACCCGCACCTGTCCCGTGAGCAAATCGAAGCGGTCCTGGCCGATTACCTGGCGATAGACAAGGTCATCTGGCTGCCGCACGGGTTGTACAACGACGAAACCGACGGTCACGTGGACAATTTCTGCTGCTTCGTTCGCCCAGGTGAAGTACTGCTGGCCTGGACCGATGATCGCGACGACCCCAACTACGAGCGCTGCCAGGCAGCCATGAGCGTGCTGGAGCAGGCTCATGATGCCTGGGACCGCAAGCTCGTGGTGCACAAGATGCCGATCCCTGGCCCGCTGCATGCCACCGAGCAGGAATGCGCCGGTGTGGTGCCGCTGATCGGCAGTCAGCCGCGCGATCCGTCGATTCGCCTGGCTGGCAGCTACGTCAACTTCCTGATCGTCAATGGCGGCATCATCGCCCCGTCTTTCGACGACCCGATGGACGCCGAAGCAGAAGCCATCCTCAGCCGGATCTTCCCCAATCATCAGGTGGTGATGGTGCCGGGCCGCGAGATCCTGCTCGGCGGCGGCAACATCCACTGCATTACCCAGCAGCAACCGGCGGCATCGAGCCAAACGCCGGTGTAACGCACCCGAGCTGTCCGTGCCGCCGACACGGGCAGCGCCTGAAGGAGCTTGCAGGCCGTGCAATACAAAGCCTTTCTGCTGTGCCTGCTGCTAGCGCCAACTGTGCAGGCTATCGAAGCCTATTCCTGCCGCAATGGCTTCTTTCCGGCGTTCGCCGGTCAGGTACAACCTGCAGAGGTGGTTGCCGGTACTGACTCACGAGTGCATTTCAGGGATGACGCCCTTGGCTGCCCCGCAGATGAATCCTGCATACGCAAGGCCTATCTCGTGGACGGCGACAAACTCTTGGTCGGCAAACATTCCGATGGCTGGGCCTGCGTATGGTACTTCGGCGAAAAGCGCGAATTCGTAGGCTGGCTGCCAGCACGTAATCTTGAAATCGACACTGCTTCGACGCCTCCCGCAGCGCAGGACTGGATCGGCCGCTGGCTGCCCACCGCCGGCGGCAACAGCATCGTCATTTCTCGAGCCTCGGCCAGCGGGTCGCTTGCGCTCGTAGGCGAGGCGATCTGGCAGGGCGGCGTGAATAGTTATGGCGAGCCGGTTGTCCACGTCGGCGCCTTTGAAGATCAAGCACAACCCTCCGGTGATCTGCTGAGAATTGCCGAGGGTGCGGAAGAATATGCCTGCCGCGTCACCCTGCAGTACGTCGCAGCGAACCTCGTAGTGACCGACAACAGCCGCTGCGGCGGCCTCAACGTTCGCTTCGATGACGTCTACCGCAAAGCGCCCTGACGCGCTTTTCGCCGTCTGCCATCGCTAGCTTGAAAGCCAAACGATCTGGTCTAGAGTTGAGGTCTTCTTGGCATGTGGCGCAAGTCATGTTGGGCATCACCAACCAGACCATACGGGCCGCGATCGCTCTGCACGAAGTCCAATGAACACGGAGTGCCGCTCAGCCGGACAAATGATGTGATGGGCAACCCAACGCCCCCGAGGTCAACCCTGGCCGAACCGCAGATTTTCGAGCAGCAAAACAACAATCAGGAACGAGCATGTCCTTACCAACCGAGTTGCGATACCTGTCCCTCATCAGCGCCGCCATGCTGATCAGTCTTCCGAGCCTGGCTCAGCAGCCGACTAATCCAATGATGGCGAACATGAACGCACAGCTGGCGAAACTGGGCGGCACGATGCAGGTCACGGCAGAGGTCTGTGGCGGCTATACGGACGAACAACTGGTCGAGCATAAACAGCAGCAGAAAGATCACCTGGCGCGCAACGGCATGGATGCCGCCAGCTTCGACAGGGACTTCGATGCCGGTGTCAAACAGGGCAAAGCGAAATGGGGCAGCATCCCGGCATCCGAACGGCAGGCCAAGTGTGACGAATTCAAACAGCAGATGGAGGAACTGGCGCAGCAATTCACCCGTTGATGGCTGATAGGTGACCGGTCCGATGGCGGCGACCGCGCCATCGACTCAGGCCATGATCACCTGGTTCTTGCCCAGACGTTTGGCGGTGTACATGGCCGCATCGGCACGAGCGAACAGCGCACCGAGATCTGGATCGCCGGCTCTGAGGCAGGTCACGCCGAGGCTGATGGTGACTCCGAAGCGCTGGCCGTCGGTGGTAGTGAACACCAGCCGCTGCACCTCCCGCTGCAGACGCTCGGCGATCTGCTCGGCGAGGTCCGGCTTGCAGCCCGGCAGCAGTAAGGCGAACTCTTCGCCGCCAATGCGACCGAATAGATCACCGCGCCGCAGCACGGACGTGCCGCACTCGGCGACGCGCTGCAGCACCTGATCGCCCATCTGATGGCCATGGGTATCGTTGATCCGCTTGAAGTCGTCGATGTCCAACAGCTGAAACGCCAGCGGGGTGGCGTATTGCCGGGCCAGGTCGAACTCACGCTTGGCGCACTCGAAGAAGTAGCGGCGGTTGCTGCTCTGGGTCAGGACGTCGACGGTGGCCAGGCGCTGCAGTTCGCCTTCGAGCTGCTTCTTATCGGTGATGTCTTCGGCGATCCCAACGATGATAGGCCCATGCGCGCTGTCGACGTTACGCGCGATGAAGCATTTGTCGCTCAGCCAGCGCAACTGACCGTCACCACGAATGATGCGGTACTCGCGCTCTTCGATGGCGCCCTTTTCGAGCACGTCGGTCAGGCTCTGCTGTGCATATTCCAAATCGTCCGGGTAGACGCTGTTGCGCCACTCGCCGAAGTCTGCCAGCAACAGCGCAGCCGAGCGCCCGAAGATCTGCTCGTAGGCCGGGCTGACATAGACCATCCGCTGGGCCTGCGAGTCGTACGCCCAGAGCACCGCATTGACTGCGCTCATCAACGTACTGAATAGTTGTTCGCGCTCGCTCAAGCGCTCGACTTCGGCCCGGGCATGCATCAACGCCAAAAGCGTCTGCCCTTCGGTCGGGGGAAGGATGCCAACCCCTTTTTCACTTCGCTGCTTCACCAGAGTCATACCTGCGTTCCCAAACGAGCGCCAGGTACCGGCGGGGGCCCGCTGAGCAGCTGTCGCTAAAGCACCAGAATGCTGTTGAGAGAACGCCGGTAGAGCAAAGTTCCAGTTGGCGCAATTACCGCTAATTGCGCCGATCAATGGTCATCCGTGGGCGACCGCAGGCCTGAGCGAATAGGTTCGCAGATGCTCGGCGAACTCACGCAGCGACTGGATGCCGCTGGCTTCGGCGTCCTGCACCCACTGCTTGATCGCAGCGAGCATTTCGTGACCATTGGCGCTGGTGCGGGTCCAGATCTGTTGCAGCGCCAGGCGCTGTTCGTAGATCACCCGCAGCGACTGGCTCTGCTCGAGGATCACCTCGATGCGCGCCTGTTGCTCATGCTGCAGCAGGCTCGGTTCGCGGGATAGCAGCCGCTTGGCACGGCGGAACTGATGGCGCACCGATGCATCGGCGCGTTGCAGTTCAAGGCGCACCAGCGGTTTGATCACCAGCTTTCGATACTGCGCCATGATCTGGAAACGGTTGTTGAGAATCGCCATGGCGCTGTCCATGTCCAGCTGATGCTTGGGCGTGACGCGGTGTGCGATGGGCGCGGTGCGGTTGACCTTCGCCAACCCGAACAGGCTGAATAGCTTGATCCAGGCCCAGCCCATGTCGAACTCCCACCTGCGCACCGACAGCTTGGCCGAGTTCGGGTAGGTATGGTGATTGTTATGCAGTTCCTCGCCCCCGATGAGGATGCCCCAGGGCACGAGGTTGGTCGCCGCGTCGCGGCATTCAAAGTTGCGATAGCCCACGGCATGCCCTAGCCCGTTGACCACCCCGGCGGCCCAGAGCGGAATCCAGATCATCTGCACCGCCCAGACGGTCAGACCGATAACACCGAACAGCGCCAGATCGACGGCGAGCATCAGCACGATGCCCAGGTTGGGGAAGCGTGAATAAAGGTTGCGCTCGATCCAGTCGTCCGGGCAATTCTTGCCGTAGATGCGCAGGGTTTCCTCGTTCTTCGCCTCTTCCATATACAGCTCGGCACCGCGCCGCAGCACCGTGCCCAGGCCCTTCTGTACCGGGCTGTGGGGATCGTCGGGGGTTTCGCATTTGGCGTGGTGCTTGCGGTGAATGGCGGTCCACTCGCGAGTATTCATCGCCGTGGTCAGCCACAGCCAGAAACGGAAAAAGTGCTTGAGGCCTGCGTTCAGCTCGAGCGAGCGGTGTGCCGAATAACGGTGCAGGTAGACCGTGACGGCAACGATAGTCACGTGAGTCAGAAGCAACGCGGCCGCAACCACCTGCCAAGCCGAGAGGTCGAGAAAACCGGTGTACCACATAGTGTTGAACCCTCGCGGTGTAAAAGTTCAGATCCGCAGCTGCGAATCTGTTTGCATTATCTACTCTGCCTAACTGGATAAGCGTCCGCCTGTCGTCCGACGTTTATTTTTCGTTTCGGCATCTGACAGAAAAAGCCCACGCGGCCGATACTCCGGACGATCCCATCTACCAGGCAACAGATGTAGCATAAGGCCACTATTGTTTCGCCACCCTACGTGGCACTGCTTGCAGTGCAGGACAGGTAGCGCGTCGCAGCACGCCCACGCAGTACGGTGCTCAGAATCGTCATGAAAACCATCCCCCACCCCACCGACCCGCGTTGGATATTCGGCCTCTGCAGCCTGCTTCTCGCGTTGCTGTTCGGTGGCCTTGCCATCAATGATCATCAGGCGCGCGATGCCGTCTGGACGCTGCAGACGGCGCAGCAGGGCGAACTCCAGGCGCTGGCGTTGCGCAGCGCTCAGCAGGGACTGGAAGAGCAGGCCCGGTTGATCGCCAGCGCCTTGAGCGCCAGTCCGGAGACGCTTCGGCTGGTTCGCCAGGCTGACCGCGCCGTGAAGGCCGGGGCTCAGTGGGACGGCCCTCGACTGGCCCGGATCCGCGAGCAGCTGTTCAGCTCGCTCACCCCGACCTGGACGGTCATGCAAGCCCACGGCGCGCTCCAGTTACAACTGTATCTGGGCAAAACAGGCATGGCGCTGCTGCGCATGCAGGATCCCGACGCGTTCGGTGATGCGGTCGCCGACCGCCGCCCTATGCTCTACCAGGCGTTGACCCACGACCGGATCGTTTCCGGGTTGGATATCGGTCGGCGTAGCGCGGGCAACCGGGCCATCGTGCCGATCCGCGCCAGCAGCAGCCCTGAAAGCGACGTGATCGGTGCCTTGGAGGTGGGATTCGGCATCCTTCCTAACCTGACCGAACTGGGTCACCAGCTGAACGCCGGCCTGGGCCTGCTGGTGAACCGTGACGAGCTCAAGAATGTGTTCTGGACGCCTCCAGTCGGGATTCAGCTGCAAGGCCTTCCCGGCTGGCTGCTCGACACCCATTCGGCGCCGCAGATCCTGCAGTGGGCGCAACAGCGTTCGTTGCCGGTGCCAGGGTCCGGACAAGCGCTGCGCCTGCTGGAGTCTGGCGGTCGCAGTTTCGTGCTCAATCAGGTGCCGCTGCACGACGTCAGGGCGGAACACAATCCAGGGCGTCTGCCTTTCGCCGTTGCGCTGGTCTGGCGAGACATCACCCTGGCGCTGCGGGAGCAGCAGCAGGCCGAACGCCGCATTCTGATCAAATGGGGACTGGCCTGGCTGACGACCGAAGTGCTGCTGTTGATACTGGCCTTCATGCTCCACCGCCGCGGCATCGTTCAGCGTATCCATCGGATTCGCTCGACGCAGCAAGAGCGCAACCGCAAACGTCTGCTCGAGCGCGGCCAGAAAATCGCCAGCCTGCTGCCCGGCATGGTCTACCAACTGAAGCGCTCGCCGGAAGGCGCCTACAGCATGCTCTATGCCAGTGAGGGGTCGCGCGAGCTCTACGGAATAGAACCCGAGCAGCTGATCGAAGACGCACGCCATGCCTTCGCCGTGGTGTATGACCCTGATCGTCCCGCATTGCGCGCCGCGATAGAACGCTCGGCGGCCAACCTGGGCGGCGGCTCCACGCGCTACCGGATCAACCACCGCGAAAAAGGGCTGATCTGGGTCGAAGTCAGGGCGACCGCCGAGCGCCTGCGTGACGGTTCGGTGCTCTGGCATGGCTTCATCGCCGATATCACGCCCGTCATGAATACCGCGATCGCGCTCAGTGAAAGCGAGAGCCGCTTCCGCAGCATGGTCAGCAATCTGCCGGGTGTGGTCTACCGGCGTGACGGCGACGCTAATCGTACGATTCGTTATCTCAGCGACGGTATAGAGCGGCTGACGGGTTACCCGGCCAGCGATTTCCTTGCCCCCGGCACACGCCGGTTCAGCAGCCTGATCCACCCCGAAGATCGTGCCGGCCTGCAGGGCAGCGAAGCGGATCATTTCGAACGCACCTACCGGCTGATCAATGCGCGCGGCGAAACGCTCTGGGTGCAGGAAAACAGCCGCGCGCTTCGCGACGCCGACGGGCGCCTGCTGTGGTACGACGGCTTTATCTCGGATGTCAGTGCCCGTGCCCTGGCCGAGCGCGAGGCCAACGAGCGTGAACGCTACGTGCGCCTGCTGATCGCCAATGTCGTCGACGCGATCATCATCATCAACCAGCGCGGCCTGATCGAAACCTTCAACCACGCCGCCGAACGCACCTTCGGCTATAGCGAAGAGCAAGTGCTCGGGCGCAACCTGTCGATGCTGATGCCCGAGCCGCACCGCGCCGCTCACGATGGCTATCTCGAGGACTACGAGCGCCGCGGCGAAGGCCGCAGCCTGGAGCAGAACCGCGAATTGCAGGGGGTACGCCGCAATGGCGAGCGGTTCACCATCGAATTGCGTGTCTCGGAAATCAGCCATCGAGGCGAACGCAAGTTCATCGGCCTGGTGCGCGACATCACCGAGCGCAAGCGCATCGAGCAGATGAAAAGCGAGTTCGTCTCCATCGTCAGCCACGAGCTGCGCACGCCACTGACGTCGATTTCCGGCGCCCTGGGGCTGATTAACGGCGGTGCCGTCGGCGAGGTCCCGCCAGCGATCGGGCAGTTGCTCGGCATCGCGCAACAGAACAGCCAACGCCTCGGCCTGCTGATCGATGACTTGCTGGACATGGAGAAGTTGATCGCTGGCCAGATGAATTTCCAGCTGCAGACCCAGCCTCTGGCGCCGTTGCTCGAAGATTCGCTTCGCTCGAATCAGGGCTACGCTGAACAACACCGGGTGCGTCTGGAATTGGGCGAGCAGGTGGATGTGCGGGTGTCGGTGGATGAGCATCGCCTGCAGCAGGTGCTGGCGAACTTGCTCTCCAACGCAGCGAAATTCTCGCCGACTGGCGAAGTCGTAGTCTTGAGTAGCAGCCGTCGGGGCGATCAGGTCCGCGTGAGCGTCCGTGACGTTGGCCCAGGTATTCCGCAGACGTTTCGGCAGCGGATTTTCCAGAAGTTTTCCCAAGCCGATTCCTCCGACACCCGCCAGAAAGGCGGTACCGGCCTTGGCCTGGCGATCAGCAAGGAGCTGATCGAGCACATGCACGGACGCATCGGTTTCGATTCCGAACTGGGCCAGGGTGCCTGCTTCTGGTTCGAACTGCCTGTTCAGGATTAGGGTTTGTTGACGTTTCGTTCGCGACCGTGACGAAACGTCAGCAGATGCTGGTGATGACAGGCTATTTTTTCATTGTGCCGCGTCAGTCGGCGGGCAAGCTGGCACACTGCTCGCCTGATCGTTCGCAAGGCGCACTGGCCGACGGAGGCACCGCATGACCGAGCTGAAACGGATACTCCACGTCGAGGACGATCCTTCCATACAGGCGGTGACGAAAGTCGCACTGGAAGCCATCGGCGGCTATCAGGTACGGTCTTGCTCGTCCGGCCTGCAGGCGCTGGAGGAGGTCGAAGAGTTCGATCCCCACTTCATTCTGCTCGATGTGATGATGCCCGGTATGGGCGGCGCCGAAACCCTGACCCGGCTCAGCGAGCGGATCGACCTGACTCAGGTACCGGTCGCCTTCATGACCGCCAAGGTCCAGCCGGGGGAAATAGAACATTTGCGCAAGCTCGGCGCGCGCGACGTGATTATCAAACCCTTCGATCCGATGCGCTTGGCCAGCCAGATTCGCGCAATCTGGGATTCCGGTCGCGCATGAGTCGACGGCGTCCAGCCCTCAAACAAGTGAGACAGGTCAGCCAGATGGAGCCACCGAAAGCGATGCCGGCACCCTCGCCACCGCGCGAGCTGTCTCGACTCGCCGCGCTGTTGCGTTACGAGATTCTCGACACGCCAGATGAATCCGCCTTCGACGATTTCACCCAACTGGCCTCGTATATTTGCGACACACCGATCGCGCTGATCTCGCTGGTCGACGACCATCGTCAGTGGTTCAAGAGCCGCCTCGGTCTGGACGTCAGCGAAACCCCTCGCGGCATTTCCTTCTGCACCCACACCATCGAGGGTGACGGCCTTTTCGAAGTCCATGACGCACAACGGGACCAGCGCTTTCGCCACAACCCGCTGGTGACCGGCGAGCCGCACATCCGCTTCTATGCCGGCGCGCCGCTAACCACGCCGGATGGCTACAACCTCGGCACTCTGTGCGTGATCGACCGGCAACCGCGCCGCCTGAGCGAAGGCCAGCGCGACGCATTGATGCGCCTGAGTCGGCAGATCATGCGCTTGTTCGAGGAACGTCTGCAGGGGCACCGCTACGCCGAGCAGGCGGCGCTGCACCAGGCCCTGCTCAACAGCGCCGCCAGTGCGATGGTGCTGACCACCGCTGACGGCCGAATTTCGGGCGTCAACCCGACCGCCGTGCGCCTGTTCGGGTATTCCGAGCGGATGCTGATCGACCGTTCACTGACCACGGCACTGTTCCCGCTGGATGCCCTGGTCCGACGCGCCGCCATTCTCAGCAACGAACTGGGTGAGACCGTCGAGCCGGGATTTGCCGTGCTCATCGCGCCGCTGATCGAAGGGCGGCGTGAAATGCGTGAGTGGCGTCTGTTGCACCGAAACGGCAACAGCGTGCCGGTGCTGCTGAACGTCTCGGCGATCCATGACGAACACGAACAGCTGCACGGTTATATCGTCAGCGCCTATGACCTGGCCCATCAGGAGAACCTGCAGCTACGTTTGCAGCAGATCGCCGCGCAGGTACCGGGCCTGCTGTTCCAGTTCTGCTGGCGCCCCGACGGCAGCAGCTCGTTTCCCTATCTCAGCGAAGGGCTCGAGGACATCTACGGATTGAGTGCCGCCGAAATGGCACCGAGCATCGCGCCGATCTATTCCCGGGTTCATTTGGATGATCGCGCGCGCGTGCTGGCGAGCATACGACATGCCGCCGCTACCCTGACGCCCTGGCATTTCGAGCACCGCATCGACCACCCGCGCAAAGGCGTCATCTGGGTCGAGGCGCGCGCCACGCCGATGCGCCAGGCGGATGGATCGGTGCTCTGGCACGGTCTGGTGACCGATATCACCGAACGCAAGGCCGAGCAGACCGAACTGGACAAACAGCAGGAAATGAACCGACGCCTGCTCGAAGCGCTGTCCGAAGCCGTGGTGGCCTGCGATGCCGAAGGCAACCTGACGCTGTTCAACAATACCGCGCGGCTCTGGTATGGCCTGGACGCAGCGCAGCTCTCACCGGAACAGTGGCCGGAGTATTACCGCCTCTTTCAGGCGGACGGCGTGACGCCGATGCCCTATGACCAGGTCCCGCTGCTGCGTGCGCTGCGTGGCGAACGCATCCGCAACCAGGAGATGACGATCGTAGTGCACGGCACGGCCCGGCACGTGCTGGCCAATGCCGATCCGATGTTCGCATCCGACGGCCAGCAGAATGGCGCGGTAGTGGTGCTGCACGACATCACCGAGCGCAAGCAGGTCGAGATTCTGCAGCGCGACTTCGTCTCGACCGTCAGCCACGAGCTGCGCACGCCGCTGACCTCCATTACCGCCTCGCTGGGGCTGATCTGTGGCGAGATCGTCGGCGAGGTGCCCGCGCATCTGCAGGAGCTGTTGGACATCGCTCACCAGAACAGCAAGCGCCTGAGTGCGCTGATCGACGACCTGCTGGATATCGACAAGCTCTATGCCGGCAAGATGCGTTTCGAAATGCAGCGGCAACCCTTGCAGCCGTTGCTGGAGCAGGCGCTGCGCAGCAACCAGGGCTACGCCGAGAGCTACACTGTCAGTATCGAGTTGGGGAGCTGCCCGGCCGTGTCGATCGAGGTCGACACGATGCGTCTGGAGCAGGTATTGAGCAACCTGCTGTCCAACGCCGCCAAGTATTCTCCGCCCGGCGAAACCATCGAGCTATGGGCCGAAACGGTCGATGACGCCAAGGTGCGTGTCAGCGTGCGCGACAAGGGGCCGGGGATCGCCGATACCTTCCGCGAGCGCATATTCAGCAAGTTCGCTCAGGCGGATTCGTCGGACACGCGCCAGCAAGGCGGCACCGGCCTTGGCCTGGCCATCAGCAAGGAGCTGATCGAGCATATGCACGGACAGATCGGTTTCGACTCGATACCCGGCGCAGGCGCCTGCTTCTGGTTCGAGTTGCCTTGCTATCCGCCGCAGGAGACTCGGCTGTGAGGCCATTGCAGCGGATTCTTCACGTCGAGGATGTGCCATCCATTCAGGTGGTGACCCGCATCGCCCTGGAGAAGCTCGGCGGCTTCGAGGTGCTCAGCTGCGCGTCCGGGCAGGAGGCGCTGGCGCGCGCCCAGCGGTTCGCGCCAGACATGATTCTGCTCGATGTGATGCTGCCGCAGATGGGCGGCCTGGAGCTGCTGCGCCAGCTCTCGTCATTGCTCGATCTGCAGCACACACCGGTCGTGTTGCTGACCGGGCAGCAGGAAGAGCCCGCCAGCCCTGCCGAGCTGCGCCAACTCGGCGTGCGCAAGCTGCTGAGAAAGCCCTTCGATCCCCTGCAACTGTCCGCACAATTAAAAGACGTATGGAATGCCGAACATGAGTGACAGCGCCCGCGAAGCGCTGCAAAGCCAATTGCAGGCGCTGAATGAGAAATTCGCCGAACGCCTGAGCGACGAGCTGGCGGAACTCGAGCACCTCGTCGAGCAGCTGTCGCAGGCTGACGAGCCGGAGCAACGCCGGCAGCGGATGCTCGACCTCCATGAACGCTTGCATCGCCTTGCCGGCACCGCGGGCACCTTCGGTTTCACCGCGCTGGGGCAGCGGTCACGGTTGCTGGAGCAGAGCGCGGACGGCTGGCTGCAAGCCGCCAACCCCGATCCGCAGCTGCTTGTCGAGTTCGCCCAGGCAGTTCGCCAGCTGGCCACCGATGCACCGCTCAGCGACTCGGCCAGCACCTCGCTCGACCAGCCCGAAGCGCACGAACCGCCGGCCGCTCATCGCATCTACCTGCTTGAAAGCGATCCCGCGGCGGGCCAGGAGATGTGCCAAACCCTCGGCAACTTTGGCTACGAGGTGCTGCTGTTTCAGGAAATCGCCTTGTTGCGAACGGCCATGAACGGACAGCTGCCGAACGCCCTCATCATCAGCCGGCACGATGGCGAACTCGAGCAGGTGAGCGCACTGCAGCAAACCCTGGAATCGCCGCTGCCGCTACTGGTGATCGATCATCGCGAGGATTTCGCCAGTCAGTTGGCCGCCGTACGGGCGGGCGCAAAGGGCTACTTCACGCGCCCAGTGGATGTCACACGGCTGGAGAATCGCCTCGAAAATTGCCTCAATCTACAGCTGAACGAGCCCTATCGCGTGCTTATCATCGACGACGACGTCGATCTGGCCGCTCGTTACAGCCTCGTACTGCGTAACTCGCAAATGCTGGTGCAGACCCTGACCGATCCCGGCGAGCTGTTCGAGGTCATGCGCACGTTCAACCCTGAAATCCTCTTGCTCGACGTCAACATGCCAGAGCTCTCCGGCCCGGAGCTGGCGCAGATCATCCGCCTGAACGACGATTGGCTACGGGTGACCATCATCTATCTGTCGGCCGAAACCGACGTCAATCGGCAAATGGCGGCCTTGCTCAAGGCCGGCGACGATTTCATCACCAAACCCATCAGCGACAACGCGCTGATCGCCGCCGTGTTCTCCCATGCCCAGCGCGCCCGATCGCTGAGCACGGCGCTTTCACGCGACAGCCTGACTGGACTGCTCAAGCACGCCGACATCAAGGAGCATGTGGCCCTGGAAGTGGAGCGCTCGCTGCGCAGCGGCAATCCGGCCAGCGTGGTGATGCTCGACCTCGACCACTTCAAGCAGGTCAACGACCAGTACGGCCATGCCGCCGGTGACAACGTGATCCGCTCGCTGGCCAATCTGATGCACCAACGGTTGCGCCGCATCGACAGCCTGGGCCGCTACGGCGGCGAGGAGTTCGTAGCGGTACTGCCCAACTGTACCGCTGAGCAGGCACGGCAGATTTTCGACGAGATCCGCCAGCGCTTCGCGGAGCTGCGCTTTCACGCGAGCGAGCGGACATTCAACGTCACCCTCAGCGCCGGTATCAGCGCCACCGATGGCCATGCGAGCGCCAGCACCTTGTTGGAGCACGCCGACCAAGCGCTCTATGCTGCCAAGCACAAGGGCCGCAACCGGATCGAAATCGCCCAGCCGAAGTGATCGCTGCGCCGGGGCGCGCGAACCGCTGCATGGCGATCGACTCTAACTAAAACTGCCTGAAGCTGGCGATTGGGTATCTTCACGCCGAATGCTGCGAACCCACTCGCCGCGACACTGACAAACGTTACCGGCGAAAGGAGCTCCGCTTTGCCTGCAAAGCCCGCGACAAGCTGGCATTCACTCGCTTTCCTGGTCGCTTTCGTTCTGCTCGTCGCACTCGGCTGGCAAGGCAAGCGCAGTCAGGAAGCGCTGCTGGAAGCCAACCAGTCGGTCAAACACAGCCTGGAAGTCATCACGGCTACCCAGGCGATACTGTCGTCGCTGCAGGATATCGAGACCGGCGTTCGTGGCTTCGTTCTAACCGGCGAGCGCACCTACCTGGAGCCCTACGAGCGCGGCCTGATGCAGCTGGAGCAGCATCGCCGCAGGCTACAGATGCTCACCCGCGATTCCACATACCCCGCCCCGCCATGGTTTGACCGGCTCGACGAAAAAATAGCCGAGCGCCTGCTGATCGCCGCCGACAATATCCAGACGCGCCGTGATACCGGCTTGCAAACCGCAGCCGCCTACCACGCGCAAGCCGGGGGCAAAGAGGTCATGGATCAGCTCCGAGTATTGCTCACCGCGGTGGAACAACACGAGCGCCGTCACCTCGCCGCGGGCAACCGCGCCGTGGCCGAGACCGTCGAGCACAACCGGCAATTCGCGCTGATCGGCAGTTTGCTGGTGGTCATCCTGTTTCTCGCCGCCATGTGGTCGGTCCGGCGCAATCTACGGCTGCGCCAGGCGCTGACGGTCAAGGCGCAAGCCGGCGAGGCGCGCCTGGGCGCGCTGTTGCAAGCGATTCCGGACAACCTCTACGCCGTTGATGACGCGCATCGGGTATCTGCCCTGTCCCAGCCGAACGACAGGCGCGGCCCATCGCCTGGGGCAATCGAGCCATTGCTGGCAGGGTTGCTGCCGCAGGCGGACGACGCTCCGAAGCTGCGCCATACAACCTGGTGCGAGCTCGAACGGCAACGGATATTCGAGGTACGGCTGGCGCCTACCGGGCTCGGCGACCACTTGGCCATCGCCCGCGACATCACCGAACTGCAGCGCAGCCGGGATACCCTCGAAGATCAAAAGACCTACATGCGACGGGTCGCCGATACCAATGAAAACTTGATTTTCGTACGCGACGAGACTGGCCGCTTCGTGCTCTGCAACCGCGCGTTTTCCGCTCTGCTCGATTATTCACCCGAAGCCATCGAGCAGCATCGAGCCGACGAGATTACCGGCGCACAGCTGTTGTTGCCGCTATTGCAAGGCGAAACCGAACTGTTGAGCGGCGGCGGCGAGTTGCGTATCACCGAAGTGAACATCACCGATGCGCACGGCCACGAGCGCTGGCTGCAAGTGGTCAAGCGGCCCATGACGATGACCAATGGCGCCTGCCATATCGTTACCGTTGCGGTCGATATTTCGCTGCGCAGACGCGTGGAACAGATGAAGGGTGAGTTCATCTCTACCGTCAGCCATGAATTGCGCACGCCGCTGACCGCCATTCGCGGCGCGCTGGGCATGCTGGTCGGCGGCGTGGCCGGTGAGATCGGTGAGGGCGCGCGGCCTTTGCTGGATATCGCGCACAAGAACAGCGAGCGTCTGGTACGCCTGATCAACGACATTCTCGACATCGAAAAGCTCGAAGCGGGGCATCTGTCGTTCCACTACAGCCGCTGCGATGTACGCGCGCTGTTAGAACAGACCCTGCTGGATCTCAAGCCATACGGCGATGACTATGGCGTCGGCCTGGCGCTCGTGGCCCCGGACGACACCGGGCCGATCGAGGCGACCGTCGACCCGGACAGATTCGCCCAGGTGATGGCCAATCTGCTGTCCAACGCGATCAAACATTCGCCTCACGGCGGCGTGGTCAGCGTCGATCTGCATCGCGACGGCAGTGACCTGGAGATCGGTATCCAGGATCAGGGACAGGGCATCCCGGAAAGCTTCCGCTCACGCATATTCGAACGTTTCGCTCAGGCCGATTCGTCCGATACGCGCCAGCGCGGCGGCACCGGGCTGGGGCTGGCGATCACCCGTTCGCTGGTACAGCAGATGCAGGGACAGATCGGCTTCGACTCGCAAGAGGGCCAGGGCACGCGGTTCTGGCTGCGATTACCGTTGCCGCCGCAACAGCCCGCGAGCCCGCCTGCGCCACTCCAGCCAATATCGGCCACCAGTGCGCAGCGTTCCGCGGCTCGCATTCTGGTACTCGAACCCGATGCGCCCGCTGCCGAACAGCTGGCCAATGCGCTGCAACACCATGGCTACTCGACCCTGATCGCCGAGACAGCAGTCCAGGCTCGCGACCTGCTGGCCGTATACAGCATCCAGGCGCTGACCTTGAGCCCCGCGCTGAGCGATGAGAACAGCATTGCCTTTCTGCACAACTTGCGCAGCCAGAGCGCCTATCGCCACCTGCCGGTGCTCATCGTCAGCCTGCAACCCCAGCGGCGCGACAATGACGACGGCGCGCTGCGCGGCGGCGCAGTGGGCGTGATCGACTGGCTGCACAAGCCGATCGACCCATCGCGGGTGATGGAGGTGGTTCGCGCCTGCCTGGATACCAGCGACGCTCGCCCGCGGATTCTGCACGTCGAGGACGACGAGGATCTGCGCATATTGCTGGCACGGCAGATCGCGCCGCTGGACATTGATCTGCAGGGCGCGGCCACCCTGGCCGAAGCCCGCGAGCGAATCGCCGCGCAACGCTACGACCTGGCGATCATCGACCTGATGTTGCCCGACGGTAACGGCAGCGAGCTCTTCGATCAGCTGGCCAAAACCGTCCCACCCCCGCCGGTCATCATCTTTTCCGCGCTGGACTCGCCTGTGCATGACAGTCGCCTGGCCATGCGCCAGCTGATCAAATCGCGCCACGACGGCCACGAGTTGGCCAACCTGATCCAGCACATGCTCCAACACTGGCCACCTGGCCATACTTCCGATTCTGACGAGGTCAACGCATGAGTGATTCCGGCACCCAGCGCATTCTGATGGTGGAGGACGAGGAGGATATCGCCTTCCTCATCCGTTTCATGCTCGAGCGGCACGGATTCACCGTCGAACATGCCGCAGATGGTCGCCAGGCCATCGAAAAGATCACTGCCTCGGCGCCACCCGACCTGACCCTGATGGATATCATGCTGCCCTACCACGACGGTCTCGAACTGATCGAACGGCTGCGGGCGCAACCTGGCTGGGACCGCGTGCCAGTGCTGATGCTTACCGCCAAGGCCCGCGAAGTGGACATCGTTCGGGCGCTGGAGCTGGGCGCCGATGATTACGTGACCAAGCCCTTCCAGCCGGAGGAGCTGCTGGCGCGTATCCGCCGCCTGTTAAGGAGGCCGCGATGAAACGACTGGCTCTTTTGGTAACCGTTTCCCTGCTGCCATCGCTGGCGATCGCCGATCTCTCCACTGCCCAGCGCCAGGTCGAGGCGCAGCAGTTCGATGCTGCCGAGGCGACCCTACAAGCTCATCTGGCACACCAGCCCGACGACAGCGAAGCGCAATTTCTGCTGGCACGCGTGCTCGCCTGGCAGGGCGCGCCCGAGCAGGCACTGCCGCTGTATGAAAGGCTGCTGCAACGCGCCCCAGACAATGCCGACTACCTGCTCGGTCAGGGCCAGGCGCTGCTTTGGGCCGGACGGCCGCAGAGGGCATTGATCTCGCTGGAGCGGGCAGCGGAGACAGCGCCAGATTACGTCGAAGTCCAACAGGTGATGCAGCAGGCACGTGCCGCGTTGACCTCTCCGGTTACCGCCACCGCGCCAGCTGCCACTGCGCCGACCCAGCGACGCCACGAACTCGAATTGTCGGCCCGCCAGGACTGGCTAGACAGCGGCTTCGACAACTGGCGCAGCCAGCGTCTGGATTACGCCTCGACGCAACCGGAAGGCCTCGGCTGGTACGGCGCGCTACTGCGCGAGCAACGTTTCGGCGAATGGGACCAGGGCGCCGAAGCCGGCGCGGTAATCCCGCTGGGCGAAAACTGGACGCTGCAATCGGAGATTGGCTATCAGCCATCGCCTTACTTCCTGCCTGAGTGGCACGCCGATGCCCGTCTGCAACGGCGCCTACCAGCCGGCTTTCTCGGTGCCGCCAGCGTTCGGCGTACCGAGTACGAAACGACCCGAGTCGATCGTCTGGCCCTTAGCGCCGAGCGTTACTGGAACTCCTGGCGCGCCGGTTACACGCTGAACGTCACCGACGTGGCCAACGCAGGAACGCCGATCGGTCACGATCTAGCATTGGATTACTACTACGCTGGGCTCAGCTATGCCGGCCTTCGCCTGACGGTCGGCGAGGAAGAAGCTGTCGAGGAGCAGCAGCTGATTACCAGCGATGTGCGTGCCATCAGCCTGCAAGGCCGCCATTGGCTGGACCGCCACTGGGCGCTGTCCTGGGAGCTCGGCCACCACCGCCAGGGTGACTACTACACGCGCCGCTGGCTGCAACTCGGCCTGCGGCATGCTTTTTGAGTTCGTGGCGAACTGCCCGACCTGGCTCTGCGAATCGCCGCGCCAGGCGTGGCGGGCGGTCTGGCCGGAAGATGCCATGCTGCAATTGGCGCTTTACTGTGCGCTAGGCTTGGCCGGGCTCACCTTGCTGGTGATGCTGCAGGTACTGCTGCTGGGCGAGGTGGCCCGCCGGCGCTCAGCGCGACGGCAACAGTTCAACGACCAATGGCGCCCTTTCTTCGCCCTTTGCAGCCTCGGCGATACGCTGCCCGAGCCTTTGCCTGTGCTACCACGCGGTCGCCAGCTGTGGTTTTTGCTGCAATGGAACCGCACCCAGCTTCAATTGCGCGGCGCGGCGCGGGAGCGGATGAATCGTGCGCTGGTCGCGCTGAACATGGACCGTAGGGCGCTGGCGCTGCTACGCGGGCGCGTGCAGCGCAAACTGATCGGCCTGACCTGCCTGCGCCATCTGGCCGACCCGGCCCACTGGGAGGCGGTGCAGCCATTACTCATGAGTCGCAACATGATCGTCTCGCTGGCCGCGGCGCAGACGCTGATCGCCATGGACGCCGCCCGCGCGATGCATCTGATCCTGCCCGCCGCCGCGGCACGTCCCGACTGGGCGCTGCCACGTCTGGCCAACCTTTGCCAGCAAGCCGGCGAACAGGCCGTCACCACGCCGCTGCTGATCACGCTGTCGAGCTCCGAAGACCCGCGCCGCGAGCGGCTGATCCCGCTGCTGGTCCATGGCGATCCCCGCCATGCGGCGCCCTGGGCACGGGTACGGCTCGAAGAGGACTCCGCGCCGGAGCAGCTGCAGATCGCGTTGCGCTGCCTTTGCGAACTGGGCGATCCGCGTGACCGTCCCCTACTGCTACGCGCGCTCAGGCACAGCCACGCCGATGTTCGGCTGGGAGCACTGCAGGCGCTGCACAAGCAGGCGCGCGATGACGACAGCGAGCTGTTCCTGCCCCTGCTTGGCGATCACAGCTGGTGGGTCCGTCAAACCGCTGCGGACTGTCTGGCAACGCTGCCACGCAACACGCCCGAACGGCTCCAGGCGCTGCTCGCGCAGGTGGAAGATCGCTACGGACGGGACGCACTGCGCCGTGCTATCGCCGAGGTGCGCCGATGAGCATCGACTGGCTGTGGTGGTTGCAACTGGGCTTCATCCTCTATTTCCTGCTGCTCAACGGCATGTATCTGCTGCTTAACCTGCTGTCGATGGTCAGCCTGATGAGCTACATCCGTCAGCGCGCCGAAACCGGGGAGATCGCGCCTTATCTCGGCGTCGAGCCGCCGGTCTCGATACTGATGCCAGCATTCAACGAGGAAGCGACGATCCGTACCTCGGTGCGGTCGATGCTGCAGCTGCAGTACCCAGAATTCGAAGTCGTGGTCATCAACGATGGTTCGAAGGACAACACCCTGGCCGTGCTGATCGATGAGTTCGAACTGGTGCCGCATCCCGAACCGCTTCGCCAGGCCGTGGCCCATCAGCCGGTGCAGGCCATCTATCGCTCGCGGCGCTACGCCAATTTACGGGTAATCGACAAAGCCAACGGCGGCAAGGCCGACGCGCTGAATGCGGGCATCAATGCCGCGCGGTACGGGTTGTTCTGTGGCGTCGATGCCGACTCCATTCTCCAGCGCGACAGCCTGCTGCGGGTGGTCCAGCCCTTTCTCGAAGACGAGCGCACCATCGCTGCGGGCGGCACCGTGCGCATTGCCAACGGCTCGCAGGTACGCGGCGGATTCCTGATCCGCGCTGGACTGCCAAGCAACTGGCTGGCGCGCTTTCAGATCGTCGAATACCTGCGTGCCTTTCTCTTCGGTCGCCTCGGCTGGTCGCCAATGAACGCGGTACTGATCATCTCAGGAGCCTTCGGCCTGTTCGACCGCGAGCGGGTCATGGCGGTTGGCGGCTATCGCACCGACACGGTCGGCGAGGACATGGAGCTGGTGGTGCGGCTGCATCGTTACCATCGCGAGCGACGCATTCCCTACCGCATCCGCTATCTGCCCGACCCGATCTGCTGGACTGAGTGCCCGGAAGACATCGGCACCCTTGGCCGCCAGCGCAGCCGCTGGCAGCGCGGGTTGGCAGAGAGTCTTGGCCGTCACGCGCGCCTCGCTTTCAGCCGGCGCGGGGGTACACCGGGGTGGCTGGCCTGGCCGTTCATGGCACTGTTCGAATGGCTGGGACCGCTGATCGAGGTGGTCGGCTACGGTTTCATGATCAGCGGGTTCGTACTCGGGGTGGTGTCCTACCCGGCGTTGGCTGCTTTCCTGCTGGTGGCCATCGGCATGGGCATCCTGCTGTCAGTCAATGGCCTGCTGCTGGAAACCATGTCGTTCCGCGTCTACGAACGTCGCCGCGATATGCTGCGGCTGTTCATCATGGCCGTGCTGGAAAACTTCGGTTATCGCCAGTTGAACACACTCTGGCGTTGCCGCGGGCTGTGGCAATGGTTTTCACGACGCAAACATCAGTGGGGCGCAATGCGCCGCAGCGGGCGCTGGGGGCAGTAGTCAGCTGGAAGCGAATAGACTGGCGCGGGGCTGAGCAACGTCCAAGGTTTGCCTACATAGCCTGAAGGCTACTGCTCAGCTTCACGTGCGGTCACGGTTCATCGATCCACGGCAGCAGAGTGGATGTGGGGAAGCGATATCCACTCTGCTGAGGCATCTGGCTTTCCGCTTCAATCTAACAGCTGCTCCATCAAAGCTTTATCCACGTCGCCTTCAGCTCGGTGTACTTATCGAAGGCATGCAGCGACTTGTCGCGGCCATTTCCGGACTGCTTGAAGCCACCGAACGGCGCGGTCATGTCGCCGCCGTCGTACTGGTTGACCCAGACGCTGCCAGCCCGTAGTGCTTTGGCCGTCAAATGCGCCTTGGACAGATCCGCCGTCCACACCGCCGCGGCGAGGCCATACGGGGTGTCGTTGGCAATGGCGACGGCTTCGGCCGCCGTATCGAAGGTGATCACCGACAGCACCGGGCCGAAGATTTCCTCCTGAGCGATCTTCATCGCGTTGCTCACGCCATCGAAGATGGTCGGCTCGACATACAGCCCACCGGTGTCTTCCAGGGTCCGCTGACCGCCGATTAGCACCTGGGCGCCGTCGTTGCGGCCGGCTTCGATGTAGCCGAGCACGGTATCCAGTTGCTGGGTATCGACCAGCGCGCCGACATTGGTCGCGGGGTCCAGCGGGTTGCCCGGCTGCCAGCCCTTGAGCGCCTCGACCACCATCGGCAGGAAGCGCTCCTTGACCGAACTTTCCACCAGCAGCCGCGAGCCGGCGGTGCAGACCTCGCCCTGGTTGAAGGCGATGGCGCTCGCTGCTGAGCGCGCCGCCGCTGCCAGGTCCGGTGCGTCGGCGAAAACGATGTTCGGGCTCTTGCCACCGGCCTCCAGCCAGACGCGCTTCATGTTCGATTCGCCAGCGTAGATCATCAATTGCTTGGCAACTCGCGTGGAACCGGTGAATACCAGCGTATCGACGTCCATGTGCAGCGCCAGCGCCTTGCCCACGGTGTGGCCGTAGCCCGGCAGCACGTTGAGCACGCCGGCCGGAATGCCTGCCTCGATCGCCAGTTGCGCCACGCGGATCGCACTGAGCGGCGATTTCTCGGACGGCTTGAGCACCACCGAGTTACCGGTAGACAGCGCCGGGCCGAGCTTCCAGCAGGCCATCATCAGCGGGAAATTCCACGGCACGATGGCTGCTACCACGCCAACCGGCTCGCGAGTGACCAGGCCTAGCTGGTCGTGCGGAGTCGCCGCCACTTCATCGTAGATTTTGTCGATCGCCTCACCGCTCCAGCGCAGCGCCCGCGCCGCACCCGGAATATCCACACCCAGCGCATCGCTGATCGGCTTGCCCATGTCGAGGGTTTCCAGCAATGCCAGCTCCTCGGCATTAGCTTCAAGCAGGTCGGCGAAGCGGATCATCACCGCCTTGCGCTTGGCCGGCGCCAGGCGCGACCAGACACCCGATTCAAAAGCCATCCGCGCACTGAGCACGGCGCGGTCGGCATCGGCCTCGTCGCAGCTCGCCACTTGCGCCAGTACGCGACCATCGACCGGGCTGATGCAATCGAAACCAGCGGCAGCACTGGATGCGGTGTATTCGCCCTGAATGAAGGCCCGGCCTTCGATGCGCAGGTCGCGGGCACGCTGTTGCCAGTCGGCGAGTGTCAGGGTGGTCATGGGGCGTCCTCGGTAACAGTCGAATAATCAGAAAGGCACCCTAAACCAGCGGCGCCAGCCCTATCAATATTTTTTACGCAGGCGCGGATTTTGCCTTGTTTTGTTCGATTTATTAAACATAGACTCGCCGAAGCCGCTGTGCGTCTGCAATGACGTCGCGTTACAGCATAGTCGTCAAAACTGCCCTTCCGGAGCTAGTCATGGCTAACGATCTGCACCCCACCGCCTCTGCCGAACATTTCTGGATGCCTTTCACCGCCAACCGCCAGTTCAAGGGCAGCCCGCGCCTGCTGGAGCGCGCCGAAGGCATGTACTACACCGACAGCGACGGTCGGCAGGTGATCGATGGGACGGCTGGGCTTTGGTGCTGTAATGCCGGTCATGGGCGCCGGGAAATCACCGAGGCGGTGAGCCGGCAGATCGCTCAGATGGATTTCGCGCCGACTTTTCAGATGGGCCATCCGCTGCCCTTCGAGTTGGCCGAACGGCTGACACAAATTAGTCCGACGGGCCTGAACCGTGTGTTCTTCACCAACTCCGGGTCCGAGGCGGCCGACACCGCATTGAAAGTCGCCCTGGCCTATCAACGTGCTATCGGCCAGGGCAGCCGCTCCCGGTTGATCGGCCGTGAGCTGGCCTATCACGGCGTCGGCTTCGGCGGCGTTTCGGTCGGCGGCATGGGCAACAACCGCAAGGCGTTCGGCAATTCGCTGCTACCGGGCGTCGATCATCTGCCGCATACACTGGATCTGCAGCGCAACGCGTTCAGCCGTGGCCTGCCGCAACATGGCGCGGAGAAAGCCGATGAGCTGGAGCGGCTGGTCGCCCTGCATGGCGCAGAAAACATCGCCGCCGTAATCGTTGAACCCATGTCAGGCTCGGCGGGCGTGATATTGCCGCCTGTGGGCTATCTGCAACGCCTGCGCGAGATTACCGCCAGGCACGGCATCCTGCTGATCTTCGACGAAGTGATCACCGGTTTCGGCCGCGTCGGCGGGGCCTTCGCCGCCCAGCGCTGGGGCGTCACGCCGGACATCATTACCTGCGCCAAAGGCCTGACCAACGGCGCGATTCCAATGGGCGCGGTGCTGGTTTCCGAACAGATCCACGATGCTTTTATGCAGGGTCCGGAAAGCATCATCGAGTTTTTCCACGGCTACACCTATTCGGGCCACCCGGTGGCCTGCGCTGCGGCCCTGGCAACTCTGGAGATCTATCAGCGGGAAAATCTGTTTCAGAAGGCCATCGAGATAGAAGGCTACTGGCAGGAATCGCTGTTCAGCCTGCAGGACCTGCCGAACGTGATCGACATCCGTACCACGGGGCTGGTTGGCGGCATCCAGTTCGCCACCCATGTCGACGGCGTTGGCAAGTGCGGCTACGAGGTGTTCCGTCAGTGCTTCGAGGATGGTCTGCTGGCCCGCGCCAGTGGCGACACCATCGCTCTGTCACCGGCGCTGATCGTCGAGCGCGAACACATCGACGCGATGATCGAACGCCTCGCCGATGCGATCCGCAAGGCTGCCTGACAGACGCCGAAGCAAATGGCCCGACACGTCATGCTGGGTTTGTAGGCGGGCCGGCCTCAGTGCAAAAGCGCTGCTTCGCCGGCACATCTGCGCCCGTTCGCCGCGAGGGCGCACCTCTCACAAAACGATACGGTGAGTGCTTGTTGCCTTTGTGGGAGGCCCGCCCTCGGGGCGAAGCTTTTTGGCTTCCTGGCAGCCTGAACAAAGCACCACGCCAAAACGAAAAAACCCGCCGAGTGGCGGGTTTTTCCTTCAAGGGCCGATCAATTACTTGATCTTGGCTTCCTTGTAGATCACATGCTTACGTACGACAGGATCGAATTTCTTGATTTCGAGCTTGTCAGGGGTGGTGCGCTTGTTCTTGTCGGTGGTGTAGAAGTGGCCGGTACCGGCGCTGGACACCAAACGGATCAGGTCACGCATGATAGTTCTCCTTAAACCTTTTCGCCGCGAGCGCGGAGTTCAGCCAGAACGGCGTCGATGCCGCGCTTGTCGATAACGCGCATGCCTTTGGCAGTCAGGCGCAGACGTACGAAGCGGTTCTCGGACTCGACCCAGAAGCGATGATGCTGCAGGTTCGGAAGAAAACGACGACGGGTTTTGTTGTTCGCGTGGGAAATGTTGTTCCCGGTTACCGGACCCTTACCGGTAACTTGACAGACTCTCGACATGCCTCAGCCCTCTAAAACCACATGCCCAACCCGGCATGGGTTGGCCGCTTGAATTCACTTGTCTTTTGGCGCTCAGCGCCGCGTTTCATTGGGGTCTTACCGGCTACGCAGCAAGCGAAGAAACCGGGCCCCTAGAAAAGAGCGCTGCTTTATATCAGAAAGCCCCCAGGGCAACAAGCGCGGAGTGACTTTTCCGTACCGGCTCATTCAGCCTCCAAGCGCCCGCGGCGCCGGCATCTCCAAGACCTTGCAGAGATACGCCGTTCGTCGCCTGTTATTCAGTGCCCGCTTAGTAGATGGAGTTACAGCACGCTACGTGCCTTTTCGCACAAAGCCTCACGGCAACAACTTAAGGATGCAGAACAGCGAACCATTGTTTTACTGTGCAGAACACAAGCTCGTTTTATTCAACTAGTATGAAACAACATCATCTACAGCAAGGCGGACTGAGCGCACTGCCAGCCATCAGGGCGATCTGCTATCGTTCGCGCCCGCTGCCACTAACAGACAGACCGACATCACCATGAGCGACGCTGAAGACATCGAGAACCCCAAGGACCGCAAATTCGTCGAGGCCCTGTCTCGCGGGTTGGACGTTCTGCGCGCCTTCACCCACGGCTCGGTGGTGATGGGCAACCAGGACATCGCACGCATCACCGGACTACCCAAGCCCACGGTGTCGCGCATGACCTACACCCTGACCAAGCTCGGCTACCTCAGCTACTCGCAGCAACTGGAGAAGTATCAGCTCGATTCCGGCGTGCTGGCCCTGGGCTATGCCTATGTGTCCAATCTGCGTGTGCGTCAGCTGGCCAAGCCGTACATGGACGAGTTCTCCCGTCGCACCAACACTTCCGTAGGCCTGACCTGCCGCGACCGGCTGTCGATGATCTACATCGAAAATTGCCGTCCCGCCGAGGTTTCGACGCTGCGTATGGACGCCGGTGTGCGCCTGCCGCTAGCCACCACCGCGGCGGGCCGGGCCTTTCTCGCCGCCACGCCGGAAAAGGAACGTGAGCACCTGATGGCGGCGCTGGAAACCAAGTATGGCGAAGACTGGCCAACAATGAAGCAGTCGCTGGAAGTGTCCTTCGAGGAATACCGCCAGCATGGGTTCTGCCTGTCTCTGGGCGACTGGGACCGCAACGTTAAAGCCGCTGGCGTGCCACTGCATCTGGCCGACGGCAGCGTCATGGCGCTGACCTGCGGTGCCCCCTCATTCCAACTCAGCGAAGAAACCCTCAGGGGTTCGCTGGCGCACCAGCTGGAAATGCTGGCTCGCGATATCGAAAGCCTCGGCGTCTGACCCGCACCGACGCGCTAGGCCTTGACGCTCGCCCAGGCAATCTCTGCGAGCAGTTCGCGACAATCGGCCAGGGCGGTGCGTGAACGCCCGGCCAGCCAATTGCGCGCCATGTCGTGACAGGGTCCGATCACCACCGCTAGAAAGCAGTCGCCCGGCATTCGGCGAAAGGCGCCGCTTTCACGGTGGCGGCGCAGGATCGCACCGACCCGCTCGCCATGGGCTTGGTTGACCTCTCGCAACCGCTCGCCCATCTCGCCCGCCTCGACCCGCCCACGGTTGTGCAGGACGAAGCGCGCCCAGTTCGGATTCGCCACCACCCAGTCGATGTAGCAGGTGACGAACAGCTTGATGCAGGCTTCGGCATCCAGCGTTTCGATCAGCCCTGCTTCCAACAGCGCGGCGTACTCACCGATGCCTTCAAGATAAAGCGCGGCGATGATCCGCTCGCGATTGCCGAAATGATGATAGAGGCTTCCGATGCTGGCGCCGGAGCGATCGCGGATCATCTCGATGGTGGTGGCTTCAACGCCATGTTCGGTAAAGCAGGCCAGCGCGGCCTGAAGGATTTCCTGTTTGCGGCTACTACGGGCCATCCGGACTCCGGCTAGAATATTTTTCTAGAATTACTTTCTGCCGTTCGTATACTGCACCGATCCAGGCCATACAAAAAGACCGGAGAACAAACATGGCGACGATACAGGCTGAGGCACGCACCATCGACAACGGCAACGGCCATCTGATTTCCAGCTACTGGTACCACCCAGCCGGCACGCCACGCGGCGCTGTGCTGGTCGCGCCGGCAATGGCCGTCGAGCAGCGCTTCTACGCCGATTTCGCCGGCTGGCTCGCCGAGCAGGGCTTTATGGCGGTCACCTTCGACTACCTCGGCATGGGCCTGTCCCGCCGGGTTCCACTGCGCCAGCTCGACGTGGACGTGCTCGACTGGGCCCGCCATGACGCCAGCGCGGTACTGGCAGAAGTCGCCGAGGCGGCCGGCGATCTGCCGCTGTACTGGATCGGCCATAGCGTCGGCGCGCAAATCCTGCCCTTGGTGAAGGGCCATGAGCGGCTCACCCGCATCGTCACCATCGCCGCCGGTAGCGGTTACTGGCGGGAGAACAGCCCACAGATTCGTCGCAAGGCCTGGTTACTCTGGCATGGCCTGGCGCCGGTGCTCACCGCGCTGGCCGGGTATTTTCCCGGTGGCCGCATTGGCGCGGTCGGCGACCTGCCCGCCGGGGTGATCCGTCAGTGGCGCCGCTGGTGCCTGCATCCCCAATATCTGATTGGCGTCGAGGGCGAGCCCGTGCGCCACGCCTTCGACGCCGTGCGAACACCGCTGACATCGCTGTCGTTCACCGACGACGAGATGATGTCGGCACGTAATACCGAGTCGTTGCACGGCTTCTACACATCCGCGCCGAAGAACCTGCGACGGATCGCTCCAAGCGAGATCGGCGCCGCCCGCATCGGCCATTTCGGCTTTTTCCGCAAATCCTTCGCACCAACCCTGTGGTTACGCTGGTTATTGCCAGAGCTAGCACCTGAGGAAAGCCGGACGGTGGCTTAACGCAGCAGACCGCATGTTTTGCACTGCGGAACGACGAGACCATATTTCGAAACATATATAGGGCTTATTGAACTTGCCGGATGGCTGAACTCCGACGACATTTGAGTGGGCTGATCACAGCCATCCCATCAACTCGGAGCCTGCCATGGACAACAACAATAATGGCTACCCCTCGAGCACCCGCGCCTGGGTAACGGTCGCGATCCTGATGCTCGCCTACGTCCTGTCCTTCGTCGACCGGCAGATCCTTAACCTGCTGGTCGAGCCGATCCGTCGCGATCTCGACATCACCGACACCCATATGAGCCTGCTGATGGGCTTCTCCTTCGCGGTGTTCTACACCATCTGCGGTGTGCCCATCGGGCGCCTGGCCGATCGCAAGAGCCGTCGCGGCATCATCGCCGTCGGCGTGCTGATCTGGAGCGTGATGACTGCGCTGTGCGGCACCGCCCGGACGTTCTGGCAGTTCCTGGTGTTCCGCATCGGCGTGGGCGTCGGCGAGGCCGCGTTGTCACCCTCGGCTTACTCATTGATCGCAGACAGCTTCCCGCCCAAGCTGCGCGGCACGGCGATGAGCGTCTACTCGATGGGCATCTACATCGGCTCGGGGCTGGCCTTTCTGCTCGGCGGATTGGTGGTCAAGTTCGCCTCGGCGCAGGGCGATGTGCTGCTGCCGATCATCGGCATGGTCCGCCCGTGGCAGTTGATCTTCCTCGTGCTCGGTGCGGCCGGAATGCTGTTCACCGCCGTACTGTTGCTGATCCGCGAACCGTCGCGCAAAGGTGTCGGCGCCGGGGTCGAGGTGCCGCTGAGCGAAGTGGCCGGCTACATCAAACAGAACCGTCGCACCGTGCTCTGCCACAACTTCGGCTTCGCCTGCCTGGCCTTCGCGGCCTATGGCAGTTCGGCGTGGATACCGACCTTCTTCATTCGCACCTACGGCTGGTCGGCCAGCGACGTCGGCGTGCTTTACGGCTCCGTGGTGGCGGTGGCCGGCTCGCTGGGCATCATCGCCGGCGGGCGGCTGTCCGATCTGCTGCACCGCCGCGGTTACCGCGACGCGCCGCTACGGGTGGGCATCATCTCCGCCGCGCTAACCCTGCCGCTTAACTTCGCCTACCTCGCCGGCAGCGGCGAACTGGCGCTGGCCCTGATCGCCCTTCACGTCTTCACCATTGCGATGCCCTTTGGCGTCGGCCCGGCAGCGATCCAGGAAATCATGCCCAACTCCATGCGCGGCCAGGCCTCGGCGGTGTATCTGTTCGTCATCACCATGGTCGGCCTCGGCATCGGCCCGACCGCGGTGGCGCTGGGTACCGACTTCGTCTTCGGCGACGACAACGCCCTGCGCTACTCGCTGCTGATCGTCACCGGCATCGCCCTAGTCGGCGCCATGATCCTGCTAGGCCTAGGTCTCAAGCACTACCGCGGCAGCCTGGACCGGCTGCAGGAGTGGAAGCCGCAGAGTACGAGCCACACCTGATCCAGGCGGCGATTTACATCCGCCCTACATTCAGGCGCAGAACCATACCGTAGGGTGGGCTTTAGCCCATCGCCAGCGAGCCATTGGTGGGCTAAAGCCCACCCTACGAAAGCCCCGCTCGCGTCTGAACTGGTGCCGGCCCGCGTCATATCGCCGATGCAACTCGCCGGCATGCCCGGCGGGCGGCGGGTTGCACCCGCCCTACATGCTCGGGCGCAGAACCACATCGTAGGGTGGGCTTTAGCCCACCGCCCGTAAGCCATTGGTGGCGCCACTCAATGTCATACAAGTTGCTGGAAAGCAAAACCGGGCCAATGGCCCGGTCGCGTGTACTGTAACTAGCGGCTTACGCCACCTGCATCAACTTCGCGTACGCCCTCAGATGATGGTCGTCATCACCGAACTGGTGGGAGATCATCACCAGGCGCTTGGCGTGATGGGCGAGGTTGTATTCCCAGGTCATGCCGATGCCGCCGTGCAGCTGGATCGCTTCTTCGGCGACCTTGCGTGCGGCGCGGGCGCAGATGTACTTGGCGGCGGCGATGATGCGACGCCGGTCGTCGTTGTCTTCACCATCAGCGAAGGTTGCGGCAAGGATCGCCATGCTGGTGGCCTGTTCCAACTCGGTCTGCATGTCCACCATGCGGTGCTGCAGCACCTGGAACTTGCCGATCGGTACGCCGAACTGCTTGCGCGTCTTCAGGTAGTCGAGGGTCAGCTTGCAGGCTTCATCCATGCTGCCCAGCGCATCGGCGCACTGCGCGGCGATGGCGCGGCCCTGCTGGTAGCGCAGCGCCGGCAGCGCACTGCCGATCTCGCCGAGCACGGCGTCGGCCGTGACCTGAACGTTGTCGAGGAACAGTTCGCAGCCCTTGCGCCCGTCGATGGTCGGGTAGACGCGGCGGCTGACGCCTTGGGCATTCGGGTCGACGAGGAACAGGCTGATGCCGGCTTCGTCGCGACTGTCACCGGCAGTGCGCGCGGAGACGATGATCTGACCGGCGCTGTGCCCACCGATCACCACGGCCTTCCGCCCAGACAGCCGGTAGCCGCCGTCAATGGCCTCAGCGTTGGTCTGCACGTCGTTGAGGTTGTAGTGGCTCTGCGGCTCTTCGAACGCCACCGCCAATTGCAACGAGCCAGCCGCTACCCGGGGCAGCAAATCCTGCTTCTGCGTGTCGCTGCCCAGCTGGTTGAGCAATCCGCCACCATAGATGACCGACTGCAGGTAGGGCTCAAGCGTCAGGCCACGGCCCAGCTCGGTCATGACCAGCATGGTTTCCACGCCGCCGCCACCGAAGCCACCAATCTCTTCGGCGAACGGCACGGCCGTCAGGCCCAGCTCGCCCAGCTGGCCCCAGAACTCGGCGGAGAAGCCCAGTTCCGACTCGCTGAATTTCTCGCGCTGCTCGAACGGGTAGGCGTCGCGCACCAGACGCGCCGCGGTGTCTTGCAGCATTTGCTGCTCTTCAGTCAGTTTGAAGTCCATTGCGGTGCCCCTTACAGCTCGAGAATCATCTTCGAGACGATGTTCTTCTGGATTTCGTTGGAGCCGCCGAAGATCGACAGCTTGCGCATGTTGAAGTAATCACCGGCCAGCGAAGCGCTGTAGTCGGCGTGCAACAGCTCGCCCTCGTAATCGAGCTGCAGCTCCTCGTCGAGGAACGGCAGCGCGTAGGGGCCGATCACCTTGCGCAACAGGCTAGTGATGGCCTGGCGGATTTCGGTGCCCTTGACCTTGAGAATGGAAGACTCCGCACCGGGCACGCCGCCCTCCTTCGCCGCGGCAAGGATGCGCAGGGTGCTCATCTCGATGGCCATCAGCTGCATTTCGACTTCCGCAACCTGGGCGCGGAACAGCGGGTCTTCGAGCATTGGTTTGCCGTCGCAGACTTCCTTCATGGCGATGCGCTTGAGATGCGCCAGCGCCGCCTTCGACGCGCCGATGCCGGCCAGGCCTGTGCGCTCGTGGGTCAAAAGGTACTTGGCGCAGGTCCAGCCCTGGTTTTCCTGGCCGACGAGGTTTTCCACCGGCACGCGGACGTTGTCGAAGAAGACTTCGTTAACTTCGTGATCGCCGTCCAGGGTGATGATCGGCCGCACGCTGATGCCCGGCGTGCTCATGTCGATCAACAGGAAGCTGATGCCGCGCTGTTGCTGGGCCTCTGGGTCTGTGCGCACCAGGCAGAAAATCCAGTCGGCGTGCTGACCGAGGGTGGTCCAGGTCTTCTGGCCGTTGACGACATAGTGGTCGCCGTCACGCACGGCGCGGGTCTTCAGGCTCGCCAGATCGGAACCGGCACCCGGCTCGGAATAGCCCTGGCACCACCAGTCGGTGCCATCGAGGATGCGCGGCAGGTAGTGATCCTTCTGCTGCTGGGTGCCGAACTTGATGATCACCGGGGCGACCATGTTGACGCCGAAAGGCACACTACGCGGCGCACCGAAGGCGGCGCATTCCTCGTCGAAAATGTGCTTCTCGACCGGGCCCCAGGTGGTCCCGCCCAGCTCCACCGGCCAGCCCGGCGCGTACCAGCCGCGCTTGACCAGAATCTGCTGCCAGCGCTGGTGGTCTTCTTTGGACATGTGCTTGCCGAGCTTGACCTTGGCGGCGATGTCCGCGGGCAGCTCGTTTGTCAGGAAGGCGCGCACTTCATCGCGGAAGGCGAGCTCTTCGGCCGTGTAGTTGACGTTCATGGGAAGGTCCTCATGGTGCGTTCGGATTGCAGGCGGGCGGTGCTCATTGCCCGGCCTGCCATTCGGTGAAGGTGCGGCCTTCGGCGGCCAGTTTTTCCAGCAGCGGCGCTGGCTTCCACCAGTCGCCGCAACGTGCGTGCAGTTCCTTGACCCGCGCCAGCACCTTGTCCAGGCCAACGCTGTCGGCGTAGTACATCGGGCCGCCACGGAAGGCCGGGAAGCCGTAACCGTTGAGGTAGATGATGTCGATGTCGCTGGAACGCTGGGCGACGCCCTCCTTGAGAATCTTCGCGCCCTCGTTGACCAGCGCATAAATGGTCCGCTCGATGATGTATTGCTCGTCCAGCGTCTTGCGCTTGATGCCCTTTTCCCGCGAGGCTGCTTCGAGCATAGGCGCCAACTCGGGATTCTCCAGCGGCGTGCGGTTGCCCGGTTCATAGCGGTAGTAGCCGGCGCCGGTCTTCTGCCCGAGCATGCCGGCAGCGCAGAGCTTGTCGGACACTGTCGGGAAATCCAGATGCGCCGGCAGCGTCGCGCGCTGGCGCTTGCGGATCGCCTGACCGATGTCGAGACCGGACAGGTCGCGCATGGCGAACGGTCCCATGGCCATGCCGAAGTTACGCAGCGCACCATCGACCTGCTGCGGCGTGGCGCCCTCTTCCAGCAGGAACTCCGCCTCACGGCCGTACTGAAAGACCATGCGGTTGCCGACGAAGCCATCGCAGACGCCGACCACGACCGAGACTTTCTTCAGCTTCTTGCCGATGGCCATGGCAGTGCCGAGCACCTCATGACTGGTCTTCTCGCCGCGCACCACTTCCAGCAAGCGCATGACGTTGGCGGGGCTGAAGAAGTGCAGACCGACTACATCTTCTGGCCGCTTGGTGAAGGCAGCGATGGCGTTCAGGTCCAGCGACGAGGTGTTAGAGGCGAGGATCGCACCGGGCTTGCACACCGCGTCCAGCTGTTCGAAAACCTGCTGCTTGACGCCCATCTCTTCGAATACCGCTTCGACCACCACGTCGACATCTGCCAGCGCTGCGTACTCGGTGACGCCTTCGACCAGCTTGAGGCGCTTTTCCATCGCGTCCTCGGTGAGGCTGCCGCGCTTGACGCTGGCCGCGTAGGTATCACGAGCCCGCTGCAGGCCGCGCTGCAGCGCTTCTTCATTGATCTCCAGCAGCTTCACCGGCACCCCGGCGTTGGCAAAGCACAGGGCAATCCCGACACCCATGGTGCCGCCGCCGATCACCGCGGCGGTGCTAATGGCACGGGGTTTCACATCGGCCGGCAGATCGTTGATCTTGCTCGCTTGGCGCTCGCTGAAGAACGAATGAATAAGCGCACCGCGCTGCGGCGAGTTCAGGCACTCGGCGAACAGCTCCCGCTCACGCTTGAGGCCCTCGGCCAGTGGCAGCTTGGTTGCCGCCTCAACCGCGGCGATGCAACGCAGCGGCGAGAACAGCCCCGGCATGCGCTTGGCCACTTCGGCGTGCTTGGCGCGGATCAGCGCCTCGTTGTCGGCGTTTTCCAGACCGCGCGTCTGTTCACCGCTGCGGCGCGGGGCGCGGCCTTCTTCGACCATGCGACGAGCATAGGCCAGACCGGCGCCTCTCAGGTCGCCTTCGAATACCTCATCGACGATGTGGTGCTCCACCGCCTCAGCGGCGCCAATCGGCGTGCCGCTGACGATCATGTCCAGCGCCTTGGCGACCCCGGCCAGACGCGGCAGTCGCTGCGTGCCGCCAGCGCCGGGCAGCAGCCCCAGCTTCACTTCCGGCAACCCGACCTTGGCGTCGCGGCGTGCGATGCGGTAATGACAGCCCAATGCGACTTCCAACCCGCCACCCAGGGCGGTGCCATGAATCACCGCAACGCTGGGCTTGCTGCTGCTTTCGATAACCTCGATCACCTCCGGCAGGCTCGGCGCCTGCGGCGGCTTGCCGAATTCCTTGATATCGGCGCCGGCGATAAAGGTGTTGCCTTCACAGACCAGCACGACGGCGCGAACCTGCGCGTCCGCTTCGGCGCTTTGAAACGCCTGCAGCAGCCCTTGACGCACGGCATGGCCGAGCGCGTTGACCGGGGGGTTGTTGACCGTGATCAGAGCAATCTCGCCCTGAAGTTCGAGCCGTACGACATCCGTCATGGCAGGCCTCCGCTTGTGAAATGATGAATTGGATTTGTTATTTCACGGAATTTTGTTTCGCACAGCAGAATAATAGACTCATTTCTGCATGTCGAGAGACTGGTGATAATCGCTTCAGTTGGCAACCGCCATAACTGTCTAGCGCACCGGGTGTCGTCTTTTCGCCTGTTTTCGCACCTGATCGATGCGCCAGCGAGACTCACGCGTCAACGCGACCTGCTGATGACAGCAGACAAACCGTCACTGGATGCCGCCAGCTTGAGATATTGACCAGCGGGATAAGCCGCCATAAGCGAAAAGGAGCCAGTCCCGAAAGGGAACTGGCTCCTCGTGATACCGCTTAGTTTTACAGCCCCAGGCAGAGGTACTTGATCTCCAGGTAATCCTCGATGCCGTACTTCGAGCCTTCGCGCCCCAATCCGGATGACTTCACGCCGCCGAACGGCGCCACCTCAGTGGAGATCATCCCGGTGTTGATGCCGATCATCCCCGACTCGATGGCCTCGGCCACGCGGAACACGCGGCCCAGGTCACGGGCGTAAAAGTACGCGGCCAAGCCGAACTCGGTGTCGTTGGCCAGGGCGATGCCCTCAGCTTCATCCTCGAAGCGGAACAGCGGCGCCAGCGGCCCGAAGGTTTCCTCTTTGGCCACCTTGGCGCCGTGCGGCACGTTGACCATTAATGTCGGCTCGAAATAGCTACCGCCCATCTGATGCGCCTTGCCGCCGGTGAGCACCTTGGCGCCATTGGCGACGGCATCCTCTATGTGTTCCCTGACCTTGGCCGCCGCGCGGTCGTCAATCAGCGGGCCGATGTCGGTGCCCTCTTCCAGCCCATTGCCGACTTTCAGTTTCTCCACCGCGGCCTGGAATTTCTTTGCGAACTCGTCGTACACACCGTTCTGCACATAGATGCGGTTGACGCAGACGCAGGTCTGCCCGGCGTTACGGTATTTGGACTGCATTGCGCCCTTCACCGCCTCATCGAGATCGGCATCGTCGAACACCAGGAACGGTGCGTTGCCGCCCAGTTCCAGCGAGACCTTCTTGATGCCCGGTGCGCACTGGGCCATCAGCTTAGCGCCGACTTCGGTGGAGCCGGTGAAGGTGATCTTGCGCACGGTCGGGTTGGCGGTCAGCTCGTCGCCGATATCGCCGGCCGAACCGGTGATGACACTGAATACGCCTTTGGGAATGCCGGCACGCTCAGCCAACTCGGCCAACGCCAACGCAGAGAACGGCGTCTGGCTGGCGGGCTTGACCACCATGGTGCAACCCGCCGCGAGAGCCGGGCCGGCCTTGCGGGTGATCATCGCCGCCGGGAAATTCCACGGCGTGATGGCCGCGGTGACGCCAATCGGCTGCTTGATGACGATGATGCGCTTGTCTTTTTGATGCCCAGGAATGGTGTCGCCATAGATGCGCTTGGCCTCTTCGGCGAACCACTCGATAAAGGATGCGGCATAGGTGATCTCGCCCTTGGACTCGGCCAGCGGCTTGCCCTGCTCCAGCGTCATCAGCCGGCCCAGATCGTCCTGATTCTCCATCATCAGCTCGAACCAGCGCCGCAGCTTCTGCGAGCGCTCCTTGGCGGTCAGATCACGCCAGGCCGGCAGCGCGCGCTCGGCCGCCTCGATGGCACGGCGTGTTTCGGCGACCCCCATCTTCGGCACCGTACCGAGGATTTCGCCGCTGGCCGGGTTGTTTACCTTGATCGTCTCGCCGCTGTCGGCGTCCTGCCAGCTGCCATCTATATAAGCCTGCTGACGGAACAGAGCGGTATCTTTGAGTTGCATGGCAGTCTCCTTCGAGCCGGCAGATGCTGCCGGGAAATGGACCAAGGCCGTTGGCCGAAAGGGGCGATCCGCAGCGGGCACCGCCTGACCTCTGTCAGAGCGAAAGGCAACCTCATGGTTCCTGCCGAGACGCACGCCGTTTGATATCTCGAACGAATCCTAGTGGTGTGTAGCTGTGCGCAGCAACACCATGTTCAAAAAAACTAACGCCTGATAGATCAGCCTGATGACCCGGCACGCCATGGCAGCCTCGTCCCAACCATGGCGCCAGCCGCCGAGCCGCCATGGACGGCTGCGGGCGACATGCGTATGATTGCGCCCCGCAACGCACCAGTAGCTCAGCTGGATAGAGTACTGCCCTCCGAAGGCAGGGGTCGTGGGTTCGAATCCCGCCTGGTGCGCCATATTAAAGAAGGCCCTAGATGAAAATCTGGGGCCTTTTTCGTTTCGCGTCCTGCTATTGCAATTTTGGCGGACACTTCTGCACACGCCACTCGCCAGGGCGAAGGCCTCATGTAGCAAGTGACGCCGCACAGGGTAAAACTAAACAGCGGCGGGACGGTATGGCGGTTATCTTGCTCAGCGTGTAGCCAGAAAATAGAACCGGGGAATGCGGATGATCGACTTCAATAACAAAGGCTTTTTCAAGCTGAAGCAGAACGACGAGTATGCGGAGCGGGTCAGCTCCCTTCTGCTGGACGGCGAGCAAGTGGTCGACGCGTACAAATCGATGCGCGACGGCGTGGTGTTCACGACCAAGCGAATCATCGCGGTAAACGTGCAAGGCCTCACCGGTAGCAAAAAGGACTTTACCTCCCTGCCCTACAAGAACATCGTCGCCTATTCGGTGGAAACGTCCGGAACCTTCGATCTGGATTCGGAGCTGGAAATCTACTTTTCATCGTTGGGCAAGGTTAGGTTCGAATTCACCGGCAAGGCTTCGGTCGTTGAGATATCCAGGCACATATCCAGGCATCTACTCTGAGGCAACCAGGGCTGGCGTTCACCGGTAATGCTTCAGTCCAGGAGCTGCGGGTTCCATACGATTTCCCAGAGGTGCCCGTCCGGGTCCTTGAAATAGCCTGAATAACCGCCCCAGAACGTCTCGTGCTGCGGCTTGACGATGACGGCTCCGGCCGTCTCGGCTATCGCCATGACGGCATCGACGTCGGCTTTCGACGCCACGTTGTGGCCCAACGTCATCTCTGTCGAACTGGCCGGACCGAGCTCCAGCCCCGAGTCATGAGCGATGCTGCTACGCGGCCAGAGCGCCAGGCGCAGGCCGGGTTGCAGATGGATGAACACTACCGCACCGTACTCGAAGGCCTCACCGATGATGCCTTCGCTCGCGAAGCCGAGGCCGTCGCGGTAGAACTGCAACGACGCCTCGAGATCCTCGACCCCGAGGGTGATGACGGTGATTCGTGGCTGCATGAACGGACTCCGTAGCGGGCTGTATTATTGCGTCCTGTTATGTAGAGCGGTAACAACACGATCTGATTGCTTTCCCGACCGGCTTCAGATCCTTTACTCGACCCCCAGGTTGAATGAGCGTCACGGCAGCGTCACCGAAACCGGCCTTGGTGGAGCAATCCGGATCAGCCAGCGCACGGTCTGCGTGCGTGAACAAACAGTCCTTATGGGCGTAGCGGTCGAAAGCTCGGGCCCCACAAGCGCTGGCTTCATTCCTGCTAGACAGCTCGGACTGTCATTCTGGCCGAGCGGGTGAAACCTGCTTATCGGATTGGCGCGCTGATTGGATAGGTTCGTAGGGGTGTCAAAGCTTTAGCCCGGCACCATCGGGCCGCAGGCGGCCTACCGGTCGACTCCCGTGTCATGGCATGACGCACTAGCTGTCGAGATAACGGCAGGTTCAGGCCGGCCAAGCTCCGATTCCGGGCTGTTTTCGGTGCGAATCCCCAACGCTGTTAGCAGCGTCTCGGTGACTTCCATGAATGAGTACCCATCAGCCCATATCTGAGTCTTAACGTTCAGCCTGTCATCCATTTTTAGTTCCTAAGCTGAGCGTCCGCACAGCCATTCGTTCGAGTTGTAGTGGGATGCCTGAAGTGGCAATAAGCAACTACAGCATCAACCATGCCACTATTTGAATGTTAGTTTTTTCTTTAAAAATCAATAAGTTATATAGCCAATAGCTCCTGAAAGCCTTGCAAGTTGCATGACTGAGTTTGTAGTTCCATGCGATGTGCACTTCAGATCATCGTTTCCGACTGGACAGCTCGTACGTTGCGATCAGCACAGCAGGAGGCAACCGACTCCTGCTGCTAAGCCCGAAGTTGGGCTGCGTTAGGCATAATCGACTGCCATTGCCTGAGCACCCGCCATGCAGATCGACGAAGAACTCACGCTGAAGAAGCTGGAAGTATTTCTGGCATTCATGCGCAGCGGAAACCTGAGCAAGGCGGCGGCTGAGCTCAATACCAGCAATGTCAGCGTGCACCGCGCCATCCATTCGCTGGAGAGCGCCTTACGCTGTCCGCTGTTCAAGCATGAAGGGCGCAACCTGATTCCGCTGGAAAGTGCCTACGTACTCGAAGAAAAGGCCCAGAAGCTGGTGCAGGACGTGCTGGAGACGGTGCGCCAGACACGGGAGGCCGCAGGCTTCTCGGCTGAGCGTTTCAAGCTCGGCGCGCTCTACTCGCTGACGGTGAAAACCGTGCCGCATCTGATCATGGGCCTGAAACTGCGCCGTAGTGAACTCAACATCGACCTGATCCTAGGCTCCAATATCGATCTGTTCTACAAGCTGAAGAACATGGAGCTGGATGCCATTCTGGTATCGCTGAACGAGAGCGTCAGCAACGATCCGGACTGTGCGCAGTTGTCATTGTTCGCTGATGACATCTTTCTCGCCGCACCGGCCGATTCACCCTTCGCTCAGCAACCGGAGGTGGATCTGAGCGACTTGCGCGACGCGACATTCATCACACTCACCCAGGGCTTCGCTACCCATCAGGACGGCAACCGGGTGTTCCAGCAGGCAGGGTTCGAGCCGAAGGTGGCGATGCAGGTGAACGACATTTTCACCTTGCTGAGCATGGTCAATTCGGGAGTGGGTTATGCCCTGCTGCCGGGCCGGGTGGGGATGGTCTATGAATCCCGGGTCAAGCTGGTGCCGTTGCAGGCGCGCTATCACCTGCAGCAGCACATCGGCGTGGTGTTTCTGAAAGCCAAGGAGCGCGACCCGAACCTGCTCGCGCTCCTCGCCGAATGCCGCATGTACAGTTTGAAGAACCCCAGCTGAACCACGCGGCGGCTTCCCGGTTCAGCCGAGCAGGCCTCGCATGACGAAGAACAGTAGCGAAGGCCCGAGCAGGCAGCCCAGCGCGGTATAAAACGCTGCGGTTAGACAGCCATAAGGCACCAGTTTCGGGTCGGTTGCCGCAAGGCCGCCGGCAACGCCGCTAGAAGTGCCGATCAGGCCGCCGAATATCACTGCCGAGCGAGGGTTGTTCAGGCCGATCAGCGGCGCGATGAAAGGCGTCGCCACCATCACCAGGATGGCCTTGACCAGGCCTGCCGCGATGGAAAGGGCCATCACTTCAGAGCTGGCGCCGATCGCCGCACCGGTGACCGGACCGACGATGTAGGTCACCGCGCCAGTGCCGATGGTAGTCAGGCTGACTGCATCGGTGTAGCCGAAGGCCACGGCCACTCCGACCCCCGCCACGAACGAAGAGAATACTCCGATGAACAACGCCAGTACGCCAACGAAACCAGCGCGCTTGAGCTCCTCGACGCTGACGCCGAAACCCGTGGCGACGATGGCGAAGTCACGCAGCATCGCGCCGCCCAGAAGGCCGATGCCGGAGAACATTGCGATATCCACCAGCCCCTTCTGCCCGCCGGTAACCACGCCGCCGATGTAGGACAACAACAGGCCGATGAGAATGGCCACTGCCGAGCCATGCAGGCGGCCCTTGGTGAGCTTGTCCGAGAGCCAGTAGGACAGCCACATGGTGGCGCCGATGATGGCGAAGCCGCTGATCATGCCGTAGCCGGAGATCACTTTCATGAGGGATTCGTACATGGCCGTTACCCCCGGACGCTACTGGTGGCGGGCTTGACCGAGGCGACCGGCTCGGCTTCAGGCTTTTTTCTGCCGATCCGGTCCAGCACCGGCACCAGCGCAAAGGCCACCGCCACCGCGGCAACACCGGCGAGAATGGCCATTGGGCCGCCGGAGAGCGCGCCGTATACGTTCTGTTGCGCGGCCATGGCGACCACAATCGGGATGTAGACGGCGCTCCAGAACTTGATGCCCTGCTCCGATTCCGGATTGAACAGGCCGCGTTTTTTCAGATAGCTGCCGATCAGGATCAGCAGAACCATGGCGATACCAACGCCGCCGACGTTGGCCGGCACGCCGATCGCTTTGCCGAGCAGCTCGCCGATGAAGATACCGGTGAGGGTACACAAGGCCAGGAAGGCCACACCGAAAATAATCATTGTTATTGTCCTTTTTGGATTGCGCTCAGCCTGCCGAAGGCCTGGCGCGTGTTGTCGAGGTAGTTGTTGTTATCCGTCGATCAGTAGGCGAGCAAGGCTCCCTCACCCTGATGAAGCACGCGATCTATCGGCTCTGGCTGCCCTCCTGACGCAGCAAGGCGTCCAGTGTGTCCAACCGAGCGCCGTCGAAAGCGATCAGCGTACCCTGTTCGAAAACCCGTCGCGCCAGCCCGGTGAGCACGGAGCCGGGCGGCAGTTCGATATGCAGCCGCACACCGCGCTCGTAGGCAGTACGCAGGGTGCCGTGCCAGTCGACGACGCGGCACATGTTGAAGGCGAGGTCATCGCGCAGGCGCTCGGCATCGAACACCGGGCGCGCCGACGAACCGCTGAGATAACGCAACCGCGGAGCGCGCAGGTTGACCTTGGCAAACGCTTCGGCCAGGTGCTGCGCCGGCGCGTCCAGCAGGGCGCAGTGCGAGGGCACGCTCATCGCCAGGCGACGCGCGCATGAGGCGCCGAGAGCCTTGGCCTGAGCGGCAACCGCCTCCATGGCGGCGTCGCTGCCGGCGATGACGATCTGGTTGTCGGCGTTGATGTTCGCCAGGTAGGCGGGCTCCGTAGCTTCTGCCAGCAGGCTCTCTACCGTGCAGAGCTGGAGGCCGAGGATCGCTGTCATGCCGTAGCCTTCGGGGTAGGCTTCCTGCATCAGCTCACCGCGCAGTGCCACCAGGCGCAGGGCGTCGGTGTAGTCGAGCGACTCGGCGACAACCGCCGCGGCATAGGCCCCGATGGACAGTCCGGCAACGTAATCGGGTCGCTGACCGTCGCGCATCAGCAGACGCGCACCGGCGACGCCGGCGATCAGCAGGCAGAGCTGAACAGCGCGGGTCGAACGCAGCGCTTCGGCCGAATCCAGCATCAGCGCATCTTCGCCGAGCACTGCGCTGGCCTCTGCGAGGGTAGCGGCAACTTCCGGCGCGGAAGGCAGGCGATGGAGCATGCCGGGCTTCTGCGCGCCCTGGCCGGGAAAGGCGAAAAGGTTGCTCATGCGGCGACCTCCTCTGCCCAGGGATCGTCAACCAGGCGCGGCCCATGCTCGGTCTTGGCCAGCACTCGTGCGGCGCTGCCGGCCCACTCACGCAGTGCCACGCCACCGAGCGGCGTTTCCAGTTGTAGATCGATGCGGCAATCATGGCCCTCCAGCAGCTGCAGCAGCGAACGCGCCTCGCTGCGTGGCAACGGCCGTTCGGCCCGCAGCAGCAGATCGAGATCGCTGTCCGGGTGAGCAACGTGCAAGCCGGTGGCGAGCTGGAAGCCTGCCGAGCCGGTGACGCCCCAGACGTGGCCCAGGCCGTCGAGCAAGGGTCGCAGGCCTGCCAGGGCGCTGAATACCGGAAGCTCTTCGCGCGCGCGGCGCTCGACCAGCTGTTCGGGCGCCAGGCAATGACGGATCGCCTCGAACGGCATCACGGTCGCTAGACGCTGCGCCCGCGTGGCCCCACGCAGACCAACCGCCACCAGCCCCGGTGCTACGCGGGCACGGCGCACCACAACCGGCTGGCCAGCAGCCAGCACGGCCAGTGCCCAGGCCGGGGCGTCGGCTGGCAGCTGCTCGGGTCGCATGCCCCAGAGCAGGTCGTGGGGGCGTGGTGTGCTGTGCATCTCTAGCCTCCTCGTGATTGTTGTTATCGAGGGTGGGAGCAGGCGGGTCGCGCCCGCGCTTACCTTGGCGTTACCACTGCGCGCGCAGCAGCTCGCGCACCCGTGACGAAGCCTCGCGATTCGGCGCGCCGAGGCGGCCACGCAGGTCGGTGCTGCTGCCGATGTCCGCGACGGCCTTCAACAGGCACTCTCGAACCTTCTGCAAATCGTCACCGCCCGGCTGCTCGATGTTCGCCACCGAGAGGGTTTCCCAGAGCAGACCGAGGGTCGCGTAGTTGTCGATGTCGTAGGCCATTGGCGGCACCGATTCGGCCAGGGCTTCCAGCTCCTCGACGCTGCGCAGGGTGATGCGCGCGGCGGCAGCCTTGCCCATGGCATGCACCATCACACCGGGATCGCGCAGAGCGATGATCCGCTGGGCCTGGTAGCCGTGAGCGAGGAAGGCACCGGACATGGCCTTGCCCACTAGCAGCGAAACCACGGGATGCCCGGCCAGACGCGCACGGGCATAGCCGTCCACTGCGCCGGCCAGCGCCTGATGAATGCCTAGCGCTTCTTCGCGGCGGCCGTAGGCCTGGCTCGGCACGTCGACCACCGCAACCAGCACGCGCTTGTCGGCCTTGTCATGATCGGCTTCGATGACCTCATCGACTGCCTTACCCAGCGCCCAGCCTTCGAGCAGGCCAACCTCACCATTACGGGCACGGGGAAACGGACTCTCGGCATCCGGCACCACGGCGATGTAGCGCGCGGGGCGCTCGCCCAGCGTGCCATCGACCACCTTCACCGAGGCCGGGTAGCCCGCCAGTGCCTGACCGCCGGCCAGGGCTTGCAACCAGTTCAGTCCACGGCTCATCTGGCATCTCCTTCATAGAGGGCACGCACGGCGGCGGCATCGAGTTGGGTGCGGGTATCGGCGTCGGCCAGGCGCTGGAGAAACCAGGCGTGGCGGCGACTGCGTGGCTGCACCGGCTTGCCGAGGACGAACAGTTCGTGCAGCTGATCGCGGATGGCGTCGGTGTCGTCGGCGACATAGGCGTCCACCAGACCCGAGGCGTAACGCTGCTCGCCGCCGGTCAGGCTCCAGATGAAGGGCCGGTCGCGCGAGTCGTACTCGTCGAGCCCAGCTTCCTGCTCGATCACCTGCGGGCCGTTGAGACCAACGCGGGCTTCGCGGGTGGCGATCAGGTAGCTGCACAAGCCCGAGGCGATGCCCATGCCGCCGAAGCAGCCGACCGAGCCGGCCACCACGCCGATCACCGGCTGATATTCGCGCAGCTCGACGATGGCGGCCTGAATCTCGGCGATCGCCGCCAGGCCCAAATTGGCTTCCTGCAGGCGCACCCCGCCTGTTTCCAGCAGCAGTACGGCGCGGGTGGGGATGCCTTTGCGGTTGTCTTCGACAGCCAACTCAAGAGCGCCGGCGATTTTCGCGCCGCCGACTTCACCCATACTGCCGCCCTGGAACGCGCCTTCAATGGCGGCGATCACCGCCGGGTGGCCGTCGATGGTGCCCTTGGCGACCACCACGCCGTCATCGGCCTGGGTGACGATGCCCTGCTTCGGCAGCCAGGGCGAAGTGACGCGGTCGAACGGGTCGAGCAGTTCGCGGAAGCTGCCTTCGTCCAGCAGTGCGCGGGCACGCTGGCGGGCGCCAAGCTCGACGAAGCTGCGTGACTTGAGTAAACGGGCCACATTGTCAGCAGACGAATCAGTCATGGCCGACCTCCTCCAACCCCTGCTCCAGACGCAGACGGACTACGCCGGGTGTGGCCCCAAAATCGTGAATATCGATGTTCAGTGCCGGCAGGTTCTGCTCGCGGAACATCCGCTCGAAAAGTTGCTGCCAGCGCTGCTCGGCGCCGTTGACCGAGGTGACCACCTGAATGGCCAGCTTGCCGGCCTGGCCGGGCTCGAGCAGCACTTCCAGATCGCCCGAGCCGACCACGCCGACCAGAGCCTTGCCGCGGGCGGGTTGCCCGGCAGCGAATTCGAAAGACAGGGTTTCCATGTTCAGTTGCTCCCAGTCGGCGCCAGCGCGGCGGGCGCCAGGCGGTCGAGGAAAAGAGTGGCGGCCAGCAGGTCGGCGGCACCGCCCGGCGAGGCGTTGAGGGCGAGCATGTCGCGGTCGAGCAGGCGCAGCTGGCGACGACCGGCGAGGCTGGCGGCACCACCGGCTTCGAGAACGGCGCGGGCACCGGCCTGCATGCGGCTCAGCCCTTCGAGGCCGGCACGGTGCAGCACGCAGGTGTCGGTCAGGGTGCTCATGATCGCCAGCAGCGCGTCGAGCCGGGCATTCTGCTCACCGGCGCCGGCACGGCGGCTGGCGAGCAGCTGCGGCAGGCCATGCTCGATCACGGCGGGAAAACCGTGCTGTGCCTGTTCGCGGGCGCCGAGCACGCCGTAGCGACGGCAGACCCGCGCCCCATGACTGTCCGTGTTATGCGGCGCGACGGGGTCTTCGAGCCGGGCAAGGGCGGCGGCGGTCATGGCGATCCGCTCGGCCGAGGCGCCGCTTTCCAACAAGGCGGCGGCGCTAAGCAGCCCCAGCGCCCAGATCGCGCCGCGATGGGTATTCACGCCATTGGTGACGCGGAGCATTTCCGCTTCGCCGTCGCGCCCCAGTTGGCCGAGGGTTTCACGCAAAGGTTGGCCGACTTCGCCAATAGCCTGTGCCGCTTCGGCCATCTCCTTGAACGCGGGCCACAGCGCATGAGCCGAAGCGTGCATCAGCCCCAGGTGCAAGTCGCTGTGGGCGCCGCTACCGCGACGGTCGACCAGCCCAGGCTTCGGCGACAGGTCAGCCTCGTCGACCAGCGCCTGCACCGCCAGATCGGCCAGGCGCTCGGCCGCGGACGGCGCCCGTAGAGCAATCAGTGCGCTCATCACCAGCTCCTGAACTTGGCAGGCGGGTTGTAGAGGCCGCCGGACCAATCGACCAGCTCGGCGATGCTCTTGGCGGCGAGCAGCTCACGGCTGGCGTCGTTGCGGCGGATGCCGAGGTCTTCCGGCAGCGCGATCAGCCCTTCGCGGCGCATGCGCTCGGTGTCTTTCGGGTTGTGACGCAGGCCGATGCTGGTGACGCCGGCGACCGCAGCGATCATCGCCTGGCGCTCTTTCAGCGAGCGCGCCTTGTACAGGTAGGCGATGCCTTCCTCGGTGAGCAGGTGGGTGACGTCGTCGCCGTAGATCATGATCGGCGCCAGCGGCATGCCGCTCTTCTTCGCCACTTCCACCGCATCGAGCTGCTCGACGAAGGTGGGTTTGCCGCCTTCCTGGAACGTTTCGACCATCTGCACGACGAGCTTCTTGCCGCGCTCGAGCATGGTCACTGGGGCTTCGCCGCCGGGCATGGCCATGTCGAGCCAGGCCGGTGTCGGATGGCGACGGCCGCGCGGGTCGTGGCCCATGTTCGGCGCGCCGCCGAAGCCGGCGAGGCGACCGCGGGTCACGGTGGACGAATGGCCATCGCCATCAACCTGCAAGGTGGCGCCGATAAACAGGTCCACCGCGTACTGCCCTGCCAGCTGGCACATCATGCGGTTGGAGCGCATGGAGCCGTCGCGGCCGGTGAAAAACACGTCCGGGCGCTGGGCGATGTAGTTCTCCATACCCAGCTCGGTGCCGAAGCAATGCACGCTCTCGACCCAGCCGGTTTCGATTGCCGGGATCAGCGTGGGGTGCGGGTTGAGCGTCCAGTTGCGGCAGATCTTGCCTTTCAGCCCGAGCGACTCGCCGTAAGTCGGCAGGATCAGCTCGATGGCCGCGGTGTTAAAGCCGATGCCGTGGTTGAGCGACTGGACGTTGTGTTTCTCGTAGATGCCGCGGATCGCCATCATCGCCATCAGCACGTGCACCGGCTTGATATGGCGCGGGTCGCGGGTGAACAGCGGCTCGATATAGAACGGCTTGTCGGCAACCACCACGAAATCGACCCAGCTCGCCGGTATGTCTACGCGCGGCAGGTCGCGCGGATCATCGACGATCTGGTTGACCTGGACGATAACGATGCCATCGCTGAAGGCGGTGGGCTCGACCAGCGCCGGGGTGTCCTCGGTGCTCGGGCCGGTGTAGATGTTGCCCTCGCGGTCGGCGGTGAAACCGGCCACCAGCGCGACGTTGGGAATCAGGTCCACCAGCAGGCGCGAGTAGAGCTCGATGTAGGTGTGGATGGCGCCGACTTCCAGCAGGCCATCTTCCAGCAGCTGGCTGATGCGCAGGCTCTGCGGGCCGGCGAAGGAGAAGTCGAGCTTGCGCGCGATCTGCCGCTCGAACAGGTCCAGGTGCTCGGCGCGGCTGACGCTGGGCATGATCATGTGCAGGTCATGCAGTTTGCTGGGATCGACCTGCGCCAGCGAGCGCGAGAGGAAGTCCGCTTGCTTCTGGTTGTTGCCCTCCAGCACCACCCGGTCGCCCGGTGCGATCAGCGCTTCGAGCGCCGCGACGATTTTGTCGCTGGGCAGGACCACACCATCGGCGAGGCTGCGCACCTGGTCGAGACGCCGGGCTTTTTCAGCGCGACGACGCGACCACTGCGGCGGTGGGGATATTGTTGTTGTCATGCTGACTCCACAGGTTTCCGCTTTGTGGAGCGCACAGTAGGGAGGTGACCGGAAGGTCATCAATCAAGCGCAGAGGCGCTTCGTTACGCTTAAGTTAACGATGCCGCAGAACCGGGCGTTACAGCCAGCCGAGCGTGATCCCAGCGAGTAACAGGTAGCGCCCGCCCTTGGCCAGAGTTACCAGCAGCAAAAAACTCCAGAGCGGTTCGCGCAATGTTCCAGCGACGACGGTCAGTGGATCGCCAATGATCGGCACCCAACTCAGCAGCAGCGACCATCGTCCGTAACGGTGATAGCTGCGCTGAGCCTTTTCCAGCTGACGTTGGCTAACCGGAAACCAGCGCTTGTGGCGCAGCCGCTCGATGTAGCGACCGAGCAGCCAATTGACTACCGAGCCCAGCACGTTTCCGAACGTAGCCACTGCCAACAGTGTCGCTGGTGAGAGATCGCTACCCAGCAGCAACCCAACCAGCACGGCTTCCGACTGCGCGGGTACAAGCGTGGCGGCAGCGAAAGCTGCGAAGAACAGGCCGAAGTAGGCGGATAGATCGACCATGGTTATGGGAGGCTTCGAATGAATAGTCGGTGCATAGGAGCGCTTTTACAACGGATACAGCTGAATGCGCTTAGTGCCTATCACCGCCCCGGCTGGGGGCGAAAGCCCGGCACAGCGCCAGGACGCTCTACGCGGCTGGCCGGTTGGGTGCAGTTGAGATCACGAAATGGCTGACCGTTGAGTAATTCCCAGCCATGGCCGGGCGGCGTTTGACGACAGATGACGGTACCGTCGACCTTGCTCTGCCACTGGTAATAAGGCGCAGGGCCGGCAGAAGCCAGTAGCGGTAAGAACAGGCTGAACGCAAAAAGCACGGCGCGCATGGTTGAAATTCGATAGGAGGCTGGCGCCACTTTAGCCGCATCGGCGCGCGGCGCAAGCTCGGCCGGTCAAGATGCTGTGTGCCTGGCAAGGCGCTTTTGCAGAATGCGGTTCAAGAAGATCGCTCAGTACCAGACCTTCGCCGCCTCGCGCATAAAGATTTCCACCGTCTTCGGCCCGATACCCTCGAACTCGGCCAGGCGCTTTTCCAGTGCCGTACGGCTTTCGCTCTGCTCACGGATGTTGCCGAGCTTGCCGCCGTACTCACTGTTGAGCTTTTCGCACAGCTTGAGCAGGCGTTCGGCGGTCGATTCGTCGTAACGCACATAGCGCCCTTCGCCGAGCATGCTTACCAATTCCTGCCGGCTGCAGTTGCAGAGCTTTCTCGGCGTGTCGCGCTTGTGTTTGTCGACGATCACCCGATAGGCCTCAGCGGCGATATCCTGCTGGATGCGCTTGCCGAACAGGAAGCTGGCGATGAACCATTTGAACAGTTCGCCTTCGCCTTTCTCGATTTCGATACCCAGGTCTTTTGCGCTAATTTCGCGTGCCATTGGCGCCTCATTCAGCAGCAGCTCTTCATGATGCGACGACAGCGATGGCGCTAGGTTCGAGATCCTTCTCAGTAACCGCCGGCCCGCCCTGGCATCGGCAAGTTTCCGCCTACTGCTTGGGATTGGTAAGCGGTTTATTGCCAATACCCGTCGCATATACCCGTTAACTCAACGTGGCAGAGCCCTGGGGGTATATGGCACGGCTCGTGCTTGCTCTGCCTAGCCCGATGCGATTACCAAGACAAGAAAGCCGCACAGCGCGCCCGCTTTTCCCTAATGAAAGCTTACCCGCCGCCGTAACCGCCCTTCTTGTCCTTGCAGCCTTTGAAGCTGCGACCGATCGTCTATCGTCAAGGGTTGCGAAAACCAATAACAACGAAACGGAGTTACACCATGAGACTGACCAAACGCTTTGGCCTGCTTGCTGCCGCAGCAGCCTTCACTGCCAGCACCGCAGCCGTCGCTGCGCCGACCTTCATCAACATCCTCACCGGCGGCACCAGCGGTGTGTACTACCCGATCGGCGTAGCCCTGTCGCAGCAGTACAACAAGATCGACGGCGCCAAGACCTCCGTTCAGGCCACCAAGGCATCGGTCGAAAACCTCAACCTGTTGCAGGCCGGCCGCGGCGAGCTGGCTTTCGCCCTCGGTGATTCCGTGGACGATGCCTGGAACGGCGTCGAGGATGCCGGCTTCAAGGCCCCGCTCAAGCGTCTGCGCGCCATCGCCGCCACCTACCCGAACTACATCCACATCGTGGCCAGCAAGGAATCCGGGATCCAGACCCTGGAAGACCTGAAGGGCAAGCGCATCTCCGTCGGCGCGCCGAAATCCGGTACCGAGCTCAACGCCCGCGCAATCTTCAAGGCCGCCGGCCTGACCTACGAGGACATGGGCCGTGTGGAATTCATGCCCTACGCCGAGTCGGTCGAGCTGATCAAGAACCGTCAGCTGGATGCCACCCTGCAATCATCCGGCCTCGGCATGGCGGCGATTCGCGATCTGGCTGCCATGGTCCCGATCACCTTCGTCGCGGTTCCCGAGGACGTGGTGACCAAGATCGGCAGCGCCGCCTACCAGTCGAAGGTGATTCCGGCCGGCACCTACGACGGTCAGGACGCGGACATCCCCACTGCCGCCATCACCAACATCCTGGTCAGCCACGAGAAGGTCTCCGACGACGTCGCCTACCAGATGACCAAGCTGATCTTCGAGAACCTCGACCGCCTGTCCAGCGCCCACTCCGCGGCCAAGGACATCAAGCTGGAAACCGCGACCGAAGGGCTGCCGATCCCGCTGCATCCGGGCGCCGAGCGCTACTACAAGGAAGCCGGCGTCCTCAAGTGACAGCCGGACCGGGCGGGTCTGGTACCCGCCCGGTTTGCCTTCAAGACCGCATAGCCTGATGGTCCGCATCCCTGGCCATCACGAAGAACGCCCATGCTCCGCACTGGCGCGACGCTTCAATCTTTTCGAGAGAGCCATCCCATGAGCGAGACCCAAGGGCTGCACAGCAGTCCCAGCGAATGGCCGAAGACGTTGTTCTACGTCGCGCTGCTGTTTTCCACCTATCAGATCATCACCGCCGCCTTCCATCCGGTGTCCAGCCAGGTGTTGCGCGCGGGCCACGTCGGTTTCCTGCTGCTGATGGTGTTTCTCTGCTACCCGGCAAAAGGCAATGGCCGCCCCTGGCAGCCGCTGGCCTGGCTGCTCGGCCTGGCCGGCATGGCGACGGCTTTCTACCAGTGGTATTTCGAGGGCGACCTGGTTCAACGCTCGGGTGACCTGACCACTACCGACATGTACATCGGCATTATCCTGATCGTGCTGGTGTTCGAGGCAGGCCGCCGGGTGATGGGTATCGCATTGCCGACCATCTGCGCGATCTTCCTGGCCTACGGTCTGTTCGGCGAGTACCTGCCGGGCGACTTCGCCCACCGTGGCTACGGCTTCGATCAGATTGTTAACCAGCTGTCGTTCGGTACCGAAGGCTTCTACGGCACGCCAACGTACGTCTCGGCGACCTATATTTTCCTCTTCATCCTGTTCGGTTCCTTCCTCGAGCAGGCCGGGATGATCAAGCTGTTCACCGATTTCGCCATGGGCATGTTCGGTCACAAGACCGGCGGCCCGGCCAAGGTATCGGTGGTGTCATCGGCGCTGATGGGCACCATCACCGGCTCCGGCGTGGCCAACGTGGTCACCACCGGGCAGTTCACCATTCCACTGATGAAGCGCTTCGGTTACAAGCCGGCGTTTGCCGGCGCGGTGGAAGCCACGGCCAGCATGGGTGGGCAGATCATGCCGCCGGTAATGGGTGCCGTGGCTTTCATCATGGCCGAGACCATCAACGTGCCGTACGTCGAGGTGGCCAAGGCGGCGCTGATTCCGGCGATGCTGTATTTCTTCGCAGTGTTCTGGATCGTGCACCTGGAAGCGCGCAGCAAGGGCCTCAAGGGTCTGCCGAAGGATCAGTGCCCGAGCGCCTGGGGCTCGGTCAAGGAACGCTGGTATCTGCTGATCCCGCTCGCGGTGCTGGTCTACCTGCTGTTTTCGGGGCGTACCCCGATGTTCTCCGGCACTGTCGGTCTGGCACTGACGGCCATCGTCATCCTCGGCTCGGCGATCATTCTCAAGGCCAGCAGCTTCTGGCTGCGCGGCGCCTTCTGGATCGCACTGGGCGTGCTCTGCGCCGGCTTCTTCCAGCTTGGCATCGGGGTGATCTTCGGCGTAATCGCGGCGCTGGTGGTGGTCTGCTGGTTCATCAAAGGTGGCCGCGACACCCTGCGCACCTGTCTGTTCGCGCTGGTGGAAGGCGCGCGCCATGCGATCCCGGTGGGTATCGCCTGTGTGCTGGTGGGGGTGATCATCGGCATCGTCTCGCTGACCGGCATCGCCAGTACCTTCGCCGGCTACATCCTGGCCATCGGTGAGAACAACCTGTTCCTCTCGCTGGTGCTGACCATGATCACCTGTCTGGTGCTGGGTATGGGCATCCCGACCATTCCCAACTACATCATCACCAGCGCCATCGCCGCGCCGGCGCTGGAGCAGCTGGGCGTGCCGCTGATCGTCTCGCACATGTTCGTCTTCTACTTCGGGCTGATGGCCGACCTGACACCACCGGTGGCGCTGGCCTGCTTCGCCGCAGCGCCGATCGCGCGGGAGAACGGCTTCAAGATCAGTCTCTGGGCGATCCGCATCGCCGCCGCCGGCTTCGTGGTGCCGTTCATGGCCGTCTACGACCCGGCGCTGATGATGCAGGGCGACAGCTGGCTGACCACGATCTACATGGTGGTCAAGACGGTCTTCGCGGTGTGCCTGTGGGGCATGGCGGTTACCGGCCACCTGAGCCTGCGCATGCCGATCTGGGAACGCCTATGGGCCTTCGCCGCTGGCGTCGCGCTGATCCTGGCGCTGCCGATCAGCGATGAAATCGGCTTCGCACTGGGCATCGCCCTGGTCGCCCAGCACATCTGGCGCGCTCGTCGTGCCGGGCCGGCGGTGGCGTGATCGGGCTCTGCCTGGGGTTGGCGGGCGTGGTGTGGGCGCAGGTGCCCACACCCGTCTTCACCCTGGCGTGGAACCACACGATTGAGAAGATCCGCTGGGAAGAAGACTACCGCGTGACGCCGGACGGGCTGCTGCTCGGCGAAGCGCGGATCAAGGGCACCGGCGCCGGCATGGAAGTTCCGGATGACGCCCAGTTGCGCGACGGCAGCTGGCACTACCAGCGCCAGCTGCCGCCTCTGCAACCGCTGCGTGTGGGGCGAACCCCTGAAGCCGGCGATTACCAGCTGTGTTTCGACCAGCGTTGCCACGCACTAAGCGAATGGCTCGGCCCACCCACGTCGGAGCAGCCCGCGCTGGAGCTCTGGAGTTGCAGCGTGCCGGTGAGCAGTTCCTCTTGAGTACCGCAAGTCCGCTCGAGATTCCGCTGTAGGGTCCGCTCCGCACACCGGCAAAACATAACCCGCGCCCAACCTCGGTGCGCCGGTGAGAGGCGACTCACTGCACCGTGACCCTGGTGGTTCCCACGCTCCTGCGTGGGAGCCTCCAACCGGTGCTGTGATCGAGACGCAAGCCACCAGGCGTGCCCACGCGGGAGCGTGGCTCGATCAGACATCAGCCTGACGGCAGGTCCGCTCGACAACCGACCCCACGAGCAGTGTAGGCGATCCATCAAACCGCCAGTTCCGCCTCGCGCCTGAGCGTGGCCGCCCTCCTCGCGCGCAGCTTGCGCCACCAGATCACCACACCAGTCACTGACAGCACCGCAATCGCCACGCCCAGCACCGCAATCAGAATCCGCCCCGGCATTCCGAGGATGCGCCCGCCATGAATCGCCGGCTGCAACATGTGGAACTGCTCACCCAACGTGCCCTGCCCCGGTATTTCCTGCCCCAGCAACTGCGTCCCATCAGTGCCATGGAAGAACAGCCAGGCGTTGCCCTGGTTGCTGTCGTGATCGCCGAAGCCCGCGCCGTAGAAGTTGTATTCGAAGCTGTAGTACAGCTCGCCGATGGGTTCGCTCAGGCCCAGCTCGGCCGCATGCTGCATCGCGTAGTCATAGGCCTGATGGAAATCATAGGCGGTGGTGCCCAGCTCATCCTTTGGCAGTCTGCCACGCGCCTCGTAGACGCTCGGCTCGACGGGTGAGAACAGCGACACCATCGGCTTGAACACCTGCTCGGGTAGGTTCATGGCCACGCTGCTGACCGCCACTGGCGTGAGCAGCAGCCACAGCCACAACCCGCCGGCACGGTGCACGTCATGATTCATGCGCTGACGTTTGATCTTCCATGACGTCCACCACTTGCCGAAGAACGGCCGCCCACGCGGGAAGGTCAGCAGCAGCGAGACGAAGCAATCGAACGTCCAGGCGATCGCCACGATGCCCATCAGCCACAGCCCCCAGTTGCCCGGCAGCGAAAGGTTGTAGTGGAACTCCAGCATGAAGGGCACGAAGTTCTCCCGCGAGAAGCAGCATTCGCCCCAGTAACGTGTGCCCACCTGCTCTCCGGTCACCGCGTCGAGGTACTGCACCACCGGTTCTTCGTCATAGGGCTTGCCGGTGGCCGGATCATTGCGCGGCACCAGCGCCATCAAGGCGGCATGCCCCGGCTCGTCGGGGAATTCCATGTACCAGACCTGCATCCGCGGGTTGGCCTGCTGAACGCGCTCGACCAGCGCCCCCGGCGCCAGCACCGGGCCTTCGCTGGTGGTGTGGTAGAACTCGGGGTTCAGCCACTCGTCCAGCTCGTGGTGAAAGGCCAGAACCGCGCCGGTGATGCCCGCAAGAAACAGGAACAACGCCGTGGCCAGGCCGATGTAGCGGTGCAGTAGAACGAAGATGTAACGCATCAGTTATAACCACTTGGAGAACGCAAAAGCCGCCGCCTGAAAGGCTGGCGGCGAGTGTGTACCTGTAAATCAGAACTCGTAGCTGACCGTCGCAGTGACGTTGCGCTCCTCACCCAGATAGCAATAGTTCAGGCTGCTGCCACAGCCCGCCACGTATCGTTTGTCGGTGAGATTGTTTGCATTCAACCGAACATCCATGCCATCCAGCCCGACCCTGGCGAGGTCATAGCCGACGGAGGCATCGAATAATGTGTAGGACGGTATGCGCTGCGTATTTTCGGCATCGGCCCAGCCTTCGCCGACATAACGAATGCCAGCGCCGGTGCTCAGCCCTTCCAGGCTATCGCCGATGAAACGGTAGTCCGCCCAGATGGACGCCATGTGGCGTACCGACTGTGTTGGGGTATTGCCTTTGTTATCCAGAGTCGCGTCCACAGCGCTGAACACGGATTTGGAATATTCGATGTCGGTGAAGGTGTAGCTGGCCAGCAGACGCAGGCTGTCGGTCAGCTGCAGACGCGCTTCAAGTTCCAGGCCCTGCGAGCGTACGGCCCCGATAGGCCTGTAGAAATCCTCGTTGGGGAGCTTGGAAGCGAGGTTTTCCTGCTCGATGTGAAACAGCGAAGCGGTATACAGATCGTCGGTACCCACCGGCTGGTACTTGATGCCCAGTTCCCATTGAGTGCCTTCGGTCGCGTCAAGCGGATCACCATTGGCGTCACTGGTCGAGTTCGGGTTGAACGACTCCGAATAGCTGATATAAGGCGCCACGCCGTTATCGAACAGATAAAGCACGCCAGCGCGGGTCGTCAGCTGGTCCGAGTCCTTTCCCGAGGGCGCACTCGCCCCGTCTGACACCACTTCGGTTTCTACCCAGTCCTGACGCAAGCCCAGGGAAACACGCCAACGGTCCAGCTCGATCAGGTCCTGCATGTACAGACCCGTCTGCTCCAGCCGGCGGGTCTGGCCGAACGGGCCGCCAACCACAACAGGCGTGCCATATACCGGATCGAACGCATCGAGATTGCCGACGGTGCCGCCGTAATAGTCCACCTTGGCCTTTCCACGCTGATAATCGACACCGGTGATCAAGGTATGCCGGGCGGCGCCCGTGTCGAATTCGGCCTGCAGCATGTTGTCGATGATCCACGAGTGCAGGCGCTCCTCCGCGCCCGTATAGCCACGCAGCAGTTCTGACGAATCGCCCACCCAGCCCAGGCTGTAGACCTGTTCGGACTCGACTTTCGAATCCAGGTAGCGGAAGTTCTGACGCATCGACCAGACATCGTCGAAACGATGCTCGAACTGATAGCCGAGCATTTGCTGAGTGCGCTCGAACTTCTCGTGCCCGGGCTCACCCTCGAAGAAATCGTCGGAGAGATAGCGTCCATTACGACGATATAGAGTGCCGTCAGCAGGCAGGCCGCCGTGATAACCACTTTCCGGGTCGTGCTGCAGATAGGCCTGCAGGGTCAGCGCGGTGTCTTCGGAAAAGGCGATGCGCAGCGATGGAGCGATGGCATAGCGCTCCGACTTCACATGGTCGTACTGGGTATCACCTTTGTCCGCCAGGCCGACCAGCCGATAGGAGAGCGTTCCTTCTTCGTCCAGCGGCCCGCCTAAATCGACGCCGATGCCTTTCTGATCGTTACTGCCAAGCGTCGCCTGGACCTGCCGATAAACCTCTTCCGTCGGCTGCTTGGAAGTCATTGCGACCAGGCCGCCAGGCAGGCTGCGGCCATACAGAACCGATGATGGGCCCTTCAGCACGTCGATGCGCTCGAGAAAATAAGGATCGATCTGCATGGTGCTGTAGGTGCCGCTGTCACCCATGATCTTGAGGCCATCCAGATACAGATTGTCCACCGAGCCATCGTTGAACCCGCGCATGGCCACATAATCGTAGCGGCTGGTGGCGCCATAAGGCGTGCTCATTACACCGGGGGTATAACGCAACGCCTGGGCCACGGTCAGCGAGCCCTGATCGTCCATCTGCTGACGCGTGACCACCGAGACCGTCTGCGACGTTTCCAGCAGCGGCATGCTGGTCTTGGTCGCCACGCTGCTGTGGGTGGCGTTGTAGCCTTCCATCTCGCCCAGCGCGTTACCCAGGGCGAAGCCTTCGACCACCATGGGCTTCAGCTCGACGGCCTGGGCCTGTTCGCGAGACGGCGATAACGTCAGCGAGTAAGTGCCGCGTTCATCACGCACCGCCTGCAGACCGCTGCCCTGCAGCAAGACATCGAAGCCCTCCGCGACGCCATACTGCCCCTGCAGGCCAGCCGAATCGCGCCCCTCGGTGAGACGACCATCTACCGACAGCATCACGCCAGCCTCGCCGGCAAAGCGGCTCAGCGTGCTGGACAGCGGACCGGCTGGGATATCGTAACCGCGCAACTCCTGCTGACTGGCCGCCTGTGCCAGCGCCGTCGGCGAGGCGACGAGCGTTGTTAGCGGCAGGCAGAACAGGGCAGCGCGAACGGCGCGGGAGAGGCTGGAACGACGAAGCGGAGCGATGGAGCGCATGGGTCATCCTTTTGCGAGAGCAAAAATAGGGATCGATGCGGTTATGCCCAGCGACGCCCTGCAAAAGGGAACTGCGGATGAGAAATTTTTACATTTGCGTTTCAGGCGGTCGACGGCTCGAGGCTGACCCACCAAGGCAAACGCCGGTTGATGCGCAACGGCAATGTACTGGCCAGAGCCTCCAGAATCCGCTCCGTATCAGCCAGCGGATAGGCGCCGACCACGCGCAGGCCGGCGATGCGTGGATCACAACCGAGATAGCCCTGGCGATAGCGCGCCAGCTCGGTCACGAACTCGTCCAGACGCAGATCATCGGCCAACAGGACGCCGCTACTCCATGCCTGACGGCCCGGCTGAACCGGCCGACCAAGCCTGATTTGCAGAGTATCGAACGCCACTTGCTGGCCTTGCAGGACGGTATGAACGCCATCGCGCCCGGCAGGCCGGATATCGATGGTGCCCTCGAACACACTGAGCTGAGTACTGCCATCGCGCTGCAGTACCGAAAACCTCGCAGCGCCGCGTGCCTGAAGGTCGCCTTCGGACGTGCGCAACAGCAGCGGGCGTCGCTCGTCAGAGGCTTGCAGCAACGCCTCGCCACGATGCAGCGACAGCTGCCGAGCCTGATCGGTGAACGCGACAGCCAACGCGCTATCGGTGTTCAACCACAGCCGTGAGCCATCATCCAGACGCCAGTCGCGCACCTCCCCCACCGCCGTACGATGGTCTGCCGCCCAGCTACGCCATGGCAGCGCACCGCCGGCGAACGTCAGCAAGGCGCCGCCGCATAGAATCGAAAGGGTCTTGAGTGCGTGCCGCCGAGTCGGCTCGCGACGCTGCAGCAGAACCGTCGCTGCGGAGCCGAACGGGTCGCCCGTCAACGGCTCCAACCGTCCGCTGATCTGTTCCACCCGCTGCCAGGCCTTGGCGTGCTCGGGTAAGGCGACCCAAGCGCGCCAGGCCTGGCGATCAGACTCGCTGATCGCATCGGATTGCAGTACCGCGAACCACTGGGCTGCGGCTTGCAGTACCTGATAATCGAGGCTCATGGCGCGTCGTCGAGCAGAGTCAGGCAGTGCAGCATGGCCTGCGCCATGTATTTCTTGATCATGCGTTCGGATACGCCAAGCTCGGCGGCTATCGCCCCGTACGTCATGCCCTGCAGCTGGGAAAGAAGGAAGGCACGGCGAACTTTCTCTGGAAGCCGCGCCAGCATCGCATCGACCTGCAACAGGGTTTCGACGACCAATGCGTGGGACTCGGGTGACGTCGCGAATGCCTCGGGCTGCAAGGCGAGCGCGTCCAGATAGGCCTGCTCGATTTGCTTGCGGCGCCAGTGATTGATCAATAGGCCTTTGGCAACGGTATGCAGGAAGGCGCGCGGTTCACGAATCGCTTCGAGGCCATGATCCTTGGTCAGGACACGTACGAAAGTATCTTGCGCCAGGTCCGCTGCCTTCTGGCTGCAGCCGAGCTGACGGCGTAACCAGCCATTCAGCCAACCCTGATGATCGACATAGAGTCGATGTACCAACTGTTGCCGAACCATCCCCTGGGTTGCCATGGCTGCTGCTCTTTGCCGTCGAGATCGTAATGCTAACGCTTCTCAACTTCGCAAGCTACGGCAGTATGTGGTTCGACATGGCCAGGCTCGAGACGAACCCTGTTACAGGGAGGAAAGCGACGTTTCACGTGGAACGCCCATGAGCACTCATGGAATCACCCACTCGCCGTCACTGGTCTGCTCGCAGGCCGGCTGAAGGAAGCGCGCGTCGCTGGCGATGCCGTAATAGTGAATATCCTGTCGATAGGGCATGTTGGACACCTGGGCGTTGCGGCAGACTCCGAAGGCGCCGCCGGGACACTGCTCCACGAAGCTGACCTCAACCTTCTGCCCCTTGAGTTCGGGCTGGCAGAATCCCGAGCGGAACAATTCAGCCGGAATGTTGCGGTTCTGCTGGCAGACCTTCACCTCGATGCGCTCGTCCTGGCTGTGAATGACGCAGCCATCGGCCCAGGCCTGGCCGGCGACACTCAGCGATAGCAGCAGAAAAGACATTAGACGCATCGATTACCCCTCATCTGACCGCGGCGACTCTAGCATGCGGGCTGCGCGGCCGCTTCCAATCCATCCGCCAAATGCGCACCATGGCGCCATGCTGACTCAAATACCGACTCATGTAATCTGCGGCCCACTCGGCGCCGGCAAGACTAGCTTGGTCCGTTCGCTGCTATCGCAGAAGCCGGCAAACGAGCGCTGGGCGGTGTTGATCAACGAGTTCGGCCAGATCGGCCTCGACGCAGCGCTGCTGACCACCGACGAAGCGGGCATCAGTCTCGCGGAAGTCGCCGGCGGCTGCCTGTGCTGCGTCAACGGCGTGCCCTTCCAGGTCGGTCTGGGCCGCTTGTTACGCAAGGCCAAACCGGATCGGCTGCTTATCGAACCTTCCGGGCTGGGCCATCCTGCTGAACTGCTCACGCAACTCGGCGCGCCGCCATGGCAGGGTGTCCTGGCGCTGCAGCCCTGCCTGACGGTGCTCGATGCCGCCTCCCTTGCGCGTGACGAGCCCTTGCCACCCAGCGTGCAGCAAGCGCTTCAGCGCAGTGGCCTATTGGTGCTGAATAAAAGCGAGGCGCTGGATCAGGCAGATCGCCAGCGCATCATGGCGAGGCTGCCCTCATTGCCATTGCGCTGGACGACCCAGGGCGAATTGCCGATCACGGCGCTACCGGGTATCGACCAGCGAGCCGACGCACAAGCCGAGACTCCATCACCCCTGGCCGCCTCAGTGCAACCAGCCGGCAGTGTCTGGCTGAATCCGCAACAGCCGGTCTGCCAAAGCCAGGCAAGCGCAGACGGTTGGAGCATCGGTTGGCGTTGGCATTCAAGTCAGCGTTTCGATCTGCAGCGCATCGAAAGGTGGCTTGGCAGCCTGGATTGGCGCCGGGCGAAGCTGGTGCTTCATAGCCCCGAGGGCTGGCGTTCGGCCAATGCCTTGGCGGGCGAGGCGCTGATATTCAAGCCCAGCGAATGGCGAAAGGATTCGCGGCTCGAATTGATTTTCAACGCACCCGGAGACGAAGCGCTACTGAAAGCAGCAATGGCCGCCTGCCGCCTTTAACCGGCAAAATCAGTCACCGCGACGCCAATCGTCCATCTGGATGACCCGCCCCGAATCCGGCGGGGCCTTGAAGGGATGCGCTTCCATCTCGATCGGCCCCGGTCGCGGACCGAACATGACGATGCTGCCCTGATGGCGCTGCTCGCCCGTCACGGTGAATTCGAAGCCGTAGACGCGCGCAAAGCGGCGTTGCCCGCGCGCGTCGCGCACAAATCCAAGGCGGCGAAACGCGACATTGCCATCGAGCAGATCGACATCCATCTTTTCGCAATGACGGCGCACCGATGCCAGCGCGCGCTCGCGTATGCCATGGGAATGCCAGAGCCAGGCGGCTGCTGTCATCAGCAGGAGGAAAACGCACAGGTTGCCGAGCGTCACCATGACCTTGGCGTCTCGTTGCGTAGAACCAAGCGGCTCAACTTTCCAACCAAACGTCGCGCACCCAGTGCCACACGGTTTCCCAGCTTTCATCGGTGAGTTCATGCGCGCCACCATCGAACAGCATGACTTCGCCTTCCAGATCGACCACGTAGTAGTCAGGCCCGTCCTGACAGATCGGCAACAAATCCCGCGCCACGCCGGCATCCCAGGCGTTCGCCGCCACTTCCGGCAGATAGGTATGCGATTGTGGATCGGCGGTCACCGGCTCGAGCCGGCCATAGACGACATCGCTGACCGTCAGCAGAAATTCGCGCAGGCCGAACGGCAAGTTGATCAGCAGCTCTTCTTCGACCTCGACCAGACGGTCATCGTCTGGCAGTTCCAACGGCACCGGTACCGGCTCGTTGAGTTCTCGCAGCTGTTCGATTACCTCTTCCATGCGCCCCCCATTCGTGAAATACGCGCTTGAAGGCGAGTTTATACAAGCCCGAACGCACGCGAGCCAGCCCCGCGCTGTTTCGATCCGCCCATTTCGGATGCAGTCGGCCAGCCCGCAACGGCTCCTGGCTGGTCATAGCGGTTAGGCACGTGCCTGGATCGCTGCAATCTGGACGCCCTTTGCGCGTCTGCCGTGCTTTCCAGTAGATTGCCCGACTGCCTTGACGCTGCGGCCTGCCCCCCGGAGCCGCTTCACGAACGACTCTGCAACAGGACCCTGCCGTGACCGCGACGTCCATATCCGTTTACCGCCTTCCCGGTTTCGTCCCCTTTCTCGCTGCACGTTTGCTGGCGGTCTTCGCCATGCAGATTCAGGCCGTGGTCGTGGCCTGGCAGGTCTACGACCTCACGCGCGATCCACTGTCGCTGGCCTATGTCGGCCTGGCCCAGTTCGTCCCGATGCTGCTTCTGTTGCTACCGGCGGGGGATCTGATCGACCGCTTCGACCGCAAACTGATCCTGGGGCTGAGCTGGCTGGTGGAAGCGCTGTGCGCCGCCGCGCTACTGTGGCTGTCGCTGACCGACGCGGTGGTGAGCTACTACTACGGAGTGCTGGTGTTCTACGGCTGCGCGCGTGCCTTCACTGGGCCGGCGCTGTCCAGCCTGCTGCCGCAGATCGTCCCGCGCGAGCGTCTGGCCGCGGCCATCGCCGCCAACAGCATGATCATGCGCAGCGCTACCATCGCAGGCCCAGTGCTCGGCGGTGGTCTCTATGCGCTCGGGGGCGGAGGCCTGACTTATGGCCTGTGCCTGATCGGTTTTCTCGCCGGCACGCTGCTGCTGGGCTTCGTCCCGGTGCGCTATGCCGAACAGCGCCAGGCGCTTGAAACCACCGCATGGGCGCGCTTCACCGCCGGCATCGGCTTCATCCGCTCGCGGCCAATCATCCTCGGCACCATTTCTCTCGATCTGTTTGCCGTGCTGCTGGGCGGCGTGGTAGCGCTGCTACCGATCTATGCCCAGGAGGTACTGGAAGTCGGTCCTACCGGCCTCGGTCTACTGCGCAGCGCCATGGCCGTCGGTGAGGTGACGGTGGGACTGTATCTCAGCGTGCGGCCGTTCAATCGACATGTCGGGCTGGTGATGTTCGCGGCGGTAGCGCTGTTCGGCCTGGCCAATTTGGTATTTGCGCTGTCGAGCCTGTTCTGGCTGTCCTTCGCCGCGCTGATGGTGGCCGGCGGTGCGGACATGGTGAGCATGTACATCCGCTCCTCGCTGATCCAGTTCTCCACACCGGACGCCATGCGCGGTCGGGTCAACGCAGTGAACATGCTGTTCATCGGCTCATCCAACGAGCTCGGCGAATTCCGCGCTGGAACCAGCGCCGCCTGGTTCGGCGCGGTGCCGGCGGCGCTGCTGGGCTGCGCCTGCACCCTGACAGTAACGGGCGGTTGGCTGCTCGGCTTCAGGAGCCTGCGCCAGGTCGATCGTTTCGAGGATGCGGCGCCGCAAGCACCGTCGCACACGACTTACGCGAAATAGACATCAGCTACCCGCGGCTTCCGGCAGTCTGGCGATGACCTTGATTTCGAATTGAAAGCCGTAGAGCCAGGTCACGCCGACGGCTGTCAGAGTCGGGTGGGGCGCGCTGCCCCAATAGTCCGGCACGACTTTCCAGATCGTGTCGAATTGCGCTTCGGGATCAACGATGAACAAGGTCACGTCAATCACGTCATCGAACGTGCAGCCCGCTGCCTTGAGGATGGCATTCAAATTCTCGAACGCGAGCCTGACCTGGGCTTCCAACTCAGGCTCGGGCGAGCCGTCCTCGCGACTGCCGACTTGCCCGGAAACGAACAGCAGTCCGTTAGAGCGGATTGCCGGCGAGTAGCGGTTTCGCTCGTAGAGCGCCTGGCGTGCGGGTGGAAAAACAACGTCGCGCTGTGTCATGGAATTCTCCAATTGGGGTCGAACCGCCCCGTCATTCAGGGAGACATGAATCTAGGCGCGCCGTTGCGCGGGATAAACAGGCAAGTCCGGTCATCATTGTTTGTAGAATCCAAACAATTCCTGGAACGGTGGAGCCAAGATGGACCGCTTCGATGCGATGCAGGCGTTCGCCCGCGTAGTGGAAACCGGTAGTTTCACCAAGGCTGCCGAGACCCTCGGCACGAGCAGAACCAGCGTGACGCAACTGGTGCAGCAGCTGGAGGCACGGTTGCGCGTGCGGCTGCTCAACCGCACCACACGCAAGGTTGGGGTCACTGCAGACGGTGCCGTCTATTACGAGCATGTGCTGCGCCTGCTGGCCGATCTGGACGACGCCGAGACAAGCCTGTCCGGCGCCTCGGCATCGCCGCGCGGCAGGCTGCGGGTGGATGTGCCCAGTCCCTTCGCCCGGCTGATTCTGATACCCGCGCTGCCAGCGTTCTATGCGCGATACCCCGACATTCAGCTGGACCTGGGCGTAAGTGATCGCACGGTGGACCTGATCGGCGAGAACGTGGATTGCGTCGTGCGCGGCGGCGAACTCACCGACCAATCGCTGGTGGCCCGGCGCGTCGGCGAACTGCAACTCGGCGTGTACGCCGCGCCGGGCTACCTGGAACGCGCTGGCACGCCGCAGCATCCGCGGGAGCTGGAAGACTCGCATCACCGCATCGTAGGGTTCGTCTGGGCACGTGCCGGCAAGGCCGCTCCGTACGCCATGCGCTGCGAGGGTGAGAGCAACAGCTTGCTCGGCCGCTATGCGTTATCGGTCGATGACGGCAACGCGTACCTCGCCGCTGGCTTGGCCGGCCTCGGCGTGCTCTGGCTGCCGCATTACATGTCAGCCGAGCACGCCACGCGCGGCGAGTTGGTGCCGCTGTTCGAAGGCTGGCGACTCGATCCAATGCCGATGTACATCGCCTTCCCGCCGAACCGGCACGTCAGCGCCAAGCTGCGTGCCTTCATCGACTGGATCGTCGAGCTCATGGCCAAGCATGCGCCTGTCGACGGCGGGCATGTTAGCTGACACTCTGCCGTCGGATCGTTGCGAGCGCGGCGCACCTTGCCCGGCCCTGGACTCGCGCGCGTCGGCATCGTGATTCCTGCCTGTTGCCTTCTGTCATGGCCCTTCATCGTGGTCTGTTTATATAGCTCGCCGCATTGGCGAGCCAGTTCGGTCGGGTTAAAGTGCCCTGCCAAACAATCCGGTCCATTATCGATTCCAACATAGGCCATCGCGATCACCGACACTGTCACTGACAATAGGTAGCAACTCGCATGGGTGCCTGCCTGTCGCTTTCGGTCCGGACAGGACCCGACCAAGGACACAAAATGACCACTACCGAGGACCTGCTCGAGGCCATCGACCGATGCGCAGAAGAACCCATCCATATCCCCGGCAGTATCCAGCCACACGGTTTTCTTCTGGCAGTCGACGAGTCGCAGCTGCGAGTGTTGCAGGCTAGCGAGAACGTACGGTACTGGCTGGGCCTTGATGCGCAGGCGCTGCTAGGCAAGCCGCTGTCTTCGTTACTCAGTATTGATCGAATCGATGCCGGCCTGGCGGCGCTAGCCGAGGATGATCAGAACCCTTTTCACCTGAGCGATGTGAGCTTCAGCCTCAACGGACAAGAAAGCGTTTTCGCGGTAATGGCGCACCGCCGCAAGGGTCAGCTGATCCTGGAGTTCGAACGGGCCGGCAACCCCCTTGACGCCTATAATTCACTCTATCCACTGATGCGCACCTTCGTCGTGCAGCTGGAGGAGACCCGCGAGCTGGAAGGCCTTTGTCAGCTCGCGGTCAAAGAGCTTAAGCGGATCACCGGATTCGGTCGGGTCAAGGCCTACCGATTCGATGCCGACGGCAACGGTTTGGTGCTGGCCGAAGAGGCCGACCCGGGCTATGCGCGCTATCTAGGACTGTGCTTTCCGGCATCCGACATCCCGCCGCAGGCTCGTCTGCTGTACCAGCAAAACCTGATCCGTGTCATCCAGGACGCCAACTATCAGCCCTCGCCGCTGGTTCCGGCACTGAATCCCACGACTGACGAGCCGCTGGATCTGAGCTTTGCGGCATTACGTAGCGTTTCCCCGGTGCATCTGCAATACATGCGCAACATGGGCACGCTGGCCTCGATGTCGATCTCTATCGTCGTCCGCGGGCGGCTCTGGGGATTGATCTCTTGTCACGATGCGGAGCCACGACAAGTCAGTTACCAGACCCGTACGTCATGCGAGCTTCTCGGACGCATCCTGGCGCTGCAGATCGAGGCACGGGAGGTCGAAACCCTGGCGCAACGCAAGCTCGAATTGCGCCAGCAGATCGTGCACCTGCTGTCAGCGATGGCCGACCACGACAGCGTAGTAGAAGGCTTTCGTCAGCTACCGGAAGTGGCGCTCGATTTTGCCGGTGCCCATGGTGCCGCGATCATCTCCGCGGAAACCTGTGAAACCATCGGCCAAACTCCAGATCATGAACAGATCTTGCAACTGGCCCACTGGCTGGGCGAGCAGCGCGACAGGGTGATCTACCACAGCGACTGCGTTTCCCGCGACATTCCGGACTTTCCAGAATTGGCGGAGCATTGCGCCGGAGTCATGGCAATCTCTATCTCCCGCCTGCATGCGCATTACTTGATCTGGTTCCGTCGCGAGCAGATCAAGACCGTCGATTGGGCCGGACAACCGGAAAAACGAGTCGACCATGGCAGTGGTGCCCTCAGCCCGCGTCACAGTTTCGAGCGGTGGCAGGAGACTCTGAGGGGCTATGCGACCCTCTGGGAACAGGACGAAATCGAAGGCGCGCTCGAGCTGCGCAACGCGGTGCTCGGCATCGTACTGCGCAAGGCTGAGGAAATGGCCCAGTTAGCCGGCGAACTGCATGCCAGCAACCAGGAGCTGGAATCGTTTTCATACAGCGTATCCCATGATTTACGTGCGCCGCTGCGCCATATCGCCGGTTACACCGAGTTGCTTGGCGAACTGGAAGGTAGCCAGCTAAGCGAGCGCGGGCTGCGCTTTCTGGAAAACATCTCCGATGCCGCTAGCTTCGCCGGCACGTTGGTCGACAATCTATTGACCTTTTCGCAAATGGGCCGCTCCGCATTGCGCATGTCCGATGTAGATCTCAGTGCGCTGGTAGCGTCGATCCGCGACGAGCTCATCCCGGACTGCGAAGGTCGGCAGATCGAATGGCATCTGCTGCCAATGCCGATCGTCGTGGCCGATGCGGCTTTCCTTCATATGGCATTGCGCAACCTGATCGGAAACGCGGTGAAGTACACCCGCACGCAGGAGCTAGCGGTGATCGAGATAGGCGCCGAGCAACGCCACGGCGAAGTCATGGTTTACATACGTGACAACGGCGTGGGCTTCGACATGCAATATGCCAGCAAGCTGTTCGGCGTTTTCCAGCGGCTGCATCGCATGGAAGAGTTCGAGGGCACTGGAATTGGTCTGGCGAGCGTGCGCCGCATCATTGAACGCCATGATGGACGTGTCTGGGCCGAGAGCGAACTGGGCAAGGGCGCTACCTTCTATTTCTCACTTCCTAAATTGGCCTATACATCTCCTCTATTGAATCGAGACAAGCAATGCTGAAACCAATACTGCTGGTTGAGGACAATCCCCACGACCTGGAGCTAACGCTGATTGCGCTGGAGCGCAGTCAGCTGGCCAACGACGTAGTGATCATGCGTGACGGTGCAGAAGCGCTGAGCTACCTCTTGCGCACCGGAGACCACTCTGGGCGTGCCGATGGCAATCCGGCGGTACTGTTGTTGGATCTCAAGTTGCCGAAAGTTGATGGACTGGAAGTGCTCAAGATTGTGCGTGAAACCACCGAGCTACGTAGCATCCCGGTTGTCATGTTGACCTCTTCGCGGGAAGAACCCGATCTGCTCAAAGCCTATGAACTCGGAGTGAACGCATACGTGGTAAAGCCGGTCGAATTCAAGGATTTCGTCGCAGCGATATCCGATCTCGGCATCTTCTGGGCGGTGCTCAACGAGCCGCCACCCGGCTCCCTGCGGTTCAAGCGAGGGTCAAGCAGCGAAGAAAAGAACTGAACGACCTGCCGCCTGCTGACACATGGTGCGCTGCCTCAGCACCTGCTTTCCACAACCGGGTCAAAATGCCAACACTAAAGAACATCAGCGTCCTGTTCATCGAGGACAGTCCGCACGATGCCGAACTGGCCCAACTATCACTGGAGCGCAGCGGTTATACACTGACGCATGCCGAGCGGGTCTATGACCATGCGGGCGTCGTCGAGACGCTGCAGCGGTACGAGTTCGACCTGATACTGGCCGATTTCATCCTGCCGAATTACTCCGGTAGTCAGGCTCTCCAGGACGCTCGCAGACTGGCTCCGGAGACACCCTTCATCTTCCTCTCAGGTGTATTTGGCGAAGAGAACGCGGTCAACATGATGCGCTCCGGTGCCATCGACTATGTACTCAAGAAGAACCTGAGCTTTCTACCGAAAGCCGTCGAACGGGCGCTGGGTGAAGTCAACGAACGCCGTCGTCGCCAGCAGGCTGAGCAGGCGTTGCGGGAAGTGGAGGTGCGCGCCCGGCTGGCCATCGATGCAGCACGCTTGGGCATGTGGGATTACGAGCCGCAAAGCGACACCCTCATATGGGACGAGCGTTGTCGTGCGATGTTCGGCGTCTCGGCAGACACCCCGGTAGATATGTCATTGTTCGAACAGCTCTGCCATCCAGACGATCGCGGGGCCATGCGCATTCAAATCGAGCGGGCCAACACTCTGGAGAACGATCACGAGTATCGCGCTAAGTACCGTGTGCTCTTTGAGGACGGCAGCATTCGCTGGATGGAAACCCGCGGTCAGGCCTTTTTCGAAGCAGGTGTCTGCACGCGCTTTGTCGGTGTGGTAATGGATATTACCGAGCAGCAACTGGCGACCCAAACCCTCAAGCGCATAAACCAAACCTTGGGCGAGCGCGTAGAAGAACGCACCCGTGAACGCGACCGCACCTGGGAACTGTCGCGCGACCTGCTGGCAGTCACGCAGTTGGACCTGTGGCCGATCGCGCTGAATCCAATCTGGGAAGACACACTCGGCTGGCCCCGCGAGCAGCTGATGCAGAGTTCGTTGCTCGAGCTGGTCCACCCCGACGACCTTGTGAAGTCGCTGGAGGAGACCTCCCGGATCGGTCAGGGCGAGGTCGCCAACCGTTACGTCAATCGACTGCGCCATCGCGACGGTAGCTATCGCTGGTTGTCATGGTCCGCAGTAGCCGATGGCGGCCGCATCTATGCGGCCGCACGGGACATCACCGGCGAAATTGCGACGATCGACAGGCTGGGCGAAGCCAACCGCGAGCTACTGACGCAGATCCAAGAGCGCGAGCGCGTCGAGGCCACGCTGCAGCAGATGCAGCGGCTCGAAGCCGTCGGCCAGCTGACTGCGGGCGTCGCCCACGATTTCAACAATCTGCTAACGGTCATCCTTACCAGTGCCAGCTTTCTAAAAAACGACCTGGAACGCGGCGCACCGGTTGAGCGCTGCCTACGCCGCTTACAGTACATTCGTGACTCCGGCGAACGCGGTGCGACATTAACCAGCCAGCTACTCGCATTTGCTCGGCGCCAACAGCTGGTGCCCACAGCGGTGAACCTCAACGACACTCTTGTCGGCTTGCTAAGCCTGCTCAAGAGCAGCTTGGGCGGTAATGTGACCATCGTGACCGATACGCAAGACAATCTCTGGCATGCCTTGGTGGACCCGACTCAGATCGAAATGATCATCCTCAACCTGGCGATCAACGCGCGTGATGCCATGGGCGACAGCGGCCAGCTCACCCTTGGTACCGGTAACGTAGTTATCGACCAGCCGGCCTTACGTCCCGAAGATCCTGGCCCGGGCGAATACGTGGTGTTGTCGGTCGCCGATACAGGTGAAGGCATGACCGACGAAGTATTGAGCAAAGCCTTCGAGCCCTTCTTCACCACCAAGGAAGTCGGCAAAGGTTCCGGCCTGGGACTGGCGCAGGTGTTCGGCTTCGCCAAGCAGTCCGGTGGCGGAGCCCGTATCCAGAGCGAACCCGGCGTCGGCACTACGGTGAAAGTCTTCCTGCCCCGAACCACGATAACGCAGAAGGCGAAACCGCTGATGCCATCGAGCGCGGCCTCAATAGAAAGTAACAGCCGCCACAGCATCCTTCTGGTTGATGACGATCCCAGCGTGCGCGAGGTGACGGCCCAGATGCTGCAGTATCTGGGTTTCTCGGTGACCGAAGCAGACAGCGGCAAGCAGGCATTGCAAATGCTGGCCGAAAGCGTCGACGTCGATCTACTGCTAGCTGATTTCGCCATGCCGGACATGAACGGCGGTGAGCTGGCGCGAGCAGTGCGGGCGCGCAATCCCGAATTGCCGGTGGTAATAGTCACGGGCTATGCGGAGCTGAGCGAACACGGCTTGGCCGGCTTTCCGATCATCCAGAAGCCGTTTCGCGAGGAGCAGCTGGCGAGCGGAATACAACTGGCGCTGCAAAAAGGCAATCTGACCGATGTCTGAGCTGCGGGCCCGCCTAAGGCATGCAACCGCCCCTTTGCACGCACAAGTCGATGCTGCCTATGCCGGTTTTGACTTCAATCATGAGGGCGGCTACGTCCATTTCTTGCGTGCCCACAGCCGCGCGCTGGGTGCCGTGGAAGTCGCATTGGAACAGGCTGGCATCGTTCGGCTGCTAAATGATTGGCCCACACGTACGCGACGTCACCTGTTATTGGCTGACCTCAGCGAGCTGGACAGCCCGGCGCCAACGACATTGCCACTGCCTGAACTACTGGACGAGGCCAGCTGCTGGGGCGCCGCTTATGTACTTGAGGGTTCGCGTCTCGGCGGAAGAATCCTGGCAAAACGGCAGCGTCAGTTCGATCCTTCAGCGCCGGTTAGCTACCTTGAACACGGTGACGTCGCCAGGCTCTGGCCGACCTTCCTTGCGCGACTGGAAACGGCCGGCTGTAGTTCATGGCCGGCGATACTTGCCGCTGCCGAGGCGACTTTCGCCCTGTTCATGGCCGGCGCAGCACTAGAGCAGGCAAGCACTGGCTGAGACGAGAAGGTCCCATTGGGCCTCCACTCTTCTTTAGAGCGTCATCGCAGAGCCTTCACTCCACAGTCACTGACTTGGCCAAATTACGCGGCTGGTCCACATCGGTACCGCGCAGCACCGCGACGTAGTACGACAGCAGCTGCAATGGCAACGTATAGAGGATCGGCGCCAGCACGTCATGGATATGCGGCATGCTGACGATGAAGGTGCCCTCGCCATTCTCGATGCCGGCTTCACGGTCGGCGAAGACGATCAGCTCGCCACCGCGCGCGCGCACTTCCTGCAGGTTCGATTTGAGCTTTTCCAGCAGCTCGTTGTTCGGTGCCACGGTCACCACCGGCATGTCGGCGTCGACCAGTGCCAATGGCCCATGTTTGAGCTCGCCCGCCGGGTAAGCCTCGGCGTGGATATAGGAAATCTCCTTGAGTTTGAGCGCGCCCTCCATCGCCACCGGATACTGCGCGCCACGACCGAGGAACAGCGTGTGGTGCTTTTCGGCGAAATGCTCGGATATCTTCTCCACCGTGGTATCCATCGCCAGCGCTTCGCCCAGACGCGTCGGCAGGCGGCGCAGCTCGTCGATCAGCTCGGCTTCAAGCGCCGGCGCAAGCGTGCCACGCACCTGCCCCAGCGACAGGGTCAGTAGCAACAGGCCAACCAGCTGGGTCGTGAAAGCCTTGGTCGAAGCCACGCCAATTTCCGGACCGGCCTGGGTCAGCAGGGTGAGATCGGATTCGCGCACCAGGGAGCTGATGCCCACGTTGCAGATCGCCAGACTGGCGAGGTAACGCCCCTCCTCGTCCGTGCGCGCCTTGGCGTTTCGCAGCGCCGCGAGCGAATCGGCGGTTTCGCCGGACTGGGAGATGGTGACGAACAGCGTGTCGGGCTGCACCACCACCTTGCGGTAACGGAACTCGCTGGCAACCTCGACCTGGCAGGGAATGCCGGCCAGCTCCTCGAGCCAGTAACGCGCGACCATACCGGCGTGGTAGCTGGTGCCGCAGGCAACGATCTGCACGTTGCGCACCTTGGCGAACAGCTCGGCCGCCTGCGGACCGAACGCCTGCACCAGCACTTGGTGGTCGCCCAGGCGGCCTTCGAGCGTGCGCTGCACGACCTTGGGCTGCTCGTGGATTTCCTTGAGCATGAAGTGGCGATATTCGCCCTTGTCCGCCGCTTCCGCGCCTTCATGGTATTGCACGCTTTCGCGTTCCACCGCTTGGCCGGCGACATCCCATATCTGCACGCTGTCGCGGCGGATCTCAGCGATATCGCCTTCTTCCAGATACATGAAACGATCGGTGACCTGACGCAGGGCCAGCTGGTCAGAGGCAAGGAAGTTTTCCCCCAGGCCTAGTCCGATCACCAGCGGACTGCCGCTACGGGCGGCGAGCAGCCGATCAGGTTGTTTGGCACTGACTACGGCCAAACCATAGGCGCCATGCAACTCCTTGACCGCCGCCTTGAGCGCCACGGTGAGATCACCGTATTCATCGAGCTTGTGGTGCAGCAGATGCACAATGACTTCGGTATCGGTGTCGGAAACGAAGACGTAACCCCGGGCTTTCAATTGCTGACGCAGGGCTTCGTGGTTTTCGATGATGCCGTTGTGCACCACCGCCAGGTCTTCGCCGGAAAAGTGCGGATGCGCGTTGCGCTCGCATGGTGCGCCATGGGTGGCCCAGCGCGTGTGAGCAATACCCAGACGACCGCTGAGCTGTTCGTGCTGTTGCGCCTGCTCCAGCTCGGCGACCTTGCCGGAACGGCGCAGGCGATGCAGTTGGCCGCTTGCATCCAGCACGGCCACACCGGCGCTGTCATAGCCTCGGTACTCGAGACGCTTGAGGCCTTCGAGCAAAATTGCAGTGATGTTGCGTTCAGCGACGGCGCCAACGATGCCACACATGGTCAGGTCTCCTGATGGGTTCCGATGGCTGCGCAGATCAGCTTGATGCCGCGAGCCTGAATACTTGAACGCGCCTCGGCAGTGAGGCGGTCGTCCGTTATGAGGGTGTGGATGTCGCCCCAGGGCAACTCCAGATTGGGGATGCGCCGTCCGATCTTGTCGGATTCGGCCAGCACGATGACTTCGCGCGCCACTTCAGCCATGACACGCGAGAGGCCAAGTAATTCGTTAAAAGTCGTGGTGCCGCGCTGCAGATCGATGCCGTCGGCACCGATGAACAGCTGATCGAAATCGTAGGAACGCAGCACCTGTTCCGCCACCTGCCCCTGAAAGGACTCGGAATGCGGGTCCCAGGTGCCACCCGTCATCAGAAGGGTCGGTTCGTGTTCCAGTTCACGCAGGGCATTGACCACGCTCAGCGAGTTGGTCATCACCAGCAGGCCATGCTTGTTGCCCAGTTCAGGAATCATCGCGGCGGTGGTGGTGCCGCTATCGATAATGATGCGCGCATGTTCGCGGATACAGCCGACGGCGCCTCGGGCGATGGCTTGCTTCCACGGCGAAACCGGCTGTGAACTGCCGATGAGTTCCTGCGGCAAGGGCACCGCGCCACCGTAGCGGCGCAACAGCAGGCCGTTCTTTTCCAGCGCCGCAAGGTCCTTGCGGATAGTCACTTCGGAGGTCTCGAAACGTCTGGACAGCTCATCGACGCTCACCTCGCCCTGCTCGTTGAGCATGGCAAGGATGGCGTGGCGTCGTTGAGGAGTGTTGCGCTTCGACATGCTTAAGTTTCGATTCGAAAGAAAAACGCGCGAATCAAAACCTAAACCAGCAGCGCCGTCAACTCCCAGTCATCAAACCCGGAAGTAACTCATCAGACTTTGCTGATGATTGGCCAGCTGATTCAGCGCCTGGCTGACGCGGGCCGATTCGTCCGCCTGGCCAGACAGCGATTCGGTAACGTCGCGGATACCAGCCACGTTGCGGTTGATTTCTTCGGCTACCGCACTTTGCTGCTCGGCTGCGCTGGCAATCTGCAGGTTCATGTCGGAAATCACCGCCACCGCGTCGCCGATCTTGCGCAGCGCAGCGACGGCATTGCCTACCTGATCGACGCTGCCCTGCGCCTGAGCATGGCTGCCTTGCATCGCTGTGACCACGTCGCGAGTTCCGCTCTGCAGACGTTCGATGACCTGACGAATTTCTTCGATGGATTCCTGGGTGCGTCGAGCGAGGTTGCGAACTTCATCGGCCACCACGGCGAAACCACGCCCGGCCTCGCCTGCCCGCGCCGCCTCGATAGCGGCATTGAGCGCCAGCAAGTTGGTCTGCTCGGCGATTGCGCGAATCACTTCGAGCACCGAGCCGATCTGTTCGCTGCTAGCAGCCAGCGTTTCGACCTGTCCCATGGCATGGTTCAGTTCACCGGCGAGGCCGTCGATGCTACGCGTGGTGTGATCGATGACACCCAGCCCTTCGTGCGTTGCCTGATCGGCTGCCCGTGCGGCCTCCGCTGCCTGCGCAGCGTTGCGCGCGACATCCTGCGCCGTGGCGCTCATTTCATGCGATGCGGTCGCCACCTGTTCGACTTCGCGGAACTGTTGCTGCATGCCGGCGCTGGTCTGCATGGCGATCGCTGCAGACTGGTCGGCGCTGCTGCGCGCGTCCTGAACCGAGCGCTGCACATCGGCGATGGTTGGCTGCAGCTTGTCGAGAAAACGATTGAACCATCCGGCCAGCTCGCCCAATTCATCCTCTCGGGTGTATTCCAGTCGTCGGGTGAGATCGCCCTCGCCACTGGCGATGTCCTTGAGCATCGCCGCCACGCCTTCGATAGGACGGGTCACGCCCCGCGCGGTTAGCCACATCAGCGCCAGGCCCAATAACACCGCACCGAGACCGATAGCTAGGGCGATCATGCTGTTCTCCTGGCTCTGAGCCTGCAGCGTCTGCTCCAGACGCGCTGCCGGAGCGAGCAGCACCTGACGTGGCACCTCCAGCAGAATCGCCCAGGGTTCGACTTCCGGCACTGGCTGTACGGGTTGCAACACCCGCAGCATGTCGCCCTCGTCGAGCAGCACCGGCTTGCCGGCATCGACCACGCGGCCGATCGCCTCGCTCTCGGCACCGAACGCGGCGCTCAACGGTTTGCCGAGCAGACCGGCGTCGCGACTATGGCCGGCCAGGAATCCGGCAGGACTGATCACGCTCAGATGGCCTTCGCCCTGATAAAGAACCTGTTGCGCCTCCTGACTGAGCTGCTGCAGCGAAGCCAGGCTGATATCAACACCGACGACGCCGATGACCTTGTCGTCTTCTATCAGGGGGAAGGCGACGCTGGTCATCAGCAGCGGCTTCCCTTCCACCTCGTCGAAATAAGGCTCGAGTACACAGACCCGGGCGCTGTCGCGCGGGCAACTGTACCAGGCGTTGTAGGGTGCGCCCGTGATGCTGGATGAGGTATCGGCGAGTTCCTCTTCGCTCATGGTCTCAGCACTGAGTTGGCCAGGCTTGCGCTGCGACCAGTACAGCGAAAATCGTCCGGTGTCGTTGCCGCCCATCTCGGCGTTGTCTATGAACATGCCATCCCTGTCGTCCAGCGCGTCGGTCTCGAACACCACGTAAAGACCGATCAGGTCGGGATTGGCTTCCAGCGCCGTCTTGATCTGATGGTGCAAATCCTCACGAAGCTCGAAGGCGTTGGCCATCCGCTCGATGGCCTGCTCGCGCAGGGACAGCACCTGACGGACGATACCCTGGCCGTACTGATAGGCATCGTTGAACTGTCGCTCGATGCGCAGAGCCTGCGCCAAGCCACGCGCTTGCAGATTGTTGCGTGCGGACTCCTCCAGCATGGCACCGCTAGATGCGCTGACCAGAACGGTGGCCTGACGCGATTGATAGAGCGAAGCGCCGACCAACAGGCCGACGATGAGCAAAAGGCAAAGGCCAGCCAGCAGGGTGAGCTTCCACTGGATGGACAGGCGGGTAAGGGAGGGCATGATCGCTTCCTTTAGACGTTATGCCTTATGAAGTCGACCGAATACGAAATCCCTTGAGTACCGCCTGTAAGAACACCGAAGCGCACCGAGCCCTAGCTGCGCATCATCAGTGTTATTTGCGCGTTTTCTGCGGGCGTTGCCAGCCCTTGACCAACGCCTGCCGAGCCCGCCCGAGTGCCAGAGTACCTGCGGGCACATCGGCCGTGATCACGGAACCGGCGCCCGTGGTAGCGCCATCACCGAGGTTGACCGGGGCAACCAGCGAGCTGTTGGAGCCGATGAACACGTCCTCGCCCAGCACCGTGCGGTATTTGTTGGCACCGTCGTAATTGCAAGTGATGGTGCCGGCGCCGATGTTGGTCCGTGCGCCGATTTCGGCGTCACCGAGATAGGCCAGGTGGCCAGCCTTGGCGCCTTCGCCCATGCGCGAATTCTTTACTTCGACGAAATTGCCGACGTGCGCTTTGGCCCCCAGCACCGCTCCGGGACGCAGGCGCGCGAATGGCCCGCAGTCGGCGCCCTCGCCCAGCTCGGCACCTTCCAGATGGCTGTTAGCTTTGACCACCGCACAGCGGCGCAGCGTGCTGTCGCGGATAACGCAATTGGGTCCGATCTCCACGCCATCCTCAATCACCACTCGGCCTTCGAGGATTACGTTCACGTCGATCAAGACATCGCGGCCGACACTCACTTCGCCACGCAGATCGAAGCGTGCCGGGTCGCGTAGCGTGACTCCCTGAGCCATCAGACGGCGCGCCGCACGCTGCTGATAGTGCCGCTCGAGCTCAGCCAATTGAATGCGATCGTTGGCGCCCTGTACTTCCATCGCATCCTGCGGCTGCTCGGTAGCGACCGTCAGCCCATCGGCGACGGCCATGGCGATCACATCGGTCAGATAGTATTCGTCTTGTGCATTGCTGTTGGAGAGCCGTCCCAGCCAGTCGCCCAGTCGCTCACCCGGAACCGCCAGAATGCCGGTGTTGCCTTCGGCTATCAGCTTTTGTTCGGGCGACGCGTCCTTGTGTTCGACAATCGCCTGGACCACGCCCTGACCGTCGCGCACGATCCGGCCATAACCGGTCGGGTCGGTCAGCTTTACCGTCAGCAACGCAAGCTGCTGCGGGCCGACCTTGTGCAGGAGTCGTTCGAGCGTCGCCGCCTCGATCAGCGGCACGTCACCATAAAGGATCAGCACCCGCTCTGCCGTGAGCGCCGGAAGTGCCTGGGCAACCGCGTGTCCTGTTCCCAACTGCTCGGCCTGGACCACGAAATTCAGATCGTCCGCGGCCAGGCGCGCACGCACCTGCTCGGCGCCGTGACCGATCACCACGTGGATGGCTTTGGGCTCGAGCCCTCGGGCGGTCTCGATCACATGACCCAGCATGGACTGACCGGCAACCGGGTGAAGTACCTTGGGTAGAGCGGAGCGCATGCGCGTGCCCTGACCGGCAGCGAGAATGACGATATCGAGTGACATGGCAGATCCTGAATCGTGACCCTGGGGCCGACGCAAAAGAAGTTTTTACGAAAAACGAAAAAGAAAAAGGGTAGCCAAGGCTACCCTTTTACTCGCGCACGATGAAGCAGTCAGCGGATCAACCGCGACCGTACTTCTTGCGCATCGCCTCGATGGTCCGCAGCTGCGCGGCAGCTTCAGCCAGACGAGCAGCAGCCGAGCCGTAATCGAACTCAGCACCCTTCTCGTGCAGGGCCTTCTCGGCGGCCGTCACGGCAGCCTGCGCCGCCGCTTCGTCCAGATCCTTGGCGCGCGTAGCGGTATCAGCCAGCACCTTCACCATGTTCGGCTGAACTTCGATGAAGCCGCCGGAAATGTAGAAGATCTCTTCGGTGCCACCCTGCTTGATCACTCGCACCGGACCGGGCTTGAGATCGGTCAACAGTGGAGCGTGGCCCGGCAGAATGCCCAGATCACCCAAGTGACCATGAGCGACGACCATCTCTACCAGCCCCGAGAACAGCTCTTCTTCCGCACTGACGATGTCACAGTGGACTGTCATAGCCATACTTATGCCTCGGTAATCAGCTCGACCCGCGACGGGTGCCGCCGGTCTAGCTTATTGGCGCCCGCGAGCGGGCGCGCCAGTTACAGTTTCTTGGCCTTCTCGATGGCTTCGTCGATGCCGCCAACCATGTAGAACGCCTGCTCCGGCAGATGATCGTAATCACCGTTCAGGATGCCGGCGAAGCCACGGATGGTTTCTTTCAGCGAGACGTACTTGCCAGGCGAACCGGTGAAGACCTCGGCCACGAAGAACGGCTGGGACAGGAAGCGCTGGATCTTACGAGCACGGGATACCAGCTGCTTGTCGGCTTCGGACAGTTCGTCCATGCCCAGGATCGCGATGATGTCCTTCAGTTCCTTGTAGCGCTGCAGCACGTACTGAACGCCGCGAGCGGTGTCGTAGTGCTCCTGGCCGATCACGTTGGCGTCCAGCTGACGCGAGGTGGAATCGAGCGGATCGACCGCCGGGTAGATACCCAGGGAAGCGATGTCACGCGACAGAACCACGGTGGCGTCGAGGTGGGCGAAGGTGGTCGCAGGCGACGGGTCGGTCAAGTCGTCCGCAGGAACGTAAACAGCCTGAACGGAGGTGATCGAACCACTCTTGGTGGAGGTGATGCGCTCCTGCAGAACGCCCATTTCCTCGGCCAGAGTCGGCTGGTAACCCACCGCGGACGGCATACGGCCCAGCAGTGCAGATACTTCGGTACCGGCCAGGGTGTAGCGGTAGATGTTGTCGACGAACAGCAGAACGTCCTTGCCTTCGTCACGGAACTTCTCGGCCATGGTCAGGCCAGTCAGTGCCACGCGCAGACGGTTTCCTGGGGGCTCGTTCATCTGGCCGTAAACCAGCGCAACCTTGTCCAGAACGTTGGAGTCCTTCATCTCGTGATAGAAGTCGTTACCTTCACGAGTACGCTCACCGACACCGGCGAACACGGAATAACCGCTGTGCTCCATGGCGATGTTACGGATCAGCTCCATCATGTTTACGGTCTTGCCAACACCGGCACCGCCGAACAGACCGACTTTACCGCCCTTGGCGAATGGGCAAACCAGGTCGATAACCTTGATGCCGGTTTCCAGCAGCTCGTTACCGCCAGCCTGCTCGGAATAGCTCGGCGCCGCGCGGTGGATACCCCAGCGCTCTTCTTCACCGATGGGACCGGCTTCGTCGATGGGGTTACCCAGTACGTCCATGATCCGGCCCAGGGTGGCAGTACCCACCGGTACGGAGATGGCAGCGCCGGTGTTGCTGACGTCCAGACCACGCTTGAGGCCTTCGGTCGAACCCATGGCGATCGTACGGACAATGCCGTCGCCCAGCTGCTGCTGGACTTCCAGGGTGGTTTCAGCGCCAGTCACTTTCAGCGCGTCATAGATACTCGGTACCACATCGCGCGGGAATTCCACGTCGATAACGGCGCCGATGATTTGAACGATACGTCCGCTACTCATGTTTGGTTCCTCTGAATATTTGAACCGTTCTTAAACCGCGGCAGCGCCGCCGACGATTTCCGAAATTTCCTGCGTGATCGCAGCCTGACGGGCCTTGTTGTAGACCAGTTGCAGATCGCTGATCAAATCACCGGCGTTATCGGTTGCGTTCTTCATGGCGATCATCCGGGCGGCCTGTTCGGCAGCACCATTCTCGACCACGGCCTGGTAGACCTGGGACTCGATATAGCGAACCAGCAACGCATCCAGCAACAGGCGGGCGTCGGGTTCGTACAGGTAATCCCATTTGCCTTTCGGCGCGGTCTGATCGTCACTCGCGGCCAACGGTAGCAGCTGTGCTACGGTCGGCTTTTGCGTCATGGTGTTGATGAACTTGTTCGACACCAGGTAGAGACGGTCCAGACGGCCCTGATCGAAAGCATCCAGCATGACCTTGACGCTGCCGATCAGATCGTTGATCGACGGCTCTTCGCCAAGCCCGCTGACTGCCGCGACCACGTTGCCGCCAAAGCTGCGGAAAAAGCTTGCGCCCTTGTTACCGATCACGCACAGGTCGGCTTCGACTTTAGTGTCGTGCCATTCCTTCATGTTCTTGATCAGCGCCTTGAACAGGTTGGTGTTCAAGCCACCGCACAGGCCACGATCGGAAGACACGACGATATAGCCGACACGCTTGACCGGACGCTCAACCATGAACGGATGACGGTATTCCGGGTTGGTATTGGCCAAATGACCGATTACCTGCTGGATCCGCTCCGCATAGGGACGGCTGGCAGCCATGCGCATCTGTGCCTTGCGCATCTTGCTGACCGCCACCTTTTCCATGGCGCTGGTGATCTTCTGCGTGCTTTTGATGCTCGCAATCTTGCTGCGAATCTCTTTTGCGCCTGCCATTTGACACCTATCGGGTTAGCAAGCGGGAGCCTCGCGGCTCCCGCTGCGGCTTACCAGGATTGGGTGGCCTTGAACGACTCGATACCGGCCTTGATGCCCGCGTCGATTTCGTCGTTGAAGTCGCCCTTCACGTTGATCTTGTCCAGCAGAGCGACGTGCTCATGGTGGAAATAGGCAATCAACGCCTGCTCGAAGGCACCGACCTTGGCTACTTCGATGTCCTGCAGATAGCCTCGCTCGGCTGCATACAGGGACACCGCCATGTCAGCAATGGACATCGGCGCGTACTGCTTCTGCTTCATCAGCTCGGTGACACGCTGACCATGCTCGAGCTGCTTGCGGGTCGCTTCGTCCAGGTCAGAAGCGAACTGAGCGAATGCGGCGAGCTCACGGTACTGGGCCAGGGCGGTACGGATACCACCGGAGAGCTTTTTGATGATCTTGGTCTGAGCGGCGCCACCGACGCGGGATACCGAGATACCGGCGTTGACGGCCGGGCGGATACCTGCGTTGAACATCGACGACTCAAGGAAGATCTGACCGTCGGTGATCGAAATCACGTTGGTTGGAACGAACGCAGATACGTCACCGGCCTGAGTTTCGATGATCGGCAGAGCGGTCAGGGAACCGGTCTTGCCAGTCACGGCGCCGTTGGTGAACTTCTCGACATACTCTTCGGAAACGCGCGATGCACGCTCCAGCAGACGGCTGTGGAGATAGAACACGTCGCCCGGGTAGGCTTCACGTCCTGGTGGACGACGCAGCAGCAGGGAAATCTGGCGGTAGGCCACAGCCTGCTTGGACAGATCGTCATAAACGATCAGGGCGTCTTCACCGCGGTCACGGAAGTACTCGCCCATGGTGCAGCCAGCGTAAGGAGCCAGGAACTGCAGCGCGGCGGATTCGGATGCCGAAGCGGCAACGATGATGGTGTTAGCCAGGGCACCGTGCTGCTCGAGCTTGCGAACTACGTTGGCGATGGTCGACTGCTTCTGACCGATCGCGACGTAGACGCATTTGATGCCACTGTGGCGCTGGTTGATGATCGCGTCGATAGCCAAAGCGGTTTTGCCGATCTGACGGTCGCCAATGATCAGCTCGCGCTGACCACGACCAACCGGGATCATGGCGTCTACCGACTTGTAACCAGTCTGAACCGGCTGATCGACCGACTTACGCCAGATCACACCAGGGGCGACCTTTTCAACCGCGTCAGTTGCCTGCGCGTTGACCGGGCCCTTGCCGTCAACCGGGTTGCCCAGTGCATCGACTACGCGACCCAGCAGCTCCGGACCTACCGGAACTTCCAGTACACGACCGGTGCACTTGGCGCTCATGCCTTCGGTCAGGCTCTGGTAGGCACCCAATACCACGGCGCCGACGGAGTCCTGCTCCAGGTTCAGGGCCATACCGAAGACGCCGCCAGGGAACTCGATCATTTCCCCATACATCACGTCGGCAAGGCCGTAAATGCGCACGATACCGTCAGAAACGCTGACGACGGTACCTTCGTTGCGCGCTTGAGCAGACACATCGGAACTACCGATGCGCTGCTTTATGATTTCACTAATCTCGGAAGGATTCAGTTGCTGCATGCCACGACCCTCAAATCAGGATTTCAACGATTCGGCCAACTGGCTCAGTTTGCCGCGGACCGAACCATCGACAACCACATCGCCGGCGCGGATAACAACGCCGCCGATCAGCGCAGGGTTCACGACCTGCTGGGGGTTGACGGTACGATCTAGCCGCTTCGACAAGGCGGCAGCCAAGGTTTGGAGTTGCGCAGGAGTCAGCTCGAAAGCTGTCTGCACTTCAACGTCGAGTGTCTTTTCGGCCTCAGCCTTGAGTTCCTCGAACAGCTCCCGGATGGTCAGCAACACGTCCAGGCGATCATTGTCGCCAAGCGTGGAGACGAAGTTACGGAAGGCTTCATCGATGTCGCTACCGAGCAACTGAACCAGCGTCTTGACCTTGTTTTCACTGGTCAGACGAGGATTCTTCAGCAGTTCGGCAACGTCGGGAACTTCAACGGCGACCGCAGCCAGGCTCAACATGCCCGACCACGCGTCGATCCGGCCAGCCGCGCTGGCGAACTCGAACGCGGCCTTTGCGTATGGCCGAGCAAGCGTCTGGGTATTGATCATCGCTTGCCTCGCTTAGAGTTGGGAGGCCAGTTTTTCGACCAGATCGTTGTGCGCCTTGGCGTCCACCTGGGACTCCAGGATCTTCTCCGCACCCATCACGGCCAATACCGCTACCTGATTGCGCAGTTGCTCCTTGGCACGATTCACTTCCTGCTCGATTTCAGCGCGGGCGCCGGCTACCAGTCGCTCACCTTCGGTGCGCGCCTGTTGCTTGGCTTCCTCAACGATGGCATTGGCCTGCTTGTTGGCCTGCTCAAGAATCTGGGCAGCTTGCCCCTTGGTCTCGCGGAGGGTGTTGGAAACCTTTTCCTGAGCCAATTTTAGGTCTTGCTGCGCACGGCCTGCGGCGTCCAGCCCTTCGGCAATTTTCTTCTGGCGTTCCTGCATGGCCTTGGTGATAGGCGGCCATACGAACTTCATGCAGAACCAGACGAAAATAGCGAAAGCGAACGTTTGACCGAACAGCGTCAAGTTAATGTTCACAGCGATATACCTCGTGCTATCTCGTTCGACGCGGTTGTCAATTCCACGGCAACGGGGCTCGGCGAGCGAACCCCATCAGGAACCGGAATGTTTTAGCCAGCGACAACGAAGATGAGGTACATCGCGATACCAACACCGATCATCGGTACGGCGTCGAGCAGACCGGCCATCAGGAAGGTCTTGGTTTGCAGCTGAGGAGCCAGCTCGGGTTGACGAGCGGTGGATTCCAGCAGCTTGCCACCCAGCAGGGCGAAGCCGATGCCAGTGCCCAGGGCACCCAGACCGATCATGATAGAGGCGGCGATGTAGACGAGTTCCATGTAAAGCTCCTGAAGCTAAGGGGGTTAAGGTTTTTCGGGTAAAGCAAAAACGTTTCGAACGATTCAGCTGTTATGGCGTGAGCTCGGCGTGCCCATGATCTTCATGTGCAGAGCTCAGGTACACCACGGTCAGAACCATGAAGATGAACGCCTGCAGCGGGATTACCAGGATGTGGAAAATCGCCCAGGGTACATTCAGGGTCCACTGCACGTAGAACGGCAGCAGCGCAATGAGGATGAATACCACCTCACCGGCATACATGTTGCCGAACAGACGCAGAGCCAGGCTCAGCGGCTTGGTCAGCAGACCGAGGATTTCGAGAAACAGGTTGAACGGAACCAAAGACCAGTGGTTGAACGGGGTGAAGGCCAGCTCCTTGGTGAAACCACCGACGCCCTTGACCTTGAAGCTGTAGAACAGAATCAGGATGAATACACCCAACGACAGGCCGAAGGTGCCGTTCGGGTCGGCAGTCGGGACGATCTTGAAGTAGGGCAGGCCAAGCAGCGTGGCCAGGCCCGGGATGTAATCCACCGGAATCCACTTCAGGCTGTTCATCAGGAACACCCAGACGAAAATGGTCAAAGCCAGTGGCGCAATAAGCGCGTTGCGACCGTGGAAAGTATCCTTCACCACGCCTTCGACGAACTCGACGCACATCTCCACGAAGTTCTGCAGGCGCCCCGGAATGCCAGCGGTTGCGCCCTTGGCGGCCATGCGGAAAATCAGGACGAAGATCAGGCCCATGAACAACGACCACCCGAGCGTATCGAGATGGACGGCCATGAAGCCCATGTCGCGGGCTTCAGTGCCCGTTTGGGCGATGGTCCAGGTAGCCTGGTCGACCACCGAGCCGTCTGCGCGAACGTAACCTTCCGGCAATTTTCCGTAAGTCAGATTCTGTAGGTGATGCTGGATGTATTCCGCCGGGGTACTCGCCATAAACGCCTCAGTGTTCAATGCTTCGGATTATTTTTCATCAGCAGGAGGGCGCTCGCTCCAGCGCCAAGAACCATCAGATAGCCGGCAAACAACGCTACCGGTTCCAGCGGTTTCACTCCCACAAACACCAGCGCGAATAGCGCTGCTGCCAGAATCTGTTTACCCATCTCGCCAGCCCACAATGACTGAACGATGGCCTTTGCCGAACGCGCGCCGAAATAACGAAACGCCTTGAACGCAAAATATGTATTGCCCAATAGAGCTATCAAACCGCCCAGCAGGCCTGAATAGCCCGCGACCATACCAAAAAAAACACCACAAAAAATGCCGGTGACCGACGCAACGAGCGCCTGTACCACCAGCACACGTACTACAGGCATCCGATGGAGAGGTGTTCTGTTACGTATATTCACCTACAACCCACCGCCAAATACCTACGCCATCTGAAATGACAGCAGTCAAAAAAGCGCCGCGAGTATAGGAGCAGCCCCAACGGCGTTCAACCTTCCGGTAGTTATTTCCGATCGGCACTACATATATTTTGTATCAACGAATGTGCGCCAGCACACCTTGCAACTCATCCAGCGAATTGTAGCGGATCACCAGCTGTCCCTTGCCCTTTTCGCCATGCTTGATTTGCACCGGAGAACCTAAACGCTCGGCTAGTCGTTGTTCTAGGCGAACAATGTCAGGATCGCTCTTCGGCTCGGCTTTCGTGCCCTTGCTGCCATTGAGCCATTGCCGGACTAGCGCCTCGGTCTGGCGTACCGTCAGCCCGCGTGCGACAACATGACGCGCGCCTTCGACCTGCTGTTCAACGGGTAACCCCAGCAATGCCCGCGCATGCCCCATTTCTAGATCGCCATGAGACAGAAGCGTCTTGATTTCTTCAGGCAAGGAGATCAGACGCAACAGGTTACTGATGGTCACCCGAGACTTGCCCACCGCGTCAGCGACCTGCTGCTGGGTCAGCTGGAATTCCTGCTGCAGTCGTTGCAGAGCCACAGCTTCTTCGATCGGATTGAGGTCTTCGCGCTGGATGTTTTCGATCAGAGCCATGGCAATGGCCGCTTCGTCCGAGACTTCGCGCACCAATGCCGGAATTTTCTCGAGCCCTGCCTGTTGGCTGGCACGCCAGCGCCGCTCGCCTGCAATGATCTCGTAGCGGCCCGAACCGATCGAGCGAACGACGATCGGCTGCATCAAGCCTTGGCTACGTATCGAATTCGTCAATTCATCGAGGGTCACCGGGTCAATATCACGACGCGGCTGATACTTGCCCCGTTGAATGACGTCGAGAGGCAACTGTTGCAGCTCGCGCTCGTCGACTTGAGCGGTCTGTTGCTGCGCCGTTGTCACATTGGCGCCGCCGAGCAGGGCATCCAGTCCGCGTCCTAGGCCTCGTTTTTTGGTCGCCATGAAAATTCCTTATGCGGTTACGCTGCGGGCGGCTCGACGCTGACGACGCGACAATTCGCCCGCCAGTGCCAGATAGGCCAAGGCGCCCTTGGATTGCTTGTCATAGACCAAAGCCGGCATGCCATGACTGGGCGCTTCGGCCAGTCTCACATTGCGCGGGATGACGGTGTCGTAGAGCTTCTCTCCGAAATGCGTCTTGAGCTGTTCGGTGACATCGTTGGTCAGGCTGCTGCGCGGATCGTACATGGTGCGCAACAGGCCCTCGATTTTCAGCGAAGGATTCAACGCCTGACCGATGCGCTGAATGGAATTGACCAGGTCGGTCAGACCTTCGAGGGCGTAATATTCGCACTGCATCGGAATGATCACGCCGTCCGCCGCTGTCAGGGCGTTGATGGTCAGCATCGACAAGGAAGGCGGACAATCGATGAGGATGTAATCGTAGTTCTCGCGTACCGGCGCAAGCGCCTCGCGCAGGCGGTTTTCCTTGGCCGGCAGGTTGAGCAAGGCGACTTCCGCGGCCGTCAGATCACGGTTGGCCGGCAATAACTGATACCCACCGTGCTCGGAAAACTGCATCGCATCGATCAAGTTGCATTCGCCGATGAGAACGTCATAGATCGAATAGTCCAGACTCAACTTATCCACACCACTTCCAGTGGTAGCGTTGCCCTGTGGATCAAGATCGATAAGCAAGACGCGACGGCGTGTCGCAACCAGCGAAGCGGCGAGATTGATGCAGGTGGTAGTCTTGGCGACACCGCCCTTCTGGTTGGCGATGGCAAATACTTTAGCCATGGTCAGTGTCTGTCCGAGTCATGAAATGCGGCGCAGTATCAACAGATGGCGTTGCCCTTGGCAACCGGGAACCTTGAGAACCAAGCAGCGCTCCAGGTGAAAATCATCAGGCATCGCCTGTAGCTCATCATCCGGCTGGACGCCTTTCATGGCTAGCCAACGTGTGTCGATATTACCCAGGTGGCGCGTCCAGTCGGCAAAGTCACGCAGCGAGCTGAAAGCCCGGGACGTGATACCGGCAAAAGGCTGCTCCGGCCTGAACTGTTCGACGCGGCTGTGGACAACTTCCAGATTTGCGAGTTTCAGCTCAAGCTTGACCTGCGTCAGAAAGCGGGTCTTTTTGCCGTTCGAATCGAGCAGTGTGAAGCTGCGCTCGGGAAACAGAATGGCCAGCGGTATGCCAGGCATACCGCCGCCGCTACCCACATCGAGCCAGCGCGAGCCGCCCTGCTCTACATGCGGGGCGACGCTGAGGCTATCGAGCAGATGCCGCGAAACCATTTCCGCCGGATCGCGCACGGCGGTCAGGTTGTAGGCCTTGTTCCACTTGTTCAGCAGCCGCAAATAGCCGAGCAGCTGCTCTTGCTGGGTTTCGTTCAGATCGGCGCCCAGCGAGGCCGCACCCTGCTTGAGTTCTTCGGCGTAGCGGGCGTATTCGGCGTCCATCAAGCACTTTGCTCCAGCTTCTGACCGGCGTTGCGTTTTTTCAAATGGATCATCAGGAGCGATACGGCGGCCGGCGTGACGCCGGGCATCCGCGAAGCCTGGCCTAGCGTCTCGGGGCGCGCCTGGGAAAGCTTATGCTGGATCTCCTTCGACAAGCCGCTGATGGTCGCGTAATCCAAGTCCGCCGGTAGCACCACGCTTTCGCTGGCACGCAGGCGGACTATCTCCTCCTGCTGGCGATCAATGTATCCGGCGTACTTGGTCTTGATCTCGACTTGCTCGGCGACCTGCGGATCCTCGACCCCAGCGCCGGTGAGCTGAATCAGGCTGCGGTAATCGATCTCCGGCCGCGCAAGCAGATTGAGCAGGCTGTACTCGTGGGTCAGCGGTGTGCCGAAACGCTCGGCGATGGCATCGCCCTGCGGAGTGGCAGGACGCACCCAGGTGCTTTTCAGACGCTGCTCTTCCTGAACGATACTTTCGCGCTTGCGCTCGAACGCCGCCCAGCGAACATCATCCACCAGTCCTAAATCCCGGCCTTTTTCCGTCAATCTGAGGTCGGCGTTGTCCTCGCGCAGTATCAACCGATACTCGGCGCGAGATGTGAACATGCGATACGGCTCCTGGGTTCCCAGGGTGATCAGATCGTCGACCAGGACGCCCAGGTAGGCTTCGTCGCGACGCGGACACCAGCTGTCTTTGCCTTGCGCGCGCAAAGCCGCATTGGTACCGGCCAACAAACCTTGTGCGCCGGCTTCTTCGTAACCCGTGGTGCCATTGATCTGACCGGCAAAGAAAAGGCCGCCGATGACCTTGGTTTCCAGGCTGTACTTCAGATCGCGGGGATCGAAGTAATCGTATTCAATGGCATAGCCAGGTCGAACGATGTGCGCCTGCTCCATCCCGCGAATGCTCTGCACGATCTGCAACTGAACATCGAATGGCAGCGAAGTGGAGATACCGTTGGGGTAGAGCTCATGGGTAGTCAGGCCTTCGGGCTCGATGAAAACCTGGTGGCTGTCCTTGTCGGCGAAGCGATGAATCTTGTCCTCGATCGACGGACAGTAGCGCGGCCCGACGCCCTCAATGACTCCGGAGTACATCGGCGAGCGGTCGAGATTGGCCGCGATGATTTCATGAGTTTTGGCGTTGGTGTGAGTAATCCAGCAACTGACCTGCTCGGGATGCTGCGCCGCATGCCCGAGGAATGACATCGGCGGAATGGGGCTATCGCCCGGCTGTTCGGTCATCACCGAGAAATCGACGCTGCGGCCGTCGATACGAGGCGGCGTTCCGGTTTTCAGACGACCAACGCGAAGCGGCAATTCGCGCAGACGTGCAGCCAGAGCGATGGATGGCGGATCGCCAGCGCGCCCACCGGAGTAATTCTGCAAACCAATGTGGATAAGTCCGCCAAGAAAGGTCCCGGTCGTCAAAACAACCGACTCGGCGAAGAAACGCAGGCCCATTTGCGTAATCACACCTTTGACTTGATCCGCCTCGACGATCAAATCGTCAGCAGCCTGCTGAAATATCCACAGGTTCGCCTGATTCTCTAGCGTCTCCCGCACCGCAGCCTTGTAGAGCACACGGTCGGCCTGCGCACGCGTAGCGCGGACCGCCGGACCCTTGCGGCTGTTGAGCACGCGGAACTGTATCCCGCTCTTGTCGGTGGCGGTCGCCATGGCGCCGCCTAACGCGTCGATTTCCTTGACCAGATGACTTTTGCCGATGCCGCCAATGGCCGGATTGCAGCTCATCTGCCCTAGCGTCTCGACGTTATGAGTGAGCAGCAATGTCTTCACGCCGATTCGAGCGGCTGCCAAAGCAGCTTCGGTACCGGCATGGCCACCGCCGATAACGATGACGTCAAAACGGGAAGGGAAATCCACCACGCACCTCGTGCCTGTTCAGATGAGTTCTGGGAAACGCGCAAGTATAGGGGCTGGGGGGGTTCGAAAGAAGTCCTTTGAACAAAAAATGACCAGCTGCAGCTCCAAGCATGACAATGTCAAACAGACGCATCATAGAAAAATAGAGAAAAGTATTTAAAGCTTATTTTTATGTTTATAAATAAGAACGAAATTTCTGTGGATAGATTAACCGAAGCCCCGTGATTAAAGGATTCTAGCGCTTTAAAAGGTTGTGTTGATGCTGGGCTCTACCCGTGCGCTAACAGTTCATAGGCTGTGTATGAAAGGACAAGTTATGCACAGGGCTATCTGAATGCTTGTTCTTCAACTGGTTATGGACCGATCTTAGGCATACTTTTCCACAGAGCTTAGCCATAGGGTTTTGGCAAGCTTGGCGCGGCTTTGGGGAGCCAGTGGAATCGGTGGGTAGGGTTGAAGAGCATTGGCGATTATTAATGATGGGGTTCCCGCAGGCAGCCAGAGCCAAGGACGACGGCGTTCAAGCGCACGAGAGTTGGCGAAGCCTAAGACCCGTCGAGCGAGGCTTAGGGCTACTTACCAATACAGAAGCTGGAAAATATGCGGCCCAGCAGATCGTCCGAGCTGAAGGCTCCAGTGATCTCGCCAAGCGCCTGCTGGGCTTGCCGCAGGTCTTCGGCCAGCAGCTCCCCCGCTCCAGCGAGCGTGAGCTGGGCATGGCCATGCTTCAGATGCTCCGCAGCCTGTCGCAGCGAATCCAGGTGTCTGCGACGGGCACTGAAACCACTCTCGGCGGTCTGGTCATAGCCCATGCAGTCCTTTAGATGATCACGCAGCATTTCAAGGCCGTCACCTGATCTCGCCGAGAGGCTCAGGGTGGTGTAGCCGTCAGGATCGATCGCAAGCGTGGCGCCTTCGCCGGTCAGGTCAGCCTTGTTGCGGATGAGGGTGGTTTTGGTGCGGTCCGGCCTGATGGTGAGAACCTCAGGCCAACCTGACTCGCCAGCGTCGCCGGATGCTGCGCTGGCATCCATCACCAGGAGTATCCGGTCGGCGTCTTCGATGGCCTTGATGGCGCGTTCCACTCCGATGCGCTCCACTTGATCATCGGTATCTCGCAAGCCGGCGGTATCGATGATGTGCAACGGCATACCGTCGATATGAATGTGCTCGCGAAGCACGTCGCGCGTGGTGCCTGCGATATCGGTGACGATCGCCGCTTCCCGACCGGCCAGTGCATTGAGCAGGCTGGACTTTCCAGCATTGGGACGACCGGCGATCACGACGTTCATACCCTCACGCAGCAGTGCGCCCTGACCGGCTTCACGGATGACCTGGCTCAGCTCCTCTCTGACACCTTGTAGCAAGGCCAGCACCCGGCCGTCGGCCAGGAAATCGATTTCCTCTTCCGGGAAATCGATCGCCGCCTCCACGTATATCCGCAGCTGGATGAGTTTTTCCGTCAGTTGATGCACCCGCCGGGAAAACGCGCCCTGCAACGAGCGCACAGCGTTACGGGCGGCCTGGGCGGAGCTTGCTTCGATCAGATCGGCGATCGCCTCGGCTTGCGCCAGGTCCAGCTTGTCGTTGAGGAAAGCCCGCTCACTGAACTCGCCGGGGCGAGCCAGGCGCGCGCCCAACTCCACGCAGCGGCGCAATAGCATGTCCATCACCACCGGGCCACCATGCCCCTGCAGTTCCAGTACGTCTTCGCCGGTAAAGGAATTAGGACCTGGAAAAAACAGCATCAGACCTTCATCGATGACCTCCCCATCGTCGGCATGGAACGGACCGTAATGCGCATGGCGGGCAGTCGGTTCCCGGCCACTGAGGGTGATGGCCACCGCTTTCGCCCGTGGTCCGGAAACACGCACGACTCCGATTCCCCCTCTTCCCGGTGCGGTGGCGACTGCGGCAATGGTTTCACGTTCGTGATTCATGCGTCTCTCCAGCGGATCCAAAGCAAAACGCCCCAATCAAGGGGCGTTCTGTTGGTTCAGTAGATCAGGCTGCGGCCTGTCTCTCTATCTTGCGGGTAATGTACCACTGCTGCGCGATCGACAAGACGTTGTTGACGACCCAGTACAGCACCAGACCTGCCGGGAACCACAGGAAGAAGAAGGTGAAGATGACAGGCAACAGTTTCATCACCTTGGCTTGCATCGGATCCGGCGGTGTGGGGTTCAGCTGCTGCTGGATGAACATGGTCACGCCCATGATGATCGGCAGGATGAAGAAAGGATCCTTGATCGACAGGTCGGTGATCCAGAACATCCAGGGCGCCTGGCGCATCTCGACGCTTTCAAGAAGAACCCAATAGAGCGCAAGGAAAACCGGCATCTGCACCAGGATCGGCAGACAGCCGCCCAGCGGATTGATCTTCTCTTTTTTGTATAGCTCCATCATCGCCTGGGACATCTTCTGGCGGTCATCGCCGAACTGTTCCTTGAGTGCCTGCATCTTCGGCGACACCGCACGCATGCGCGCCATCGACCTATAGCTGGCGGCCGACAGCGGGAAGAACGCGAGCTTGATGACGATGGTCAGTACGATAATCGACCAGCCCCAGTTACCCAGCAGCGCGTGAATGTTTTCCAGCAGCCAGAAGATCGGTTGGGCGATGAACCAGAGGATGCCGTAGTCGACGGTCAAACGCAGGCCGGGGGAAAGTTCCTCGAGCTTGTCCTGACTCTTGGGACCGGCATAGAGAGTCGCGGCTGCTTCACCCTGGCTACCGGGAGCCACCGCAATTGCGGGACCGGTGAAACCGATGATGTAGTTGCCTTGGCTATCCTTGCGCGTCTGTACCTGGTTGGTCTGATCGGGCGCAGGAATCCAGGCGGTCACGAAATAGTGCTGCAACCAGGCGATCCAGCCGCCGTCGACGGTTCTCTTCAGGTTCTGGTCGTCCATGTCGCCCATAGACACTTTGGTATAGGGCTCGTCCTTGGTCCACAGTGCCGCGCCTAGATAGGTTGCCGTGCCGGTTGCCGTGCTCGAAGAGGGATCGCCACTGTCGTCGCGCTTGAGCTGACCAAACATGTAACCAGTCCAGGCCTTCTGGCTCTGGTTGTCGATCAGGTAACGCACGCCCAGATCGTAATCGCCACGATCGAAGGTGAAACGCTTGGTGTAGTTGACGCCATCTTCGCTGTACTTCAGGTCGACGACGAGCTGATCCTGCCCTTCGGCGAGCTGATAGTTCTGTTGCTCGCTGCTATACAGCGGGCGGCCGCTGGCTTTGTCTGGACCATCGCCAATCAGCCCGCTCTGAGCTTCGTACGTCCGCTCGGCGCTACGCTCGAAAAGCTGGAAAGGAACGTCCGGTCGATCCTGGCGGCGAGGAAACTCTGGCAAGCGCAGGTCGACGATGTCACCGCCACGTGGATCGATCGCGACATCGAGGACATCGGTACGCACACGGATGAGCTGAGAACTGGCCTGAGTCTCAGGAAGCGCGCTGGCCGACTGCTCGCCAGCCACAGCAGGAATGTCACCCTGCGAACCTTCAGCAGTAACGGTGGTTGGCGTCTCGGGTAGCTGAGTGGCCGAAGATTGTTCCTGATTTGTCTCAGCAGGCAGAGCAGCCTGACCATAGTCCTGATTCCACTGAAGAACCATCAGGTAGGCAACGACTGCCAATGCGACAAGCAGGATCGAGCGTTTGATATCCATGGTTACTCGGTCATCGAAGATGAATTGGAGGTGTTGTTGGAAGGCACGGGATCATAGCCGCCCGGATTCCATGGATGGCAACGGCCAAGCCTGCACAGGCTCAGCCAGCCACCGCGCAGCAGGCCATGATTCTCGATGGCCTCTTGTGCGTAGCAGGAGCAACTTGGGTAGAAACGACAATGGCTCGCCATCATGGGGCTGATGGCGTACCGGTAGATCCGAATCGGAATCAAGGCCAGTTTACGCATGAGCGGACTTGCTCTGTTCCGGACTGCCGGCGGTCTGGGAGGGTGTGCGGGACAACCGCCTCCAGAGTTTGGCGAATTGCCGTGCCAGTTCGGGATTATCCAGATCAGCCAATCCCTTGCGAGCGATAACCACGATGTCCCACCCCGTCAGTTCCATCTGGTGGAGACGAAAAGTCTCACGCAGTTGCCGCTTGATGCGATTGCGTTCAACCGCGAGCTTGACGCTCTTCTTACCGATCACCAGCCCGATTCGGGGGTGTGGCAATTCGTTTTCGCGCACCAGGAGCAGGACGTTCCTGCCCGGTAACTTGCCGGAAGGGGAGTCGAAGACTGTTTTGAACTGACGCGGGGTCAGCAATCGCTTTTCCCGAGCGAAGTCTCGACTCACTACCTGTTCCGACGTGTTCAGACTGCCAGGCGCTTACGACCTTTGGCGCGACGGCGCGACAGGACGGCACGGCCGTTCTTGGTGGCCATACGAGCACGGAAACCGTGAGTGCGAGCGCGCTTGAGGGTGCTGGGTTGGAAAGTGCGTTTCATGATGCGTTTACCTGGTGATCCGTTGCGGGCCGGAATGGCCCCCTTTTAAGAGACCGGCGATTGTAGAGAAGCCGCGCGGCGAGGTCAATTTCCAACCAGCACCATCGAAGGCAAATAAATATAGATAAAAAGAAATTAAAGCTTTTCTTACTACAGAGCTTATATATGGTGCGTACCGTTTCTGTGGATAACCCTCTACAGCCCAGGACAGCCGCCGCATCAGACATTTCTAAACTCTCTTCGTAAACGGTGCGTTCGCGGTGGGAACGTATTGAATTTCCTGTGGGTATTTTTTCAGGTTATCAACAGGACAGTTCTTCACCGAGCTTTGCACAGGCTTATCCGGAGCCCTAACGGAGGGTTATCAACAGCTCTTAGGCCCTGTACTGAGAATGTTACTGGCTATTTTTATGCCTGACTTCGCCTCAATAGAGATGCTGACTGTGGATAACAGGGCTGGCCATGGCTACAATGGTTGCCGTTTGAAGCTCGACAGCGTCTAGGAGATTCCGTGTCGGTGGAACTTTGGCAGCAGTGCGTTGACCTCTTGAGAGATGAGCTGCCGGCCCAGCAATTCAACACGTGGATCCGTCCGCTTCAAGTCGAGGCCGAGGGGGACGAACTGCGCGTATACGCACCTAATCGATTCGTTCTTGATTGGGTCAACGAAAAGTATCTTTCCCGTTTGCTTGAGTTGCTATCGGAACGCGCTACCGGTCCGGCACCTTCGTTGTCTCTATTGATAGGGAGCAAACGTACAGCCGCCGCCGCGCTCCCTTCTGCGTCGATGGCCCGCGCTCAACAGCAGGCCACCGTTTCTGCCGTTCCCTCGCAAGCGGCACCTTCGGAACCCGCTGCCGTTGCACCTCTATCTGCTCCGCCACCAGCAGCTGCGCCTGCGCGTGCGGAGCGTAACGTCCAGGTCGAAGGTGGACTCAAGCACACCAGTTATCTCAACCGGACCTTTACCTTCGAAAATTTCGTCGAGGGCAAGTCCAACCAGCTGGCCCGCGCTGCTGCATGGCAAGTTGCCGACAATCCCAAGCATGGCTACAACCCGCTGTTTCTCTATGGTGGGGTGGGCCTCGGTAAAACTCACTTGATGCATGCGGTGGGCAACCACCTGTTGAAGAAAAATCCCAACGCCAAGGTTGTCTATCTTCATTCGGAGCGTTTCGTCGCCGACATGGTCAAGGCTCTACAGCTCAATGCCATCAATGAATTCAAGCGCTTCTATCGTTCGGTGGATGCGCTGCTGATTGACGACATTCAGTTCTTCGCCAAGAAAGAGCGCTCCCAGGAAGAGTTCTTTCATACCTTCAATGCGTTACTGGAGGGTGGGCAACAGGTGATTCTCACCAGTGACCGGTACCCGAAGGAAATCGACGGACTTGAAGAAAGACTCAAGTCCCGTTTCGGCTGGGGCCTGACGGTTGCTGTCGAGCCGCCGGAGCTCGAGACGCGGGTGGCGATCCTGATGAAGAAGGCTGACCAGGCCAATGTGGATCTGCCACATGATGCTGCGTTCTTCATCGCGCAGCGGATCCGCTCGAATGTGCGTGAGCTGGAAGGGGCACTGAAGCGCGTCATCGCTCACGCTCATTTCATGGGCCGCGATATCACCATCGAGCTCATTCGAGAGTCCTTGAAGGACTTGCTTGCTCTACAGGACAAGCTGGTCAGCGTGGATAATATTCAGCGCACTGTCGCTGAGTACTACAAGATAAAAATCTCCGATCTGCTGTCGAAGCGACGTTCTCGCTCAGTGGCGAGACCGCGTCAGGTCGCGATGGCTTTGTCCAAAGAGCTCACCAACCACAGCCTGCCGGAAATCGGCGATGCGTTTGGTGGGCGCGATCACACGACCGTGCTTCATGCCTGTCGTAAAATTGCTGAACTTCGTGAATTGGATGCTGATATTCGCGAAGATTACAAAAATCTGCTGCGTACTTTGACAACCTGAACTGCGGCCAATTAATAGGCAAGGGACCAGACCATGCATTTCACTATTCAGCGCGAAGCCCTGTTGAAACCTCTGCAGTTGGTGGCCGGCGTCGTCGAGCGACGCCAGACCTTGCCCGTTTTGTCCAACGTGTTGCTGGTGGTTCAGGATCATCAGTTATCCCTGACCGGTACCGATCTCGAAGTCGAACTGGTCGGCCGCGTGGTGTTAGAGGATGCTGCAGAGCCCGGTGAGATAACGGTACCGGCGCGCAAGCTGATGGATATCTGCAAGAGCCTGCAGCCCGATGCGCTGATCGATATACGTCTGGATGATCAGAAAGTCGTGATCAAGTCGGGGCGTAGCCGTTTTTCCCTGTCGACCCTGCCGGCCAACGATTTCCCTACCGTCGAGGAAGGGCCAGGCTCGCTTAGTTTCAGCGTTAACCAGGGCAAGATGCGTCGCCTGATCGAGCGCAGCAGCTTTGCCATGGCACAACAGGACGTGCGCTACTACCTGAACGGTATGCTGATCGAGGTTTCCAGCGGAATGCTGCGTGCGGTCGCGACCGATGGGCATCGGTTAGCGATGTGTTCCATGCAGGCCGGTATCGAGCAACCGGATCGTCACCAAGTCATCGTGCCGCGCAAAGGGATTCTCGAACTAGCGCGTTTGCTGTCCGATCAGGACGGCGACGTCAGCATCGTGCTTGGTCAGCACCACATCCGTGCAACGACCAATGAGTTCACCTTCACTTCCAAATTGGTGGATGGGAAGTTTCCCGACTATGAGCGCGTGCTGCCCCGTGGCGGTGACAAGCTGGTCGTCGGCGAGCGCCAGACGTTGCGCGAGGCATTCAGCCGCACGGCGATTCTCTCCAACGAGAAATATCGAGGTATCCGTCTGCAGCTCGAAAGTGGGCTGTTGAAGATCCAGGCTAACAACCCGGAACAGGAAGAGGCGGAAGAAGAAGTTGCGGTCGACTACACCGGCGGATCGTTGGAGATCGGTTTCAACGTCAGCTATCTGCTCGACGTGCTGGGCGTCATGACCACTGATCAGGTTCGTCTGATTCTTTCTGATGCCAACAGCAGTGCGCTGGTTCAGGAATACGACAACGACGATTCAGCTTATGTCGTAATGCCAATGCGTCTGTAACGCTCGATTCTGAATGTCCCTCAGCCGTATATCTGTCACCGGCGTTCGCAACCTGCAGCCGGTGACGCTCATCCCCTCCCCTCGGATCAATATCCTTCACGGCGACAACGGCAGCGGGAAGACCAGCTTTCTTGAGGCCATTCATCTGCTTGGAATGGCCCGTTCGTTTCGCAGCACGCGGCTGAACCCGGTGATTAGCCACGAGCACGTCAGTTGTACGGTGTTTGGCCAGGTTGAGCTGGGTGAGGGCCAGTCCAATGCGCTGGGTATCGCCAGAGAACGCTCTGGTGAATTTCGAATTCGCATCAACGGCCAGAGCGCTCGTAGTGCGGCTGAGCTTGCTGAAACCCTGCCGCTGCAGCTGATCAATCCAGACAGTTTCCGGCTTCTGGAAGGCGCCCCCAAGCTCCGCCGACAGTTTCTTGATTGGGGTGTGTTCCACGTGGAACCACGTTTTCTCAGGGCCTGGCAGCGTCTCCAGCAGGCGCTGCGGCAACGAAACTCCTGGCTGCGGCATGGTACACTGGACGCCGCTTCGCAGGCCGCCTGGAGCCAAGAACTGAGCGTGGCGAGCGACGAATTAGACGCGTACAGGCGAGCTTATATCCAGGCGTTGAAGCCAGTATTCGAGCAAACGCTGGCGTCTCTTCTTGAGCTCGAAGGCTTTCAATTGAGTTATTACCGCGGTTGGGACAAAGAACGTTCTTTGGCCGAGGTGCTAGCGGCGTCGATTGATCGCGACCGGATGATGGGGCACACCCAAGCGGGGCCGCAGCGAGCCGATCTCCGCTTGCGAATCGCAGGTCACAACGCGGCGGAGATTCTCTCGCGAGGCCAGCAGAAGCTGGTTGTTTGTGCTCTACGGATTGCCCAAGGGCACTTGGTGAGCGAGGCCAAGCGAGGCCAGTGTATCTATCTGGTTGATGACCTGCCGTCCGAGCTAGATGGCCAACATCGGCTGGCACTATGCCGGCTGCTTGAACAACTGAATTGCCAGGTATTCATCACCTGCGTCGATTCGAATGTATTGCGAGAAGGCTGGCGTGACGATACCCCAGTCTCATTGTTTCACGTGGAACATGGTGCGATAACCCAGTCCACGGCCCCTCGGGAGTGAAGGCATGAGCGAAAATCACACGTACGATTCGTCCAGCATCAAGGTTCTCAAGGGCCTCGATGCCGTACGCAAACGTCCCGGCATGTACATTGGCGACACGGACGATGGCACCGGCCTGCATCATATGGTCTTCGAAGTAGTCGATAACTCGATCGACGAGGCGCTAGCCGGACACTGCAGCGACATATCGATCACCATCCATGTCGACGAGTCTATTACCGTTCGCGACAATGGCCGTGGTATTCCGGTGGATATTCACGAAGAAGGCGTGTCGGCAGCCGAAGTCATCATGACCGTGCTCCACGCCGGCGGTAAGTTCGATGACAACTCTTACAAGGTTTCCGGAGGCCTCCACGGTGTCGGTGTGTCGGTGGTGAACGCCCTGTCCGAAGAGCTTGTGCTGACAATCCGTCGGGAAGGCAAAGTCTGGGAACAGATTTACTGCCATGGTGTACCACAGGCACCGCTGGCAGCCGTTGGTGAAACCGAGGATTCAGGCACCCAGATCCATTTCAAACCATCATCGGAAACCTTTCAGAACATCCACTTCAGCTGGGATATCTTGGCAAAGCGGTTACGCGAGCTCTCGTTCCTCAACTCCGGTGTGGGTATCGTGCTGCGCGACGAGCGCAACGCCAAGGAAGAGCTGTTCAAGTACGAGGGCGGTTTGAGTGCATTCGTCGCTTACCTCAACACCAACAAGACGCCGGTCAACGAGGTGTTTCACTTCAACGTCCAGCGTGACGATGGGGTTGGTGTCGAGGTAGCGCTGCAGTGGAACGACAGCTTCAACGAGAATCTGCTCTGCTTCACTAACAACATTCCTCAGCGCGATGGCGGTACGCATCTGGCCGGTTTCAGATCGGCATTGACGCGCAACCTTAACAATTACATCGAGCAGGAAGGTCTGGCGAAAAAGCACAAGGTGGCGACCACTGGTGACGACGCCCGTGAAGGTTTGACTGCAATCATTTCGGTGAAGGTTCCGGATCCAAAGTTCAGCTCGCAGACCAAGGACAAGCTTGTCTCGTCCGAAGTCAAAACAGCCGTAGAACAGGAGATGGGCAAGCATTTTGCGGATTTCCTGCTTGAGCACCCCAATGAAGCGAAAGCGGTCGTTGGCAAGATGATCGATGCTGCACGTGCTCGTGAGGCGGCGCGAAAAGCCCGCGAAATGACCCGGCGCAAGGGAGCTCTCGATATTGCCGGCCTACCCGGCAAACTCGCCGACTGCCAGGAAAAGGACCCTGCCCTTTCCGAACTCTACATAGTGGAAGGTGACTCCGCAGGCGGTTCTGCCAAGCAAGGACGCAACCGCCGGACCCAGGCCATTCTGCCACTCAAAGGCAAGATCCTGAACGTTGAGAAAGCCCGATTCGACAAGATGATTTCATCGCAGGAAGTCGGCACGCTGATCACCGCCCTTGGCTGCGGTATCGGTCGCGAAGAGTACAACATCGACAAGCTGCGCTATCACAACATCATCATCATGACCGATGCTGACGTTGACGGTTCGCACATTCGTACGCTGCTGCTCACCTTCTTCTTCCGTCAGCTACCCGAGCTGATCGAGCGTGGCTATGTGTACATCGCTCAACCGCCGCTTTACAAAGTCAAACGCGGCAAGCAGGAGCAGTACATCAAAGACGACGAGGCGATGGATGAATACCTCACCCAATCGGCGCTCGAAGATGCAAGCCTGCACGTCAATGAAGATGCACCTGGCCTTTCGGGTGAGGCGCTTGAACGTCTAGTGAACGACTACCGCACCGTGATGAAGACGTTGCAACGGTTGTCCCGACTCTACCCTCAGGAATTGACTGAGCACTTCATTTATTTGCCCCGCGTATCGATCGAACAACTGGGCGACCAAGCTGCGATGCAAGCCTGGATGGAATCGTATGCCTCGTTATTGAAAGGCGTCGAGCAGTCTGGACTGACCTACAAGGCGAGCCTGCGAGAAGATAAAGAGCGCAACCTGTGGCTGCCGGAAGTGGAGATCGTTTCCCATGGGCTGGCCAGTTATATCACGTTCAACCGGGACTTCTTCGGTAGTAACGATTACAAGACGGTCACTGCACTGGGTGACAAGCTCAACAGCCTCCTAGAAGAGGGTGCCTACGTTAAGCGCGGTGAACGTAGAAAGCAGGTCAGCACCTTCAAGGAGGCGCTGGGATGGCTGATGACCGAAGGCACACGTCGGCACAGCGTCCAGCGATACAAGGGGCTGGGAGAGATGAATCCGGATCAGCTGTGGGAGACCACCATGGATCCAGCGGTTCGGCGGATGCTCAAGGTCACGATCGAAGATGCCATAGCGGCTGATCAGATCTTCAATACCTTGATGGGGGATGCAGTGGAGCCGCGTCGAGACTTCATCGAATCGAATGCGTTGGCGGTTTCCAACTTGGATTTTTGATCCGCTCCGTCTCGTCTCGTACTACAAAAACCCGGCTTTGCCGGGTTTTTTGTTTCACGTGGAACATAAAAATCCCCCTTCTTCGATAGCCTTAACCCATCGCCCTGCTTGTTTTAATCAATTTTCAAAATTCCCTTGCGCTCTATAAGCTCTCTCTCATTGAAGCTTTTGAATCATCGACTTTCGAAACTACTAAGAGGTAATCATATGCTGGATACCAATCTCAAAACCCAGTTGAAAGCCTATTTGGAAAAGGTCACTCAGCCGTTCGAGATCGTCGCGTCCCTCGATGACGGTGAGAAGTCCCAAGAAATGCTCGCCCTGCTGGAAGACATCGCCAGCCTGAGCGACCAGATCACTCTGCGCACCGATGGTGATGATGCTCGTCGCCCGTCGTTCGCACTCAACCGCATCGGTGGCAACATCAGCCTGCGTTTCGCCGGCATCCCGATGGGCCACGAGTTCACCTCTCTGGTGCTCGCCCTGCTGCAGGTCGGCGGCCATCCGTCGAAGACCGCACCGGAAGTCATCGAGCAGATCAAGAACATCGAAGGCGACTACAGCTTCGAGACCTACTTCTCGCTGTCCTGCCAGAACTGCCCCGACGTGGTCCAGGCGCTGAACCTGATGGCCGTGCTCAACCCGAACATCCGCCACGTCGCCATCGACGGCGCGCTGTTCCAGGGCGAAGTCGAAGCCCGGCAGATCATGTCCGTACCGAGCATCTACCTCAACGGTGAACTGTTCGGCCAAGGCCGCATGGGCGAAGAAGAAATCCTCGCCAAGCTCGACACCGGTGCCTCGGCGCGTGATGCCGAGAAGCTCAGCGCCAAGGACGCCTTCGACGTGCTCGTCGTTGGCGGTGGCCCGGCGGGCGCCGCCGCGGCCATTTACGCCGCGCGCAAGGGTATCCGTACCGGCGTGGCGGCCGAGCGCTTTGGCGGTCAGGTGCTGGACACCATGGCCATCGAAAACTTCATCTCGGTCAACGAGACCGAAGGCCCGAAGCTGGCCCGTGCGCTGGAAAGCCACGTACGCGAATACGATGTCGACATCATGAACCTGCAACGCGCTGCGGCTCTGATACCGGCTAGCGGCGAAGGCGGCCTGCACGAAATCAAGCTGGAAAACGGCGGCTCGCTCAAGGCCAAGACGCTGATCCTGGCGACCGGTGCGCGCTGGCGTGAAATGAACGTGCCGGGCGAGCAGCAATACCGCGGCCGTGGCGTCGCCTACTGCCCGCACTGCGACGGCCCGCTGTTCAAGGGCAAGCGCGTAGCGGTGATCGGCGGCGGCAACTCGGGTGTCGAAGCGGCCATCGACTTGGCCGGCATCGTCGCTCACGTCACGCTGATCGAGTTCGACAGCCAATTGCGTGCCGACGCCGTGCTGCAGAAGAAGCTGCACAGCCTGCCCAACGTCACCGTGATCACCAGCGCGCTGACCAGTGAGGTCATCGGCGACGACCAAAAGGTCACCGGACTGATCTACAAGGACCGCAACTCCAGCGAGTTCCACAACCTGGAACTGGAAGGCATCTTCGTGCAGATCGGCCTGCTGCCGAACTCCGATTGGCTGAAGGGCACCGTCGAACTGACTTCGCGCGGCGAGATCATCGTCGATGCGCGGGGTGAGACCTCGCTGCCGGGCATTTTCGCGGCGGGCGACGTCACCACGGTGCCGTACAAGCAGATCGTCATCGCCGTCGGCGAAGGCGCCAAGGCTTCGCTGAGTGCCTTCGACCACCTGATCCGCAGCTCCGTCGAAGACTGAGCCTGACGGGCACGAAAAAGGGGGAGCAGATTTCGGTCTGCTCCCCCTTTTCATTGGACTCTGCCCTGCTCCATTCCGCCTTTCAGGCACCGCCTTCGAGTCGTCTGACCTGCGCATTGATCCAGTCTTCAGCGCGCTGATTGAGTTCAGCGACAGCGCGAGGGCCTTCGCTTTCGGCATGCATGGCTGGGCCAATGACCACCTGAATGGTACCGGGAATCTTGCCCCAACCAGTCTTGGGCCAGAACATGCCGGCGTTATGTGCGATCGGCAGGACCGGCAGCCCAGCGTTGACGGCAAGCGCCGCTCCGCTGCGGGAGAACTTACCCTGCTCGCCAACCGGTACGCGCGTGCCTTCCGGGAAAATCAGCACCCAGGCGCCTTGCTCCAGACGCTCATGACCTTGCTTGGCCACCTGACGCAATGCCGCCTTGGGATTGTCGCGATCGATAGCGATGGGTTTGAGCAGCATGATCGCCCAGCCAAAGAACGGCACACGCAGCAACTCACGCTTGAGCACCTGGGTCAGGGGCTCGAAGTATGCCGACAGGAAAAAGGTTTCCCAGGTGCTCTGGTGCTTGGCCAGAATCACGCAGGGGCGCGACGGGACGTTCTCCGCACCGTGCACCTCGTAGCGCAGGCCGACCAGCGTCTTACCCAGCCATACGGCGCAGCGGCACCAATTCTGTACCACGAAGCGATAGCGCATGCGGAATGCCATGAACGGCGCGCAGACCAGGCAGACCAGGCACCAGGCAAAAGCGGTGAAGGCCAGAAGGAAATAGAACAGCGCAATCCGAGCAGCAAACAGAAGGTTCATCACGATGCCCTCAGCAGATGTTCGGCAACCGCCGCGAGATCATCGAATACCTGAGTTCCAGGCGGTAGTGCGCCTTTCAGAGTACGCATGCCCTTGCCAGTCCTGACCAGGTAAGGCGCACCGCCCAAGAGCATGCCTGCATGCAGATCGCGATGGCTGTCACCGACCACCGGTACACCTTTGAGATCGGACAAATGGAAATGCTCGGCAATTTTTTGGAACAACCCCGGCAGGGGCTTACGGCAGTCACAGCCATCGTCCGGACCATGCGGGCAATGCATGATCAGGTCGATGCGTCCACCCTGCTCCATCACCAGCTGCTGCATCTTGAAGTGCATATCGTCGAGCATCGAGGCATCGAACATGCCTCGCGCCAGACCGGACTGGTTGGTGGCAACCGCCACCGTCCAGCCCGCCTTGCACAGGCTGGCGATGGCCTGGAGAGAGCCTGGAATCGGAATCCATTCATCCAGGGTCTTCACATAGGCATCGGAGTCCTCGTTGATGACGCCGTCGCGGTCGAGCACTATCAGTTTCACCGGCTTAGCCAAGTGCGGAAATATCGGCGACGCCAAGGAACAGTCCTCTCAACCGGGCGAGCAAGGCATAGCGGTTGGCGCGTACCGAAGCGTCTTCGGCATTGACCAGTACCGCCTCGAAGAAGGCGTCCACCGGGCCGCGCAGATGCGCCAGGCGCTCGAGCGCCTCGCGATACTGGCGTGCCGCAGCGAGCGGTTGCACGGCCTGTTCGGCCTGTTGCAGCGCCGAATACAGCGAGAACTCGGTGGCATTGTCGAACCAGCGGGGCTCGACGGTTTCCGGCAGCTTCGCTTCGAACTTGCTCAGCAAGTTCGAGACACGCTTGTTGGCCGCTGCCAGCGCTTCTGCTTCCGGTAACGTGCGGAACGCCTGCACCGCCTGTACACGCTGATCGAAATCCAGCGCAGAGCCCGGCTGCACGGCACGTACCGACAGATAGGAAGCGACTTCGATTCCCTCATCTTCATAACGGGCACGCAGGCGATCGAAGATGAACTCCAGCACCTGATCGGCGAGCCCTTCTGCCTTTACTTGGTTGCCGAACTGGCCGATGGAGAAGCGCACGGCTTCTACCAGATCGAGATCCAGTTGCTTCTCGATGAGGATGCGCAGGATGCCCAGCGCCGCACGACGCAGCGCGTAGGGGTCCTTGCTGCCGGTGGGCAGCATGCCAATGCCGAAGATCCCGACCAGCGTGTCCAGCTTGTCCGCCACCGCCAGAATCGCACCCGTACGGGTACTTGGCAGCTCGGCGCCGGCACCACGCGGCATGTACTGTTCGTTCAACGCCAGCGCCACGTCCTGCGGCTCGCCATCGTTGAGCGCGTAGTAGTAACCGGCAATGCCCTGCATTTCCGGGAACTCGCCGACCATTTCGGTAGCCAGGTCGCACTTGCTCAACAGGCCGGCACGGGCGGCCCATTGCGGATTGCCGTCGGTGCGCTCGGCGATGAAAGCGGCGAGCTGCGATACCCGCACGGCCTTGTCGTAAACAGTGCCCAGCTGCGCCTGGAAGACCACGTTCTTCAACCGTTCGTTGAAACTTTCCAGCTTCTGCTTCTTGTCCTGCTTGAAGAAAAATTCGGCGTCGGTGAGGCGCGGGCGCACCACCTTCTCGTTACCGGCGACGATCTGCGCCGGGTCTTTCGATTCGATGTTGGCCACGGTGATGAAACGCGGCAGCAGCTTGCCGTTGGCATCCAGCAGGCAGAAGTACTTCTGATTGTCCTGCATGGTGGTGATCAGTGCTTCCTGCGGCACTTCCAGGAAGCGTTCCTCGAAGGAACACACCAGCGGAACCGGCCATTCGACCAGTGCGGCGACCTCATCGAGCAGGGCCGGCGGCACGATGGCGGTGCCGCTCTGCTCGCTTGCCAGCTGCTCGACGCGCTTGGCGATCAGCTCGCGGCGCGCGGCGAAGTCGGCGATCACATGGGCTGCGCGCAGGTCTTCGAGGTAGCTGGTCGGCTTGGCGATACGCACCGGCGCCGGATTGTGGAAACGGTGGCCGCGCGATTCGCGTCCAGCGCGCTGCGCGAGAATGGTGCAATCGATGACCTGATCACCCAGCAGCATCACCAGCCACTGAGTAGGACGAACAAATTCTTCCTTGCGCGCGGCCCAGCGCATGCGCTTGGGAATCGGCAGCTCGTTCAGCGAGGTTTCGACGATGCCAGGTAACAGCTCGGCGGTCGGCTGGCCGGGGATCGAGCGGCTGTAACGGAGTTTCGGGCCGCTGCGGTCGATCTCTGACAGATCGACGCCACACTTGCGGGCAAAGCCCAGCGCAGCCTGGGTCGGCTCGCCCTCGGCGTCGAAGGCGGCCTGCAGGGGCGGACCATCGAGGTTGATGCTGCGATCGGGCTGCTCGGTATCGAGCTGCTCGATCAGCACCGCAAGACGTCGCGGCGCGGCGAACGCCTGTACCCGACCATGCTTGAGGCCGGCTTCTTTCAAGCCTTTCTCGATACCAGTGCGGAAGGCATCAGACAACTTGCCCAACGCCTTGGGCGGCAGCTCTTCGGTGCCAAGTTCGACCAAGAAATCCAGTGCGCTCATTCTGCTGCCTCCAGCTTGGCCAGTACTTCATCTCGCAGGTCGGGGGCCGCCATGGGGAAGCCGAGTTTGGCGCGGGCCTGCAGGTAGCTCTGCGCCACCGCACGAGCCAGCGCACGGACACGAAGGATGTACTGCTGACGCGCCGTCACTGAGATGGCGCGGCGGGCATCCAGCAGGTTGAAGGTGTGCGACGCCTTCAACACCATTTCGTAGGTGGGCAGTGGCAGCTCCAGCTCGATCAGCCGGTTGGCTTCCGACTCGTAGAAATCGAACAGCTCGAACAGCTTGTCGACGTTGGCGTGTTCGAAGTTGTAGGTCGATTGCTCCACCTCGTTCTGATGGAACACATCGCCATAGGTGACGGTGCCGAACGGGCCGTCGGTCCAGATCAGGTCGTAGACCGAATCGACGCCCTGCAGGTACATGGCCAGGCGCTCCAAGCCGTAGGTGATCTCGCCGGTCACCGGGTAGCATTCGATGCCACCGACCTGCTGGAAGTAGGTGAACTGGGTGACTTCCATGCCGTTCAGCCAGACTTCCCAGCCCAAGCCCCAGGCGCCCAGTGTCGGCGACTCCCAGTTGTCCTCGACGAAGCGCACGTCATGCACCGAGGTATCCACGCCTATGCGGCGCAGCGACTCCAGGTACAGGTCCTGAATGTTGTCCGGGTTGGGCTTCAGCACTACCTGAAACTGGTAGTAGTGCTGCAGGCGGTTGGGGTTCTCGCCATAACGGCCGTCGGCCGGGCGGCGTGAAGGCTGGACGTAGGCCGCATTCCAGGTCTCGGGACCGACTGCGCGCAGGAAAGTGGCGGTGTGGAAAGTACCGGCGCCCATTTCCATGTCATAGGGTTGCAGGACGACGCAACCCTGCTCCGCCCAGTAACTTTGCAGGGCGAGGATCAGGTCTTGGAAGGTGCGCACGGCAGGCGTAGGCTGGGTCAAAATTTCACCTGTGCTGGCTTCGACAGAAAGCCCCGGAGTATACCCGATAACGGCTCAAACCCGTGGTGGCGCTTGCCTTTGGGTTGGATGCCTGCGGTGACATCCGCACTCTGCTCATGCCGCTTTCGAGGAGTGGAAAAAATGCCGCGTTGCGCCTGGTGCACCGATGACCCGCTGTACATCGACTATCACGACAGCGAATGGGGTGTGCCGACCCGTGATCCCCAGGTTCTGTTCGAATTCCTGATCCTCGAAGCCTTTCAGGCCGGGCTGTCGTGGATTACCGTCTTGCGCAAACGTGAGCGGTATCGCCAGGTGCTGTTCGGTTTCGATCCGCAGCGGCTGGCGCAGATGAGCGACGCCGAAATCGACGAACGTATGCTCGACGCGGGCATCATCCGCAACCGACGCAAGCTCGAAGCTGCAAGGCGCAATGCCCAGCGCTGGCTGGAACTGGAAGATCCGGTTGGCTGGCTATGGTCGTTCGTCGGCGGCCAACCTAAGGTCAACCATTTCCGGTCGCGCAGCGAGGTTCCGGCGGTAACTCCTGAAGCCGAGGCCATGAGCCGCGCGCTGAAGAAGGCCGGCTTCAGTTTCGTCGGCCCGACCATCTGCTACGCCTATATGCAGGCCTGCGGCATGGTCATGGACCACACCAGCGATTGCGAGCGCTACCCGATACTCGCCTACACCTCGGTCAGCGCCTAGTACGAGTAGCCGAACACTGGAAGCAGTTACACTAGCGGCTTTGATTTTTCGGGAGAGATCCTTGGACAAGTTCAAAGGTGCGCTGGTGGTCGGTTTCCTGCGCCTGTTCGCCCTGCTGCCCTGGCGCGCGGTGCAAGGAGTGGGCGGTGCCATCGGCTGGTTGATGTGGAAGTTGCCCAACCGTTCCCGCGAGGTCGCCCGGATCAATCTGGCCAAATGTTTCCCTGAACTGTCTGCCGCCGAACAGGAAGCGCTGTTGGGACGAAGCCTGCAGCAGATCGGCAAAGCCTTTACCGAAAGCGCCTGCGCCTGGATCTGGCCGGCGGACAAGACGTTGCAGCTGGTCAGGCAGGTCGAAGGGCTCGAAGTACTGGAACAGGCCTTGGCGTCCGGCAAGGGCGTCGTCGGCATCACCAGCCATCTGGGCAACTGGGAAGTGCTCAATCACTTCTACTGCGCGCAGTGCAAGCCGATCATTTTTTACCGCCCACCGAAGCTCAAGGCCGTCGATGATCTCCTGCAACGCCAGCGTGTGCAGCTGGGCAACAAGGTCGCGCCTTCGACCCGCGAAGGCATCATCAGCGTGATCAAGGAAGTGCGCCGCGGCGGCGCTGTGGGTATTCCTGCGGATCCGGAGCCCAGCGAAGGTTCCGGCGTGTTCGTCCCCTTCCTCGGGACGCAGGCGCTGACCAGCAAATTCGTACCCGGCATGCTCACCGGAGGCAAGGCCATCGGCGTGTTCCTCCATGCGTTGCGTCTGGAGGACGGTTCGGGCTACAAGGTGATCATCGAAGCGGCACCGCCGGCTATGTACGACGAGAATGTCGAAGTCGCGGTCGCGGCCATGAGCGACGTCATCGGGCGCTATGTGCGCACCTGGCCGAGCCAGTACATGTGGACCATGAAGCGCTTCAAGAAGCGCCCGGCCGGCGAGCGTCGCTGGTACTGAAAGCTAACAAAGACAACAGGAACGTCAGATGGCCAACCAGCGACAGCATCCACGTGCGCCCATGAAGTGCCGGATACGCATCACGCATGAGTCCTTTGGCGAGGTGCTCGCCCACACGCGCGACCTGTCCGATGGTGGCGTATACGTCAAACATCCTCAGCTGACCGAGCTGCAGCCCGGCACGATCGTCAGCGGACAGGTGCAGGATCTGCCGATTCCGGCGCCTGTGCTGCAGATGGAAGTGATGCGTGTCGATGCCGAAGGCGTCGGCTTGCGCTTCGTGCAGGACAGCTGAAGCCGAACCTGCCGATTGGATTGGCGGAGCTAAAGGCGTCGCCGGAACTGCACAGCTTGCTGCCGATTCAGGACGCTAGCTGTCGGCCTGCTTGTTCAGCTTGCGCAGAAACACGCTCATCTCCTTTTCCGCCTGTTTGTCGCCGTGTGCTTGCGCCGCGACCACGCCCTGCTCCCAGGCCCGACGCGCGCCGTCGCGGTCACCGCTGGCCTGCAACGCTTTGCCCAATAGTTTCCAGGCCGCGGAATAGTTGGGATCCTGTTCGACGCAGCGCTGTAGGTGCGTCGCAGCCTGCGCCGGGTCGCCGGCATCCAGATAACCCTTGCCGAGGCCGAAGCGCAGCATGGGATTGTCCATGCCTTTGGCCAGCATCTTTTCCAGTGATTCGAGCATCTGCGCCCCCTTGTGATATCGCACGCGACAGGGCCGGCGATCATCGCAGATCGAACCGGCCCTGCCACCGCGTCTAGCTTGCCTGAGTGACCGCGCTCAGAAACTCTTGAGTGCGCGTTTCCTGCGGATTGCCGAACAGCTCTTCCGGCGTGCCCTGCTCGTGGATCCGGCCTTCGTTGAAGAAGCATACGCGGTCGGCGAACTCCCGGGCGAAGCCCATCTGGTGAGTGACCATCAGCATGGTTAGGCTATGCGCGTCGCCCAGTCGGCGGATGACGTTGAGCACTTCGCCGCACAGCTCGGGGTCCAGCGCTGACGTCACCTCATCGAACAGCATCACCTTGGGCCGCATCGCCAGCGCTCGGGCAATGGCCACGCGCTGTTGCTGGCCGCCGGACAGCTGCGACGGGTAATGCTCGAGCTTGTCTTCCAGCCCAACCATGGCCAGCAATTCCTCGGCGCGTTCGCGCGCTTCCTTTTTCGACAGCCCCAGCACCTGCACCGGCGCTTCCATCACGTTCTGCCGGGTGCTCATGTGCGGAAACAGATTGAAGCTCTGGAACACCATGCCGACCTTGCCGCGCACTCGGCGCAAGTGCCGGGCGTTGGCTCGGACCAGTTCGCCGTTGGTGCCGGGCATATGCGTCAGCGGCTCGTCATCGACCATGATCACGCCCTCGTCGATGTCCTCCAGCGTCATCAGGGCGCGTAGCAGGGTGGATTTGCCGGACCCGCTGGGGCCGATGATGGCGACCTTTTCGCCGTTGCGCACATCCAGATCGAGATGGTTGAGCACGGTCAGGTCACCGTAACGCTTGGACACGTCGCGAAACTGCACCATGATTTCCGGCTCGTTGGCCGCAGCGATCGGGTTCGAGTTTTCGGTGGTTGGCATCACTGCGTTCATCGGGCGAGCTCCATACGGTTTTCCAGACGGCGCACGAACCAGGCGAGGCCGAGACTGAGAATGAGGAAAAACAGACCGACCATGGTGATCGGTTCCAGATAGCGGAAATGCTCCGAGCCGATGTTCTTGGCCCGTTGCATGATTTCCACCACGGTAATTGCGGACAGCACCGGCGTGTCCTTGAGCATCGAGATCAGGTAATTGCCCAGCGCCGGCAGAATGGGCCGCAGGGCCTGCGGCAGGATGATCGTGCGGTAGGCGTTGAGCGGCTTCATGTTCAACGCCGTCACCGCTTCCCATTGCGCACGCGGCACAGCATCGAGCCCGGCACGGTAGACCTCGGCGGTGTAGCAGGCGTAGTGCAGCGCGATGCCGATGATGCCGGCCTGTAGCGCCGAGAGATTGAGACCGTAGTTGGGCAACACGAAGAACAGGAAATACACCTGAATCAGCAGCGGCGTGCTGCGGATGAATTCGATCAGCCCGGTTACCGGCCAGGACAGCCAGCGCTGCCGGCTGCGTCGGCCCACGGCGAGAAACAGTCCCAGGACGATAGCAATGGAGAAGCCGGCCAGGGTGATGCCGATGGTCTTCAGCGAGGCGTCGAGCAGCCTGGGCAGAATCTCCAGGGCGAATGCCCAATCGAAGAAATTCATGACAGCCCTCCCCGCACGCGTCCGCGCGCCAGGCGCCGTTCGAGCATGCGCATGGAGAAGTTGATGATCTGCGCAAGAACGAAATACATGACCAGTGCCAGGCCGAAGATTTCCAGCGTCATCAGCGTGGCCTGATCCAGCTGGCGCGCGCGAAATGCCAGATCCGACAGGGTGATCAACGAAACCAGCGAGGTGTTCTTCAGCAGCTCGATCAACAGGTTGGTACCCGGCGGGATCGCCGCCAGCAAGGCCTGCGGCAGGATCACCCGGCGCAAGCGCTGCCAGGCGGTCATATTCAGCGCCTGGCATGCCTCGTACTGCCCTTCGTGCACCGAGCGGATGGCGCCGCGCAACACTTCCGCACCATAGGCGCCAATGTTCAAACCGAGGCCGACGACCGCGACGCTGAAGGCGCTCATGGACAGATTGAACGGCGGCATCGGCAACACGAAATAAAGCCAGAACAGCTGGACCAGCAGCGAGCTGCCGCGAAACACCTCGATATAGGTGATCGCCAGCCATCGTAGCGGTGCGATTGGCGAGAGCCGGCCCAGTGCGCCGATCAGCGCTGCGGCTATGGCCAGCAAGGAGCCCCAGAAGGTGACCTGCACGGTCACCCAGGCGCCTTGCAGCAGAAGGGGAAGTAATTCATTCATCTTGGAATTCCGGTTGGCTCCGGGGTGTTGGAGCTGGGTCGCAGGACACCCGATAAGGCTGGCTGCGTGAGCGGGCTGCGGTCCGGCCGCCGCGTGGCGTCTTGCGTCCGGCGGCGGGAAGCAGGCATGCGTGAATCGGCGCACCGCGATGACGCGCGGCGACCGACCAGAGGCAGAAGCACTAGCGAAGGACTGTTCACCGAGGGAAGTCCGGCGCGGCATCAGCGGCCGCGCCGAATCCATTCAAGCGCTACAGAGCTCTTCGGCAGTCTTGTCGGTGATGTTCGACCGATCGAAGCCGAACGGCTCGACGGTTTTCAGGTGCTCGTCACTGCCCAGCCACTTCTTCAGCTCGGCATTGACCGCATCACGCAGCGCCTTGTCTTCGGGGCGGAATGCCAGGGCACCGTAGCCGGTGTGGGCCGGGTCGTCCTTGAAGTCAGTGGTGGCTTCGACCTGATCGCCAGCCTTCTCGGCCAGACCCTTCATGGTCAGTTGGGTGCCGATGGCGGCGTCGGCGCGGCCGGTGCGTACGGCCTGCAGTTGCGAAGTGGTGTCGGGCACCTGGACGATCTGAGAATCCTTGATACCAGCTTCGCGTGCGTAGGCGAGGTTGACCGTGCCGGACATGATGGCCAGCTTGGCCTCGGGGTCGTTGGCGATATCGGCGTAGCTGCGCAGATTCTTCGGGTTGCCGGTTTTCACCAGCAGGGTATCGGGCAACTGGTAGTGCGGATCGGTGAACAGCACCTGCTTGCAGCGCTCCGGCGTGATGTACATGCCGGCGGCGATGAGGTCGAAGCGGCTGGCGCGCAGGCCGGGAATCAGCGAGCCCCATTCGGTGAGGACGGGGTTGATGGTCTCGATGCCCATCTGCTGGAAAATCTTTTCGACGATCTCGGGGGACTCGCCGGTGACGCTTCCGTCGGTGGCGGTGTAGGCGAAGGGGGTTTCGTTGGCGTAGCCAATGCGGACGCTACTGCTGTCCTTGATGTCATCCAGGGTATCGGCCTGGACCAGGCTGCTGATGGTCACACTCGCTAGCGCAGTACAACCGACCAGTAGCCGGGCAATGGGTGAGATGCTGAAATTCCTCATGGGGTGTCTCTCCTGTGTTCCTTTGAAATCCGCAAGGCGGATCATTAGCTTTAGGAGGCCGCCGCCAGGGGCGAACGTGGTCAAACCTGTGTTGAATGCGGTTGCCTCGGTTGTTGTTATTGCCATAACCGCAGGTTAACGAAGCGCCGTCATGGGACTTACTGGCTTCGTATCCCTGACTGGAGGATACAAAAGCTGAGCAGTTAACGGAAATGTAGAGGCCATTTGAGCCGATTCGTCACGAATCAGCGTCAAAAAAGCAAAGAGATACCGTCTGGCTTGAATCCAGTCGCTTCTGCGGCGCCAGGCTCGCCCGGCGTCGGTGAAAAGGCGGCAGCAATCTGCGAGATCAGAAAAAGGTAAGGCCCGCCTGGAACAGCCGCTCCACGTCGCGAATGTGCTTCTTGTCGGCGAGGAACAGAATCACGTGGTCGCCCGACTCGATGACGGTGTCGTCATGGGCGATCAGCACCTGCTCGGCGCGAATCACCGCTCCGATGGTGGAGCCCGGCGGCAATGTAATCTTGCCGATGGCGCGACCGACGACCTTGCTCGAACGCGAGTCGCCATGGGCAATCACTTCAATCGCCTCCGCCGCGCCCCGGCGCAGCGAGTGGGCACTGACGATATCGCCGCGGCGTACGTGCGTCAGCAGCGTGCCGATGGTGGCCAGCTGGGGGCTGATGGCGATATCGATCTCGCCACCCTGCACCAGATCCACGTAAGCCGGGTTGTTGATGATGCACATCACCTTGCGCGCGCCCAGGCGCTTGGCCAGTAGCGACGACATGATGTTGGCCTCGTCGTCGTTGGTTAGCGCCAGGAACACATCGGCGTCGTTAATGTTTTCCTCCACTAGCAGATCGCGGTCCGAGGCGCTGCCCTGGAGGATGATGGTGCTGTCGAGGGTGTCCGAGAGGTAGCGGCAGCGCGCCGGATTCATCTCGATGATTTTCACCTGATAACGGCTTTCGATTGCCTCGGCGAGGCGCTCGCCGATGTGTCCACCGCCAGCGATGACGATGCGGCGGTAGGAATCGTCGAGTCGGCGCATTTCGCTCATCACCGCGCGGATATGCGCACGCGCTGCAATGAAGAAGACCTCGTCGTCGGCCTCGATGACCGTATCGCCCGTCGGCAGGATCGCCTGGTTGCGACGGAAGATCGCCGCTACCCGTGTGTCGACGTTGGGCATGTGCTTGCGAATCTGGCGCAGCTCTTGGCCCACCAGCGGCCCGCCATAGTAGGCGCGCACCGCGACCAGCTGGGCTTTGCCACCGGCAAAGTCGATCACCTGCAGCGAACCGGGATGCTCGATCAGGCGCTTGATGTAGTTGGTGACCACCTGCTCGGGGCTGATCAGCACGTCGACCGGTATCGCCTCGTTGCTGAACAGATTGGAGCGGGTGAGGTATACGGACTCACGTACTCGGGCGATCTTCGTCGGCGTATGGAACAGCGTGTAGGCAACCTGGCAGGCAACCATGTTGGTTTCATCGCTGTTGGTTACCGCCACCAGCATGTCGGCGTCGTCCGCACCGGCCTGCCGCAGCACGGTCGGAAACGAACCTCGGCCGACCACGGTGCGAATGTCCAGGCGATCACCGAGATCGCGCAGGCGATCAGGATCGGTGTCGACCACGGTGATATCGTTGGCTTCACTGGCGAGGTTTTCGGCCAGCGTACCGCCCACTTGCCCCGCACCGAGAATGATGATTTTCACGAAGTCGCTCCTGAAGGGCAGCTTTCAACGCCCATTATTGGCCAAACTTGTCGATTGCCTGTCGGTGGGTTGAAGCGGAGCGCCGCCCGGCACAAAGCCGTTGGGTGGGCTTCAGCCCACCGATGTCCCCGGCCTGTCTCATTGAGACACGCTGGCCGTGGGTTGGGCCGCGATCTTCATTAGTTTGGCGTAATAGAAGCCGTCATGGCCGTTCTCCTGCGGCAGCAGCTGACGGCCATGAGACTGCTCGACACCGAAACCTTTCGGCAGATCCAGCTGGCGCGCGCCAGGCATGCGTGCCAGGAAGGCCTCGATCACCTCGCGATTCTCGGTCGGCAACACCGAGCAGGTGGCGTACAGCAGCACACCGCCGACCGCCAGGGTCGGCCAGAGCGCATCGAGCATTTCGCCCTGCAGCGTGGCCAGCGGCGCGATGTCATCGACCTGGCGGGCCAGCTTGATGTCTGGATGACGGCGAATCACGCCGGTCGCCGAACAGGGCGCGTCGAGCAGAATGCGCTGGAACGGACGACCGTCCCACCATTGATCCGTCGCACGCGCATCGGCGGCAACCAGCTGTGCCTGCAGTTGCAGGCGGTCGAGATTTTCCTGCACCCGCTGCAGCCGCTTAGGCTCCAGGTCCAGCGCGACGACTTCCGCCAGCTGGGGCTCGCGTTCGAGAATATGGCAGGTCTTGCCCCCCGGCGCACAGCAGGCGTCCAGCACGCGCTGCTCGGGCGCCAGATCGAGCAGGGACGCCGCCAGCTGCGCTGCTTCGTCCTGCACGCTGACACGCCCTTCGGCAAAGCCCGGCAACAGATTGACGTCGCAGGCCTCGGCCAGGCGGATGCCGTCCTCGCTGTGGCTGCAGGGGAAGGCTTCGATACCGGCCGTCTGCAGCTCGGCGAGATAGTCATCGCGCCCGGTCTGACGGCGGTTGACCCGCAGCATCATCGGCGGATGAATGTTGTTCGCCGTGCAGATCGCCTCCCAGTGTTCCGGCCAATGCGCCTTCAGCGATTTCTGCAGCCAGCGCGGATGGGCGAAACGGATCACCGGATCACGCTCCAGTTCGGCGAACAGCGCTTCACCTTCGCGTTGGGCATTGCGCAGCACGGCGTTGAGCAGGCCCTTGGCCCATGGCTTTTTCAACTTATCCGCGCAGCCGACGGTTTCGCCGATGGCGGCGTGCGGCGGTATGCGGGTGTAGAACAGCTGATACAGGCCGATCAGCAATAGCGCTTCGACGTCTCGATCGGCGGCCTTGAATGGCTTCTGCAGCAGGCGTTCGGCAAGGCCGGCCAGACGCGGTTGCCACCGTGCAGCGCCGAACGCCAGCTCCTGGGTCAGGCCGCGGTCGCGGGCGTCGACCTTGCTCAACACATCGGGCAGGCTGCTGTTCAGCGAGGCTTTGCCGGCCAGTACCACACCGAGCGCACGGGCCGCGGCGAGGCGCGGGTTCATCGACATTATTCGAACACCTTGCCCGGCGCGAATTGCTCACGCCGGCTGTTGTACAGATCGCTGAAACCAAGCGGCTTGCCGCCTGGTAGTTGCAGACGCGTAATCAACAACGAGCCTGCACCGCACGCGACCTGCAGACCGTCCTTGCCGGCACCGATGATCTGGCCCGGCTCACCCTGCCCGTCCGCCAGACGTGCGGCGTGAATCTTCACGGCGGCTTCGTCCAGGCTGCTGTGACAGATCGGCCAGGGATGGAAGGCGCGGATCAGACGTTCCAGCTCGACGGCCGGGCGGCTCCAGTCGAGGCGCGCTTCATCCTTGTTCAGCTTGTGCGCATAAGTCGCCAGGCTGTCGTCCTGCACTTCGCCTTTCAGCGAGCCGGCTTCCAGCGCCGTGACCCCTTCGACCACTGCGCGCGAGCCGAGCTCGGCAAGGCGGTCATGGAGGCTGCCGCCGGTGTCGTCAGCTGTGATCGGTGTGCTGACCTTGAGCAGCATCGGACCGGTATCCAGACCGGCTTCCATCTGCATCACCGTGACCCCGGATTCGGCATCGCCGGCCTCGAGGGCGCGCTGAATCGGCGCCGCACCTCGCCAGCGTGGCAGCAACGAGGCATGGCTGTTGATACAACCCAGGCGCGGCATATCCAGCACCGCCTGCGGCAGGATCAAGCCATAGGCGACCACCACCATCAGGTCGGCCTGCAGTCCCGCCAGTTCCGCTTGAGCTGCCGGGTCGCGCAGAGTCTGCGGCTGATATACGGCAATGCCGTGCTGCAGCGCGAGCTGCTTGACCGGGCTGGGCATCAGCTTCTGCCCGCGACCTGCAGGCCGATCCGGCTGGGTGTAAACCGCCACCACTTGCCTATTGGCGTCGAGCAGAGCCTGCAGGTGCTGGGCGGCGAATTCCGGCGTTCCGGCAAAAACGATGCGCATCTAAAACACTCGTCAATAAAAAAGGCTTGCTGCCGCAAGCCTTTGGTGTCGGGAATCAAGCCTGCTGACGGTGGATCTTTTCCAGCTTCTTCTTGATCCGGTCGCGCTTGAGATTGGATAGATAGTCGACGAACAACTTGCCGTTGAGGTGATCGCACTCGTGCTGGATGCACACTGCGAGCAGGCCTTCAGCGATCAGTTCGTAGGGTTGGCCGTCGCGGTCCAGCGCCTTGACCTTGACCTTCTGCGGGCGGTCGACGTTCTCGTAGAAACCCGGCACGGACAGGCAACCTTCCTGGTATTGCTCCATCTCGTCGGTGAGGAACTCGAACTCGGGGTTGATGAAAACCCGCGGCTCGGATTTGTCCTCGGACAGGTCCATGACCACCACACGTTTGTGTACGTTGACCTGCGTCGCCGCCAGGCCAATGCCGGGCGCGGCGTACATGGTCTCGAACATGTCGTCGATCAGCTGACGAATGCCGTCGTCGACCACGTCCACCGGTTTGGCGATGGTGCGCAGGCGTGGATCGGGAAACTCAAGGATGTTCAGGATTGCCATATGCGTTTGTGATGCACTTATGGAATAAAGTGAAAAGCCGCTGCTAAGATGCCGGGCAGCTTGTAAACGGCTTAACGCCGCTTTCCACAAGGGTTTCTGCGGCGCTAGGGCGCTTTACGTGAAGGCACATCATAAAGGGATTCACCACATGAGGAAATCACTACTCGCCCTGCTGCTGGTGGCGGTTGGCGGCATGGCGCAGGCCGCTGTGCAGCTCAAGGATAATCATCCGGAGCAGTACACCGTAGTGAAAGGCGACACCCTCTGGGATATTTCCGGTCGCTTCCTCAGCGAACCCTGGAAATGGCCGGAACTCTGGCATGCCAATCCCCAGGTGGAAAATCCGCATCTGATCTATCCCGGCGACAGCCTGAGCCTGGTTTACATCGACGGCCAGCCCCGCATCATGCTCAACCGCGGCGCATCGCGTGGGACCATCAAGCTCTCCCCCACCGTACGCACGACACCCATGGCTGAAGCCATCAGCACCATCCCGCTGGAAGCCATCAACAGTTTTCTGTTGAGCAACCGCATCGTCGATAGCGCTGCCGAATTCGAGGCCGCGCCCTATATCGTCGCCGGCAACGCCGAACGCGTCATCAGCGGTTCCGGCGACCGCGTCTACGGGCGTGGCGAGTTCCAGGACGATATCGCCATCTACGGCATCTTCCGTCAGGGCAAGACCTATGCGGATCCTGACACCGGTGAGTTCCTTGGCATCAATGCCGACGACGTCGGCACCGCCGAACGTATCGACATGGAAGGTGACATCGCGACCATGATGCTCACGCGTGTCACCCAGGAGGCACGCATCGGCGACCGCATGTTCCCCAGCGAAGAGCGCGCGGTGAACTCGACCTTCATGCCGAGCGAGCCGGAAGAAGAAGTCAACGGCGTGATTCTCGACGTGCCGCGCGGCGTGACGCAGATCGGTCAGTTCGATGTGGTCACCCTGAACAAGGGCGCGCGTGACGGCTTGAGCATCGGCAACGTACTGGCGGTATACAAGACCGGCGAAACCGTCCGCGATCGGGTTACCGGCGAAAACGTCAAGATTCCGGATGAGCGCTCGGGCCTGCTGATGGTCTTCCGCACTTACGACAAGCTCAGCTACGGTCTGGTGCTGCAAGCGACCCGCTCGCTGTCGGTGATGGACAAGGTCCGTAATCCCTGAGATTCCGGAGCCCCGCCGATGCGGGGCTTTTTTCTGCTGATCGACACCGTATGGATGCGGTGCGCCAAGACAAGGAATGTTTACGTGCCTGCGATTTCCCCTGCCGAACTCGAAGCCCGCCTACGCCTGCATCTGCTCCCGGAGCTCGGCCCACGGCGCCTGCAAAAACTGCTCAGCGCTTTTCCCGACGCCTCTTCCGCGCTCAGTGCACCGGCAACCGCCTGGCGTGCCCTGGGCTTGCCGGCCAGCTGTGCCGAACCCAGGCGCAGCCCGGCGATACGCGAGCGAGCCGCTGCGGCCCTGAATTGGCTTGAGCAGCCAGGCCATCAGCTGCTGATGTGGGACGATCCCGCCTACCCTGCGCTGCTGGCAGAACTGCCGGACGCACCGCCGCTGTTGTTCGTCGACGGCGACCCAAGTCTGCTGGAGCGCCCGCAACTGGCGATGGTCGGCAGCCGCCGCGCTTCGCGTCCCGGGCTGGATAACGCCACGGCGTTTGCCCGAAGTCTGGCGAACGGCGGGTTCGTGATCACCAGCGGCCTGGCGCTCGGCATCGATGGCGCGGCGCACCAGGGCGCGCTGGATGTCGGCGGCAAGACCGTGGCGGTGCTGGGTACCGGCCTGCAGCATCTCTATCCGCGCCGCCACATCGGTCTCGCCGCGCGCATCGTCGAAGCGGGCGGCGCGCTGGTTTCCGAATTGCCGCTGGACTGCGCTCCCCACGCCTCCAATTTTCCGCGTCGCAATCGAATCATCAGCGGACTGTCCCTGGGTGTCTTGGTGGTCGAGGCCAGCCCCTCCAGCGGCTCGCTGATAACCGCCCGGCTCGCGGCCGAGCAGGGGCGCGAGGTCTATGCCATCCCCGGCTCGATTCACCATCCAGGCGCCCGCGGCTGCCATCAGCTGATCCGCCAGGGCGCGGCGTTGGTGGAAAGCGTCGACGACATCCTTCAGGCACTCCGGGGCTGGCAGCAGACGGTCCCTAACAGCCGGTCGCAACCCGATCGACCGGCTCATCCCCTGCTCGATCAGCTACACGCCGCGCCGATGACCAGCGAGACCCTGGCCGGTGCGGTCGTGCAACCGTTGGCACAGGTTCTGGCGGAACTGACCGAGCTAGAAATCGAAGGGCTGGTCGCCTGCGAAAACGGTTTCTGGATCGCGCGAGTCGGCTGAGTGCAGCTGTTTCGCCACATGCGCTTGGGTACACTGCGCGGATCAAGCAGCGGAGGTGGTGATGGTCGGTAACTGGCGTGTGCAGCAGGCGGCTCGGGCGGTCAGAAACGGCGGTGTCATCGCCTATCCGACCGAAGCCGTTTGGGGGCTGGGTTGCGATCCCTGGAATAGCGATGCGGTGCACCGGTTGCTGGCGCTGAAGGATCGTCCGGTGGAGAAGGGTTTGATTCTGGTGGCTGACCGCATCGAGCAGTTCAATTTTCTATTGGAAGACCTGCCCGAGCGCTGGCTGGATCGCCTGGCGGGCAGTTGGCCGGGACCCAATACCTGGCTGATCCCGCACCAGCAGCGCCTACCCGAGTGGATTACCGGCAAACATGACAGCGTGGCCTTGCGCGTTAGCGATCATCCACTGGTCGCGCGGCTTTGCGAGCTGACGGGTCCGCTGGTGTCCACCTCGGCAAATCCCGCAGGCCGCCCATCGGCCCGTACACGCTTGCGCGTCGAGCAGTATTTTCCGCGCCAGCTCGACGCAGTGCTCGGTGGCCGCCTGGGCGGGCGACGCAATCCCAGCACCATCCGGGATGTACGTAGCGGAGAAGTCATACGGGCGAGTTAGGTTAGAGGATTCGGCAGAGCCGTAGGGCCGAACTTGTTCGGCCTTCCATCCGCAGCCGAATGAATTCGGCCCTGCAGACTACGGCTACGGCAACAGAATCGTCGACCCCGTGGTGCGTCCCTCGGCCAGCAGCCGCTGCGCTTCGGCCGCTTCACTGAGCGCAAAGCGCTGGCCGATCTCCACCTTGATCTTGCCGCTGGCGATCATTTCGAACAGCTCGGCCGCCATTGCCTGCAACCGTGGCGCCGTGTCCGCGTAGCCGGCCAGGATCGGTCGGGTAACGAACAGCGAGCCCTTCTGCGCCAGCACGCCGAGGTTGACGCCAGTCACCGCGCCCGAGGCATTGCCGAAGCTGACCAGCAGCCCGCGCGGCGCGACGCAATCGAGCGAAACTTCCCAGCTGCTCTTGCCCACCGAGTCGTAGACCACCGGACATTTCTGGCCATCGGTCAGCTCCATGACTCGCTGCACCACGTCCTCGCGGGTGCGGTCGATGGTGGCCCAGGCGCCCAGCGCCTTGGCGCGTTCGGCCTTTTCCGCCGAACCGACCACGCCGATCAGCCGTGCGCCCAATGCGTTCGCCCACTGACAGGCAATCGAGCCGACGCCACCGGCCGCCGCGTGGAACAGAATGGTTTCGCCTGCCTGCAGCGGATGCACCTGACGCAGCAGATATTGCGTGGTCAGGCCCTTGAGCATTACCGCGGCCGCCTGCTCGAAGCTGATCGCTTCCGGTAAGTTCACCAGATGCCGCGCCGGCAGCACGTGATGCTCGCCGTAGGCACCCAAAGGACCGGTGGCGTAGGCGACGCGATCACCAACCTGCCATTGATCGACACCCTCGCCCACCGCCTCGATCACCCCTGCACCTTCGGTTCCCAGCCCCGAGGGCAGGCTCGGCGGCGCGTACAGGCCGCTGCGGAAATAGGTGTCGATGAAATTCAGGCCGATAGCGTGGTTGCGCACGCGAACCTCACCGGCGGCGGGGACGGGAACCTCGACCTTGACCTGTACGAGAACCTCGGGACCACCGTGCTGGCTGAACTGGATACGCTGCGACATGAAAGTCTCCTGGCGGGCATAAAGGAGGCTATCCAACCCCTCCGGCGGGCTTTCGTCAACCGGGCGGATGGTATGCTTGCTCGCCTCATCGCACTGCCCTCCTCTTGCCAAGGTGATCTCGTGAACGACCGAACCGAAGCCGTCAAAGCCTACCTGCTCGATCTGCAGGATCGTATCTGCACCGCGCTGGAAGCCGAAGACGGCGGCGCGCGCTTCGTCGAGGACGCCTGGACCCGCCCGGCCGGCGGCGGTGGACGGACGCGAGTGATCGAGAGCGGCGCACTGGTCGAAAAAGGTGGGGTGAATTTCTCCCACGTGCACGGCGCCGGCCTGCCACCCTCGGCCAGTGCCCATCGGCCCGAGCTGGCCGGGCGTGGCTTCGAGGCACTGGGCGTGTCGCTGGTGATTCACCCGAACAACCCCTACGTACCGACCTCCCACGCCAACGTGCGCTTCTTCATCGCCGAGAAGGACGGCGAAGAACCTGTCTGGTGGTTCGGCGGTGGCTTCGACCTGACGCCGTACTACGGCTTCGATGAAGACTGCGTGCACTGGCACCGGGTCGCCCGTGACGCCTGCGCGCCCTTTGGCGCCGATGTCTATCCGCGCTACAAGGAGTGGTGCGACCGCTACTTCCACATCAAGCACCGCAACGAGCCGCGCGGCGTCGGCGGGTTGTTCTTCGACGACCTCAACCAGTGGGATTTCGACACCAGCTTTGCCTTCATGCGCGCCGTCGGCGATGCCTACCTGGACGCCTACCTGCCCATCGTGCGCAAGCGCAAGGCCACGCCCTTCGGTGAACGCGAACGTGAATTCCAGTTGCTGCGGCGCGGCCGCTACGTGGAATACAACCTGGTCTATGACCGCGGTACGCTGTTCGGCCTGCAATCGGGCGGGCGCACCGAGTCCATCCTTATGTCGCTGCCGCCGCAGGTCGCCTGGGGCTACGACAAGCACCCCGAGCCCGGCACGCCGGAAGCGCGGTTGACCGAATACTTTCTACAGGACCGCGACTGGCTCGCCGACGCCTGATTTTCTTGAGCTTGTCACTCGCAGTTTGGAGCTTATTCATGGACCGCTATGGCGTATTCGGCAACCCCATCGGCCACAGCAAGTCGCCGCAGATTCATGGCCTGTTCGCCGAGCAGACGGGTCAGTCGCTCAGCTACGAGCCCCTGCTGGCGCCGCTGGACAATTTCGCTGGCTATGCCCGTCAGTTCTTCACCGATGGCCGGGGCGCCAACGTCACCGTACCCTTCAAAGAAGACGCTTATCGACTGGCCGATCAACTGACCGAACGCGCACGTCGCGCTGGTGCGGTGAATACGTTGCTGAAACTCGAAGTCGGCCGGCTGCTGGGCGACAACACCGACGGCATCGGTCTGGTCCGCGATCTGCTGGATAACGCTGGCATCGCTCTGCAAAACAAACGCATCCTGCTGCTGGGCGCTGGCGGCGCGGTGCGTGGCGTGCTCGAACCGCTGCTGGCTCAGCGTCCCGGCGCACTGGTGATCGCCAATCGCACCCTGGCGAAGGCCGAGCGGCTGGTCACGGAGTTCGCCGAGTTGGGGCCGATTAGCGCGAGCGCCTTCGAGCAGTTGGACGGCCGCTTCGATGTGATCATCAATGGCACCTCGGCCAGTCTCGGTGGCGAACTGCCGCCGCTGGCCGATGAGCTGATCGGGCCTGGTGAAACCTTCTGCTACGACATGATGTACGGCGCCAAACCCACACCCTTTTGTGAATGGGCCGCAGCACGCGGCGCGGTCACTCGCGATGGGTTGGGCATGCTGGTCGAACAGGCTGCGGCGGCCTTCGAGCTATGGCGTGGTGTGCGCCCGGAGTCGGCGCCGGTGCTGGCTGAACTGCGCCGCCAGCTCGCGGCCTGACGGTGCGCACCAATCTGTAGGAGGCGCGCCTCGCGGCGAATCCGGAACGTGCACCAACACAAGAGCAAAAGCTTCGCCCCGAGGCTGGGCCTCCTATTAAAAGCAACTTGCCCGAGCCCCGCGGCAAATGCACGCCAATGGAACGACACGACTTCAGGTAAGCGCTCCGAGAGCCGTCACCGCTTCAGGAAACAGGCTTCAGATTAGATACGAAAGCGGATTTCCTGACGCACATGCTGCGGGTTTTCCAGCTCGTCGACCATGCCTGCAGCGATGCGTCGTAGCCGCACGCGACGGTCTTCGGCGTCCATCCCTTCGAGATTGGTGAAGTCTTCGATCGACAAATCCTCACCCGCGCTGTCGGCATCCACCAGGGTCCATTTCAGCGAATGCTCGGCGGCGAGTATTTGCAAGGCGGCCGTGACTTCTGGCTCATCGGCATGGGCGGTAAAGTCGGCCACCAGCAGCAGGCGTTCGACGCCCACCTCACGTAGCCCTGACAGCAACGTCTCCACCGCCTGATACAGATCCTGCGGCTGCCCCACGACGGCGGCGCCTGGAGCGGTGGGAACCGAGGGGCTGTCGAACAAGCAGATCACCCCATGCATGCCGGCGACACTGCGCGCCGCGCTGGCAGCATCGAACAGGTCGCCGGGCTTGGCCCGCAGTCCGGGACGAGCGGTCATCGAGTTGAGGTCGTTGACCAGCGCCACGGCTTCATGCTGTCGGCTCAGCAGCTCGCACAACAAGGCGTTGCCCAGGCTGGAGTGCGCCCCGTACAGGGCGAACTTGAGGCGCGGCGTCTCGGCGTTGAGCATGAGCGGATGCCCTCTACGACTAGCGACGTGTGGCCAGATAGCCGATCAGCGCCACTGCACCGGCGGCCAGCGCCAGGGTGCTGAGCGGATGTTCACGTACGCAATCCTTGGCCAGGCGGCTGGCTTCGCGGCCTCGCTTGGACAGATCACGATAGTGCGCGTCCAGATCGGCGTCGTGCCACAGCGACTCGGCACGCGAACGCAGGGAATCGAAGCGATGCCGTGAACCACGGGTCGCGTCGTGCTTGAGCTCGTCGAGGGCGGTCATGAGGTTGTGGATTTCACGCTCGATTTCGTCGCGTGTGGTGGGCTTGCTGAAGCGGGACATAATCGGTCCTCCCCGTTTGAATGTGCTGTTTGGACCCCATGGCCGGGCGAAGGTGCACCCTCCCGGCGACGTCCTGGTAGGTAGCGGACCAGCAGCATCCGCGCGGGTTCCCGTCCGTCGGGCTGATTGGTTGGCTGTGCCACGCTGCCGATAGCGAGGGAAGCGCCCACCCGACTCCAAGCGAGGCTCGCAATGTTCTTCTACACTCAGCAGCGCTGCGTTGAGCATCGCCAAATGCCAGCAGTAACAAGCGCAGCGGTATGCGCGCAAACTGATGGTAACGGTGCCGAACGTGCAGAAATATAAGACCCGGTTCGGGTTTATCTATAAAATGCGCGCCGCGTCTGTCGGCCTCGGCGCGTCTCTCTTCAACGCCAATTCATCGGTGTCTATTTTGAAATTTCGTCAATCCATTCTGGGTCTGCTGCTGGCTTGCGGCAGCGTCATCGTGTCTCCAGCGGTCAGCGCTGCCCCACAATCGACCGTGCAACAAGAGCTGGCCTCCAGCAGTGCCCTGCTGATCGATCTCAACAGCAACGAAGTGCTCTATTCGAGCAATCCCGACTGGGTAGTGCCCATCGCTTCGGTGACCAAACTGATGACGGCTATGGTCGTGCTCGATGCCAAGCTGCCTCTCGATCAGCGACTGCCCGTCACCATCCGCGATGCGCAGGAAATGCAAGGCGTGTTCTCGCGGGTGCGTATCGGCAGCGAGATCAGCCGCCGCGAGATGCTACTGTTGACCCTGATGTCCTCGGAGAATCGCGCTGCCGCGAGCTTGGCGCATCACTATCCGGGCGGTTACGCAGCGTTCATCCAGGCCATGAACGCTAAGGCGCTGGCGCTGGGCATGACCCACACGCGCTATGTCGAACCCACCGGCCTGTCCGAGCAGAACGTCTCCAGCGCCAATGATCTGGTCAAGCTGCTCAAGGCCAGCCAGGGCTATCCGCTGATCGAGCAGTTCAGCACCACCGGCGAAAAGACCGTCGCTTTCCACAAGCCCAACTACACCCTCGGTTTTCGTAACACCAACGCGCTGGTGCGCAAACCCGACTGGAGCATTCAGCTGACCAAGACCGGCTTCACCAACGCCGCTGGACACTGCTTGGTAATGCGCACCGTCATGGATCAACGCGAAGTGGCCTTCGTCGTGCTCGATGCGTTCGGCAAGTACACCCACATGGCCGATGCCAGTCGTCTGAAGAAATGGCTGGAGACCGGCAAGGTCACACCGGTGGCGCCTGCCGCACTGGCTTACAAGCAGCAAAAGCAGGCTGCGCGCCAACTGGCCGGGCAACCTGGCGATGCGGCGGCGGCGGTAGCCGGCGCGCGTTGAAGCGCCGCATCAGAAGGCGCTCGTAGAAGCGAATTGCCTTGCAAGCCGGGCGGCACGGCGCGGTGTTTGGCGAGCAAGCTCGCTTCTACGACGAACTTATACGCCGCGTGTCCGTCCTTTAGCGCATCGATACATCGTGCAATGCAACGATGCCGGTGCGTCCGACTCAAACGACTACATCGTCCCTCAGCGCACCGGGAAACGAACGTCGCTATGAGCACACCAGACAGCAGCTACATCGAATGGCTGGAAAGCCAATCCATGCTTCGTACAGCCCGCGAGCGGGCCCGCCTCTATGCCGGACAGGCCCGACTCTGGCAGCGCCCCTACGCGCAGGCGCGGCCGCGCGATGCCAGCGCGATTTCCTCGGTATGGTTCACCGCCTACCCTGCCGCCATCATCACGCCGGAAGGCGGCTCGGTGCTGCAGGCGCTGGGCGACGACCGCCTTTGGAGCGCCCTGTCCGAACTCGGCGTGCAGGGCATTCACAACGGCCCGATGAAGCGCTCCGGCGGACTGCGCGGGCGTGACTTCACCCCGACCATCGACGGCAACTTCGACCGCATCAGCTTCGATATCGACCCCAACCTCGGCACCGAGGCGGAAATGCTGCAGCTCAGCCGCATGGCCGCCGCGCACAACGCCATCGTTATCGACGACATCGTCCCGGCGCACACCGGCAAGGGCGCTGATTTCCGCCTGGCCGAGATGGCCTACGGTGACTATCCGGGCCTGTACCACATGGTCGAGATCAACGAGGAAGACTGGCCTTTGCTGCCTGAGGTGCCCAAAGGGCGCGACTCGGTCAATCTCGCACCGCCGGTGGTCGATCAGCTCAAGGACAAGCACTACATCGTCGGCCAATTGCAGCGGGTGATCTTCTTTGAACCGGGGATCAAGGACACCGACTGGAGCGCCACCGGCATCGTCACCGGCGTAGACGGCAAGCGCCGCCGCTGGGTGTACCTGCACTACTTCAAGGAAGGCCAGCCGTCGCTGAATTGGCTGGACCCGACCTTTGCCGCCCAGCAGCTGATCATCGGCGATGCCCTGCATGCCATCGACGTGTCCGGTGCGCGCGTGCTGCGCCTGGATGCCAACGGCTTTCTCGGCGTCGAGCGCCGCGCCGAAGGCACCGCCTGGTCGGAGAGCCACCCATTGTCGGTCACCGGCAACCAGCTGATCGCGAGCACCATCCGCAAGGCCGGCGGCTTCAGCTTCCAGGAGCTGAACCTGACCATCGACGATATCGCCAGCATGTCCCACGGCGGCGCCGACCTGTCCTATGACTTCATCACCCGCCCCGCCTATCACCACGCGTTGCTGACCGGCGACACTGAGTTCCTGCGGCTGATGCTGCGCGAGGTCCACGCCTTCGGCATCGACCCGGCCTCGCTGATCCACGCGATGCAGAACCACGACGAGCTGACCCTGGAGCTGGTGCACTTCTGGACGTTGCACGCCTACGACCATTACCACTACCACGGCCAGACCTTGCCGGGCGGCATCCTGCGTGAGCACATCCGCGAAGAAATGTACGAACGCCTGACCGGCGAACATGCGCCCTACAACCTCAAGTTCGTCACCAATGGCGTGTCCTGCACAACCGTGAGCGTAATCACCGCCGCGCTGGGCATTCGCGACCTGAATACCATCGGCGCCGCCGAGATCGAGCAGATCCAGCGGCTGCATATCCTGCTGGTGATGTTCAACGCCATGCAGCCCGGCGTGTTCGCCCTCTCCGGCTGGGACCTGGTCGGCGCCCTGCCGCTGGAAGCCGAGCAGGTTGCACACCTGATGGGCGACGGCGATACCCGCTGGCTGCATCGCGGCGCGTACGACCTGGCCGACCTCGCACCTGAGGCCGAAACTTCCACTGAAGGCCTGCCCAAGGCGCGCTCGCTCTACGGCAGCCTGGTCGAACAGTTGCAGCGCCCAGGCTCCTTCGCCTGTCAGCTCAAGCATATCCTCAGTGTCCGTCGCGCCTATGACATAGCCGCGAGCAAGCAGATCATGATTCCCGACGTCCAGACACCGGGGCTGCTGGTCATGGTGCATGAACTGCCGGCTGGCAAGGGCGTACAGATCACCGCACTGAATTTCAGCGCCGAGCCGATCAGCGAAACCCTCTGCCTGCCCGGCATCGCACCCGGCCCGGTGGTGGACATCATCCATGAGCGGGTCGAGGGCGACCTGACCGACAACTGCGAAGTGACCCTCAACCTCGATCCCTATGAAGGGCTGGCGTTGCGCGTGGTGAGTGCGGCTTCGTCGGTGCTTTAACGGAGGGTGACGGCGTAACTGGCCCTTCGCCGCGCTGAACGGCGCGGCTATAGTGCGCGCCGTCCGGCACCATTCGGTGCCGTCTGCATCTCTGATCCGAGAGCCATTCGCGTGCCGTTCACCACTGCCCTTCGGCTGTTCCGCCAAGTACTGCTTGGCGCTGCCTGCTTCTGTGCCACCGCAGCGTTCGCCCAGACCGCTTGCCCGCCTGGCGAACAACCTATCTGCCTTGGCGTTTGTGTCTGCCTACCCGGCTCGCCACGCGATACCGAGGCGCTTTACGAACAGGTGCAATGGCTGGCCGCCGCCGGGCTGGAGAGTTGGATACGCCAATCTCGCGACCAGCTGGCGCTGCAGGAGAGCCATCCGATACCGCTGCATATTCGCTCGCAGCTTGAGTTGCGCTTCGATCTTGCCGTGCTGGAAACGGCGCGTTACCGGGTGGGCGATTACGCCGTGCTCAATGCCGCCAATACTCTGCTGCAACACCCCGACGTCACCGCCGTGACGCTGATCGACATCATCGTCTTTCGCAACGAGGCGGATGCCCTCGATAACGTCGCGCTCTGGGCTCATGAGCTCAAGCACGTCGAGCAATATTTGCAATGGGGGGTCGGCGAATTCGCCCGGCGCTATACCCGCGACCATCGCAGCGTCGAACGCCCCGCCTATGCCCTGCAGGTCGAAATCGAACGAGAGCAGACGCCTGCTACTGCAACCGGCCCGCGCCAGTAATCAAGCGAAGCCGCACAACATTCGCCATAGACATCGGCGAACAGTCGGTTCGTCGGCTGCGCAAGGAATACCGGAACCATCTTCGCGTTACCCCTCTCTGCTGAACAGGTGGGTCGTCACGTCCAAGGCAGCGTTGCGGCCGATGCCGGCTTAATCCACACAGCGAGGTGAGCGAGATGAGCGACGAACAACGCATTCGTGAAAAGGCATACGAAATCTGGGAAGCCAAAGGCCGACCGGAAGGACAGGAAGGCGAACACTGGGCGCAAGCAAGAGACGAGATGGAGCCCTTCTACAAGGAAGGCGATGCCACGGCCGGCAGTGTAGAAAGCAGTGTCGCGATTCCTATGCCCAAGCCTTCAGACGAGCAAAAGTAGGCGCTACTTCCATGCGAGCCTGCACCAAGCGGGCTCGCATCCTGCCTAGCCGTACGTCTGATAACCCTAAAATAAGTAGTGATTGATCCGGGGCGATGCTTTGCCGGCCTCAACCGCATCGGTAACGTGGCGCGCAGGTGTCTGGAATTGCGCACGCGGATCACAAACAAGCCGCTCGGCTTAAGCCAAAAGCGGCTACCACGAGACGGGGTGTCCGGCCCGTCACCATGGAAGGTAAAGATGGCCCGCTTCTTCCCCATTCGGTCGCAATGCCAACCCCGTGGCGGCGCAACCGGACCGGCGTGGTCGCTGGGCATAGGCCTGTCGATCAGCCGCCGCGGAACCCTGCCACGGCCTTAAACGCCTTTTTCATTCGGCCCGGGCACATTCACCCCGTCCAGCGTGGAACGGCTTTCGCCCGCGCCATCGGTAATCACGCTAAAACTGCCATCGGTCTCCAGCACCACCGCCTCGATGCCATCCAGCGCGGCCAGCCCCTGACTGCGCGCGGCGGCACGCACCTCGTCCTCGGTCACCCGCGCCGCGCGCAAGGCGTCGCCGAGAAAGCGCCCGCGATAGAACAGCAGCGCCGGCTCACCTGTCACCGTACGCCGCACCCAAGCCACCCGCACGCTCGACCAGGTGACCACATACTGCAGCCCGATCAACAGCGCGAAGGCCAACACCCCCTCGGCCAACGACACATTGCGATTGAGCAGAATCGTCGCAAAGGTCGACCCCAGCGCCACCGTTACCACCAGATCGAACGCATTCATCTTCGACAACGTCCGCCGCCCCGACAGGCGCAACAACAGCACCAGGCTGATATAGGCCAGCACGCCGACTACCAGCGTGCGTATCAGAGTCGTTGCGCTACTGAAAAACATGCCTTCCACGATTACCTCCGCAAGTGAGTCGTGCAGGAGTGGACAGGGTTGGCGGGCGGAAAGTGCAAATGGCGCAAATGACCGCGCGTCAGGAGCCGGCGTGAAAAGTCGGGATTAATCCATCGTCTGCTTTACCCGTACGTAAGCAGTGGTTAATGTGCCATCACGCGCAGCAACTGCGCACTCGTTCACGGTTCCGCTGCGACGCTACGATCTGCACCGGTCCGCTACCAAGGAAGGTACAGATGGCGCGCTTCTTCCCCGTTCGGTCGCAATGTCAGTTCGACACGCCTGGCGAGCGGCGCTTTGCCGAGCGGCTGGAAAAGCTTTTGGAAGACGACTACCTCTGCTGGAGCAACGTCCCGGTCGGCCCCAAGGCCCGCTACCCTGACTTCGTCGTGCTGCACCCGCGTCGCGGCATCTTGGTGCTCGAGGTCAAGGACTGGAAGCTCGCCATCATCCAGAGCGCTACACACGGCAAGGTCACCCTGCACACCAGCAGCGGGCTGAAGACCGTTGCCAACCCGATGCTGCAGGCGCGCTCCTACGTCGTTGAAGTCGACATGGTGCTCAAGAAAGACCCACTGCTGCGCCAGAGCAAAAGCTCGCCGCGTCCGGGCGAGCTGATCATGCCGTGGGGCTGGGGCGTGGTGCTGACCAACATCACCCGCCGCCAGTTTGAACAGACGGACCTGCACGACGTGCTCGACCCGCAGCGCGTCATCTTTCAAGACGAAATGACCGAAACGGCCGACCCGGAAGCCTTCCAGCAGCGGCTGTGGAACATGTTCCCCCAACGTCTTCCCCTGCACCCTGACGCTCCCGCAGATCGACCGCGTGCGCTATCACCTCTACCCCGAGGTTCGCGTCAGCGCCCTGCCCGGCCAGTTCGGCTTGTTTGCCGATGGCGACGCGCCGATCCCAAGCCTCATCAAGGTGATGGACCTGCAGCAGGAACAACTTGCCCGCTCACTGGGCGAAGGGCATCGCGTTATCCACGGTGCGGCCGGCAGCGGCAAGACCATGATCCTCGGCTACCGCTGCGAACAGCTGGCCAAGGTTTCGCCCAAGCCGATTCTGGTGCTCTGCTACAACAAGTCCCTCGCCGGGCGGCTGCGCCAGGTACTGGAGGAGAAAGGTCTCGGCGAGAAGGTCAGCGTACGCAACTTCCATGCGTGGTGCTCCGACATGCTCACGGCCTATCAGGTGGACAAGCCCAGCCCTCGTCTACCAGTCGGCCAGAAGATGGAGCAGATGATTCAGTTCACCATTGACGGCGTCGACCGCGGCCAGATCCCGCGCGCGCAATACTCCGCCGTGCTGATCGACGAAGGCCATGACTTCGCACCCGAGTGGTTCAAGCTCGTTGTGCAGATGGTCGACCCGACCACCAACGCCCTGCTGGTGCTCTACGACGACGCCCAATCCATCTACCGCGGCAAAGGCAAGAAGACCGGGCTGGACTTCAGCTTCGCCAGCGTCGGCATCCAGGCGCAAGGCCGCACCACCATCCTCAAGCTCAACTACCGCAACACGCTGGAAGTGCTCTCGGTCGCCCGCGCCTTCGCCACCGAACTGCTCTCAGGCCGCGATGCAGGCGAAGACGGCGTTCCCATTATCGTCCCCGAAAGCGCCGGCCGCCGCGGCGCCTTCCCCGAGCTCATCCACTGCGAAGGCCACTGGCAGGAATGGGACTGCCTCGTCACCCGCATCCGCGACGAACAGGCCAACGGCCGCGTGCTCAACGATATGGCGATTATCTACCGCAACAACGCCCAGGCCGAATCCGCCGAGCGCGCCCTGACCCAAGCGGGCATCGCCTACGCCTCTGGCACCAGATCAAAGAGCCGAGGCGAACTCTACGGCAGCGAAGACAGCGTCAAGATCGTCAGCATGCACTCCAGCAAAGGCCTGGAGTTCGGGCTGGTGCTGATTCCAGGCCTAGGCGAAATGCCGAAGAAGGGCGAGGCCGAAGCGGATGAAGCGAGGTTGTTGTATGTGGCAATGACACGGGCGATTGACCGGTTGGTGATGACTTATTTGGAGCATTCGGATTTTACGAAGCGGGTGCAGGAGGCGATTGGTGGGGTGAGGGAGCGGGTTGAGTTGGTAAAGGAGGGTTGTGCGTGAGCCTGCGCCATCCAATAGCCCGTTGCGCTCATAGCATGTCCATGATGACTTACGGTCGATTAGAAGCAATGGGGCACAAACAGCAATACGGGTGCCGATATCGGTGCGTTGCCCGGAATAGACCTGCTCAACTTTTGAGCAACAGAACGTTATCCACCACGCCTGTCCGGTGTGTTACGCACCAATTAGCGTCTAATTATAGTTAGGGTATGTATGGAAACTACCGTTCTCAATGCAAGGCAAAAGCTGGACGAAGCATGCTTTTACTTGAAGCTAATGAATAAGATTGAGATTGGACGCAAGCCACTAACTGCCTGGCGCGAAGCAGAGCAAGAGTTTTCTTATTTGCTGAGTGCATTTCTTAATGCCTGCTACAGTTGCGGCGAGCACCTGAAGCAAAATAAAGACTCAATATCGAAAGTAAAAGAATTCAGAAAAAAACATCCTGAATTCTACGAATCCGGACCAGATGGTGGATGGCGTACAACCGCCGTCCACTACAAGCCAGTTAGGCCAGCGCATGATGGGTACTGTCCTCCACCTGGAAACAATATAATTTTTCGCTTTAGAGAAACTGAACCGTACATCCCGCCGAAGGCAGGAGAGCCTATTAACTTTAACTTTGGCCCCGGAAGCTTTTATTTCTCGACTGATAGCGCTCAAAACTCTATCTGTGATCTATGCGCACTACATATTGAAAAGCTTAAGAAGTTAATAGGGTTATGCGAGCAACCCTAACAAGTGGTTCAAATCGTTCGCTTTGCTCACTGGGACGGGCTAAAGCCCGCCCCTTAACCAAACGTTAGATACCTTGAGGAGGCTCGGTGGATTTCTTAAACAATAGAGAGATGGCTATTGCGTTATGGGTGGTAGCTATCGCTATCTATATTTTCTCGTCCAGCAAGATGAGAGATGTTAGGAAATCTGTTAGAAACTTACTTTCCGCCTTCTTTGCAAGGCAGATAATTTCAGTCCTGATACTGATGACCATCTACATGGGAGTGGTCGTCTATATGATGTGTGAGGCTGACCTATGGAATAGCGGACAAATAAAAAACACCATATTTTGGGCTGTAGCTGTTGGCTTCATGTCATTCTTTAAGCTGGAGTCAATCAAAAAAGATAAAAGCTTTTTCAAACACTCGGTCATTGACAGCCTAAAAATTCTCGCAATCATTCAGTTTGTCGTTAGTTTCTATGCTTTCCCATTGTGGGTCGAACTGCTATTAGTTCCTATATTGTCACTGACAGGTGGAATGTCTGCCATTGCAGAGACGGGCGAAAAATACAATCAAGTAAAGAAACTTCTTGATGGGCTAATGATATTTTTTGGCATAACGGTGATTGCATATACCGCCTACATGCTTATAACTAACTTCAACGAATTTGGTCAAGAAAGTACTGTATATGATTTTATCGTACCGCCGCTGCTAACTCTGTTTTATCTTCCTTTTATTTTTATGATGATGGTTTACTCGGCATACGAGCAAGCGTTCGTCAGGCTAATGTTCGCGATAAAAGAGAATAAGCTCAGGCTTACCGCGAAGATATATGCAATTTTGTTTTTTAATTTCCGCTTAGCTCTGCTTGAGCGCTGGCTGAACCACATATCTAGAGAAAAAATTTCTTCGCATAAAGATCTAATCAACTCATATAAGCATATCCGCAAGGTGACGAAACTCGAAAATAGCGTAAATGAAGTGCCCTTTGAAGAAGGGTGGTCACCATACATCGCAAAAGATTTCCTCTCTAACGAAGGCCTTGCAACCGGACATTACAACAAGCTATTCGACAATGAATGGCATGCTTCATCCCCAATGGTGGAGCTTGGAAGCGAATCTATTCCTGACAACATTGCTTATTATGTTGAGGGAATAGAAGGAATAGCAAAAATCTTAAAAATTAAACTCAACATTAACGACTCAAGCAGATCCTACTCTTCAAGGGAAATACTCTTAACACTCGCCGAAACGCTGATTCAAAAAAGCTTAAACATAAATATCACCGAATCCACAAAAAATGCTTGCTCGCCGGAAAACCGAACTGCGAGAGCTATGGCAGCAAGTCCGTATCTGTTGCTATAGATTTCTGGCACGGACACAAATTTAATGGGCATGACATAAAGCTTATCGTTTCCGGAATTTAACAATGCGCTCAGCTGCCGCTAGCTTAATCGTTAGAAATTTTAGGAACCTGATAAGAACCATGGAGAGAGAATGACAAAAATTGTGTATGAGAACGAAATCATTACGCACACCGTAATGACAGAAGATTTGCTCACTGGTGTCTCTATAGGAACTTTTCAGGCCGACTTCCCATTATGTGAAGCAGATTTCTTACGTCTAAAAGGCGCAGGATCTCCATTCGTGACGTGGTCGCTAAATATATTGTTTGCCACCATCGGGTACGCGATGAGCATTTTGCCAAAATGGATATCTGAGCTCGCAGACAAGCAAGAAAAAGTATCTCAGAGCGAGTGGTTGGTACTGGTGATCGGCCTAATCCTGTGCGCCATATTATACATCATCAGCAAGTCCGTACCTAACGAGAGAAGCGAACTATTAAATAGAATGGCTCAACATTTCAAATCCGCACCAAAGTCTCGCCAGTTCGTTAGGGGGCAATAATGATTACCAGCGAAAAGATCCCATCAGGCTACACCCCTTACCACAGCATCAATTTTTGCAGCAACGAAATCGTGGGCGGAGGTCATATATTTGCGATGGGAAAGGTGGTGCCTCTTCTGATTGGTACAGGTCCCAAACCAAAAATTTGGTTGCAAGCCATTACTTCGCCAAGCGACAAGAGTTTTATCACGATTGTTGACGAATCAATTGCAAAGCATCCATCCGTCAGGGTCACAGAGCAAGACGGTAAAGTAATTGTAATTATTCATGGGAAAACGGTTTTGGCAGTTGAAGCTATTTCCACTCAGAAGGCGATAGTGTCTGAGCTTGACTTACGGCCTATTGGCTTAAACGTATATGGTAACTCTTTAACACTCCACCTTGGTGGAATGCAGTTGAGTAATAATACCTTTTCGGGTGTGGGTACAGCCTTTGGTCTTGGCGAGTAATTAACCATTTCTAACAAGCGGTTCAAGCCGTTCGCTTCGCTCACTCGGGACCGGCTAAAGCCGGCCCCTTAACCAAAAGTTGATGAACAAGCATGGCCACCATCGAGCACGTCCACACAGATAACTGGCTAGAACTGACGCTACTAATTGATGATTACTTTACGCATTACAATGATTATATTTTTCGTGGCCAAGCAGACGCTGACTGGAAACTAGAACCAAGCATCACAAGAGCATTGAAGAATACCTATAAAAAGGCAGCCGAGCGTAATCAAGCAATAACCGCACACAAGAACCAATTTAAAGAAAACATTCGCGGCCGAGCAAATTTCAATCTTACAAGCGCATCGGACGATGAGATATGGTCATTAGGCCAACACTTTGGACTGCACACACCGCTACTTGATTGGACCCTCTCTCCATATGTAGCACTATTCTTTTCACTTTTTGGCCCATGCGACTCTGGCAAGAGAGTGCTGTGGGCAATATTAAGAGGCGATATCGAACGCATAAGAAAGAAAAAACCCCAAACACAAAGAAATGTTCGCATAGTAAATCCACTCACTCACTATAACGACCGTCTTGTAAGCCAGCGAGGCTTATTCCTTAACGTGCCAGTTAACGTAGATCTCGAAAAGTGGGTTGGAACCGGCGACGAGCAGGGCTGGGTAACCATGTACAAAATTACATTCCCCGACCGCATACGAAGTGATGCCTTATCTGCGCTAAACAACCGAAATATAAACCATCTATCACTTTTCCCAGACATCCACGGATCATCGCTGTATTCAAATTACATGCTTGAAATTGAGCCGTATCTTGAGCACGCTAGAAATAATCCACCTTGGGATTAGCCCTTTAACAAATCGCTCACTTTGTTCGCTGGGACGGGCTAAAGCCCGCCCCTTAGTTTAATCGTTAGGTAGCTTATACGTGCAATTCATTCGCACCACTAAAGCAACAGACTGGAAGCCGCCAACCCCTCAAACCTTGAGCGCTTCGCAAGAGCAATTCTTGGTTTTATCCCAAGGGCCAATCTGGCTATGTATCAAAACTTCATCTATTACATGAATGGCTAATACAGTGGGCGCAATGCAATATCAAAATGATAAAAAAGAACACTTTTTACACTCAACACCAAATGGGGCTGCACTTGGCTATACCATAGTCGCAACTTGGGTAAGATTCTGTATTGGTGTAATTCTGTTTGTAATTTATTGCGCTGTAAATATATAACAAGCTGTTCCAGGGGGACTGCTAACGGTTGGGTCGGTTTCGCTTCGCTACACATTTTAGGAAAAATTATCAGCCCTTAACAGGGCGTTAGGCTTCATGAAAAATTCACTTCTTAAAAAAGGGGACAGATTTATTTTCTGCGCCCGCTGCCTTATCCCGAACTCAGCGTCCAAGAGCGCGCCACCAGGAAGCTGGAATTGCGCGCAGACATGGCTATCCGGCTTGCCGCTCCGGCATCAAAACCAGCCATGTTGCGCTCAGCTTCAACTGCCCTCTCTTGGGCCTCAACCGTTCGGCACCACCTCGTAGGGCGTATTGCTGAAGAAGATGTTGCGCCAGTCCGGGCGCCATTGAGGGATGCTCAGGGTAAAGCCATGGGTGCGCTTGTCGAAGGTGATCCAGGTCACGCCCAGGCTTTGGCTGTCTTCGCTCGCTCGCATGTCCACTGAGCGCGTAGTAAAGAGCGGGCTGCGAAATGCCTTCGACCGATCCGCACGGTCGACGATGCGCAGATACGACAGGCCACCGCCAGGGGCCAGCAAGCCCTGTACCGGTACGCTTTCGATCAAATGGCCGCCTTGCGGGCTGACTTGCGAAACCGATGGCGGCGCGCTCAGCGCATCGTTAAGGCTCCAGCCAAAGAGCAGGGCGAGCGCGGCGAGAAGGCTGCATACAGCGAGAATGGCTTTGTTCATGTCAGCGTTTCGGCAGGGTGATGGCGGGGGTGCCAAGTGGCAAGGGTTCGCGTAGCAGATCGGAAAACACGCGGAAGTCTCCGCCTCGTTTGTATCTGGCCCGGTAATCGGCGAAATGATTGTTCAGCACAAGCATGTAGCGTTTGCTCTGCTCGTCTATGTAGCGCCTTTGGTTTTGCGCACTCATTTTGAACAACGACTGCTGCATGATGCCCCTGGAAACCGCATCGACGCCGGCATTGTGCGCCGTGGCCGCCAGCAGGCTGGGAGCGATGCCATCGAAGTTCCAGTAGCCCAGCGGCTGGCTGAACACCGAGCCGTCGTCGTTGAAGTCGTAATTGTCCTCGGCATAGAACAGCAATGTTCTCGGGCGAAACAGGATGCGATCTGCCTGTACCTCTACGTCGCCCTCGGCCGCCACCCGCAGGTTGAAGTCCGCCAGCGCTCCGCGCAGGTCGTTGAGACCTTCGCTGCCCCACTTGGAAAAGGTGATCGCGCGTGAATTGAAGTAGCCGAAGCGCTCCACCGCGCTCGCCAGGTTCGGGAAAACCAGGGGATAGCAGCCGAGCCCCTTGTCGCCATAGTCCCTGAGCAGATGCTTGCGAATTTCACCCATAGCGGCGGCGTTGTTCCAGCTTCTGCGCAGCTCGGCGAGAACCGGCTGGACCTTGTCGAAACTGGTCACCCAGCTCATCTTGACGATGCTTTCCTCGATGTACTGCGCCGGGGGCCACTCGGCGTGTTCCTTGACCCGCTGCGACATGCCGCCATTTTCCGTTGGCCAGGGTTGTCCCTGAAACCAGTGGCGCATCAGCGCGGCGGAAACCGGCCAATCGATGGCATCCATGGCTGCCGGAATGTCGGTGATCTTGAATAGCCTGGCCTGAACGGGAGTGCCTTGCCTATTACTCGCAGGGCTCAGGTTCGATTGTGCGACGACTGGCTCCGTGCTCGACATGCTGCGCCCTCAGCCAATGTAGATTTCGGTTTGTGGCGCGAACTCGACGGACACGGTCTCGGCCGTATAGGCCGCGGCACGTTTGGTCTTGCCGTGCTCATCAGTGACCCCTTCGATGACTTTGCCGGAGGCCGCTTTCAGCTTGTAAGGGCGGTTGGCCAAAGGCAGGCCGGTATCGCTATCGCTGAGCACGAAATGCTCGTCCAACTGGTTAGGCATCGGCGCTGGCGCGGTGAAGGGCGCCGGGCTCACTGACGAGCCGACCAGAATGTTGCCGGAGCCCGTCACGATACTGCCTCCGTGCGTGGTGGGGCTGCCGAGGAATGCAACCGGTTTGCCGTTGACCAAAATCGTGGCTTCGCCTGCTGATATCGCGCCGCCACAGCTACTGGCGTCACCGACTCGGGCAGCAGGTAGGTTGTTGAAAAAGACGTCCGGCGAACCAACGGCTATCGGGTTGGAACCGTGGCCGGGGATTGGGCAGGAGTGGGTGTCAGATAAGCGAGCAGCGGGTTTGGCCATACGAGTTCCCTTCGTAATCTGCGGGTGGCGGGTCAAGACCCTAACAAGCCTGGCGGAGTTCATCGACCCCGCCATCTCAAGGAAACCGACTTGTTAACGTTTTCGCCAGCTAATGGCGCCGCCGAGGACGCGTTGCGTCTCTACCGAGAACCAACGGGAAAGGGGACGGATTTATCTATCCGTTCTCTTCGCTTTGCTGGTCGCTTCAATCAAATCCAAACATCATTCACAGCGGTCCGCTCGTTGGTTTCATCGCCGGTATTCAAAACGCCCCTGGGCTCAATCAGCAGTAGCTTCGTCTCCCGCGCCGCGCTGGGTTTGTGCTCTATCCCCTTCTTCACCACATACATCTCGCCGGCACCCACGGTCACCTCGCCGTCACGAAAATGAATGACCAATTCGCCCTCCAGCACGATGAAGGTTTCATCGGTATCGGCATGGGTGTGCCAGACGAACTCGCCCTCGAGCCGGACGATCTTGAACTGGTAGTCGTTCATCTCGGCCACGACCTTCGGTGCCCACTGCTCATGGAACAGTGTGTATTTCTGGGCGAAGTTGATGGCGGTATAGCTAGTGCGCGTCTCTTGGGAATCCATGGCGTGGCTCGCTCTCGGTTGCGGTGAATGACCACCACGCTAGCGTCGCGCCCGACGTCCGTCTTGCATGATCGTGCAAGGTCCGCCTGTAACGGCTACCGGCTCCCGAGCATTTTCAGCCAGCGTGCAGGCGATATGCCGTAGGTTTGTGTGTAGAGGCGGGTCATGTGGCTTTGATCGAAAAAACCGCTCTCCAACGCCGCATCGGTCAGCGATTGACCCGCCACCAGTAGGTTGCGCACCTGCGCCAGGCGCCGCTGGGTGATGTAGCGATAGGGGCTGGTGCCGTACAGCGCACGGAAATCTCGCGACAGGCTCCAGCGGTCGCGACCGCTCGCCTGTATCAGATCATCCAGCGTGATGGCCTGGCCAAGGGTGTCATGAATGAACGTGCGTGCCCGTTCCGCCGCTGCGTAATCGACCGCCTTACGGCCACAACGCTTGCCAGCGGCGAACCTCAGCGCCTGCGCCAGATCGTAAATCGCATCATCTTCCTCCAGCGGATCGAGTGCGCTTTCCATGCTGTACAGCAAACGACTGGTTGCCGAAAACAGCCGAGCATCCTGCGACAGCCCGTCTGGTATGAAAGGCAACGGCTCGCCGCCCAGCACTTCTTGAATCAAGGACGGTTCGATGTAGAGCATTCGGTAATGGAAGCCGGCCTGAGTGCCCGCCTCGCCATCATGGATCTCGTCTGGGTGCAGCACTATCGTGCCGCCCGGCAGGCTATGCCGTTTCGATTGCCGATAATGGAAGCTTTGTACACCCGAAAGCGTACGTCCGATGGCGTAGGTATCGTGCCGATGGGGCGTATAGCCGTGCCCACGAAAGTAGGCTTCGATGCGCTCCATCTTCGTCGACGGGGTCGCTCGCGCAAGCCAGTCGCGGTCAGTGCTGATTCTGTTCATCGGTGAGGCCACCCGAGTGCCGAGGGTGGAATATACCCATCGAGGCGGAAGAAGGTCTCGCACCCTTTGCTTTCGCCAACCGCAACCGCGCTAAGCCGAATAGCCCGAAACCGAACAGTCGATTCGTCGGCTGCGAAAGGAATACCGGAACCATCCCCACTCTACCTGCCTCTGCTGAAAAGCTGGGTCACGTCCTACGCAGCCAAGCGCTGCTAGCGAACGACGTTCCGGCTTAATCCGTATAAAAAGAGGTGACCAACATGAACGACGACGAACAACGTATTCGTGACAGGGCATACGAAATCTGGGAAGCCAAAGGCCGACCTGAAGGCCAGGAAGGCGAGCACTGGAAGCAGGCGCGCGATGAGATGGAGCCCTTTTACAAAGAAGGTGATGCCACGGCTGGCAGCGTAGAAAGCAGCGTTGCGATTCCGATGCCGAAACCCTCGAAGGAGTGAGGTTTCCGCCGCCGAACGCCAGCATCGGCCGGTAAAAGCAGCCGTCGACCCGCTCGGGCCGATGGCTGCCTCAGCGAACACAAACCCCATACCTCGCCTCGCGAGGGGTTGGCGCTGCGGTCGGCGCGCACTACCGTGTTACGACGAGCCGCCCGTACAGCGCGGCTGTCTTGGTTTTGGAGGAACACGAACTGATGTCTGTGCAAACCATGCGTCATGTAGATCATCGTCCGGGCGGCGATGCGGATTGCCTTCGGTTGGTCGAAGGAACGATCCCCGAGCCGGGTCCGCACGATGTGCTGATTCAGGTGGCCTACGCCGGCATCAATCGACCGGACGTATTTCAGCGCTCCGGCAGCTACCCGCCTCCGCCGGACGCCTCGCCCCTGCTCGGTCTGGAAATCTCCGGTGAAATAGTCTCCCTCGGCGCCGAGGTGAGCGGCTGGAAACTGGGCGATAAAGTCTGCGCGCTGACGCCGGGCGGTGGCTACGCCGAATATTGCGTAGCGCCGGCCGAACACTGCCTGCCCGTGCCCGACGGGCTTTCCCTGATTGAGGCGGCGGCGCTGCCCGAAACCTACTTCACCGTGTGGAGCAATGTGTTCGAGCGTGGCCGTCTGCAGCCCGGCGAAACCTTTCTGGTACATGGCGGCTCCAGCGGCATCGGCCTGACTGCGATCCAGCTGGCCAAGCAATTCGGTGCCACCGTATTCACCACCGTCGGCAACAGCGAAAAAGCCGAGGCTTGCCAGCGCGCCGGCGCGGATCGGGTCATCAATTACCACGAGGAGGATTTCGTCGAAGCCGTGGCGCAAGCCACCGATGGCAAGGGTGTCGACGTGATTCTCGACATGGTGGGCGGCGACTACACACCGCGTAACCTGAAATCGCTCGCTGTGGAAGGCCGGTTGGTGCAGATCGCTTTTCTCAAGGGTAGCCGTATGGAGCTGGACACCTCAGCGATCATGCGTAAGCGCCTGACCTTCACCGGCTCGACCCTGCGCCCACGCAGCCGCGAGGAAAAGGCGGCCATCGCCACGGCTTTGCACGAGAAGGTCTGGCCGCTGCTGGATCAAGGCCTGTGCCACCCCGTCATCCACGCCACCTTCCCCCTCGACGAAGCCGCCGAAGCGCATCGGCTGATGGAAAGTAGCAAGCACATCGGCAAGATCATGCTGAAGGTCGAGCCATAACTTCTGCGTCCGGGTCGTGACGGTCCGTCCGTAAGCTTCGCCTGAGCCGACAGTCGGCACGGCCGCTTCAATCAGCCGCTTCCAGCCCGCTTCGGCCCGTAAACCGGGTCGTTTCACGCGGAGGTGCGGCTTATCGCACCGCACCTCCGAATACAGCATCTGTCTCAGTAGAGGGTGCCCTCAGCGGGGTCGATGCTGAAGCTGATGAAGCAAGAACTGGATTTCAAGGCGATATTCGAAGCCCTGCCCGTGCTTCATCTGGTCCTGTCCGCCAACCCGGAATTCACCATCTTGGCTGTCAGCGACGCTCATCTGCGTACCATCAACAAGCGCCGCGAAGATTGCGTCGGCCGTTCGATATTCGACGTGTTCGGCAAGAATCCGGATGAGGCGGATGAGTTCGGCAGCTGTGCATTACGCGCCTCGCTGGATCGCGTCCTGGAAACCGGGATGCCCGACCGCATGGCGATCATCAAATACGACATTCCCAGCCCCGCGTCCGAAGGCCAAGGCTACGAGGTGCGTTACTGGAGCCCGATCAACCTTCCGGTCTTCGACAAAAAGGGAAAAATGTACTGCATCGTCCACAAGACCGAGGACGTGACTGAACGGCTCCTCAGCCGAGAAGAGTCAAGGCAGCGGATGGACTATCTCGACGAGCGCTTTCGCGCCGCGCTGCTGGCCTCTGGGACCGGCACCTTCAATTGGTATCTGCCCGACGGCATCCTTCACTTCGATAGCGCGATGGAGCGGATTTTCAATCTTCCGCTGAGCGAGAAGCTCGATACCGTCGAGGCCTTTCTACAGCACGTTCACCCTGACGATCGACAGCGGATATGCCAGGCAATGGAGCATTACGCCGACCGTCAGGACTTCTCGGTGGAGTATCGTTTGGCGCGCTCAGGCCCCGAGCAATGGCTGGCGTGCAAGGCCAAGGTGTTTCGCAATGCGCTGGGCGATCCCACCCACGTGGCCGGGGCCTGTACTGACATCAGTGCACGCTGGCATGCCGAACAGGCCCTGCGCATCAGCGAGCACCGTTTGCGGCGGCTCAACGAGAACCTGGAAGCGCGAGTAGTCGCCGAAGTGGCCGAGCGCGGCAGAACCGAAGAAGCGCTACATCAGGCGCAGAAGATGGAGGCCGTCGGTCAGCTCACCGGCGGCATCGCCCATGACTTCAACAACCTGCTCACCGGCATCGTCGGCAGCCTTGACCTCATGCAGCGGCGCCACCGCCGCGGCGAGCCGCTGGATCTCGACCGCTACATCAACGCAGCGGCCAGCTCCGCCCAGCGTGCTGCGGCTTTGACGCAACGGCTGCTGGCCTTTTCCCGTCGGCAGGCACTGGATCTCAAGCCGATTGACGTAAACCAGATGGTGGCCTCGCTAGAAGACCTGCTGCACCGCACCACGGGCGAAAACATCACCATCGTCGCGGCGCTGGCCCCCGATTTGCGGCCCGCCTGCATGGATAGCAATCAGCTTGAAAGCGCCCTGCTCAACCTGGTCATCAACGCGCGGGACGCCATGCCCCACGGGGGCAAGATCACCCTCACGACAAGCAGCTTTCACATGGGTAAAAAGCCTCATCCGCAAAAGCGAGTTTTGGGCGAGGGTGATTACGTCCTTCTGACCGTAACCGACACCGGTACGGGCATGACACCGGAAGTCAAAGACCGGGCATTCGAGCCCTTCTACACCACCAAACCCATCGGTCAGGGCACCGGGCTCGGGCTGTCCATGGTGTACGGCTACATCAAGCAAGCCAAAGGCTATGTTCACATCGAATCCAAGCCCGGCAGCGGTACGAGCGTCTACCTGTACCTTCCCGTCTACAAGGGCGAGACAGCATTCGTGGCGGCGGAGCCGGAGTTGGCGATCCAGGGCATGGGCGAAACCATTCTGGTCGTCGAGGACGAACCCGTGGTCCGCTCCCTCGTGATCGAAGTGCTCGACGACCTGGGCTACCAAACCCTCGAAGCCGGCGACGCCTCAGAAGCCCTGCCCATCATCGAAAGCGCCCAGCGCATTGACCTGCTGGTAAGCGATGTCGGCCTGCCCGGCATGAACGGCCGCCAACTCGCAGAAATCGCCCGCCAACACCGCCCCGGTCTGAAAGTGCTGTTCGCCACCGGCTACGCCGAAAGCGCCACCGCCAGCGACTTTCTCGGCCAAGACATGGCTGTGATCACCAAGCCCTTCGCCATCGACGCCCTCGCCGCCAAGGTACGGGAAATGTTGGGGGTTCAGGCAGGTTAAGGTTTGCGCCCCGCCTCCCAGCGCTCCCCGCCCTCGCCATTCGCTAAGCGAAGCCGTGATTCGGTAGCCCCATAAAATTGGTGATTAAGCCTATCGGACGCTTTACCGAGTTTCACGCCGCCGGTAACGTGGCCGAACGCATGAGGATTGCGCGCCCAATCACACTCCCGCCTCGGCTTAAGCCCAACGGCCAGCACAACGGGCGCCACGCCCACACCAAGGACAGGTACAGATGGTCCGCTTTTCCCTCGTTCGGCCGCAGTGCCAGTTCGATACGTCTGCGAACGTCGCTTCGCCGAGCTGCTGGAAAAGCTGCTGGCGGACAATTACCGTTGCTGGAGCAATGTTCCGTCTTATCGCGACCCGATTAACCGCAAAAACTGCTGGACTCAAACAGACGTACTACATGGCGTATAAAATTCCTGGCGGTCGCCGATGCCTCCGCATCTCTCGCAATAGAGCCGTAAGCACAGTGATAGAGAGAATATTATACACCACGCCCGTCTGGTGACTTATACACCAACTGGTTTCTAATTATAGTTAGGCCTAGAAAGGATCTCATCAGAAATTATGCCTATAGAATTTAAAGTCGAAGGGACAAAGGAAATATCTAACGCACTTGTTGAGATTTTCTCCCCTATTACAAACATTCTAGGCACGCTGGGCGATCGAGTACGAATTTATCGAGAGTTGTCTCTACTACGCTCACTGAAGAGAGCGCAAGAGATAGCATCGGAAGAAGGCCTAATCCTTGAAGAACCTCCTTTAAAATTCCTTATTCCATACATGGAAGAGTGCTCTTTAGAGTCACCTGAAGATAACGTAATGATCGAAATGTGGAGTCGACTGCTAGCCTCCTCCGCAAGTGACTTTAAATCAGAGCACAATCTTTTTATTCGTATTCTTCGCGAAATGACGACCTCAGAAGCCAAATTACTAGAATACATAGTTTCTGAGAATACGCATAAAAATCATAAAGACTCTTGGCACATAGAGGACGCAGTACATTTCTGGTACGACCCTTATATTTATATAAGGGTGCGAGATTGCATAGCATCCTTACCAGAGCCATTAAGCGATGATACCGACTTTGAGGAATTACAATCTCTAATCCATGAGGCCACAGAGCAGCCCGGATCAATTGTCCATTATTTAGAAATTTCAAAGGGTGAAAAAAATGTCTATCCAATGGAAAGCATTTACACCAGCGACCGAGGCCCTATAGATGATGATTTTGAACGCACGTCAATCTCAATCCTGAAAAGCCTTGGAATTATCGAAAGCTATACATCGGCAGAGTTCTGGTTTGGTGAATACCTATTTGTCATTCATTCTTATCACGCAACAGAGCTTGGCATCCAATTCGTAAAAACCTGTACAAATTTGATAAAAAACAACAATAAATGACTGCCAAGCATAGAGCCACAGATCACGCAACGGGGCAACGGCAAACTAAAATATTGCATCCGCCGGCCTAACAATGCGCTCAACTGTCGCTCACTCCGTTCGCTGGACGTCCAAAAGCTGCGCTTTTGGCCGCCCGTTAGCTTAATCGTTATAAGACAAAAGCAGGAATTGTGCCTTGCCATGATTGAAAACATAAGAAAGATCAGCAACCCCCTAACAATTATTGCCATTTTTGCTGGTCTTGCTGAAATCAGCGGCACCATAGTTCTGCCATTTCTAGAAAGCAGCAGTCAAGAAACATACCTGTGGTTTCTAATGGGCTTCCCTCTACTACTCATCCTATTATTTTTCGCCACATTAAATTTCAACTATAAAGTTTTGTACGCGCCGTCCGACTTTAAAGACGAAGATAACTTCTTGAAGCTTTTCGGAAAGCCCACGGCAGAAGAGCTAATTAGCAAATTGAACTCTGAAATAGAGCAAGCAGACGAGCAATCATCGCAAAGTCAATCTGGAACAACCCTTAAAGATGCAAAAGTCGAACTAAATTATCGCGAAGTAATTCGAAGAAATTCAGCCTCCACGCATTATTTTGCGGAGGAATTAGTTATGACAAAGCTAGCCCAAGAGTTTGATGAAGTAGAAAAGGAAATAATGTTACGCGCTGGAAGCTCTCAATTTCTATTTGATGGTGTAGCTAAAAAAGGCAAAAAAGTATTTGCAATCGAAGTCAAATACTTAAAAGACCGCTCAAGCTTGAAAAATATACGCAGCTCCTTGGTTAAGATCTCAAAAACCTTGTCCAACCTGCCAAGCGAAGCAGAACCAATGACAATAGTTCTGGCCATTGCAACAGACCTAGAAGGCGAAGAAATGGAGCTTCTTGAGCGAGAAATAAATGCCAGCAAGCAATCCGTTAACTTCAATTGTGAAGTCAGAGTTTTCAATTTGGCCGCTCTAGAATCAGAGCTTCTCCATTTTTGATCTTATAACAATGCGCTCAAATCGTTCGCTTCGCTCACTGGGACCGGCCAAAGCCGGCCCCTTAGCTTAATCGTTAGGTGCAGGCATGGACCCGACAGATCCCGATTACGAAATAGCAAAAGGCAGAATTGCTCTTTGGCTTACCCCAGAGCAAATCGCATTTATCGCTAATGAATGGCGAAAAATCCCCAACGATGCGCCGCTGGAGGTAAAAGACTGCTGGAGCGATATCGCTTTTAGATCAATGGCTGCGCTACATAAGGCGGGGGTTACGTATGAGCCGTTGTTTCCTAACGAAAGTGATGCGTACCACCTAACTACTCACTGCAGCGGACCCGCTAAAGCGGGCCGCTGAGTTCAAACGTTAGGCGGCCCCATGGTTACGAAAGAAGTCGCTCACAAACTCGTTCTAGAAGCAGTCTGCGGCGAATGCGATTGGCTGCCCGAAGGCGACGAAATAATCATTGCCGAAGAAAATACTATCGAGAAGCCATGGGGCTGGGTCATCTTCCACACATCGAAGCTGTGGCTAGAAACCAACGATATTAGGTACGCAATAGCAGGGAATGCACCAATCATCGTGGAGCGAGAAACAGGGAAGCTCATACCAACTGGTACAGCTATGAGCATCGAAAAATACATTCAAAACTACGAGAGAACGGGTAGTCCGCATGCCTAACCAGTGGTTCAAACCGTTCGCTGCGCTCACTGGGACGGGATGAAGCCCGCCCCTTATCCAAACGTTAGGCCTCAAAGGAACACGCCATGTGGGATACGATTATTGCAGCTCTTTCTCTTACCCTTTCATTAGGACTTGCTGTTTTTTACTATCGTGATCGAAGGCAGTCGCGCTTTGCAATAGAGAAGGACTACATAAATAACCTAACAGCTTGGCACGACCAAGTTATCGTTCTTTTGATTAAGTCTAAGCACTTTCATCAAAGCCAAGATAAAGAAGAACGCACCGTGGCTTTATCAAGCCTCTCCGCGCTGATTGAGCAAGGTCGCTTTCTTTTCCCAAACATTGACAAAGGTGATGGCTTTGGAGAAGACAAGCCGATTGCCAAGGGTATAGAAACCTTGCTTTGGAATATCTGATCATCGCGTACGGCGTAATGACAGGCGATGAGAAATCAAACATCGAACCCTTGTTGGATCAAGTTCAAAGGCGCTTCACTTCTATTGTTTTTGAGGTAGTCAATCCAAGACATCGACTGGATACCATTCACGCGCTCACGGACCGCTACATTGGTTCGAAGCAGTCGGCCGAAGACCTTCTTCGAAATCCACACATCTAATGACTTCTGGCGACATTGCCCCATTGCGACCTAACTTGGCGTTCAATGTGAATGACGACAGGCGAGGGCGGACATTTAATAAAGACGCGGCGCCCGGCGCAGCCGAATCGACAGGCGGGAGCAGACTCAGCGTGTGATGTGGAAACGCCGCTGGGCTGGTGGCGTCCAACAAGTCCAAGCTCCCACTCGCCAGAGCAGACCTCACCCCATGTTGTTCCACCGTTTCGAAAACCTCATCGACGTCTTCAAGCCCAGCCCGGATGTCGCGCCGCCCGCCGGCATGCTGCGCTTCTACGGGCACTACCTGAAGCAGGTCTGGCCGTTGATGACCGCTGTGCTGGTGATCGGCTTTTTCGCGGCGTTGATCGAGGTGGCGCTGTTCAGCTTTCTCGGCCAGCTGATCGACATGGCGCAGGCGACCAGCGACGCGCGGACCTTCTTCGCCGAGCACCGCAACGAGTTGCTGTGGATGGCGCTGGTGGCGCTGATCATCCGGCCCGTCGTGTTCGGCCTGCACAACCTGCTCACCCACCAGGCGATCAATCCGGGTCTGACCAATCTGGTCCGCTGGCAGAATCACCGTTATGTGCTCAAGCAGAGCCTGAATTTCTTCCAGAACGATTTCGCCGGGCGCATCGCCCAGCGCGTGATGCAGACCGGCCCGTCGCTGCGCGATTCGGCGATGCAGGTGATCGACGCGCTGTGGCATGTGGTGGTGTACGCCGGCAGCGCGCTTTATCTGTTTGCGGCCGCCGACTTGCGCCTGATCGTGCCGTTGTCGCTGTGGATCATCGGTTACAGCGCGGCGCTCTGGTATTTCGTGCCGCGTATCAAGGCGCGCTCGGCAGCCGCTTCGGCCGCGCGCTCGAAGGTCATGGGCCGGGTGGTCGACGGCTACAGCAACGTCGCCACGCTCAAGCTGTTCGCTCACTCGCGTGAAGAAGAAAGCTATGCCCGTGAGGCCATGCAGGAGCTGCTCGATAAATTCCGCCTGCAGTCACGCACCATCACCAGCCTGGACTTCCTGATCACCTGCCTCAACGGCCTGCTGATCGTTGGCACCGGCGCGCTGGCGCTGTGGCTGTGGAGCGAGGCGCTGATCAGCACCGGCGCCATCGCGCTGGCGCTGGGCCTGGTGATCCGCATCAACAACATGGCCGAATGGATCATGTGGGTGGTCAACGGCATCTTCGAAAACGTCGGCACTGTGCAGGACGGCATGCGGACCATTGTCCAGCCGCGCCAGGTGCTCGATCGCGAAGACGCCAAGCCGCTGCAGGTAGAGCAGGGCGGCGTGCGCTTCGACGATGTGCATTTTCATTACGGCAAGAAGGGCGGCGTGATCAGCGGCCTTAGCATCGATATCCGCCCCGGCGAGAAGATCGGCCTGGTCGGGCCGTCAGGCGCCGGCAAGTCGACCCTGGTCAATCTGCTGCTGCGCCTTTACGACCTGGAAAGCGGTCGCATCCTGATCGACAGCCAGGACATCGCCGACATTAATCAGGAAAGCCTGCGCGCCAACATTGGCATGGTCACGCAGGACACCTCGCTGCTGCACCGTTCCATTCGCGACAACCTGCGCTACGGCAAGCCCGACGCCAGCGACGAACAGCTCTGGGCGGCGGCGCGAAAAGCCCGCGCGGACGAGTTCATCGCCGCGCTGGACGACGGCCAGGGCGGCCTTGGCTTCGAGGCCATGGTTGGGGAGCGGGGCGTGAAGCTGTCCGGTGGTCAGCGACAGCGCATCGCCATCGCTCGGGTGTTGCTCAAGGACGCGCCAATTCTGGTGCTTGACGAAGCCACCTCCGCGCTGGATTCGGAAGTCGAGTCTGCGATTCAGGAGAGCCTGGATACCCTCATGGATGGCAAGACGGTTATCGCCATCGCTCACCGACTGTCTACCATCGCCCGTATGGATCGTCTGGTGGTGATCGACAACGGCCAGGTGATCGAGACCGGCACCCACGCCGAACTGATCGAGCGCGGTGGCCTTTATGCGCGCCTGTGGCAGCACCAGACGGGTGGGTTTGTTGGTGTGGATTGATTGGATAGTTGGGGATTGGACCAGCCGCGCAGCAGGCCGTTGCCCATCTTCGCGTTCTGCTGGGGCGATGAACTGACGATTGTAGGTTGGCTGGGCTAGCCCACCGATAGAAGTCACCCTGTCACGGTGGGCTGAAGCCCACCCTACGAGCCGTATGACTCGGCGCCGCAGCTGCAAGCGCCAGATGCTCGGGCGGGCTTTTGACACTCACCTATTCCATGGACAAGCGGCTGGCTTCGCTCCGCTATCTGAATGGCTTCCGATGGGATTTATCACACCGATCACGTTCTCGTGTGAGTGGCGTTAAGGCTTTTCCAGCACGTAGGGTGGGCCGGGCATATCACGGTATTGGTGAGCGCTTGATTTCGTCCGGCTGCCGGCGGCCCTTGCTGCGCTATCAAACCGCCGTCGATGGGATTTATCGTCACCAGCGAGGCTCTATATGAATGATCGATGACGGCTAATCTCGATGAAGGTGAAGCGCGTGGATAGTCGAGAGTTTGTTTGGGCGCATTTCAAGCTCAATGCCGAGCAGCGCCTGCGCGGGTTCAACTTCTTCGTGGTGCTGGCGATCTTTGCCGATGGCGGGGTGTTGGCCGCGTTGGAGCGGGGCTTCTCGCCAGGGCTGCTGGTGTTGTTGGGCGCCTTCACCGTCCTGCTGGCGATGGTGTTCTGGCTGGTCGATGCGCGGAGCCGCCAACTGTTGCAACTGACCATCACGGCGCTCAAAGAGATGGAGACCGAGTTTCCCGCAAGCCACCGGCTATTTGCCCACGATGCGCTGGGGCAAAGCTGGATCATCAGCTACACCTTCGCCATCCGGGCGCTGTTGCTGGCGCAAATGGGGTTCGGTCTTGGTGTGCTCGCCTATGGGCTTTATCAGTGGTGAAGGCGCCATGATTTGTCGTCACGTTCTCACTCCTTCCCATCCCGCTGCATGGCGCGCTGGAGCAGGCGCAGGCTCGCTGATAGAGTGCCGCCGCTCATCAACCATCGGCTGACAGGACGTCTGCCCAGCCGCCGCACAGGATGCTTCCATGAAAAAGCTCGCGCTCGCCGTTGCCGTACCCCTGGCCCTCTTCGGGGCTGCCACCTTCTATACCAGCACGCAGGTCGAATCGACCGCCCGCGATGCCGTCGACCAGGCCAACGTCAAGCTGCACGAGATGAGGGCCGGCGGCGGAGCCGACGTCAGCCTGAAGCTGCTCAACTTCGACCGCGGCCTGCTGTCCAGCGCCGCCCGCTACCAGATCGACATCGAGATCCCTGATGACGAAGGCGGCACCCGGCAGTACTCGGTGTTGCTGCAGGACCGCCTCGAGCACGGCCCATTTCCCGTCTCCCGCCTGGCCCGCGGCCAGTTGATACCGGTCGCCGCCCAGAGTCACTTCGAGCTCGAGCGGACGCCTCTGACCGAGAAGCTGTTCGATGCCGCTTCGGGTGAAATCCCGCTGGTGGGCGATGTCACCATTGGCTATGACGGCCGCCAATACGGCGATCTGCGCTCGGCCGCATTCAACGTTCAAGATGAAGAGGGCACGGTTCGCGTCTCGTCCGGCACGATCAATTTCGAAGCGGCGAAGGATGCCACCGCCGTGCGTATGGACGGCGAACTGCCAGAAGTCGACATCAACCTGCAACACAGCGTCACCGGCAAGCCGGTGCGCATGAGCCTGCGCGGCTTCAGCCTGAGCGCCGACAAGCTGGAGGACACCAATGGTTTGGCCCTGGGTCCGTCCGCCGTCACCCTCAAGCGTATGGAAATCCAGACTGGCGACGAACCCGCCGTTGTTATTCAGAACGCGTCCGTCGAGGAAGCGCTGAGCCAGGGTAGCGGTGGCCTCGACCAGACGCTCGCCTACCGCGTCGGCCAGGTGGAAGCGCAAGGTCAGACCTTCAGCAACCTCGCGCTTGCCTTCAGCCTGCGCAATCTCGATGAAGGCAGCCTCAAAGCCCTGCTCGACAGCTACAAGGAACTGTTAGAAAGCGGCTCCGACCAGCAGGACGCGATCGCCAATATGACCGATGCCCAGCAGCAGAAATTGCAGGCTCAGGCCGTGCAGCTGCTCCAGCACAAGCCCACGTTGGCGCTTGATGAATTCGGCTTCGAGACCGCTCATGGCACCGCCCGCCTGTCCGTCGTGCTCGACCTGCGCGGCCCAAGCGAAGACGCTTTCACGCCCGACGCGATGATCACCAGCATGCTCGCCTCGCTCAAAGCTGAGGCCGGCATCGACAAGGGTCTGGTGCGCGATGTGGTCAGCCTGATCGCGCAGCGCCAGCAGCAGGGTGGTCAGGTCGACCCTGTTGCGCTGAAGCAGGAAACCGACGCCACTACTGATCTGTTCAGCGGCATGGCGCTCAACGCGGGCTGGTCCCGCCTGGAAGGCGACCGTCTGGTCAGCTCCCTGCACTACGCCGACGACCAGGTGACCTTCAATGGGCGCGAAATGAGCGTCCAGGAGTTCATGAGTTTTGCTTTCGGTTCGGTACAGGGTTCCGGTCTGCTCGGCAACCGCTAACCCCGCGTCGGAACGCCCGTAGGGTGGGCTTCAGCCCACCAAAGAAGCGCCCCGGTTTGCTAGATGAAGGTCGCCGTTCGATGTGACCTTGACCTGCCGGTCTGGCTCCTTTGGTAGGCGGTGGCTGAAGCCCACCCTTGCGCGGCGTGCCTGATGCATGGAGAAGGATGGCCTCGTCCCATCCACTCCCTTACTTCTTCGCCATCAATCCACTCGCTCAATCCTCCCCGCAACACTCCCACCAAACGGCTGCGGCAATCCTTCGATGTAATCCACCAGCGCATCCAGATCCACCGGGCCGAAGACGCGGTTGGTGCCTTCGGTGAGCACGGTGAAGTTGTCGCCGCCGCCGGCGAGGAAGGAGTTGACCGTGACGCGGTAGGTCGCGGCGGGGTTGATGGGCGTGCCGGTAGCGTCGCGCATTTCGATCACGCGGCTGCCTTCGGGGCGGCTGGCGGCCCAGCTGTACTGGATGCCGGATGGTTTGAGGATGCGCGCGTAGCTCTGGCCGATCCATTGCTGTTCCAGCAGCGTCTTGATCTGCGCGCCGGTCAGGTCCATGGAGACCAGATCGTTGGCAAAGGGCTGGATGGCGAACAGCTCGCCCCAGGAGACTTCACCTCCCGCCAGGTCCGCGCGGATGCCGCCCGGGTTCATGAAGCTGATCTGGGCATCGGTGGCGACGCGCTGGGCATCGGCGATCAGGTTGCCCAGCGCCGATTCGCCCGCGGGCGTTTCGGTGCGGGTGATGTCGCCTTGAGCCACGCCTACCAGGCGCGCCACCAGCGGTTCGACGCGGGCATCGGCCTCTGCCACCAGCGCGGCGACTTCGGGGTCCGGCGACAGGCCGGCGCCTTGGTCGGCCCAGGTGGTGATTACAGCGGCGGACTTCTCGACGATGTCGCGGCTGCGGCGGCTGACCACCAGTTCGATATCGGCGTAGGCGGTGCCGGCCGAGAACGCCTGGGTCACGAGGATCGGTTTGCCGCTGGCGTTGGGCACCAGGGCGTTGGTGAAGCCGTGGGAATGCCCAGAGATGACCACGTCTACTTCGTCATCCAGGCGCTCGATGATGTCGACCACCGGGCCGGTGACCGTGTCTGCCTCGGGGTTGGTCGGGCCGTCGTAGCTGGTCTGTTGGCCGCCCTGGTGCAGCGCGACGACGATGGCGCGCACGCCATGTCGGCGCAGCTCGGCAACGGACTGGTTGATGGCATCCGCCTCGTCGATGAAGCGCAGGCCGGCCACGCCGCTCGGCGAGACGATCGACGGGGTTTCCTTCAACACGGCGCCAATCACGCCGATGCGCACGCCATCGCTGAAGTAGACGGAGTAGGGCGGCAGCAGGGATGCGCCGGCGCTTACATCGATCACGTTGCTCGACACCATGGGAAAGCGCGCGCCTTCCCAAGAGGCTTCAAGGAACGGCCCGTTGCGATGGTTGCCGCCGGTGAGCTGGCGCAACAGTTCTGCTTTTCCATTATCGAATTCGTGATTACCGAGGGTACCGAGCAGATTGCAGCGCTGCTGAGCGAAGGGCTGCACGCTGCGCGGCATGTTCATCTGGCGGCTGAATGGGCGGCAATGAGGGTTGGCCAGCAGGTTGAAGAAGCTGATCGACGGCTCATCACGCAGCAAGGCGGAGTTGGGCGGGGAAGCACCGACCTGATCGCCGTCGTGCACGATTAGGGTGTTCTCGTTGCTGGCCGCCTTGAGGTAGGCGGCCAGGACAGCTGCACCGCCTGCCGGCCGCCCGGCCACGCTGCGCGGCGACAGCTGGCCGTGGAAGTCGTTGATGCTGAGCAGGTTGATGGACACCACCGGCTCGACCCGCCAGTCCGGTGCGCGCCAGCTGCGTCGCTCGCTGGCCTGCTGCCGGGCCTTGAGGCCTTCCAGGCGATCTTCACGGTAATCCTGCTCGATGGAACCGTGCTCGGGCTGTATTTGAGTTTGAGCCAGAGTCGGGCCGGCGAGGCCGACCAGGCTTGCCGCGAACAGCCAATCCAGTATGCGCGTACGCATTGCGAGTTCCTCGGTGCGGTGGGGTGCGACCGAAATTAGGAAGCGCAGGTGGCAGGTTGATGACTGCTTGTTGGCGTTTTCGCGAGAGGCGACGTGCGGCTTATCGGTAACCGGGAGCGGCAGTCGGTTGCGTGAGGCCATGGCCTTGCGAAGGAGAGGGCTGGCCTTTGTCATAGCGGGGCATGTCATCCGTCGCTGGCCGTGCCTGGCGCCGAACGCTCACAGCGGGCGTCCGGTCGGTATTAGCAACCATGGGAGATTTGACGATGACGATATCCAGCAATCTGTTTTGGGGCGCTTTGGCACTCGGCTTGGTGACAGGCATGCGCAGCACACTGGCGCCGACGATGGCCAGCCGAGCGCTGGCAGCTCATGACGACATCGATGAAGCAGACGAGCCGGCGCGAACGCTGGCTTCGCATCGCGCCCAACAATTTCTGATGCCCATGGCCGCTGCCGAATTGCTCGGCGACAAGATGCCTTTCGCGCCGGATCGGACGATTCTGCCTTCGATGATGTTTCGTGCGTTATCGGGCGGCGTGACCGCGGCGGCGTTGGCCGGCGCTCGGCTGGAGCCGATTTGGCTACCGGCGCTGATCGGCGCGACGGCAGCGCTGGTCGCGTCAGAGGTCGGGCTCAACCTGCGCAAGCCTTACCAGAGCCATTCGCTGATGAATGCCGCGCTGGGGCTGGCTGAAGATTGTGTGGCGTTGTCGATCGGGAGCGCTGGGTTACAGCGGGCATTGGGCGAGCGGTGACTTTCGGGCCAGGGCTGAAGGCTTGCCGTTGTGCTCCTACGGGTTGGTTTGCCAGCTGAGCGGTGTATCAGGCTCAACCTATTCCGAGCCTGGACCGGTGAGCTGTGCCCATTGAAAACTTCGGCTGCTCTCGTTTTGACGATGATGTGAGACAGCCACACTACGTTTCGAGCGGCTACAGCCCTAAATCGACAAAAAAGGACCGCATCGCGCGGCCCTTGGTTAATCAAAAGCCAGCACTCAGCTTTGCCGCTTGATCACGCATATCCGGTCGCTGCATGTTCCCGCCTGGGTGGGATCCATGCCCTGCGTCGCGTCGCGGGCGGCAACACTGTCACCGGCCAGGCCGCCACCGGTCGGGGAGGAGGTGGCGGTGGTTTCCGGATAGCCTGTCCCGGCGCGTTTGGCGGCGGTGCCTACATCGTAGCGGCCAGTATCGCCGGAGCCTGTGTGAGCATCGACAGTGTGGCCTGTGCCTGCTGCGCTGCCGCCCAGGGCGCCTGCATCGAGATGCGTGCTTCCTGAACGACCCGCATCGCCGGTGGTATGGGCGGTCCCAACGAAATGCTTGTCGAGATGGCTGTCGCCGCCCGTCGCGCCGGCGTAGGGGCTGGTCGGCCCGGCATAGCCCGGCGTTGAGCCGGAGCCGGTACCGTTGTCATCAATGCTAATGGCGCCGTTGTACTCCAGCGCATCACGCGCCCTGACGAGTTGATCATCGTCGTATATATCTACGGCGAGCACCGTGGCGCCTCGGCGCACCGCCTCCGGATACGCCGTGGCGTGGCGGCGATGGTCTTCATGCGGCTCATGGCCGAACAGCGACTTGAAGAAATGCGCGACCTTGGATTCGTGATGCGTGCGGTCCACGGTGCTGCCTGCAGTGGAATAGGGCGTGTCGTAGCCATGGATTTCCGCGCTCTCGGCGCCTACGGTATGGATCTGCTCCCGAGCAATGCCCCTCGACATCAGGTCGCCATAGGTGCGGCTGGCGTCGGTTGGCGTTGCGAACGCTGCTACCAATGTGTGTTTCATGATTCACCTCGCGTTGTGTTGAACAACTGGGTATGCGGAGCGCTGCGCTTATAAGGGCCTGACGACAGGCTCAGGCGCGAGCAGCCATGAACGTTGGCCGCTTCGGCAGCTATCAAGAGCAACGCCCGTGAACATTGGGTCTGGCTGCAGGGCCATAGTTCAGAAATGAAGCATCGGCCGTTGGGAGGCTGGCCGGAATCGCACAAGCGCCGCGGAGGTTTCGGGTGGTTGGTTAGTGCGGGCCGGGTCTGCGAGGGTTGTTCTAAGCGCTGGCTTTCGGCGACGCCGGGGTTAAACGGGTAGCGGCGGTATTGTGGGTTGGGTGTCGCATCGGCCGATGCTACGACGTTGCGTGGGAGAGGGTGGAAAAGGCTTCGCCGTTTTCCACCCCTAGGATGTGGGATCCGAGTTCTCCGACGGGCTCAGTCCAGATCTGACGCGCTGTGCCGTTCGGGCGCCTGTTCCGACTCTTCGCCCCAGGTGCGATTGACCTTGCGGCCGCGGATTACGGCAGGGCGTTCGGCCACTTCGGCGGCCCAGCGCTGCACATGCTTGTAATCCTGCACCGAGAGGAATTCGGCCGCGTTATACAGCTCGCCGCGCACCAGTACGCCGTACCAAGGCCAGATGGCCATGTCGGCGATGGTGTATTCGTCGCCCGCGATGTAGCGGTTTTCGGCCAGTTGGCGATCCAGCACGTCGAGTTGGCGCTTGACCTCCATCGCGTAGCGGTTGATCGGGTATTCGTACTTTTCCGGTGCGTAGGCATAGAAATGCCCGAAACCGCCACCGAGGAAGGGCGCCGAGCCCATCTGCCAGAACAGCCAATTGAGGGTTTCGGTACGGGCCAGCGGTTCGGTCGGCAGGAAGGCGCCGAATTTTTCCGCGAGATAGACGAGGATCGAACCGGACTCGAACACACGCAGCGGTTCGCCCCCGACGCTGTGATCGGCCAGTGCCGGAATCTTGGAGTTCGGGTTGATCTCGACGAAGCCGCTGCCGAACTGATCGCCGTCACCGATCTTGATCAGCCAGGCGTCGTACTCCGCACCGGCGTGGCCGAGGGCGAGCAGCTCTTCGAGCATGATGGTGACCTTCACGCCGTTGGGCGTGGCCAGCGAGTAGAGCTGCAGCGGATGCTTGCCGACCGGCAGCGCCCGCTCCTCCCGCGCGCCGGCGGTCGGCGCATTGATACTGGCGAAGGTGCCGCCCGAGGGTGCGTCGTGCGTCCAGACTTTTGGCGGTACGTAGGTGGTATCAGGCATGGCGATCTCCTCGAAGGGGTTTGACCGGGGATGTGCGTAGCATCCTACGCGTTCAGCCAGCGTGGTCGAAATCGAGCTGGTCGATATTGGTCATCGACGGTGGGTGGTTGGCGTTATTCATAGCTCCGCGACGTTCACGGTGGGCTAAAGCCCACCCTACGTGGGAGTAGTGCCATGCCATGTGTAGGGTGGGCTTCAGCCCACCAGGTTCCTTGCCGGCCTATTCACCGAATAGGCCGTCCGCCCCGGCGCTGCCTGCCCAATCGCTTGGTAATAGCCCTTTCCCCACGTACCGATTGAAGCTTGAATAGGGCCAGTCGGCGACGCGCTCTACCAGCCCGTGCTTGACCGGGTTGTAGTGGATGTATTCAACGTGGCGTTGCAGGTCCGATGCGTCCCGTATCTGGTGTTCCCAGAAGCGGCGTTGCCAGATGCCTTTTTCCCGCCTGCGCGTTTTGCTGGGGCTTGCGGTGGCCGCAGGGAACTGGCGGGAAAAAGTGCTTTTGAGCAGGCTCCAGCGACCGGCGAAGTCGGCATCGCCGTCCGGGAGCGACCAGATGGCATGGAAGTGGTCGGGCAGGATGCAGATGGCGATTGTGCGAAAAGGACGGGAGCGTTGGGTCTGGCCATACGCATGGCGAAGCAATGCGATCTCGTCGATTAATAATCGAGATTGTCGGTCGGCCAGAGTTAGTGTGAAAAACCAGGTGCCGCCAGGCACCCGGCTTCGGCGGTAATTGGACACGGAGGCCTCCTTGCCTGCATGGGTGATACGGATGGCGTGTACGGGAAAAGGTGGGCTGAAGCCCACCCTACGGTCCGCCCGGGTTACCGGGGCAACGGGTTTTGACCGAAGCGCTGATGTAGGGTGGGCTTTAGCCCACCATGGCCATCAACTCCGTGCTTTTCGAACGCCTTCACTCAGCTCTCGACACAATCCCAACACACCCTCGACCGCTTGCTGGCCGCTTTCGGCATTGGCGATCTGGTCGATCAGCGCCGAGCCGACGACTACGCCATCAGCCAGGCGAGCAATCGCTGCGGCCTGTTCCGGCGTGCGAATACCGAAGCCGATGGCGACGGGCAGATCGGTGTGGCGCTTGAGTCGCGCAACGGCTTCCTCGACGTGTTCCAGCGTCGCGGAGCCGGCACCGGTCACACCGGCCACCGAGACGTAGTAGACGAAGCCCGAGCTGCCGTTGAGCACGGTGGGCAGGCGCTTGTCGTCGGTGGTCGGGGTGGTCAGGCGGATGAAGTCGATACCCGCGGCCTGGGCCGGGTCGCAGAGGTCTTCGTTATGTTCCGGCGGCAGGTCGACGACGATCAGACCGTCGACGCCGGCTTCCACGGCCTCGGTGATGAAGCGTTCGACGCCCATCTTGTGGATCGGGTTGAAGTAACCCATCAGCACCAGCGGGGTGTCTTGGTTGCCCTGGCGGAACTCGCGGACCATCTGCAGGGTTTTCGCCAGATTCTGGCCGTTTTCCAGGGCGCGAATATTGGCCAGCTGGATCGCCGGGCCGTCGGCCATGGGGTCGGTGAAGGGCATGCCCAGCTCGATCACATCGGCGCCGGCCTCCGGCAGGCCCTTGAGGATGGCCAGCGAGGTGGCGTAGTCCGGGTCGCCGGCGGTGATGAAGGTCACCAGCGCGGCGCGGTTTTCCTGTTGCAGCTGGGCGAAGCGCGACTGCAAGCGACTCATATACGTTCTTCCTGTTCGGCAAAGTGGTGCATGACGGTCTGCATGTCCTTGTCGCCGCGACCGGACAGGTTGACCACCATCAGATGATCCTTGGGCAGCGTGGGTGCGCGTTTGAAGACTTCGGCCAGCGCGTGGGAAGACTCCAGCGCCGGGATGATGCCTTCCAGGCGGCAGCACTTGTGGAAGGCGTCCAGCGCTTCCTGGTCGGTGATCGAGGTGTACTCGACGCGGCCGATGTCGTGCAGCCAGGCGTGTTCCGGGCCGATACCGGGGTAATCCAGGCCGGCGGAAATCGAGTGGGCATCGATGATCTGACCGTCGTCGTCCTGCAGCAGGAAGGTGCGGTTGCCGTGCAGCACGCCCGGTACGCCGCCGTTGAGGCTGGCGGCATGCTTGCCGGATTCGATGCCGTGACCGGCCGCTTCGACGCCGATGATTTTCACGCTCTGGTCATCGAGGAAGGGGTGGAACAGGCCCATGGCGTTGGAGCCGCCGCCGATGCAGGCGACCAGCGAGTCGGGCAGGCGACCTTCCTGGGCTTGCAACTGATCACGGGTTTCCTTACCGATCACGGCCTGGAAGTCGCGAACCATGGCCGGGTAGGGGTGCGGGCCGGCGACGGTGCCGATCAGGTAGAAGGTGTTGTGGACGTTGGTTACCCAGTCGCGCAGGGCTTCGTTCATCGCGTCTTTTAAGGTGCCGGTGCCGGCGGTGACCGGGATCACTTCGGCGCCGAGCAGCTTCATGCGGAAGACGTTGGCCTGCTGGCGCTCGATGTCGGTGGTGCCCATGTAGATCACGCACTGCATGCCGAAGCGCGCGGCCACGGTGGCGGTGGCCACGCCGTGCATGCCGGCGCCGGTCTCGGCAATGATGCGCTGCTTGCCCATGCGCCGGGCCAGCAGGATCTGGCCGATGCAGTTGTTGATCTTGTGCGCGCCGGTGTGATTGAGCTCCTCACGCTTGAGGTAGATCTTCGCGCCGCCACAGGCCTCGGTCAGGCGCTCGGCAAAGTAGAGGGGGGAAGGGCGGCCGACGTAGTCGCGCTGGAAATAGGCCAGCTCTTTGGCGAACTCTGGGTCCTGCTTGGCCTTTTCGTATTCAGCGGCCAGCTCGTGGATCAGCGGCATCAGGGTTTCGGCGACGTACTGACCGCCGAAGTGGCCAAACAGGCCCTTGGCATCAGGGCCGCTGCGGAATGAGGTCATGGTCATCTCCTGCGGGAATGGGTGGCGGCAATCGATTCCAGCAATTGCGCGATGGGCTGGAAATTAACCGAGTCTGACGCGGATAAAAAGCGATAAGATCGCCGCAACCTGTCAGGAAATCTCACCGATGAGCCAAGATCTTCCTCCTCTTAACGCGCTGCGTGCCTTCGAAGCTGCTGCTCGCCTGCAGAGCGTAAGCCAAGCGGCAGCGGAGCTCAGTGTGACCCACGGTGCCGTCAGCCGGCAGATTCGCTTGCTCGAAGATGACCTGGGCGTCGCGTTGTTTAGCAAGGAGGGGCGCGGCGTAAAACTCACCGATGCGGGGCTGCGGCTGCGCGATTCGGCGGGCGAGGCGTTCGAGCGGCTGCGCAGCACTTGCGCCGAGCTGCGGCAACAGACCGTCGATGCACCTTTCGTGCTCGGCTGTCCCGGCAGCCTGCTGGCGCGCTGGTTCATTCCCCGACTCGATCGGCTTAACCGTGAGCTGCCGGATCTGCATCTGCAGTTATCCGCCAGTGAAGGTGAGCTGGACCCGCGCAAGCCTGGTCTGGATGCCACTCTGTGGTACGCCGAGCCGCCGTGGCCGGCGGACATGCAGGTGTTCGAGCTGGCTGCCGAATGCATCGGCCCGGTGCTCAGTCCGCATCATCCGAATTGCGCCAAGCTGCGTCAGGCGCCGGTCTCGGTGCTACTCGACGAAGCGGTGCTATACCCCACATCCCGGCCGCAGGCGTGGCCGGCCTGGGCGCAAGGCAATGGTATCGACCCGGCCCGTCTGAAGATGGGGCAAGGCTTCGAACACCTCTACTTTCTATTGGAAGCGGCGCTGGCTGGATTGGGTGTGGCTATCGCGCCGCAACAATTGGTTGCCGACGACATACGCCAGGGGCGCTTGCTGGCGCCTTGGGGGTTCGTGGAGACCCGCGCCAAGCTGGCGCTGTGGGTGCCGGCGCGGCGGGTGAATCGGCGGGCGGAGCGGTTGGCCGAATGGCTGCGCAACGAGCAGGCCGGCACCGAATCAGTGGAAAGTAGCCTTGGCAGGACTAGGTAGCAGGCTGCGGTGGGCTGAAGCCCTCCCTACAAAGCTGAATACGCACTGTAATGCCGTCGGGTGGCTGGGCGGCGTTCCGCTTCAGCCCAGCGAAATTTGGTCGAACCCGCTGGCCGGGGTAGCAGGTAGGGTGGGCTTTGGCCCACCGTCGTAGGGTCGTCGTGTACTGGTGGGCTAAAGCCCACCCTACGGGTCTAACTCGCCAATGCGGTTTCGGCGGTCGCTGCGACCTTCTCGGCTGGGACTTCCGTCGCATAACCCTGCGGATTACGGCTTTGCCAGCGCCAGGCGTCGGTGAGCATCGTCAGCAAATCCTTATCCGCCTGCCAGCCAAGTTCTTCGCGGGCTTTGGTCGGGTCGGACCAGCATTGGGCGATGTCGCCAGGACGGCGTGCCTTGAAGACGTGGGGCAATGGGCGACCAATGACTTCCTCGAATGCGGTGACCATCTGGCGCACCGAATAGCCACGGCCGGTACCGAGATTCCAGACCGATACGCCGCGAACCAGATCCAGCCGCTCCAGTGCCTGGAGATGCCCCTTGGCCAGGTCGACGACGTGGATGTAGTCGCGCACGCCGGTGCCGTCCGGGGTTGGGTAGTCGGCGCCATAGATACTCAGTTGCTTGCGCCGACCGACCGCCACCTGAAGCATGTAGGGCAGCAGATTGTTGGGGATGCCGTTGGGGTCTTCGCCGATCAGCCCGGACTCGTGCGCGCCGATGGGGTTGAAGTAGCGCAGCAAGGCGATCGACCAGCGCGGGTCGGATTCGGCCAGCCCCTTGAGCACGTTTTCGGCCATCAGCTTGGACTGGCCATAGGGGTTGGTCGGAACGCCGGTCGGGCACTTCTCGGTGATCGGCATCCGCGGCGAGTCTCCGTAGACGGTCGCCGACGAGCTGAATACCAGCCTGAAAATGCCGGCTTCGGCCATCGCCTGGCACAACGCGATGCTGCCGCTGACGTTGGTCTCGTAGTAGCGCAGGGGTTCGCGCACGCTTTCCCCCACCGCCTTGAGCCCGGCGAAATGCAGCACGGCGGTCACCGGATAGGAGGCGAACAGCGCATTGAGCAGCGACCGGTTGCGCACGTCGCCTTTGACGAATTGCACCTTGCGGCCGGACAACGCCTCGACTCGGTCCAGCGCCACCTTGGAGCTGTTGCACAGATTGTCCAGCACTAGAACCTCATGGCCCGCCAGGAGCAGCTCCAGCACTGCATGGGACCCGATGTAGCCAGCTCCTCCCGTTACCAGAATCATGTTTCCACCTCGCGTGAGAATTCTTTCGACGCGCACGGAGACTGCGGCTGGCCGTATGAGCGCGGTCGCTGCATGGATCTCCAGGGTTGGGTTCGGCGAACCGGGTGGTGCTACTGCGAAAGCACGCTGCGCCGGTGCCGGGGTAAATCATGCGTCCTGTGATAAGGACGGGAGAGTTGCGGTCAAGTTCCAACGAGACGACCGCCAGCCGATGACCGACCGCTTTGTCGGATAACGCGCGGCTGAAATGAGCGCGGATGAACAAGGCGCCGCGACCCGTGGAGTGCGCTCCGCGCACCAAGAACGGCTGAACCCAGGAAGTGTGCTCAGGCGCAACGTCGTGCCCGGCCCGAACGCCGGTTGGTGCGTGGAACGCACCCTACGAATGATGCCGCCCCGGAAGATTGCCCAGGTTCTTCTGAGCGCCGGTCCGGTAGGGTGCGCTCCGCGCACCAAGCGCTGCTGAAACCAGGCAACAGGCTCAAGCGCAACGTTATGCCCGGCCCGAACTACGCCTGGTGCGTGGAACGCACCCTGCGAATGCCGTCCCGTGGGTGGCGCAGGTTCGCCTGAAGCGTCAGCGCCAGAGCGAATGCGCGAAAGAGGCGGTGCAGAGGCTTCAGACGAACCTTGGACAGAAGCCTTCGACATTGCATCGCCGAGCGCTCTCATGCACCGCAACCCGGCAAAGGGAACCTTGACTTGCCCGGCGTCGTCCATAACCCGCGGGCTGCGCTTGGTACGCCACGAGCGTCATAGGCAGCGAGCCCCGACATTTATGTGTTTGCGCAGGCAGCGCGGGCCAATGCGATGCAGCAGAACGGACTCTGAAGATTTCGCGATCCGAGAGGTGTTCATGAGCTGGGCCGGCCCTTATCAATACGAGATTGGAAAATCCCCCGAGAAGCAGGAGACGCCGCCCGAAGTCGTTTTCGATGAGCAGGTTCCGACTCTGCTGTGTCTCTCGCATCTTCGCTGGAGCTTTGTCTATCAGCGTCCGCAGCACCTAATGTCGCGGTTCGCGCGGGACTTCAACGTGCTCTTTTTCGAAGAGCCCATTCCCACCGAAGACGCCCAGCCCTGGCTGGAAGTCCGCCCGGAAGAGAACGGCGTGCAGATACTGATTCCCCGTCTTCCCCAGGGTTGCGGCGGCGAGACGGCCCTGCGCGTCCAGCGCGACCTGCTAGATGGCTACCTGGAAAAGCTCGGCGTCAACGACCTGATGCTCTGGTACTACACGCCGATGGCGCTCGGTTACGCCGGCCACTTGAAGCCCAAGCTCACCGTCTATGACTGCATGGACGAACTCTCCGCGTTTCGCGGCGCGCCACCCGAGCTGGTGGAGCGCGAGCGGGAATTGCTGCAGCGTGCCGACGTGGTCTTTACCGGCGGCTACAGCATCTGGGAAGCCAAGCGCGAACTGCACGACAACGCGCACGCCTTTCCCAGCAGTGTCGACGTCGCGCACTTCGCCGAGGCGCGTCGGACCCAGGCCGATCCCGACGATCAGGCGGAAATCCCGCACCCGCGGCTGGGCTTCTACGGGGTGATCGACGAGCGCTTCGATATCCAACTGGTGGCCGAAGTCGCCGAGAAGCGTCCTGACTGGCAGTTCGTGCTTATCGGGCCGGTGGTCAAAATCGACCCGGCGGAGCTGCCACAGCGCGGAAACATTCACTACCTGGGCGGCAAGACCTATGACGAGTTGCCCCGGTATCTGTCCGGCTGGGACGTGGCGATCATGCCCTTCGCGATGAATGAATCGACACGCTTCATCAGCCCGACCAAGACCCCCGAATACCTGGCCGGCGGTTGCCCGGTGGTGTCCACACCGATCAGGGATGTGGTGCGCACCTACGGTGACACCGAGATCGTCCATATCGCCGACAGCCCCGACGCCTTCATCGCCGCGGTGGAGAGCGCGCTCGTCGATAGCCAGGACCGTGACCGCCTGTTGAGAACCGCCGACGAGATCCTCGGTGACATGTCCTGGGATCACACCTCGGCCCTGATGAAGGAGAAGATGCAATGCGCGATCTAAGCCTGCGAGACAGCAATCCCGAACACGCAGGCGGTGGCGCCAGCGATCATTCTTCCGGCCGTCGGCGCGGCTTCGACTACCTCATCGTCGGCGCCGGATTCGCCGGCAGCGTACTGGCCGAGCGGCTGGCGGCCGGGCTGAACAAGCGCGTGCTGGTGGTCGACCGGCGACCGCATATCGGCGGCAATGCCTACGACCATTACGATGAAGCCGGCGTGCTGATCCACCGCTACGGGCCGCACATCTTTCACACCAACGCCCAGCGCATCGTCGACTACCTCTCGCGCTTCACCGAGTGGCGCCCTTACGAGCACCGCGTGCTGGCGCAGGTGGACGGCCAGGAAGTGCCGATCCCGATCAACATGACCACGCTGAACAAGCTCTACGGCCTGAACATGACCACCGAAGAGGAGGCGGCTAACTTTCTCGCTAGCCGTGCCGAGCCGGTGGCGGACATCCAGACCAGTGAAGACGTGGTGATCAATGGCATCGGCCGTGAGCTATATCAGAAATTCTTCCGCGGCTATACGCGCAAGCAGTGGGGGCTGGACCCGTCGCAGCTGGACAAATCGGTGACCTCGCGCATCCCGACGCGAACCAACATCGATGACCGCTACTTCACCGATACCTTCCAGCAGATGCCCAAGCACGGCTACACCAAGATGTTCGAGAAGATGCTCGCGCACCCGAACATCAAGGTGATGATCAACACCGATTACCGCGAGATCCGCGACGAGGTGCAGCACGACCACCTGATCTTCTGCGGGCCGATCGACGAATACTTCGACTACCGCTTCGGCAAGCTGCCGTACCGTTCGCTGAAGTTCGAGCACAAGCAGCTCGATCAGGAGCAATTCCAGGCGGTCGGCACGGTCAACTACCCGAGCGAGGATGTGCCCTACACGCGCATCAGCGAGTACAAGCACCTCACCGGTCAGGTTCATCCGAAGACCAGCATCACCTACGAATACCCCTCGGCTGAAGGCGATCCCTACTACCCGATTCCACGGCCGGAAAATGCCGAGCTGTACAAGCGCTACCAGAAGCTCGCCGACGAAACCCCAGGCGTCACCTTCGTCGGTCGCCTCGGCACCTACAAGTACTACAACATGGATCAGGTCGTGGGCCAGGCGCTGGCGCTGTACAAGCGCATCGAGGAGGCCGAGCGCGGCCCAGAACCCGGCGAGAGCGTTGAACACAGCCAGTCGCTGGCTGAACAAGCACCCTGAGGCGAGGCGTACGATGCATCAGCCCACGTTGTTCAAGAGTTTTTTCATGGGCGGCTTCGAATGCTCGAACCACCGCCGTAGCGATGGGCGGCGTCTCGATCTGCTGGCCGCCACCGGCCATGACCGCTGGGCTGCGCATGACTATGGCGTACTCCAGCGCCACGGTTTGCGTAGCGTGCGGGACGGGCTGCGCTGGCACCTGATCGAACGCGCGCCTGGCCAATACGACTGGTCGAGTTTCCGGCCGATGCTACAGGCCGCGCAGCGTCATGGCACCCAGGTGATCTGGGATCTTTGCCACTACGGCTGGCCGGACGACATCGATATCTGGAGGCCGCAGTTCGTTGAGCGTTTCGCCCGTTACGCGGCGGCGGCGGCGCAGCTGATCAAGGACGAAACCGACACGGTGCCCTTCTACGCGCCGCTCAATGAAATCTCCTTCTGGGCCTGGGCCGGCGGCGACGAAGCCTATTTCAATCCGATGGCGCGCGGTCGCGGCTTCGAGCTCAAGCATCAGCTGGTGCGTGCCACCATCGCCGCGATGCAGGCGATCCGCGACGTCGAACCACGGGCACGTTTCGTCCAGGTCGACCCGGCCATTCACGTAGCGGCGGCCAACGACCGCCCCGGGCCGCAGCGTGAGGCCGAGCGTTTTCGCCAATCGCAGTTCGAAGCTTGGGACATGCTATGCGGTGAAGTCTGGCCGGGCCTCGGCGGTGCGCCGGAATACCTCGACGTGCTGGGCGTCAATTACTACTCCAACAACCAGTGGTATCACGGCGATGGCCGCACCATCGAGCGCGACAGTCCTGACTATCGGCCCTTCAAAGGCATCCTCAGCGAAATATGGCAGCGTTACAAACGGCCCTTGCTGATCGCCGAAACCGGTGCCGAGGGCGACTTGCGCGGCGACTGGCTGCGCTACGTCAGCGAGCAGGCGGGGCTGGCCATGCAGCGCGGTGTGCCGGTAGAAGGCATCTGTCTCTATCCGGTGCTCGACTACCCAGGCTGGACCGACGACCGCCATTGTCCAGTCGGGCTGTTGGGCTTTCCCGATGAAAACGGCAACCGCTGCGTGCACGAAGGGCTGGCCGATGAGCTGCGCCTGCAACAGTTGAGATTCAGCCAGTTCAACGCCACGCTGCCTCTCGCCGAAGCATTGCCATGAACGTACCGGCCCAGCCGCCCAAAGCGAAGCCCCAGGAGGCGCCGCTTCCAAGCCGGCCGGTGGCCTTTCTCTGGCATTACATCTGTGGTCGACCGTGGCATTTCAGCGGCTTGCTGGCGCTGATCATCGGCGCCGCCAGTTGTGCGGTGGCGGTGCAGTACGGCATGAAATTGCTGGTGGACGCCATGGCCCAAGGCAGTTCGGATCGAGGCGCTGCCAACGTCTGGTTTCCGTTGGGGCTGTTCATCAGCCTGATCGTCATCGAAAACGTGTTCTGGCGCCTCGGCGGCTGGCTCGGCTGCCGCACGGTGGTGGCCAGCGTCGTGGACATCCGCGTCGATCTGTTCAAGCACCTGACCGGCCACCCGATGCGCTATTTCACCGAGCATTTCGCCGGCTCGCTGGGCAATCGAATTTCTGCGGTCGGCCAGGCGGCCGGCGCGATTTATGGCGGATTGGCGTGGAAAATCGTCCCGCCGATCGTCGATTTCATCGGCGCGGTGGTGGTGCTGCTGACGGTCGATGTGCGCATGGCGGTAGCGCTGATCCTCTTCGTCGCCATCGTCGCCGCGCTGATCACCGGATTCGGCATTCGTGGCCGCTCCAAGCATCAGCGGTTCGCTGCACAGTCGGCGCGGGTCGGCGGTGAATTGGTCGATGCGGTCTCCAACGTCTGGACTATCAAGGCGTTTTCCGCGCGCGATCGTGAGGCCGAACGCCTGGCCCATGAGATCGGCTATGAAGCCCGCGCCCAGCGGCGCAGTTGGATGTACCTGGAAAAAGCGCGGGTCATGCACGACATCTGCTTGTCGGTGATGGCCGGCGGCATGTTGATCTGGGCCATCAAGCTGTGGATCGGCGGGGAAGTAACCGCCGGTGATGTGGTGCTGGTCAGCGCACTAACCTTCCGCATCCTGCATGGCTCGCGCGATCTGGCGCTGGCATTGGTGGATGCCACTCAGCAGATCGGTGCCATCGACGACACCCTGCGCATCATCGTCCAGCCGCACGGCCTGGAAGACAGCGACGCTCAGCTGTTGCTGGCCGAAGGCGATATCACCTTCGAAAACATCAGCTTCAGCTACCCCGATCGCGGTGCGGTGTTCGAGCAGCTGGACCTGCACATTCCGGCCGGGCAAAAGGTCGGCGTGGTGGGCTCCTCGGGGGCTGGCAAGTCGACGTTGATCAACCTCATCCAGCGCCTCGATGACGTGAATGACGGGCGCGTCCTCATCGACGGTCAGGACATTCGTAGCGTCAGCCAGGACAGCCTGCGCGAGAAGATCGCCGTAGTGCCGCAGGAAACCGCATTGTTCAACCGCAGCATTCGCGAAAACATCCGCTACGGCCGCCCAGGCGCCACCGACGAGGAAGTGATCGCCGCCGCGCGCAACGCCTTCTGCGACGCCTTTATCCGTGAGCTGCCGCAGGGTTACGACACGCTGGTCGGCGAGCGCGGCGTGATGCTCTCCGGCGGTCAGCGTCAGCGCCTGGGCATCGCTCGCGCCTTTCTCAAGGATTCACCGATTCTGATCCTCGATGAGGCCACCTCGGCGCTCGATACCCAGTCCGAAGCCGAGATCCAGGCGGCGCTGAACAACCTGGTGCATAACCGCACCGTGGTGGCGGTGGCGCATCGACTGTCCACGCTGTCGAGCTTCGACCGGATCATCGTGCTGCGTAACGGCCGCATCGTCGAGGACGGCCCGCCACATGAATTGCGCAGCCGGGGCGGCGAGTTCGACGCGCTGTGGCGGATGCAGGCCGAAGGCTTCAAGCAGCAACCTGATCCAGCTATATGAAGCGCGTCGCGGTGTCCTCGCGCAGCCTGCGCTCGCTGGGCTATGACCCTGACGAACAGGCACTGGAAGTGGAGTTTCACAACGGCTCGGTCTATCGCTACGAGCAGGTGCCTGCCGAGGTCGTCCAGGCGCTGCTCGAAGCGGATTCGCTGGGGCGGTATTTCAATCAGGTGTTCAAGCCGCAGCACTACAGCTACCTCCGGCTGAAATAGGGTGGGCTTTAGCCCACAAACGAGGCCGGCGCCGCTGGTGGGCTGAAGCCCACCCTACTTGCTATTCGTGCCTGCGACTTTCCTTTTCAACGGCTTCGACTGCACCGTTGCGCTGAACTTACGCGCCCCTGCGCGGGCCTCAATCAGACAGGACGCGTCACTACCGAGCGGAGGCTCCTCAGCTCCGTAGGGTGGGCTTTAGCCCACCAACGAGGCCGGCGTTACTGGTGGGCTGAAGCCCACCCTACTTGCTGAAGCCCACCCTACTAGCTGCCCTCCGTACCGACGTGATTGAGGCGTTGCGCTGAACTTCCGCGCCACTGTGCGGGCCTCAATCAGACAGGATGCGTCACCACCGAGCGGAGGCTCTTCAGATCAGAAGGGGAAAATCTATGTCGGATCATCACACGTACAAGAAGATTGAAATCGTCGGCTCCTCGCGCAACAGCGTTGACGAAGCGATTCAGAACGGTATCGCCGAAGCCAGCAAGTCGCTGCGCAACGTCGAATGGTTCGAGGTGGGCGAAATTCGCGGCCATGTCGAGAATGGCAAGATCGGCCATTTCCAGGTCACCATGAAAGTCGGCTTCCGCCTCGCCGATAGCTGATCGCCGTTGTTGTTGGCTGCTGGGTGGTGGGCTGAAGCCCACCCTACATAGGAGCGGAACACTGCCGGCCGGTAAGGTGGGCCGGGCGGCGCTCCGCTTCAGCCCACCAGGCTCACTTCAGTCCTCACCGCAACCCGGCAAGAATCTCGAACGCGCGGTGGCGGTCGGCGGTTTCATAGAAATCGCAGGTGAAGATCAGTTCGTCGGCCCCGGTCTGCTCCAGCAGAATCTCCAGCCGCGCGCGGATCTTTTCCGGGCCGCCGATCAGTGCCATGCCGAGGAAATTGCCCACCGCGTCCTGCTCGTGTGGCAGCCATTTGCCCTGCATGCTCTGCACCGGCGGCACCAGTACCAAGCTCTGGCCACGGATCAGCGCCAGGATGCGTTGGTAGGCGGTGGTCGCCAGGTACTCGGCCTGCTCGTCGGTGTCGGCGGCCATCAGCGGCACGCCAAGCATCACGTAGGGTTTGTCGAGCACCTCGGACGGCTGGAAATTCTCGCGGTACAGGCGAATCGCTTCATGGGCGTAACGCGGCGCGAAATGCGAGGCGAAGGCGTAGGGCAGGCCTTTGGCGGCGGCCAGCTGCGCACTGAACAGGCTGGAGCCGAGCAGCCAGATCGGCACGTTACTGCCGACTCCGGGCATGGCGATCACGCGCTGGTTGCGTTGACGCGGGCCGAGCAGTAGCTCCAGCTCCTCGACATCGGCGGGAAAGTCGTCGGCGCTGCCCATGCGGTCGCGGCGCAGGGCGTGGGCGGTGAACTGGTCGGCACCGGGCGCACGGCCCAGACCGAGATCGATTCGCCCGGGGTAAAGCGCTTCCAGCGTGCCGAACTGCTCGGCGATCACCAGCGGCGCGTGGTTGGGCAGCATCACCCCGCCGGCGCCCAGGCGAATCCGCGAGGTGCCGGCCGCCAGATAGCCGATCAGCACGGACGTGGCGGCGCTGGCGATGCCGTCCATGTTGTGATGTTCGGCCACCCAGAAGCGCTCGAAGCCGAGCTTTTCGACGTGCTGGGCCAGCGCCAGTGAATTGCGCAAGGCGAGACCGGCGTCGCCGTCATCGCGGATCGGCGCCAGGTCGAGGGTGGAAAAACGGGTGTGTTCGATACGGGACATATCTCTTCTCTCTGCTGGCGGGGCGGGCTCAGTAACAGTGCTCCGCTTCGGCGCGGGCCAGTACGTTGTGCTGTTCGTCGCGTAGCCAGCCCTGCGGCGTGAAGCCCAGCGAGCGTGCCTGAAACAGGTAGCGCCGCCCGGCCTGGAAATCGTCATAGCGGATGACCATGGTACAGCGCAGGTATTGGGTTTCGCCGAAAATGCCCATCCCGCCGCTACTGATTTCGAATTCATAACGCGCTTCGAGTTCATGTGCGCCGGGGCTGACCTGGAAATAGCGGCCGTCGGGCGTGCGTCTGTCGTCCAGCTGGTCGGACATGAAGATGTCGCTCGGTTGTGCGCGCAGGTCGACCCAGGCCATGTTCGGATCGGGTGGCGGCAGAGGGCTGGCGCAGCCGGAAAGGCCGGCGAGCACGAACAGGACAAGGGGCAGACGCATGGCAGTTCCTCCCAGCGGTCCGCCGTCAGCCCATTGCTGTGGCGGTCCCTGTCGAGCCTGAGCCAGATCTGGCTGTGTGACAACTACTGCGCTCGGCCATGCTGCGTTAAAAACAGGCTCGTGCGCGAGTCCGATCAAAATGCTCATTTACAGCTCGTAAACTCACGTGCGAGCCCAGTCCGCTGTTTCGCCTGTTTTGGTGGGGACGCCTAGTCGTTGCCTGACCTTCACTCGCTACGTTCTCACGGCCTGAGCGGCAGAGCTTTCAACGGCCAGCAGAGCGAGCTCAGCGGATGGCGACACCGCCGCAACCGCGTTCCGTGGCCTTGGCCAGCAGCTGATCATGCTGGTCGTACAGCCGCGCCCAGGGGCGGAAGCCGTAGCCACCGGCGACCAGGCGATAGCGGGCGCCGGCATCGAAACCGTCGTATTCCAGGGTCAGGCGACAATCACGCTCCAGTGCTTCGCTGTCGCCGCCGACATCGGCCGGCCCCACCTCGAAGAGGTAGCGCATGCCCAACTGATGACTGCCGGGCGTCACCTGAAAGTAGCGGTGATCGTCCAGCGGCCTCGAGTCCACCGCAACGGCCTTGAGTTCGGTTTCGTCACGCGGGGCCAGCTCGATCCAGGCCTGGTTCGGGTCCGGCTGGGGCATCCATAGGGCGCAACCGCCAAGTGTGGACAGCGCGAGAGCAAGGATCAGGATTCGCATGACGAGTCTCCACCGCTGATGGCGCGGTCTGGCTGCGAAGGCTTGGCTGCCTTCGATAGTTGGGCGGGCTTCGATGTCGTTGTAGGCTCAGCGCACCGACCGAGTAGGTCTTCAAATGTGAGCAGGCGTTTGTTCATTTCGAAGCTGAAAACCGCCCTTGTCGACAGCCGAAGCAGGCGCTGGGTTCCGCTGCTGCTGGCCGTTGGTCTGAATGGCTGCAGCACCTATTACGGCCAGCTGGCGGTCGGTCAGCTGGATCTGCTGCGCCAGCGCGAGCCCATCGCCGCCATCATCGACGACCCCCAGCGCGACCCACAGCTGCGTCAGCGACTAAGCCTGGTGCTGCAGGCCAGAGCCTTCGCCAGCAGCGCGCTGGCCTTGCCGGACAACGGTAGTTACCGGCGCTATACGGACATCAAGCGGCCCTACGTGGTGTGGAATCTGTTCGCCACCGAGGAGTTTTCCGTCGCGCCGCTGTCTCACTGTTTTCCGATCGCCGGTTGCGTCGCCTACCGCGGCTACTACCAGCCGGGGCGGGCACGGGGCGCGGCGGCACTGCTCAAGGCAAAGGGCTACGACACGCTGGTGAGCGGCGTGCAGGCCTACTCGACGCTGGGCTGGTTCGACGACCCGCTGCTCAGTTCCATGCTGCGCTGGGACGATGAGCGTCTGGCCGGGCTGATCTTTCACGAACTGGCGCACCAGCGGCTCTACGTGGCTGGCGACACCGCGTTCAACGAATCCTTTGCATCGTTCGTCGAACGCGAGGGGTTGCGCCAGTGGCGTGCCAGTCGCGGTTTGCCGCCGTTCAGCGACGCGGCTCAAAGACGCTCCGCCGAATTCACCGAGCTGATGCTCGAAACCCGGGCGCGGTTGGCGACGCTGTATGCCAGCAATCTGGACGAATCGGCCATGCGAGCCGCGAAGCAGGCCGAGTTCACGCACCTGCGCCAGGCCTACCGCCAGTTGCGCGACGGCGCCTGGAAGGGTGATCGCCGTTTCGACCGTTGGATGGCCCAGCCGCTGAACAACGCCAGCCTGCTGCCGTTCGGTCTGTACGACGGCTGGGTGCCGGCATTTGCCGCGCTGTTCGAGCAGGTCGACGGTGATTGGGTGCGCTTTTATGCGCGGGTCGAAGCGCTGGGTCGACTGCCCGCCGACGAGCGGGCGCAGCGTCTGAAGGCGCTTCGCTAAAGCGCAGCGCCGCTTGACTCAAAGGCTCGTCCGAGCACGTGTCGGGGCGGGTTTGTCGTTGTTGGTTTCGCACTCGTTCGAAGCGTTTAACGACCGCCACTCGTCGTCTTCACGCATTTCGCGTCCGATCCTGCGGAATTGTTTTCCGCTTTCCTCCGTCCATTTTTTAGGACGTCGGCACCAGCTGCCCGTGATTCAGCTCGTACGTCTATCAAATACAAGCCGTAAAAACGGAGGCTTCATGGACAACCTATCCGGCATTCTTGATAACAAGGGCACGCCGCTCGAAAAGCAGAAATTCACCTGGAAGGAAATGGCGGGTAAGCCGATCAGCAAGCTCGACGACGATGCCTTTACTCGGGTGCGCATCATTCTGATGAACGGAATCGAGGTCGATGCGCTGCGTCTCAAGCATGGTATCGCGCGTATTACTGGCCAATTGCGCGGCCCGCTGGCTGAAATTCGGCGCGTCGAACAGCACCAGGCGACGATGATCAACTGGTTGATTTCCGCCGACCACTCACCGCTGGAAACAACCGTCGCCTACGAGCAGGTCGCCATCGAGGTGACTGCTGCCGTAGCCCAGGCCGAACCCGATCCCTATCAGGCTCAGACCTATCGCTTTGGCCTGCTGGAGGACTTCGACCATCTCTACCGCTACGCGGCGATGCTCGACCGCCTCGAAGGCAAGGATGCGAACAATATCCTGCAGGGCTATACGGACATCGTACCTGGCCGGCAAACCTCGGAGCACCATCGCCATCCGACCAACGACCTGCGCGACAGCTACGCCAAGGAAGAGGCGGCACTGATCACCAAGATCCATTGCGCGATGATCACTGCGGCGGAATTCCAGACTCATGATTACTACATGAACGTCGGGCCACTATTCGCCGATCCACTGGCGCGCCAGCTCTATGCCGAGATCGCCTCGGTGGAAGAACAGCATGTGACCCAGTACGGCTCGCTGGCCGACCCTCAGGAGTCGTTCATGGAGAAGTGGCTGGTGCACGAGGCGATGGAAGTCTATGCCTACGCCAGCTGTGCCGAGCAGGAAACCAACCCGCGGATCAAGGCGATCTGGGAGCGCTTCCTCGACTACGAGCTGGGCCACCTCAACATCGCCTGCGAGCACTTCAAGAACATCGAGCGCCGCGATCCGGCGGAAATCCTCGGAGGCCCGTTGCCGAAAATGATCGAGTTCAAGAGCCAGCGCGAGTTCGTCCGCCAGGTTCTCGCTGCTGAGGTCAACCTGCGCACCAGCGGCACCCAGTATGTGGACAAGAGCGAAGAGCCGGAGAACTCCCTCGATTACCGCGCCCAGGTCAACTCAGAAGGTATCGCGTCGAACATCGTGTCGGCCGGTTACCAATGGGCGCCGGGTGGTGAACTCATGCGCGGACGTAAGGCTTCTTGAGGAGAACGAACATGGCAACTGCTGCGAAATTAGGTACCAATTTCACCGGGGTGCAGATGTCCCCGAAGGACACCAAGAGCCTGCTCGAAGCGGTTGAGCAGATCAAACCCGACGTTCCGGGTGACTACAAAGGCATCATGCTCGAACGCGTCAAGCGCGCCGAAGAGGCTGACCGCATCGGTTCGGTTCCGGTGCCCGGTTCGGCCAAGGGCATGCTCAAGTCGACCTTCGACATGGCGCTGGGCAAGAGCCCGGAATTGCTGGTCGACAAGCTTGGCGAACGGCTGGCGTTCGAGCGCAGCGGGGTACGTCTGTACGACGCGATGATCGCCAAGGCGAAGGCTCTAGGCACAGCGGAATCCGACTTGATCCAAGTGTTGCAGCACATTCGTGACGAAGAGTTCGAGCACATGAACATGGTCGCCGAGGCGATCGAGACGCTGGGCGCTGACCCGACGGCGCAGACGCCTTGCGCCGATGTCGCGGCGGTGAAGTCCATGGGCGTAATGCAGGTGCTTACCGATCCGCGCACCAATATTGCGCAGGGTATGGGCGCACTGCTCACCATCGAGCTGGAGGACAACGCCGCCTGGGAGCTGCTCATCGAGCTGGCCGAAGCAGGCGGCCATCCGAACATCGCCAAAGGCTTTAAAAAGGCGAAGGACCAAGAGGATGACCATCTGGTGAAGATCAAGACCCTGATCCGTCGGGACCTGATAGGCCAGATCAAATAGACAGCGCGTGCGCTTGAAACTTGGCGCGCCTCTTGGGCGCGTCTTTTTTATGTGCGAATTCTTAATGCACGGAATCAGCGCGGCGGCGCCACGGCGATGGCTGGCTTGAAGAACAGCGTTGCGCCTCGGGCGAGGTCGTTCAGGCTAGCGTGATCATGGGCGACTTCCGCTTCGATGGGCTGCGGTTGCCCCACGACCCTGAGCGTGACGCGAGTGACGGCGCCTAGCGGCCGGATGTCGCGGACTTCTGCCGGTTGGTGGTCGTTGACCCTGTCCCGAGACAGATGAATCTCGTGCGGTCGGAAAAGCACCTGCCGCTCGCCGATCTGAAGCTGATTGGCATCGCCTAGAAAGTGATAGACGAAATCGCTGGCCGGTTGCCGGTACACCTCGGCCGGCGAGCCGATCTGTTCGACCACACCCTTGTTCATCACCACGATGCGGTCGGCCACTTCCATCGCCTCTTCCTGATCGTGGGTGACGAATACGCTGGTCAAGTGCACCTCCTCGTGCAGGCGTGCCAGCCAGCGGCGCAGCTCCTTGCGCACCTTGGCGTCCAATGCGCCGAAGGGTTCGTCGAGCAGCAACACCTTGGGTTCGACCGCCAGCGCACGGGCCAGGGCGATGCGTTGGCGCTGGCCACCGGAGAGCTGATCCGGATAGCGATCGGCGAGCCAGTCGAGCTGCACCAGGTCGAGCAATTCGTGGACCTTCTGCTTGATCCGGCTTTCGCTGGGGCGCTCGCGGCGCGGCTTCATGCGCAGGCCGAAGGCGACGTTGTCGAACACCGTCATGTGGCGGAACAGCGCGTAATGCTGAAATACGAAGCCGACGTTGCGATCGCGCACGTCACGCCCGGAAACGTCCTCGCCGTGAAAGACGATGCGGCCACTGTCGGGGGTTTCCAGCCCGGCGATGATCCGCAGCAGAGTGGTCTTGCCGCAGCCGGACGGGCCGAGCAGGGCGACCAGTTCGCCGCTGGCGATGTGCAGGTCGATCTCGTTCAGGGCCTTGAATTGGTGGAATTGCTTGCTGACATTGGTTACTTCGATGGACATGGCTATTCCTCGCCGGCGTTGGCTTTGAGGCGTTGAAGGCGGGACTCGCTCCACTGCTTGAGCAGCAGGATCAGCAGCGCCAGCAGCAACAACAGGCTGGCCACGCTGAAGGCGGCGACGTGGTTGTATTCGTTGTAGAGAATCTCGACATGCAGCGGCAGGGTGTTGGTGTAGCCGCGGATGTGCCCGGACACCACCGACACCGCACCGAACTCGCCCATCGCCCGCGCGGTGCAGAGCACCACGCCGTAGATCAGGCCCCAGCGGATGTTGGGCAGGGTCACGTACCGGAACATCTGCCAGCCGTTGGCGCCGAGCAGGCGCGCCGCTTCTTCCTCCTGCGTGCCCTGTTCCTGCATCAGCGGTATCAGCTCGCGGGCGACGAAGGGCACGGTGACGAATACCGTGGCCAGTACGATGCCGGGCAGGGCGAAAATGATCTGGATGTCGCGGTCGGCCAGCCATTCGCCGAAGAAGCCCTGGGCGCCGAACAGCAGCACGTAGATCAAACCGGCAATCACCGGCGAGACCGAGAAGGGCAGGTCGATCAGCGTCACCAGCAGGCTCTTGCCGGTGAATTGGTACTTGCTCACGCACCAGGCCGCGGCGACGCCGAACACCAGATTGAGCGGCACCGAAATGCCGACCGCGAGCAGGGTGAGTTTCAGCGCGGCGAGGGCGTCGGCTTCGAAGATCGCGCCAAAGAAGGTGCCCAGGCCGAGCTTCAGGGCTTCGCTCAGCACCACCAGCAGCGGCAACAGCAGAAACAGCGCGAAGGTCAGCCAGGCGGCGACGATCAGCAGGCGCCGCGCCAGCGGGTTGCCCTGGCGTGTTTTGGCGGCCAGCGGGGCGGACAGGGTAGTGGTAGTCATCTCAGCCATGGGCAATCCTCCGTTGCAGCAGATTGATCGCCAGCAGCAGAACGAAGGACACCAGCAGCATCAGCACGCCGATGGCCGTGGCGCCGTGGTAGTCGTACTGTTCGAGCTTGACCATGATCAGCAGCGGCAGGATTTCGGTCTTCATCGGCATGTTGCCGGCGATGAATATCACCGAGCCGTATTCGCCGACGCCACGGGCAAAGGCCAGGGAAAACCCCGTCAGCCAGGCCGGCAACAGCGCTGGCAACAGCACGTGACGGGCGATCTGCAGCGGCTTGGCACCGAGGCAGGCGGCAGCTTCCTCGACCTCACGCGGGATATCGGCGAGCACCGGCTGCAGGGTGCGGACCACGAAGGGCAGGGTAACGAAGGTCAGCGCCAGGGTGATGCCGATCGGCGTGTAGGCGATCTTGAAACCCAGCTCGGCTGCCAGCCGGCCAATCAGCCCGTTCGGTGCATAAAGCGCGGTCAGCGCGATGCCGGCCACGGCGGTGGGCAGCGCGAAGGGCAGGTCGATCATCGCCTCGATGATCTTGCGGCCGGGAAAGGTGTAACGCACCAGCACCCAGGCCAGCAGCGAGCCGATCACGCCGTTGAGTAGCGCGGCGATGAAGGCAGTGGTGAAGCTCAGCTTCAGCGCAGCCAGCACGCGCGGTGCGGTGATGATCGCCCAGAATTCAGCCCAGGTCAGCTGCGCCGCATGGACGAACATGGTACCCAGGGGTATCAGCACTAACAGGCTGAGGTACACCAGGGTGTAACCCAGCGTCAGCCCGAAGCCGGGTATGACGGGGGAGGTTTGACGGGACATGGATCGGCCTTGTCTATTCGAACAATGTTTCGGCTGAAGCGTCACGAGCGCAGCTCAGACAAGGCGAAGACCGGCGAGGGTCGCGGAGTTTACGGGCGGTAAATGAGCAGGCCCGAGCCGGTCTTCAACGAAGTATGAGCAAGCGCAGTAGCTTCATTCGGTCTGGTAGATCTGGTCGAAGATGCCGCCATCGTTGAAGAACTTCGGCTGCGCGCTCTTCCAGCCGCCGAAGTCGTCATCGATGGTCACCAGCTTCAGCGCGGGGAACTGCTCGGCGAACTCGGCAGCGACCGCCTGGTTGCGTGGGCGGTAGAAGTGCTTGGCGGCGATGCGCTGACCCTCGTCGCTGTAGAGGTAGTTCAGGTAGGCCTCGGCGACTTCACGGGTGCCCTTGCGCTCGACGTTTTTGTCCACCACCGCGACCGGCGGCTCGGCGAGGATCGACAGCGACGGCGCGATGATCTCGAGTTGGTCGCCGCCTTGTTCCTTGAGCGCCAGGAAGGCCTCGTTCTCCCAGGCCAGCAGCACATCGCCGATCCCGTTGTTGACGAAGGTGATGGTCGAGCCGCGCGCCCCGGTATCGAGCACCGGCACCTGCTTGTAGAGCTGCTCGACGTACGCCTGAGCCTTTTCCTCGCTGCCGTATTCCTGCTGGGCCCAGGCCCAGGCGGCGAGAAAATTCCAGCGCGCGCCGCCGGAGGTTTTCGGGTTGGGGGTGATCACCTCGACGCCGGGCTCGATCAGGTCGTCCCAATCCTGGATGCCTTTCGGGTTGCCCTTGCGCACCAGGAACACGATGGTCGAGGTATAGGGCGTACTGGCGTCCGGCAGGCGCGACTGCCAGTCGGCTGGGATGAGCTTGCCGATCCGGTGCAGCTCGTCGATATCGCCGGCCAGCGCGAGCGTCACCACGTCGGCGCGCAGGCCGTCGATGACCGCGCGGGCCTGTTTGCCCGAGCCGCCATGGGACTGCTGGACGCGTAACGGCTCATGGCCTTGCGCCTGCCAGTGCTTGTTGAAAGCGGCGTTGAAATCGACGTACAGCTCACGGGTCGGGTCGTAGGACACATTGAGTAGAGAATCGGCGGCAAGCGTCTGACCGGCGATGAGGGTGCTGGCCAGAACGGCCAGGATGGATTTTCCGATGGACATGAAGGCTCCTTGGCGCATCCCGGTGGATGCGTTGACGTAACGGGTATCGGTAATGAAGCGGGTGCGTCAGCTGCGCATTCGGCAACGACAGCGATACGTCGGGAGCGGGTGTTGGCTTGGCGTGTACATGGTCGGGCTTTCCTTTGTGTGCTCATGTCACGCCCTCCGGTGGTCCGGTCGGGGTGGGGTTGGGTTCAGGCCTGTTTGCTGGATGGCTGCAGGCGGATTTTTTCCTTGCGCTCGATCTGCACGACCTGGCCGTTGTGCAGGGTGATCTCCACCGAGCCGAACTTAAGGTCATGCAACGCGCTGCGGATCTCATGCAGGATGACTGCGTCGTCCTGGGCCTTTGGTGTACGAAGCGTGGTTGTCATTGTTTTGTCCTCTGCGGGTGTGACCACAGGTGGCGCTACAGCTCGAATCGGGTCTGGCGGATCATAAGGGGCTCTTGGATATTCTCTAAAATATTATTTGAGAACATTTATATGCATTTTAGAAATAACAAGATGAAGTCTCTACGATCTACGAATAAGCACATCCGGGAATAACAAAAGAATTTCTTATTCTTTATGGTTTTGCTTGGCGTTGGTTAGTCTGTTGCGCTATTGCAGACTCTTGGAGCGGTGCTCTCATGGCCAGCGAAACCATTCACTACGTCGTCGTGCCGGGTTGGCAGGGTTCGCCAGATGAACACTGGCAAAGCCATTGGCAACGCACGTTGCCCAATTCAAGACGCGTAGAGCAGGACGACTGGCTGCTGCCGCAACGCCAGGCGTGGGTCAGTGAACTCGATCGTAGCGTCGCGTCTGTATCGGGATCGGTGGTGCTGATCGCCCACAGCCTGGGCTGCGTGACCGTGGCGCACTGGGCGTTGCAGGCTTCGTCCGAATCGCTACGGCGGGTGCGTGGTGCGCTACTGGTCGCGCCGGCAGACGTCGAACGCCCTGGCTGCCCTGAGCCGTTGCGCAATTTCGCCCCGCTGCCGGTTGCGGCGCTGCCTTTTCCCAGCCTGCTGGTGGGGTCGGACAACGATGTGGCAGCCAGCCCCGAACGCGCCTGGGCGATGGGCAATGCCTGGGGCAGTGAAGTGGCGATTCTCAGCGGGGCCGGGCATGTCAACGTAGCGTCCGGGCATCGCCGTTGGGAACAGGGCTTCGCGTACCTCTATCGCCTGCAGCACCTTATCGAACAACGAGCGAAACGTCGGGCCTGAGGCGATTCGCTGGTGCAGTGCCGCGGGCGAGCGGGATTGGGCAGACAGATGAGTGACTCTGCAGGACGGGGCGAACCGGCCGTATTCGTTACACTCTGACTTTCATCGCCGCCCATCGAGCCGCTGCATGTCCAACTCGACATCCGACACCCTCTCATCCCTGCCGCCTGTGCTCGCTGGGCCGCTGTTGCGCAGGTTGCAGGCCGACCGCCTGGTGCTCTGGCTGGTTGCCAGCGAGCCGCTTTCGTTGCGCCTGACGCTGCACCCCGACGGCGAGCCGGCGCGCTCGCTGGCGCTGGTCGGCGAGGCCTGCCGTCGGCTACGTATCGGCACTTCGGCCTGGTTGCATCTGATCGACCTGCGCCTGGATGCGCCGTTACCGGTCGATCGGCTGGTCGAATACGACCTGGTGATCCTACGCGATGGGGTCGAACAGACGATTGCCGAATGGGCGCCGCATCTGCTTCACGACGGCGCCGACCGACCAGCCTTCGTCATCCGCTCGCGTTACGATGACTTGCTGCACGGTTCCTGCCGCAAGCCGCATCACGCTTCGGCGGACGGGCTGGTGAGGGTTGACGAGCTGATTGCCCAGGCGCGCCAGACACCCGAACGCTGGCCCGCCGCGCTACTGATGACCGGCGATCAGGTCTACATCGACGACGTCGCCGGGCCGACCCTGGTCGCCATTCATGCGCTGATCCGTCGGCTCGGGCTTTATGGCGAATGCCTGGAAGGCGCGACCGTAGCCGACAGCGATGAGCTGATGTCGCATCCGGCCACCTATTACCGACGCGAGCAGTTGCTGCCGGCGTTCAAGTCCAACGAGGCGTTACGTGAGCGCTTCTTTGGCGGAGTCGAGAAGCCGGTCTTTACCACCGCCAACGCGCATAACCACCTGGTGACGCTGGCCGAGGTGCTGGCGATGTACCTGCTGGTCTGGTCGCCCGTACCTTGGCGCCTGATCGAAGTACAGGCACCGCCGCTGGACGAGAAACTGGCCGAACGCTGGTCTCGCGAGGCGAGCTGCATGGAGGCTTTCCAGGCGGGCTTGCCAACGGTCGCGCGCGCATTGGCGCATCTGCCGTCGTTGATGATCTTCGATGATCACGACGTCACCGACGACTGGAACCTCAGCGCCCGCTGGGAACAGACCGCCTACGGCCATCCCTTTTCGCGACGCATCCTCGGCAATGCGCTGCTCGGCTACCTGCTGTGCCAAGCCTGGGGCAATGTTCCCGAGGATTACGCTGCGCCGCTGCAGGCCATCGAGGCGTTATTGGCAAGCGGTGAAGATGGGCGGCTCGATTGCGCGCTGCAGGATGAGATGGTGGATGAGGTGCTGCAACGGGGCGATTGGGGCTACGTTCTACCCAGCGAACCGGCGGTGGTGGTGCTCGACACTCGCACCCGGCGCTGGCGTAGCGAACTCCACCTGAGCCGGCCGTCGGGTCTGATGGACTGGGAGGCGCTCACCGACCTCCAGCAGCACCTACTCGATCAGCGCTCGGTGGTCATCGTCTCGCCGACACCGATGTTCGGCGTCAAGCTGATCGAGACCGTGCAGCGGGTGTTCAGCTGGGCGGGGCAGTCGCTGCTGGTCGATGCGGAAAACTGGATGGCCCATCGCGGCGCCGCGCAGACCATGCTCAACATTTTTCGCCATACCCGTACGCCGGGAAACTACGTGATCCTGTCCGGCGACGTACATTATTCCTTCGCCTACGAGGTACATATCCGCGGCCGTGTCGAGGGGCCGCGGCTGTGGCAGATCACCAGCAGCGGGGTGAAGAACGAGTTTCCCCGTCGCCTGCTGGATCTGTTCGACCGGCTCAACCGCTGGCTCTATTCGCCGCGCTCGCCGTTGAACTGGTTCACCAAGCGCCGCCGCGTGCGGGTCCAGCCGTGGCTGCCGAGCCGCAGCCGATCCGGTGAGCGTTTGTGGAACGGTGCCGGTATCGGGCGCATCAGCCTCGACGGCGAAGGCCGACCGCTGCGTGTCGAACAGATCAACGCCGATGGCTCGCCCCCGGTCACCTTCGGCCCCGAGCGCGACCAAGCCTCTTAGAGCCGGTTCACGATCTGCTGCGCGTCGGCCCTGCTGCGTTAAAAACAGGCTCGGATTACCCCAGTAAACTCGAGTGCGAGCCCAGTCCGCTACCTCGCCTGTTTTTGCCTTGCAGGTCTCTAGCTCACGAGATCGTGAGCAGGCTCTTAGCTGAACGCCGCGCGCAGCGCCGGTAGCGTGGCGTAGTAGTAGGCGGGCGACTCGGCCATCAGTTCGGCGTGGCTGCCGAAGCCGTAACCCACGGCGGCGGCCTGCAAACCGTTTTCACGCGCGCCGATCAGGTCGTGCTTACGGTCGCCGATCATCAGAGTCTGTGCGGCTTCCAGCCTTTCCTCGGCGATCAAGTGCGCGATCAGCTCGACCTTATTGGTGCGGGTTCCGTCCAGCTCGCTGCCATAGATCACCTTGAAGTGATGGTCGAAGGCGAAATGCCGGGCGATCTCGCGCGCGAACACCGAGGGCTTGGAGGTGGCGACATAGAGCGTACGGCCCTGGCCGCGCAGGTGCTCCAGCATTTCCAGCACGCCATCGAACAGAAGGTTTTCGTAGAGGCCGGTGACCTTGAAGCGCTCACGGTAATGCCCCACCGCTTCCCACGCGCGCGCCTCGTCGAAGCCGTAGAACTGCATGAACGCCTGCAGCAGCGGCGGGCCGATAAAGGGTTCGAGTTTGGTCAGGTCCGGCTCGTCGATGCCGAGCTTGGCCAGCGCATGTTGAATCGAACGGGTAATACCTTCGCGCGGGTCGGTGAGGGTGCCGTCGAGGTCGAAGAGGATGGTGGAGTGGTGCATGGGCGGCTCGTCAGTGGTGTTTTCGTTGACCAGAAATTCTAGCAAGCGGGCTGCTGATGTTTTCCGCTTAAAGCTTCCGGCTTCCAGCTGCTTTCAAACCCCCTCCGCCATATGCAGGTTCTTCAGCTTCACGTAGTTGCCAGCGGTATAGCTGAAGAAGCTGCGCTCCTTTTCGGTCAGCGGGCGGGCCTGTTTCACTGGACTGCCGACGTAAAGAAAGCCGCTTTCCAGCGTCTTGCCCGGCGGCACCAGGCTGCCGGCGCCGATGATGACTTCGTCTTCGACTATGGCGCCGTCCATGACGATCGAACCCATACCCACCAGGATGCGGCTGCCCAGGGTGCAGCCGTGCAGGGTGACCTTGTGGCCGACGGTGACCTCATCGCCGATGACCAGCGGGAAGCCGTCCGGGTTGAACGGGCCAGCGTGGGTGATATGCAGCACGCTGCCGTCCTGGATGCTGCTGCGCGCGCCGATGCGGATGCGGTGCATGTCGCCGCGGATCACCGTCAGCGGCCATACCGAGCTGTCCGCGCCGATCTCGATGTCGCCGATCAGCACGGCGCTGGGGTCGACGAAGACGCGCTCGCCGAGCTTGGGTGTGTGGTTCTGATAGGTGCGGATGGACATGGTTGGCTCCTTTGCGAGTGCGCTCAAGCTTCGGGCCTGGCGGGCCGGGTTTCAAGAAGGGACTTGAAGCCCGGACGGATTCTGCCGCCTGGCATCGCGGAAGAACTCGCCGGGCGTGGCGCCGAACTGCTCGCGAAACGCGGCGATGAAGGCCGATAGTGATTCGTAGCCGCAGCCCAGCGCCACATCGGTCACTCGCTCGCCACGCTCCAGCGCGGGCAGCGCGCTGAGCAGTCGCAAACGTTGTCGCCAGGCGCGAAAACTTAACCCGGTTTCGCGCAGGAACAGCCGGCTCAGGGTGCGTTCCGAGACGCCCAGCGCTTGGCTCCAGTCGGCCAGGGTTTCACGCGAGTCGGGGTGGTTCTGCAGTCGTTTGCACAGCTGGCGCAGGCGCGGTTCGACCGGCAGCGGCAGCACCAGTGCGATCTCCGGCGCGCAATCGAGCTGATCCAGCAACACCTGCACCAGACGGCCTGCCGGACCGTCCTCGGCATAGGTTTCGGGCAGTGTGCTGAAGTGTTGAATCAGCTCGCGCAGCAGCGGGCTGATCTGCAACACGCGGCAGCGCTCCGGGGCGTCGCCGGCCACGCTGCGGTCGATGTACAGGCTGCGGATGCAGGTATCCGCCGCGCAGAACACCTGATGGGTGATGCCCGCGGGTACCCATACCGCGCGCAGCGGCGGGGCGATGAAGCGGCCGCGGTCGGTACGCACCTCGAGCACCCCTTCTACCGCATGGGAAAGCTGCACCCAGGGGTGGCTGTGGCGATAGCCGAGTTTGAGGTTGGGTGGCGAATCGAGCTGGCCATAGACCGGCCGTGGCAATTTTCTGAGCTCACCGAGGCGGGTGATCAGCGCAGCCTCTTGTCCGATTGGCGACATTTAGTGCCTGCCTGGCGTTAGTCGGAAAATTCCGGTCACGATAAGGTCGTCGCCTGTTGTCTGCAAGCTACAAGGAATTAAGTCATGGCCCATCTGCGCCTGCTGTTCGATAACTTCACCCTCGCCCTGCTGGCGGTCATCGCCATCGCCACCTTCCTACCCTGCGAAGGCCAAGGCGCGGTGATCTTCGGCTGGGCCACGACGCTGGCCATCGCCCTGCTGTTCTTCATGCATGGCGCCAAGCTGTCGCGCGAAGCCATTCTGGCCGGTGCCGGCCACTGGCGCCTGCACCTGCTGGTGTTCGCCTGCACCTTCGTGATGTTTCCGCTGTTGGGCCTGGCGCTCAAGCCTCTACTGACGCCGCTGGTCGGCACCGAACTCTACCTTGGCATTCTTTATCTCTGCGCCCTGCCCGCCACCGTGCAGTCGGCCATCGCCTTCACTTCGCTGGCGCGCGGCAACATCCCGGCGGCGATCTGCAGCGCGGCGGCCTCCAGCCTGCTCGGCATCTTCCTCACGCCGATCCTGGTGATGTTGCTGCTGGGTGTTGAAGGCGAAGCCGGATCGACACTCGACTCCATCGGCAAGATCGTGCTGCAGCTGCTGGTGCCCTTCGTCGCCGGGCAGATCGCGCGGCGCTGGATCGGCGCTTGGGTGACGCGCAACAAGAACTGGTTGAAGGTCGTCGACCAGAGCTCGATCCTGCTGGTGGTATACACAGCTTTCAGCGACGCGGTAGTCGAGGGCCTTTGGCAACTGGTGCCGTTGTCACGCCTGGTTGCGCTGACGCTGGTCTGCTGCGTGCTGCTGGCCATCGTGCTCTGGGCCACGCATTTTCTCGGCAAGCGGCTGGGCTTCAATCTGGAAGACCGCATCACCATTCTCTTCGCTGCCTCGAAGAAGAGCATGGCCACCGGTGTACCCATGGCGCAGGTGCTGTTCGCCACCAGCGCGGTGGGGATGATCATCCTGCCGCTGATGATCTTCCATCAGATTCAGCTGATGGTCTGCGCGGTGCTGGCCCAGCGGTATGCGCAGCGGGAGGAGGAGCCGGAGCAGGTACCTGAGACCGCTGCGCCATAAGGGATAGGGAAGCGCTATCGCTCCGATCCCCAGCTGCACGGTCAGGCATTTGTCTTTAACATGCTGCGGGTATTCATCTGAAAGGGCCAATGCCGTGACCGCTACTAATCCGCTGCTTCGCGATTTCGACCTGCCGCCCTATTCCGAGATTCGCCCCGAGCACGTCGAGCCTGCCGTGGATAGCATCCTCGGCGACAACCGCGTCGCCTTGCAGGAACTGCTCAGCCGTCCGGCAGAGAGCCTCGACTGGTCCACGCTGGTAGTCGGCCTGGATGAAATGAACGAGCGCCTCAGCCGCGCCTGGGGCCCGGTCAGCCATCTGAATTCGGTACGCAACAACCCCGAATTGCGCGCAGCCTACGAGGCTTGTCTGCCCAAGCTGTCTGCATACGCCACGGAACTCGGCCAGAATGCCGATCTGTTCGCCGCCTATCAGACACTATCACTGAGCGCCGAGGCTGAAGGCTTCGAGGTCGCACAAAAAACCATCATCGAGCACGCTTTGCGCGATTTCCGCCTGTCCGGTATCGACCTGCCGCCAGCCGAGCAGCAGCGCTTCGGCGCCATCCAGATGAAGCTCGCCGAGCTGGGCAGCACCTTTTCCAATCAGTTGCTCGATGCCACCCAGGCCTGGACTAAACACATCACCGACGAAAGCCTGCTGGCCGGTATCACCGACTCGGCCAAGGCGCAGATGGCCGAAGCTGCAAAAGCCAAGGAGCTTGACGGCTGGCTGATCAGTCTGGAGTTTCCCAGCTATTACGCCGTAATGACCTACGGCGACAGCCGCGCGCTGCGTGAAGAGGTCTACGTCGCCTATTCCACCCGCGCTTCCGATCAAGGTCCGAACGCCGGTCAGTTCGACAACGGCCCGGTGATGGAGCAGATCCTCGACCTGCGTCAGGAACTGGCCAAACTGCTGGGCTTCGGCAACTACGCCGAGCTGTCGCTGGCGACCAAAATGGCCGAGAGCACCGATCAGGTGCTGGGCTTCCTGCGCGACCTGGCCAAGCGCAGCAAGCCATTCGCCGAGCGCGACCTGCAGGAACTGCGCGCCTTCGCTGCTAAGAATGGCGTTTCGGATCTCCAGAGTTGGGATGTCGGCTACTTCGGCGAGAAGCTGCGCCAACAGCGCTACAGCCTGAACCAGGAAGAGCTGCGCGAATACTTCCCGATCGACAAGGTGCTGTCCGGGCTGTTCGCCATCGTCCAGCGCCTGTACGGCATCGAGATTCACGAGCTGGAAGATTTCGACAGCTGGCACCCGGACGTGCGCCTGTTCGAGATCCGCGAGAACGGCGAGCACGTCGGTCGTTTCTTCTTCGACCTTTACGCCCGCGCCAACAAGCGCGGCGGAGCCTGGATGGACGGCGCCCGCGACAAGCGCCGCACCTGCCTGGGCACGCTGCAGACGCCGGTGGCCAACCTGGTCTGCAACTTCACACCGCCGGTCGGCGAGCGCCCGGCGCTGCTGACCCACGATGAAGTCACCACCCTGTTCCACGAATTCGGCCATGGATTGCATCATCTGCTGACCCAGGTCGAACACGCTGGCGCCTCTGGCATCAACGGCGTGGCTTGGGATGCGGTCGAGCTACCCAGCCAGTTCATGGAAAACTGGTGCTGGGAGCCGGAAGGTCTGGCGCTGATCTCCGGTCATTACCAGACCGGCGAACGCCTCCCGCAGGACAAGTTGCAGCAGATGCTGGCAGCGAAGAACTTCCAGTCCGGGCTGATGATGGTGCGCCAGCTGGAGTTCTCGCTGTTCGACTTCGAGCTGCACGCCACCCACGGCGATGGCCGAAGCGTGCTAGAGGTTCTGGAAGGCATCCGCAATGAGGTCTCGGTGATGCGCCCGCCGGCCAGCAACCGCTTCCCCAACAGCTTCGCGCACATCTTCTCCGGTGGTTACGCCGCTGGTTACTACAGCTACAAGTGGGCCGAAGTGCTGTCGTCCGACGCTTTCTCGCGCTTTGAGGAAGAAGGCGTGTTCAACCCCGAGACCGGCCGTGCCTTCCGCGATGCCATCCTAGCGCGCGGTGGTTCGCAGGAGCCGATGGTGCTGTTCGTCGATTTCCGCGGTCGCGAGCCATCCACCGACGCCCTGCTGCGCCACCTCGGCCTGACGGAGCAAGTGGCATGACTGACGAGCCGAAAGTGACGACCAAACGCTTCATCGCCGGCGCGGTGTGCCCGGCATGCAGCGCGACGGATAGCATCAAAATGTGGGACGTCGATGGCGTACCGCATCGCGAATGCGTCGAATGCGGCTACGCCGATACCCTCAACGCCCAAGGGCAGTCGGTGCCCTCGGAGCTGGGCACGCGGGTCAACCAGGCCAAGCCGAAACCGGCCGACCCGCAGGTTCAGGCGGTGCAGTTCTTCCCGAATCCAAAGCTGAAGAAAAAACCCGACTGATCAACTAGAGGTTTGGCATGTGGCATCTCACCTGTGGGGACCTTGCCGCTGACAGCGTCCGGCAGCACTTGGGCCAAGGCAACGGCGAGACGGTGCGGGTCCTGCGCGACGATCTTGCCGTCGGGCCGCTCGCCGATATCGATTCTCTACCTTGCGCGGAGCGTGTGGCGTTCTGGGAAGGCGTCTGGCCCGTTGCCCTGACGCCGCGTCCGGATTTTGCGGTGGGCCTCGCTGATGATGCCGAGTTTCTGGCGGGGCTGGCCAGTCAGTCACGGCCGGTGACGGTCTGGCATGGCGACAGCGCCTCCGAGCAGCTGATGCTGGCTCGCGTGGCAGCGGTGCTTGAAGGTTCGGCGCTGCCGTTTCAGGAAGTCGTATGTGGCACCGGCGACAGTCGCGTCGGCACGCGAATGGCGGTATCCATGCACGCGCCGGACGCTCTTGCGGCACTCCATCAACCACGCACCGTCGAGCCGGGCAGGATCGCCGAACTCGCCAGCCAATGGCGCGCGGTCGTTCAGGAGAGCGCAGCGATACGTCGCTGGACCGCCGGGCGCTTTGCCGGCGAGGACTACAAGGCGATCGATGGTGAGTTGGTTGCGGCCTGCCACACCGACTGGATGCCCTTGGCACGGGCTATGGCGCAGGTCATGGGCCACTGCGATGGTTTTTTCCCGACCGACCTGTTCCTCTACTGGCGCGCCCGCGAACTGATGCAACGAGGCGTCATTCAGCTCAGCGACGGTGCAGAAGCTGAGTACAGCAAGGTGCAGGTGCGTCGTACCGCAGCCTGAGCGAGAGTTCTTGCGCAGCGGTGGTTCGAAGCAAGTATCGGGGACATTCGAACGAGGGAAGCGTTTATTCTCAGGCGTCACGCCGTATTCCCAAATCAGTTCCGAGGTTCATGCGTATGACGTGCCACAGGCGATTGCTGTCGCTTTGTCTGCTTGCCCTCGTGCCGATGTCGTCAATTGCCGATCCAGGCGTCTCCACACTCGAAGCCGCGCGGAGCGAATGGTCGACCTATCGCTTTCCGTTGTTCGAAGGCGAATCGGCTGCGCTGGAGCGAATCAATATCTACCTGCACGCGTTCGAACTCGACGGTTTGCCGGGCCACTTCAAGCAGTCGCCGTTCGAGCGAATCTGGCCGAAAGAGGAGGCGGGGCACGGTGTGGTCAGCCTCGATTACGAAATCCATGCGCACACGCCTGGCTTCCTTTCGCTGGATATCATTGGTGAGTATTACGGCGCTTATCTCAGCATGGGCCGCAACAGCTATGCGTTCGCGCTAGCCGATGGCTCGCCCCTTTCGTTGTTCGATCTGTTCAGCGAGTCGGGTCTGCAGCGGCTACGTGAACGGGTAAGCCAGGCGCGGATAGAGCGCATCGAGAATTTCCTTGCCCGAATTCCAGCGAACAGCGCCACTGACGAAGAGGCCGAGTCTGCCGCCATTCAGCGTGGAATCTACGAGCACTGCTTGCCGCGCCATCTCGACTCCAATCTCGCTCATGACAGGCTGGTGCTCAAACAAGCGCAGCTGACCCTAATTGCGGAAAGATGCTCGGCGCATGCAGTACGCGCACTGGATGATCTTGATGAGTTTTCGAACAGTTTCGCCTACACCGATCTTGCGGAGGATCTCAGTTCGTACGGACGCTGCCTGCTGCTGGAGCAACGCGGCGATTGCAGGCAGCTGGCGAAGCCGCAGGTAGGCGGCGTTTACCGCGGTGTGATCGAGAGCCGTCATCGAATAACCCTGGCAATCACACCACCTAGTGTCGAAGGGGCGGCCAGAGCCGCCTATTTTCGCAACGAGGACGATGGCCCGATTGAACTTGCCGTGCGCCACGACGCCAACCGCACCTTGCTTCGAGAGCAGCGTGACGTACCCGCGCTGTTCGAGCTTCGGCTTGGCCGCGACGGCCAACTCAGTGGCAGCTGGCAAAAAGACGGCGGCCCGCCACTGCCCGTCAATCTGCGCTGATTGCGTTGCCGATCCGCGCCGCTGGGGCGACCAGCGAGGTCACGCTGGTCGAAAGGCAGAGCAAGCACAGAGTGTTTATATGGTTGTCGCTGCAACCACGGCGATTCGACGTCGCGTTTCAAACCAAGGTCTTGGGTGGCACCAGGCGAGGCTCTGGCGCCCGGGCTAGGCGTTGCTTGAACTTCATGGCCGGCGCCTCGATCAGGTGCCAGGACAGGATCGCCAGCAACAAGGTGGGCGCCAGGCTTATGACCGTCAGCCAGAACACACCGATTTCGTGGCCAAGCAGATAGACGGTGAGCTGCTGGAAAGGGAAGGCGTAGATGTACATGCCATAGGAGAAATCGCCGTACTTGCCGAACCGGGAAAGCAACGGAATCGGCGCATAGGCGAGATAGATCACCAGATAAGGCAGCGCGATCACATAAACATACGGCCCGGCGGCGGTATGAAACGTCAACACCAGTGCCGCGACGAACAGGGCGGCAATCCAGCCGCGCCAGGGCAGTGCGTCGCGGTAGAGGAAGATGGCAGCGCCGGTGTAATACAGCAGGCCCAACTTGAAGACGTTGGTGATGAAGAAGGACTCGATCCCGAGCCGCTCCAGTAACCAGAAGTAGCCCAGGGCGAGGCCGGCGATGGGCAAAAAGATCAGCCGAGGCTTCAACAAACCAACCAGACCCATGACCAGCACGCCCAGGTACATCAGTACCTCGAGCGGAAGCGTCCACAGCGATCCGTTCACCACGTTCGGATAGATGTTATGGCTGAACACGCCCGGCAGCTCGAAGCGCGTGACGAGCAAGATGTTCTGCAGGTATGTCCAGGTGATGGGGGACGAGAAATAGCTGGTCATGCTGCGCTCGGTCACCAGCGGGCCGATGACGAACGCCGATAACAGAACGGCCAGTATCAAGGCTGGAAAGACCCGCAACGCGCGCTTGATCAGGAAGCTTCTCGCACTGCTGCTATTGATCCAGGACGACGTGATCAGGTAGCCGCTGATGACGAAGAAGATCGCGACGGCGAATTCCCCGCCGTTCTCATAGCCGGTCAGCAGCTCGATGGGCTCGTCAGGCCGGCGCCCGGTCAGCGGATAACTGTGAACGAGCAGCACCAACGACGCTGCAAAAAAGCGCAGGAAATCAAAGTTGTTTTCCCGGGCATGCAAAGGTCTCTTGGAATCCATTGCCGCTCTCTCTCTCCGCAACGGCCTCTTAGCCGAGTACTACCGTTGTAGACGATCTATTTTGCGCGGCTGTGAATCACTCGCAATTCCGACCGACGGTCATGAATCGTCCGGCCCTGCGCTCGTCGGAAGACGAATGCATGTTGATCGTTCTCATATACTGTATGCATGAACAGTTATGAGGGCTGCCCATGTCCAGCATCGTCGCCACACCACGCGGTCGCGGTACCGCCATAAATCCGCACAACCGTTTCGCGCCGACCCTTAGCGAAGCCTATGACGACGGCTGGGAGCAGGAAGTACCGCCGACCCGCGCGACCGAAGTGCGCAGCGAGACGGCAAAGTCCGTCATCACTCGCAACCAGTCACCGGACGTTGGCTTCGATCGTTCGGTCAATCCGTATCGGGGTTGTGAGCATGGCTGTATTTACTGCTTCGCAAGGCCCAGCCATGCCTATTGGGACCTGTCGCCGGGCATCGATTTCGAGACGCGGCTGATCGCTAAGACTAACCTTGCCGAGCGCCTGGAGCAGGAGCTGAGCAAGCCCGGCTACGTGCCGCAACCCATCGCGCTGGGAGTCAATACCGACGCCTATCAGCCGCTGGAGCGCGAGCAGCGGCTGACGCGTCAGGCATTGGAAATACTGCTGCGCTTCAAGCATCCGGTGCACATCATCACCAAGGGTTCGCTGGTGCTGCGCGATCTGGATCTGCTGGTGCCTTTGGCCGAGCAACGGCTGGTCAGCGTCTCGGTCAGCCTGACCACCCTGGATGACGAGCTCAAGCGCATCATGGAGCCTCGCGCGGCCTCGCCCGCGGCGCGCCTGCGCGTTTTGCGGACTCTGCACGAGGCGGGTGTTCCGGTCAGCGTGATGTGCGCGCCGATGATTCCAATGATCAACGACATGGAGCTGGAGCGCATGCTCGAGGCCGCGCGCGAGGCCGGTGCGGCGTCGGCGGGTTATGTCCTGCTGCGCCTGCCCCACGAGGTGGCGGAGCTATTCGAGGCCTGGTTGACCGAGCATTTCCCGCAGCGCGCGGCGCATGTGATGAGCCTGGTACGCCAGTCGCGCGGCGGTAAGGACTACGACAGCCGCTTCGGCAGCCGCATGCGCGGAGAAGGGCAGTTCGCTCAGCTACTCGCTCAACGGTTCCAGCTGGCCTGCAAGCGCCTGGGCTACAACCGTCGCGATCAGAACTTCGGTCTCGATTGCAGCCGCTTCGCGCCGCCAGGGCAGCAATTGAGCCTGCTCTGAGCTGTCTATGGAAGCGCCTCGGCAGCCTGCATTCGCCGCGGGGCGCGGCCTCTACAAATCGCCACGGGAGGCTTACTCGTGTGAACTGCTCGGCGCGATGCTTCTCGGTTGCCGGCAGGCCTAAACCGTCTGGTGCACGGAACCAACCCTAGCGGCGAGCGCACCAAACCCTATATTCCTGCGAGCCGGCCGGCACGGCGCTCGCTTCCGTAGGTGGAGGTGATGTGGACTGGATCGATCTGCTGCAATGGCCGGCTATGGTCATCACCGTTTTGGCGGCGTGGTTGATCGGCTCGCTGAAACCGAGCCGGCGCACGGTGGGCTTCTGGTGTTTTCTGCTGAGCAACCTGCTTTGGGTGATCTGGGGTTGGCATGCCCAGGCCTGGGCGCTGATCACGCTGCAGGTGTGTCTTGCGCTGATGAATATCCGCGGCGTGAAGAAGAACGATCAGCCGCGCGAAGCGGAAGCTAACCCGAGCACCTGATGAAATTGCCAGTCGGAGAACGCTGTCTATACTCCGATCGTAAGCGTACCGATTGAATCCGACTGCGCGTGCAAAGCGAAGGCTGGTGACCAGGAATTGGGGGGCACCGGATCAAGGCGTAGTCAGGCCGTCGAAGTGAGCGTGGCTCCCTTCGCGTCCGGACAACAGGCCAGTCGGCGGGATAACAAGAACCATAAGGGGAACCCGCAATGTCGCGACATCCACGAGTCTGGATGGGGATTGGGCTGTGGTCGCTATTCGGTCAGGCCCAGGCGGCCTGGGACGTGAATATGCGACCTGGTGTAACGGACGTCAGTCGCTCCGTATTCGATTTGCACATGACCATCTTCTGGATCTGCGTGATCATCGGCGTGCTGGTGTTCGCGGTGATGTTCTGGTCGATGTTCGCTCATCGGCGTTCCAAACGACTGGAATCGGCGCACTTCCACGAAAATACCAAGGTCGAGGTTCTCTGGACCGTCATTCCCTTGTTGATCCTGATCGCCATGGCCGTGCCGGCGACGCGCACTCTCATCCACATCTATGACGCATCCGAATCGGACGTGGATATCCAGATCACCGGCTACCAGTGGAAGTGGCATTACAAGTATCTGGGCGAAGACGTCGAGTTCTTCAGCAACCTCACGACACCGCGCGACCAGATCAACAATCAGGCGCCCAAGGGCGAACACTATCTGCTGGAGGTCGACGAACCGCTGGTGATTCCGGTGGGCGCCAAGGTGCGCTTCCTGATCACCGCCGCGGACGTCATCCATTCCTGGTGGGTACCGGCGCTGGCGGTCAAGAAAGACGCGATCCCCGGCTTCATCAACGAATCCTGGACGCGTGTCGAGGAGCCCGGCATCTATCGTGGCCAGTGCACCGAGCTGTGCGGCAAGGATCACGGCTTCATGCCGGTCGTGGTCGAGGTCAGGACCGCCGAGGACTACGCTGCCTGGCTGGGTGAGAAGAAGGCCGAAGCGGCCAAGCTTGCCGAGTTGACCAGCAAGGAATGGACGCTCGAAGAACTCGCCGCTCGCGGCGAACAGGTTTACCAGACCAATTGCGCATCCTGTCACCAGCCCACGGGTGAAGGCCTGCCGCCAATGTTCCCAGCCCTGAAAGGCTCGCCGATCGCCACCGGCGAAGCCGAGGACCACATCAGCATCGTTGTCAAGGGCGCGCCAGGCACCTCGATGCCTGCGTTCGGCCCGCAACTGTCCGAGGTCGACCTTGCCGCCGTGATTACCTACGAGCGCAACGCGTGGGGCAACGACAAGGGCGACATGGTCACGCCGAAAGACGTGCTCGTCTTCAAACAGGCCGAAGAAGCCACCCAGTAAGAGGATCAGGTGATGAGTGCAGTGATCGACGATCATGGTCATGCCGAGCATGACCATCACCACGGCCCAGCCAAGGGCCTCTCACGCTGGCTGCTGACCACCAACCACAAGGACATCGGCTCGATGTACCTGTGGTTCAGCTTCTGCGCCTTCCTGCTCGGCGGCTCGATGGCGATGGTGATTCGCGCCGAGCTGTTCCAGCCGGGCCTGCAGATCGTGCAGCCGGAATTCTTCAACCAGATGACCACCATGCACGGCCTGATCATGGTGTTCGGCGCAGTGATGCCGGCCTTCGTCGGCCTGGCCAACTGGATGATTCCGCTGATGATCGGCGCGCCGGACATGGCGCTGCCGCGGATGAACAACTTCAGCTTCTGGCTGCTGCCAGCGGCATTCGGATTGCTGGTGTCGACGCTGTTCATGGAGGGCGGAGGGCCGAACTTCGGCTGGACCTTCTATGCACCGCTGTCGACCACCTATGCGCCCGAATCGGTGACCTTCTTTATCTTCGCCATCCACTTGATGGGCATCAGCTCGATCATGGGCGCGATCAACGTGGTCGCCACCGTGCTCAACCTGCGCGCGCCGGGCATGACGCTGATGAAGATGCCGCTGTTCGTCTGGACCTGGCTGATTACCGCCTTCCTGCTGATCGCGGTGATGCCGGTACTGGCCGGCGTGGTGACCATGATGCTAATGGACATCCACTTCGGCACCAGCTTCTTCAGCGCGGCGGGCGGCGGCGATCCCGTGCTGTTTCAGCACGTGTTCTGGTTCTTCGGTCATCCCGAGGTGTACATCATGATCCTGCCGGCGTTCGGCGCGGTCAGCTCCATCATCCCGGCGTTCTCGCGCAAGCCGCTGTTCGGCTACACCTCGATGGTCTACGCCACCGGCGCGATCGCCTTCCTCTCGTTCGTCGTCTGGGCGCACCACATGTTCACCGTCGGCATTCCGCTGACCGGCGAGCTGTTCTTCATGTACGCGACCATGCTGATCGCCGTGCCGACCGGGGTGAAGGTGTTCAACTGGGTGTCGACCATGTGGCGCGGCTCGCTGACCTTCGAGGCGCCGATGCTGTTCGCCGTGGCCTTCGTCATTCTCTTCAGCATCGGTGGTTTCTCCGGATTGATGCTGGCCATCGCGCCGGCTGACTTCCAGTACCACGACACCTATTTCGTAGTGGCACATTTTCACTACGTGCTGGTGCCGGGAGCTATCTTCGGCATCTTCGCTTCGGCCTACTACTGGCTGCCCAAGTGGACCGGGCACATGTACGACGAGACGCTGGCCAAGCTGCACTTCTGGATGAGTTTCGTCGGCATGAACCTGGCGTTCTTCCCGATGCACTTCGTCGGGCTGGCCGGCATGCCGCGGCGCATCCCGGACTACAACATGATGTTCGCCAACTTCAACATGATCTCGTCGGTGGGCGCCTTCATGTTCGGCGCCACACAGCTGCTGTTCCTGTTCATCGTCATCAAGTGCATTCGTGGTGGCCCGGTCGCCGCTGCCAAGCCTTGGGACGGTGCCGAAGGGCTGGAATGGAGCGTGCCGTCGCCGGCGCCTTACCACACCTTCAGCGTGCCGCCGAGCATGGAAGAGCTGCATGAGCACCGCACGGGGCCCAAGCATGATTAGGGTGAAAGCCGCCGAAGGCTTGGCGGCTGGAAGTCGGGTGGCTTCGATGGCGTGCTCTGCGGCTGCTCGGGTAGTGGCTGATGGTTGTTTTGGTGGGCTGAAGCCCACCCTACGGGTTTCCCATGGTGGGCTGAAGCGGAGCGCCGCCCGGCTCACCCTGCATCCGCATAGTGTCGAGCTTTTTGTAGGGTGGGCTTCAGCCCACCAGGGCGGCTGCGAAAGGGCTGAGCAGGCCCCTGCGCTGCGCGATGAACGGCCCTGCGCGAGGAGAATGCAATGAGCGATTCCCTGCCCACCGCCCGCCTGGTGCGCCGTCTGCTGTTCGTCGTGGTGGCGATGTTCGCCTTCGGCTTCGCACTGGTGCCGATCTACGACGTCATGTGCCAGGCCTTCGGCATCAACGGCAAGACGGCCGGCGCCTACGAAGGAACGCAGACGACGGACGTAGCGCGGGAGATTCGCGTGCAGTTCTTGGCCACCAATGCCGCAGGCATGGAATGGGAATTCGGTCCCCAGGCCGATCAGCTCAGCGTGAATCCCGGTGCCAGCCAGGAAATGCGCTTCGTCGCCTACAACCCCACGGACAAGCCGATGACGGCCCAGGCCGTGCCCAGCGTGTCGCCCTCCAAGGCAGCTGCGTACTTTCACAAGACCGAGTGCTTCTGCTTTACCCAGCAAGTGTTGCAGCCCGGTGAGCGCATCGAGATGCCGGTGCGCTTCATCGTTGATCGTGATCTGCCCGCAGACGTGCGTCACCTGACGCTCGCCTACACCCTGTTCGACATCACGTCTCGCCAACCCCCCGTCGCCGCCATCCATCAGGCGCCCGTGGTGGCGGCCAAGGAGAGTCTGCAATGAACAAACAGACCACCACGCACGAGAATTACTACGTCCCCGCCCAGAGCAAGTGGCCCATCGTTGCCACGGTTGCGCTGCTGGTCACCGTCTACGGCCTCGGCAGCTGGTTCAACGACCTCAAGGCCGAGCGTGCCGACTCCAACGGTCCGCTGATCTTTTTCATCGGTGCGCTGCTGATCGTTTACATGATGTTCGGCTGGTTCGGCTCGGTGGTTCGCGAAGGTCGTGCCGGCCTTTATAGCGGACAGATGGATCGATCTTTCCGCTGGGGCATGACCTGGTTCATCTTCTCCGAGGTGATGTTCTTCGCTGCGTTCTTCGGCACGCTGTTCTACATCCGCTACTGGGTCGGCCCCTGGCTTGGTGGCGATGGCGACAAGGGCGTCAGCAATATGCTCTGGCCCAACTTCGAATACACCTGGCCGCTGCTGAACAACCCCGATCCCCAACTGTACCCGGCGCCGGAAGGCACCATCAGCGCCTGGGGACTACCGCTGATCAACACCATTCTCCTGGTCACCTCCAGCTTTACGCTGACCTGGGCGCACCACGCACTGCGCAAGGGCAATCGCAAACACCTCAAGCTCGGGCTAGGGCTGACCGTGCTGCTCGGCGTGGCTTTCCTCATCCTGCAGATCGAGGAGTACGTGCACGCCTATACCGAACTCGGCCTGACGCTAGGCTCGGGCATTTACGGCGCGACCTTCTTCATGCTTACCGGCTTTCACGGAGCCCACGTCACCATGGGGGCGATCATCCTGACGGTGATGCTGGTGCGCAGTTTTCGCGGCCACTTCACGCCTGAACAACATTTCGGCTTCGAGGCGGCGGCCTGGTACTGGCACTTCGTGGACGTGGTATGGCTCGGCCTGTTCGTCTTCGTTTATGTGCTTTGAAGCTGCAAACCCGCTGTAGGCGCTATCCGAAGCCAGGCTGCAGCAGCCCGGAGTAAAAGCCCCAGGCGATCAGCGCGACAGTCAATGCAGTGAGGGAGACACGAACGAACAGGGCGGTTACCAGACGGGAGGTGCGGCCTTCGTCCTTGACCAGAAAGAACAGTCCACTGAACAGACTGACCAGCGTGGCGACTAATAACAGAATAATCACCGCCTTGAGCATGAGCGGGTCCGCCGTGATAGGTGAACTGGGGGAAGTTGGGGGTGGAGTATAGCCAGCCGGATAAATACGTCGCGGGGCGCGGCATGAGCGGCTTCAAGCCGGGTTTGCTGCCAACGATGGTGGTGCTGTGCCTGTTGCCGCTGCTGGTCTGGCTGGGTTTCTGGCAGCTGGAGCGCGGCGAGCAGAAGCGCGACATGCTGGCGCGTCAGGAGGCCCGCCAAGGGGCTGCGCCAGTGTCGCCAGAGCAGATCGAAAATCTCGAAGACCCCATCTACAGCCGCATCCATCTACAGGGCAGTTTCGATGTCGAGCACAGCTTTCTGCTGGACAGCCGCACCCGCGACGGCCAGGTCGGCGTCGAACTGCTGCAGCCGTTTCAGGATCAGGCCAGCGGCCGATGGGTGCTGGTCAACCGGGGTTGGCTGCCATGGCCGGATCGCCGCATCCCGCCGAAATTCGACACACCGGATCGCCCGTTGAAGTTGGCGGCCTGGGTCTACGCCCCTTCGGGCGAGCCGTTCATCCTTAGCAAACGCATGGCTGAAGGCTGGCCGCGGCTGATCAATCACGTCGATGTCGACGAGATCTGGCAGCTGCTCGATCGCGAGGGCGTCAGCTACGAGCTGCGACTGGAGCCGGGGCCCACGGCATATCGCGCCGACTGGCCGGTGACCTTCATGAAGCCGCAGCAGCATGTGGGTTACGCGGTGCAATGGTTTGCGCTGGCGGCAGCGTTGCTGGCGTTGTTCATCTACTTCGGCGTGCACCAGGCACGGGAGAGCAAGCAGTGACCACGATGAATCCGACCTTCAACTCTGCGCCGCCGCAGCGGCGCCGTGGGCGGCTGCAACTGCTGCTGATCCTGGCCGTGGTGATCGGCCCCATGCTGCTGGCCAGCGCGATGTACCACTTCGGCTTCTGGGTGCCGCAAACCCGAACCTATGACGGCGCTCTGGTCGCGACCGGACAGGGCCGCGATGCGCTCGGGATCAGCACGCCGGTCGCCGCCGAACCGCGCTGGGAGCTGCTGGTCACGGCACCGCAAGGCTGCGCCGAGGACTGCCAACAGCTGGTCTATCTGGCCCGTCAGATCAATATCGGTTTGGCTCGCGAAGCCGGTCGCGCCGGCCATGCACTGGCCAGCGCGGAGCCTCTGGCCAACGATCATGACCAGCGGCTGCAACGTGAATATCCGCAACTGCAACGCTACTCGCTGGACGCAACCGTGTACGGCGCCAATCCCGACGTGCCCACCGGCCCGCAACTCTGGATCGTCGACCCACACGGGAATCTGGTGCTGCGCTATGACGCGAAAGCAGACGGCAAGGCGATTCTCGATGACCTGAAGTACCTGCTGAAGATTTCGCAGATAGGTTGAAAAGCAGCCTGAAGCTGGAAGAAGCACTGAGCCAACCCCCTCTCCCTCAGGGAGAGGGCTGGGGTGAGGGGAGCAAGCCAAGCCCTACGTTGAAATTGGGCACTGCACCTGCCTACAAGCTTTTCGATAACGAGGACCCTATGTCGCCAAGATCACGCCCCGGTTATCGCCTTGCCGTATTCGCCACGCTGCTGGCTGTGGTGGTGGTGTTGCTAGGCGCCTACACGCGGCTGACCCACGCTGGCCTTGGCTGCCCGGACTGGCCCGGCTGCTACGGGTTTCTCACCGTGCCCATGAGTGAAGACAAACAGAGCCTGGCCGCGCTGCGCTTCCCCGAAGCACCGCTGGAGGTGCACAAGGGTTGGAACGAGATGGTCCATCGCTACTTCGCCGGTGCGTTGGGATTAGTGATTCTCGCGCTCGCCGTGCAGGCTGTGCGCCGCCGCGCCGAGCCCGGTCAACCGGTCAAGTTGCCGTTGCTGCTGCTGGCGGTCGTGATCGCCCAGGCGGCGTTTGGCATGTGGACCGTCACCCTGCAACTCTGGCCGCAAGTGGTCACGGCGCATCTATTGGGCGGCTTCGCCACCTTGAGCCTGCTGTTCCTGCTGAGCCTGCGCTTGTCCGGTCGACAACCGGCGATCCCGAACGTGGCGCGTTGGGTCAGAACGTTAGCGGTGATCGGCATGCTGGCGGTGATCCTTCAGGTGGCGCTAGGTGGCTGGGTCAGCAGCAACTACGCCGCGGTGGCCTGCACGGATTTCCCCACCTGCCATGGCGAGTGGTGGCCGAAGATGGATTTCATCAATGCCTTCAATCTGACCCACCACGACATCGGTCCGAATTACTTGGGTGGCATGCTCTTCGGCGAGGCGCGTACGGCCATCCACGTCACTCACCGCCTGGGTGCGCTGACCGTGACGCTCATTCTGTTGGCCCTGAGCTGGCAGCTCTGGCGCAACGGGTTGCCGCGTCTGGCCGGGTTGCTGCTGGCCGCGCTGGCTCTGCAGGTCGGGCTGGGCATCAGCAATGTTCTGTTCAATCTACCCCTGGCCGTCGCCGTCGCCCATAACGGCGGCGGAGCGCTGCTGCTGCTGGTTACCGTACTGATCAACCTTCGTCTCCTGAGTCAGGGCGCCGTCGCGGCGCGCGAGCCTGCACCTCAGGAGCGCCCGAACACCGTAGGCGGGCTCGACCTGCCTCGCGCTTGACCACAAGGAGAACCCCATGGCGACTCTACTCAGCGAACGCGGCGCCCAGGCCAGCTGGCGCGATTACCTGGAGCTGACCAAGCCGAAGGTGGTGCTGCTGATGCTCATCACCTCCCTAGTGGGCATGTTCCTGGCGACGCGGGCAGGCGTGCCCTGGACCGTGTTGGTGTTCGGCAACCTCGGGATTGCGCTCTGTGCCGGGGGCGCGGCGGCGGTCAATCATGTGGTTGATCGGCGTATCGATTCAGTGATGGCGCGCACTCACAAGCGGCCACTGGCCGAGGGTCGGGTATCGCCGGCTGCCGCGCTGTTCTTCGCGTTACTGCTGAGTGTGGCGGGAATGGGCCTGCTGCTGACTTTCACCAATGCGCTGGCGGCCTGGCTGACGCTGGCTTCGCTGGTCGGTTATGCGGTCATCTACACCGGCTTTCTCAAGCGTGCCACGCCGCAGAACATCGTCATCGGCGGGCTCGCCGGCGCTGCGCCGCCGCTGCTCGGCTGGGTCGCGGTGACCGGCCAGATCACTGCCGAGCCGCTGTTGCTGGTGCTGATCATCTTCGCCTGGACGCCGCCGCACTTCTGGGCGCTGGCGATCCACCGCAAGGCCGAATACGCCAAGGTCAACGTGCCCATGCTGCCGGTCACCCATGGCGAGCACTACACCAAGGTGCACATCCTGCTCTACACGGCGGTGCTGCTGGCGGTGAGCTTCATGCCCTTCGCCATTCACATGAGCGGCCCGCTGTACCTCGCGGCGGCGGCGCTGCTGGGCGCGCGATTCCTGTTCTGGAGCATCGTGCTCTATCGCGACAGCCGGCCTCATGCGGCGATCAAGACCTTCAAATTCAGTATCTGGTACCTGTTCGCGCTGTTCATCGCGCTACTGGTTGATCATTATCTGCTGCTCAATATCTGAGCCGCTCGACAAGGAACCCCATGACCCGCATCCAGAAAACCGTATTAGTTCTCGTCGCGCTGGTCGCGCTGGTCATTGGCCTGACGGTTTCCAAAGTGCTCAATACCGAGCGCCAGCTCGATACCGCCGAGCTGCTGGATGCCGGCATCGTGCTCTTGCCCCAAGGGCGCGACATGCCGGAGCTGACGCTGACCAACCAGGACGGCGAATCGGTGTCGCTGCAGCAACTGGAAGGGCAGTGGAACCTGCTGTTCTTTGGCTACACCTTTTGCCCAGATATCTGCCCGGCGACGCTGGCTGAACTGCGCCAGCTGCGCGGCATGCTGCCGGAGGAGACGCGCCAACGGATGCAGCCGATCCTGGTGAGCGTCGACCCCGAGCGCGATACGCCGGAGCAGCTGAAAACCTATCTGGATTATTTCGATGCCGGATTTATCGGCCTTACCGGGCCGCTGGATGACATCCAGACGCTTGCCAACGCCGCTGGCGTGCCCTTCATTCCGGGCGACACCTCGAAAGAGAATTACACCGTCGACCACGGCGGCAATCTCGCGCTGATCGGCCCGGACGGCCGTCTGCGTGGCTTCATCCGCGCACCGATGCGTACCCAGAAGCTTGCAGAGCAATTGCCGATGGTACTGGCGCTGGAGTAAGCATCGCGCTTTGGGCCAGCCGGCCCGCTCTAAAAACGAAACCTTTCCGTAGGGCCGAACTTGTTCGGCCATTGCCAATTCGTGGCCGAATAAGTTAGGCCCTACAGCAATTAACGACGAACCCCGCACGCGGCGGGGTTCGTTGTCAGCTCGCAAAGGATCAGAAGGCGGGAACGACCGCGCCCTGGTACTTCTCTTCGATGAACTTGCGGACCTCTTCGCTATGCAGCGCGGCAGCCAGCTTCTGCATGGCGGCGCTGTCCTTGTTGTCCGGCCGGGCGACGAGGATGTTCACGTAGGGCGAATCGCTGCCTTCGATGATCAGGGCATCTTCGGTGGGGTTGAGTTTGGCTTCCAGCGCGTAGTTGGTGTTGATTAGCGCCAGATCGACTTGGGTCAGCACGCGCGGCAGCGTTGCGGCTTCCAGCTCACGGACCTTGATGTTTTTCGGGTTCCCGGCGATGTCCTTCGGCGTGGCGGTGATGCCGGCGCCTTCTTCAAGGGTGATCACGCCGGCTTTGGCCAGCAGCAGCAGCGCACGGCCGCCATTGGTGGCATCGTTGGGGATGACCACATTGGCGCCTTTCGGCAGATCGTCCAGCGATTTCAGCTCGCTCGAATAGGCGCCGAAGGGCTCGATATGCACCCCAGCGACGCTGACCAGCTCGGTGCCCTTGCCCTTGTTGAATTCATCTAGGTACGGCTGATGCTGGAAGAAGTTGGCGTCCAGGCGCTTTTCGGCAACCTGAATGTTCGGCTGCACATAGTCGGTGAAGACCTTCACCTTCAGATCGACGCCCTGTTCGGCCAGCTGGGGTTTGATGAATTCGAGGATTTCCGCGTGCGGAACGGCGGTTGCAGCGACGTTCAATTCGTCAGCAGCCTGGGCAGAGAAGGCCGTGACGGCGGCAAAGGCGGCAAGCAGTTTTTTCATCGTTTGGTTCCTTCAGAAGATGATCGGGTTGCGATGGTTCGCTCGCCCTGGTTGCGGTTCATTTGCGTGAAAAATGGGTGACCAGCTTGTCGCCGACGCTCTGCAGTACCTGCACCAGTACCAGCAGCAGGACCACGGTGACGACCATCACATCGGTCTGGAAACGCTGGTAGCCGAAGCGGATCGCCAGGTCGCCGAGACCGCCGGCCCCTACCACACCGGCCATCGCGGTGTAGGACACCAGGGTGATGGCGGTGACGGTGATAGCCGCGATGATGCCCGGCCTCGCCTCCGGCAGCAATGCGCTGAAGATGATCTGCCGCGTCGTCGCGCCCATGGCCTGGGTCGCCTCGATGATGCCGCGGTCGACTTCGCGCAGCGCGGTTTCCACCAGCCGCGCGAAGAACGGCGCGGCGCCCACCACCAACGGCGGGATGGCGCCGGCCACGCCCAGCGAGGTGCCGGTCAGCAGCACGGTGAAGGGAATCATCACGATCAGCAGGATGATGAACGGCAGCGAACGCAGCACGTTGACCACGAACGACAGCAGCGCATACAGCGGGCCGTTCTCGAACAATTGGCGCGGCCCGCTGAGAAACAGCAGCACGCCCAGCGGCAGGCCGAGCAGGATGGTGAACAGCAGCGAACCGCCGAGCATCAGCAGGGTGTCCAGCGTCGCCAGCCAGATTTCGTACCAATCCACATTGGTGAACAGAGCATCCATCAGCGCAGCACCTCCACGTGAACATCGGCGCTATCGAAGCGGGACAGGGCGGCTTGCATGTCGCCGCCAGTGAGCGCCAGGGTCAGCTGGCCGTAGGGGGTGTCCTTGATGCGATCGATACGCCCCGAGAGGATGCTGAAATCGACCCCCGTCTCGCGCGCCACGGTGCCTAGCAGTGGCTGGTAGGTCGACTCGCCCTGAAAAGTCAGGCGCAGGATGCGGCCCGGCACGTGGGCGAAGTCATCGCGCTGCTCACCCTCATCCACCGCCTCGTCTTCCAGCACGAAACGCTGAGTAGTCGCATGCTGTGGATGCAGGAAAACATCGGTCACCGGGCCCTGCTCGACAATCAGCCCGCCATCCATCACCGCCACGCGATCGCAGACGCGGCGGATCACGTCCATCTCGTGGGTGATCAGCACGATGGTGAGGTTCAGCTCGCGGTTGATCTCGGCCAACAGTTGTAGCACTTGGGCGGTGGTCTGCGGGTCGAGAGCGCTGGTGGCCTCGTCGCAGAGCAGGATGTCGGGCTCGGTGGCTAGCGCGCGGGCGATGCCGACGCGCTGCTTCTGTCCGCCGGACAGCTGCGCGGGGTATTTACGTGCGTGGTCCTTCAGGCCGACCCGCTCCAGGAGGGCAGCGACGCGGCGTTCGATATCGGCTTTCGAGTAGGTGCCGGCCAGGCGCAGCGGCATGGCGACGTTATCGGCCACAGTCTTGGACATCAGCAGGTTGAAGTGCTGGAAGATCATCCCGACACGCTGGCGGAAGCGGCGCAGGCCGTCGGCCTCCAGTGCGGTGACGTCTTCGCCGTTTACCAGAATGCGCCCGCCGGAAGGTTCTTCCAGTCGGTTGATCAGGCGCAGCAGGGTACTTTTGCCGGCGCCGGAGTGGCCGATCAGGCCGAACACTTCGCCGGCTTCGATACGGAAGCTCGTCGGCTGCAGCGCCATCACGTCGCGGCTGGCGACGCGATAAGTCTTGTGGACGTCGTGGAATTCGATCACGGGCGAACCTGTAGATGGGGCGATACCGGCAGCATCTGCCGGCAAAAGATCGGCATTCTACCGCATCCGACGCACAGGCTCAGCCGCTGGGCGCATGGGCTGTCGGCGCCGATCATTGAGGTCCCCTATCACCGTCATGAGAAAAGCAAATTGGCGCAAGACCGACCTTGTACACGTCGTGGCTGTCAGTTTACCGAGCGCCGTGGAAAAGCCGGGTCAAGCAGACGGTCCGCCACGGCTTGCGCAACCCATTGCGAGGCCCCTCCATGACCGACATCAATGCCCCACGTAACGAAATAGCCGGCACCGACACGCCGGACCGCGCCAACCGCAACGCCAAGCTCGACCAGCTGGAAAACGTCCGCTCCGACGCCACCGGACAGGCCCTGACCACTAATCAGGGCGTGAAGATCGCTGACAACCAGAACACCCTTCGGGCTGGCGACCGTGGCCCCTCGCTGCTCGAAGATTTCATCATGCGCGAGAAGCTCACCCACTTCGACCACGAGCGCATTCCCGAGCGCATTGTCCACGCGCGCGGCTCGGCGGCCCATGGCGTGTTCGTCAGCTACGGCGACCACAGTTGGCTGACCAAGGCCTCGTTCCTCGCCTCCGAAGGCAAGGAAACCCCGGTATTTGCGCGTTTCTCCACGGTGCAGGGTTCGCGCGGCTCCGCGGACACGGTGCGCGATGTGCGTGGTTTCGCCACCAAGTTCTACACCGACGAGGGCAACTTCGATTTGGTCGGTAACAATATGCCGGTGTTCTTCATTCAGGACGCGATCAAATTTCCGGACTTCGTGCATGCGGTCAAACCCGAACCGCACAACGAGATTCCGCAGGCGCAATCGGCCCACGACACCTTCTGGGACTTCGTCTCGCTGACCCCCGAATCGGCGCACATGGTGCTCTGGACCATGTCCGATCGTGCTTTGCCGCGCAGCTTCCGGGCAATGGAAGGTTTTGGCGTGCACACCTTCCGCCTGATCAATGCAGAGGGGGTCTCCCGCTTCGTCAAGTTCCACTGGAAGCCGGTGGCCGGCGCCTTCTCGCTGGTCTGGGACGAGACGCTGAAGATCGCCGGCAAAGACCCGGACTTCAACCGCCGCGACATGTGGGAGGCCATCGAGAGCGGCGATCCCTTCGAATGGGAGCTGGGCGTGCAGGTGGTCGAGGAAGCCGACGAGCACAGTTTCGACTTCGACCTACTCGACCCGACTAAAATCATCCCCGAGGAGCTGGTGCCGGTGCAGAAGCTCGGCAAGATGTCGCTCAATCGCAACCCGGACAACTTCTTCGCCGAGACCGAGCAGGCGGCCTTCCACATCGGTCACATCGTGCCGGGCATCGATTTCACCAACGACCCGCTGCTGCAGGGCCGGCTGTTCTCCTACACCGACACTCAGCTGCTGCGCCTGGGCGGCCCGAACTTCCACGAGATTCCGATCAACCGGCCGCTGTGCCCGCTACACAACAACCAGCGCGATGCGTTCCATCGCCAGGCCATCCACAAGGGCCGCGCCAACTACGAGCCCAACTCCATCGATGGCGGCTGGCCCAAGGAAACCCCGCCAGCGGCGCAGGGCGGCGGCTTCGAGAGTTATCCGGAGCGCGTCGAAGGGCACAAGATTCGCAACCGCAGCGCATCGTTCGGCGACCATTTCTCACAGGCCACGCTGTTCTGGAACAGCATGAGCGAGCCGGAGAAGGAGCACATCATCGGCGCCTACACCTTCGAGCTGGGCAAGGTGGAGCGGGTGTTCATCCGCGAGCGGCAGGTCAACGAGATCCTCGCCAATATCGATCTGGAACTGGCCCGCCGCGTGGCGGACAACCTCGGCCTGCCGGCGCCGAGCGCGCCCACGGTGGCGAAGAAGGAGCCGAAGGCGTCGAGCTCACCGGCGCTGAGCCTAATGAACCATGCGCCGGGCAACATCAAATCGCGCAAGGTGGCGATCCTCGTGGCCAACGGCGTGGACGGCGCAGCTATCGATGCGTTCAAGGCCAAACTCGCCGAAGAGGGCGCCTTCGCCAAACTGATCGGCCCGACGCCTGCGCCGGTAAAAACCGCCGAGGGCAAGGCGCTGGTGATCGATGCGGCTATGGATGGTATGCCGTCTGTGATGTTCGACGCCGTGTTCGTGCCCGGCGGCGCCGACGCGGCGGCGGCCATGGCTCAGTCCGGCGAGGCCAAGCACTATCTGCTCGAAGCCTACAAGCACCTGAAGCCGGTGGTGGTGATAGGCGCGGCGCGGCCGTTGCTGGCGTCGCTGAATCTCGTGCCCGACGCCGGTCTGCTGGAAGGCGATGACGTGGACGCGGTATTCGGAGCCTTCGTTCATGCGCTCGGCCAGCATCGCGTCTGGGCACGCGAGGCGGCGGCCAAGGCGGTGCCGGCGTAGGCACCTTCGCCTCCGGTCCCTCGACCTGCTATCGCCGCGAGGACGGGCCTCCTACCGGTGCGCACCGCGTGCTTTTGTAGGAGGCTCGCCCTCAGGGCGAAGCTTTCCGAGCACCGTCAGGCGCTCTGCAGCTCGCGCCAGTGTAGGTACAGTCGCAGGTCGAATTCGATCTGGCCGTAGCCCGGCAGCATGTGTTCGCAGAGCTTGTAGAAGGCGCGGTTGTGGTCGGATTCGCGCAGGTGCGCCAACTCGTGAACGACGATCATCCGCAGAAATTCCGGTGCCGCGTCCCGAAACAGCGAGGCGACGCGGATTTCCTTCTTAGCTTTCAGCTTGCCGCCCTGCACGCGTGACACCGCGGTGTGCAGGCCAAGGGCGCGGTGGGTGAGGTCGAGGCGGTTGTCGTAGAGCACCTTGTCGATCGGCGGCGCGCTTTTCAGGTGATCCTGCTTCAGGCGCTGGACATAGCCGTACAACGCCTTGTCGCTTTGGTGCTCATGGCGGCCCGGATAGCGGCGCTGCAGATAGTTGCCCAGACGCTGTTCAGCGATCAGCTGGCGGACCTGCTCCAGTAGCGGCTCGGGATAGCCACGCAGATATTTCAGATCAGTCATGGCCGTTCAATTGCGCTTGCGCCAGGCGAAGCTGAGTAGGAACAGCGCGGCGGCGCTGACCACGATGGACGGCCCGGCCGGCGTGTCTTCGTACCAGGATAGCGCCAGCCCCAGACACACCGCGACGATGCCCAACAAGCTCGCGCCCAAGGCCATCTGCTCGGGCGTTCGGGCGTGTCGCTGGGCCGCGGCGGCCGGAATGATCAGCAGCGAGGTGATCAACAGCACGCCAACGATCTTCATCGCCACGGCGATCACCATGGCGATCAGCAGCATCAGTGCCAAGCGGATGGCTGCGACGGGCAGGCCTTCGACCTTCGCCAATTCCTCATGCACCGTCACCGCCAACAGCGGACGCCACAGCGGAATCAGCACCAGCAACACTAGCGCACTGCCGCCGGCGATCCAGGCCAGGTCGGTCGGGCCCACGGCCAGCAGGTCGCCAAACAGGTAGCCCATCAGGTCGATGCGCACGTCCTGCATGAAACTCAGCGAGACCAGCCCGAGCGACAGCGTGCTGTGCGCGAGAATGCCGAGCAGCGTGTCGGAAGCTAGCGGCTGGCGCTGCTGCAGGGTCACCAGCAACACTGCCAGCAGCACGCAGCAGACGACGACCGCGAGGGTCAGGTTGACCTCCAGCATCAGTCCCAGCGCTACGCCGAGCAGCGCGGAGTGGGACAGCGTATCGCCGAAATAGGCCATGCGCCGCCAGACTACGAAAGAGCCGAGTGGGCCGGCGACCAGTGCCAGGGCGAGACCGGCGAGCAGGGCGTTCAGTAAAAAGTCAGGCATGTCAGTGCTTGCAGTTCGGACCGTGGACGTGGGGTTTACCGGTGATCACGCTGCCATGCAGGTCGTGGCTGTGATCGTGCTGGTGATGGTAGATCGCCAGACTGCGCGCGTCCTGACCGAACAGCTCGATGAAGGCCGGGTCGGCACTGACCTGTTCCGGATGCCCGGAGCAACACACGTGGCGGTTCAGGCAGACCACCTGGTCGGTGGCGCTCATCACCAGATGCAGGTCATGCGAAACCATCAGCACGCCGCAACCGTAGCGCTCGCGTAGCCGGCCGATGAGGCGATAGAGCTCGGCCTGCCCGGCGACATCGACGCCCTGCACCGGCTCGTCGAGTACCAGCAGTTCCGGTTCGCGCAGCAGCGCGCGGGCCAGCAGTACCCGTTGCATTTCACCGCCCGAAACCGATTGCAGCGGGCTGTCGATCACCTGTTCGGCACCCACTTCGCTCAGTGCGCGAAGGGCCGCGGCGCGATCCACGCCTGGGACCAGGCGCAGGAATCGCAGCACTGACAGTGGCAGTGTTGCGTCGACGTGAAGCTTCTGCGGCATATAGCCGACACGCAGCTTCGGCTTGCGCCAGACGGTGCCGCTGTCCGGTTTCAGCAACCCCAATACCGCGCGCACCAGCGTGGTCTTGCCGGCGCCGTTGGGGCCGATCAGCGTGACGATCTCGCCACGCTGCACTTGCAGCTGCGCGCCTTCGAGCACCGCCTGCTTGGCGAAGTGGACATGAATGTCATCCAGGCGGATCAGCGCCTCGCTCATGCCGCACTCCGGCAGGTCGCGCAAAGACCGACTACTTCAACGGTCTGGCCTTCGACTTGGAAATTCACGCTGTGCGCAGCCTGATTGATGGCCTCGCTGACGATCGATTGCTCGAGCTCGATCGCGGTATGGCAGTTGCGGCAAATCAGGAATTGCCCCTGATGTGGATGCTCGGGGTGGTTACAGCCGATGAAGGCGTTGAGCGATGCGATGCGATGCACCAGGCCGTTTTCCAGCAGAAAGTCCAATGCTCGGTAGACGGTTGGTGGTGCGGCGCGACGGCCGTCCTGCTCGGTCAGCGCGCCGAGAATGTCGTAGGCGCCGAGTGGCTTGTGGCTTTGCCAGACCAATTCCAGCACACGCTTGCGTAGCGCCGTCAGACGCACACCTGCGCGCGCGCAAAGCGCATCGGCTTCGGCCAGCGCGCTACTGACGCAGTGGTCATGATCATGAGGAGTGCAGGCCAGCGGGATATTGGGCATGGGCGGAGACGAGGCTTTGGAGAGACGTTATTATGTTACCCATTCAAACCAGCCGAGTGTTGCCCGTGTTCCGCCTTTTTTCGTTGCCTTTACTTGTAACTCTCATCTTTCTCGGCAGTGCGCCGGCCCGCGCCGAGGTGGCTCTTGTCACCAGCATCAAGCCTCTGCAGCTGATCGCTGCGGCTATCCAGGACGGCGTGGGCGAACCGCAGGTGCTGCTTCCGGCGGGCGCCTCTGCTCATCATTACGCGCTGCGGCCATCCGACGTACGGCAGATTCGCAGTGCCGATCTGTTTTATTGGATTGGTCCGGATATGGAAGCTTTCCTGGAACCGGTGCTGAAAGGCCGCGAAGGGCCGAGCGTTGCTGCGCAGTCGCTGCCGGGGCTGACGTTGCGTCATTTTGGTGATGAGCATGCCCAGTCTCACCATGGTCATGACGAGCATGCGCACGAAGCCGACAATCATGATCACGATGCACATGAAGCTCACGCGGCCGGCGGTCACCATGATCATGCGCACCGCCCCGGCAGTCTCGATGCTCACCTCTGGCTGTTGCCGGCCAATGCCTTGGTCATAGCCGCGAATATGGCCGACAAGCTTGCGGCCGTCGATCCAGCCAATGCATCGCATTATCAGGCGAATCTCGAGGGGTTCCGACAGCGTTTGGACGCGCTCGATCAGCGCCTGACGAAGCGGCTAAGCGATACCAGCAAAAAGCCCTTCTTCGTCTTTCATGAAGCCTACGACTATTTCGAAGCAGCCTATGGCCTCGCGCATACCGGTGTGTTCGCCGCTGGCGAGGCCCAGCCGGGGGCGCGTCACGTCGCCGAGATGCGTCAGCGCCTGGAGCAAGCCGGCCCCAGCTGCGTATTTTATGAGCCGCCGATCCGTCCGCGTCTGGCCGACAGCTTGATCCGTGAATTACCGGTACAGGTCGCCGAGCTGGACGCCATGGGTCAGGGCATCGAAGCCACCGCTGGCGGCTACGAGCGTCTGATCGAAAATCTCGGGATGTCGCTCGTTGAGTGTTTGGAAAGTCTGTAAGTAACGGGCAGCCAAGGCAATTTGCTCTAACCGGGGTTAGCGTCATCCCAATCGCCACCGGTCAGGAATAGCCCTTAGGCATCGGCAACTTGATGAATGTCATCCCAAGCCCTGCCGTGCTGGCTTAAGCTTGCGTCTTTTCCCATTTGCATGAGGATGCGCAGCATGGCGAAGACCGACGGGCCGATCACGGCAGACAGTAAAACCACCGCCGGAATCGCCCTGCAGGCGGCTTCAGAGGACATCTGGGCGCAGAAGTACCGCCTGACCGACAAGGACGGTACGCCCGTCGACGACAGCGTCGACGCCACCTGGCAGCGGGTCGCCCGTGCCTTGGCGGAGGTCGAGTCGCAAGATAAGCGCGAGCACTGGTACGAGCGCTTCCTGTGGGCACTGCGCAACGGCGCCATCCCGGCGGGGCGGATCATTTCCAACGCCGGCGCGCAGGACTACAAGCCGGCCACCTCGACTATCAACTGCACTGTTTCTGGCACCATCGACGATTCGATGGACCAGATCCTCGGCAAGGTCCACGAGGCCGGGCTGACGCTCAAGGCCGGCTGCGGCATCGGTTATGAATTCAGCACCCTGCGCCCGCGCGGCTCCTTCGTTTCCGGGGCTGGCGCGCATACCAGCGGGCCGCTGTCGTTCATGGATATCTTCGACAAGATGTGTTTCACCGTCAGCTCCGCCGGTGGTCGTCGCGGCGCGCAGATGGGCACTTTCGACGTCGGCCATCCGGACGTGCGCGAATTCATACGTGCCAAGCGCGAAGACGGCCGCCTGCGCCAGTTCAACCTCAGCCTGCTGATCACCGATGAATTCATGCAGGCGGTGGAAAACGACGCCGAGTGGCCGCTGATCTTCCCGCTGCACCTCAAGGAAAAGGCCGAGCTGGATCTGGACGACCCCGAGCAGATCGTCTGGCGCGAGTGGCCGAGCCACGAGGGCTACATCGTCCGCGACGATGGCCTAGTCGCCTGCAAGATCTACGGCCGGGTCAAGGCGCGGCACCTGTGGGACATGATCATGGTCTCCACCTACGACTACGCCGAGCCGGGCTTCATCCTCATCGACCGCGTCAACCAGTTGAACAACAACTGGTGGTGCGAGGCGATCCGCGCGACCAATCCCTGTGGCGAGCAACCATTGCCGCCCTATGGGTCCTGCCTGCTGGGTTCGATCAACCTGACCAACTTCGTGATTGATCCATTCGGTGCCGATGCCCGTTTCGACTGGGACAAATACCGCGAAGTGGTGCGTCTGTTCACCCGCATGCTCGACAATGTCGTGGAAATCAATGGCCTGCCGTTGCCGCAGCAGCGTCACGAGATCGAGCAGAAGCGCCGTCACGGTATGGGCTTCCTCGGCCTCGGCTCGACCCTGACGCTGCTCAAACTGCGTTACGGCAGCCCGGAAGCCTGCGTATTTACCGAAGAAGTCGCGCGCGAAATGGCGCTGGTCGGCTGGGAAGAGGCGCTCGAACTGTCGAAGGAGAAGGGGCCGGCGCCCCTGCTTGCCGAGACCTTTGAAGTCACCGCCGAGATGCTGCGCAAGCGCCCGGAAATGAAGAAGCACGGTTACAAGGCCGGCGACCAGGTGCCGGGTCGCGTGCTGCACGCCAAGTATTCGCGTTACATGCAGAAGATCGCCGAATATGCGCCCGAGCTGATCGAGGCGCTGGCCGAGCAGGGCGCGCGCTTCACTCATCACAGCTCCATCGCGCCCACCGGCACCATCAGCCTGAGCCTGGCCAACAACGCCTCCAACGGCATTGAGCCGAGCTTCGCCCATCATTACTCGCGCAACCTGATCCGCGCCGGACGCAAGGCGAAGGAAAAGATCGAGGTGTTCAGCTATGAGTTGCTGGCCTATCGCACTTTGATCAACGAGCGAGCCAAGCCGGGTTCCGACGTGCCGGGCGAGAAGCTGCCCGACTACTTCATCACCGCCGACGACATCACCCCGACTCAGCATGTCGACATTCAGGCGGCCGCGCAGAAGTGGGTCGACTCGTCGATTTCCAAGACTGCCAACGTGCCCACCGACTATCCGTTCGAGGCCTTCAAGGACATCTACCGCTACGCCTGGCGCCAAGGCCTCAAGGGTTGCACCACCTTCCGCTTCAACCCGGCGGCGTTTCAGGGCGTGCTGGTCAAGGAAGCCGACCTGGAAAAGACCCTTTATCGCTTCGTTCTCGAAGACGGCAGCGTGGTCGAGTTGAAAGGAAATGAAGAGGTCGAATACGACGGCGAGGTCAATTCCGCCGCCAACCTGTTCGATGCCCTCAAAGAAGGCTATTACGGCAAGTATTGAGCCCCGATCAGTAGCCGGGCGGCGCGCGCCGCCCGGATGGAGAACCTGTAATGACCGTCAAGATTACTCAGCGCATCAAGGGCTTCAAGGTTGTCGATGAGACCCTCGAACGCCCCGCCGTAACGCCCGACAGCAACGCCAGCAAGGCGAAGGTGGTGGAGATGGACGAAAGTCTGCAACGCCCGGAAACGCTGGTCGGCATGACCTACAAGATCAAGTCGCCGCTGTTCGAGCACGCACTCTACGTCACCGTTAATGATGTTGTGCTCAACGCCGGTACGCCCCACGAGCAGCGCCGGCCGTTCGAGATCTTCATCAATTCGAAGAACATGGATCATTTCCAATGGATCGTCGCGCTCACTCGGATCATGTCCGCCGTGTTCCGCAAGGGCGGCGACTGCACCTTTTTGGTCGAGGAGCTGAAAGCAGTATTCGATCCGCGTGGCGGCTACCTGAAGAAGGGCGGCGTTTACATGCCGTCCATCGTCGCCGAAATCGGCGGCGTGCTGGAGCGCCATTTGATAGCCATCGGAATGCTCGAAGGTCACGCGCTGGACGAAACCCAGCTCAAATACCTGGCTGAGAAACGCGCCGCCTACGAAGCCAGCCAGGGCGCGGTGGCGGTCGAGCCGGGCGAAGGCTTCCCGGCTGGCGCGCAACTTTGCAACAAGTGCAACACCCAGGCAGTGGTGCAGATGGATGGCTGCGCTACGTGTTTGAATTGCGGGAATTCGAAGTGCGGATGAGCGGGCGTACGTTCAGCTAGTAGCGGGCATACGAACCCGCTGTCATCACCTGCGGTGGTTGCGACAAGCTCCAATGCCTCCGCCGGAAATGGAAGGCCCGCCGCGGAGGCGGGCCTCTCCCTCAAAAGCGCGCTTATACGTTAGAAAACACTTCGCCCCTGGCTCGGGCCTTGGGGCGGGGCTGCGCCTTCAGCTCACCACTCGATAGCACGGCTCGTAAGGGCGTCCGCCGGGTAGCTTCATCCGATGCTGCAGGACGAACGCCTGCAGCAACTCGTCCAACGGTTTCATGATCGCCGCGTCGCCGTGGATCTCGTAACGGCCGAACTTTTCGATGCGGCGGATACCCTTGTCCTTCACGTTACCGGCGACGATGCCGGAGAACGCCCGGCGCAGGTTCGCCGCCAATTCATGGGGCGGTACGTCGCGGGTCAGGCGCAGGCTGGCCATGTTCTCGTGGGTCGGGTCGAACGGATGCTGGAAACCTTCGTCGATCTTCAGCAGCCAGTTGAAGTGGAAGGCGTCGTTGCGTTCGCGACGGAACTGCTTGACGGCTTTCAGCCCCTCGACCATCTGCCGGGCCACCTCGGCCGGGTCGTCGATGACGATCTGATAGTGGCGCTGGGCTTCTTCGCCGAGTGTCGCGCCGACGAAATCGCGTAGCTGCTGCAGGTAGGGCGCGGCGCTTTCCGGACCGGTGAGGATGACCGGGAAGGGCACGTCGCGGTTGTCCGGATGCAGCAGAATACCCAGCAGATAAAGGAATTCCTCCGCCGTGCCGACACCGCCGGGGAAGATGATGATGCCGTGGCCGACACGGACGAAGGCCTCCAGACGCTTCTCGATATCCGGCAGGATCACTAGTTCATTGACGATCGGGTTCGGCGCTTCGGCGGCAATGATGCCCGGCTCGGTTAGGCCCAGATAGCGGCCGCTGACGATGCGCTGTTTGGCATGGGCGATGGTTGCGCCCTTCATCGGGCCTTTCATCACGCCTGGGCCGCAACCGGTGCAGATGTTCAGGTTGCGCAGGCCCAGCTCGTGGCCGACACGCTTGCTGTACTGGTATTCCTCGGTGCTGATCGAATGCCCGCCCCAGCACACCACCATGTTCGGCTCGATGCCGGAGCGCAGGGTGCGTGCATTACGCAGCAGGTGGAAGACGTAGTCGGTGATGCCGGCGGAACTGCTCAGGTCGATGCGCGAGCTGCCCAGTTCGCTCTCGGTGTAGACGATGTCACGTAGTGCGCTGAAGAGCATTTCGCGCGTGCTGGCGATCATCTGCCCATCGACGAAGGCATCGGCGGGCGCGTTGATCAGCTCCAGGCGGACGCCGCGGTCCTGCTGATGAATGCGGACCTCAAAGTCGTCGTAGGCCTCCAGGATGGTCTTGGCGTTGTCGATGCGCGCGCCGGTGTTGAGGATCGCCAGGGCGCACTGACGGAATAGCGTATAGGTGCTGCCCGAACTGGCTTCGCTGAGCTGTTGTACTTCTCGCTGGGACAGTGTTTCCAGGCTGCCCTTGGGGGCTACCGAGGCATTGATTACATAGCGTGAGGTCATTCGTTCTGTTCCCTGAAAACAATGCCACCGAGCCAGGCAGGTCAGGTGCATCAGGTTGGTAAGCGCAGCGCGGTGTGGTCGCGCACAGTGCAATCGTCCAGGCTAGCATCGCGCCAGCTTCTTCAGTGGCAATGCCTGCTTTCAGATCGCCACGACGTCAGCCAGCTGAGACCGGCCATCTTACACCTGCCGCAGCGGCGCGCATGGCAGGGTTCACTTGACGCCCAGGACATGAGAAAGGTTCCGCACGATTAGCCATCGGTTGAGTTGGTTGGTATGCATCCGGCGCGTCTGGCCACCGGACGGTTCGACAGTGTCGGCGCAGTTGGACTGCGCCGCCTTAGTCTGTTTCGTCACAGCAGCGGGGTGCTGCGGCTCACGCCCACCAATAACGCACCGTGTGGAAAAAAATCGGCGCGGCGAAGCATACCGAGTCGAGGCGGTCGAGCATGCCGCCGTGCCCTTCGATCATGTGCCCCCAGTCCTTCACGCCACGGTCGCGCTTGATCGCCGACATCACCAACCCGCCGAAGAAGCCGAGCAGATTCAGCAGCAGTGCGATCAGCGCCGCCTGCCAGAAGGTGAAAGGCGTGATCCAGAACAGCGCCGCGCCGATCAGCGTTGCCAGCGCGATGCCGCCAACGAAGCCTTCAACGGTTTTCGATGGCGACAGGTTGGGCGCGATCTTGCGCTTGCCGGCGAGCTTGCCGCAGACGTACTGCAGCACGTCGGAGAGTTGCACCACCATCACCAGCCAGGCGATCAGCAACAGGTTGCGGCCTTCGAAACCGGCGATTTCCAGCGTCAGCAGCGCCGGCACATGCGACACGCAGAACACCGCGATCATCAGGCCCCATTGCACCTTCGAGGCACGCTCAAGATAGCGCGTGGTGTCGCCGCCCAGCGAGGCGAGGATCGGCAACAGCAGGAAGATGTACACCGGAATGAAGATCGCGAACAGGCCGTACCAGCCGATACCGACCAGCAGGTATTGCACCGGCAGCACGAAATAGAACGCCGCGACCAATGCCGGATAATCGCTGCGCCGGGTCGGCGCCAGGGTCATGAACTCGCGCAGGGCGAAGAAGGAAACCATATAGAAAAGGATCACCACCGCCGTGTGCCCGAGCCAGAAGGCGATGCCGATCACCGCGACCATCACCCACCAGGCGTTGATGCGCGCGTTGAGGTTGTCGACTACCGGGTTCTCGGCGTCGCCACTGCGGCGCTTGAGTACGAAGCCGATCAGCGAGGCCAGGGCGAGCAGGGCGCCGATTCCGGCGAACAGCATGAGTGTGTTGTTGTCCATGTCAGGCTTCCTCCGGCGCCAGTTCCAGCAGCGCCTCGCGGGCGCGGGTCAGGAAAGCGTCCTTGTCTTCGTTCTCGTCGATGCTCAGCGGCGCGCCGAAACTGACCGTGCACAGCAGCGGCAAGGGCAGCGAGCGGCCCTTCGGCATCACGCGGTTGAGGTTGGCGATCCATACCGGCACCAGCTCCACCTCGGGTCGCGCCTGGCCGAGACGGAAGAGCCCGCCCTTGAACGGCAGCAGACCCTCTTCGAGATTGCGTGTGCCCTCCGGAAACAGGATCAGCGAATGCCCTTCATCCAATGCATCGAGCATTGGCTGCAACGGATCGACCGACGGGTCGCGACGCTCACGGTCGACTAGCACGCCGTGAAACACGCGATTGATGATGAAGCGGCGCATCTGTCCCTTCTGCCAGTAATCCGCACCGGCTACCGGTCGGGTTCGTTTGCGCAGCTCGGACGGGAGGGAGGCCCAGAGCAGCACGAAGTCGCCGTGGCTGGTGTGGTTGGCGAAATAGATACGCTGAGTGCGGGTCGGCGCGCAGCCTAGCCAGAGACTGCGCGTGCCGGTGAGCAGGCGCGCCGCGGAGGTGAGAAGGAAAGCGGACAGGTAGCCGAGCATCTATGGTTCCTCGGGGGCATCGACGGTTGACGGGGCGCAGAGCTGAGCGCAATGAGAAACTTGCGAGAAATCAGGCCGCCGTTTCGTTCAATCCCTGGCGTACACGGTTGATCAGCGTGTACAGCGCAAGGGCGGCTATCAGCAGCAATGCGCCATTGATCCAGCTTGCGGACAACCAGCCGCAGGCCACGCCAGCGGCCAGCACGCCGAAGGCAAAGGCGCGATCGCTTTTGCCCATGGGGCCGTCGTAGCGGCGCGAGGCGCCCACCATCGGACCCAATACGCCGGCGTACTCACTGAACAGCGCCAGCAGGACGACTAGCACCACGGCCATCGCCGAAACGCCTGGCAACAGGGCGAAAGGAAGGTAGAGGGCGCTATCCGCGACCACATCGCAGAGCTCGTTGAGATAGGCGCCCAACCGGGACTGCTGGCCGAATTCGCGGGCCAGCATCCCGTCGATGGCATTGAGCGCCATGCGCAGGAGCATCCAGACGGGGATCAAGGCGAAAAGCCAGGCGAGCTCCACCCACAGCGCGACGGCGCCAGCGACCAGTAGCGACAGCACGAGGGCAGCGATGGTGACTTGGTTGGCGGTAATGCCGAGCGCGTGGAGGCGCTGCACCAATGGGCGCAACAGATCCTGGAAGCGTGGCTTGAGCTGATAGATGGAAAGCATCATCGATTCCTTTCGATGTGGGCATCGTGTGCGCGAATGATTGTGCAAGCGGCGAAGCGCGATCAATCGGAGCCGGACTTTGGGGAAAAACAGGGCGCGTGGCAAGTAGGCTCAGCGGTGCGCCGCTGTTTTTGGGAGATGGTCGGCGTCAATAGTAGAAGGACCCGCTATGGCGCTGGGTTCACTGCGAATTGATGTGCCAGCCAAGTATCCAACGCTCGGAGATTCACCCCGGGCTTCGGTACATGACTGCTCAGTTCGGCCAGATTTTCGATGCCTGTGGTCCGGCGATTCCTTGCGTTCGCGGTGTTCCGCCGTGTTCAACCTCTTGGCCTGGCTGCTAGAGCGCAAACGGCAATGTGCTATGGCATTGCCGGCGGGCGGCGAGCAGGCGGTGGAATTCTTCAGGGTCCTTGATCAGCACGGGTTGTCCGGCGAAGTTCTGCGCGGCGATCAGGCGCGAGAGCCAGAACCGCACGCCGGCCACGCGCAGCATCGGCTGCCATAGCTCAGCCTCGGCCGGGGTGAAGCGGCGCAGGCTGGAGTAGGCGGCGAGCAATGCCTGGCTGCGTTCCTCGTCGAGCTCGCCGTTGGGGTGGCTGCACCAGTCGTTAACCGTGATGGCGATGTCGTAGAGCATCGGCCCGGAGCAGGCGTTATAGAAGTCGATCACGCCGGTCAGGTGACCCCCCTCGAAGAGCACATTGTCGCGGAACAGATCGGCGTGCAGGTTGGCGCGGGGCAAGGCGAGGATCTTCGGCTTCAGCTCGGCGATTTCCGTCAGGCTTTCGCGCAGTAGCGGTAGCTGGTCCTCCGGCAGTCCCATGGCAATGCTGGGGCCTTCTTCCTGCATCCAGTCCAGGCCGCGGTCGCTGCGTCGCTCGAGGATGTGTTCGCGCGTCGCCAGATGCAGGCGCGCCAGCAGCCGGCCCACTTCGCTGCAGTGGTGGGCATTGGGCACCGCCACGTGCCGGCCCGGCAAGCGCGGTTGCAGCAGCGCCGGCTTGCCTGCCAGGTTGCGCAGGGCTTCGCCGTCCCGGGTGTGTAACGCGTAGGGCACCGGCAGGCCGGCTCGGTGCAGTACCTCGAGCAGCTCGATGAAGAACGGCAGGTCCTGGGTCGGGCCGCGCTCAACCAGGGTCAGAACGTACTGGCCCTGTTCCAGGCTGACGAAGAAATTGCTGTTCTCGCTGCCTGCGGCGATGCCCTCGAATTCTTGCAGACGTCCCAGTTGATAGGGCGCCAGAAAGGCTTCCAGTTCTTCGTGTTGCAGCGGGGTGAATACCGACATGAGTGGCCTTCCGTTATCGTCGTCGCGGCGTTACCAGCTGAAGATTTCCCAGGCAGGGATCAGCATGTCCGGCTGGTCGGCTCGGATGAAATTGCTGTCGCCATCGGCGCGCACCAGAAAGTAGGGTTTGCCCGACTTTGGGGTGATCTTCACAGCATAGAGGAAGCCGTTGACGCGATATTCCTCGACGGTCCGCTCACCTTCCTGGCGAATGGTCACATCGGGCTCACCCTCGACCGACTCCTGGGCAAAACCGGTCAGCGGCACGAGCGCCAGCAGGCCGGCCAGCATCAGAGGTTTGAGCGTACGCATGATAACCTTGCCCTTTATCGTCAAGTGGTCCCTGCATTCTAGCCCCGGACCCGCCGAAAAGGTTGATCCCGCTCATGAGTCAAACGCCCCTGGTTCTGGTGGACGGTTCGTCCTACCTCTATCGCGCCTTCCATGCCCTGCCGCCGCTGACCACCTCGACCGGCAAACCCACCGGCGCGGTGAAGGGTGTGCTGAACATGCTGCTGTCGCTGCGCCGACAATATCAGGACAGCCCCTTCGCGGTGGTCTTCGATGCCAAGGGGCCGACGTTCCGCGACACGTTGTTCGCCGAATACAAATCCCATCGCCCACCGATGCCGGACGACCTGCGTGGTCAGGTCGAGCCACTGCATGCCAGCGTTCGCGCGCTCGGCATGCCGCTGTTGTGCGTGGACGGGGTCGAGGCCGACGACGTGATCGGCACCTTGGCGCGCCAATGCGCAGCCCTCCAGCGCGACGTCGTCATCTCCACTGGCGACAAGGACATGGCGCAGCTGGTCTGCCCGCACGTCACGCTGGTCAACACCATGACCGGCAGCGTCTATGACATCGAGGGTGTACGGACCAAGTTCGGCGTCGGTCCCGAGCTGATCATCGATTTCCTCGCGCTGATGGGCGACAAGGTTGACAACATCCCCGGCGTGCCCGGCGTTGGCGAGAAGACCGCCTGCGGCTTGCTCAATGGCATTCCCGGCGGTCTGAAGGGGCTTTACGAGAACCTCGAAAAAGTCTGCGATTTGCCGATTCGCGGTGCCAAGTCGCTGGCCGCCAAGCTCGAAGAACACCGTGATGCGGCGTTCATGTCCTATGAGCTGGCGACGATCAAGATCGACGTGCCGCTGGATGTGCAGGTGGCCGATCTAATGCCGGGCGAACCGCATCGCGAGGCGTTGATCGCGCTGTACCGCGAGCTGGAATTCAAACAGTGGCTCGACGAGCTGCTGCGCGAGGCCAAGGCGGCGAACTGCGAAGTTACGCCTGAGGAATGCTCGATCCAGGCGGAAGCCGAGTACGACACTGTCCTCGATCAGGCCGAATTCGACGCCTGGCTGGCGCGTCTGCAGGCTGCCGACTGCTTCGCCTTCGATACCGAGACCACCAGCATCGATGCGCAGAAGGCGCAGCTGGTGGGCGTTTCATTCGCCATCGAGACCGGCAAGGCCGCCTACGTGCCGCTGTGTCACAGTTATATGGGGGTGCCGCAGCAGCTCGACCGTGACGCGGTGCTCGCTGCCCTCAAACCGCTGCTGGAAGACCCGGCCAAACGCAAGATCTGCCAGCACGGCAAGTACGACATGAACGTGCTGATGCACTACGGTATCGAAATGCGCGGCATGAGCTGCGACACCATGCTCGAATCCTACGTGCTGGACGCCACCGCGACCCGTCACGACATGGACAGCCTGGCGCTGAAATATCTCGGCCGCGGCACCATCCGCTTCGAGGACATCGCCGGCAAGGGCGCCAAGCAGCTGACCTTCGACCAGATCGCCATCGAACAGGCCGGACCCTACGCGGCCGAAGATGCCGACGTTACCCTGCGCCTGCACCAGACACTGATGGAAAGGCTCGAAGCCACGCCCTCGCTGCTCAAGGTACTGAACGAGATAGAGATGCCGTTGGTTCCGGTGCTGGCGCGTATCGAGCGCAACGGTGCGCTGGTCGACGCCAATCTGCTCGGGCTGCAGAGCGTCGAGCTGGGCGAAAAACTCGTCGCTCTAGAGCGTGAGGCTTATGACATCGCTGGCGAGGAGTTCAACCTCGGTTCGCCCAAACAGCTGTGCGCCATCCTCTATGAAAAGCTCGGCTGTCCGGTATTGTCGAAGACCGCTGGAGGCCAGCCCTCGACCGCCGAAAGTGTGCTGGCCGACCTTGCCGATAAGGATTACCCGCTGCCCAAGGTGATCATGCAGCACCGCTCCCTGAGCAAGCTCAAGGGCACCTACACCGACAAGCTGCCGCAGCAGATCAACCCTCGCACAGGACGTATCCACACCAGCTATCACCAGGCGGTAACGGCGACCGGCCGGTTGTCTTCGTCGGACCCGAATCTGCAGAACATCCCGATCAGAACGGCTGAAGGGCGGCGCATTCGCCAGGCTTTCGTCGCGGCACCCGGCTACAAGCTGCTGGCCGCCGACTACTCGCAGATCGAACTACGCATCATGGCCCATCTGGCCCAGGATGAAGGGTTGCTGCATGCTTTCCAGAACGATCTGGATGTCCACCGCGCCACCGCCGCCGAGGTCTTCGGCGTATCGCTGGATGAGGTGAGCAACGACCAGCGCCGCAGCGCCAAGGCAATCAACTTCGGTCTGATCTACGGCATGAGCGCCTTCGGCCTGGCCAAGCAGATCGACGTCGCGCGCGGCGAAGCGCAGGCCTATATCGATCGCTACTTCGCGCGCTACCCCGGCGTGCTCGCCTACATGGAGCGCACCCGTACCCAGGCCGCCGAGCAGGGCTACGTGGAGACCCTGTTCGGTCGCCGGCTGTATCTGCCCGAGATCAACTCCAAGAACGGCGCCATGCGCAAGGGCGCCGAACGCACCGCGATCAATGCGCCGATGCAGGGCACCGCGGCGGACATCATCAAGCGCGCCATGATTAGTGTGGACAACTGGCTGCAGAACAGCGGCCTGGATGCACGGGTGATCCTGCAGGTGCACGACGAACTGGTGTTGGAAGTGCGCGAGGATCTGGTCGAGCAGGTGCGCGCAGCCATCTGCCCGCTGATGAGCCAGGCCGCCGAGCTGGACGTGCCGCTGTTGGTGGAAGCGGGCGTGGGCGACAACTGGGACGAGGCGCACTGAAGGGGCGCAGACGAAGCGAGACGAAATTATTTTTTCTGACTCATTGAACTCATGACGCAAAAGGCGAGTCATAGGCTTCGGAGGGTGTCAAAACCCTTCGATGCTCCTTGTTGTGTTAAGTGTTGGCAGATCATCTGGACCTCGCCCTAGCGGTCCGGATTTGGAACCTCGAACTTCCCCCTCCCCCAACGAAGTTCGAGGTTTTTTTTCGCCTGGACAAAACACCGGCCCAGACGAGTCTTCGCGCTCGTCCGGCTGTGCTTTGACGAACCACATTTCAACGTCCCTTCTTCTTGGCGGCGAACACCTGTGTTGGCTGCAGATATCACTGCGAGAACCGCTGATCGCCAGCCATCGCAGCGCCTGATTAGGCGCTAAAAAAGCAAAATGAAATTAATGGAAAAGCCATTTGCTAGGCTGCGAATCTTAGACTAACGTCCAAAAGTGAATTATGAATTCATTTTGATCAGTCAGCTGCGCGCCCGGCAAATGCAGGGAGTTCTACTCGTCACTCTTCCCGTTCGATAGCTGCAAAAGAACAGCAACGAACTGACCGAACGGGAAAGAAATTCGGGCTTTGCGGCGTTGGGTACCAACAAAAATAACAATGAGTGGAGATCCACATGAAAGGCTCAAAGAAAGCGCTTCTTGCATCAGTACTGGCCCTCGGCGTTTCGGTAGCACAGGCTGCTGATACCCAAATCAAATTCGGCCATGTGGGCGGGCCAGGCTCCCTATTCGAGATAACAGCTAACGAATTCGCTCGGATCGCTAACGAAAAACTGGATGGGTATGAGGTTGTGCCTTACGGCTCCAGTCAGCTCGGTAGCGATTCGCAAATGCTAAACAAGCTCAAGTTAGGCACGCTTGATCTCGCATTGCCCTCCACGGTCATGAGCAGCGTCAGCCCCGAGTTCTCGCTGTTCGAAATGCCGTACCTGATCAAGGATCGGGAACACATGAAGAAGGTTCGCGACGAAGTAGTGCGCGATGTCATGTACACAGCGGCGGAAAAAAGGAACCTGAATATCATTGCCGTGTGGGAAAACGGCAGCCGGCAGATCACCAATAACAGCCGTCCGATCGTAGTACCCAAAGATCTCGAAGGGCTAAAGCTAAGAACGCCGAACGGGATCTGGCGCGTTGAAATGTTCAAGGGCTACGGCGCTAATCCTGCGCCCATGGCGCTCTCCGAAGCCTTCGTTGCATTGCAGACCGGCGCGATGGATGGCCAGGAAAACCCGCTCGTCCAGATTTACTCGCAGCGCTTCCATGAGGTTCAACGCTTTCTTTCCTTGTCCAACCATGTCTACACCCCGGCGTTTGTGGTGGCAGGCGCCAGCTGGAAGCGTTTGCCGGAAGAGGTGAGAACAGTGCTGTCGGATGCAGCGATGGAAGTTGAAGACTTTGCTCTAAAGCAAGGCGAGGAGCTCGATAACAGCCTTGTCGAAAAGATGAAAGAGGCTGGCATGGAGGTCAACGAGGTCGACCAGCAAGCGTTTATTGACGGCTCGGATGCAATTTATGCGAAGTTTTCCGAGGAAGTTGATGGCGGCAAAGAAATGCTGGAAAAAGTAAGGCAGCTCCGCGACTGATAGGTGATATCTCCGTTGTGCATGACTTGCTCATCCCGCAAGTCATGCACGGAACAATTGAGGGTCGATATATCAGGAGGAGCTGATGAGCTCTTTTAAAAAAGGTTACTTCAAGCTTCTTGAAGTCATCGTTGTAATCAATATTATCGCGCTGGCAGCGGTTGTTACAATTGGCTTTGTTTCACGCCTGGTCGGTTCGCCCTTTAGCTGGTACGACGAAGTTGCATCTGTAGGATTGGCTTGGCTGACCTATTACGGAGCCGCACTGGCTGCGGCAAAGGGCGCCCACATAGGCTGCCCAAGTGTCATTAATTACTTCTCCCCCAAGGTACGGCTGCCGATTGCACTTATCGCAGAGGCGATCACGATCGGTTTTTTCGTACTGCTCGCATATACCGGCATGCAGGTAGTGACCATTCTCGAAGGCTCAACGCTGGTCAGCCTGACCAACGTTTCGCTGCAGCTTACGCAATCAGTTATCCCGATTGGTGCAGCGATGTTCATTCTTGCCGAGTTATTACGCCTGCCCGATGTCATTGCGAGCGCCAAAGGCGCTGGGTTCGTCGACCATGAACTGGAAGAGCTAGAGGTTGAGCTCGCGAAAAGCTGAGTTCCGAACGACCCCATCGAGCCCGCAGAACTGCGCGCTCAGGAGAATAAAAAATGACGATTCTTTATATGTTTCTTGGCCTTGTCGTGCTCATTCTGATCAATGTGCCTATCGCGGTAGCGCTCGGTCTCATCGGCGCCGCTGCGACCTTCGCCACTTATGGTGTCTCGGCACTTCCCAACATAGGCATGGTGATGTTCGACGGGGCGACCAGCTTCCCGCTGATTGCGATTCCGTTGTTCATCCTGGCCGGTGCCATCATGAATGCTTCAAGCATTTCACGACGCCTCATTGATCTCGCATCAGCGATGCTGGGGTTCATAAAAGGTGGACTGTCGATGGTGACCATTGGCGCCTCTATCTTTTTCGCGGAAATTTCCGGCTCTGCGGTAGCAGGCGTTTCGGCCATTGGTAGCATCATGATTCCGGCGATGAAGAAGAAGGGGTACTCCAAGGAGTATTCGGCGGCTCTTTCATCCTCTGCCGCCAGTCTGGCGATCATCCTGCCACCTTCGATCCCCATGATTCTTTATGCGGTTATGTCTGGGGAATCAGTGGTCAAGATGTTTGTTGCCGGCATTTTTCCAGGGATTCTCGGGGCCTTGGGTTTAGCCGCCATGTGCTACTACTTGGCTAAAAAGAACAACTTTCCATCGGAAGGAAAGTTCCGGGCAGGAAAACTCTGGGAAGCATTCAAAAACTCCATCTGGGCGTTGTCGATTCCGGTAATTATTCTTGGAGGGATTTTCGGTGGCATTGTAACCGCGACAGAAGGTGCCGCACTGGCGGTCGTTGTTGCCATTTTCATCAGTGCTTTCGTATACCGGGAGTTCACCTTCAAAACTTTCTATAAGGCATGCCTTGATGCAGGTATACAAACTGCAGTGGTCATGCTCCTTGTTGCAAGCTCGGCCGTAGTTGGCCTCTATTTGACCGAGACGCAGCTTCCACAGCAGTTGGCCACCTCAATCAGCGAATGGACCAGCAACAAGTATGTAATCCTGGCGTTGTTGAACGTGATCTTCCTGATACTTGGGGTCTTTCTGCACTCAGCCGCTGCGATAATTCTGGTTGTGCCGATTGTATTGCCGCTGGTTCTTGCGGTTGGCATCGACCCCATTCACTTCGGTTTGATCGTCACGCTTAATTTGGCAATCGGGCAACAAACACCGCCGGTAGCCAGCGTTCTGATCGCTTCCTGCTCGATAGCCAAGTCGGATATTTGGGCAACCAGCCGAACCAATCTCTGGTTCCTCGGCGTGCTCTTCGCAATCCTGATCATGAACACTTACATCCCGGCCGTTGCGATGTCGCTGGTCAACTTTGTGTATGGCAGTTGATAGGCGCTGATGTTTCCAGCCTTCTGCTACCAATACCTGGCGGCAACGAACCGAAGGAATGAGAGAGATGAGTGATCAGAACCAGGGCACCGTTGAATGCCATATCGATCAAGGCGTGGCTTGGGTCGGATTCAATCGCCCCGAAAGCCGCAATGCCATGACCTGGCATATGTACGAATCGCTGGCAGCTATATGCCAACAAGTAGATGCTGACCCGGCGGTGAATGCGGTGATATTCCATGGCCGCGGGGGCGATGCCTTTGTCGCCGGTACGGATATCAAGCAGTTCACCGGTTTCGATGGCGAGCAGGGTGTTGCATATGAGCGCCGTATCGATAGCGCCATCGCCGGCCTGGAAACCATGCGCAAACCTACCATTGCCATGCTCGAAGGGTTCTGTGTCGGTGGTGGCGCGGCCATTGCCTTGGCCTGTGATTTTCGCTACTGCACGCCGTCATTGAAGTTCGGCGTTCCGATTGCCAGGACGCTAGGCAACTGCCTGTCCGTGACCAATGTTTCACGCTTGATGGACTTGATAGGCGTCGCGCGCACCAAGGAAGTGCTCATGGCCGCGAAGTTCATCGAGGCACCCGAAGCAGCCTTGATCGGTTTGGTCAACGAAATCTTCGACGCGGACGCTATCAGGCAGGAAGTCAACAACCGAGCGCAGGCATTCGCCAGTCGAGCTCCGCTGACGGTTCAAGCATCGAAAGAGGTCATCAATCGCGTGCTCGCACATCGACGTGCGGCCGCAGATGCCAGTGACGACTGGGTGCGGGCCTGTTACGGCAGCCAGGATTTCAAGGCAGCGGTCGGCAAGTTCGTTCACAAGACATCCTTTGAATGGACCGGGCGATAGCCTTCCGATCAATTTCCGGCAGTGAGGAATTCCATGCTCCCGTTGAACAATATAAAAATACTCGATGTATCCCAGATCATGGCCGGGCCATACTGCACCATGGTTTTGGGAGACATGGGCGCAGAAGTCATCAAGGTTGAGAAGGCCAACGGCGGCGATGACAGCCGGCAAATGGGCCCATACGTTAATGACGAATCCACCTGTTTCTCCCAGATCAACCGGAACAAGAAGAGCATTTCGCTGAACTTGAAGGATCAGCGGGCCAAGGACGTGTTTTACCGACTGGCCAATGAGGCCGATGTAATCGTGGAGAACTACCGCCCCGGCGTGACTCAGTCTCTGCAAATCGATTACGAGACCATCAAAAAGCTCAATCCGGGCATCATTTACTGCTCCATTTCCGGCTATGGGCAGACCGGCCCATACAGCAACAAGGGTGGTTTCGATCTGGTTGCGCAGGGCATGAGCGGCCTCATGTCGATGACTGGCGAGCCGGGTCGACGCCCTGTAAAAACAGGTATTGCGGTATATGACATAGGCGCGGGGATCACTGCGGTCTATTCCATTCTCGCGGCATACATTCACAAGATGAACACCGGAGAAGGGCAACATATCGATATCGCCATCACCGAATGCGGCTTGCCGTGGTTCAGCTGGGAGGCAGCCGCCTATTTCTCGGAGGGGAGGGTACCGGAGCCAACAGGGTGGCGACACCGAGTCTCCGCGCCTTATCAGGCATTCAAGACCCAAGACGGCTTTCTTATGCTCGGTTGTGCCAACCAGCGGACCTGGGAGCGCTTTTGCCTCGATGTCATAGCACGCCCCGAGCTGATCGATGATCCGCGCTTTGCAACGAATAGTGACCGCGGGCGCAATGTTGAAGTGCTCGAAGCCGTTATCGAAGACATCCTGACCCAACAGAACATGGACCACTGGCTTGAGCTTTGTGATGTGGCTGGCGTCCCGGCAGGCCCGATCAATAACTTCGCCCAAGCCATGGAAGACGAACATTTTCTCGCCCGGGGCATGGTTCAGGAGGTCGATCATCCGGTGATCGGCAAAATGAAAACGATTGGTTTCCCGGCAAAGTTCTCCCGCACGCCTCTGCAGATTCGTCGGCCGGCACCGCTTTTTGCCCAGCATACAGACGAGATCCTTCGCGGCATTGGTATCAGCGAGGAGGAAGTGGGCCGATTAAGGGGGGAGGGTTGCATCAGGTAAGCGTGGATTTTTGTTATTTAACGATGAATTCAAAACGCAAAATACAAAAATAACCAATAGCGAAAGGCTACGGAGATATCCCATGTTGAAGCTCGATTTTCATCCATCTGGCCGCCATTTCCTCCAAATTCCCGGCCCTTCTCCTGTACCGGATCGCATCCTGCGTGCCATGAGCCTGCCGACTATCGACCACCGTGGTCCTGAATTCGGCGCGTTGGGGCTGGAGATACTGGGCAAGATTCAGAAGATTTTCAAAACGGTGCATCCCGTTGTCATTTATCCCGCTTCAGGCACAGGCGCTTGGGAAGCGGCGCTGGTGAATACGCTGTCAGCCGGTGACAAAGTGCTGATGTTCGAGACCGGCCACTTCGCCACGCTATGGGAGAAGATGGCGCGTCGCTTGGGCGTGGAACCGGAGTTTCTCGGGTTGCCAGGGTATGAGGGTTGGCGCGCTGGAGTGCAGGCCGACATGATCGAACGGCGCCTGAGGGAGGACACCGGACACAGCATCAAAGCGGTTTGCGTCGTTCACAACGAGACCTCCACTGGCGTTACCAGCGATATTCCTGCGGTACGACGTGCCATGGATGCGGCGGGGCACCCGGCGCTGTTGATGGTCGATACCATTTCCGGGCTGGCCTGTGCCGATTATCAGCACGACGCCTGGGGTGTCGACGTCACGATTTCAGGGTCGCAGAAGGGCCTGATGTTGCCGCCAGGCATCAGCTTTAACGCGCTGTCAGATAAGGCGCTTCAAGCCAGCCGTCCCTCCCAATTGCCAAAAAGCTTCTGGGCCTGGGACGAAATCGTCGAGGCCAACAAAACTGGCTACTGGCCGTACACACCCAATACCAATCTGCTTTATGGCTTGAACGAAGCGCTGGACATGATCCTGGGGGAAGGCCTGGATAACGTGTTTCTCCGTCATCAGCGCTGGGGGGCGGGAGTGCGCACCGCTGTCGAAGCCTGGGGATTGGAAGTGCAGTGCCTGGACCCTGCCGTCCACTCACCGGTCCTGACCGGCGTCGTAATGCCAGAAGGTGTAGATGCCGATGCGGTTCGCCGGCTGGTTTACGAGCGTTTCGATCTCTCCTTAGGCATGGGGCTCGGCAAGGCCAAGGGAAAGATGTTCCGTATCGGTCACTTGGGTGATTGCAATGACCTGACTCTGATCGCGGCCCTCGGTGGCTGCGAGGCGGGAATGAAGTTATCCGGTGTTGAGTTGAAGGGAAGTGGAGTGTTGGCGGCGCTGAATTACTTTGCCGCTAATCCCCTGCGGACCGCCAACTGACACAGCATAAGCATCGCGGCTTAAGTCGCTCCTGCCGTGGGAGCGGCGCTAGCTGCGAACGGTGCTTTTTGGCGTAAGGCTCGCCACTGCCGCCCTGATGGAAACCGGGAGTTTGTGATGACTTCGTTTACTGAACAAAAATTAAAAGCGCGCAGCGCGCAAGTAGGCCTTGTCTCTGATCTTGCAGCACGCTTGCAGCGAGAGATTGCCGGCGATGTATTTTTCGATAAGGCCTCCCGGGGGCGCTATTCGACGGACGCATCGATCTACCAAGTCATGCCGGTTGGCGTAGTCATCCCGCGCCACCAGCAGGACCTACAGATTGCCTTGGATATCGCGCGTGACGCGAAGATTCCGGTACTCGCGCGGGGAGGCGGAACCAGCCAGTGCGGGCAGACGGTCGGGGAAGCGATCGTGCTGGACACTAGCCGTTGGCTGAACCAGATCGTTGAGTTCGACAAAGAAAGGATGACCGTCGTGGTCGAGCCCGGCCTCGTTCTCGATGATCTCAATCGCTGGCTGAAGCCACATGGGCTCTGGTTTCCGGTTGATGTATCGACAGCTGCGCAATGCACCATTGGAGGAATGGCCGGCAATAACTCCTGTGGGTCGCGATCGATCCGCTACGGCAACATGGTCCATAACGTTCTCAGCATCGACGCGTTACTGGCGGACGGCTCACAAGGCCATTTCGACTATATCGAGAACCTTTCGGCCGGCGGCAGAGTGCAGCGCATCGCTCAGCAACTCCAACAAATTGCCAGCCGCGAAGATGCAAATATCCTCGAGAACTTCCCCAAGGTATTACGCCGTGTCGGCGGTTATAACCTGGATATCTTCAACTGCCAGAACCCGCTGCCCTACGACCGTGACGGCCGTATCAATCTGGCACATCTGTTAATAGGGTCCGAAGGGACCTTGGCACTAACTCAACGCATCAAGCTGAAATTGGCGCCTTTGCCGAAGCAGAAAGTTCTGGGTGTGGTCAACTTCCCTACCTTTTATCAGGCGATGGACATGACCCAGCATATCGTCAAGCTGGAGCCTACGGCTGTCGAACTTGTCGATCGCACCATGATCGACCTGTCGCTTGAGAACCCAGCATTCCGCCCGGTTATTGAAAAAGCGTTAATCGGTGCACCCAAGGCCATTCTACTTGTCGAGTTCGCTGGCGATGACATGCAGGAGTTGCATCAGAAACTTGCCGGTTTGAATGAACTTATGGGCGATCTCGGCCTGCCGGGAAGTGTCGTGGACATGGTCAACGGTGCTGAGCAGACAGCACTTTGGAATGTCCGCAAGGCGGGGTTGAACATCATGATGAGTATGAAAGGCGACGGGAAGCCGGTGTCTTTCATCGAAGACTGTGCAGTCCCGTTGGATGGACTCGCCGAATACACCGATAAACTAACTCAGGTATTTCACAAGTACGGTACTGAGGGTACTTGGTATGCCCACGCCAGCGTAGGAACCTTACACGTACGCCCGATACTGGATATGCGCCGTGACGGCGGAGAGAAGATGCGTGCCATTGCCGAAGAAGCATCGGCTTTGGTCAGGGAATACAAGGGCGCCTTTTCTGGCGAACATGGCGACGGTATTTGCAGAGGCGAGTGGGTGGCCTGGCAGTTCGGCCCGCAGCTCAACGCCGCGTTCACGGAAATAAAGCAGATATTTGATCCGGAAAATCTGCTCAATCCGGGCAAGATCGTCGATACACCTCGTATGGACGATCAGAACTATTTCCGCTTTCCCAAGGACTATCAGGCGATCCCGGTTAAACCAGCACTCGATTGGTCCGGTTGGGATGTATTGCGTGATCCGCTCACTGGAGAGCAAAGTGAGCCTGGGAGCGGTGGTGATCCCACGTCAGGCCTGATCAAAGCAGTGGAAATGTGCAATAACAACGGCCACTGCCGTAAATTCGACGCGGGTACGATGTGCCCGAGCTTCCGCGCCACACGTAATGAACAGCATCTGACCCGCGGCCGCGCCAACACCTTGCGCTTGGCTTTGTCGGGTCAATTAGGGCCGGAAGGGTTAGCCAGTGAAGACGTAAAGGAAGCGCTTGATCTTTGTGTTTCCTGTAAGGGCTGCAAGCGGGAATGTCCAACCGGCGTGGACATGGCCAAAATGAAAATCGAAGCCCGCGTGGCCTGGTCGAAAACGCACCCGATGCCGCTTCGTGAACGCCTTGTAGCCGATATGCCGCAATACGCACCGTACGCCAGTTACTTCTCAGGACTGGTAAGCGCAGTCGAGCGCGTGCCGGCAGTGGCTGACTGGGTCAAGAAGAGCCTGGGGTTGGCTACGCAACGGGCGCTGCCGAGTTTTCAACGCAGCTTCCTCAGCAACGCGGGCGAGGCGCAAGGCAACGCAACACAGACGAAAGAAGTCCTGTTGTTTGTCGATACGTTCAATAACTACCTTGAACCAGCCAACGCCGAAGCCGCCCATCGGGTGCTGGTTGCAGCCGGATATAAAGTCCATTTCAACAAGGCAGCCCGCGAGCGACCACTTTGCTGCGGACGAACCTATCTGGCGTCCGGTCAGGTAGACAAAGCCAAAGCCGAAGCGAAGCGCACACTGGATTTCCTGATGCCATTCGTTGAGCGCGGGGTCAGCATTGTTGGTCTGGAGCCTTCCTGCTTGCTAACCATGCGTGACGAGTTTCTGCATTACGGATACGGCGAACAAGCCAAGGCATTGGCCAACGCCGCTCTGCTGTTCGAAGAGTTCTTGGTTCGCGAGCATGACGCCGGTCGTCTGGACCTGAAGCTGAAGGCGCTGGGTGCGTCCCGGGCGTTGTTGCACGGGCATTGCCACCAAAAAGCATTCGACGCCATGCGACCCGTGGAACAAGTGCTGCGCTGGATTCCCGAGCTGAAGGTCGAAACCATCGAAACGTCATGCTGCGGGATGGCAGGGAGCTTCGGCTACGAAAGCGAGCATTACGAAGTGTCCATGCAAATGGCCGAGATGAAGCTATTACCGGCCATTCGTCAGGCTAAAGCGGAGGATCTAGTGGTTGCAGACGGGACCAGTTGTCGCCACCAGATTCATGACGGTGCAAGCAAGGCGGCCTTGCATGTCGCCAAGGTCCTAGAGCAGGCATTGGCCTGAGCCTGACACGGCAATCGAGGGGGCGTCGGGATTGAGTTGTACTGCAACTGAAGCCTGAGGCGCTGAGGGACGGTAATGGAAAGAGACTTTTTTTACCTACCCAGCGCCTTCCATCGCAGCAGCAAATAGCTCGCTGCGAGATTTCAACAAGCTTTAAGCCACACCCGAAAGATTTTCAGCTTCAAGCTTGTGATTCAAATGTTCTCGAAGAATATCACCGAGCCTTTTGCTGTCGCGTTCCTGCAAGGCTTTAATCATTTCTTCATGGTCGTTCACTGCTTTCTGCCAAAACTCAGGGCTCATCTCTGCAGTGAAACGAAACCGTTTGATCCGTTGACTCAGATTGTTATACATCTCTAACAGTACAGCGTTACCTGAGGCGGCAAGAATACGCTCATGGATTTGTCGGTTGGCTTGGAAGTAAGCCTGCAAATCTTGGCGATTAAAATAATCAAGCATCTGTCTGTGGAGCTCGATAATGGTCGATAACTCATCTTCTGTTATACGGCGACAGGCCGCTTCGCCCGCAAGGCCTTCCAATGCGCCCATTACATCGTAGGTGTGCTGCACATCACTTAAACTGAGGCGGCTTACCCGCGCTCCTCGATTGGGGAGTATTTCTATCAATCCTTCGGAAGTGAGGACCTTCAGCGCCTCACGAAGTGGCGTCCGTGAGATTCCGAACTTGTCGCAAAGCTGTTTTTCGGAGATTTTCTCTCCTGCGGTAAGTACTCCATGCTCAATTAATTCTCGGATTCTGTCAGCCGCTTCCTGGTAAAGGATTCGGTGTTGAATTTTTTCCATAGTGGTCTCGCGAATAGAGTGCGGTTCGTTTGGCATTATATTAGACGTTAACTTAAGTTCGTCCCGTTACTATTTTTTGTGGCCGTCGTGCCTGAGGCGATACCTAACGTTAAAAATAATATCCAACCAATACACAGGCTGCGCAACGGTGCGCTTACTTATTTCAATAGCAGAAAATTACAGGAATTGCATTAAGAATTCGATCTGAGGCAAGATGATTTCAGCCAGGCTAGTTGGCGTCCGGCAAAAATCATTCAAAGCATTAATCGTCACACCGTTCCGGCGCGTTCAAATCCTGCATTAAGTATTTATCGAAAACTTGGAGGCACTAATGGCAGGCAAGGTTTTTCGTTCCAGCGTGAAAATTACCCGAGCCCAGGCTCGGCGGATTCTGGATGCAGCATTTTCTCAGGCGAGGTTGCAGGACATGGACCCGTTGACGGCGTTTGTCATGGATGGAGGTGGAAATCTGATTGCCGCCGAACGGGAGGATGGCTGCGCGCCGTTGAGACTTCCGGTGGCGCGCGGTAAGGCGTTCGCCGCGCTCGGGAATGGCGCATCCAGCCGGACGATAGGCGAGCGAAACGATCTCCGTCCGGCCTTCCTCGCCTCGGTCGCGGCTGCGTCTGATGGCACCTTCATTCCGGTGCCGGGCGGCGTTCTGATTCTCGACGCGAATGACGAAGTGATCGGCGCTGTGGGTGTGAGCGGCGCCTCCTCGGATGAAGATGAGCAGGTGGCTATCGTGGGTATCGAGGCTGCGGGCTTCAAGGTCGGCCTCGCACCCAAATAGGCCAGGGGAGCAATGTGAATGCGCCAACTATGGGCTGCGTTCGCCTCTTTCACTCAGGTGCCGTTCGGGGTTATCCGGCGAATAGCGGAAGGAACGATGGACGAAAATGCGGTTCCGGGAACCCGAGCTGCATGCATTAAGGCAGCTCCAGCCCACCGCCCGCCTTGTGCAAGGTACGTAAATGATCGCCGATCTGCGCCAGATTGGCTTCCACGTTTTCCAGCTCGAGCCGGCGTTCCTTGCCCAACAGCAAGCGGACTTCCGCGTTCAGTGTCTCGGTGAGCTGCAGCAGCCGTGCCTGGCGTTGGCTGCTTTCCTGCTCCAGCCGCGTCCATTCGCTGGCCTGTGGCAGGCCGTAGCCGTTGCCATCGAGCAGCTCGGCCGGGCGGCTCAGGTAGCCGCTGTTGGCAAGGATGCCTTGCAGCGTATCGTCAGCCTTGGCCAGGCTTTCATCGCCGCGTTCGCGGCCGCTCAGGTAGCGCTGTTTCAGTTCTTCCTGTGCCAGCAGCAGGTGTCGGCGCAGCGCCGCCTGTTCGACTAGTAGCAGAGCGGCGCTAGCGCGCAGGTCGGCTTGGGCGATCCAGGGGCGGCGTTGCTCGGCGCTGAGCTCCAGCCATTGCTCTACGCTGGTCTGCGGCAAGTCCAGCCGTTCGCGCAGCACCACGAACATGGCCTGATACCGGTCGCGGTAGGAGTCGAAGCGATAACCCAGACGCAGCGCCTCGCGCGGGTCGTCGAGCACGCTGGCATCGGCCAGACCACGATTGATCAGGATCTCCAGCAATCCGCTGGGCAGGATGCTGTCCAGCGCGTCGAATTCGGGACGGGCCGTTCCGCTGCGCAGCAACTTGAGGGTTTCCACCGCGCAGTTGTTGGACAGGAAGTAGTAGTCGCCGTCATAACTCCAATGCATCTCGGCGCTGCGCTCGACCAGCATGTCGATCTCGCGACGCTCCAGCTTCAGCGGAATCGAGGCGAGGCTGCGCAGCTCGACCTTCGTGTACTCATCGATCACCTGGCCCAGCGGCAGGACGAACAGGCGCGATGGGTAGACGCCGGTCAGACCATCCCAGCTGGATAGCTGCACATCACCGACGAAGGCGCGGAAAGAAAGCACTAGATGGTGATCGAGATCTAGCCGGCAATCTGGCCCGCGTGGACGGCCCGGCGCGCAGATCACCAGGCGCAGCATGCTGTGGCCCCAGCGGCTGACCCAGGCGTCATTGGCTTCGGCAAACAGATAGTCGACTTCATAGACGCGCTCCGGATCGAGTTCGATCAGCGGCGTGCGCGCAAAGTCGTGACCGGCGTTGAGGATCGGTAAGCCGCTCGCGCATTCATCCCCGTCTTCTGGCTGCCAGCCGAAATGGTCGCGGAAATAGCGATGCAGCGAAGGGCGGCGGCAGGCGTAACTGGGGTCCAGCAGGAAGTACTCGAGATTCACCGCGACGAATTCAAGGGGATTGGTCAGCTCGTAGAGATCCGGGCTACGGGCGGCCTGGGCATTGCTGACTTCCCGTTCGCCGCGTTGGCCGACGCGCTGGGGCCAGCCCGCCAGATCGAGCAGGCGTGGGTCGTCGCTGAGGGTGAAACGGCGTTCGGTCTGTCCGCGACAGGCATCCGGCAATCCCACCAAGCCGAGGCTGGCGGCGCGCTGGCTACAAAAAGCCAACTGCCGATGGCCCTCCGGCGACCAGAGCCGGGCGCGATCGTAGAGGTGGGTGATTTCGTGAACCAGCGTGGCCAGCAGCTCGCGGCGCACGGTGCCATGCGGGCGGCTGGTGCGTTGCGTGGCGGCGGAGCCATCGCTCAGCGCCGGCAGCAGACGGCGGTTGAGCAGCAGCAGATCGCCGCCGGCACTTCCGTAGACGTCGTGCGTCAGCCCATCGTGCCAGCGGACGCGTACGTCCCGGTCGAGGTGCTCGACCATCCGCGGTGGCAATGCCGCCATGGCTTCATTCAGTAACTGCTGACTGGCTGCCCACTCGGCCGGGTGCAGGTCGCGGTCATCCAGTGTCAGGCGCAGGTCGGCCTGAGCAACATTAGCGAACGCGGTGAGCGCAACGGCCATCCACCAGGCGCGAGATGATTTCACTGCGCGAGGATGAGTTCAGCCAGTGTCTGGTCGCTGGCTTGTCGAGCTTCGGGAAATGCGCTGCGTAGCCCGCCGAATGCCGCTTCCAGACGAGCACCGCGAATCTCGCCGCCGCTGGCGACGAAGCCGGCGGCGTCGTCACGCGCTTCGCTGACGACTTTCATGTCGCTGATGCGGCTGGTCACATCCGAGGTGAAGTTGATGCTGCGATCCAGCGCGTTGACGAGAATGTTGCTGGTGGCGACCAGCGTCTGCGCCTGTGCACCGCCGACGAACAGAACCAGTGCGAGCGGCACGGCGATCAGCTTGAAGTTCATAAGGGTTCTCGTAAAACGGGGTGGGTCATTGGACGAGGATTGCCTCGGCCAGTTCAAGGTCGCTTGCGGCTAGCTGCGGGTGGGTTTCACGCAGCCAACGCAGCGCCGATTCCAGCCGCGCTCCGCGGATCTCGCCATCGCTGGCGACGAATCGAGCGGCTTCGTCTCTGGAGTCGAGGATTAGCTTGTTGTCGAACGGGGCGCTGGTCACCTGGGTGGCGACATAGGTAGAAGCGACGCTGCTGGCAAGAAGGCTATCGAAGGCCTGCGCGCTGCCGCAAAGGCAACAGCCGGCCAATACAAGGTAAAGCGAACGCATGCGGATCCTGATGCCGAAAAAACAGCCTCATAGGCTAGCGAAACGCTAGCCCCGGGGCTAGCGCACGCTTGCTATAAAGCTCTGCGTCAGAGCGCCAGGATGGCGCTGGCCAGCTGCAGATCGCTGGCTTCGATGCCCGGCCGCTCACTGCGGATGTGTTTCAGCGCGGCTTCCAGCTGAGCACCACGCGCCTCGCCATTGCTGGCCACGAAACGGGCCGCATCGTCCCGCGCGTCGCGTACCAGCTTGTCGTCGCCCAGGTTCGAGGTGATGTCGGAGGTGCCTTCGACAGTGTTGACCAGCGAGGCGCCGATCGCATCGATGGTCCCGGTGACGCTGCCGGCGTAGGCCGTTCCGGTGACCAGGCAGGCAGCGGCGGCAACTGACAATAGATATTTGTTCATACACTTCTCCAGAGCTGAGCAACTTCGACCCGTGGCCGGGCGATGCCGTTCAGCTTATGCCGCAAGGTGTTATCAGAGAAGTGTGACGTTAACGCCAGAACGGCTTGCTCAGCTCGTCCATGCGCTCGCTGTGGCTGATGCCGACGTCGGATAGCTGGTGATCGTCCAGCGCTGCCAGATGGCGTCGGGTGCGCGCGCGTTGTTGCCAGAGCCGCAACAGTTGCAACAATCGGCGAAGCGGTGCCGTGCTAATACGGAGGGTGAGCATGCGGGGCAGTACGCGCTCCATGTGCCTCTCCTTCCCGCCGTTTCGCGGGGATGGGTTATGGGCAAATAGAGTCGCTTGCCGCGCTGTTGCGTAACAGTCACAGGCGTTGTGGATTGTGCCGGTCCAGTTGCGAGTGGAAGCGAACTGTATGGCTGGTATTCCAGCGGAACTGTTCGTCGAAACGGGACCTGCTTGGCCTGGTTCAGCCCGTAGCGGATGACGAGCTGATCATTTCGATCGGGCGTATCTCGAACTCACGCGTCAGGAAATCCATGCGCTGTTCGTGGAAGCGACGCATGTGCGGCAGCGCACTGTGCGCCTGGAGATGTTCGGACGATTGCCAGACCTCGTAGAAGATGAACAGCGTCGGGTCTTCGCTATCGCGCAGCATGTGGTATTCGATGCAGCCGTCTTCGGCCCGGCTCGCGGCGACGTAGCTGCTGAACAGCCCTTCGAACTCGTCGGCTTTTTCCGGTCGCGTGTAGGCGTGGAGGATGAAGGCACAGGTGTCGCTCATGAGTTTTACTCCGTAAGGGCAGTGGCTGGTTGCAAACGCTACCGCATGAGCCGACCAAGCATTCGTGATTTTCAGTCAATTCGTTTTTGTTGAAAAGGCTCTGTTTCGGCGGGTTAGTAATCGTTAGGCTGCTCGCCATTCGTAACTGATCAGGTCAACCTGTCTATGAAAAACGTATTGCTGCTCAATGGCGGAAAACAGTTCGCCCACTCGGATGGCCGCTACAACGCCACCCTTCACGAAACCGCGTTGAGCTTTCTTGATCGTGCCGGCTTCGACGTCAAGGAAACTCAGATCGATGCCGGCTATGACCTGGCCGAGGAAGTCGCCAAGTTTCTCTGGGCCGACGTGATCATCTACCAGATGCCCGGCTGGTGGATGGGCGCCCCCTGGACCGTGAAGAAGTACCTCGACGAGGTGTTCACCGAAGGGCATGGCAGTCTCTACGCCAACGACGGTCGCACGCGCTCCGATGCGTCGCAGAAGTATGGCAGCGGCGGTTTGTTGCAGGGCAAGCAGTACATGATCTCGGCGACCTGGAATGCACCGCAGCAGGCTTTCGACGACCCGACCGATTTCTTCGAAGGCAAGGGCGTCGATGCGGTGTATTTCCCTTTTCACAAGGCTAACGAGTTCCTCGGCATGAGCGGCCTGCCAACCTTTCTCTGCGTCGACGTGATGAAGCGGCCTTCGATCGAGGCCGACACCCTGCGCTACGAAGCGCATCTAGCGCAGGTCTTCGGTCTCTAACGTCTAGAAAAACAAAACCCCTCGCGGCGATGCCGAGAGGGGTTCTGGTGGCGCAGGGTGCGGTTATTCCACAGCTTTGACCATGTCCTCGACGACCTTCTTGGCATCGCCGAAGACCATCATGGTCTTGTCCATGTAGAACAGCTCGTTATCCAGACCGGCGTAACCGCTGGCCATGGAGCGCTTGTTGACGATGACCGTCTTGGCCTTGTACGCCTCCAGGATCGGCATGCCGGCGATGGGCGACTTGGGATCGTTTTTCGCCGCCGGGTTGACCACGTCGTTGGCGCCGAGCACCAGCACCACATCGGCCTGGCCGAATTCGGAGTTGATGTCGTCCATCTCGAACACCATCTCGTACGGCACTTCGGCCTCGGCCAGCAGCACGTTCATGTGCCCGGGCATGCGGCCGGCAACCGGGTGGATCGCGTACTTCACGGTCACGCCCATATGCGTCAGCTTTTCGGCCAGCTCCATCAGCGCATGCTGCGCGCGAGCCACCGCCAGGCCGTAGCCGGGGACGATGATCACGGTGTCGGCGTTCGACAGCAGGAAGGCAGCGTCATCGCTGGAGCCGGATTTGACCGGACGCTGCTCCTTGCTGCCCGTGGCCGGGCCGGCATCCGCGTCGCCGCCGAAGCCGCCGAGGATGACGTTGAAGAACGAACGGTTCATCGCCTTGCACATGATGTACGAGAGGATCGCGCCGCTCGAACCCACCAGGGAACCGGCAATGATCAGCATCGAGTTGTTCAGCGAGAAGCCGATACCGGCCGCCGCCCAGCCAGAGTAGCTGTTGAGCATCGAGACCACCACCGGCATGTCGGCGCCGCCGATGGGGATGATGATCAGCACGCCGATCACGAAGGCCAGCGCCACCAGAATCATGAACGCGGTGAAATTGCCGCTGAAGGTGTAGATCAGGCCCAGCACCAGAATCGCCACGCCGACGGCGAGGTTGATCTTGTGCTGGTTGGGGAACGACACCGGCGCGCCCTGGAACAGGCGGAACTTGTACTTGCCGGACAGCTTGCCGAAGGCGATCACCGAGCCGGAGAAGGTGATGGCGCCGATGGCTGCACCGAGGAACAGTTCCAGACGGTTACCGGCCGGGATCGGATAACCGATGGCCTGGACGATACCCAGCGACTGCGGCTCGAGCACCGCGGCGATAGCGATAAACACCGCGGCCAGCCCGATCATGCTGTGCATGAAGGCGACCAGCTCGGGCATCTTGGTCATTTCGACGCGCTTGGCCATCAGCGTACCGATGGTGCCGCCGATCAACAGGCCGAGGACGATGAAGCCCAGACCGCCCCAGGGGCTTGCGCTCTCGACCAGCTGATCGCCAAGCTTGAACACTAGGAAGACCGTAGTGACCACGGCGATGCCCATGCCGATCATGCCGAACAGGTTGCCGCGGCGCGAGGTGGTGGGGTGCGACAGGCCTTTAAGGGCCTGGATGAAACTCACCGAGGCGACGAGGTAGAGCAGGGTGATCAGGTTCATGCTCATGGCTTGACCTCCGCCTTGGTGCTGCCCGCAACGGAAGCGCGCTCTTTCTTCTTGAACATTTCCAGCATGCGGCGGGTGACCAGGAAGCCGCCGAATACGTTCACGGCAGCCAGGGTCACGGCCAGGGTGCCCATCAGCTTGCCCATCGGGGTGACGGTCAGAGCAGCGGCCAGCATGGCGCCAACGATGATGATCGCCGAAATGGCGTTGGTCACCGCCATCAGCGGCGTGTGCAGCGCGGGGGTGACGTTCCAGACCACGTGGTAGCCGACGTAGATCGCCAGCACAAAGATGATCAGGTTGTAGATGCCATCAGAAATCATGTCCATGTTCGGGCTCCCTTAACCGTTGGTCCGCACGACCTGGCCGTCGCGGCACATCAGGCACGCGGCGACGATGTCGTCTTCAAGATTGAGCTGGAACTTGGCTTCGCCATCGATCACCAGCTTGAGGAAGTCCAGCAGGTTGCGTGCGTATAGCGCCGAGGCATCCGCCGGCACGAGGGTCGCCAAGTTGGTGTAGCCAACCAGGGTCACGCCGTGCTTGACCACCACCTGATCGGCTTCGGTCAATGGACAGTTGCCGCCCTGAGAGGCGGCGAGGTCGATCACCACCGAGCCAGGCTTCATCTGCTGCACGGTTTCTTCCTGCAACAGCGTCGGCGCCTTGCGGCCCGGAATCAGCGCAGTGGTGATGATGATGTCGGCCTGCTTGGCGCGCTCGTGTACGGCCTGCGCCTGGCGTGCCATCCACGAAGCGGGCATCGGCCGGGCATAACCGCCGACACCTTCGGCGCACTCGCGCTCTTCATCGGTCTCGCACGGCACATCGACGAACTTGGCACCCAGCGACTCGATCTGCTCCTTCACTGCCGGACGCACGTCCGAGGCTTCGATCACTGCGCCCAGGCGCTTGGCCGTGGCGATGGCCTGCAGACCGGCGACGCCGGCACCGAGGATCAGCACCCGTGCGGCCTTCACCGTACCGGCGGCGGTCATCAGCATCGGCATGAAGCGCGGGTAGTGATGCGCGCCAACCAGCACCGCCTTGTAACCGGCAATGTTGGCCTGCGAAGACAGCACGTCGAGGCTCTGCGCGCGCGAGGTGCGCGGCGCGGCTTCCAGGGCGAACGCGGTGATGCCGCGTTCGGCCATGCGTGCGATGTTTTCATTGTCGAAGGGATTGAGCATGCCGACCAGAACCGTACCGGGCTGCATCTGCGCCAGTTCGGTATCGCTCGGTGCGTTTACCTTCAGCAGGATCTCTGCTGCGAACGCCGCAGCGGCATCGGCGATGGTTGCGCCTGCCGCTTCGTAGGCACTGTCCGGGACGCTGGCTTGTAAGCCTGCACCGCTCTGCACAGTGACCTGATGCCCTTGGCCGATCAGCTTCTTGACGGTTTCCGGTGTCGCGGCGACGCGCGTTTCACCGGGCCTGGTTTCGAGAGGAACACCAATGTGCATTGTTCTTGTTCTCCTGCTTGATCGTAACCAGCAGCTCAGCTCGGGAGCCGGTTATTGGCCGCTGGTGGTCTGTTCGTCCGGCCACTGCGTATGGCGGTCGGGCGTTCGTAACGGCTAACGGGCCCCTGCACTGCTGGTTGGGCCTGCTGCGGCGCAGCATTCTGCTATCGCCGAGAAAATCAAACAACTGTTTTAAATAAGCGATTGCTTTTGACGTAATGGTCAATGCATGACCATCAGTTCGTCGGGCACCGCTGCAGACGGCGCCACCCATGGCGTTACGGCTGACATGAGGTTGTAGCGCGGCGGCGCGGAAGGGCGAATCATGAATGACCCACCATTGACGCGGTATTCGTCATCGGTGCCGGGCATCTTCGACCGGGCGGAGGCGACGGTGTTCGCACGGCTTGCGATTAAAGTTCTGTCAGCGTTGCGCTGAAAGCGCAGCCGGCGAGATTGTCAGACTTTGCCGCTGAGCCCGTCGATGGTGCTTTCGTACTGCATTGCTATGCCGTTGTGCTTGGGTGTCACCGGGCGTTCGGACTGTTGCTGCGCTTACCTGAAGCAGACGCCAAGGCTTTGCAGTTCCTCGCGTTGTGCCTGATCGAAGCGCGCCAGAGCGTTGCACGCATCGGCGTAAGGGGCGGAGGCAGGTTCGAATGGCGTCGTGGCGATGGATGCCTGCGAAGGCAGAGGCAGCGATTCCGTCGCGCTTTGCGTGCGACCATGCAGGATCAATTGGAATGTACGGCCATCGCGTGCCAAGAGAACGCGGTCGTGAGCGATTGCCTGCAGCCGAAAACCGCCTGGTAGGAATTGGCCGATCCGTGCGGCCATGGGTTCCTGTCCCTGATTACTCACCAGTGCAGTGGAGCGGGCCATATCGGAACTGGCGAAAATGCCTAGAAGCTGTAGCTGCAAGGGAGCGTCGGCTGATGCAGTACCGATCATGGCCAGCATCGCCGCGGTACGGAAAAAAGCAGGGAAGAATGGCATCTGGTTGTCGGCCCGGTCGCTAGGCGACCGGGCCTTTTCACTCAGGGCTGGATAGCCAGCCGCAGCAGCGGCTGCAGGTTGCGGTTCTGCAGCAGCGGCAGCAGGAGGTTGTCGTTGCGACTGATGCCCTGCCACTTCTGGTTGCCACCATTGGTGCAGTTGTAGGTGATGAGCGTGCCACGGCCTTCGCTGAGGAAGCCGTTCTTCAGATCCAGGCAGCGGGACTCGCGCTTGACCTGCGGCAGCGCGGCGAGATTCCAGCTCTGTGCATCGGCATTGCTGTCGCATTCGCTCAAGCCGACTTCGCTGCTGCCGCCGCGGTCGGTGAGGCACAGATGCGGGTTCTGGGTATTGCGAATGCGGCCATTGGCGTCCGTCAGCCAGGTCTCGGCAGCCTCACCTTTGCACTGGGCTGCGGCGATAATGACTGGTGTGATCACGCCACCAACGCTCTCGGCCCGCAGGCAGTTGTTGTTCACCTTCATGGCTTGTGCCGGCGGCAACAGCGGGTCGCTGCGCAGGCCCAACTGCTCGATGAAGCCGAGCAGCGCCTTCTCCACTGCCGGATCAGCGGCCTTCAGCTGAGCCTGGTAGGCGTCCATCCAGCGGTTCAGGCGCAGGGCCTTCTGCTGCAGGCCGCGATAGCGCTCAAGCTGCGCGCGGGCCGGAGCGGAGAGTTCCGCCGCGTGTTGTGCATAGCTGTCGTAAAGCACCTTGGCCTGGCCGTTCAGGGTCGGTACCGCCTGGTTCTGCAATTTGAGCAGGGCCTGTTCCAGTTCGGGTAGTTCGATGCGACGCAGGGCCTGGTAGCCTGCCTCGCGACCGATGATGACCGGCGGTTCGATGGCAGGCAGATTCTGCGGGAAGCTGACTCGGTGCAGTTCCCGCGCCGTGCCGCCGGCTGCCTGGCAGTGCAGGCTGGCCTGCTGCGGGTTTTCATCAGCGGCCACTTGCACGTGCAGTTTATTGGCGTTGCCTTGCATGCGGTTGGGCGCCAGGGCGATGCGCTGGTTGCGTCCGCCGGCATAGTCGACGCTCAGCCAGCATTGGGCTGCCGTGGCGTCGGCGGTGGGTTGCGGCAGATCGAAGACGTTGCCCCAGTTGCTGCGCGCCGGTGGGTAGAGCAGGCCGACCCCGTTCACCGGGTCGTAGCCGCCGAGCAGGGTGAAGACAGTGATGCCCTGGCGGCGAGGTTTGGGGAAGTTGCCGGCGACGCCGTTGTACCAGACCTGGTTGGACGCCGGTTGCTTCGGCTGGAAGTTCTCCATCTTCCGGGTCGTTGCGTTCCACTTGCGGTAGCCGGTGGGCGAGCCAACGGCGAGCACGGCCTTGTCGAGCGACGGCTGGATTTTCAGGTGGGTGCTGTAGCCCGTGTAGTGGGTGTAGCGCGACAGGCTGCTGCCGGGCCAGCCACCGGACATGGAATCCCAGTTGTAGTTGTACTGTTTCTGGAACTGAGGCACCTCGGCGGGCTTGTACTTTGCCCAGTCCAGGTTGGCGCGCATGCGCTGGCGATGACCGATGTAGCCCCAGCCGCTGTCAGCGTGATGGCGGTCCCAGAGGTTCTTCGGTTCCACGTTCTGGCCCGGGTAGTGGCCCAGCCCATAATGGTGGCCGATTTCATGACTGAATTCGTTACCCACCGAGTCGATCAACGTGAGGATGCTGTTGCCGCCGCTCAGCCCGTGGTTGACCTGGCCGTTCTGATAGACGCCGCGCGCATGGTGCACCACCACGCTCTGGGTAACTTGTGGCTGCTGCTGGCTCTGCATGCTGGAGCTAGTGACGCCCCAGTTGGCCAGGTTGATGCCCACGCTGAAGGTGGACTTGGCGGTGTTCTCGCGCATGTCGCCGGCATAGACGCTGCCTTCGACGGCGCTGGCCGTGTCGTAGATGGTGCCGCTGGCGACCATCACCTTTTGCAGGATCACTTCGTCGTACTTGGCCACGATCAAGCGAGAGACGGGCACGGTCTGGAAGTAGTCGGTACCGGCCCGGGCCGGCTCCAGCAGCATGTAATGGCCGTTGCTGCGCGGCGGCTCGGTGAGCAGGCCCAGGCGCACATTGTTGATCACCAGTTCGGCCGGCGCGGCAATGTCGATCGCATCGCCGGCGAGCACGCCGTTGCGGCCACGATCGTCACTGATGGACAGGCTCATCCCCGGCTTGACCCAATCCCAGGGCAGCACGGCCGACCAGGCGCGCCGTGAATAGCGCACGTCGGGACGCGCGTCGCTGGCGTTGCGATCAGCTTCAGGCAGCTCGTCGGGATGGCGCAGGGTGACGGCGGGTTTGGTCTGGCCGTCGACCGTGACGCTCAGGGTCAGGCCGCGTACCTCGCCCTGGTCCGGATCGGGTGTGACCAGCAGCAGGGCTTCGCGTTCGCTGGTGAGCATGGGCATGTTCTTCGCGGCATTGCCCGAAGGGTCCACCGAATGGTTCTGGACGAACTGCACCATGGCGGGCAGGTTGCCGCTCAGGTCGTTACGCACGGCGCGTGGCTTGCCGCTGGCGTCGATGTCGTAGAAGCCCTCGGCACTGATTTCGTCGCGAACCGCGCCGCTGGGTTCGGGAAAGGCGGGCGCGGGCGCAGTGGTTTCCCCATCCGGCTGGGGTTGCGGATCGAGCGGCGGTACGACGGGCGGCTTCTCCGGCTCCGGCTCCGGCAGCGTCTCGTCCGGCTGCGGCTCTTCAGGAATACTGGTAGCCGGGGGCGTTTCGGTGTGGTTCGGTTTCTTGCTGCCGCCACCTTCATCGAGACAGCCGGACAAGGAGAGGGAAAGCAAAGCCAATAGCAACAAACGTTGATTTTTCATGCCGACACAAGCGAAGTGGAAAAATCCATTTTCAGCAATACGTCAACTTTTTGTCGGACGCTCTTCGCAAAATTCTCAGACTTTTCCGCTACTTAGCTGCCATCTTGACTGCGTGAGACGATGAAAGCGCCGTTTTTCGGCAGTTCTGGCGGAATAGTGTCAAGTGCCTGACGCGCAAGTTCTTTGCTTGGGTAATCGCCATAGGTCAGCGAATACCATGGTCCGCCCTGCCTCTGGCCTTGGAGCAACCGCAGTGGCTGTTCGGGATGGCGTTCGACCAACGCTCGCATCCGCTCGGAATTGCTGCCAGCGACCAGCTGAATAGTGTGGCTCTGGTGTGTTTCTGCGGGCTTGATGTCGATGATTGCCGGCGTGGGTGGCGCCAGTTGCAATGCCGGTTGTGGTGGTATCGCAAGCGCCCGAGGGGCTTCATCCGGTGCTGGCTGGGCGCGCAAGTCCAGCTCTGGCTGCGTGCCGCTTCGGTCGAAGAGCCTGCGCGGATCATCTGGCAGCGAACTGCCACTGAAGGCTTCGCTCCGGCTGAGGCCGTGCATCTCCTGGTATTTACCCAGGCTGAGGCTGCTCAACCCGGCGCCATCGCGGGTGACGCTTGGGCGCAGGAAGACCATCAGGTTGCGCTTGACCCGGCTATCGCGACTGGAGCGGAACAGCCGGCCCAGCAGAGGAATGTCCCCCAGCAGCGGCACTTTGCTCATGCTCTGGGTGACGTCGTCCTGGATCAGACCGCCCAGCACGATCACCTGGCCGTCGTCGGCGAGGATGGTGCTCTTTATGGAGCGCTTGTTGGTGATCACATCCGCCACCTGGATGCCGGTGGGGGCGTTTACCAGGGTCGAAATTTCCTGCTCGATCTCCAGGCGCAGGGTCGAGCCATCGTTGATGTGCGGGGTGATTTTCAGCGAGACGCCAATATCCTCGCGCTCGATGGTGGTGAAGGGGTTGCTGGCGCCGTCGCTGGTGGTGGTATAGGAGCCGGTCTGAAAGGGTACGTTCTGGCCGACCAGGATCTCCGCCGGCTGGTTGTCCAGGGTCAGCAGCGTCGGGGTGGATAGCAGGTTGCTTTTGCCGGTGGCCGACAGCGCCGTGATCAAGGCGCCGAAGTTGTCGTTGCCCACGCCCACGATGGCGCCGTTGGGCAGCGCGCCGGCCAGCCGACTCGGATCTTCCGAGCCGAGGGCGCCGAGCAGGGTACCGATGGATAGCCCGGTATTGCTGAAGTTTACGCCGCCGAGGCCGCCGTTTCGCCCGTCGATGGCCCACTGCACGCCCAGGGCTTCACTGACATCTCCGGACATCTCGATGATCGCCGCCTCCACCAGAACCTGGGCGCGCGGGACGTCCAGCTGGCGTACCAGGTCCTCCAGTGCGCCGAGCATGTCCGGCTCGGCGAGGATCACCAGGGCATTGAGGCTTTCGTCGGCGCGGATCATGACCTGGCGCGGTCGGGTGTTGCCGCTGGCATCCGGCTCGACCATGCTTTCGGCCAGTTCGCCGAGCGTGGTGGCGAGGTTCTTGGCATCGCCGTAACGCAGGCGGATCACCCGCGTGTTGGACGAGCGCGAGCTCGGTGTGTCGAGGGACTGGACCAGTTGTAGCAACCTGGCCCGGGCTTGTGGTGGGCCCAGCAGGATGAGCCGGTTGGCGCGGTGGTCGGCGATCACTTGGGTGGCGTCGGTCTGTCCGTGTTTCAACGACTCGCCAAGCACCTGTGCGGCATCGCGCACCCAGATATGGCGCAGCTCATAGATGCTGTAATCGCGCTGCTGGCGGCTATCGAGCTGACGCAGGACGTCTTCGATGCGGGCGATGTTGGCCGGCCGGTCGCTGACGATCAGGCTATTGGCCGAAGGCACAGCGGCAAGATGCCCATAACCGGCCACCAACGGGCGGATCAGCGCCGCCAGTTCGCCGACCGAGCCATGCTGCACCTGCAGCACGCGTGTCTCCAGGTTGCCGCCGCTGCCGGCTTCCGCCCTGGCCTCCACGTTGGGGACGATGGCGGTCTGCGCGCCCTGTGGCAGTACAGCGAAACCGTGAGTAGCCATCACCGAGAGGAATAGCTGATAAAGCTCGGCCAGGCTCAGAGGCTCTTGAGCGATCACCGTGACCTGGCCCTTGACCCGCGGATCGACGACGAAGGTCTGACCGCCGATGCTGGAAACCTGCTCGATGAAGTCACGGATGTCCGTGTCCCGCATATTGATCGTCCAGCGCTCCTCGCTGCTTTCGGCAGCCGGATTTGCCGCAATGACCAGCGACGGGATGCAGATGGATGCCAGGCAGCTGGCGGCGATCAGCCCCGTCAGCAGCACCTTGTTCGTTCGCCTGGTCAGGCTCATGGCCGTTGCTCTCCCGGGACGCGCCGCAGCCATACGCTTTCCAGCCGGCCGGCATGCGCCAGCTGCACGTGATCATGGTGGATGGCCGACAGCCTCATCCCGGGCATTACTTCGTCACCCTGAAGGAGGCGTCGAGGGCGATCGTTGTCCACAATGATCAAAGCACTGGAACGGCTCGGGTCGGAATGCACGAAGCTGGCGCGCAGCCGTAAACGTTGTTCGTTGGCGCGGGCAGACTCGCTCTTTGCACCGAACAGGCGATCCATTGCCGGGTTCATATCAACAGAATGGCGTTCGGGAATCGCGACAGGAGCGGGAATGAAGGCGGGTTGCGTCAGCCAGTCCCTTAATTCGAGAGCCTGCCAGGTGAAGCTGGCGATGGCTGCCAGTGCGATAGCCACCGGTGCTGCCCAGCGCAGAGCGGGCCATCTGTTGGTCGGTGGGTATCTATCGAACGCTCGGGACGACACTGCTGACTCCGCTGATTCCGTTGGCGACGGAGGCATGGCCGCCCCGTTCTAGGCGGCGCGAGGTTAAACAGAAGTTCCCCTACCCGCTCGGCGAGAATCCCGGACTGTGTGTGTTGTCACAGTTGGTATCGAGAATCGGACAGCATGCGATTTTTTCAGCAGAATTCTAGACTTTACCCAAGCTCCAATCAGGAAGTTTTCTATGTTGCCCCCGTCCGCCGAAGGTAATCTGCTCCCCGCGCGTCTGCCCTTCGCCTTCGCTCGGCGCCATGGTGTGATCCTGCTGGATCGTCCTGAAGGCCTGCGTTTATGCGTGCGCGAGGGGGCGCCGTTGACTGCGCTGCAGGAAGCTCAGCGCGTGGCCGGTGGGCCGTTGCCGATGCAATGGCTGACGCCAGAGGCGTTCGATCAGGCGCTCGGTGCCGCCTACCAGCACGACTCTTCGGCTGCGATGCTGATGGTCGAGGGGTTGGGCGATGAGATGGACCTGCACAGCTTGGCCGACCAGATTCAAGAAACTGAGGACCTGCTCGAACAGGAAGACGATGCGCCGATCATTCGTCTGATCAACGCCATTCTCGGTGAGGCGATCAAGGAAAACGCCTCGGATATCCACGTCGAAACCTTCGAGAAACGCTTGGTAATCCGCTTCCGCATCGACGGCATCCTCCGTGAAGTGGTGCAGCCCAAGCGCGAGTTGGCGGCATTGCTGGTGTCGCGGATCAAGGTCATGGCGCGGCTCGACATTGCCGAGAAGCGCATCCCCCAGGACGGCCGTATTTCCCTGCGCGTCGGTGGTCGCGAAGTGGACATTCGCGTCTCGACCCTGCCGTCGGCCAACGGCGAGCGGGTGGTGCTGCGTCTGCTCGACAAGCAAGCTGGGCGGCTGACGCTGCGCCATTTGGGCATGAGCGACCGGGACCGGCGGGTGATGGAGCAGGCGGTGCAGAAGCCGCACGGCATCATCCTAGTCACCGGTCCGACCGGCTCGGGTAAGACCACCACGCTTTATGCCAGCCTGGTCACGCTCAACGACCGCACGCGCAACATCCTCACCGTCGAGGATCCGATCGAATACAACCTCGAAGGCATCGGCCAGACCCAAGTCAACACCAAGGTCGACATGACCTTCGCTCGTGGGCTGCGCGCCATTCTGCGCCAAGACCCGGACGTGGTGATGGTCGGCGAGATTCGCGACCAGGAAACCGCGGACATGGCGGTGCAAGCGTCGCTGACCGGTCACCTGGTGCTCTCCACGCTGCACACCAACAGCGCCATTGGTGCGGTGACGCGCCTGGTGGACATGGGCGTGGAACCGTTCCTGATTTCCTCGTCGCTGCTCGGCGTGCTGGCCCAGCGCCTCGTGCGGGTGCTGTGTAATGACTGCAAACGCGCCTATGTCGCCGATGAAGCCGAATGTGCACTGTTCGGTATCGACCCGAGCGAGGCGCCGACGCTGTATCACGCCGAGGGTTGCGACGTCTGCCGGCAGCTGGGCTACCGTGGACGGACCGGCATCTACGAGCTGGTGATGTTCGATGACACCCTGCGCAGCATGATCCACACCCGCTTAGCCGAGCAGGACATGCTTCGTCACGCGCGTCGGCTGGGCCCGAGCATTCGCGAAGACGGGCTGCGCAAGGTGCGCGAAGGCGTGACCACCATTGAAGAAGTGTTGCGCGTGACACGTGAGGAGTGAGATGAACGCCATTGACCGGCAGGCGCCATACAGGCATGCAAGCGGATCGGATTTATGTGGAACCGATAGCCGGCTTGCCGGAGATCTTGTCTGATGGCCGCCTTCGAGTACCTGGCGCTCGACCCGCGCGGCCGCGAGCAGAAAGGCCTGATCGAGGCGGACAGCCCGCGTCAGGCACGGCAACTGTTGCGCGAGAAGCAATGGTCGCCGCTGGAGGTCAAGCAGGCCAAAGCCAAGGAAGACACCGGCGGCGGAGGGTTCGCCTTCGGCCGCGGTCTGTCCGCCCGCGATCTGGCCTTGGTGACTCGCCAGCTCGCCACCCTGGTCCAGGCTGCACTGCCTATCGAAGAGGCGCTGCGCGCGGCGGCGGCACAGGCGACTTCGCAGAAGATCAAATCGATGTTGCTGGCGGTCCGCGCGCGGGTGATGGAAGGGCATAGCCTGGCGGGATCGCTGCGCGAGTACCCCTCGGCATTTCCCGAGCTGTACCGCGCCACCGTCGCGGCCGGTGAGCATGCCGGGCATCTGGGGCTGGTGCTCGATCAGCTGGCCGACTACACCGACCAGCGCCAGCAATCGCGGCAGAAGATTCAGCTGGCGCTGTTGTATCCAGTGATCCTGCTGGTGGCCTCGCTGGCTATCGTAGTGTTGCTGCTGGGTTACGTGGTGCCCGATGTGGTCAAGGTCTTCGTCAACACCGGACAGGAACTACCGGCGCTGACTACCGGACTGATTGCCGTGAGCGAGGCAGTGCAGCGCTGGGGCTGGCTGATGTTCGTGGGGATCGTCGTGGCCGCGATCGGCATGCGTCAGGCGTTGCGCGACGAGAAGATCAAGCGCCGCTGGCACGCGGTGATCCTGCGCATTCCTCTGGTCGGGCGACTGGCGCGGGCGACCAACACCGCGCGTTTCGCCTCGACTTTGGCGATCCTCACCCGCAGCGGCGTGCCGTTGGTGGATGCGTTGGGCATTGCTGCGGCGGTCATCGCCAACCTGCGCATCCGCGACAAAGTTATCGAGGCGGCGCAGCGCGTGCGTGAAGGCGGCAGTCTGACCCGCGCGCTGGACGCGACTAACGAGTTTCCGCCGATGATGCTGCACATGATTGCCAGCGGCGAGAAATCCGGTGAGCTCGATCAGATGCTCGCCCGCACTGCGCGCAATCAGGAAAACGACCTGGCCGCGCAGATCTCGTTGCTGGTAGGTCTTTTCGAACCCTTCATGCTGGTATTCATGGGGGCCGTGGTGTTGGTGATCGTCCTGGCGATCCTGCTGCCGATCCTTTCTCTCAATCAACTGGTGGGCTAGTGAGCATGACGTTGAACGAACGCAAGCAGAGGGGCTTTACCCTCATCGAAATCATGGTGGTGGTGGTGATCCTCGGGATTCTCGCCGCGCTGGTGGTGCCACAGGTGATGAACCGTCCGGATCAGGCCAAGGTGACCGTGGCCAAGGGCGATATTAAGGCGATCAGCGCCGCCCTCGACATGTACAAGCTGGACAACTATTCCTACCCCAGCACCCAGCAGGGCCTCGATGCGCTGGTGGAAAAGCCGGGCGGCAATCCGCAGCCCAAGAACTGGAACCGCGACGGCTACCTCAAGCGTGTGCCGAAGGATCCTTGGGGCAACGACTACCAGTATCTGTCACCGGGCACCCAGGGCCAGTTCGACCTGTACTCCTACGGGGCCGACGGCAAGCAAGGCGGCTCCGACCTGAACGCGGACATCGGTAACTGGGACCTCTGATCCATGCATCGAGCGCGCCGGGAGGGCGGCTTTACGCTGATCGAGTTGCTGGTAGTGATCGTCATCCTCGGCGGCCTGGTGGGCCTGGCGGTGCTCTCGATCGGCGGTACCAACTCATCGCGCGAGATTCGCGACGAAGCGCAACGCCTGGCGACGCTGATCGGCCTGATGGCAGACGAGGCCGTGCTCGACAGCCGAGAGTACGGGCTGTTGTTCAGCCGCGACGGTTACCGAGTGATGCACTACGACGAGGCCGAAGCACGCTGGCTCGATGCCGGCGACGGCCAGGCGCACCGGGCGCCGGAGTGGATGCGTCTGGAACTCGAACTCGAAGGCTCGCCGCTAAAGTTGGTAGCACCGGTCAAGCGTGAGGATGATCCTATCGGCCTGTCCGATGACGAGGATCGTGAGCGCCGCCGCGCGCCGCGCGTGCAGCCGCAGTTGTTGATCCTGTCGAGCGGCGAGCTTTCGCCCTTCACCCTGACCTTCTCCGACGAAAGACCGGGCGGTACCGGCTGGACCGTGTCCAGCGATGGCTTTCGCATGCCCCGCGCCGAACCGCTGGAAGAGCGCCGATGAGCAACGGCCTGCCGCGAGCGCGGGGGTTCACCCTGCTGGAAGTACTGGTTGCACTAGCGATCTTCGCCATCGTCGCGGCAGTGGTACTGACCGCCGCCGGCCGCAGCGTGAGCAACGCCGGACGGCTGGAAGCGCTGACGCTGGCGGGCTGGATCGCCGATAACCGCCTCACCGAACTGCAACTGCAACAACCGGCCCCGAGCATCGGTCGCGAAGATCGACAGCTGGAATTCGGCGGCCGCCAGTGGCAGACCCTCAGTGAAGTGGAGACCAGCGGAACGCCCGGCCTGTTGCGCATCCGCGTCTGGGTGGCGGCCGCCGAATCGCGTCACGGCAATACCGGTTCGATAGAGAGGCGCGCCGTCACCAGCCTGACCGGCTTCGTCGGAGTCGATCAGTGATGCGTCGTGCCGTGGCGGGCTTCACTCTGCTCGAACTGTTGATCGCCATCGCGCTGTTCGCGCTGCTGGGGTTGGCGACCTATCGCATGCTCGAAGCCGTGTTGCGCAGCGATGAGGTGGTACGTGCTCAGGAAACCCAGCTGCGCCAGTTGGGTCGCGCCGTTTGGCGCCTCGAACAGGATCTGATACAGGCCGTGCCGCGACCGGTGCGCGATGGCTACGGTGACGAGCAGAATGCCCTGGTCGGTCAACTGTCGAGTTTCGAGGGCGGCGCCGCCCTGGAACTGACCCGCAGCGGTTGGCGCAATCCCACCGGGCTGCTTCGCTCGAATCTGCAACGGGTTCGCTGGCGCCTCAGTGGTGACAGCCTGGAACGGCTCTACTGGACCGTGCTCGACCGTGATCTGGACAGCGAACCGCGTGTGCAACGGGTGCTGGACGATGTCACCGAGCTGCGCCTGCGTTATCTCGACGCTGAAAACAGCTGGCACGAGGAATGGCCACCGTTCGACTTCGGCCGCGGCAATCCGGAAGAACAGGCGCGACGCTTGCCGGTTGCGGTGGAGGTCTCGTTCGACCATATGCGTTACGGCACCATCACCCGGCTGCTGCGCCTGCCCGATGGCCCAACGCCGGCGCCGCAATTCATCCAGCCGGACTCCCAGGGGGTTCCTGAACCTGACCCCGAAGGAGAGATGCAATGAAAGCCCAGCGCGGCGTCGCGCTGATTACCGTGCTGTTGGTGGTGGCCATCGTCACGGTGGTCTGTGCCGGCATGATCGCCCGCCAGCAACTGTCGATTCGCGGCACCGCCAACCAGGCGCAGGCGCGCCAGGCCTGGCACTACGGGTTGGGTGGCGAAGCCCTCGCGCAGTCGATATTGCGCCGCGATCTGCGCGCGTCCAGCGCCGGGACTGGCACAGGCACTGGAATCGATAATGGCACCGAAAATGGCAACGGCACCGGGCAGCCGTCCGTCGACCACCTACTCGAACCCTGGGCGTTGCCGCAGCCGGCTTACGACCTCGACGAAGGCCAGGGCCAGGTGCAGATCCGCATCGAGGACCTGGCGGGACGTTTCAACCTCAACAGCCTGGTGCAGGAGCAACAACACAATGCGGCCGCGCTGGCGCAGTTCCGCCGCCTACTGCTGCGCCTGCAAATCACCGAGCCCTATGCCGAACGGCTGCTGGACTGGCTCGATAGCGACCAGCAACCCAGCGGCGAGCTGGGCGCCGAGGACAATGCCTATCTGCTGCTCGACCCGCCCTACCGCACTGCCGGGAGTCGTATGGAGGACTTGTCCGAGTTGCGCTTGCTGCTCGACATGCGCGACGAAGACTTCCAGCGGTTGGCGCCCTATGTCACCGCGTTGCCGGCCGATACCCCGTTGAACGTCAACACCGCCAGCGCAATGGTGCTGTCGAGCCTCGCCGACAGCCTTAGCCTGAGTGCCGCCGAGGCGCTGGTCCAGGTGCGGCAGGCTGGCGGGTTTCGCGATGTTGCGAGTTTCACGGCGCAACCGGCGCTTGGCGGTGTCCAACTTGAGGGCATCCGTCTGGCGGTGGCGAGTCAATACTTCCAGGCCACTAGCGAAGTGCGGCTGGCCGATCGGCGGATGGCCCTGGTGAGCCGTCTGCGGCGCGAGGAAAACGGTGATGTCCGCGTCCTTCAGCGCAACCTGGGGCAGCCGCCACGACTGCCTCGTCAAACCAACGATGGAGAGCGATAGCTGATGGATTGCCTGTTTCTGCCCGCCGACTGCGGTGCCCGGCTCGCCACCGATACCCAGGTCTACTGGTTGCCGGGCGACGGCGAAGGCGGCTGGATGCCACTCGCCCAATGCGCCGAGCAGACGCCGGTCGCGGTGACGCTGGTGCTGCCGGCCGAGGCCTGCAGCTATTTCGCGGTCAATCTGCCGACGCGCAAGGCACGCTGGATCAGTCAGGCGCTGGCCTATGCGGTCGAAGAGCTGCTGGCTGAGAACGTCGACGATCTGCACCTGACCCACGGCGACGCGCTGGAAGATGGCCGCCGGCGGGTCATCGCGATTCGTCGGCAGCTGCTGGCCGATTGGCTGGAAGATTTACGGGCCCTGGGGCTGACCATCGTCGCCATTCACGTCGATGCCGATCTGCTGCCCCGTGACGATACCCAGCTGCTATTCATCGGCGAGCGTGCGCTACTGGGCGGCGCGCCGGAGGCGAGGCTGGCTTTCGAAAGCAGCCAGTGGCCGCATTTGGCCGCCCAATGCCCGGCACCTCGTCATGCGCATGGCAACCTTGCTGACGCACCCGAGCCGCTCGATGATTATCAGCACCTGGGCGATCCCTACCGCTTCCTCGCTTCGGGCCGTGCCGCCGCACTGAACCTGGCGCAGGGCGACTTCGCCATGCAGACCGCCGGCAGCGGGCTGGGGCAATGGAAGCCGGCGCTGATCGTACTCGCGCTGGTGCTCGCGGTGCAGCTGGTCTTCAACTTCGCGCAGGCCTGGTCGCTGGAGCGCCAGGCCGATCGTTACGCCGACGCCAGCCGAGCGCTTTACACCGAGCTGTTTCCTGAGGATCAGCGCATCGTCAACCTGCGTGCGCAGTTCGACGAACACATCGGTCAGAGCTCCGGCACCTCGGCCGAATTCATGCGTCTGCTCAACGAAGTAGCGCTGGCCATGGCTGAGGGCGTTCCAGTGTCGATCAGCCAGCTGGATTACAACCAGGCCCGCGGCGATCTGGCCCTGCAGGTTCGCGCCAGCGACTTTGCGGCGTTGGAGCAGTTGCGCCAGCGCCTGGGTGAAACCGGCGAGCCTGTCCAGCTGGGCTCGGCCAGCCGTGATGGCGACGCCGTCAGTGCCCGCGTGGTGATAGGAGGTCGGGGATGAACCTGAAACAACAGATGCAGGTGCGCCTGGCCGAGTCGCCCACGTGGTTGCGCTGGCAGCGCCTGCAACCGCGCGAACGCCTATCGCTGACGCTGCTCGGCTCTTTTCTGCTGGCGGTGCTGTTCTACCTGCTGCTCTGGCAACCGGCGCAACAGCGGGTGCACGACGCCCGAGATTATTTTCAGCAGGAGCGTGAATTGCACGCCTACCTGGAGCAGAACACCGAACTGGCGCGGCAGATGTCGCGCAGCAACCCGGTCTCGCTGGCGCCCGAACAGCTGCAGGGGCTGGTGACCCAGAGTGCACAGCAGAGCGGTCTGGTCATCGAGAGCTTCGACATCGGTAATGACGGTAGCCTGCAAGTGACCTTGCCCGGCGCGTCCTACGCCAGCCTGCTGCGCTGGTTCGATGAGTTGCAGGCCGCAGGCGCGGGGCTGGTGGAGGTCAGTATCAGCCAGGTCGGCGACGGGCTGGTGGATGCGCGGGCAAGTTTCCGCGCCGGCGGCTAGAGCTGCATCATCAGGGCAGCGCCATGAGCGGCGCTGCCTTTCATCGATCAATCAATGCGGCGGTTGCAGTTGCATCGCCAGGGCGCGCAAGGCGACTTCGGCGTCCAGCACCTTGTTCACCACATCGTTGGCCTTCTCGCGGCTTAGGCCGAGGCGATCGAACAGCTCTTGCGGAATTTCGCTGTAGGCGCCGGAGCCGATACCGCGATTGCGCAACAGGCGTATCGCCAGACAGACTAGATTGGCATGAGCGGCATGTTCGCCCTGGTAGAGCGGGTCGTGCTGGAAGCGCAGTGCGGTGGACAGCTCGTCCGGCATGCCCCAGTAGCGCATCAACCAGGCGCCGATCTGCTCGTGGGTGATACCCAGAAGGTGCTTTTCGATGACGCTGTGGCTCAGGTGCGGATTGACCTCCAGATGCCGGCAGATCAACGAGAAATGCGGCGGAAACACATGCGCCAGCACCAAATAGCCGAAGTTATGCAGCAGCCCGGCCAGATAGCTGATACCCGCCTCCGGACGCTGGACACGGGGAATCGCGCGGTTCAGTCCTTCGATCACCGCCGCGGTGTAAATCGCCTGTTGCCAGTAGGGTGTCGCCTGCTGCGGCTGATCCTTGGGCAGGCTCAGGGTCTTGCCCAGCGCCAGACCCAACGCCAGATTGATTACCAGATCGAAGCCGAGCACCCGCACGATGGCATCTTCCACCGAACGGATCTTGCCGGGCGCGGCGTAGTACGGCGAGGCGGCCCAGCTGACCACTTGTGCAGCCAGCGCCGGGTCGGTCTCGACCACGCCAGTGATGTCATCCACCGTGGCGTCGGGATCGACGCGCAGCTTGATGATCTTCTGTGCCGTTTGCGCCAAGGGTGGAATTTCGATGGTTTCTTCCAGACGCTTTTGGATGCGCCGGGCTGTGAAGCTTTGCACCGCCTGGGTGATTTCCGCGCTGTCTTGTTCGGGGCGGTCGAGGTTGAGACGGATCTCGCTCAGCGGCACGGCGAACCGGCCTGCGCTGGCCTTGCTGAGCAGCTGCTTGAAGTCGCCGCTTGACAGCGCCAGGAGCAACCCGGGCTGTCCCGACTCGATCATTAGCTCCGGCTGCTCCAGCAGTCGTTCCTCGTACAGGCAGGGCGAACTGGTCAGCGGCGGCAGGCCAGGCAATACCTGCAGATCGTGCTTGGACAGCATGCGGGTCAACCGCTCGGGTTTGACCGCGACCAATTGGCGCCCGGTCAGCTCCACCAGCCTCGGCAGATCGAGCAAATGATCGCGGGGGTAGAGCACCAGCAACGCGCCGATGGCGTCGTCGACCAATATGGCCTGCACGCGCCGAGCCGGGTCCAGATCGGAGCGGTCCTCACAGGTGCGGTAAGGCAACGCCAGCTTGTCGAGAAGCTGGATGATCATTGGCGGAAGCGAGATTTGTGTTGTTGTGTCGACAGCCGAGTTCATGAGCAAGTGATCCGTCTTATTCCCATGCGGCGCAGTATAGCCTTAGGTTTAGTGCGGTTTGGGTTTACCGACGAGCGTCAGACTTGCCCGTATTGCTGGCCGTGGCGCAACCAGCGCTCAAGCAGTGGGCTGACGTGCTGCGGCCAGCGCGCCAGCAGGGCCTGCGCGGCGTCACGCACGGCGGGTAACAAATCGGCGTCGCGCATCAGGTCGGCGACCTTGAATTGCAGCAGGCCGGTCTGGCGGGTGCCGAGCATTTCGCCGGGGCCGCGCAGCTCCAGGTCCCGTTCGGCAATGACGAAACCGTCGTTGGTGTCGCGCATGATCGCCAGCCGCTGACGACCGATCTGCGACAGCGGTGGATGATAGAGCAGCACGCAATGGCTGGCGGCGCTGCCGCGCCCGACTCGGCCCCGCAGCTGGTGCAGCTGGGCGAGGCCCAGGCGCTCGGGGTTCTCGATGATCATCAGGCTGGCGTTGGGCACGTCGACGCCGACCTCGATTACCGTGGTGGCGACCAGCAGTTGCAGCCGGCCCTCCTTGAATTCGTGCATCACCGCAGCCTTTTCCGCTGGCTTCATACGGCCATGGATCAGCCCGACGTTGAGCCCGCCCAGCGCCGCTGATAGGTCTTCGAAGGTGGTTTCGGCGGCCTGACAGGTGAGTTCCTCCGATTCTTCGATCAGGGTGCAGACCCAATACGCCTGGCGGCCCTCGTTGCAGGCGGCGCGCACCCGTTCGATGACTTCCAGACGGCGGCTGTCGGCGATCACCAGGGTGTTGACGGGCGTGCGGCCCGGCGGCAGTTCGTCAAGGATCGAGGTATCCAGGTCGGCGTAGGCGCTCATCGCCAGGGTGCGCGGGATGGGCGTGGCGGTCATGATCAGCTGATGCGGGCAGAGCCGGCCGTCGATGCCCTTCTGCCGTAGCGCCAAGCGCTGCTGCACGCCGAAGCGGTGCTGCTCGTCGATGATCACCAGCGCTAGCTTGCGAAAGCGCACCTCGTCCTGGAACAGCGCATGGGTGCCGACCACCATCGGGCAGCCACTGGCGATCTGTTCCAATGCAGCAACGCGGGCCTTGCCCTTGAGCTTGCCGGCCAGCCAGGCGACCTCGATGCCCAGGGGGTCGAGCCATTTGCAGAAGGTGATGAAGTGCTGCTCGGCAAGAATCTCGGTGGGCGCCATCAGCGCCACCTGATAGCCAGCTTCCAGCGCCTGTAGTGCGGCCAGCGCGGCGACCACCGTCTTGCCGGCACCGACGTCGCCCTGCACCAGGCGCAGCATGGGTTCGTCCTGGGCCAGGTCATAGGCGATCTCGGCACCAACGCGCTGCTGCGCGCCGGTGGGTTGGAAGCCGAGGTTGTTCAGATAGCGCTGCGGCAGGGTTCGTGCCGGTGGCAGCTGCGGTGCCTGTTGCGCGCGCACGCTTTCGCGCAGGCGTTGCAGCGATAACTGATGGGTCAGCAGTTCCTCGAAGGCCAGGCGATGCTGGGCCCAGTGGCGGCCCTCGGCGAGCTCTTCCAGATCGGCATCCGGCGGCGGTCGATGCAGGTAGCGGATGGCCTCGTCGAGCTTCGCCAATCGGTAGTCGCGCGACAGCTCTTCGGGCAGCCAGTCGGGCAGACTGTGCGGGCCGAGACGGGTCAGCGCTTGTTCGCTGAGGTTGCGCAGGCGCTGCTGAGTCAGGCCTTCGGTGGTCGGGTAGATGGGCGTCAGCGTCTGCTCGACCGGCGCTGGCTCGCTGGTCAAAGCACGGTATTCGGGGTGGTAGATTTCCAGTCCCGAGGCGCCGGGACGGGCTTCGCCATAGCAGCGCAGCTGAGTGCCGCGCTTCATGGCTTCCTTCTGGGCGTTACTGAAATGATAGAAGCGCAGACTCAGCGTGCCGCTGCCGTCCTGTAGGCGCACCAGTAGGCTGCGCCGACGGCCCATGACGATGTCGGCGCCGGTCACCACACCTTCGATCACCGCGTCCTGACCGGGGCGCAGCGCACCGATGGGCACCACGCGGGTGCGATCCTGATAGCGCAGCGGCAGGTGAAAGAGCACGTCCTGCAGGGTTTCCAGGCCGACTTTGGCGAGCTTTTCGGCCAGCGCCGCGCCGACGCCCTTGAGCGCCGTGACCGGGACGGTCGCAAGCTCGCTCATGGGTTCAGGCGTTCGCGGCCGGTGGTTTAGCGACCGAGCACAGGCGGATGGAGTCGGCCAGCACCTCGATGGCCCTCGGGCGGGGAAAGCTGGCGCGCCAGGCGATCGCCACGGTGCGGAACGGGACCGGCGGCGTCAGCGGACGGATGTCCAGCACACCGGCGGAGTAGTGATGGCTGTCGACCGCCGACAGCGGCAGGATGGATACACCCAGCCCCGAGGCAACCATATGACGGATGGTTTCCAGTGAGGAGGATTCCACCGTGGTGTGGGTCGGCGCCTCGCCCTTGCGGGTGGTCGGGCAGGCTTCGAGCACCTGATCGCGGAAGCAATGGCCTTCGCCGAGCAGCAGCAGGCTCTTGTCGTTGAGCATTTCGGCGTCGATGGTTTCTTTCTTGGACCATGAATGGTTGGCCGGCATCAGCACGTAGAACGGCTCGTCGTAGAGCGGCAGTGTCAGTACATCGGCTTCCTGGAAGGGCAGCGCGATGATGATGGCGTCCAATTCACCGGTACGCAGTTTGTCGCGCAAGACGTGAGTGAAATTTTCCTCGATATACAGCGGCATGTCCGGCGCCACGCGGTGCAGCTGCGGGATCAGGTGCGGAAACATGTAGGGGCCGACGGTATAGATGGCGCCGACCTTGAGGGGTGCGGCCAGCTGGTTCTTGCCCGCCTGAGCCAGTTCGCGGATGCTCTGCGCCTGCTCCAGAACCTTCTGCGCCTGGGTGACGATGCCTTCGCCCACCGGCGTCAGCCGCACCGCGCTCTTGGTCCGCTCGAAAATCAGCACGCCGAGTTCGTCCTCCAGCTTCTTCACCCCCACCGAGAGGGTGGGCTGGCTGACGTGGCAACGTTCGGCGGCGCGGCCGAAGTGTGATTCCTGGGCGAGCGTGACGATATAGCGCAGTTCAGTCAGTGTCATAGCGAGTTTCCATCAGAGTGCCGGCTAGCATAGCCTTTGCTCGTGTTCGAACCAACTGGCCAGTAGCCGTTCCATGCAAGCTGATCAGCGGCCAAGCCACGGCAGCGTTACACTCAGGCAAGGCGGGCCGACTGGGTGGTCCGCAACGGTTAAGGAGTAACCGACCATGGCAAATCGTCCTTCGGTAATGATCGCCGGCTGCGGTGATATTGGCATTCGTCTTGGGCTGCAACTGAGCAGAGCGGGCTGGACGGTCTACGGCCTGCGCCGCCAGGCAGCGAGCCTGCCGGTGCCGATCCTGCCGGTCAAAGGCGATCTGGCTTCCGTCCAGGTTCCGCGCAGCTGGCCCAATGGCACGCTGGACTATCTGGTTTACGCCGCATCGGCCAGCCAGCACGACGAACCGGGCTACCGCGCCGCCTATGTCGATGGGCTGCGCAATGCGCTCGGCTGGCTGCAACAGCGCGGCCAGCGTCCCAAGCGTTTGATCTTCCTCTCCAGCACCGGCGTCTATGCGCAAAATCAGGGTGAATGGATCGACGAGACGTCTGCCACTGAACCCACCGGCTACACCGGGCAGGTAATGCTCGAAGCCGAGCGGCTGGCGCTTGGCAGTGACATCCCGACTACGCTGGTGCGGATGGCCGGGCTTTACGACCCGGACCGCCCGTGGATGCAGAATCAGGTCCGCGCGGGCTTGCGTGTCGATCGCGAACCGCCGCAATACAGCAATCGCATTCATCGCGACGACGCCGCCGCGCTGCTGGCCTGTCTGCTACAGACCGATCTGCGTGGAGGTGATCTGCAGGACTGCTATCTGGGCGTCGACGACGACCCGGCGCCGCTGCATGAAGTCATCGACTGGCTACGCGAGCGACTCGGGGTAACCCACTGGGCGGAGCAGACGATGACGCGCCGGGCCGGCAGCAAGCGCTGCAGCAATGCCCGTGCGCGGGCGCTGGGCTGGACGCCGCACTATTCGAGCTATCGCAACGGCTACGCCAGTGTCCGTCCCGGCAAGGGTTGAGCCGCAGCCACAACAACAGCCCGTCGGTGTTTTGGCCATCATTGCGACATTTAAGGCAACTCTGGCGGCGCGGCGCTTACTAAAAATTTGTTAGCACGCACGCCGCACGCCCTGCCATATGGCGGCAGTCGGGTCAGGAGCAGCTGCCGCCCCAAGCGGCGATCAATCAGGAAGAACCACCACGGCGGCGTTTTCGAACACCGAACCAGGAGATTTTTCATGAGAGCCCTACGCTGGCACGGCAAGCACGATATCCGCTGTGACAACCACGTCCCCGACCCCACCATCGAGGACCCGCGCGACGCCATCATCAAGGTCAGTTCCTGCGCCATTTGTGGCTCCGACCTGCATCTATACGACGGATTCATGCCTGGCATGAAGCACGGCGACATCATGGGCCACGAGTTCATGGGCGAGGTGATGGAGGTCGGCTCGGCCAACAAGAAGCTCAAGGTTGGCGACCGCGTGGTGGTGCCCTTCACCATCGTCTGCGGCGAATGCGACCAGTGCCGGCGCGGCAATTTCTCTGTGTGCGAGCGCACCAATCGCAACAAGGACATGGCCGACAAGGTCTTCGGCCACACCACCGCCGGGCTTTACGGCTACACCCACCTCACTGGTGGTTACGCCGGAGGCCAGGCCGAATACGTCCGCGTGCCCTACGCCGATGTCGGCCCGGTGGTCGTCCCCGACGGCATGACCGATGAGCAGGTGTTGTTTCTCGGTGACATCCTGCCCACCGGCTGGCAAGCCGCGGCGCAATGCGACATTCAGCCCACCGACACCGTGGCCGTTTGGGGCGCGGGGCCGGTCGGCCAGTTCGCCATTCGTAGCGCGATCATGATGGGCGCCGAGCAGGTGATCTGCATCGACAACGTACCCGAGCGGCTGTCCATGGCCCGCGCCGGCGGCGCCATCACTATCAATTTCGATGAAGAGAGCGTGCTCGAACGGCTCAAGGAACTGACTCGCGGCAAAGGCCCGGAAAAGTGCATCGACTCGGTGGGCATGGAAGCGCACGCGGCGCGCTCCATCGACTCCATGTATGACCGCGCTAAACAGGCGCTGATGCTGGAGACCGATCGCCCGCACGTGCTGCGCGAGATGATCTACGTCTGCCGTCCGGCAGGCATCATCTCCATCCCCGGCGTCTACGGCGGGCTGATCGACAAGATCCCGTTCGGCGCCGCCATGAACAAGGGCCTGACCTTCCGCATGGGCCAGACCCACGTCAATCGCTGGACCGACGACCTGCTCAAGCGCATCCAGGAAGGCCAGATCGATCCGTCCTTCGTCATCACCCACAGCGTCAGCCTTGAGCAAGGTCCGGAGATGTACAAGACCTTCCGCGACAAGCACGACGGCTGCATCAAGGTCGTTCTCAAGCCCTGAGGGCTTCGCTCTGCTTCCCTGCTGCAGGGAAGCGGGCGGCTTCTCCACGCCCCGAGGAGGGACTGATTCATGAGCGTTCCACATCGAGTAACCCGTACCAATCATTCGGCCCGCAAGCTGGCCCGAGGCCTTGGCTGGTTCAGCATTGGCCTGGGCGTTGCGCAATTGGCTATGCCAGGCACGCTGGCGCGTTTCCTGGGCGTACCCGGCAACGAAGGGCTGATCCGTGCCTGCGGAGCCCGGGAAGTGGCCACCGGCCTCGGCCTGTTGTTGAGCGACGATCCCAAGCCCTGGATCTATGCCCGCATCGGTGGCGATGTGTTGGATCTGGCCGGGCTCGGCATGAGCATCGAGAAGGGCACCGAACAGGTGAATGCGGCGATTGCCGCAGGCGCCGTGGCCGGTGTGACTGCGCTTGACCTGTCGTGTGCCAAGGGGCTGGCGGCGGAAAGCGAGGAGGTCATTGAGTGGGATTACAGTGATCGCAGCGGCTTCTCGCAGTCGCCTGATGCCATGCGTGGGCGCGTCGAGGCGGAGTTTGCGGCCATGCGGGCTGAGCCTAATGGGTATAGTCCGTCGGCCATGTTGCACTGACGCTTGGTGAATGGCTGCAAAATCGCAGCGTCGGAGTTCCACGGGTTCAAGGTTTCCTGCCCGTGGGGCGCTGACGCACGGCACGCGGTGTGCCGATTGTCGCTTGGGGACTCAAAAATCTCAGCCGCGGCCGATCTATAGTGAGTTCCGGCGTTGCCAATGACGGGGCGAGCAGCCGGTCCAGCGGCTGAACGCCCGGGAAAAGCTGGCTGCCTCGGCATAACCCAGGCGCTGTGCAATGTCGTTGAGGTCCAGGCGCGACTTGCTCAGCAGGCGCTCGGCCAGGCGTTGTTTGATCTGCTCGTTAAGCTGTTGGAAGGCATGGCCCTCAGTCGCTAGACGGCGGTACAGCGTGCGCTCAGAAAGGCCTAACCGCTCGGCCACTGTGCGCCCGCTGAGCAGGTTGACCGAATCGCGTATCAGCACCTGCTGCACCAGACGCGCGGTGGGAGGCTTGACCAGACTGTGAGAAATCTCGACACACAGCCGCTCGCACAACTGCTCTCCCTCGCTGTGAGCGCCGATATGCGCTTGTGGAAGGCTGGACTGCAGATCGGCATGGGAAAACAGAATGCCGTTGCGCGCGGCGTTAAATTGCACTGGATAGGGAAAGTCACGCTGCAACAGGGTCACATCGGTTGGGGCGTCACAGGTCATCTCTACGACCAAGGGAGCGACCGGTCGCTGCAGCAACTCGGCAGCCACGCCCAGGCAGGCCGACAGGCCGCGCTCGATGACGAAAGCACGGGCATCCTGAGGTAGAACACTGGCATCGAACAGCAGCCAGAGGCCGCGCCGATCCGCCTCGATGTGTCGTGGACAGAGCGTCAACCCCAGCAAATGGAAACGGCCGAAGGTGGCGAACGCTTCGCCGAGGGTGCGGCTGGCCAGCATGGTAAAGCCCAGCAGCCCCAGCGAAGTCAGGTGGTAACGCTGCCCTACGGTGAAGCCCAAGCCCTGCCGTCCGGCATGTTCGATCAGGTTACGGATCACCGCTAGCTCCTGCCAGGCTTCGATCTGAGCATTCGGCTGGTGCATTGCATCGCGGGTGATAGCACTGCCAATCAGGCAGGTTGCGGCGTCCACGCCTTCCGCCTGGGCGGTTTCCAGCAGGTAGAGCACGCCAGTGAGTGGGCGGCTTTGACGCCAATCCATCAGGTGTTCTCCTCACGTCAAGCCGCGTTCGCAAACAGCAAAGCCGCTGGCAGTAACTGTCATTTATTGGCAGTCATGATCATAGATGAACGTGGCGCTCGCATCGCATCCTGCTGATACCCATCTCCACATGAGTGTTAGCCATGAGCGAGTTCATCTACACCCTGCCCAGCCACAATCGCGCAGCCGACTACCGCCATTTCCGTGTGACCCCGACGACCGGGGCCATCGGCGCGGACGCCGCAGATGTCGATCTCACTCGACTGGACACCGATGGCTTCGCCGAGCTACGCCAGGCGCTGCTCGCGCACAAAGTAATCTTCATTCGCGACCAGGCCCTGAGCGTCAGCGACCTGGAGCGGGTTACCCAGCACCTTGGTGAGTTCGGCCGCGAGCCCTATGTGACTTGCATGAAGGATCACCCGCACGTGGTGCACGTGGTCAAGGAATCCAACGAAGAGGCGCCCTTCGTGTTCGGCGGTGCCTGGCATACGGACTGGACCTTCCAGCAGCGTCCACCGGCCTTCACTCTGCTCTACGGCCACGACATTCCGCCCTACGGCGGTGACACCTGCTTCGCCAACATGGTGCTGGCCTACGAATGGCTCTCGCCGGGCATGCAGGCGCTACTGGAAACCCTCGATGCGGTACACAGCCCGGAGCGCGCCTATGGGTCGAACGCCAACCACAACGCGCTGCTGGAGAACATGACAATCAACTATGGCAGCGATACCTCGCAGGACATGCATAGCCACCCGCTGGTGATCCGGCATCCAGGGAAACCGGCAAGAAGGTGTTGTTCATCAACCCGGCATACACCTCGGGAATCAAAGGCTTGCGCGCCGATGAGGCACGGCCGTTGCTCGACTATCTGTTCAACCTGGCGACCACGGAGGCCTTTACCTGTCGCATGCGCTGGCGCCAGGGCACCCTGGCGATCTGGGACAACCGCAGCACCTGGCATATGCCAGTAGCCGACTACCATGGCATGCGCCGCGAGATGTTCCGTACCACCGTGGTCGGCGAGGTGCCAAGCCGATGAAGCAAACCATCAGCGACGCGCGCCTGCTAGCCGCGGCCAGCAGCCTGGCCGTGGCGCGTAGTCAGCGTCAGCCTGGGCCACGGGTCAGCGAAACCTTCGCCCTGGCCAGCCTGGACGAAGCCTATCAGGTGCAGACGGCAGGCCTGCAGCTCGCCCTGACGGAGGGCCGCAGCTTGAGCGGCGTGAAGGCCGGGCTGACCTCTGTTGCACTGCGGGCGGCACTCAAGGTCGAGGAGCCGCTGTATGGCTGGCTGTACGCCGACACGGCTTGTCGCTCGGGTGCAACCATCGCCTGGGAAAGTCTGCTGCAACCCAAGGTCGAGATTGAGCTGGCACTGCTGCTGGCCCACGACCTGCCGGCTGGCGAAATCAGTCAGGAGCAATTGCTGGCCAGCATTGCCGGGGTGATACCGGCGCTGGAAATCAACGACTCGGCCATCGATGGCTGGCAACTGACTATGCTCGACGCGGTTGCCGACAACCTGTCTTCGGGACTCTATGTGCTAGGCAACCAGACGGTTCCATTGGCGCAACTGCAAGGGCAGACACTGCTCGCCGACCTGTACAAGAATGGAGAGCCGGTGCAGACCGATATCGCCCTCTCGCTGCATGGCTGCTTGAGCACGGCGCTGTGGCTGGCGCGCAAACTGACCGCGCTCGGCAGGCCGCTGAGGGCTGGTGATGTGCTGCTGACCGGGGCGTTGGCGCCGATCGCCGAAATCGCCCGTGGCGACCGGCTGTGTTTTCAGGTGACGGGACTGGGCGAAGTGACGTGTTCATTCAGCTGATGGTACCAGGTGTTGTGATCAACCGGGACGCCCTTAGAGGTCATGCATTAGGGGGCCCGCTACGCGCGCTGGCACTGGGCCGACCGAGGCGTCCTGCCGACAGGCAACACACCGAAGCGCGCACGCATCCGCGACGATGGAATACTTCTCGGGCCTAGAGGAAGACCCAGACAGCAGGCGCTTGTTCTTCAGCGACTAAGGGAGGCCATTAGCGCGTGACGTGCCGGAATAAAGGCAGTGGGCAAACCGGGACCGGCAAGGTATATCCGAACGCAGCCTGGCTAGCCATGTGAGCTCGATCCGAAGAACAAAACTAACTAAGGTCGGTTGCAATCCAGAGGAATAATCAATGACAGCGATTCCACTGCCGAAGGGTGAGGCGATCGTCGAGAGCGATGCCGAAAAGGCAATCTTCTCAAAGATCAATTGGCATATCCTGCCGCTATTGCTGGTCGCCTACTGCTTCGCCTACATCGATCGCATCAATGTTGGATTCGCACAGCTCCAGATGAAGAATGACCTGTACTTCAGTGATCATATCTTCGCCCTTGGCGCCGGCCTGTTCTTCGTCGGCTATTTCCTCTTCGAAGTACCCAGCAACCTGGTGCTGGAGAAGATCGGCGCGCGCAAGACGATCCTGCGCATCATGCTGTGCTGGGGCGCCTGCGCCACGGCCATGGCCTGGGTCACGGCACCCTGGCAGTTCTACGTGCTGCGCTTCCTACTGGGGGCGTTCGAGGCCGGCTTCTTCCCTGGCGCGATCCTCTACTTCACGTTCTGGTATCCGCCTGCGCGGCGGGGGAGAGTCATCGCCACCTTCATGACGGCGACCGCCATTGCCGGGATCCTCATCGGGCCGCTCAATGGAGCGCTGATGAAGTTTGGCCAGGGCCTCATGGGCTATCACGGCTGGCAGTGGATGTTCATCGCCAACGGCGCACCCTGCATCCTGATCGGCGTGCTTGCCTACCTCCTGCTGAGCGACGGCCCGGCCACGGCATCGTGGCTGACGGACCAGGAAAAGAGGATATTGACCGAACGCTTGGCAAGGGATCGCGTCGCATCGACTCCAAGCGGCCATAGTGCCCTGCGCACTCTTCTCAGCGATCCCAAGATTTACATCCTCTCTGCGGTCTACTTCCTCATGAGCGGCGCGGTCTATGCGCTGCTGTTCTGGGCACCCACGATGATTGCGAGCTGGGGCGTAAAGGATGTGTTCCATATCGGCCTGCTCAAAGCCCTGCCCAACATCGTCGGCGCCGTCGGCATGGTGCTCATCGGGCTGAGCTCCGACCGCATGAACGATCGGCGCGGGCACTATGTGTTCTGCGTGGGCCTGATCGCGGTCAACTTCGTGGCCATGGGATTCGCCAACGACGACCTTGTGTGGTCGATGATCTTCTATTGCATCGCATCGATCGGCATCGCATCCCTCACACCACTGTTCTTCGCCTTCGTCAGCGAATATCTATCGAAGGAAACGGCGGCAGGCGGGATCGCGCTCATCAGCTCGTTGGGAAATCTGGGGCCAGCGGTGACCCCATCCATCAGCACCTGGATCCTCACTTCCACGGGGCAGAACCGGTACAGCCTGTTCTTCATCGTCTCGCTGTATGTCATGGCGGCCATCATCATGGCCGTTGCGGCGCGGCCAAGAAGGCAGGCCACGGTTGGGGTGGCTCAGCCTATTTAAAGGCGCGAACAGCCGATGCTCTGTTCCGGACTGAGTGGGCGCGGGCTCAAGGTGGAAATGTCCGCCGCAAGGAGTGTCCATGATCCATGGCTAGAACATGTTTTCCGCAACCCTTCAAGGGCGAGGCGGTGCCGGTACACCGCTTCGTCATGTGATTCTGGCGCTGGCATCGCTGAAAGCCTGCTGGCAAATGAAACGTCAGCAGGAACAGCGCTCCGATAACTCGCGAAGAAGCATTTCTGCTAAGGTTTGCCGCCATTCATTCCGGCCGCACCGCCGTTCCCGCGCCGCCAGCCTGCTGTCGGCAAGCCTGCCGTTGAGAAACCATGTCTGCCGTTGTCAATGTCGTCCTGCCGGTTTTTGCCCTGATTTTCCTTGGCTTTCTGTGCCGCCGCACGGGGCGCATGGGCCCGAACGGAGCGTCCGAACTGAATCGCTTTGTCGTCTGGCTGGGGCTGCCCGCGCTGCTGTTCAGCGTGATCGCCACCTCGACCTGGGAACAGCTTTGGCAGCCGGGCTTCATCGTCGCCTTCACGGTGGGCTGCCTCGGCGTATTCGCTTTCACCCTGATTTATCGGCTGTTGCAGAAGCAGCCGCTGGTCGATGCCAGCCTCGATGCGCTGGGCGCGTCCTACGCCAATACCGGCTACGTCGGGATTCCGCTGTGCATGCTGGTGCTCGGTGACGAAGCGCTGCAGCCGGCCATGGTGGCGTCGATCATCGTTGTCTGTGTGCTGTTCGCCATCGCCTTGGCTTGCGTGGAAACCGGGTTGCACGCCGGACAGGGCTTCACTCGTACGCTGGGTAAGGTCAGCGGCGCGCTGCTGCGCAACCCGCTGGTGGTGGCGCCTTTGCTGGGTGGCGTCTGGGCCGCGAGCGGGCTGGTGTTGCCGGTGCCGCTGGCGACCTTGCTCGAGTTGCTGGGCGCGGCGGCGGCGCCCTGCGCATTGGTGTCGCTGGGACTGTTTCTGGCCCAGCCGCAGCCTGGCGGCACGGCAACCGGCGTTTGGCCGCTGGTGATGTTGAAGCTGGTGGTGCAGCCGCTGATTACTTGGTATCTGGCTTTCGAGGTGTTCGAGCTGCCGGCGCTGTGGGCCTATTCGGCGTTGCTGCTGAGTGCGCTACCCACCGGTACCGGCCCGTACATGCTCGCTGAATTCTATGGTCGCGAGGCGTCACGGGTTTCGCGGGTGGTGCTGTACTCGACCCTGGGCTCGCTGATCACGCTGTCGGTGTGCCTAGTGCTGCTGCCAGTCTGAGCCGAGCGCTGCCCGGAGCGCCGGCCGACTCATAGGATGGATGCAACTCAACAATTCCCACTGACGCGTCGCGTCGATCACCTTGCCGGCCGGGTCACTTCCAGCACCACCGCGGCGATCCGGTCGCATTCGGTGTAGGCGCCATCGAGTAATTCTTCGCCGAACACGTCCGGGTCGACTTCGCGGTAGCGCCATTGCAGGCCACGACCTTCGAGGCGCTGGCTGACTTCCTTCAGGAAGGGGTCCCGATTGTCGACCATCGCCACGCCTGTATAGAGCAGCAGCGTGCCGCACGGGGCGAGGCGCTCCAGCGCACTGTCGAAGATCGCCAGCGACAGCCCGGCCCCTAGCGGCCCGCCTCCGTGGCGGTAGGCGCGCTCGCTGGGGTCGATCAGATAGGGCGGGTTAGCCAGGATCAGATCGAATTCGCCATCGACATCCTTGAGCAAGTCGCTGTGCTGGGCTCGCAGGTTGTCAGCACCGGCCAGCGCCGCGTTGATGCGGGTCAGGCGCAGCGCGGATGGATTGATATCCACCGCCAGCACTTCAGCCTGTGGTCGAGCCAGTGCCGTGAGCACGGCGCCGGCCCCGGAACCGCAGCCAATATCCACGGCACGAGAGATATTGCCCTGATGATTATTCAGGTGCGCCTGAATGGCGTTGGCGAAACGGTAGGTATCCGGACCGAAGAACACCGCGTCCGGCGCATCGGTGGGGTAAGCCGAATGTACGAACAACTGACCATCCAGACTCGACAGCCGTACCCGGCTGCGCCATCGCGAATCGCTGGGTGCCAGCACGCCAGCCTGATCCATCAGACTGAATAGCGCCGGTGGCAACAGCTCATGCTGGAACGGCCGGCTCCAGCCGAAGACGCCGCTCAGGTCTTTGGCCAGTGCGTTTTCGATCCGTTGATTGACCCGCTCGTGGGTCAGCGGAGTGGGGGTGATGAAGTGATAGCCGCGCTCGCGCAGCGCCTGAGCCAAGTGCAGCAGCGCACGGTCCTGGGCATTTTCCAGCGTCATGGGGTTCCCTGGCGAATTCGCCTCAGTTGAACGGTTTCAGTTGAAGAGTCCAGTGAAGATCCTGGTGGCCAAAAGGCCGGCGGCGCTGTGGTGGCGCGTCGGAGACAGCAAAGGCAACAGGTGACGCATGCGAGCGTCACGATTCGGCAGTTGTGCCAATTGCTGTTCTAGCAATTGCGTTTCCTGATCGAAGTCACTGACCATCTGGCTTCGGTTCTGCACCAATGCCGGCTTGGCCGGACGTTCGTTAGCCACCTGTCGGCGACCGCTGAATTGGCTCTGGCGCTGCGCCAACGCGGGGTGCGGCTTGCCGCGGGTCGATGGTTGCTCGGCCAGCCAGTCGCCAGCAATCCAGTCGTGGATCAGCTGCTGCTCGTGGGCGCTGAATACGCCGAACATCGGCCCTTGTTCGCCCGCCATCAGCTGCCAGAAGCGGCTGTGCTGCGGGTCTTCGTGGCGCTTGATCCAGCCGCGGCGCTGCAGGGTATCGAGAAACTGCGGAATCTGTTCCGGCTCGGCCAGCCATTGATTCACCGTGCGACCATCGAAGCGGCAGTAGTCCGAATGCACGAACTGCCCGACACCGGCTTTTTTTTCCAGCACGCGCAGCACTTCCTGCTCGGCGTTGAAGCCTCCAATCACCGACAGCGTGCTGGCGCCAAGCTCGTTGAGGCGATAGCCGTTAATGACCCGACGATAGAACTTCTCGCTGTCCCCGATCTGCGGCCAGGCCGCTAGCAGGCCCTGTATGGCCTTCTTCGCATGGCCGTTGTCGGCGTTGTCGACGGTGACATGCAGCGTGAAATAGTAGGGATCGATGCCCAGCTCGGTGAGCTCGTACGAGCTGATCAGCAGATGCAGGGGCAACTGTTCGTAACCGAGATTGAAGCCGATCACTTCGGGCAGGAAATGCTCGGCGTGTTCGGCCAACGCCAACTGGATCGCGCCCTGGATGAAGTTCTCGTCATCCAGATTCTGCCAGTCGTCGCAACCCTGGCTGGCGAGCAGCTTGCGATAAAGCACCACGTGATTCTTTTCCGGTTGACCCTCGCCGAGTTCTTCGAGATAGGTTTGGATCAATGCCGTGAAGCGCGCGTCGTCCCAGCGCTGCAACAGGCCATAGAGCCAGGCGCCGTCGACCAGTTTGGTCGGCGCTACGCCTTGCAGAAAATGCAGCGCGTGGGCCTTGCTGGAGAAATAGCGGCGCGGCGCACCGGCGCGGCGTGCATCGAGATAGCTTTGATATTGGCCGCCGACGCTGGCGGTATGCGCTTCGAGCCATTCGCCGAGCCCTGACGGGTCTGGCGGTAGATCGCAGGGCAGTGCCGCCGCGGTCTCCAACTGAGCGTTGAGATACTGCGCGGCGTCAGCACGCACGCTCTCGCTGGCCGGCGCATCGAACAGCGCGAAATAGAGCGCTCGGGACGGCGCTGCGATCTCGGGCGCAACGGGAGCAGCATCCATGGGTAGGCTTCGAGTCAGTTGCATAAGCTCACACAGCGGCTAAGGAGGAAGTCCCCGATGCTGTTTTGGCCTTTACCCACCCGTATAAGTTCAGCGCACCCGTCGAGTGGCCGGTCATCCCGCAAGGTGAGTCTTCATGCAACTTCCGAGAGGCGTCGTCTTCCTACCTATTAGGTACACAGATGTCTTCCAGCGAAACCAGAGGAGGTCCCTCATGAACCCATCCGAACGCGGCAAGGAAAATCTCGACGCCATCACCGACCGCGACGACCAGCGCATCGACCGGGCCGGTGGCAAAACCAATGGCGAAGCTGCCGGCGGCGACCGCAGTGACGTACCCGGCGGCGCTTACAACGTGCCGCCGAACATGGCCGACGAAGTCAGCGAAGACGACGCATTGCAAAATCGTAAACCGCAGAAGCCGGAGCGCTAGCTGCTTGCGTGGAGTAGGTGCGGGCCTGAACTGCCAGGGGAAAAATATTATCCCCAGCGCTTAATTTTCCCTGCGATCTGGTCGCCTGCTGCCTTTTACACCACGCCCGTCGCCGCGGCCGCGGTGACACCGGCTGTTGCCGAACAAAGGACTGCAGAGTTTCGCCATGCGCCAACACAGCCGCCTTACCTTCCGTCATCTGAGCCGTATTCAGGTGACCAATCGTCTCAGCGGCGATCCCATGGGCTACATCGGCGACCTTTCCATCGGCGGTCTGCGTTTAGTGGCCAGGCAACCCCTGGTCATTGGTGGCTGCTATGAGATGTGCCTACACGTGCCGGATCACGGCGAGCGGCTGCGCGAGGTCGATGTTGTTGTGATCTGCCAATGGGTGCGCAAGGATTCACGGCGTGATTCATTCGAGATGGGCTTTGCTCTCGATCGCCCTTGCCCAGCTTTCGTCGAAATGGTTGCGCAACTGCTGCCCAGGCGGCGTTGATCTGCGCTGGCAACCTGCGGCGGAGCCGGTTAGGCGAGGCATATTCGCAGCAGTGCGGCAACGCTTACGGGGCGACTGGGTGCCGCCACCAGACGGATGCCGCAAGGCATAGTCCTAGACCTGTTAGTTGCTAGCCTAACGTGCCGAGAATGTTCACGCCCACCCGGTCCGGAATCTCGTTTTGCGACAGCACATGCAGGCCTGGGCTGAACACCCGCGCGTAGCGTGACAGCAGCGGGCGCAACTGCGGCATCACGGTGAGGATCGGCGGATGGCCATCCTTGCGCAGCTTTTCCTTCACCACCGGCATGCTGTTCTGCAGCTGGTTGAGCAGGCTCGGCTCCACCGGAATGTTGTCCAGGCTCACCTGACCGGCCTGCTGGGCGATGGCCAGCGCGTTGAGCAGGGTGTTTTCCAGCGCGTTTTCCAGCACGAACACGGCCAGTTCGCGGCGATCTCCAGCGATCATCGAGACGATGCTGCGGCGCAACGCGTAACGCACGTCGGCTGCCAGCAGCACCGGGTCCTTGGTGGTTTCGCTGCATTCAAGCAAGGTGCTGGCGATGGTTTCGATGTCACGCAGTGACACTTCTTCCAGCAGCAGCTGGCGGTAGACGCGCATTTGCTGGGTATAGGTCAGCGCGGCCTTGAGGCTTTCGGCGAGCTTGGGCGCTTGCACGGTCAGACGCTGCATCAGGTGCTCGACATCGTCGTGCTTGAACAGGTCCGGCAGATGCTCACGCACCACCTTGTTCAGATGCGTGGCGACCACGCTGGCGCAGTCGATTACCTGATAACCCAGGTTCAACGCGCGCGACTTGTCGGACGGCTGAATCCACACCACCTGCATGCGGTACGCCGGGTCGATGCCGAGGATGCCGTCGATCTCGCCGTAGAGTTCCGGTGAAGGAATCGCCATCAGACGGTCAGCGTGCAGCTCGGCGCCATCGATCTTCTCGCCGTTAATGTAGATGTCGTATTGCGAAGCCTTGAGCCGCAGACTGTCGCGAATCTGCACTTCCGGCAGCAGAAAGCCCAGGTGCTCGGACAGCGTCTGGCGAACGCCGCGCACCCGTGCCGGCAAGGGCGCACCGGAGGCTTCGTTGACCAGCCCTACCAGCTTGTAGCCCAAGGAAATCGACAGCCGCTCGACCAGCGGAATGTCTTCCCAGGCCAGGCTCTGCGCCTTTTCCTTGTCCATCGCCTGGCCGATGGCCTGGATTTCCTTGAGATCGGCGCCGGCAGCTGGCGGCTCTTGCAGCGAGACACGCCAGCCGATGAATGCGATCAGCGCGGCGAAGCCGATGAAGGCCAGGTGTGGCATGCCCGGCACCAGGCCGATGACGAACAGGATGCCGGCCACGGTGTACAGCGACGCTGGATTGGCCAGCAACTGGCGCTGTACTTGGCTAGTGATGTCGCTGGATTCATTGATCCGGGTGACGATGATCGCTGCCGCCGTAGCCAGCAGCAGCGCCGGGATCTGCGCCACCAGACCGTCACCGATGGTCAGCAGGGCGTACTGCTTGAAGGCCTCGCCCGCCGCCAGATCGTGAACGAAGACACCGATGGCGAAACCGCCGAAGAGGTTGATCAGCAGGATCAGGATGCCGGCGATGGCGTCCCCGCGAACGAACTTCGAAGCACCGTCCATCGCACCGTAGAAGTCGGCTTCCTTGGCTACTTCCTGGCGCCGCGCCTTGGCTTCCTCGTTGGTCACCAGGCCGGCGTTGAGATCGGCGTCGATAGCCATCTGCTTGCCCGGCAGGGCGTCCAGAGTGAAGCGCGCGGTGACTTCCGATATCCGCTCGCCGCCCTTGGTGATGACGATAAAGTTGATGATCATCAGAATGATGAACACCACCAGGCCGACGATGAAGTTGCCGCCGATCACCACCTCGCCGAAGGCTTCGATCACCTTGCCCGCCGCGCCGGTGCCGGTGTGACCTTCGAGCAGCACCACCCGGGTCGATGCGACGTTAAGGCACAGGCGCATGAGCGTGGTGATCAGAATCACTGTCGGGAACAGCGAGAAGTCCAGCGGGCTTTTCGACGACACACTGACCAGCAACACCAGAATCGACATGGCGATGTTGAAGGTGAACAGCACGTCCAGGAGCTGCGGAGGCAGCGGCAGGATGATCATCGCCAGGATCGACAGGATGATCAGCGGGATTCCAATCCGACCGCTGCTGATGGTCGGCGTCAGTTTCTGAATCAGGCTCATGATCGGGCTCGGTTGAACAGTTCTTCGGGAATATGGATGTCGCTTGCCAGCTTGGGCTTGGCCCGCCGACCCTGCTTCCAGGCCTTGAGCTGGAGGATGTAGGTCAGCACATGGGCGACCGCGGTATAGAGCGGTGCCGGGATCTGCTGGTTGACCTGGGTGCTGAAGTAGATCGCCCGCGCCAGCGGCGGTAGTTCGACCACCTCCAGCCCGTTGGCCTGGGCCAGCTTGCGGATGTACAGCGCGGTTTCATCGACGCCACGGGCAATAACGAAGGGCGTCTCGGCCTTCTTCGGGTCGTACTTCAAGGCCACCGCGTAATGCGTCGGGTTGACGATCACCACGTCGGCATCCTTTATCACCCGGCTGATCTGGCGCTGGGCCAGCTGGCGTTGCAGCTGCTTGATACGCGCCTTCACTTCGGGGCGGCCTTCCTGATTCTTGTGCTCTTCCTTGCGCTCCTGCTTGGTCATGCGCATTTTTTTCAGAAAGAAGAAGCGCTGCAGCGGGATGTCGATCAGTGAGAACAGCACGAATACCAACAGCAGCGAGATGGCCAGGTTGAACGTCAGCGAAAAGGCACCGCCGATGGCGTTGGCGATATCGGTTCGCTGCAGGGCGATCAGCTGCGGCGCTGCGTAATACAGCTGGCCGATGGCGACGCCCAGCAGCGTTGTGATCTTCAGCAGCGACTTGAGCAGCTCGGTCCAGTTCTGCGCGCCGACCATCCGCCCCAGGCCCGTGATCGGGTTGAGCTTGCTGAACTTGGGCGCGAAGTTCTTCGAGGCGAATACCCAGCCACCCGGCACCAGACCAAAGGCGATGACCAGAATCGGTGTGATCAGCAGCGGCAACAGCACGCTGACGAACAGCAGCAGGTTGTGGGTAAGAATCAGCTGCAGATCGTCGAGGCTCATCTCGCTTTCGTGGAAGTTGATGTATGAGTAGCTGAACGCCTGCTGCATGCCATCGAAAAAGAAGCCGATGCTGAATTTGAGTACCAACAGCGTCACCAGCAGCGAGACCGTGGTGGCGACGTCCTTGGAGCGGGTGACCTGGCCGTCGTCGCGACTCTTCTTGAGTTTCTGCTCGGAGGCCTCTTCGGTTTTGTCCTGGCTGCTGTTCTGCTCAGACATCGCGGCCGCTCCGCAGGATCTCGCCGATGTTATCCAGCAGCTCACGCGTCAGGTGCAGATAGGCTTCCGACAGGTTCGGCAGGGTCAGGTAGATCAATACCAGCCCGGCGATGATGGCCATGGGGAAACCCAGGGAAAACAGGTTCATTGCTGGAGAAATGCGGTTGAGCAGGCCGAAGCAGAACTGCACGATCGTCATGCAGAAAACGATCGGCAGGGCAATGAGCAAGGCTGCCGAAATCACCCAGCTCATTGACCAGGCGATGGTTTGCAGCCCGTCGAAATGGATGCCGCTGCCGATCGGCCAGTAGACGAAGCTTTGGTAGATGATGGTGACGGTTACCAGATGCCCGTCGATGGCGAAGAACAGCAGCGCCAGCAGGATGAAGTACAGCTGATAGATGATCGACGCCGACGACACGCCGTTCATAGGGTCGTTGAACACTGCCATGGACAGCCCCAGCTGGGTCGAGACGATATCGCCGATCAGGGTGAACACGGTGAACACCAGCATCAGCGCCAGGCCCAGCAGCAGGCCCATGGCTATCTGCTCGAACGCGGTGAGAATGCCCTTGAGCGACAGCGGGTCGAGCGCCGGCGCGGCTGGGAGCGCGGCCGTCAGCACCACCGTCAGGGCGATGGCGAGCAGCACGCGGACGCGCACGCTTAGCGATTTGTGGCTGAACATCGGCGCCAGGCTGAACACGGCCATGATCCGGCAGAACGGCCACCAGTAACCCAGCAACGATTGCAGGTACTGACCGGCCTGCATGATGGGTTCGTTGCCCATGGCTAACCGACCAGCCGCCCGGCTTGGGTGAAGGTTTCGATGAACAGGTCGCTCAGCGTGCTCAGAATCCAGTGTCCGGCGAATACCAACATGCCCAGGGTGATCAGCAGGCGCGGGAGGAAGCTCAGCATCTGTTCGTTGATCTGAGTGGCGGCCTGGAAAATGCTGATCAGCAGACCGCCGAGCAGGCTCGGCACCACCAGCACGCAGACCACCAGCACGATGATGTGGACTGCGTTGGAAATGATATTGACGGCGGTGTCGGGGGTCAGCATGGGAGCACCTGGAAGGTGAAGGCGTTTCGTGCGATTCGGCTCACAGCACTGCTATGTAGGAGCGAGGGGGACGCCGAGTTCTTGGCTCGCGAAGCTTTTATGCTTGGGGCACGGCTTATTAGCGGAGTTGCCCGACACATTGGTTTCGCCCTACTGGGGGACTCACTTTTTTCAAACGCGAAAAAAGTAAGCAAAAACGCTTGCCCCTGCATCCGGCCCCGGCTGCGCCGAGGTTCCCTCGCTCCGGTGACGCTCCAGGGGCCCGCCGCGAAGGGCCATCCATGGCTCATCGCGGCTCTCGCGGCATCCATGCCGCTCAACCCCTTCCGCGCCACCTGCGCTCGGCCTCCTGAAAGGGGCGATACGGTGGCGTCTGATGGGCCGTGCAACGAAGCGGATATACGGGCTACAGGGGCGCGTAGGGTGGGTAATGCGGAGCTTACCCGCCGATTTTCGCAGCCGGAGTTCGACGTCAGTTCCTGCGTCGATGTCGGCGGAAAATGCTTCGCAGTTTTCCGCCCTACAGAATTTTCGTCTTTGTTCTGGGCGTAAACGCCGCAACGTTGGGTCGAGATGCTTTTCCGATTTTCCTGCGCACGATCCAGCAGACGCCGCCGGACGCCCCTTTCAGGAGGCCGAATGGAATCCGCGGGGAGGGAAGCGAGCGGCATGGATGCCGCGAGAGGCGTAAAGGGCCAGGGATGGCCCTTGTACGCCGGCCCCCGGAGCGCGGATGGAATGAGGGAAGTCGAGCGAAGCGAGACCCGGATGCAGGGGCAAGACCTTTTGGTTCCTTTTGGGGCAACTGCCAAAAGGGACACGCCCAGCAGGGCGAAACCAATGCTTCGGCCCAGTTCGATAATGAGCCTGATGCACCGAACCCAAATCCCGAAAGCTCCGCGAGCAAGGACTAGGCGTCCCCCTACGCCCCTACCAAATCGGCCGATGAGTGGGTTCAAGCGCGCACGAGCAGCATTCATCACCGCCATCTAAAACGGCTGCACGCTGGTCGTCAGCGTACCCATCAACAGCGCCCAGCCATCCACCAACACAAAGATCATCAGCTTGAACGGCAGCGAGATCATCATCGGCGACAGCATCATCATGCCCATCGCCATCAGCACGCTGGCCACGACCAGATCGATCACCAGAAACGGCACGAAAATCATGAAGCCCAGTTGGAAAGCGGTCTTCAGCTCGCTGAGCACGAAGGCTGGCAGCAGCAGCGAAAAGTCCAGATCATCAAGGTTTTCCGGGATCTGCTCGCCCGCCAAGGACACCATGGTCTCCAGTGAGGTCTTGTTGGTCTGCGCCAACATGAACCCTGAAAGGCTGTCTTTGGACAGGTCCAGCGCCTGCTCCAGACTGATCTCGTCATTCTGGAACGGCTCGAAGGCCGTGTTGTGAATCTCCTGCCAGACCGGACGCATCACCAGCAGCGTGACGATCAATGCGATACCGACCAGCACCTGATTCGGCGGGCTCTGCTGCAGGCCGATGGCCTGGCGCAGGATCGCCAATACAATGATGAAGCGGGTGAAGCAGGTCATCATCATCAGCATCGCCGGCAGGAAGCCGAGCAAGGTCATGAGGATCAGAATCTGAATCTTGACCGAGAATTCCTGACCGTTCTCGGTATCGTTCAGGTTGAACAACGTGATCTCACCGCCGGCAGCCTGAGCCACCAGCGGGAACAGGCTGACCAGCACCAGGCACAGCAGCACCAGCCCGCGACGCAGTTTCATTGGGTCAGTGCATCCAGGCTGGTGCCCGACAGTTCGACGATGCGCAGGCCGTAGCTGCCGTTCATTACCACCACTTCAGCCTTGGCGAACAGGGTTCCGTTGACCTTCACGTCCAGCGGCTCGCCGGCCACTTTGTCGAGCACGATGACGCTGCTGGTGTCGCACTCCATCAGTTCTTTCAGCGAGATTTCCGCCGAGGCCACTTCCAAGGTGACATTGACCGGGATCTTGCCGAAGAAACTCAGGTCCTGGCGCGGTACCTGCGGCTGCGGGGTGGGGGCGACGGCTGACTCTTCGGCCGCGTCGAGGCTCAGGTCGCCCTCGTTGATGAGGTTCTCGAATTCGTTGTCGGACAGTTGACCGGTCATTGGGATTTCACGCTTTCAAGTGAAGTGAGGAACAAGGCGCCGTCTTCTTCAAAGACAGTCCCCCGGAAAAGCTTCTGCTGATTGATGCGCACCTCATAGCGATCCAGCGGACGCACCATGAGGATGTCGTTGAGCTGCAGGCCGAGCACCTGCGACAACGGCATTTGCGCCGAGGCGACCACGCAGTCCAGGCGTACCGGAAGATGCTTGATGTGATCGACCGGGTTGCCGCTCTGCCGATTGGGCAGCGGGCCGGCCAGGCGACTGGTCAGTTCATCGACCAGATCAGTATCCAGATGAATGAAAATCGACGAGCGGCTGTTGGTCAGATGGCTGATGTACTCGAACTCCGCCACGTACTCCCAGCTGGTTTCTTCGTAGTCATTTTCATACCGCTCGAGTTCGCCAAAGGTTTCACCGGACAATATCGAGCGCGCAAATATATAAGTCAGGTCAAGGCCCAAGCGATTACGCATCCGTTGTTCGGATGTGCTGATCGGTGGTGTGTCCTGGCTAGGTACGATAGTTCCGCCGTAATAACACTCTAGCGCCTCGGTAAGCAGGGCGCGATCAATGGAAAAACCAACTTTCCCCATCGGGGATCGATAGATGCAGTCTGGCGGCCTTTTATTGGGCTCCTGCACATCGACTTTGCTCAGTTCCAGGCTAATACGGTAATTACGCAGGAAGTAGTCACCAATCAAGCGCGGATTCTTGTTGGTGGTTTCTTTTATGAACTGAGGAATCTTGTGATGATGCCGGCCAAGCTTCTGCGGTTTCAATACAGTCAGGCTTTGGGCGGGCACGCCATGATGGACTTTGGAATTGCCAGACATGTTGTGAACTGTATGTCCTGGTTCTTGCGCGGCCGGCGAGCCGGCAACACGGGGTATAAGCAGAAGATTATTTGGCCAGGGCGGATTTTGCGGCGCCCGAGATTCAGGCACGGCTCTAGCGTGCCGCCAGTCTAGGCATAGGCGCGAGGAAGGATTAAATCAATAAGTATCAAATGACCTTTTTTGAGATCACTTGCGAGCTTCTGATTTAATTTTAGCGGAACTGATTGGGCGGCTCCTGGAGGGCTTGTTAACGTGCGCGCATTGTTTCGGGGCAGTTAGCTATTGTTGGTCGTTCGTTCTGGTTGAGTTGGACAGGCAGGGCGACGGAAGTTCCGGAAAAGTTAAATATTTTTTCTTCGGCGAAATCCGGCGTTGTGCTCGAGCGAGTCGACAGGCGCGTCAGCGCCAAGGTGGTCACATTGAAAAGTGTTAGTCATGCAATGAGCTACTCATGCGAAGAGCTATTTGCTCCGGCGCCGGCATCAGCGCGCAAGAAAGTCATCATTTTCGATAATGCCGCCGAGACGGGTAGTGACTTCCTTAATGCCGGGTTGCGCAAGGAAGGTTGCGCGGTCTTTTCCTATGCAAGCCTGAATGATCTGGACAATGCGGCGCTGAAAGAAACCGCCCTGGTTTTTGTATTTATCGGCGGTGTGGAAGAGCAAACTTTATATACGCAGGTTGAATCACTGATGCGGCGCGGCCGTAATATCAGTGTCATTCCGGTTGTGCAGTACGCGGATCAGGAGAAGGCCGCGACATTGCTTGAGCTGGGGTGTGTGGATTACCTGCTGTCGCCGTTCAGCGACAGCCAGCTCAGCGCCCTGTTGCGCCGTCAGGAATACGCCGATGCAGCGCAAGAGAGCTTCGTAACCTGCTCTCAGGCTGGCCGTCGCTTGTTGGCCATGGCCCAACGCGTATCGCTGACCCGCGCACCAATTCTGATCACCGGCGAAACCGGCACTGGTAAGGAGCTGATGGCGCGTTACATCCATCGTTTCTCCGCCAACGCCGATGCTCCCTTCATTGCAGTGAACTGCGCAGCCATTCCCGAACAGATGCTCGAATCCATCCTGTTCGGACATGAAAAAGGCGCCTTCACGGGCGCGGTGACAGCCCAGCCCGGTAAGTTCGAGCTGGCCAATGGCGGCACCTTGCTGCTCGACGAGATCGGCGAGCTGCCGCTGGGCCTGCAAGCCAAGCTGCTGCGTGTGCTGCAAGAGCAGCGTGTCGAGCGCCTGGGCGGCCGCAAGGAAATCGAGCTCAACGTCCGAATCATTGCCGCGACCAACAGGGACCTGCAGCTGGAGGTCGCCGAAGGGCGCTTTCGCTCGGACCTGATGTTCCGTCTCGACGTGTTGCCGCTGCATATCAGCCCTCTGCGCGAGCGTAAGGAAGACGTGCTTCCGCTGGCCCGCCGTTTCGTTGCCAAGTACGCACCGCAGGAAGCCGGCGAAGAGCTGTTCACCAGCGACGCCTGCCGCGCCCTGTTGCAGCACGACTGGCCGGGCAATGCCCGCGAGCTGGAAAACACCGTGCAGCGCGCGCTGGTGCTGCGTAACGGTCTGTTCATCCAGCCGCAGGACCTGGGCCTGGCGGCGCAGCCGCAGGCGGAAATGCGTGCCGAACGCCCGCCGCAGCCCATCGTCGAGACGGGCAAGGCCGCCCTGCGTGCCAGTGGCAAGTGGGCCGAGTACCAGCACGTGATCGACACCATTCGCAGGTTCGACGGGCACAAGTCCAAGGCCGCCGCCAGCCTCGGCATGACCTCGCGGGCCCTGCGCTATCGCCTCAATGCCATGCGCGAGCAGGGCATCGAGTTGAATTTCTAATTCCGACGTATCAAGGGAGAGCCAGCGATGAGTTCAATCATGCAGGTGCAGCAGGACATGCTGGGCCGGATGCAGCAGCTTGCGAATGTCGCCGAGGGCCCGGGCATCAAGCCAGCCAGCCAGACGGCGCCGGACGCGGGCAACGTATTCATGGCGGCGATGCGTTCGGTGGATGCTCAGCAGCATCACGCCAGCGCGGCAGCGGCTGCGGTGGATAGCGGCAAGAGCGACGATCTGGTCGGCGCGATGATCGACAGCCAGAAGGCCAGCGTGTCGTTTTCCGCGTTGCTGCAGGTGCGCAACAAACTGACCACGGCGTTCGACGACGTCATGAGAATGCCGCTGTGATCGGGCGTGAGAGCTAAGACGTGCTTGAGAAATTAAAGAGCAAGCTGCCTGCCGGCGGCCTTCAATTTGACCCGCGGGTAACGCTCGCCGGCATGGCGGTGATCGCCGCCGCGCTGGCCGTGGCCGTGGCGTTCTACCTGTGGCGCGACAATGGCTCGTTCCGCCCGCTGCATGGCGCCGGCGAGGCCTTTCCAGTCTCAGAGGTGATGCAGGTGCTCGATGGCGAGGCCGTGCAATACCGCATCCATCCGCAGAGCGGACAGATTCTGGTGCGTGAGGAACAGCTGTCGCATGCGCGCATGATGCTCGCCGCCAAGGGCGTGAAGGTGGCGATGCCGGCCGGCTACGAGCTATTCGACAAGGAAGAGCCGTTAGGCACCAGCCAGTTCGTTCAGGACGTGCGTCTCAAGCGCAGCCTGGAGGGCGAACTGGCGCGTACGGTGATGTCGCTCAAGGGCGTTCAGCACGCCCGGGTTCACCTGGCACAGGAGGAGAACAGTTCCTTCGTGGTCAGCAAGCGTGCCCCGGCCAAGGCATCGGTGATGCTGCAGCTGGAACCCGGCTACAAGCTGGGCGCTGATCAGGTCGGCGCGATCGTCAATCTGGTCGCCGGCAGCGTGCCCAACCTCAAGCCCGAAGATGTCGGCGTGGTCGATCAGTACGGCGCGCTGCTCTCGCGCGGGCTGAATGTCGGCGGTGGCCCGGCGCAGAACTGGGGCGCGGTGGAGGATTACCAGCAGAAGGCCGTAGCCAATATCGAGCAGGTGCTGGCGCCGGTGCTGGGCAACGGCAACTACCGCATCAGCGTCGCTGCGGACATCGATTTCAGCCAGAAGGAAGAGACGTTCCAATCCTATGGCGATACGCCGCGCCTGCGTCGCGAGGTGCTGAGCAACGAAAGCGCACTGGATCAACTGGCACTGGGCATTCCCGGCTCGTTGGCGAATCGCCCCGTGGCGCCGCCCCAGGAAGGCGAGGAAGCGCCGGCCGAAGGCGAAACCAAGGGCGCGACCTCCCTGCGTGAGGAATCCACGCGCCAGCTGGACTACGACCAGAGTGTGGTCCATGTGAAACACGCCGGCTTCGCCCTGCGCCAGCAGAGCGTGGCGGTGGTGCTCAACGCCGATGCCGCGCCCGAGGGCGGCTGGTCCGACGAGGCGCGCGCCGAGCTTGAAGCCATGGTGCGCAGCGCTGTTGGTTTCAAGCAGGAGCGCGGTGATCTGCTGACCTTGAGCGTGCTGCCCTTCGCCGCGGTGGAAGTCGTCAATGAACAGGTGCCTTGGTGGGAGAACACCCAGATCCATTCGCTGGTCAAGCTCGGCGTAGCGGGCCTGATCGCCTTGTTGCTGTTGCTGATCGTGGTACGCCCGGCGGTACGCAGCCTGACAAAGCGCAATGACGAACCCGTCACAGAAACGCTTGAAGGCGCGCTCGCCTCTGCCCCGGTGCAAAGCGCTATCGAAGCCGAGACCCGCGCCGCCTTGACCAGCCCGCGCCCGACGGCGACCGATGGGGCGCACATTTTCGGTGAACTCAACCCGCTCTCGGAAATCCGCCTGCCGGCGCCGGGCTCGGGTCTGGAACTACAGATCGAGCACTTGCAGATGCTCGCCAAGAACGACCCGGAACGCGTTTCGGAAGTCATCAAGCACTGGATAGGCCGCAATGAAAGAGACCTCAACCCAGCCAGCTGAGTCGGCATCCGGCTCAAGCAAGGAAATCAAGGCGCGCCCGGTGCAGCTGCGCTCGGTGAGTTCGCTGGACCAGGCGGCGATCCTCATGCTGAGCATGGGCGATGACATTTCTGCCGGCATCCTGCGCAACTTTTCTCGCGAAGAAATCATCAGCATCAGCCAGGCGATGGCGCGGTTATCCAACGTCAAGCAACCAATGGTTTCCGACGTGATCAGCCGCTTTTTCGACGATTACAAAGAGCAGAGCAGCGTCAAGGGCGCTTCGCGCACCTATCTGTCGGGCATGCTCGGCAAGGCGCTGGGCGGCGACATCACGCGCAGCCTGCTGGACTCCATCTATGGCGAGGAAATCCGCGCCAAGATGGCCAAGATGGAATGGCTCGATCCCAAGCAGTTCGCCGCGTTGATCGCCAAGGAGCACGCGCAGATGCAGGCGGTGTTCCTCGCGTTCCTGCCGCCGGGCATGGCCACCGATGTGCTCGAATGCATGCCGGCCGAGCGGCAGGACGAGCTGCTCTATCGCATCGCCAACCTCAACGAGGTCAACAGCGACGTCATCGCCGAGCTCGAGCAGCTGATCGACCGCAGCCTGCAGGTGCTCTCGAACCAGGGCTCGCAGGTGCGCGGCGTCAAGCAGGCGGCAGACATCATGAACCGCTTCAAGGGCAACCGTGACCAGATGTTCGAGCTGTTGCGCGCGCATAACGAAGACCTAGTGACCAAGATCGAGGACGAGATGTATGACTTCTTCATCCTCTCGCGGCAGAACCAGGATGTACTGCAAACCCTGCTTGAGGTGATCCCGCTGGAAGAGTGGGTGGTTGCGCTCAAGGGCGCCGAGCCCGCGCTGGTCAAGGCAATTCAGGCCGCGATGCCCAAGCGTCAGGCGCAACAGATGGAGTCGATCAACCGCCGCCAAGGTCCGGTGCCGCTGTCGCGGGTCGAGCAGGTGCGCAAGGACATCATGGCGGTGGTCCGCGAGATGTCCGCCGACGGCGATCTGCAGGTACAGCTGTTCCGCGAACAGACGGTCGAGTAAGCGCCGATGAGCATCAAGATAATCAAGGGCGAAGGCCGCTCCTGGCGGCCGTTCCGTTTTCCGCCGCGCGTGCGCACCGCCGCTGAGATGTCCGACAGTGTTGCCGGGGACCCGGCTGCGCTGCAACGCGCCGTCGCCGATGGTTTTCAGGAAGGTATCGACAAAGGCTACGAGCAGGGGCTGGAGCAGGGCCGCGAAGCTGGCCACCGCGAAGGCTTCGAGCGCGGTATCGAGGATGGCAAGGCCATCGGTCGCGAGGAAGGCCGTGCCCAGGGCCGGAAGGCTTTTGACGAGGCGGCACGGCCGCTGGATCAGCTGATCGAAAGCGTCGAGCGTTTTCGCCACGATTTCGAGCAGGCGCGTCGCGAGCAGTTGCTGGAACTGGTGCAGAAGGTCTCCAAGCAGGTGATTCGTTGCGAGCTGACTCTCCATCCGACTCAGCTCTTGAGCCTGGCCGAGGAAGCCTTGGCGGCCATGCCCGGCGATCAGGAGGACGTGCGCATCCTGCTCAACCCCGAAGAGTGCACCCGGATCAAGGAACTGGCGCCCGAGCGGGCGGCGGCCTGGCGTCTGGTGCCAGATGAAAAGCTGGCGCTCGGCGAGTGCCGCGTAATTACTGCCGAATCCGAAGCCGACATCGGCTGCCAGCAGCGTCTGGATTCGTGCATGGATACGCTGGCCGAACACATCAAGGCAGAAGCCTGAAATGTCCCTGCGCGAGAGCTTCCGACTCGATGAGGCCCTGCGCTCGCTGGACACGGTGCAGTTGGCCAAGGTCAGCGGCCGGCTGGTGCGCGTCTCCGGCATGCTGTTGGAAAGCCTCGGTTGCCAGCGCATGACCGGCCAGCGCTGCTTCGTCGAACAGGGCGACGGCAGCATGCTCGAAGCGCAGGTGGTGGGCTTCAACCGTGACATCACCTACCTGATGCCGTTCAAGAAACCGGTTGGTCTGACCTCGGGTTCCCGAGTGTTTCCAGCGCCGGATGACGCCAAGCTGCACATTGATGAATCCTGGCTTGGCCGGGTGGTCAACGGCCTTGGCGAGCCGCTGGACGAGCTGGGCAAGCTCAGCGGGCGCGACCCGTTGCCTGCCGAGCTGCCGTCGGTCAATCCGCTCAAGCGCAAGCCGGTCAGCGAACCGCTGGATGTCGGCGTACGCGCGATCAATGCTACCCTGACCTTGGGCAAGGGTCAGCGTGTGGGCCTGTTTGCCGGCTCCGGCGTGGGCAAGAGCGTGCTGTTGGGGATGATCACGCGGCAAACCAAGGCCGATGTGGTGGTGGTCGGGCTGATCGGTGAACGCGGTCGTGAGGTGCAGGAGTTCCTGCTGCATTCGCTCGGCGAGGAAGGCCTGAAGAAAGCCGTGGTGGTGGTCGCGCCGGCCAACGAGTCGCCACTGATGCGCCTCAAGGCTACCGAGCTGTGCCACAGCATCGCCGCCTATTTTCGTGACCAGGGCAACGATGTGTTGTTGTTGGTCGATTCACTGACCCGCTACGCCATGGCCCAGCGCGAAATCGCCTTGGCGCTGGGCGAGCCGCCGGCGACTAAGGGCTATCCACCGTCGGTATTCGGCATGCTGCCGGAACTGGTGGAAAGCGCCGGCAATGGCTCCAACGACAATGGCAGCCTCAGCGCGCTCTACACCGTGCTGGCCGAGGGCGACGACCAGCAGGACCCGATCGTCGATTGCGCACGGGCGATTCTCGACGGGCACATCGTGCTTTCGCGGCGCCTGGCTGATGCCGGGCACTACCCGGCCATCGATGTCTGCGCTTCGGTCAGCCGCTGCATGAGTCAGGTCGGCCAGCCACCGCACCTGGGCGCGGCGCGCCAGCTCAAGGAGCTTTACAGCACTTACGAGAAGATCAAGGAGCTGATCCCGCTGGGCGGCTATACGCCCGGAGCGGACATCAAAACCGACCGCTCCGTGCAGCTCGCGCCGACCATCGAGCGTTTTCTGCGCCAGGAAGTGGGCGAGGCGGCGGAGCTGGAAACCAGCCTTACTCTCCTGCAGAGCATCATCAGGAAGCCATGAAACAGCAGATCGAGACGCTCTCGCGCCTGGCCAGCCTGCGCAGCAACCGGGTCAAGCAGATGCTTGGACAGGTGCAGTACCAGCAGAACCTTTGTCAGCGCTATCGCAACAACATTACCGGTTTGAGCCGTCTGTGTGGCTTCAGTGTGCCGATGAGCACCCCGTTGCAGCGTGATAATCAGCAGCGTTACAAAGCCACGTTGTACAAGATGGTCGAACTGCAGCGCCGCGAACTGGCTGTAGCCGAACAGGCGCTGGCGCGCATCCAGCAGGAGCTGATGCAGGCCATGCGCAGCGAGAAGGTCGTCGAGCATGTGATCGATGCCAAGATCCAGCAGTGGCAGCAGCTATTGCTGGCTCAGGAACAGAAGATTCAGGACGGCCTGGCGGCGCAGAGCTGGTGGCGGGGTCGGATTGCCTAGTGGTTGTTTGAAGTCGGGAGTCGGCTCGGCTCCGCCCCCTCACCCCGGAAGGGCGAGAGAGAGAGAAGGCCGCCGCGGCGATAATCAGCCCGCACGGCCAGCACCCTCTCCCCGCTTGCGGGGAGAGGGTTGGGGTGAGGGGCGATCCTACGCCAGTCGTTGTTTGTGGTGAGCAGCAAAGGACCCGCCTGTCAGCCGTGCGAAAAATTATTTAAGGTTTCCGTCCGAGCGGTCGCTTGTTAGGCAGTAACCACCGAGTTGGAAAGAGAACATGGAAATCAGCCGGCATTTCAAGCCCGCCATTGCGACACCCACCGAGACGGCTCCCGCTCGTCCGGCCAGCGTCCGCCCCGCCGCGCAGTCCGCTGCCCGCCCGGCCGAGAGCCTGCCGCTCGAGCAGATGCATGAAGCCTTGCGCGCAATGCCCGAGATCGATCTGGACCGCGTTGCGGCGATCAAGCAGGCGCTGCAGCGCGGCGAGATATCCACAGACATCGGTCAGTTGGCGAGCAGCATGCTCAGCTATCACCGCAGCAACGACGCGTGACCCAACGGGACAAACTGCTCGCCGTCGTCGATGACGATCTGCAGCAGGACTGCGGCGACTACCTTGCCCTGCGCGAATTGATGCAGGAGCTCTACGGTCGTCTGCTGGAACGCGATGTGCCCGAAATCGATCGCATCAATTTGCAGATCACCCTTCGCGTCGAAGCCATTGCCGCCCGCGCCCAGCGCCGCAGCAAGGTGCTTGCAGCTTTCCGTCTGGATCCAACCGGGGCTGGTATGCGCCGCCTGCTGTCCAGCTGCTCGGGCGAGCGCGGCGTGTCGTTGCAGCAACACTGGCAGCAGGTCGGCGATCTCGCCGTGCAGTGCCAGCTGTTTAATGAGCACAACGGCAAGCTTCTTGCCATGCACCACGACATCCTGCAGCAACTGCTCGCTGGCAATCAGGATGCCCGCCTCTATACACCGCAGGCTTACTGAGCCGCTTCGCAGACTTTCTGTCCGCTGCTAGTCAATGACTTGCGTAGCGTTCCCGCCAAATCCGGCCATCGTGCCGAGCCGATTCCTCGCGCGGTGCGTCCCATGGCAAATGGGTCTTCGGCCCGCTAAATAAACCGCGCGTCCAAGTCGCCTTTATAGAGCGTCGTTCCGTCATCGCCACAGGAGGAAGCGGTGTTTCCCCGTTTCCTCGTCACGTCGCGTTGCGGAAGCCTTTTTTCTGCATGGCTGCCTCTCGAACGCCCGTAATGCGGCCTTTTCGACTTGGCACCCAATTTGCTCAACAGACATCAAGAGGGGATGGTGATGGCTATAGATTCCGATTACGTACAGCAGATGTCGACGCAGTTGGCGACCTACGAAGTTCAGTCTTCGCTGGATCGGCTGAACCGCAACGAATCAAACTACAAGGCCCAGCGTGATGCGCTGAGCTCGCTGCGCAGCTCGTTGACGACCTTCAAGTCGGCCATCACCAAGCTCAATAGCAGCACTTCGAGCATGCTGACCAATAAAGCGACCTTTAGCCAGGACGGTTATGCCAGCGCTACGGTTGGCACCACCGCGCAGGCTGGCAGTTACGACTTTTTCGTCAAGCAGTTAGCCAGCAAGGATCAGATCGCATTGCAGGGCCTGACTGACGCCAGCTTGGCGGGCGGCGGTACGCTCACCATCGGCCAGGGCGGTGTGGATTCGTTCGATGTCGATATGACCGGCATCACCACCCTTGACGGCCTCGCCAGCGCGATCAATGACGCGGTCGATAACAGCGGCGTTCGGGCCACCCTGGTACGCAGCGACGGTGCGGTCAATCTGGTCCTGACCACTGAGGAAACCGGAGCCGCACAGAGCATCAGCCTGAGCGCCTCAGGCAACTCGGCGGTCGAAGCCGCAATTGCCAGCCCGACTCGTCTGTCCACCGCAGCGGACGCCGAGGTATATCTCGGTCGGGATGCCTCGGGGATCAAGCTGACCAATGCCAGCAATACCTTCGAGAACGTCATTGAAGGCGTCAGCATGACCTTCACCAAGGCGCATGCCACCGGTGAATCACCGCTAACCCTTGATATCGCGCAAGACAAGGAAGGCACCCAGGCCAAGGCTCAGAGTTTCATCGATGCATTCAATACGCTGATGGGCAGCTTCGACTCGCTAACCGCCAGCGGCAGCGAAAGTGCGGCGCGCGGCGTCCTGGCCGGCGATTCCAGCATCCGTTCCATCGAAAGCCGTCTCAATGGCCTGCTGCGTACCGATTTCGGTGGCACCAGTCTGATCAATTTCGGTATCAGCGCCGATCGCAACGGCAAGTTGACCATCGACGCCAAGCGCTTCGAAGCTGCCGTCGCCAACGATCCGGAAGGCTTCGAGGCGCTGTTCACCGGCAAGGACAACCTGCTCGAGAGCATCGACAAGACCGTCGCCAGCTATACCAGCAGCACCAACGGCATGCTGAAGAACCGTATGGACACGCTGGACATGAGCCTGCGCCGTATCGACGAGCAGTTCGAGAACCTCCAGCAGCAGTACGACACCCACTACAGCCGCTACCTCAAGCAATTCACTTCCATGATGCAGACCATGCAGAGCATGGAGCAGACCTTCGGATTGTTCGGATGAGCACCTACCTCCAAAACGACAGTTACGACAGCTACCGCTCGGTAGACCTCGAAGCCCGTGCGGCCTCCGCTTCGCCTTATGAGCTGGTGCTGGTGCTGATGGATGGCCTACTCGATGAGTTGGCCCGCGCTCGCGGACATATCGAGCACAAGCGTTATCAGCAGAAGGGCATTTCTCTGGAGAAGTGCATGAACATCCTCAACGGCCTCAACGGCGCGCTCGACGAAGAGGGTGGCGGCGAAGTGGTTCAGGGGCTGGCGCGACTCTACGAATACTGCATCTATCGTCTTTCCGATGTCAGCGTGTCGCTGTCGCTGGAAGGGCTGGATGAAGTCATCAACCTGCTCGGCATTCTGCGTGAAGGCTGGGAGGGTGTCAGTGCCGCTCGTAAGTGACAGCGAACGCCTGACGGAGCTGCACGAGCAGTTGCGCCAGGCGTTGCATGCCAGCGATTGGGGCGCCGTGGCGGTCGCCGATAAGGCCATCCGTCAGTGCCTCGAAGCACTGGCCGGTCAGGAGCTCGACGAGCCGGCCCACGCCGCCAAAAGCCAGCTCAAGCAGCTTCACGGCGAAGGTCTGCAAGCCTGCACCGACGAATGCGAACGGCTGCGCCTGCTGTTACTGAATCACCTGGAGTACGCCGAAGGGCGTGCGGCCTATCAGCGAATTGACATGTTCCAAGCCGGAGACAGGCGATGATCCAGCCGATCTCAAATGCCCACCCTTCCGCTGCGCCAGCCGACGCCGGTGGTACTCCCGTTGCTGCTCGTGGCATTGCCGCAGGTAAGTCGGGTACAGGTTCCCAGGCGGTGCCGGGAATTGGCTTCGGCGCGCGTATGAGTCTGATCGCTGGCGAAAGCGGCTCACTGCCGAATGCAGCGCTTCCGGGAGGCGTGCTCTCAGGCAAGGCGTTTCCGGCTTCGCCGCAGGCCGCTTTATCGGCAGCCGAACTGAATGAACCGTTGACCATGGGCACGAAGGCCGAACAGGGCGACGACGCACTACCCGAGCTCACGCCCGAGCAGTGGTTGCTGGGCATGATCGACCAGCAACAGACCGAGATTCAGGCGCGCGACTCCGCACGCCTGGGTGGCGTGACCGAAGAGCCGCTCTCCGATGCCTTGCCGACGTCATCGATAGCGGAACAGGCCGATGCGCTGCTTGCATGGTTGCCCGAGTCCCTGACGGGGCAGCAGGCGACGGCCCAGGCCGATCCCTTCGACGCGCTGGCCGGTCATGGCTGGCAACGCGCACCCGTCGATGCAGGTGCGATAGGCGCGCCTTTACCGCGTATGGCGGCGGAGCTGAATACCGGTTTGACGCAAGCGGCGACAACGCCGCAGCTCGCCGCCGACGTTCTGGCCGAGCCGGCACTGGAGCCGCTGCTGAGTGCCGCCGAGCCGGCGGAAGCGGGCGAGCCGCTGACGGCCACGGTTGAGCGCGGACAGGTGCCACAGCCTCAAGCCGTCGACCGCGCGCTGAAACTGCAAGCGCCAGAATCCAAGTGGGGCGAGCAGATGCTGCACGCCTTGCGCGAGAACGTCGATCTGCAGATCCAACAGAAGATTCAGAGCGCCACCATCCGCCTTGATCCGCCGGAGCTTGGCAGCATGGAAATCCTGCTCAGCCATGAATCGGGACGTTTGAACGTTCAGCTGTCTGCCGCGAATGCCGATGTGGCTCGTCTGCTGCAACAGACCAGCGATCGCCTGCGCCAGGAGCTGGTCGGCCAGCACTTCGTTCAGGTCAATGTGCAGGTGGGAGCCGATAGTGGTGGCCAGCAGGGTCAACAGCGCCAGCGTACGGCGCTGACCGGTGAGGAGCTTCCGCAGGCGGCCCGACCGCATGAACAGGAGCAGAGCCGGCAGAGCGGCCGGCCCCGAGATGTATTGATCACGGTTTGACCCGATTCAACCTAATTAGCCAATTTGTGAGTGTGTTATGTCGACGCCCCGTCTCGTCCTTCTGATGCTGCTGATCAACGTGCTGACCGTTGCCGGTGGCGTCGGTGTCAGTTATTGGCTGCTCAAGCCCGGCATGGAAGGTGCCGTTTCCGAGGAGGTCGTAGCAGACGAGCCGGCTGAGCCCTCGGAATACGAGTTCTTCCCGGTGGAGAAAGTCATCGTCAGCGTGCGTGGTGACGGTCGTGAGCATTACTTCGTGCTGGATCTCGCGTTGCAGGCGGATGCCTCCGAAGAACCACCGAAGTTCGAGCAGGCCGAACCGCTGGTGCGTAATTCGGTGGTGGGTTACCTGTCGTCGCTGCCGTTCGAAGAACTGCGTGGCCTGAAGATCAGTGATCTGCAGGATCGTCTTGAAACTGTCCTGTTCGCCGATTTTGCCTCCAAGAACGCAGCCGTGCCGTTCAAGCACGTGCTAGTCAACAAGTTGATCGTGCAATAAAGGCCACGCCATGAGCGCCACTTGCCCCATCAACTATTACGGCGCCACGCCGGCCAGCCCATCGGTGTTCGCTCCGGCGGTCGAGCAGCGCTGGCTGATGCAGTATCTGCCATTGGTCAAGCGCATCGTCAGGCAGCTATCGCTGCAGGCCAACCAAGTGCTCGACCGCGAAGATATGGAGCAGATCGGCATGATGGGCCTGCTCGAAGGGCTGCGCCGCTACGGTGAGCCGGACGAGCAGTTCGGCAAGTTCGCCGCGTTGCGTGTCCGTGGCGCGATTCTCGATGAGCTGCGCCGTCAGGATTGGCGCCCGCGCCAGGTCCGTCAGCAGGCGCACAAGGTGCGTGACGCGATTCGCGACCTGTCGCGCCAGCTGGGCCACGAGCCCAGCGACGAGGAAATCAAGGCGTATACCGGCCTGGCCGACAAGGAATACCAGGACTTCCTCTGGGCCGATTCTTCGGAGGCCATCGAGAGCCTTGATGAACTGCTGCAGAGCGGTCACGAGCATTTTCCCGACGCCACTGAGTTGTTCGAGGAGCGCCTGATCAAGGAGCGTGTTCTAGAGCAGGCGCTGGCGCGGCTGGACGAGCGTGAGCGGCTGGTGCTGACGCTCTATTACCAGCACGAACTGAGCCTGAAGGAAATCGCCCTGGTGCTGGAAGTCAGCGATGCCCGGGTTTGTCAGCTGAGCAAACAGGCGATCGGCAAGGCCAGTCGCTTTCTAACCGAGAGAAGTCAGTAGTCATGCAGAAAGTATTAGGTGCCTTGATCATCATCGGTTGTGTGCTGGGTGGTTATGCCATGGCCAACGGGGACATGCGCGTGCTCTGGCAGCCAGCAGAAGTGGTCATCATCCTCGGCGCCGCGCTGGGCAGCTTGGTGGTGGGCAACCCGAAGGAGGTGCTGATCGAGATGCTGCACCAGATCAAGGATGTCTTTGCCTACAAACGTCGTGGCGAGGAGTTTCAGCGCCAGTTGCTGATGCTGCTTTACGAACTGCTGGAAATGGTCGACGTCGGCGGCCTCAAGGTGCTCGATTCGCATATCGAGGAGCCGGAAGAGAGCGACCTGTTCGTTCGCTATCCATTGATCCTGCAGGAAAAGAACCTGATGGCCTTCATCGCCGATAACTTCCGGTTGATGGCCATGGGGAAAATCAGCGCCCACGAATTGGAAGGATTCCTCGAGCAGGAACTGGAGGCCATGGAGCACGCGCTGCTGCAGCCGGCTCGCTCGCTGCACAAGATCGGCGAGGCCATGCCCGGCTTCGGCATTCTTGCGGCGATCATGGGCATCATCATCACCATGGGCAGCATCGGCGGCAGCGTGGCGGAAATCGGCGCTCACGTGGCGGCGGCCCTGGTGGGTACCTTCCTCGGCATCTTCTTCTGCTATTGCCTGATGGACCCGCTGTCCAACGCTATGTCGCAGCGGATCAAAACCGAACTCTCGGCATTGGAATGCGTGCGCACCACCCTGGTCGCCCATGTGGCCGGCAAACCTACGCTATTGGCTGTGGATGCCGGCCGCAAGCTGATCGAGCAGGACGTCAAGCCCGCCTTCCGCCAGCTGGAAAACTGGGTCACCCAGTATGAGGAAGAAAGGGACGCCGCATGAGAAGCCGGGACAAGGGCAAGGGCGGCGGCGAGCACGAGATCATCATCAAGCGCCGCAGTAAGAAGGGCCACGGCGACGAGCACGGTGGTGCCTGGAAGGTGGCCTTTGCCGACTTCACCCTGGCGATGATGGCGCTGTTCATGGTGCTCTGGATCATCCAGCCGCAGATGGAAAAAACCAACCCCTCGTATGGGGAGATGGAAAGTAACCCGCTGATCGATGGCGGCGCCGGGATTTTCGATGGCACCAGCACCTCGCCGCTGGAACTCGATGGCGTGCCGGTGCGCCCGCCGCAGACTGAAGAGGCGGACAGTCGCGCGTCGAAAAGCGAACAGGACGGCAGCCGCAACTATGGCTCGACCGAAGAGCTGAAAAAGCTCGCCGAATTGATGCGTGAAGTCGCCAGCGAAGTCGATGCCCTGGCCAATCTCGAAGTGGACGTGGTCCCGCAGGGGCTGCGCATACTGATCAAGGACGACCAGCAGCGCTTCATGTTCCAGCGCGGCAGTGCCACGCTGAATCCTCATTTTCAGAAGCTGCTGGGTGTGCTCGCTGGTGTGCTGGCCAAGGTCGATAACAAGCTGATCATCAGCGGCCATACCGATGCCACGCCGTATCGGCAGAAGAACGGCTACAACAACTGGAATCTTTCCGGCGATCGTGCCCTGCGTGCTCGCCGTGCGCTGGTCGATGCCGGCCTGGCCGAGCGCTCGGTATTACAAGTGACCGCACAGGCCGACATCATGCCGTTGCGCCCTGAAGATCCGCAGAATGGTGCCAACCGTCGGGTCGAAATCCTGCTGCTGACCGCCTCGGCCGAAGCGCTGTACAAGGAGCTGTTCGGCGACAGTTACGGGCGGGTGCGGTTCTCAGAGAGCGGCGCGAGCTATAGCGGCGAGGGTTCCTGACGCCGGACGTGCAACCGGCCTGACGGGCGGGTAAAGCTGCACCATCATGAAAACACCGCGACACCCCCCTGGCGCCTGCGAGAGCGTTCACCGGCGTCGAGCCAGTCCGCCGAATAGCTGCCTTTTGCCTTCCCGGTGAGCGTTGGCGGCAACGAGGCCAGACGGCGCGGTAGCACGCTGACCGCCGCCGACCAAACCCGGCGCCCTCCTGAAAAGACTGCGGCATCCCCTAGCGTCTGCCAGCGAACAGCGACGTGGAGCTACTCTCCAGACAGCCCCTTCCCTGCAGGGAGAGAGTCGGGGTGAGGGGTAGAGGGGCCAGGCGCGAGATTAGGGTGCAAAGGTCCGCCGATGAGTTGTCAGCCGACCTGATAGCGTGTGGACAGTGATTTAGCGCAGCGCTCCAAGCGAGCGTTTCGCGATGGAGCGCCACGCGCCGAGCGCGGAACTGCTTTCAACCGCGATGCGGGTGATCGTCGGCGCAATAGACCTGCTGGGTCTCGACGCCGTACAGGCAGGCACCGACCTGCTCGAGGGTAATCCGTGCGCCCTTGTGTGCGCCGTAGAAGAGATTGAACAGCAGTTCGTCGTCCATCTGGTCCTGGGGGCCGAGCCCATGAACCTGGCCCTCTTCCACCACCAGCGATGCACGCCCGAGCAGGTCCGTCTCCAGCCGACCCGAAGCCTCGACGATGGCCGGTGCGTTTCGGGTCATCGAGTAAAAGCGGCCCTTGTTGAAGACCAGGCTCTGACTGACTTTCACGCTTGTGCCGTCGCTCAGCAATACCTGACCGCTGGAGCTGTACTGACCATCGAGTTTCGAGGACATGTTTCCCGTCGTGCCCATTGCCACAAAAGCCCAGAGCAACAATGCCGATGGCACCATTACCTGAAGCATGCGCTTGCCGACTGCGCCGGTTTCGTTCTGGCTGTTCATTGCAGGCACCCTTGTAGATGGTCACTGGGGATCGTCTGGATCTGGCTTTTGTGAACCTTTAGCCAATTGACCCGACCGTCGCCTTGCAGGCAACGGATCTCATAAAACCCAGGGGACATATTGACGATCAGCCGAGCCGGCTCGGCATTCATGTCGCTCATGGTATCGACCAGCATGCGCGTTTCCTTAATCAGCGAATCAAGCAGGTGCTGGTTTTTTTCGACGTAAAGTACCTCCAGATCGTCGACGGCCAATGTCTGCGTGAGGGAGGGAGTCGATGTGCTGGCCAGACGAAAGCCAAGGGTTGCCAGCCCCAACAAGACCATCATTCCCGTACCGGCGAGCGCGGCGGTCTGCCACGAGCGGTAGCGCCGGATCGTTCTGGCCGAGCCTGGTATCACTGCCTCATGAGGTGCCACTAGCAGCTGCGTCAGCACAGCAGCTGGCTCTTCGGGAGCTGTAGGAACAGACGTAGTGGCGGAATTAGCTGGCGAAGCCGGTTGTTCGACAATCAGATGCTGCGGGTTGAACAGGTAGCCTCGCCGCGGCAACGTCTGGATGACCTGGTTACGGCCGTCGAACAACGCCTGGCGCAGGGTGTAGATCTGCTGATTCAGACTGCCCTGACTGACGACCCGCCCCTCCCAGGCGTAATTCAACAGCTCCTCGCGAGAAACGACCTCGCCGGGCGAGTGCAGCAAACGCTCCAGCACGCGGCTACCAGAGAAACCGAGGTCTAGTGTTTCCTCATGTTCGTCATGGTTCAGCACGAGTTGGTAGAGCGCACGATCGAAACGAGCCGAACAACCGTCTCGACCGGTTTTCAACAGCGGGCAGATGATGGCATCGGTGGCCGTAAGGGACAGAGATGAAGTCATGAGCGCCTGATATGAAGGGAAAGTTTCCGGTGTGACAGGGTTGGCAAACCGGGCGGCGGCATATTGGCGCCGTTTTTTTGATACTACAAGCCGGTTGTTACACGAAATGCCGAACGGGCATCGGAGCGAGAAAGAAACGAAATCGTGAGCGCGGGGCAGATGTGCCGTGCGAAGCGGCAAGTTCGCCGCATAACAGGGCATATCTTGTGTTTGAGCCGTCACGCTAGACGGACTGCCGCTGGTCGGGTGACAACGATTCTCACGTTTGGAAATAAAAAAGCCCCGAAACAATCGGGGCTTTTCGAAGCCGGTCGTTGCGACCAGCGCTGTTGCGTACCGCTTAGCCCAGCAGGCCCATGACCATGCCTGGCATCTGGCCGGCTTGCTTGAGCATGGAGATGCCCGACTGCATGAGCATGGAGTTCTTGCTCATGTTGGCGCTTTCTACAGCGAAGTCGGCGTCCATGATCCGACCCTTGGCCATGTCGGTGTTGTCCTTCATGTTGGCCAGGTTGTTGTTGGTATGGTTCAGACGGTTGATGTTGGCGCCGAACTGAGCGCGTACGGAACCAATGTCGTTCAGCAAGGTTTCTAGCTTCGTAATCGTTCCGTTAGCGTTGTTCACTGCCGTATCCGGAGCGGGGGCGGTACCAGCCGTAATCGTGGCAATGTCAGTGCCAACGAAATCGGCTGTGTCGCCGTTGTCCGCGAACATAAGCGATGCTGCTTTAAGCGAACCGGCAACTGAACCCAGTGCGGTCTGAAGATCAAAACTCAGTGTTTCGCTGGAGCTTGCGCCGATTTGAAAGGTAACTGCAGCGGCACCGAATTTGCCTGTGTCGCCGTCGACGCCGGCACCGTCGCTAAACAGATTTTCGCCAGCGTACTTTGTATTTTTAAAGATGTTGCCTAGCTCTTTTCCTAGCTCGTCGTATTCAGCCTGGATGGACTTGAGGTCGGATACGCCATTGGTTCCGTTCGCCGCTTGAGTCGCAAGATCTTTCATGCGCTGCGCGATGTCGGTCATCTCGCTGAAGGCGCCCTCGGCTGTTTGGAGCATGGAGGTGGCGTCGCCTGTGTTGCGGATGGCTACGGCCATACCGCGGCTCTGGGCGTTCAGGCGAGTAGCGATCTGCAGGCCAGCAGCGTCATCAGCGGCGGAGTTAATGCGCAGGCCGGTACCCAGACGCTGTTGGTTGGTCGCCAGGGCGTTGTTGGACTTGTTCAGCGCGGTGTTGGTGGTCAGCGCGGAATAGTTGGTGTGAATGGACAAGGCCATGATCGAAATCCTTTAATTTATAGCGTTGAGCCCAATGAGAGGGCGCGGTTGCGGCGAGGTCCGGTCATGGAGTCTCGCCGCAGCCCTAAGCGATGGCTTAGCCCAGCAGACCCATGACCATGCCTGGCATCTGACCGGCTTGCTTGAGCATGGAGATACCGGATTGCATGAGCATGGAATTCTTGCTCATGTTGGCGCTCTCGATGGCGAAGTCGGCGTCCATGATCCGACCCTTGGCCATGTCGGTGTTGTCCTTCATGTTCGCCAAGTTGTTGCTGGTGTGGTTCAGGCGGTTGATGTTGGCGCCAAACTGGGCTCGCATGGCGCTCACGTCATTGAGCGAAGCTTCCAGGTTGTCAATGGCGGTCCCGGCGTTGGCGGCGGTGTCCAGCGTGCTTGCTTTGGACGTAGCCCAGTTCGTATTGATCGTGGTCAGCGCCCCGGAGACGTCCATGGCCAGCGTCTCGGCCGAGGACGCGCCGATCTGGAAATTGACCGCAGCGGTGAACTTACCGCCAGCTGCAAACAGCGACTCGCCTGCATACTTGGTGTTGGTCAGAATGTTGTCGACTTCTTTGGCCAGCTCATCGTACTCGGATTTCAGCGAAGTACGGTCGGATGCTCCGTTGGTGTCGTTCGCCGCCTGGGTGGCCAGATCCTTCATGCGCTGCAGAATATCGGTGACTTCGCTGAATGCGCCTTCGGCGGTTTGCAGCATCGAAGTGGCGTCACCGGTATTGCGTATGGCAACCGACATGCCGCGGCTTTGGGCGTTCAGGCGGGTTGCGATCTGCAGGCCAGCAGCGTCGTCAGCAGCGGAGTTGATGCGCAGGCCGGTACCCAGACGCTGCTGGTTGGTTGCCAACGCGTTGTTGGACTTGTTCAGCGCGGTATTAGTGGTCAGAGCGGAATAGTTAGTGTGAATGGACAGAGCCATGATGATCATCCTTCGTGCGATTGGCTGTTAGGAGCTGGCTTGACTGCCTGCTGAATAGATAGGGCGACAGCGCTGCGCGAAGGATTAAATCCTGACGTCAAATATTCTGTGCTTTCTTCGAAGGGCCGCTGGTGCATGCGGCTGGAGCTTAATCGCCTGCGGCGAAACCCCGGGAGCTGGGGTACGGTCAGACGATCAAATTCTTCCGGCCTCCGCCCTTAAAACATACTCGTCACCACGCCTTCTTCTATTACCTTCGCATCGATTACCTTCCCGCTGCGTACATTGCGCACGCGGATGACGTCGCCGGGCTGGCCGTCGGCGAGGGCTTCGCCGGAGGTGGAGGCTTCGATGCCTTCATTGTTGGCAACGATCTTTACCGGCTGGCCGCGTTTGACCGCCATGGCCTGTTCCAGCAGGGCCGGAGTAATGCTCTGGCCGGCGCGGATGCGGCGTTTGGCAGCCAGGCCAATTACCTCTTCGAGGCGGTTGTAGTAGCCGCGGCGGGCTTTGGCGATGTTGATGCGCTGCAGCTTGAGGTCGTTGGCGGTCAGGGTCTGGCCGCGGTCGATAATGCCTTCAGCGTGAACGGCGGGCAGAAAGACATGGGCCTGGCCGGTAGCGTTCAGTGCCCAGCCGGGCGCATCGGGGCAGCGAATCTGCAGTTGTTGACGTTCCATGGCCGAAGGTGCCTCACCGGTGGCGCGGACCTGCAACGCCTCGGAGCACATCGGCAGGTTGGTCGAGCTGGCCGGCACGCTGATGTCGTAGCGTAGCTGCATGCCGTGCCAGCCCTGGCGCGCGGCCTGTTGTTCGAGCATCTGGCGCAGATGATTTTCCACCGCCTGTCGGGCCTGAGTCGCAGCGTCAGCGCGAGCCTCGACCGATATGGCCAACAACAGCAGCATGGCGACGAAGCAGGCGGAAGGGGCTTTTCCGCTTCCGCCCGATCGCGCTTTGCCAAGCGGAAAAATACGCTTGGTGCGCGCTCTGTTCTCTGTAGAGTTTTCTATGTAAATCAAAGGATTACCTTGTAGATACGGCTTCGGCACGCTTTCTGCTATTCACATGCAAAAGCGGTGGGCTGGATTCAGCCTACTCAGGCTGCAAGGGTATCGAAATGAGTATACGGATTGACGACGCTCTGGGCGTTCACGAACGCGCCCTGGGTTTGCGCATGCAACGCAGCGAGATTCTCGCGGCGAACCTGGCCAACGAAGACACGCCCGGTTTTCAGGCGCGGGACATCGACTTCAGCAAGGAAATGCAGCGGCTGGACAGCGGCACCTCGCCGCGCGTGAGCATTGCCGGCACCGATCCGCATCTGCTGTTCCGCGTGCCGAGCCAGGCCTCGCAGGATGGCAACACAGTCGAACTGTCTACCGAACAGGCGCAGTTCTCGCGCAACTCCATGGATTTCCAGACCAGCCTGACCTTCGTCACGATGAAATTTCGTGGTTTGAAGCAGGCCATCGAGGGACGTTGAAGCCATGTCATTCGATTCCATCTACCGCATCGCCGGCTCGGCCATGAACGCCCAGACCGTGCGCCTCAACACCGTGGCCAGCAACCTGGCCAACACCGACTCGGCGGCCAACAACGCCGCCGACGTCTATCAGGCGCGCAAGCCGATGTTCGCGGCGGTGTACGAGAACAACTCGCTGACCCGTGGCGTCGGCCTCGGCGGCGCCCATGTGCAGGTGCTCGATGTGGTCACCTCCGGCGCCGAGCCCAAGCGCCGCTACGAGCCGGGCAATCCCCTGGCCGATGGCGAAGGCTACGTCTACTACCCCGACATCAACGAGATCGAAGAGATGACCGACATGATGTCGGCCACCCGTAGCTTCGAGACCGGCGTCGAGGTGCTCAATCGCGTGAAAAGCATGCAGCAGAGCCTGCTGCGGTTGGGAGAATCCTGATGGCGACGGTTAATTCCGCACTGGACGGCAGCCTGGCGAGCAATTCGATCGATCAGGTCAAGCGGGCGGTGAACATCAGCGATGCCGCGACGATGGAGAACAACTTCATCAGCCTGATGGTCGCGCAGATCAAGAACCAGGACCCGACCAAGCCGGTGGACAGCACTGAGTTCCTCAACCAGTACTCGGCGATGTCACAGGTCAAGAGCATGGAAAACATGTCCAGCCTGATGCAAAACAACCTGGTGCTGACCGACAACCTGCAGACCCTCACCGCCGCCGGTCTGGTTGGCCAGCAGGTGAGCGTCGCGGTCGAAACGCTGGACCTGAGCGGGCAGGCCGTTAACGGCCAGTTCGACCTGAGCCATGCCTCGAACCGCGCTGCGTTGTTGCTGACCGATTCCAACGGCACCCAGACCCGTATCGAGCTTGGCGCGCAGTCCCCCGGTAAGGTGCCCTTCGTGATCGATCCGGCCAAGCACGGCCTGCGTGACGGCCGGTACAGCATCAGCATCGAGTCGGAAAACGGCGAGTTTCCGCAGGTGGAAGTCGCCGGCCAGGTCTCCAACGTGCGCGTCAGCGCCGAGGGTCCGGTGCTTCAGGTTCAGGGTGTCGGTTCGGTGCCCTTCTACAACATCCTCGAATTCGCCCAGGCCGATGCCGGGCTGCTCGGCGGCTGAGCCTAGTTGCACGCCAGTCTTCATTCCATCTATCGCATCGAGATCAGCCCATGAGCTTCAATATCGCCCTGACCGGCCTGTCTGCCGTCAACGAACAACTCAACACCATCGGCAACAACATCGCTAACTCCGGCACCGTGGGCTTCAAGTCCTCGCGTACCGATTTCGGCAGCCTCTATGCCGAAAGCCAGGCGATGGGCGTCGAGGTTACCGGCACCACTCAGAGCATCAGCCAAGGCGGCGCGCTGACTACCACCAATCGCAGCCTCGATCTGGCGATTTCCGGTGGCGGCTTCTTCGTCACCCGCGCCAGCAATGGCGATGTGGCCTACACCCGCGCCGGCGTGTTCGGCACCGACAAGGACAGCTACCTGACCAATAGCCTCGGCCAGCGTTTGCAGGGCTATCCGGCCGATGCCACCGGCAATCTGCAGACCGGGACCGTTGGCGATCTTCAGCTGCGCTCCGGCGGAATACCGGCCAAGGCCACCGATGCATTGAGCTTCGTCGCCAACCTCGATGCGAACCAGGAAGTGCCGGCTGTGGCCTTCGATCCGCTGGTTGCTGACAGCTACAACTCCACCTACACCACCAAGCTGTTCGACTCCCAGGGCAAGGAACACACCCTGACCCAATACTTCGCCAAGACGGCCGATAACAGCTGGAACGCTCATTATTACGTCGATGGCGCGGCGCTGCCGGGTGCGCCTCAGGCACTGACATTCGACGGTGCCGGTACGCTCACCGCGCCGATCGGTACGGTCGCGCTGACCGCCACGCCGGGCGGCGGCGTCGATCCGCTGAACATCCAGCTCGACTACAGCGGCACCAGCCAGTACGGCTCCGAATTCAGCGTCACCAGCAACCGCGCCACGGGCTATGCCGCGGGCGAGCAGACCGGCATGAGCGTCGAGAAGGACGGCAAGGTCTACGCCAGCTACTCCAACGGCGAGCGCATGCTGCAGGGTCAGGTGGTGCTGGCCAGCTTCGTCAATGCCGAAGGCCTGAAGAACATCAGCGGCACCGCCTGGACCGAAACGGCTGCCTCCGGCGCGGCCATGCTCGGCGCGCCGGGTGTCGGCCAGTACGGCAGCCTGGCGTCTGGCGCGCTGGAAAGCTCCAACGTCGACCTCACCCAGCAGCTGGTGGGTTTGATGGAAGGCCAGCGCAACTATCAGGCCAACACTCAGGTGATTTCCACCAACAAGGAACTCACCCAGACGCTGTTCAACGCCATCTGAGGCTGATTCATGGATCGTTTGGGATACACGGCGATGACCGCCGCCAGCCGCACGATGATGTCGCTGCAGGTGCGCTCCAACAACCTCGCCAACGTCAACACGCCGGGCTTTCGCGCGGACCTCGAGCGCGCCCAGGCCGTGGCGGTGGAAGGCTACGGCTACGACAGCCGACACATGGCGGTGGTTGAGAACAACGGCGTCAGTCTGGCAGCCGGCCCGATGATTGCGACCGGTCGCGAGCTGGACTTTGCGGTCAAGGGCACCGGCCTGATTGTCCTGCAAGACGGCGAAGGCGAGGCCTATACCCGCCAGGGCAGCATGCAGATCGATGCCGAGGGTCGACTGACCCTCAACGGTCGCGCCGTGATGGGCGAGGGCGGGCCGATCGAGCTGCCCGAACATGACCGCGTGGAAATCGGTAATGACGGTACCGTCTCCGTCATGGCGCCGGGCGACTGGATGATGGCCGAGGTCGACCGTATCCGTCTGGTCGACGTAGCGGCTGCAGACCTGATGAAGAACGAGGCTGGCCTGCTGGTGACGCGCAATGGCGAGCCCGCCGCGCCCAGTGAAGACGTGCGCCTGGCCAGCGGATTCCTCGAGTCGAGCAACGTCTCGGCGATCGACGAGCTGGCCTCGACCATGAGCCTCAATCGCCTGTTCGAAACCCAGGTAAAGATGATGAAAGCCGCCGAGGACCTTTCCGACGCCGGCAACCGAATGATCCGCGGCAGCTGATCGGGAGATAACGAATGAATTCCGCACTTTGGGTCAGCAAGACCGGCCTGGCCGCCCAGGACAAGGCCATGTCCACCGTCGCCAACAACCTGGCCAACGTCAACACCAACGGCTTCAAGAGCGACCGCGCGGTCTTCGAGGATCTGTTCTACAGCATCGAGAAGCAGCCGGGCGCCCAGGCCGACGAGATCAACACCGTGCCGTCCGGCATCCAGCTGGGCAGCGGCGTGCGCGTTGCCGGTACCCAGAAAGTGTTCACCGAAGGCAGCATCCAGACCACCGGCCAGCCGATGGACCTGGCGATCGTCGGGCGTGGCTTCTTCCAGGTCGAGGCGCCCAACGGCGACCTTCTCTACACCGAGAACGGCCAGTTCCAGCTCAACGCCGAAGGCATGATGGTTAACGCCCAAGGACTGCCGCTAGCGCCAGCCATCGACGTACCGCAAGGCGCAACGGGCTTCACGGTCGGTGCCGATGGCATCGTCACCGCTGTGCTGCCTGGCGACACGCTGCCGTCTGAGCTGGGCCAGATCACGCTGGTCAACTTCACGAATCCGGCCGGCCTTGAAGCCCTGGGCGGCAATCTCTATCGCGAAACCGTCGCCAGCGGCGAGCCTGTCGAGGGCGTGCCGGGCGAAGAGGGTCTCGGCCAGCTCAAGCAGGGCGTGCTGGAAGGCTCCAACGTGCAGGTGGTCGAGGCCATGGTGGCGATGATCGCCATCCAGCGCGCTTACGAAGCCAACGCCAAGGTGCTCGATGCCGCCAGCGGCATGCAGCAGTTCCTCAACCAGACCGTCTGAGACCGATGATGCGTACCCCCGCTCTGCTCGTCGCGCTGACCCTTCTCGGCGGCTGCGCCAGCTTCAACGAGATGCTGCCGGAAGAGCCATCGACCGAGTTCGAACCGCTGGAACTGGACTACAGCCTGCCGCCGACCACTGGCGGGGGACTGTTCCGTTCCGGCTACAGAGGCTCGTTGATCAGCGACAACCGCGCGGTGCGCGTCGGCGACATTCTCACCGTGGTGCTCGACGAGTCCACTCAGTCGAGCAAGAGCGCCGGCACCAGCTTCGGTAAGGAATCGAGCGTCGGTATCGGCATTCCGACGATTCTTGGCAAGACCTATCCCGACGTTGAAACATCGGCCGGTGCCGAGCGCGAGTTCGACGGCTCGGCGAAAAGTTCGCAGCAGAACACCCTGCGCGGCGCCATCGCCGTGACCGTCCATCGCGTGCTGCCCAACGGAACGCTGCTGATCAAGGGTGAGAAGACCCTGCGGCTGAACCAGGGTGACGAATTCATTCGTCTCGCCGGGCTGGTTCGTGTCGATGACATCAACCGCTACAACCAAGTGTCGTCGCAAAGCGTGGCCAACGCGAAGATTTCCTATGCCGGGCGCGGCGTGCTGAACGACAGCAACTCGGCCGGCTGGTTGACGCGTTTCTTCACGTCGCCGCTGTTCCCTCTTTAAGTGATAGCCCCTGATATGACTAGCCCGAAGCGATCCCTGAAGCTGTTTTTCGCCGCCGTCGCGCTGTGCTGGCAATTCCCCGCGCAAGCCGTGCCGCTGATGGATCTGGTGGATGTCGAGGGCATCCGCGGCAACCAGCTGATCGGCTACGGTCTGGTGGTCGGGCTCGATGGCACCGGCGACAAGAACCAGGTCAAGTTCACCAGCCAGTCGGTGACGAACATGATCAAGCAATTCGGCGTGAACCTGCCGCCGAATGTCGACCCGAAGCTGAAGAACGTCGCTGCGGTGACCATTACCGCTACCGTGCCGCCGTCCTACAGCGCCGGCCAGACCGTGGATGTCACCGTCTCTTCATTGGGCGACGCCAAGAGTCTGCGCGGCGGCCAGTTGCTGATGACCCCGCTGCAGGGTGTCGATGGCGAGATCTATGCACTTGCCCAAGGCGCGGTGATCGTCGGTGGCGTGAACGCCGAGGGCGCCAGCGGCTCCAAGGTCGCGATCAATACCTCCAACAGCGGGCTGATTCCCAACGGCGCGACGGTCGAGCGGATGATTCCCAGCGACTTCACCGAGCGCCCGGACGTGATGCTCAACGTACGCCAACCCAGTTTCCAGACCGTCACTCGCGTGGTCGATGCGGTCGATGCCTACTTTGGCAAGGGCACCGCCACGGCCCTCAATGCCACCAAGATTTCGATCCGTGCGCCGGTCACCAGCACCCAGCGCATGAGCTTCATGGCCATGCTCGAACGGCTGGAAGTGGAAGAGGGACGGACCCGGCCGAAGGTGGTGTTCAACAGCCGCACCGGGACCGTGGTTGTCGGCCAGGGCGTGCGGGTGAAAGCCGCGGCTGTCGCCCACGGCAGCCTGACGGTGACCATCAGCGAGCGCCCTCAGGTCAGCCAGCCGAATGCGTTTGCCGGCGGCGAAACCGTGGTCACGCCGCAGTCCGATGTCGCCATCGAGCAGGACCGCAAGGCCATGTTCAAGTGGCCGGAAGGCGCCAGCCTGGAAAGCATCATCAACACCATCAACAGTCTCGGCGCCACGCCGGACGACGTGATGAGCATCCTGCAGTCGCTGGAACGCGCCGGCGCATTGAATGCGGAACTGATCGTGATGTAAGCGCTTGTCCTTGACCGGACAGGCCCGACGCGCAGCAGATTTGAACAGGTTCCAAGGCGACCATGAGCATCGTTTCCCTCCCACAGCACCTCAATACCCTGCGCCAGCGCGCCGACGGCCCGAACGCGGCGCGGCGTCAGCAACTGGAAGTCGTTGCCGAGCAGTTCGAAGCGATGTTCCTGCAGCAGATCCTCAAGCAGATGCGCAAGGCCGGCGACGTGCTCGGCGCGGGCAACCCCATGCGCAGCCGCGAGCTGGACACCATGCGCGACTTCTACGACGAGGTGCTGGCCGACACACTGGCCGGCAAGCGGCAGACGGGGATCGCCGATATGCTGGTGCAGCAGTTGAGCGGCGATGCACCCGGCACGGCGCCCGCGCCGACTGCCCTGGCCGGCCACGCCGGTAGCGGCCTGCAGGCGGGCGGTCTGCACGCACTGCGTGGCACCTGGCAGCGCGGCGTCGAGGCGCTTGATAGTGCCTGGGAAAGTGGCAAGGCAGGCTTTAAGTCGCTGGTCGACAGTGTCATCAAGCATGAATCGAGCGGCAACATCGCGGCGGTCTCGTCCAAGGGCGCTCGCGGCCTGATGCAGCTGATGCCAGGTACTGCACGCGATATGGCGGCCGAGCTCGGCCTGCCGTTCAGCGAAGCGCGGCTGACCACCGATGCCGAATACAACAAGCGCCTGGGCAGCGCCTATCTGAGCAAGATGCTCGACCGTTACGATGGCCATCAGGCGCTGGCGCTGGCCGCCTACAACGCCGGCCCTGGCAAGGTGGACGAGTGGCTGAAGAGCCATGGCGACCCGCGCAAGGGCGAGATCGGCATGACTGCCTGGGTGCAGAAGATTCCATACGCGGAAACTCGGAATTACACCCGCAACATCCTCAACGATCTGCGTGCGGCGGTACCGAGTCCGGTCGAGCCGCGCGCGCAGATCCAGCCGGCCGCCCACCCGCTGCAGCCGGCGCTTAATTCCGCGGCCGATGCGGTCGCTCTTTCCAGTCAGCAGCGTAGTGTCGTCGGCGGCAGCCACCTTTCCGTGGCGTTCGCTCAGTCGATCCGGATCGAGTCGAAGGAAATCGTGTCGTGAGTATTCTTGGTCAAATTGGCTACAGCGGCGTTCGCGCCACGCAGATCGCCCTGACGGCGACCGGGCAGAACATCGCCAACGTCAACACTCCCGGTTTCAGCCGTCTGACGCCGGAGCTGCATTCGCTTGGCGGGCAGACCTCGGTCAGCATTGGCGGCGGCGTTCAGGTCAGCAGCATTCGCCGGTTGTCCAACGACTTCCAGAACCAGCAGCTGTGGCGCGCGACGACCGACAAGCAGTACTTCAGTACCAATCAGCAGTACCTGACAGCGCTGGAGGGTTTGATCGATAGTGAAGGCTCCAGCGTCAGCGTCGGCCTGGACAATTTCTTTGCCGCCCTCAGCGAGGCCAGCTCGACGCCCGAATCCATCGCCCTGCGCCAGCAGATCATCGGCGAGTCGAAGCAGCTGGCGCAGCGTTTCAACGGCCTGAACAGCAACATCGGCACCCAGCTCAACGCCCTCCAGGGCCAGCGCGTGGCGATGGTCAGCGAGATCAACGGACTGTCCGGCAACATCGCCGAACTCAATGCTCAGATTCGCGAGATGGAATCGACCGGGCGCGACACCGCGACCCTGCGTGACTACCGCGAGAACCTGGTCAAGGATCTGAGCCAATACGCTGGCATCCGTGTTCAGGAATCCTCGGACGGCACCCTCGATGTGTCTCTAGCCAATGGTCAGCCGCTGGTGGCCGGAATCACGGCAGGGCAGCTGAAAATCAGCGAAAACATCGCTGGTGAGCAGGAAATGTCGCTGGTCTTCGCCAAGACCACTTTTCCACTCGATCAGCAGGGACTCGGCGGCTCTCTGGGCAGCCTCCATGACATGGAATACGGCGCGTTGCGTCCGGCCCAGCAGGATCTGCACGACATGGCATCGGCGCTGGCGACGATGGTCAACGACACGCTCGCAGGCGGCTTCGACCTCGACGGCAATCCTGGCCAGCCGCTGTTCGTCCACAACCCTGGCAGCACCAGCGGCATGCTCGCGGTCAATCCACTGGGGGCGACCGAGTTAGCGTTTTCCTCGATACCGGGCGAAGTGGGTAACAACAAGAACCTGCTCGCGCTGCTCGACTTGAAGTCGCAAGGCATCACTGTCGCCGGCAACACCGTGCCGCTCAACGACGCCTACGCCGGTCTGGTCGGACGCGTCGCCAGCGCCAGCCGACAGAATCAGGCGGACCGCAGCGCCGCGACCACTGTCGCCGAGCAGGCGCAAGCCCAGCGCGACAGCGTAAGCGCCGTGAACCTGGACGAGGAAGCCGTCAACCTGATGGCCTACGAGCAGGCCTACCAGGCCAACATGAAGGTCATCAGCACCTCCAACGAGCTGTTCAACGCCGTACTGGCGATGTTCTGAGCCGGCGCAAGCCGATTCGACTGACGAGTAAAAATACATGCGCATCTCCAACGCCCAGATCACCGCCATGATGCATGGCTCGATGAATACCAGCTCCGAGAAGCTCGGCAAGCTGATGCAGCAGATGGCGACCGGCGAGCGTATGTTGATGCCGTCGGACGATCCGATTTCTGCGGTGCGCGTGCTGCGTATCCAGCGTGAGGAAGCCACACTGACGCAGTACCGCACCAACATCGCAAACGTCTCGGGCAACCTGTCCAAGCAGGAGGCCAACCTCAAGGCCGCTTCGGACACCATGCTCAACGTGCGCGACATGCTGTTGTGGGCGGCCAACGGCAGCAATACCAGCGAAGATCTGGCGGCCATTGCCAACGAGCTGGGGACTCTGGAGAAGACCATTCTCAGCTTTGCCAATGTGCGCGACGAGGAAGGCCGCTATCTTTTTTCCGGCACGCTGAGCGACCGTGCGGCGATCACCTTCGATGAGGCGACCGAGACCTACAGCCTGACCGGCAACGATCAATACCGCCAGGCGGCTGTCGCCAACGGCGTGCTGGTCGAGGAAAATGTTACCGCCGCGCAAGTTTTCGGTGCCGATGCCGACATGCTCAATCAATTGCATGCACTGGTGAAGAGTCTCGCCGACCCGACAGTCGATTCCAGCGCGCAGATCAGCGACACCCTGGCCAGCCTGGACGCCACTCATAGTCAATTGCTCGGCGCGGTTACCGAACTGGGCGGCCGGCAGAACACCCTGACGTTGTTGTCGAGCAGTAACGAAGACGTGTCGCTGGTGAACCAGAAGATCGAAGGCGAGCTGTCCCAGCTCGACTACGCTGCGGCCAGCATCGACCTGAACAACTATCAGCTGTCGCTGCAGGCGACGCAGAAGACCTATTTGAAGATCAACGGGCTGTCGCTCTTCGGCATGCTCTGACCGAGGTAGCCGTGAATGAAGATTGGTAGACAGCTACCGGGTGTCGCCGTCATAAATCCGCAGGAGCGCCGTGAGGCCTTGCTGCGCAATGCACCCGCGCCGCTGCGTGTCGGGACACCGAGTGAAACGTCGCACTCGGAACCGACGACAAGCAAGAGCACCAGCTTCAGCCTGCAGCTCAACCAGCAGCTATCTTCGATGCAGTCGGCCGACAGCTACCTCGGCGATCTGCAGACCCATCTGTCACAACTCAAACTGACTCTCAGCCGCCAGATCAGCTCGCCGCCGCCCAACGGCGAAGAATCCATTCAGCAGGCGGTGCAAGAGGTCAACGCTCTGCTCAAGGAGCGCAGCAAGCGCTCTGCCAACTCGCTGGACGCCAATTTCAAGCTGCGCCTGACCGAGCCGGTACGCAGCCGCTTCAGCCTGCAGGGGTTGGAGTCGCTGGAGAAGATTCGCCAGTCGGGGCGCGAAACGCTGCTGTTCAGCGGTGGTCGCCAGCTGGCCGAGCCGGTAGCGGTGGTGCTCGATGACGAGATGAGCGATGAGCAGATCCTGCGACGTTTCAATGGGAGTCTGGGCCAGGCCGGTATCCGCGCCGAGCTGGATCAGAATGGCGAGCTGAAATTCTCCGCTCGCGAAGGGGACTGGCAGAAGCTGAAAGACCAGCTGGCGGTGCAGGGCGAGGGCAAGCTGTTCGACAAAGGCAAGTACGTCCGCGTACAGCATCAGGAGGAGCAACTGCTGAGTTTCCCTGAGGAGCTGCAGCTCGATTCCTTCCGCGAGCTGCGGCGCCTGCTCGACTCGGTGGTCGCCGGGCTCGATAAGGTCACCTCGCTGCGCGAGCAACTGAGCAACCGCCAGCAGGAAATCCGCGAGTTCCTGGCGCGCCAGGCGCATGCCGACGAGAAGCAATGGGCGATGGACTTCTCGCGTTCGGTGTTCAATCTGATGCAGCGTAGCCCCTCCAGCTACGCCGCTGTTACCCAGACGGTGGTGGCCCAGGCCACCATCAGCCGCTTCGCGGTGGTCAGCCTGCTGTCCTGATCATCCGGCTGCGGCGCTCAAAGGCCGGTACGGTCGATGAATTTCACATCCGATGGTCGACTCATCGGCAATATCTGCAGTGTGTCACCGAGCAGCCCGCTGTCGGGGTCGCGTTGCAGCACCACCAGCTGATCGCTCTTCTGATTGGCGATGAGCATGAAGCGACCGCTCGGGTCGATGGCGAATTCGCGTGGCTCCCGCCCCTCGCTGGCGCGCTGCTGGATTTCGCGCAGGCTGCCGGTTTCCTCGATGGCATAGACCATGATGCGGTTTGCCTCGGCGCGGTCGCTGACGTAGAGAAAGCGGCCATCCCGCGAGGGATGAATGGCGCCGGGCGAATGCGCGTCCAGGTTGCCGTTCTCGGCCAGATCGACCAGCTGGCGTTGTATCAGGCTGCCGTCGACATGATCGAAACGAGCGACCTGCGCGCTCAGCTCCAGGGTCGCGTAGGCCTGGCTGCCGTCCGGGCTGAATACCAAGTGACGTGGGCCGCTGCCGTCGGGCAGGCCGATGAAGGGCGACTCGGCAGGTGACAGCGGGCGTTCGGCATTGGCCGGGTTGTATTCGTAGATGAAGATTTTGTCGGCGCCCAGGTCGCTGACGAACAACCGTTTGCCGTTCGGCGACATCACCGCCGAGTGCACGTGCGCCGACTTCTGGCGCTGAGGATGTTTCTCGCTGGCCTTATGCGTGGCGAGTTGGGTCACGGGCGACAGGGTGCCATCCTCTGCCGTGGGAATTACCGCCAGGCTGCCGCCGGGGTTGGGCGCAGAGCCATAGTTGGAGACGAACAGATAGCGCCCGTCACGACTCTGGCTCAGGTGCGTGGGCTCATCGCCAAGGGTGATCTGCTGGGCCAGCGGCGACAGTTGCCCGCTGGCCGGCGCCATGGTGAACGCGCTCACCCGGCCTACCGGGTCCGGATGGCCCGGTCCGTTCTCGTTCGCCGCGTACAGCCGGTTGCGATTCAGGTCCAGCGTCAGCCAGGACGGGTTGTGGGTGCGCACCACCTGCAAAGGCTGGGGCTCGATATAGCCGCGCTCGGCATCGAATTGCATGCGGTAGATCCCTTCGCTGCCGCCCTCGCTGGTGTAGCTGCCGATCAGTAATTGATACATGGGTGCCGCCACTCCCGAAGTGCTGAATGCCAGAAGGGCCACGGCGAGGCCGAGGCGACGGTAGTGATTAAATAGACCGCGCAGTGGACCGGCCATGCCTCGCTCCTGTCTCGCTGAGTTTGTTTAGTCCCGGACTGACTTTGAGCACCGCAGGCGAAAAAGATTTGTCGGCGCTGTCGATTTTTCCCTTTCCACCTCGACTATCAGGTAACAGCAACCATCTCGGGGGCGCCGCAATGCGTTATCTGTGCCTGGTGTATCTGGATGAGCAGGTTTTGGCCAGCCTGTCGCCTGGCGCGCAGGCGGCGATGGATGCCGAATGCCGCGACTATCGCGAACGGCTTCAGCGCAGCGGCCAGCTGATCATTGGCGAAGCGCTGCAGCCAGTCCTCAGCACCACGACTGTGCGTCTGCAGGGCGACACCCTTTGCTTGCACGACGGGCCGGTGGTCGACAGCCGTGAGCAGCCTGCGGCGTTCTATCTGTTCGAGGCAAGCGACCTCAACGACGTGATCCGGCTGGCATCGCGCATTCCCCCGGGGCGGCTGGGCTGCGTCGAGGTCCGCGCCCTGCACCCAAGGGCGCCACCCTGACCCGTGCCGCAACGACCGTCAGCCATCAACCAAGAGGCAACTCGCATGAACAACTCAACTGAAAACCAGACCGGCGAAGCCCGTATCCGCGAACTCACCAACGAGTGGGAGCGCGCGGTCTGCGCCAAGGACCTCGACCGCATCATGGCCCAGTACGCCACCGACGTGCTGGCCTTCGATGCGGTAGGCCCGCTGCAATTCAAGGGCGCCGAGGCGTACCGCCAGCACTGGCAGAACTGCTTCGAATTCTGTCAGGGCGAAGGCTTTTTCGAGATCAGCGAGCTGGGCATCCACGCCAGCGCAGACCTGGCCTATAGTCATTTCCTGAACCATTGCGGCGGTACCAACGAAAAAGGCGAAATGCAGACCGGCTGGATGCGCGGCAGCCGCTGCTGGCGTCGCCAGGGCAACGACTGGAAGGTCGTCCACGAGCACTTCTCGATGCCGTTCGACATGGCCAGTGGGCAAATCGACTTCGGGATCGAGCCCTCCCAGACGGGAGCTGTCGGCTGAACCGCAATACTCGAACCGTCTCGCGGCTGCCATAGCGGCAGCCGGCGGGGCACCACCGGAGACTGAAATGAAATACCTGTGCCTGGTCTACTACGACGAACAGCGCGTCGACTCGATGACCGACGAGCAGTGGGCCGCGTTGGTCGAGCAATGCATCGCCAATGGTGAGCGCCTGCAGGAGAGTGGGCACTTCATCGCTGGCGAGCCGCTGCAATCGGTGCGTACCGCCAAGACGGTGCGAGTGCGCGAGGGCGCGGTGTCCGTGGTCGACGGCCCGTTCGCCGAAACCCGCGAGCAGCTGGCAGGTTTCTACCTGCTGGAAGCCCAGGACCTGGACGAGGCGCTGCGCCTGGCTGCGAAGATCCCGCCGGCGCAATTGGGCAGCATCGAGGTTCGCCCGTTGCGCCAGCTGCCCGATCGCTGATCGATGCATGAACGGGGCAGGCCGCCCTCGTCCGACCTAACCAGTGGGCCGACGCGGGCGGAGATCGACACCCTCTACCGCAACGAGTCGCGGCGGGTGCTGGCGACCCTTATCCGTCTGCTGGGCGACTTCGAGCTGGCCGAAGAGGCGCTGCAGGACGCCTTCTTCGCCGCGGTGCAGCAGTGGCCGCGCGACGGAATGCCGGACAACCCGCGCGCCTGGCTAGTCTCGGCCGGGCGTTTCAAGGCCATCGATGGCCTGCGTCGGCGGGCACGCTTCAACGCCTCGCTGAATGTGCTGGCCGATCAGCTGGACAGCGCCGAAGAGCCGGACTGGGACCGCGACATGCTGGAAGACGATCGCCTGCGGCTGGTCTTTACCTGCTGCCATCCGGCGCTGCCGGCCGACGCGCAAGTGGCGCTGACCCTACGTGAAGTCTGCGACCTGAAGACCGAGGAAATCGCCCGCGCCTTTCTCGCCTCGCCCAGCACCATCGCCCAGCGCATCGTGCGCGCCAAGCAGAAGATCCGCGATGCCGCGATCCCCTACCGTGTGCCTTCGCGCGAGGAGCTGCCGGCACGTCTGGATAACGTGCTGCGGGTGATCTATCTGGTGTTCAACGAGGGCTATTCTGCCTCCAGCGGCACTGAACTGACCCGCACCGATCTGAGCGCCGAAGCGATCCGGCTGGGCCGGCTGCTGCTCGAATTGCTGCCAGACCCGGAACTGATGGGGCTGCTGGCGCTGATGTTGCTGCACGACTCGCGCCGCGTCGCGCGTACCGATGGCTCGGGCGAACTGGTGCGCCTCGACGAACAGGACCGCAGTCTGTGGGACCGGGCGCAGATAGAAGAAGGCTCGGCGTTGGTGCAGCGAGCCCTGGTTTCGCGACGTTTTGGTCCTTACACCTTGCAGGCGGCGATCGTCGCCGTGCATGCCGAGGCGCCCAGTGCCGCGCTGACCGATTGGACGCAGATCGTCGGGCTCTATGACGTATTGCTGCGAGTCAGCCCGTCTCCGGTGATCGAGCTGAACCGCGCGGTGGCGGTTGCCATGCGCGACGGGCCGGAAGCAGGGCTGGCGCTGATCGACGATCTATCGGCCCGCGGACTGCTGCGCGACTATCACCTGCTGCATTCGGCCCGTGCCGATTTCTGCCGCCGCCTCGGCCGCCTGGACGAAGCACGAACCGCCTACCGCAGCGCACTGGCATTGGCGCAGCTGGAGCCGGAACGGCGTTTTCTGCAGCAACGACTGGACGAGCTGGACGGGCTCGATTGAGGGAACGCCGCCCGGCTCGCCCTTCCAGCTTGTAGGGTGGGCTTCAGCCCACCATTTGCTCTGGCACCGCCTTCATAAACGCCTCGCCTGGCCTGTGCAGCCGGCGCCGAGCTCTGGTGGGCTGAAGCCCACCCTACGGGCTGAAACGCAACGCCGCTCGGCCCACCCACCAGCTCATTGATGGTCTTTTCCACGCTCACAATGTGGGACCGATGTGTTGGACGTTCTGCGTCCATCGACGCGGAGCGTCGCAGTAACGCCCCCGCCCGGAGCATGGAGCGTTCGCCTGAGCAGAGTCAGCTATCGCTGCTGCCCGCCGGCAGATAGTCACCACGACTCAAACCGTGGCGCTGCATCTTCTCGTTGAGGGTGCGGCGGGGCAGCTGCAGTTGGGCCATGACCTCGGCGATGTTGCCTTTGCATTGCTGCAGAGCGTTGTGCAGGCATTGCGCCTCGAAGGCTTCCATCTGCTCGGCCAGTGATCTGCCGGTGTTGTCGCTCGGAGCGTTGGGCGGCGGCGGGTTCAGCCCGAGGGCGTGGCGTTCGGCGGCGTTGATCAATTCGCGGACGTTGCCCGGCCAGTCGTGGCTCAGCAGCTGCGCCAGTTCGGCGGGGCCGGCCGGCAGGGGCTCGCGGCCGTGGCGCTGGGCGGCCTGGCTGACGAAGTGGTCGAACAGCAGCGGTATGTCTTCACGACGCTCGCGCAGCGGCGGGATATGCAGTTCGGCGACGTTCAGGCGATACAGCAAGTCTTCGCGGAAACGTCCGCCGCGTACTTCTTCCAGCAGGTCCGGCTTGGCCGCGCTGATCACTCGCAGGTCGACTTCGATGCTGCGGTTGGAGCCCAGCCGTTCCAGGGTTCTTTCCTGCAGCACGCGCAACAGCTTGACCTGCTGGGCCAGCGGCATGCTTTCGATTTCATCGAGGAACAGGGTGCCGCCGTGGGCATGCTCGATGCGACCGATGCGCTTGCCCTGGGCGCCAGTGAAGGCGCCGCTTTCATGGCCGAACAGCTCGCTCTCGAAGATGCTTTCGGGGATGGCCGCGCAGTTCAGCGCCACGAATGGATGGCGTGCGCGCGGGCTGAAATCGTGCAGGCAGCGCGCCACCTGTTCCTTGCCGCTGCCGGTGTCGCCGCGAATCAGCACGTTGACGTCCGTGCCGGCCAGTTCCAGCACCTGCCGGCGCAGGTTGTCCACGGCGCGCGAAACCCCCAGCAGCATCGATTCGATACGGCCCTTGCGGGCGAACTGCTCACGCAGCTGGCGGTTTTCGCAGACCAGTCGGCGCTTGTCCTGGGCGCGGCGCACGCTGTCGAGCAGGCGTTCGGGGGTGAAGGGCTTTTCGATGAAGTCATAGGCGCCCTGGCGCAGCGCCTGCACCGCCATCGGCACGTCGCCATGGCCGGTGACCATGATGATTGGCAGTTCGGGATCCAGCGCGACCAGCTTCTCCAGCAGGCCGAGGCCGTCCAGGTCCGGCATGCGTACGTCGCTGATCAGTACGCCCGGAAAGTCACGGTCAATCAGGCCCAGCGCCTCGTGCGCGCTGGCGCAGGTGCGCACGCTGAAGCCGGACAGTTCCAGCCATTGCTGGACCGCTTGGCGGATCGCCGCTTCGTCGTCGATGAAGATGACCTGACCGCTCATGTTTCGCTCCTTTGCCGGTGCCAGTCTACTCGGTGAGGTGCTCGTCGGCTGCCGGCAGCCGAATCTCGAATACTGCACCCTGCGCATCGTTGCTCACGTCGAGATTACCGCCCAGATCGCGCACGATACCGTAGGAAACCGCCAGTCCCAGCCCGAGGCCCTGGCCGACCGGCTTGGTGGTGAAGAAGGGCTCGAATACCTGATCCAGATGTTCGCGGGCGATGCCGCCACCGCTGTCGGCGACGCTCAGTCGCCAATGGTTCGCATCGCGGCGGCAGTCGATGCGCAACTGCCGGACGGCGCTGTCCTGCATGGCATCCAGCGCATTGTTCAGCAGGTTGATCAAGACTTGCTCCAGGCGGATCGCATCGGCATTGACCCAGGCATCGGCGGATACCTGACGCACGACTTCGACGTCTTCGCCGCGGATACGCGGACCGAGTAGCTGTAGCGCCTGTTCCAGCACCTCGTCCAAACGTACGCGCTGCGGCAGCCCGGCGGGATTCTTACGGGCAAAGGTCTTCAGGTGGCTGGTCAGTGCCGCCATGCGTTCGATCAGGCCCTCGACCTGACCCAGACCTTCGCGCACTGCCTCGCTGCGGCCGCTGTCGAGCAGCAGGCGCTGGCTGGCCAGCTGCATACGCAGGGCGGTCAGCGGCTGGTTGATCTCGTGGGCGAGGGCGGCGGACATCTGCCCCAGGGCGGCCATCCGCGCGGCGTGCACCAGACCATCCTGCGCGGTATGCAGCTCGCGGGTGCGGGCTTCGACCAGCCGTTCCAGCTCGTTGCGGCTGCGCTGCTCGACCCGACGGGTTTTGCGCCGCTGGGCCAGGTAGAGCAGCAGGAAGGCCAGCGTCATCCACACGCCCGCCGCGGCCAGGCGATAGCTGCGTATGCTGGCGGCCACCAGTTGCGGCTCTTGCAGGAGGTGCAGCGTCCAGTCTTCCTCGGGCAGCGGCAGGCGCTGCCAGAAATAGGTGTGGCGGCCGTCCGGTCCTTCGACTTGGCGGCGCTCGCTGTTTTCGTCGATGCGTTGCAGGCGTCTGCTGTGCAGCGGCTGCAGATTCTGTTCGGCGTAGCGGCGGGCGGCGACCAGGCGGTCGCGTATCTCGTCGCTGAGCGGTTGCAGGTAGCGGAAGCGCCAGGCCGGTCGATTGCTTAGGATGACGATATCGAGCGAGTCGGTGATCAGCAGAATGCCGGACTGGCCGGCCCATTCGCGCTGCATGTCTTCCAGCTCCAGCTTGACCACCAGTACGCCGAGCACCTCGCCGGCGGCGTTCTTTACAGAGCTGGAGAGAAAATAACCAGGAACTCCGGTGGTCACGCCCACTGCGAAATAGCGGCCGCTGTCCTGGGTCAGCGCATCGCGAAAGTAAGGGCGAAAGCCGTAGTTGTAGCCAACGAAGCTGCTCCATTCGCGCCAGTTGCTGGCGGCCAGGGTGTCGCCATGACGGTCGATCAGGTACAGCACCGACGAGCCGGCGGCCTGGTTCTGCTGCTCCAGGCGGCGATTGAGGCGGGCGCGCAGTTGCCGGTCATCGGGATTGGCCAGCAGGCTGCGGATGTCGCTGTCCAGCGCCAGTAGAGCTGGCACCGAGCGGAAGCGCTCGACCTGCGTGTGGATCGTCTGGGCGTAGAGTTCCAGCTGCTCGCGGGCTTCCTGGCTGCGCTCGGCCCAGGCGCGCTGTTCGGCGAGCCGCCCGGCCCCGTACATGCTCAGCAGCAGGCCGGCGAGGATCAGCAGCACGATCAGGACGACGCGGTAGCGGTTGGCGTGGGCGGACATGAGCGGCTCTATTTGTAAGAACGGCTATGTTAAGCCAGAGCGGCGGATTGCCAATCACTGCCGATGGTCCGTTTTGCCGTTAACCGCGCATAACCGGACGGCGTCGATGGCTATGATTGCCACTGCGGTTATCCCCTGCAGAGGTATTGAGTGCTCAGGAAAATCTCCACAAACCAGCTCCGGTTCGGGATGTACATTCAGGCCATCGACGGGAGCTGGTTTTCGCATCCGTTCTGGCGAACCCGCTTCGTCCTCAACGATCCGTCGGATCTGCAGGCGCTGCGCAGTAGCGGGGTGCCGGCTGTCTGGATCGATACCGAGCAAGGTGTGGATATCGCCGATGCAGCTGCGGCGACAACCGAACCCCATCCCGCCGTCGAGGCACCTATCAACGAGTTACCCGCGCGGGCCGCAACCTGCAGCGCCCGCGATGAAATGCAGCGGGCCTCTTGCGTGCTCGACCGCTCGAAGCAGGCAGTGGCTTCGTTGTTCAACGAGGCGCGTCTGGGCAATGCCGTGGACGCGCAGGCGTGCCTGCCGGTGGTCGAGGAAATCAGTGAATCCCTCGCGCGTAATGCTTCGGCGTTGATCGGTCTGGCCAGGCTGAAGGATCGTGACGAGTACACCTACATGCACTCGGTCAGCGTCTGCGCCTTGATGGTGTCGCTTGCTCGCCAGCTTGGACTGAATGAAAGCCTCACTCGCGAGGCCGGCCTGGCGGGGCTGCTGCACGACGTCGGCAAGATGGCAATGCCACCGCAGGTGCTCAATAAACCCGGCAAGCTGACCGATGCCGAGTTCGACATCATGCGTGCTCATCCCGAGCGTGGCCACGCGATGCTCGTGCACAGCGGCACGATGCCCGAGGCGGTACTGGACGTTTGCTTGCACCATCATGAAAAGGTCGATGGCAGCGGTTACCCGCACGGGCTGAAGGGTGAACAAATCAGCCTGTTCGCGCGCATGGGCGCGGTGTGCGATGTGTACGATGCGATCACCTCCAGGCGCCCCTACAAGGAGGCCTGGGATGCCGCCGGTTCGCTCTCGCGAATGGCGCAGTGGAAGGGGCATTTCGATACCGGCGTGTTTCACGCGTTCGTCAAATCGGTGGGCATCTATCCGCTCGGTACGTTGGTCCGGCTGGAATCCGGTCGGCTGGGCGTGGTTGTCGACCAGAACCCCGGCAAGCTGACGGAGCCGGTGCTGCGCCTGTTCTATTCGACCAGAACGAAGATGCCCATCGCCCCGGAGGAACTGGACCTGTCGCGCCGTCACGGTGAAGACCGCATCGTCAGCCGTGAAGACCCGGCTACCTGGGGCTTCGCCAATCTGGATGATTTCTGGCGCTAGCGATGCAGGCTATCAGGTGGCCATCGCCGGTTGCGGCGTGATCCGCTATCCTTCGCCGCCCTTGCAGCGACTCTCCGCCTGAGCAGCAGCTCGGCGCGATCAATCTGCATTCCCCGCGCTTCGATTAGCGCGGTTCGCCCTACATTCGAAACTGGAACGGCTCTGTCAGCCGGCGCATCGCGTCGGGTCTGCAGCTGCCGCTTTTTCCCCTTTGGATAGCCCATGCTCCACTCGATCAAGCAAAACTGGTTCGGCAATATTCGTGGCGACGTGCTTTCCGGCCTCGTCGTCGCCCTGGCGTTGATTCCCGAGGCCATCGCCTTTTCCATCATCGCCGGCGTCGACCCTCGGGTCGGCCTGTACGCCTCCTTCTGCATCGCCGTGGTGATCGCCTTCGTCGGCGGCCGGCCGGCGATGATTTCCGCCGCCACCGGCGCCATGGCGCTGCTGATGGTGACCCTGGTGCGCGAGCACGGCCTGCAATACCTGCTGGCGGCGACGCTGCTTTGCGGCGTGCTGCAGATCATCGCCGGCTACCTGCGGCTGGGCTCGCTGATGCGCTTCGTCTCGCGCTCGGTGGTGACCGGCTTCGTCAATGCGCTGGCGATCCTGATCTTCATGGCGCAGCTGCCGGAGCTGACCAACGTCACCTGGCACGTCTACGCGATGACGGCGGCGGGCCTGGGCATCATCTACCTGTTCCCCTACGTGCCGAAGATCGGCCGGGTGATTCCGTCGCCGCTGGTGTGCATCCTCATGCTGACGGCCGTGGCCATCTATCTCGGCCTGGATATCCGCACCGTCGGCGACATGGGCGAGTTGCCCGACACCCTGCCGATTTTCCTCTGGCCCGAGGTGCCGCTGACCTTCGAGACCCTGCAGATCATCTTCCCGTACTCCGCCGCGCTGGCGGTGGTCGGCCTGCTGGAATCGCTGATGACCGCGACCATCGTCGATGAGATGACCGACACCGGCAGCGACAAGAACCGCGAATGCAAGGGCCAGGGCGTTGCCAATATCGCCTCCGGTCTGTTCGGCGGGATGGCTGGCTGCGCGATGATCGGCCAGTCGGTGATCAACGTGAAATCAGGCGGCCGCACCCGCCTGTCGACGCTGATCGCCGGCGTGGTGCTGTTGCTGTTGGTGGTGTTCCTCAGCGACTGGGTCAGCCAGATCCCCATGGCGGCGCTGGTGGCGGTGATGATTATGGTCTCCATCGGCACCTTCAGCTGGGATTCGATCCGCAACCTCCGGCGCTACCCGCTTTCCACCAATATCGTCATGGTGGTCACCGTGGCGGTCGTGGTCCTCACCCACAACCTGGCCTATGGCGTGCTGGCCGGCGTGCTGCTGGCGGCGATGTTCTTCGCCAACAAGGTCGGCCATTACCTGCATATCGACTCGGAGCTGGATGCCGAAGGCGGGCAGCGAACCTATCGTGTGGTTGGCCAGGTGTTCTTTAGCTCGTCGGAGAAATTCACCACGGCCTTCGACTGCAAGGAAGCCCTCGCCAGGGTCGTCATTGACCTCAGCCATGCGCATTTCTGGGACATCACCGCCGTCTCGGCGCTGGACAAGGTGGTGCTCAAGTTCCGCCGCGAGGGCGCTGAGGTCGAGGTGCTGGGCATGAACGAAGCCAGCGCGACCATCGTCGACCGCTTCGGCACCCACGATAAGCCTGAAACCACCGATACGCTGATGAGCCATTGATCGCGTACGCGCCAGGCAAGTGTCTGGCGCCTATCGGTACAGATCGGCCCGCGACCAGGGCACCTCATGGGAGCCATCCGGTAGCGGTTTGCTCGCCAGGATCTGGTGCAGGTTGATCCAGTTGCGACGGAAACCATAGGCACAGCCGGCCAGATAGACACGCCAGATGCGCAACGCACGCTCGGGAATCATCTGCCGGGCCTCGGCCAGATTCGCTTCCAGGCGCTGGCTCCAGAAATCCAGCGTACGTGCGTAATGCAGGCGCAGGCTCTCCACGTCGACGATTTCCAGCCCCGATTCGCTGATGCAGGCACCGATCTTCACCAGATGCGGCAGCTCGCCGTGGGGGAACACGTAACGGTCGATGAACTCGCCGGCGCCATGCCCCACCGGTCGCCCATCGATGTGCCGCGAGGTGATGCCATGGTTCATCACCAGACCACCGGGGCGCACCACTTCCGACAGTTGCTGACAGTACAGCGGCAAGTTGGCGTGGCCGACATGCTCGAACATACCGACGCTAACCACCTTGTCGAACTGGCCGTTCCTGGGCAGGTCGCGGTAGTCCATCAATTCCAGCTGCACTTGGCCTTCCAGTCCTTCGGCGGCGACGCGCTCGCGCCCAAGTTTGAGCTGCTCGCGACTGAGGGTGATGCCGAGCACTTCTGCGCCGAACTCCCGCGCGGCAAAGCGCGCTAGCCCACCCCAGCCGCAGCCGACATCCAGTAGACGATCACCGGGCTTCAGCCGCAGCTTGCGACACAGATGGCGCAGCTTGGCCTGCTGGGCCTGGTCGAGATCTTCCGTGCCGGTCTCGAAATAGGCGCATGAGTAAACCATGTCGCGGTCCAGCCAGAGCTGATAGAACTCGTTGGACAGGTCGTAGTGATAGGAAATGGCCTCGGCATCGGTGGTCTTATCGTGGGATTCGCGCGTCGGCAGGACGGTGGCATCGCCACCCAGAGCGCGGGTGATTTCATCGCCGATGCGGATTACCTCTTCAAGGGGGCCGTGCAGATCGATCTTGCCCTCGACGTAAGCACCGCCCAGCAGGGCGAGACTGGGATGAGCCAGCTGCGCGATCAGGTTCGGATCCTTGATCTCCAGCGTCACGCTCGGCGCGGGACCGATGTCGATTTCGTTGCCGTCCCATAGCCGCAGACGCAACGGCAACGCCAGGTTTTGCAGGGCCGGAAGCAATGTTGCCAACATGCTCGTTCTCCTTTTCCACGCGTGTTGAAAAGGCTAGACCAACAATTCGAGTTTGCAGCGGGCTAGGAATAGTTTTTAGCTATCGGGCAGATAGGCAAGCGGCTCAGAGCGAACCGTCGACCAGCCAAGCTCTACGAGAAGGTGCCTACAGACCTGCGCGCCGTGAGCGCCCGGGAATAGGGCGAATTGAGCGAAGCGGATAATGGCGGAAGGCAGTGGGAGTCGAACCCACCCGGGAACGGCTGCCGCCCCCAACCGGGTTTGAAGCCCGGCCGCACCACCGGGTGCGATTGCCTTCCAGAGACGTGCCCGAACGGGGCTGGAATCTGGACGTGCTGCAGCCTACCCGACCTCAGCCTCTGAGGCCAAGGCGCTGTCGGGTCGCACCTTGCGTTCGTTGCCGAAGCGCCGGGTGAGGCCGATGCGGTCGAAGTGCTCGAGCAGCTGGATGCTGCGCTTGCGGCCGAGCTGAATCTGGTCGCGGAACGCGGCAGCGCGGATCACGCCGTGTTGCCGTTCCATATCCACTACCCGATTGGCCAGCTGGCGGATGGTGGAGTCGGTGTAGAACAGGTCTTTGACGACCTGTTGCAGCATTCCTATGCGGGACAGCTTGCGCAACAGATGACGAACCTTGTCCTCGTCGATGCGCAGTTCGCCGGCCAGATCGCGGACCCAGGGTGGATCGAAACGGGCGGATTCCAGCAGCGGCCATAGCCGGGCTTTCAGCGCTTCTTCCTCGTCGCTCAGCCGAACGCGGTGCCCAGGCAGGTGCAGCCAGGGACCGCTGGCTTCGATCTTTCCGGCCGCCAGCGTTTGTTCCAGCAACGCTAAATATATCGGTCGCTCGAGCTGAGGTAGCGCGTAGCGGCGCAGGCGGTCGCGATCCGGACCCAGCTCGTCCGGTTGGGCTTCGTGGAAGCGCTGCAATGCCGCCACAAGACTTTGGCCGAGGTAGTCCCAGGTGTCGCGGTCGAACAAGCGCGGGCCAAGCCGTGTGGTAATTTCCAGGGCTTCGTCCGGCAGCTTCCAGGTGTGTCGCGGACGGTTGAACTGCCGTTCCAGCAACGCCGGCTCCAGACCGTTGATCGCGCTGGGCAGCAGCCCCGGCAGGATGTGTTCCAGTGTTTCGCCGTCCAGTGCGCGCAATACCGCTAGGCGTGCCTGGCGGTGCCGATTGCGCGGCGGAGCGAAGGGATCGAGCACCCGTCCGCCGCCCAGGGTTCGCTGTGCGGATTGGTCGCGCAGTATCACGCGATCGCCGTGTACCGCATGAGCCGGCGCATTCAGCAACAGCTGCGCATGCACGCGGCCGCCGGGCGCCAGGTATTCGCCTTCCAGCAGGGCAATCCGGCCGGTGACGTCCTGCGCACCAAGGTGAATGTGTACCGGCGTCCAATGGCGCAGTTCGCGAACTTCGCTGGGCAACAGGGTGAATTCGATATCGATGCGCTGGGTTGCGGCCTGTAGCTCGGGTTTCAGCAGCCAGTCGCCCCGGCTGATTTGCTCTGTCGCAAGGCGTTCGCCGGCGAGGTTCAGGGCGACCCGCTGACCTGCATGGGCCTCGTCGGAAGCCTGGTTCTGCGCGTGCAGTCCGCGTACCCGAACGGTTCGTCCGGCTGGGCTCAGGGTCAGTTCGTCCCCCACGCGCACCCGGCCCGCGAAGGCCGTGCCGGTGACGACGACGCCGGCACCGACGACGCTGAATGCGCGGTCAATGGCCAGGCGGAAATAGCCGTTGCCGCAACCCGAGCGTACCTCTGCGGTCTGCTCGATCAGCGCCGAACGGAGCGCATCGATCCCTTCGCCGCTGATGCTGGACACCGGGAAGATCGGCGCGCCGGCCAGCGGACCGGCCTGTAGCAGCGCTTCGACTTCCTGGCGCGCTTGGTCAGTGCGCGCTGGGTCGACCCGGTCGATCTTGGTCAGCGCCACCAGCGCGCGGCGAATGCCCAGTAGTTCGATGATGGCCAGATGCTCGCGTGTCTGCGGCATCACGCCGTCATCGGCAGCGACCACCAGCAGCACGCAGTCGATGCCGCAAGCACCGGCCAGCATGTTGTGCACGAAGCGCTCGTGACCGGGTACGTCGATGAAACCGGTGAGGTTTTCTGAATTGCCAAGCGAGGCGTACAGGTAACCGAGGTCGATGGTGATGCCGCGCAGGCGTTCCTCGCGACGACGATCGCCCTCTTGCCCGGTCAGAGCCTTGAGTAAAGCCGTCTTGCCGTGGTCGATGTGGCCGGCGGTACCGATGATCATGACATCAGCTCCCGCTGCAGGTGCGGCAGCTGTTCCAGCAGTGCCGCCTCGTCGTCCAGTTGCCGAAGGTCGAGCCAGAGCGCGTCTTCGGCGAGCCGGCCAAGGAGCGGGATCGGTAGGCAACGTAAGGCTTCTTCCAGCTGGCGCAGGCTGCGACCGCGCAGCCGCTTGGGTTGCAGCGGGCTGATACAAACCGCGGCACTTGGCAGTCGTGCCACCGGCTGTGCGCCGCTGCCGATCATGCCCAGCGCGTCGCGGACGGCAACCTGCCAGTTTTCGCCGAGCGCCGTGGCGATTGCCGGCGCAATTCGTTCGGCTTGTGCACGGATCTGCTCCTGCGGGCGGCTGAGCAGGCGCAGGCTGGTCAGGCGTTCGGCGAGGCGATCAGGGTCGCGATAGAGATTGAGCACCGCTTCCAGTGCAGCCAGGGTCAGTTTGTCGACGCGCAGGGCGCGTTTGAGCGGGTTTTTCTTGATCTTCTGGATCAGCTCGCGGCTGCCTACGATCAGCCCGGCCTGGGGGCCGCCGAGCAGTTTGTCGCCACTGAAGGTGACGATATCGGCGCCGTCGCGCAGGGCTTCCTGCACGGTCGGCTCCTTCGGTAGGCCCCAGCGCGACAGGTCGACCAGACTGCCACTGCCTAGGTCCTCCAGCAGCGGCAAGCCATGCGCTCGGGCGATGGACGCCAGCTCAGCTGTGGCGACGCTAGCAGTGAAGCCCTGCACGCTGTAATTGCTGGTATGTACACGCATCAGCAGGCCGCTGCGCGGGCCGATGGCGTTTTCGTAGTCGCGCACGTGGGTGCGGTTGGTGGTGCCCACTTCATGCAGCTTTACCCCGGCACGCGCCATGATGTCGGGAATGCGGAAGGCGCCGCCGATTTCGATCAGCTCGCCGCGAGAAATGATGCCTTCCTTGCGTGCACCTAGGCTGTTGAGGGCCAGCAGAACGGCGGCGGCATTGTTGTTGACTACGGTGACGGCTTCGGCACCGGTCAGCTCGCGGATCAGCCCTTCGATCAGGTCGTCACGGTCGCCGCGCTTGCCGCTGGCCAGATCGAATTCCAAGTTCAACGGGTAGCGAGCTGCGAGGGTGATCGCCTCGATGGCTTCGTCGGGCAGCAGCGCGCGGCCGAGGTTGGTGTGCAGCACCGTGCCGGTAAGGTTGAATACGCGACGTATGCGGCTGCGGTGCTGGCTGGCGAGGCGCTCTCCGGCGCGCCCGGCAAGCACGGCCTCTGACAGCTCCAGCGCGGCGAGCTGACCGTGGTGGGCCGGCTCGCGTAGCTCGTCGAGCAGATCGCGTAGCGTGCCGAGCAGCGCTTCGCGGCCGTAGCGCTGCTGCAGGGGCGCGCAGGCAGGCGCGCGCAACAGACGGTCGACCGAGGGCAGGCGAACGCTGCTCATGGCTGATTATCCGGTCGGTGGCTCGGTACGAAAGCGGCGATGGGAGCGCTCGTCGTGCTGACGACGTAAAACCCTGTCATGAGGTTGCCTGACACGCAGGACTCCATTCTTTTTAGTATTTTCCGAGCAGCATAGACGCTTAATTCTTCACAGGGTTCAGCCGAGCTGCGCGCTTCCTGCTGCCAAAAACGAAAAAACCCGGGCAAGCCGGGTTCAAAGTGCAGTTAAAGGAAACAGCGCCGCTCGGAGGGCGGGTCCTAAGTCGTTTCGCTGACCCTTTTTGCTGAGTTGTAGGCTCATGGTTGATGAGATCGGGTCAGGACGAGCCGCAATAAAACGATTCGCCTTAAAAACGAAACCCCGCAGCTAGCGGGGTTCGTTATCCAACTGAACCCAATTAAGCCGGGGCTCTCGGCTACGCCTGCGTGTATCAGGCGTTCTGACGGATACCCGCGACCAGCCACGGCTGGTTCTCGCCCTGTGCACGCTCCATGCGCCAGCTTTCGCTGAAGGGCTCGCCCTGATCGAAGCGCGAGTTTTTCGCGACGCCGGTGAAGGTCAGCGTGGCGGTGGTCTTCTCGGCATTGTCGTCCACGCCGTCGAGCTGGATCTGCAGATCGTCGACATAGGTCGACTGGTAGGCATCACCAATCTCGGCGCGTTCGCGCTTGAGGAACTCGAGCAGCTGCGGCGTGACGAACTCGGCGATCTTGTCCATTTCGTTGGCATCCCAGTGCTGCTGCAGCGACAGGAAATGCTCGCGAGCCGCACCGACGAAACTCTGCTCGTTGAACCAGGCGGGCGCGTTGATTACCGGTGCCTTGGCTACAGCTGCGCTGCTGCCGCCGAAAATGGACGGTTGCTGCGGCATTTCGCGCTGCATCGGTGCATGCCCTGCCACGGCTGGCTGCTGCTGGCGACGGCGGGCAGCCAGGAAGCGGAACAGCAGGAAAGCGATCAGGCCGAAGATCAGGATATCCATGAACTGAATACCCTCGAAGCCGTCGCCCATGAACATCGAGGCGAGCAGACCGCCAGCGGCGAGGCCGGCCAGCGGGCCGAGCCAGCGTGAAGCACCGCTGGCTGCGGCCGGCTGTTGGCGTCCTGCTTGCTGCGCGGCTGCGTCATTGCGTTGTTGAGGCTGCGCCTGACGGGTCTGGTGGCTGGGCGCCGAGCCAAAGCTCTTGCCGCCGCCGAAACGCTTGGCGTGCACGTCGAGACTGAGAGTCAGGCCGATACACAGCGCCATGAAAATGCTGAGCACACGTTGCATTTGGTATTCCTGGTATGGGTGAAATTACAGGCTGATGTTGCACGGCCCGCTCGGGCCGCGCCAGTTGGAGAGTGTTTCGGGTTTTTGCTCGCTGCGCTTGTTGGATAGACGACAAGCGCAGCGAGTCTTTGGCTCATCGCCAGTTGTACAGCTCTTTTTCGGAAATTTCATGCATGGGTTTGACCTGCGCCTGGAACGCCTTCATCGACGCCCAGATACGGCCGTTCAGCTCGCTTTGTGCGGCCAGCTCGCCTAGGACGGCATCGGACTGCTCACGCATGGCGGCCAGCACCTCGTCGGGGAAGCGCTTGAGCTCAGTGCCCTGCTGCTTCAACTGATCGAGCGCGAGGGCGTTGTTGTAGACATAGTCGTCGATCATGTCACGGCTTGCTGCGCCGGCGGCCTCGGTGAGAATGGCGCGCAGATCGTCCGGCAGGCTGTCGAGCGCTTTTTGATTGACCAGCAACTCCAGCACCGCCTGCGGCTCCTGCCAGCCGGGGTAGTAGTAGTACTTCGCCGCCTTGTGCAGGCCGAAAGCTAGGTCGTTGTAGGGGCTGACCCAGTCGGTGGCATCAATCGCGCCGGTCTGCAGCGCTGTGAAGACTTCGCCGCCCGGCATGTTGACGGTGGTCGCGCCGAGCCGGCTCAGCACTTCGCCGCCCAGGCCGGGGGTGCGAATCTTCAAACCTTGAAGATCCTGCAGCGAGTTGATTTCCTTGTTGAACCAGCCGCCCATCTGCATGCCGGTGTTACCCACGACGAACGGCTTGACGCCGTGCGGTGCGTAGGCTTCGTCCCAGAACGCTTGGCCGCCGCCACGGGTCAGCCAGGCATTCATTTCGCTGGTCGAGAGGCCGAAGGGAACCGAGGTGAAGAATTGCGCCGTGGGCACTTTGCCCTTCCAGTAATAGGCGGCGCCGTGGCCGACTTCGGCGGTGCCGCGCGAGACCGCGTCGAATACCTCGAGGGCAGGCACCAGCTCGCCGGCGGCATAGACCTTGATGGTCAGCCGCCCATTGCTCATGGCATTGACGCGCTCAGCCAACCGTTCGGCTGAAGTGCCCAAGCCTGGATAGTTCTTCGGCCAGGCGGTGACCATCTTCCAGTTGTAGGTTTTAGGCGCTTCGCTGGTGGCCGGTTGCGACTCAGCGGTGGATTCGACTTTCTTCTCATCGTTACAGCCTGCAAGGCCGAGCGTTGCAAGCAGGGCAGCGGCGGCGCCAAACAAGTGACGGCGTTTCATGAGTGAGGTTTTCCTTTGACGATTTTATTAGTATCGGTTGACGTGCACGTCATAGCGTTTGGAGTTTGGCATAACTGAGCATCAACCACTTGCTGCCTTCGCTTTCGAAATTCACCTGAACGCGAGCTTGTGCGCCGGAGCCCTCGAAGTTCAGGATGGTGCCCTCGCCAAATAGCGAGTGCGAGACGCGTTGGCCAAGATTGAATGGCGTTTCCGGCACATTGGCGCCGTCGAACAGGGAGCCGCCGCTCATGCCCCGGCTGTTGAAGCTACGACTCACGGTATTGCTCAGGCGGACTTCGCTGATCAGCGCGGGCGGCACTTCGCGGATGAAGCGCGAGATCTTGTTATAGGTCTCGCTGCCATATAGCCGGCGTGTTTCGGCGTAAGTGACGATCAGCTGCTGCATGGCGCGGGTGATGCCGACGTAGGCGAGGCGGCGTTCCTCTTCGAGACGGCCCGGTTCTTCCAGGCTCATCTTGTGCGGGAACAGCCCTTCCTCCATGCCCACCAGGAACACCAGCGGAAACTCCAGGCCCTTGGCGCTGTGCAGTGTCATCAACTGCACGCTGTCCTCGTGATCGCCTGCCTGCTGCTCGCCGGCTTCCAGCGAAGCGTGGTCGAGGAAGGCGGCCAGCGGTGTCTGCTCGTCTTCTTCCTCTTCGCTGTAGTTGTCGAAGGCGCGTGCGGCGGACACCAGTTCCTCAAGGTTTTCCACCCGCGCCTGGGCTTTCTCGCCTTTTTCGTCGCGGTGATAGGCGAGCAGACCGGATTGCTCGATGACCAACTGCGCCATGTTGTGCAGCTGCATGCCTTCGACTTTGAGCGCGAGGCTATCGATCAGCTCGACGAAGGCGTTCAGCGCACTGGCCGCGCGGCCCGAGACCACCTTGGTGCCGACCGCTTGGTGCAGCGCGGCCCACAGCGACAACCCTTGCGCGCGGGCCAGCTGGCGCAGCGCCTCGACAGTCTTTTCACCGATGCCGCGTGCCGGCACGTTGATCACCCGCTCCAGCGCCGCGTCGTTATCTCGGGTCTGGATCAGGCGCAGGTAGGCCATGGCGTTCTTGATCTCGGCGCGCTCGAAGAAGCGCTGGCCGCCGTAGATGCGGTAGGGAATCTTCTCGCGCAGCAACGCCTCTTCCAGCACCCGCGACTGGGCGTTGGAGCGATAGAGGATGGCGATTTCGCTGCGCGCCAGGCCTTCTTTCTTGATCGCGCTTTCGATGCTCTCGACCACATACCGCGCTTCGTCGTGTTCGTTGAACGCGGCATAAAGGCTGATCGGCTCGCCTTCGCAGCCTTCGGTCCAGAGCTCCTTGCCCAACCGCCCATGGTTGTTAGCGATCAAAGCGTTGGCGGCCTTGAGGATGCAAGCGGTGGAGCGGTAGTTCTGCTCCAGGCGGATGGTTTCGGCGTCTTGGAAGTCTTCGCTGAACTGGTGCAGGTTTTCGACCCGCGCGCCGCGCCAGCCGTAGATGGACTGATCGTCGTCGCCCACCACCATCAGGCTCTCGCCACCCTTGGCCAGCAGGCGCAGCCAGGCGTACTGCACGGCGTTGGTGTCTTGGAACTCGTCCACCAGAATGTGGCGGAAGCGGCGCTGATAGTGGTCGAGCAGCCCCGGGTTGTCGCGCCACAGATCCAGGGCGCGCAGCAGCAGCTCGGAAAAATCGATGACGCCTGCGCGCGCGCAGGCCTCTTCGTACGCCTGGTAGATGCTCAGCATCGTTGCCAGGAATAAGTCGCCGCTGGGCTGGATGTGCTTCGGCCGCAGCCCTTCATCCTTCTGCCCGTTTATCCACCATTGGGCCTGGCGCGCCGGCCAGCGCTGTTCGTCGAGCCCCAGTTCGCGGATCACCCGCTTGACCAGCCGCTGCTGGTCGTCGGAATCGAGGATCTGAAAGTTCTGTGCCAGCTTGGCTTCCTGCCAATGCGCGCGGAGCAGGCGGTGCGCCAGCCCGTGAAAGGTGCCGACCCACATGCCCTGCGGGTTGACCTGCATCAGCTGTTCGATACGCTGGCGCATCTCGGCGGCGGCCTTGTTGGTGAAGGTCACCGACAGAATCGAATGCAGCGAGGCGCGCTCGACCTGGTGCAGCCAGGCGATGCGATGCACCAATACGCGGGTTTTGCCCGAGCCGGCGCCAGCGAGGACCAGTTGGCGACCCAGCGGCGCGGCCACGGCCTGGCGCTGGGCGTCGTTGAGGGAGTTCAGGAGGAGAGAGAGATCGTCATGCATGGGCGCCATTCTATCCGCAAACCGGTTCGGCTCGCTCGCGCAACGGACGGGCGCGTTGACTCGCGCGCCAGCGGGTCGGGTTTGCCGCGCCAGACGCAACGCCCAGGATGCAAAGGCGTTCTCGTTCGTTGGTCGGAACGCACTGTTGTCTTTGGCCGGCAACATGCCATCATCCGGACCATCAGCTGCGGCGAACAATGCCTTTCAGACACCTATAACAAGAGTGCTCGATGATCGATTCCGCACAGGCAACCCAATCGGCGTTACTGACCCAGGACGACCAGGCAGTTCTCGCCTGCGCTGATGTCGAGCAGCGAACCGAGCGTACACGGTTGCTTTATCAGAGTTCCCGGATCTCGCTCGTGCTGTTGCTGGTCGCCGTTGCGGTGTTCCTCGGCCTGCTCTGGAACAAGGCCCCGCTACTGGAATTGACGTTGTGGTCGGGCTGCACCCTGTTGCTGGCGCTGTGGCGGTTGCAGCAAGCGAGCGCATTCGACAGGGCCGCTGCGCAAGATCAGCAACGACCGTATTGGCACCGGACATTCTTGCTGGGCAGCGGTATGACAGCGATCACGCTGTGCTATGCGATCGTGGCACTGGTGCCTGACGACAGTTTCATCCAGCAAACCCTGCTCTACGGCGCGACCGGGTCGGTGGTCGTTACCGGCGCCGTGACCAGCGGCGTATCGCTTCGTGCCTTCTTCATCTTCACCATACCCAGCCTGCTGCCCTCCGCCGTCGTGCTGTTGAGCAGCGACCAGTTACAACAGCTGGGCTGGGGCGTGTTGACCGTCGTGGTGCTGCTGACGCTCTGCATGATTGCCTGGCAGACCAATCACCTGCTGACTGCGAGCTTGCGCCAGCGCTATCACAACCAGCAGCTGATCGCGCGCCTGCAGCTCATGCACAGTGAGGCCACTCAGCTGAACGACGAGCTGGCAGGCGAGGTCGAGCAACGGCGGCACGCCGAAGGCCTGCTGCGCGAGACGCTTGACGGGCTCGAACAGCGTGTGACCGAACGCACGGCGGAGCTGAGCGAAAGCGAGGCGCGATTGAACCTAGCGCTCGAAGCCAGCGGTCTGGGGTTGTGGGATTGGGATCTCGAGCATGACGAGGTCCATCATTCGCGTATGGAAGTGGTGTTCGGCATTGGCCAAAGCGCCCGGTTATTGCTGGCCGACCCGCTACGGCCCAAGGTTCATCCTGATGACCTGTCGCAGGTGCGAAACGCCGTCATCGCCCACCTCAAAGGTGAAACCGAGCTATACACGGCGCGCTATCGTGCGGTGAAAGCGGACGGCAGCTGGCTGTGGATGGAAGATTGCGGGCGGGTCATCAAGCGTGATGCCAATGGCCGTGCGCATCGGATGATCGGTACTCGTCGCGATATCAGCGAGGCTCATCGACAGACCGAGCAGCAGCGTCTGGCGGCCACGGTATTCGACGCCGCTGGCGAGGGCATGGCGATCATGGATGCTGACTTCCGCCTGCTGGCGGTCAACGATGCCTGTTGTGCACTGTCCGGCTATTCGCGGGAGGAACTCATCGGGCGTAGTGTCGCGCGGCTGGCCAGTTCCGAAGACAGTCGGCAGCAGTATGCGGCGATTCGAGAATGCCTGGAGCGGGAGGGAAGCTGGCAGGGTGAGCTGATCGAAACCCGCAAGAACGGTGAAGTTTATCCTCAATGGGCGCAGTTGCATGCGGTTCGCGACAATGAGGGCAAGGTCAGCAATGTCGTGGCGTTCGTATTCGACCTCAGTGTTCGGCGGCAGGTGGAAGAGCGCCTGCGCTACCTCACGCATTTCGATGAACTGACCGGGCTGGCCAATCGCAGCCTGCTCAAGACCCGCCTGCACGATGCCTGCGAGCGGACGCACGCCAATAGCCGCGGTCTGGCGGTGCTTTATATCGACCTAGACCGTTTCAAGATCCTCAACCAGAGCCTCGGACACGAAGCGGCCGACCAGCTGCTGCGCGAAATGTCCCGGCGGCTGTCGCATACCTTTTCCGATGCGGACACCATCGCGCGGCTGTCGGGCGACGAGTTCGTGGTAGTGCTCGAAGGCTACGGCAGCCTGTCGAACCTTGCGCATAGTGGCGGCCGTCTGCTGTCACGCATCAGCAAGCCCGTGTTGATCGGTGATCAGGAACTGGTGATCAGCGCATCCATCGGTGTCAGCCTGATGCCCGACAATGCGCGCGATGCCACGTCCCTGCTGCTGCAGGCCAATATGGCGATGCAACATGCCAAACACCTGGGCGGTAACACCGTGCAGTTCTTCACCGAGCGCTTACAAAGCACCAGTCTGGAAAATCTGAAGCTTGAAAACCAGTTGCGCCAGGCACTCGAAGAGGGGCAGCTGGAAGTCTTCTATCAGCCGCGCTTGAACGTGGCGGAGGATCGCCTCGACGCAGCCGAAGCGCTGGTGCGCTGGCGTCATCCGCAGCAGGGGCTGATGGCGGCGGGTCACTTCATTCCGCTGGCCGAAGAGACCGGTCTGATCGTCCAGGTGGGCGAGTTCGTCCTGCGCGAGGCTTGCCGGCAGGCCCGCCAATGGCAACTGGACGGGCTCGCGACGATCCGGGTTTCGGTGAATCTCTCGGTCAAACAGCTGCGCCAGGGCAATTTTGTCAGCCTGGTGCGGCAGGTGCTGGTGGAAACAGGTCTGCCGGCAGAGTTGCTGGAGCTGGAGCTGACCGAGAGCCAGCTGCTCGACGACATCGACAATGCTGCCAGCATCAGCCATCAGTTGCGTGCGCTCGGCGTGAAACTCGCCATCGATGATTTCGGTACCGGCTATTCGTCGCTCAGCTACCTGAAGCGTTTCCCGGTGAACTACGTCAAGATCGACCGCTCGTTCATCTCGGAGTTGGATCAGGTCGGCGAGGACTCTGCCATCGTTCGGGCCATCATCGCGATGGTCCACAGCCTGGAGTTGAAAGTGGTCGCCGAGGGCGTGGAAACCCAGGCGCAGATGGATTTCCTCAAGGAACAGGGCTGCGACGAAATCCAGGGCTACCTGATCAGCCGCCCGGTGCCGGCCGGGCAGTTTGCCGAGTTGTTGGCGTAGGGCAGGCTGCAGCTGAGCGCCGTCTGGCTCGCACCACGATGCGAATTCGGATTCGAGCGCGACTGGCCTTGCCGGGGCCGCCCGAAACGTGATTCGAGTCATGCTGCGGCCTTGCCATCATTGAAACGGGCGTCCTCGTCGGTCAACCTCCGGCCTTCGCCTGACTCAAGGATGGAGGCCAAGGCATGCTGGATGCCAATCAAGCGCATATCACCCTCGCCATTACCGGCGCCGAAACCGATCTGCAGGTACTGGGTTTCGAAGGCCATGAAAAGCTCAACCAAACCTACCGCTTCGATATCGAAGTGGTCAGCGAACGGCCTGACCTCGATCTCCAGACTCTGATCAACCGCCCTGCCTATCTCGCTTTCGGCCCCGCTGGCAGGGGCGTGCACGGCGTGATCCATAGCATCGGCCAGGGTGACTCCGGCAAGCGTCTGACCCGCTATACCCTGAATCTTCGTCCGCAACTGGCCTATCTGGGTCACAGCCATGATCAGCGCATTTTCCAGCACCTCAGCGCGCCGCAGATCATCGCCCAGGTGCTGGAAGCCCACGGCATCCAGGCCGACGCCTACCGCTTCCAGCTTGGTCACGCTTATCCCGAGCGCGCCTACTGCGTGCAGTACGACGAATCCGACCTGCATTTCATTCAGCGGCTATGCGAGGAGGAGGGCATCAGCTTCCACTTCCAGCACAGCGAAGCCGGCCACGTCCTGGTGTTCGGCGACGATCAGACGGTGTTTCCGAAGCTGGCGCCGGTGGCCTACCAGCAGGATTCCGGCCTGGTCGCCGACCGGGCAGTCGTCAAGCGTTTCGGCGTGCGCCTGGAAACCCGAAGCAGCCATGCCACCTTCCGCGACTACGACTTCGAGCAGCCCAGGCTTCAGATGGAAACCGGCTACGGCAGCGAGTTCGCGCCGACGCTGGAGGTCTACGACTACCCCGGCCGCTTCACCACCCGCGTCCGTGGCAAGCACTTGGCTAAACGCAGCCTGGAGCGCCTGCGCGCAGACTACGAACTGGCCGAAGGCCTCAGCGACGCTTACCTGGCGTGCGGCCATTTTCTCGCCCTCACCGACCATCCCCGGCAACAGTGGAACGACCTCTGGCTGCTCACCGAAGTGTTCCATCAGGGTAAGCAGCCACAGGTGCTGGAAGAGTCGATTAATGATGTCTCGGATGCGCTCCGTCCTGCCCCCTCTCCCCGCTGGGGCGCCCGGCTTAGGGGGGAGGGGAAAGGCCACACCGACTTTCAACAAGGCTACCGCAACCATTTCACCGCCACTCCCTGGGACATCTTCTACCGCCCCCAGCTCGACCACCTCAAACCCAAAGTCTTAGGCAGCCAAACCGCCGTCGTCACCGGCCCTGCCAGCGAAGAAATCCACTGCGACCAATACGGCCGAGTGAAAGTACAGTTCCATTGGGACCGCCAGGGCCAGGCCAACGACAAGGCAAGTTGCTGGCTGCGCGTCTCCAGCAGTTGGGCTGGCGATCGCTATGGCGGCATCGCCATCCCGCGAGTCGGCATGGAGGTACTGGTGACCTTCCTCGAAGGCGATCCCGACCAGCCATTGATTACCGGCTGCCTGTACCACGCCGAACATGTCGTGCCTTATGAACTGCCGGCCCACAAGACCCGCACCGTCTTCAAAACCCTCAGCTCACCCGGTGGCGAGGGCTACAACGAACTGCGCATCGAAGACCGTAAGGGCGCCGAACAGATCTACGTGCATGCCCAGCGCGACTGGGACCAGAACATCCAGCACGACCAGAAGATCCGCGTCGGCCACGAACGCCACGATACCGTCGAGGCCAGCGCCTACAGCGAATTCCAGGCCGAAGAACACCGCACTACTCACGGCGATCGCAAGACCGAAGTCAGAGCCAGCGACCACCTCACCGTAGGCGACAGCCAGCACGTCAGGATCGGCAGCGGCCAGTTCGTCGAAGCCGGCAATGAAATCCACTACTACGCTGGCAGTAAAGTCGTCATCGACGCCGGCATGGAACTCACCGCCTCAGGCGGCGGCAGCTTCCTCAAACTCGACCCCAGTGGTGTCACGCTGAACGGCGCTGCCATAAAAATGAATTCGGGAGGGGCGCCGGGCAAGGGTTCGGGGTTGAAGGTGCTGGCGTCAGTGCTACCTAACGAGGCGGACAAGGACCAGGCCGGCGCCAAGCCAAAACTGGCCCTGGCCAACACTCAGCTACAGATGGCCCGTAAAGCAAGGCAGATCGGAGCCAGCCGCTGCCCCATCTGCGAAGCCTGCAGAGAGGGCGTCTGCGGCATCGGTGCGGCCACATGAATGATCAAGTGCGACAGTGGCTCGATGAACAGCAGGCGCAACAACGGCAACTGCTGCTCATCATCGACAGCCTGGCCGAACCCAGCCCCATTCAGGAGCTGTTTGTCAGCGACCTGATGCAGGATTACATCAATCTCTATCACGGAACCGAATTCGCCGATTTGGCGGATATCGGTCCATGGCTGGTTGCCGTAAGCGCCTCCGAGGTTGCGCAGATTCAGCCAATGCTTGATGCGCCTGAGCGCAACTGGGGCTGGCTGGCAAGTGCCGACCGCATCGATCTAACTGCCCTTGCGCAGCACTGGCGGGAACGCATGCAGGTCGATGAGAAAGGGCAGCGCTCGCTTTACCGATTTCAGGACAGCCGCGTTATCGCTCGCCATCTTGCCGAACTTGCACCGGCACAGCAGCCGTTGCTGCTCGGCCCCCTGAACAGCGCTCTTTGCTGGGATGGTGAGTGTTGGCAGTGCTTCGATAATGCACGACCGGGACAATACCCCGCTCCATTCGAAGCAGCCTGGCTGACCTTGCCTGAGCCGGATACCGTGGTGCGGGAAATCCAGCGCCATAACTTGACGCTTTGGCTGTGGCAGAACCATTCGGCGGCCACCGCTCGACTGGCCGAAACGCGAGTGCTGAGCGATTGGCTGGACGAGCAGCTCGATAAAGCCGAGCGCTGGCAGTGGAAGCCGTTGGAATACCTACAGTTCCTGCTGCGTTACCAACTCGATCCTGAATTCGCAGAAAATCCCGCCTGGAAACCTGAGGCGCGGGAATCTCCAGAGTCGCATTTCGTCAGGCTCAGCCAATTGCTAAACGCAGCTTCTACTGCACGGGAACAACAGTCATGACCTATTTCCCTAAGACGTCACGCATCCCAACGCTACTTTTACCTTGTCTACTGGCGACTTCCCTAAGTGCCTGTAGCGCACTCGGCTCGCTCGGTGAAGCAACCTTTACTTTTGAAGGCGAGCTGCCGCCCGATTTCTCCCTCAAGGCGCAAGCGGAATATGACGTCGCCAACGAGTGTAGTGGCCGCAGCCAGGTTAAAACATTCGAGGAGGATTATGGAAAATCCTCCCAACAGTATCGTTTTAAAATCCCAGTCAATTACCGCTCCGGGCTTTGCGAGATGCAACTGGGTAAGGTCAAGCTGTTTATATATGGCCGCTATGGTGAAAAAGACTGGCAGCGAACCTATGACAATGGTGGGTTAGTAATTGTCGATAAGCTTCCGGAAGGTGCGTCAGCCTTCCAAGCAAACGGGACGTTTACCAAGACGGCAAGATGTTCGTGGTTATTTCAACTAAGTAAGGCGCAATCTCGACAGGGTGAAATTAGCAAATTACTTAGTTGCAAAGGGGCAGGAGCCCATCTCACATTCGATCAGCTCGCACGGAAAACCGTACGATTAGATTTTGAAGTCGACAAGCAAGAACAGCCTTATATGAAGGGGTACTGGCTAAAGACTCAGCGCGGTTGGAAGCCCTGTACGGGACGCTGGGGCACGAGGTTTGAAGAGCTTTGCACAGACCCACCGCAGGTTCGCACGTTCATGATGAACGACCGCGAATGCATCGTTTACCCAAACTGCATAGAGTGATTCAGGGATGAATGATTCCGTTAGTTCGGTCAGACCCAGCTGCCCAGTTCGCCGCGAGTGGATTAGCTTTCGTTTAGTAGATGAACATGGGAATGGTCGTCCTTTTTCCGGCCTTGCTTACCAATTACACGACAGCCTCGGGCAAACTTACACGGGTGCATTGGATGGCGACGGGTATGCCCGCGTAGAGCCGCTCTATTGTGGACTGGTAGTTTTACAGCTATCGGATAGCTATACAGGTAGCGATCAGTGGTATGCGGCTATTTCCCGCCGGGAAAAATTCACGCTTCCCTTAACTACTTTGCAAGTAATGGCTGAACACTCTTCCTCCGGCCCACGCCGCGGCGATGGCGAAACCTACCTCGCCGAAAAGCGCGCAATAGAGGAGGGTGCCCGCTTTTTTCGTGTTGAAGTCAGCGACTTTGCCGAAGCCACTGGCCATTTACCGGAACCCGATACGTCGTGGGGTCCGCGGCCATCGGTCATGCTTAAACAAAGTGCCGGCCTGGCGGAAGACCAACCGGGAGTCACCTTGGCGTTGAACACTCACCACGTGCTCGAAGTTAAAGCGTTGCGCGCCTATAGCCCGCTTTTCTCTCGGAATAAAGATTTTTGCGCACTGAATGCCTATCACTTGGCCGTAATGAGCGCCTTTGCCTATGCGCCTTTTAGCAAAGAGCCGGGAGTCTTCGAACGCTACGAATCATCGCCGCCGCCATATACGTCTCTCGGTACCATCGGTCATGTATTGCAGAACCAGCTGGGCTGTCTGATCAAGCCAACACTATTTAACAAAGCCGGTCCCTACCATTTGTTATGCGAGGAAGTGCCCTACTCGAAACGTCTGGAAATCATGCCCTACGATCCCGAGCGCTACGTGAAAGAAGCAGAGGAGGAATGGAGGAATCCCGAGGACGTGCACTTTCTACATCACGACAAATCCAATACCCAGGCATTCATCACGCACAACGACAAAGTTGTAGTTGTCTCGGTACGCGGCACCCAAGAAATGCGCTTTGACGTCCCTACTGACCTAGACGCGCGTCAGGTCCCCTATGAAGGTAAAGGACAGGCCCACCGCGGCTTCTATGACGGCTTTGTGGCGATGAAGCCCTTTGTGGAGCGCTACCTAGAAGCTTTTCACACTGGCGAGCAGACCCTGATCGTCTGCGGTCATAGCCTCGGTGGTGCCATCGCCCTGCTGCTGGCAGAGTGGCTACGTCAGGAATGGTCCGGCAACATCCAACTTTATACCTACGGTGCCCCTCGCGCCGGCGACCGTACGTTCGTTCAGGCTGCTCAATCGCTGACCCACCATCGCATCGTCAATCACGATGATCCCATTCCCGCCTTGCCGCTACCTTGGATGGATGCCGAGTGGAAACTGGCGCTGCCTGGTACTGCGCTGCTTTTCAGTTCTCCGGTGGTGGGCATCGTGTTGTTGCTGGCAGGACTGGTCAATCTGCACGGTGATCCCTACGAGCACCATGGCGAGCAGCGGCACTTCATGCCACGCAAGCCGGGCGGCGGGAGCGAGGCGGCCGTTCTCTGGCAGCCGGGCTGTGCACTTATCGACGAGCAAACCTGCGCGCGCTACGTGGGTGAGATCGCCCTGGACGGGGATATGCCCAAACGCATTCCGCTGTGGGGACCTCATCATTCCAGCGATAGCGGCTACGCTCGGGCTGCCCTGACGACGCTGCTGCGCTGGCATGACAGCGCCGAGAAACGTGAAGGAGCATTGTTCACCGATGGTGAAATACGCGATATCTACGCTCAGGTAAGGAGCGTCCAGCAACTCCTGGAGAGCTGGCAGCCACGCTCCTTCAATGAGTTCCGTTGGGAGGCCCGGCGCAGCGGCGACATGCGTTTCTATGGCAAAAGTGATCTGGAGCTACGCGCCATTTATGCCGACGCGCTCCAGAAAGGCCAACATCTTCGTAACGAGCAGGAGCAGGCCCTCTCACGTGCACAGCAGCGCTTGCTGGCCCAAGCCGAGCGCGTCGTGACGCAGCGCAGCGTATTTGGCGAGCATGCGGGGCGAGCGGAAATAGTCGAGCTGGTTGCGCAATGGCGGGCCCTTGAAGAAAACCAAGCGGCGGAGAAGCTGGCTGGGGTCAGTGTCAAAACTTACCCAGCTATGCCTAGAGGCAAATCGCTCGCCTAACCCGGGGCTCGATGGTGCTGTCGGAAATTTATCGGCGCGTTCGCTGTAATAGGGCGCGACCGAAACACTTGGGACGCGAGGCTTGGTTTGACTGTCCGCCTGCGGAAACTTCGGCCTCCAACTCCGCGCTGCCTCACCCTCTCGTCGTCCCACCCTGCAACTCACGCATCAATAGCCCATATCGCAGATCTATATCTTCCGGCACTGGCAGATAGACGGTGTGGCCGTCGCCGGGAGCGACCTTGATGGCTTCGCCGCGCTTGTTCTCCAGTGCTTCCAGGCGCAGGTTGAGGTTGCCTTGTGGTGTCATCAGTTCCAGCTTATCGCCGACGGCGAAGCGGTTCTTCACCTTCACTTCGGCCAGGCCGTTGCGGCGTTCGCCGGTCAGTTCGCCGACGAACTGCTGGCGCTCGGACAGCGAGAAGCCGCGTTCGTAGTTCTGGTATTCGTCGTGCACGTGACGGCGCAGAAAGCCCTCGGTGTAGCCGCGGTGGGCGAGGGATTCGAGGGTGTCCATCAGCGACTTGTCGAACGGCTTGCCGGCCAGCGCGTCGTCGATGGCCTTGCGGTAGACTTGGGCGGTGCGCGCCACGTAATAGTGCGATTTGGTGCGGCCTTCGATCTTCAGCGAATGCACGCCCATCTGCACCAGACGCTCGACGTGCTGCACGGCGCGCAGGTCCTTGGAGTTCATGATGTAGGTGCCGTGCTCGTCCTCGCTGACTTCCATGAACTCGCCGAGGCGGCTGGAATCCTCCAGCAGGAACAGCGCATCGGTGGGCTTGCCTATGCCAAGAGTGGGCTCGGTTCGTTGCACGGCAATCGGCTCATATTGGTGCACCACTTCGCCGAGTTCGTTCTCCTTGGCTTCGTGGGTCTTGTATTCCCAGCGGCAGGCGTTGGTGCAGCTGCCCTGGTTGGGGTCGCGCTTGTTGATATAGCCCGATAGCAGGCAACGACCGGAATAGGCCATGCACAGCGCGCCGTGGACGAAGACCTCCAGCTCCATGCCCGGTACCTGCTGGCGGATCTCGCCGATTTCATCCAGCGACAATTCGCGCGAGAGGATCACCCGGCTTACCCCCTGCGTGTGCCAGAACTTTACCGTGGCCCAGTTCACCGCGTTGGCCTGCACCGAGAGGTGGATGGTCACCTGCGGGAAGTGCTCGCGCACCAGCATGATCAGGCCGGGATCGGACATGATCAGCGCATCCGGGCCCATCGCCACCACCGGCTCCAGGTCCTTGATGAAGGTCTTCAGCTTGGCGTTGTGTGGCGCGATGTTGACCACCACGTAGAACTGCTTGCCCAGCGCATGCGCCTCGTCGATGCCGAGCTTGAGGTTGGCATGGTCGAACTCGTTGTTGCGCACCCGCAGGCTGTAGCGTGGCTGCCCGGCATACACCGCGTCGGCGCCGTAGGCCAAGGCGTAGCGCATGGATTTCAGGGTGCCGGCGGGCGACAGCAGTTCAGGGTGCGAGCGGGGCATGGTGGGTGACTCTATACCGATAAAAACGTGCGGATTCTAAGGATCTGCCCGGTGCTTTCACTGAGCCAGATCAAGAACGTGGCGAACTCAGCCGCCGAACCTCAGTCACTCATAAACAGGGCTTGGGTCGACTGCCACACGTTCCGATGCGAGCCAAACCGCCCATAACCGGAGGCCATCGTGAGTGCCAAGCCTGTCGATGCCAGGGGCAGTCTGATCGCAACGATCTTTCTCGGGATCGGCCTGATGGCAGCGGTCGATGAGATCGTCTTTCATCAGATCCTCGCCTGGCACCACTTCTTCGATCGCTCGACGCCTGCCATCTCGCTTCTGTCCGATGGTTTGTTACATGCAGCCGAGCTGCTGATGCTAGCGGCCGGGTTCTATCTGTTCGTCAAGCTGAGCCGCGAACGAGCTGTCTCGCGCCTACATGCCTGGGCCGGTTTGTTCTTTGGCGCAGGCGGCTTCCAGCTGTTCGATGGCATCGTCGATCACAAGCTGCTGCGTCTGCATCAGGTGCGGTATGTCGACAATCTCTTGCCGTACGATCTAGCCTGGAATGGCTTTGGCATTTTGTTATTGGTGATTGGCGTGGTGATCTGGCGACGCGCCGGCGCCAGCCGACCGACTCCCAGGCCGGCCGCCTAGCCGATGGCGCACGACGCCCATCTACTGACACTGGCGGGTGCCTTCGTACTGGTGATGCTGACGCTGAACCTGTGGTTCGCCTATGTGCTCGGTGTGTATCGCCAGCGCAGGCGCCGCAAGGTCTGGAGTTGCTCGCGGCTGGTCAGCTTCACGTTCGGCTGTGTTTTGCTGGTCTTCGCACTTTCGCCGCCTATGCTCGAGTGGGGTCATGCCGACCTGCGCGGGCACATGTCGCAGCACCTGCTGCTTGGGATGTTCGCGCCTATCGCGCTGATGCTCGGTGCGCCGGGTACCTTGCTGCTGCGTAGCGTGCCGGCGACGACTGCGCGGCGCATCATGGAGATTGCGAGCACCCTACCGGTGCGCTGCCTGACTCATCCGATTGCCGCGCTGCTATTGGATATTGGCGCGCTCTATCTGTTGTATCTCACACCGCTCTACCGGCTGAGCTTCAGCGAGCCGCTGTTGCACCTGTGGTTGCATGTGCATTTCGTGCTGGCTGGTTACCTCTTCAGCTGGTCGATCGCCGGGCCTGATCCCGCGCCATATCGGCCAGACATGCGGGTGCGGCTGGCCGTACTGTTCGTCGCCACTGCCGCTCACGCCGTGCTCGGCAAGCTGATGTATGCCTACGGTTTTCCACGGAATGCCGGCCACGACTTGGCAGAAATCGAAGTAGCCGCGCAATTGATGTACTACGGCGGCGACTTCGCCGAGCTGCTGCTGGCCATCGTGTTCTTTGCCGCCTGGTATCGGCGGGGTGGGCGGCAACGCTTGTCTATCGGCAACGAAGCGCAGTATCCAGCCAGCGCAGACGGTCATCCAAATGGAAGCTGTGCTACGGCCTGCCGGGACTCTTGAAAATCGGCTGGCGCAACGATAGCGCTGACAGAGTCGAGTCAGCTAATCCTGACCCGACGCTATGCTTAACGCGGTACCCCGCGCGTTAACGTCTGCCCTTTGCTGGTTGAGGAGTCAGACGAATGGCGTCAATATTTTCTTAAGGTTCTCGTCCTTACAGTCGTTATGGATATCGTCGAGCTGCTTGGCTCGGTATATCTACCCTCTCGGCAATCGAGGACGTATGACTGAAAACATTGGGCGTCCCTCGCAGGGAAAGCCGCATTCCTACTCCCAAACAGACGTGCTTTCGCGTCTGGGCTGTGCGACGGAGAGCCCGGCGCTAGCGAGCCAGATCGGGTCCTGGCTGTTATCTCCCTACATCGGTGCATGCGTAGGCTCGGGCGCGCTGATTGCTGCCGCCCCGCTCGCCGTTGCCGCCCCGGTGTCAGCCTTTTTGTGGCTGATCGCAATCGTGGCTGAACGGAAAAGGCACCGTTCCCAGCGCCTGCTCGCCATTGCTGAGCAATCGCAACAGCACAGTGCCGATGCGGTTCGAGACGTCTTGGATCGCTTGTACCGCCCAACTCTTTCGGGCTTTGCCGAGCAGCTGTTTCCGGTCTGGGAGCGGCAGATCGAGAACGCCCGCACCCAGACGGAAGACTCGGTCGTTGAACTCTCGGGACAGTTTGCGCGAATGAGCGTCGAGCTCGACCAGGCCACGCAGCTCTTCTCCGGCATGGCGCTGGATGAGCGCGGTATGGGCGCGCTCTTCGAGCGCAGTGAAGAGCGGCTGCTCAATGTCGTGCAGGCACTCAAGACCGCGCTCGCCGAGAAGCAGTCGCAGCTCGAGCAGATCCAGCATCTGAGTTCTTTCATCGATGAGCTCAACAAGATGGCCGGCGATGTGGCGGCTGTCGCGTCGCAGACCAATCTGCTAGCCCTCAACGCTTCGATCGAGGCGGCGCGCGCTGGCGAGCAGGGGCGTGGCTTCGCAGTGGTGGCGACCGAGGTGCGCGAGCTGTCGCGCCGCTCAGGCGAGACGGGCAAAAACATCGGCGTGAAGATCGCCGCAATCAACGAGGCGATCCGCAGCACTTGTGAGGCGGCCCTCGAAGCCGAAGCGCGCGACCAATCGGTTCAGCTCTCAGAGACCGCTATCAGCAAGGTCCTCGAAGACTTCCGCCATATGGCCGAGAGCCTTGCCAGCTCGGGGCAGCATCTGCAGGAAACCAACGCGCAAATCCAGGCCGGAGTAAGCCAGGCGCTGATGGCGCTCCAGTTCCAGGACCGCACCAGCCAAATCCTTAGCCATGTGCGCGACAACATCGGCAGTGCCACGCATGCCGCTCGGGCCCAGGCGGATTCCGATGTCCAGCCCACAGCGGTGGATGTCGAGGCATTGCTTACGGAGATCGAAAGCTCTTACGCCATGGCGGACGAGCACAGCGCTCACAGTGGCAAGGCGGCCGGCGGCGATTCGGACGGCATTACATTTTTCTAGGGCATCCCAAGCGAAAGCTTGAATAACTGTTAACGAGGTGGAAGCGGCATGGCCAAGACAATACTCATCGTCGATGACTCGGCGTCCATCAGGCAGGTCGTTGGGATCGCCTTGAAAGGTGCGGGTTACGACGTCATCGAAGCCACGGACGGGCAAAACGCGCTCAATAAGCTCACCGGTCAACGGGTCCATTTGATCATTTCGGACGTGAACATGCCGGTAATGGATGGCATCACGTTCCTCAAGCAGGTCAAGACGCGGCCAGAATACAAGTTCACGCCCGTCATCATGCTTACTACCGAATCGGCCGAGGGCAAGAAGGCCCAGGGCCAGGCTGCGGGCGCCAAGGCCTGGGTGGTCAAGCCGTTCCAGCCGCAGCAGATGCTTGCTGCGGTATCCAAACTGATCATGCCCTGACCATGAGCTGCGAAATCAGCGTCATGGGCGAGGGACGCTCAAGCCTCGTCGGAGAACTCTGCGTGTTCCATGCCGCAGAGCTCAAGCCTCGGTTGCTCACAATCGCCACGACCGATTCCGATCAGGAAATCGATCTTGCCCAGGTGAGCGAAGTGGATACCGCCGGCGTCCAGCTCCTGCTGCTCGCCAAGCGTGAGGCGGCACGCGCAGGTGGCCGGCTGTCCTACGTCAATCACAGCGATCCAGTGCTGGAAGCCCTGGCGCTTCTCAACCTCGCGCCTGATTTCGGCGACCCGTTGTTGATGCCAGTCGATCAAGGGGCGGCACGATGAACCTGGACGAGGTGTTCCATACGTTCCTCGCCGAAAGCCGCGAAATGCTCGAGGAAATGGAGCGCTACCTGCTGGAAATCGAGGCGGGCGCCCAGGACTCGGAACAGCTCAATGCACTGTTCCGCTGTGTGCACACCATCAAGGGCTCGGCCGGGCTCTTCGCTCTCGACCATGTGGTGGCATTCACTCATGTAGTCGAGAACGTGCTGGACCGACTGCGCGAAGGCGAAATTGCCCTCGATCATGACCTGGCGGCACTGCTGCTCAAGTCACGGGACCACATCGCGTCGCTCATCGACTGCGATGCTGACAGCGTTCCCCCTGCGTTGACGGCGGCGGGCCATATCTTGCTGCTCGCCCTCGCCGATTATCAGGATGCGGTAGCGGACGTGCCTGTCCCTGCCGTGAATGACGCGCCTGTCGCTTTCGCTTCGGGCTGCAGCGGCGGCAATGAGAGTTGGCACATCTCCGTGCGCTTCGGCCCTGACGTGCTGCGCCACGGCATGGATCCGATGGGGTTTATCCGCTATCTGGAGACACTCGGCGAAATTATTGGTGTCGCGACGGTCACCGATGCGCTGCCGGCCGCCGAAGAAATGGACCCTGAGAGTTGCTATCTGGGCTTTGAGATCGATCTTCGCGCCGATACCGATAAAGCCGCGATCGAGGCGGTGTTCGAGTTCGTGCGGGAGGATTGCCAGCTCCGTATTCTGCCGCCGGGCAGCGAAATTGAGCGTTACATGACGCTGATCCAACAGCTACCGGAAGATGACGCGAGGCTGGGCGAAATACTGGTAGCCAGCGGCGCGTTGACCCGCGCCGAACTCGAAGCGGGCCTGGCATGCCAGCAAGCGCCCGACGGTACGGCCGAGCACGCGCCACGTATTGGCCAGGTTCTCGTGGAAAATGGGGTCGTGCTGCCCGAAATAGTGGGCGCCGCCCTGGGCAAGCAACAGCAAGCCCGCGAGACGCGCACTCAGGCGAGCCAATACGTTCGGGTGCAAGCAGACAAGCTGGATGCATTGATCAACCTGGTCGGCGAGCTGGTTATTGCCAGCGCGGCCGCTGGGCTCTGCGCCCAGCGCAACGGCGATACCGCCACCCAGGAAGCCGTGGCGGTGGTTGCCGGCTTGGTCGAAGAGATTCGGGACGGCTCGCTGGAGCTTCGGATGGTGCCGATAGGCGAGACCTTCCAGCGCTTCCAGCGCGTGGTGCGGGACGTTTCCCAGGAGCTGGGCAAAGACATCCAGCTGCATATCAGCGGTGCCGATACCGAACTCGACAAGACCGTCGTGGAAAAGATTGCCGATCCGCTCATGCACCTGGTGCGCAATGCCATGGACCATGGCATCGAATCGGCCGAGCGGCGATTGCAATCGGGCAAGCCCAGCCAGGGCACCGTGCGGCTCAACGCCTTCCACGAAGCCGGCAGCATCGTCATCGAGGTTGGCGACGATGGAGGCGGGCTCAACCGCGGAAAGATCCTGGCCAAGGCGCTGGAACGTGGCGTTATCCAGAGCAGCGAAGGCCTCATGGAAAGCGAGATCTTCCAGCTGATTTTCGAGCCGGGTTTCTCCACGGCCGATGCGGTTACCAACCTTTCCGGTCGCGGCGTGGGCATGGATGTGGTGAAGCGCAACATCGAAGCGCTCCGGGGTACCGTGGATGTCGAGTCAGTGGAGGGTCGCGGCACGACGCTGCGCATCCGCCTGCCGCTGACTCTCGCCATCATCGATGGCTTTCTCACCGGCGTGGGCGATGCGAGCTATGTGGTGCCGCTCAAGAGCGTGGTCGAGTGTGTAGAGCTCACGGCAGAGCAACACAAGGAAACGCGACGCTGCAGCTTCATCAACCTGCGCGGCGAAGTGCTGCCCTTCATTCGCCTGCGCGACTACTTCGATCTTGATGGGCAAGTTGGGCGCCGCGAGAACATCGTGGTGGTGAGTTATGGCGGCCACAAGGCGGGGTTGATCGTGGATGCGTTGCTGGGTGAATACCAGACCGTGATCAAGCCTCTCGGGCGGCTCTTCGCCAATTTAAGCGGTATTAGCGGCTCCACCATTCTCGGCAGTGGTGAGGTGGCGCTGATTCTCGATGTACCCGCGCTTGTGCAGCGGGCAGTGGAACAGGAAACCCGCTCGGCCCAGTTCGCGGGCGAGCGGTACAAATCGGTCACTTCGGACAGTGCTGTCCGGTCATGGGGTAAATAACGTGCTTAAGAATCTGAAAATTGGCATGAAAATGGGACTGGGCTTCGGCTTGGTGATCGTGCTGTTGATAATGATTATCGTGGTTGGCCTTGGCTCGCTCGGCTCGCTGAACGACAGCATCAGGACGCTCATCGACGATCGCTATCCCAAGACAATGGCGTCGAACAATGTAAAGAACAATCTCAATGAGTCGGCACGCGCATCGCGTAATCTTCTGTTGTTCGAAGGCCAGGCATTGATTGAAGAGCGCGAGCGAGTCCAGCGTCAGCGCGTACAGATCAGCGAGGCCTTGGAAAAGCTCGCAGCGACTCTCAATACTGACGAAGGGAAACGATTGTTCGCGGGCGTCACACATGCGCGCGAAGCTTATATCGTGGCCCAGGACGAGTTCCTCGGGTACGTGGATCAGGGCATGAGGGAAGCTGCCATTGCCGTATTGCGCGGCGCGCTGCGGTCTGCACAGACGGAGTACTTCGCTGCCATTGATGCCCTGCTCGGCTTCCAGCGTGAGCAAATGCAGAAGGCAGGTAGCGAGGCCGCTGAGGACTATGCAAGCAGCTGGATGCTCATGGTCTCGCTGGGTGCCGGTGCTTTCCTGATAGCGGTTTTTTCAGCCTGGGTCGTGACCCGCAGCATTACTCGGCCTCTCGGAGAGGCAGTGAGGGCGGCTGGCCAGTTGGCTGAGGGCGACATGACGGTGAAACTCGATGCGACATCTAAGGACGAAACAGGCCAGTTACTGCTTGCCATGCAGACCATGGTCGATCGTCTGACGCAGACCATCGGTGAAGTTCGCTCTGCCGCTGACAGCTTGGCCTCCGCTTCTGAAGAAGTGAGTGCGACCAGCCAGGGCCTTTCTCAGGCCTCCAGCGAGCAGGCTGCCTCGGTCGAAGAAACGTCCGCGTCGATGGAGCAGATGACCGCCTCGATCCAGCAGAACACCGAAAACGCCAAGGTCACTGACGGTATTGCCACCAAGGCCTCGAAAGATGCCGTCGAGGGCGGCGAAGCGGTGGAGAAAACCGTGGCAGCCATGAGAAACATCGCCGCCAAGATTTCGATTATCGACGATATTGCCTACCAGACAAACCTATTGGCGCTCAACGCGGCGATCGAAGCGGCGCGTGCTGGCGAGCACGGTAAGGGCTTCGCAGTGGTCGCCGCCGAGGTGCGCAAGCTGGCAGAGCGCTCTCAGGTGGCCGCTCGTGAAATCGGCGAAGTGGCGGGCTCTTCCGTGGAACTCGCCGAGAAGGCTGGAGAGCTGCTGGGCACCATCGTGCCCTCGATCAAGAAAGCAGCCGACCTCGTGCAGGAAATTTCTGCCGGCTCCGAGGAACAATCCTCCGGCGTCGGTCAAATCAACGATGCCATGGAGCAGCTCAATCAGCTGACGCAGCAGAATGCCTCTTCTTCCGAAGAGCTTTCAGCGACCGCTGAGGAGATGAGCGCGCAGGCTGAGCAGCTGCAGGATCTGATGAGCTTCTTCAAGCTGGAAAGCCAGGCAGTTTCTGGTCCCGCAAAGGCGGTTCGGGCTGGTGCGACCAAGCAGGGCTCCAATGGTTGGGGCAAGGCAAACGCCAGCGTGCAGACAAAGAGAAAGCTCGTCGCCGAGCCTGATGAAGCCGAATTCGAGCGCTTCTAGGAGAAGGGACTATGGGCGAGTTGACTAACGTGGAGCGGCCGCAGCGTGCTGCGGCTGCCGACAACCAGCAGTATCTGACCTTCCTGCTCGCCGACGAAATGTTCGCAGTGGGTATCCAGCGGGTACGTGAAATCATCGAGTACGGCAATGTCACCACCGTGCCGATGATGCCCCGCTTCGTCCGAGGTGTTATCAACCTGAGGGGCAGCGTGGTACCGGTGATCGACCTGTCCGCGCGTTTCGGCCGCGGGGTCAGCGATATCCATCGGCGCACCTGCGTCGTTATCGTCGAGATTGAGCACGAAGGTGCGAAGCAAGAGCTGGGAGTGGTTGTCGACGCAGTTTCTGAAGTGCTGGATATCCCGCAATCGGAAATCGAGCCGGCACCAGCCTTTGGGGCCAGGATTCGTGCCGATTTCATCAGCGGTATGGGCAAGGTCGGCGGGCGGTTCGTCATTTTGCTCAATGTCGATCGCGTGCTCGCGGTCGAAGAGATGGCGACGTTGTCGGAGCTGGTCGATCGGGATGCCGGTCGTGAGTGACGCCGCTGTTGCAGGGCGCGGCATTTTTTCCATCAGCGACTCGGAATTCCGGCTCTTCCAGCAATTGATGTTCAACGAGGCTGGGGTGACCTTGGCCTCTTCGAAGAAGGCGTTGGTAAACGGCAGGCTGTCCAAGCGCCTGAAAGCGCGAGGTTGTGCGAGCTTCAGGGCCTATTACGACTTGCTGGGCCAGGATGCGGAAGAGTGGCAATGGGCGATCGATTTGCTGACGACCAACGAAACCTATTTCTTTCGCGAGCCCAAGCATTTCGACTACCTACGTGAGAAGGTACTGCCAGCCCACGTCAGTGGGCGGCCCTTTCGTGTATGGAGTGCGGCCTGCTCCAGTGGGGAGGAGACATACAGCATCGCGATGGTGCTGGCCGACACGTTTGGTGGCGATGGCTGGTCCGTGATGGGCTCGGATCTCAATACACAAGTGTTGGCCAAGGCGCGCAGCGGTCACTACGGCATGGCGCGTACCGAGGGTATCCCTCGTTCTTCGCTGGAGCGGTACTGCCTGAAAGGCAAGGGAAGCCAGGCTGGAACCTTTCTAGTAGGCCGGCCGCTGCGTGAGCGACTTGAGTTTCGCCAGATCAATCTGAACACGAACCTTCCGAAGCTCGAGCAGTTCGACGTGATATTCCTGCGCAATGTCATGATTTACTTTTCGCAGGAGACCAAGGCCCAGATCGTGCGGCGTGTTCTCGGACTGCTCAAGCCCGGCGGCCACTTCTTCATCGGTCATTCCGAAAGCCTCAATGGCATTGCAGACGGCCTTGAGGCGGTGCGGCCTTCGATCTACCGCAAGCCGGCGTGATACGCAGCCTTGGCAATTGATCTGTTCATTCATCCCGGTGAATACGAATTCGCCGATGAAAACTTCTGCATTCGCACAACGCTCGGCTCCTGTGTGTCCATCGTGCTGTGGCACCGAGAGCGGCGACTCGGCGGGATGTGCCATTACATGCTGCCACGCCGGGAGCGGCGCGTCGGGCAGGCGCTCAATGGCAAGTACGCCAACGAAGCACTTGAGCTGATGCTCCGTGAGGCTCGCATATTGGGCACCAGAACCGAGCAATACGAGGTCAAGCTATTTGGCGGTGGCGATATGTTCCCTAACTATAAAAAAGGCGGGCGAACGGTGGCAGGTCGTAACATCGAAGCCGTGCGCGGTTTGATCGCAGCGCATGGGCTGCGTATCACTTCCGAAAGTTTGGGCGGTGTGGGTTATCGAAATGTGATTTTCGAGATAGCCAGCGGAAACGTTTGGGTCCGTCACGTCAATGTCGTACGTTAATTCTCCCGGACTCGATAAGGGATTCAGCTGTGAGTAAGAAAATCAGCGTCTTTATCGTCGACGATTCGGCGGTGGTCCGTCAGGTCGCCGCGGCAGTGTTGGGGCAGGATCAATCGATAGAGGTGATCGGCTCGGCAGCCGATCCGCTTTTTGCCCAGCAGAAGATGCAGGCGCAATGGCCCGACGTGATCCTGCTCGACGTCGAAATGCCGCGCATGGACGGTATCACCTTCCTGAAAAAGATCATGAGCGAACGCCCAACGCCGGTGGTGATCTGCTCCACGCTGACCGACAAAGGCGCGCAAACCAGTGTGGATGCGCTGGCCGCCGGTGCGGTGGAGATCATCACCAAGCCCAAGGTTGGGCTGAAGGATTTTCTGAACGAGTCTTCCAGCGCCCTGATCCGCGCAGTCAAGGCGGCCGCCCGGGCTCGGGTGGGTACGGCTACGGTTCGGGTTGCGGATGAGGTGCCGGCAACCACGCCTGTCCAGCGTGCGATGACCAAGACGACCGAGCGCGTCATCGCGCTGGGCACCTCGACCGGCGGCACGCAGGCATTGCAGACGGTATTGACGGGCCTGCCGGAGGACTGTCCCGGGATTGTGATTGTTCAGCACATGCCGGAGAAGTTCACCGCCGCCTTTGCCGAACGGCTCAACCGCCTTTGCCGTTGCGAGGTGAAGGAGGCCGCCAATGGTGATCGCGTGCTGCCGGGCAGGGTGCTGATCGCGCCGGGCGGGCGCCACATGCAGCTCAAACGCAGCGGAGCCCAATACTGCGTGAACATCCTCGACGGCCCGCCGGTGAACCGGCACAAGCCGTCGGTCGATGTGCTGTTTCGCTCGGTGGCGCGGGAAGCGGGCAAGAACGCCATCGGCGTGATCATGACCGGCATGGGCGACGACGGCGCCCGCGGGCTGCTGGAAATGCGCGAGGCCGGCGCGCTGACCGCGGCGCAGGATGAAGCCAGTTGCGTAGTATTCGGTATGCCGAAGGAGGCCATCGCTCGGGGCGGTGCCGCCCATGTCGTCGGCCTGGATCAGATTGGTCGATTCATTCTGAACTAGGGCCATTAATGGAACGTGCCCGGCGAAGGCTGCTTCGCCGGGCACGCAACGGCTGACGTTACGCCGCAGCGATCACGTCTCCGTGGTTTTCCGGCTCGATCAGCGCGCGGTGCAGGGCGGCGATGGCGGCGTCGTAATCTTCCTCGTTGACCACGCACTGCATCTCCACCTGGCGAATCGACTGGTGGATCGCCTGGATGCTGATGCCGGCACCGGCCAGCGCCGCAACGGTCTTGGCGAGGATGCCTTTGACTTTGAGATCCGAACCGATGGCCGAGACGATGGCGACGTTGTGCACCGTGACTTCCGCCGCCGGATAGCGCTCCTCGATCAAGTTGGCCGCGCGATTGATCAGCTTGCGCGAGCCGGAGGCGTAGTAGGTGATGCTGTTGGCGTCCGAGTCCTTGTTGACGACGTAGAGCTTGAGCTGCTTGAGCAGCTTGGTGATCTCGATGTCGTAGGCCACGTCGCCGAGCATGTCCTGATCGAACACCTCGATGCCGAAGACGTCCTTGCGTCCTGCGATGATCTCGACGCAGGGCCGCTCGCTTTTATAGTCCTGGCTGATCAGCGTGCCGGCGTGCTGCGGCTCGAAGGCATTCTTGATGCGCAGCTCGATGCCGGCGCGGCGCAGGGTCTTGGCGGCGCGTGGATGGATCGCCTCCATGCCGAGATTGGACAGCTGGTCAGCCACGTCATAGTTGGTGCGGCCGATGGTCACCACCTTGTCGGCGCCGACAAGGTTCGGGTCGGCGGAAGACAGGTGGAATTCCTTGTGGATGATCGCCTCGCGCGCGCCGGTGGCGGCGGCGATCTGGGCGAAGGTGATCTCGCTGTAGCCGCGGTCGAAGGTGTTCATCAGGCCTTCGCTGCAATGGGTGTAGCCGGTGGCGATGACCAGTTCGCGGCTCAGGTCGACGCCTTCGAAGCTCTCGCGCACCATCTCCTCGAAGGGCAACGGCGAGTCGCAGTGCCAGCCGGTCAGGTCGACCATGCGCCCGTTGATGCCGCGGTGCTTGAGTGCCAGCACGGCGTTGAAGGCGCTGTGCGCTTCGCCCAGCGAGGCGAGCATTTCGCGCACTTTCATCAGGTGTTCGCCGAGTTGGAAGTGGCCGTAGGCGCACAGACGCTGAAGGCTGCTCATGCATTCGCGGGCATCGTCGATGCGCGAGTTGATGAACTGGTCGGCGGCGTGGCGCTCGAAGTCGCCGAGGAACAGCTCGGCGTTCTTCTCCAGCATGCGCTGGCGAACGCTCTGTAGCGCATCGAGCCAGGCGCCTTCATTCTGAGCGTCGGCGAAGCGCTGGTAGACGCCCGGCTCGCCGGTTTTCTTATGCTCCAGCAACAGATTGGTCATGCCGCTGTAGGCCGAAACGACGAAGACCCGCTGATACAGCTGGGTGCCTTCACGCTGGCCAATAAAAATGTTGTCGAGTAGCTCGTCGAAGCGGCTCATGGAGGTGCCGCCGATCTTTTCTACGGTATGCATCGATTCAACGTCCCGTCTTGGGGTGAATTTTCATCCCTGGGCCGGCTTTGCAGGCCAAGCGGAAACCATCCCCGTGCTGACGGGAATGGTTCATAAAGGTCAGAGATAGCGTTGTGGCTGGATCTGCAGCGGCGTGAAATCCTCACGCTCGGCAACGAAGTCGGGGCGTGGTGCGAGCCCGCAGAACGGCGCCTGGGCAGCATTATCCACATGGTTGTAGACATAGAACAGATTGCTGCGCGCGCTGGGTGTGATGTTGCTGTTGGAGCCGTGCATGGTGTTGCAGTCGAAGAACAGCACACTGCCCGCCGGGCCGGTGGCGGTGTCGATGCCATGCTGCTCGGCCAGCCGGGTGAGGCTGTCGTGATCCGGTACGCCGAACTCCTGCTTGCGCAGGGACTTTTCGTAGTGGTTTTCCGGCGTCGCACCCACGCAGCGAACGAAATGCTTGTGCGAACCGGGGACCAGCATCAGCGGGCCGTTATGCGGCTCGTTGTCGGTCAGCAGGATCGAGCAGCTCAGCGTGCGCATGCGCGGCAGTCCGTCCTCGACGTGCCAGGTTTCGAAATCCGAGTGCCAGTAGAACTCCTTGCCGGTGAAGCCGGGCTTGAAGTTCATCCGCGACTGGTGGACATAGATGTCGCCGCCGAGAATGAAGCGGGCGATCCCGGCGGTCCGCTCGTCGGCAGCGATTCGGGCAAACAGCGCGTTGTCTTTATGAATGGCGAACACCGAGCGGATCGCACCGCTGTCGGGTTCCTTGATGGTCTTGCCGGATTCGGCAACGGCCGGATCCTGGCGCATGCGCTCGAGTTCGTCGCGGAAAAACGCGACTTCCTCGGCGCTGAAGAGATTGGGGATGACCAGATAACCGTCACGCTCGAAGCGTTCGATCAACTCGGCCGGGACCGGCGCATTGGCCATGTCGTTACGGTAGACGACTGGGTCCAGCCGTTCTTGCCAGCTGGGCTGATCCTCCTGGCGCGAGGGATACAGGTCAGCTTGCGAGGTGCTCATGTCTTCCTCCTTCGTTCCGCGATTACTTGTTATGGTCGCGGTAAATTGCGGTGGACAATGCGGCGCAGTCGTAGGGCGGGTGCAGCCGCCAATCAATGCCGGCGGGAAACGCCGTGCTGGCGAGTGCACCCGTACTACGGTTCACGTTAGACGACGGTTTCGGCCTCCAGCGGATAGACACCGCTGTCGTCATGAACTTCCTTGCCGTTAAGCGGCGGGTTGAAGACGCAGGCCATCTTCATGTCCTCGCTGCCGCCGCGCAGCAGGTGCTCGTCGTGCTTGTCGAGGATGTACAAGGTGCCGGCCTCGATCTTGTAGATCTTGCCGTCGGCAACGGTCTCGATCTCGCCGTTGCCGCTGATGCAGTACACCGATTCCAGATGGTTCTGGTAGTGAATGTGCGTCTCGGTGTTGGCGAAGATGGTGGTGATGTGGAAGGAGAAGCCCATCTTGTCGTCCTTGAGCAGCATGCGGGTGCTGTCCCAGGTTTCGGTAACGATCTTGCGGTTGGATTGCTCGCAGTCAGCCAGAGTACGTACGATCATATTTTCAGCTCCTCAAGAAACGGCTTGATTGGTGTCCTGCTCGGACATCACGGCGGCAAACGCCTTGTCCAGAATGCTCATGGCCTTGTCGATCTGCTCTTCGCTGATCACCAGCGGGCAGAGGCACTTGACCACTTCGCTGTGGGCACCGCTGGTCTCGATCACCAGACCGTTCTCGAAGGCATGGCGGCAGACCGCAGCGGCGGTGTCGCCATCCGGGCAGCTGATGCCGATCATCATCCCGCGGCCTTTGACGAACAGCGAATCCGGGCCATAGCGGCGGACGATCTTGTGCATGCCATCGGCGATGCGCTTGCCCTTGGCCTGAACACTTTTAGCGAACTCGTCGTCCTGCCAGAAATGCTCAAGGGCGGCGGCTGCGGTGACGAAGGCGTGGTTGTTGCCGCGGAAAGTGCCGTTGTGCTCGCCGGGGTTCCACTGGTCCAGCTCCTTGCGCAGTAGCACCATGGCGAACGGCAGGCCGAAGCCCGACAGCGACTTGGAGAGGGTGATCATGTCCGGCTTGATGCCCATTTCTTCGAAGCTGAAGAAGCTGCCGGTGCGGCCGCAGCCAGCCTGGATATCGTCGATGATCAGCAGCATCTCGTGCTTGCGGCAGAGTTTTTCCAGCTTGCGCACCCATTCGGCGGACGCGGCGTTCAGACCGCCTTCACCCTGTACCACTTCGACGATCACCGCAGCCGGCTTGTCGATGCCGCTGGAGGGGTCGGTCAGCAGTTTGTCCATCATGCCGATGGTGTTGACCTTGTCGCCGAAGTAGTTGGCGTAAGGCATGCGGCTGACGTCGGTCAGCGGTACGCCAGCGGCGCCGCGGTGATGCTTGTTACCGGTTGCCGCGAGGGCGCCGATGCTGCAGCCGTGAAAGCCGTTGGTGAAGCTGATGACGTTGTTGCGACCGGTCACCTTGCGCGCCAGCTTCAACGCGGCTTCAACCGCGTTAGTACCGGTCGGTCCGGTGAACTGCATGACGTAGTCCATGTTGCGCGGCTTGAGAATCAGGCGACTGAAGGTCTCGAGGAAACGCTCCTTGGCATCGGAGTACATGTCCAGGCCATGAGTGATGCCGTCGTCGCTGATGTAGTCGAGCAGCGCCTGCTTGAGCACCGGATGGTTGTGGCCGTAGTTGAGCGTGCCGGCACCAGCGAGAAAGTCGATGTAAGACTTGCCGTCGCGGGTGATCAGCTCGGCGCCACGCGCCTGTTTGAAAACCACGGGAAAGGATCGGCAGTAGCTGCGAACGCCGGATTCGTGCAGTTCGAAAGTTTTCATGCGTTTTCCTCTAATTCTTCTTCTGAATGGGGTGCGGCGAACGGGCCGGCGCGATAGAGCACTTCGTCTTCGTGCTTGCCGGCGAAATGTTCGGCGCGAGCGAACAAGGTGCGAGTGCTGTAGTCAACTTCGAGCTTGGCGAAAGCCTTCTTGAACAGCGCCTGTGATGCCCCGTTGTCCGGCGAGATGGTGGTTTCCAGATAGCGCACGTCCTGTTCTCTGGCGACCCGTGCGATCAGGGCCATCAGCATGCGCAGAGCCAGACCTTGGCCGCGCATCGACGCGTCAACCGCGACCTGCCAGACGAACAATGTGTCCGGGCGGGAAGGCGGGCGGTAACCAGAAATGAAACCTACCAATCGGCCATCCGCATCGGCGGCGGCAATGGAGGTATCGGCGAAATCGGAGCATTGCAGCAGGTTGCAGTACACCGAATTGGTGTCCAGAGGTTGGCAGCGCGCTACCAGCTCATGGAGGGGATAACCGTCGCCGTCGGTGGGGCGACGGAGCGTTACGGTAGGAACACTCAAAACAAGACCTTTGGGGTTGCTGATTGAAATCCTTTATTAGAATAAACACATCAAAAAATTAATCTCAACCCAAGTCGCCGATCATGGGTAGCGGATCGCCGCTGATATCTCCGAAGTTCGTGTTTTATCGAGAAAGTTGAATTAGCCGATGGCAGCTTGGAATTCGCTTTGATCCGAGTTGAATATCCTGCTGGATATTGGCGGGACCAGCCGCGAAGAAATAGGCCGATTCAGAGGCCTGGATTACGACTGTATTCAGAGACCATGCGCCGCCGTCGAAGGCTCCGGTGAAACCCTCATGGGGCGGGGCTTGAGGCGGATTCCGGTTGTGCGGATCCGACAACGGATCGCGGCCGCTTTTCACGGCGGTTGAATTAACCGAGCTTGCGCTGGCAACTAGGGAAAATGGGGTGGCAGAACTAAGGGCCGAGCCGCCGATATCGTTGCTGGATATCGGCGATCCGTTTCCAGGGAGATGGCGACTTCATCGCATTGATGAATTTTTTTGTGGTCGCCCGACAGAGCGGCGATGAATACGAACTTAATCCTTAGTTCTCGAGCGCCTGATACGTTAGTTGCCCTTACTTGTGCGAACCGCTCTGTCCCAATGGCTGAAATGAACGTCGGTGTGTCGAAAATCGCCCCGTTCGGCAGCTCAGCGCCACCATTGCCGACCTTGATGCTCGATCAGCTGACGGGCCTGCTCGGGGCCATCGGTGCCGGCCGGATATGGCCTCGGTTTGCGGTAATGGTTCTGCCAGCCGCGCAGGATCGGATCGACCCAGTTCCACGCCGCTTCCACCTCATCGCGGCGCATGAACAGCGTCGAATCGCCTTCGATCACATCCAGCAGCAGACGCTCGTACGCCTCCCAGCGACGCGTGCTGCTGAAGGCGTTGGCCAGGTTCAGATCCAGTTCCACCGGCTCCAGCTGCATGCCTTTGCCGGGTGCCTTGGCCATCAGTTGCAGGCTGATGCTTTCTTCGGGTTGCAGGCTGATCACCAGGCGGTTGACCTCGCCTTTGGTGAACAGCATGTGTGGCACCTGCTTGAAGGTGACGATGATTTCCGAGCGCTTGCGAGCCATGCGCTTGCCGGTGCGCAGGTAGAAGGGCACGCCGGCCCAGCGCCAGTTGTTGATCTCGGCCTTTACCGCGACGAAGGTTTCGGTATCGCTGTCGTTATCGACATCCTGTTCGAAGTAGTAGGCCTGCACATCGTGGCCGCCGATGCGCCCGGCGCTGTACTGGCCGCGCACGGTCTTGTCCTGCACGTCGTTGCCGGTGATGGGCTTGAGCGCCTCAAGGATCTTGACCTTCTCGCCGCGTATCGATTTGGCGTCGAAACGCACCGGCGCCTCCATTGCCACCAGGCAGAGCAGCTGCAGCAGATGGTTCTGCAGCATGTCGCGCATAGCGCCGGCGTGGTCGTAATAGCTGCCGCGATTCTCGACGCCGAGGGTTTCGGCCACGGTGATCTGCACATGGTCGATATGACCGCTGCGCCAGATCGGCTCGAACAGGGCGTTGGCGAAACGCAGTGCCATGAGGTTCTGCACCGTCTCCTTGCCCAAGTAGTGATCGATCCGGTAGATCCGCGACTCGGGGAAGACCGCGCCGATCGCTTCGTTGATCTCGAGCGCCGAATCCAGGGAGTGGCCGATGGGTTTCTCCAGCACGATGCGCGCGTCTTCGCCGGCCAGTCCGGCGCTTTCGAGATTGGATGCGATGGGCACGAACAGCCTCGGCGCGGTCGCCAGGTAATGCACCCGCACGCGTCCTTCGGATGGGCCGAGGTGATGCGCAAGACCGAGGAATTCGCCACGCTGGGAGGCATCCATGGCGAAGTAATCGAGGCGTCGACTGAACGCTTGCCAGATGTCGACCTCGAAATCGGTGCGCGCGATGCCGGCGCGGCAATGGCGCTCGGCCAGGGACAGGAATGCGTCGCGGTCGATCTCCTGGCGAGCAATGGCAAGGATGCGCACGTCATCGTGCAGTCGCCGCTCACGGTGCAGGTGGTAAAGCGCAGGGATGAGTTTGTGTAGCGCCAGATCGCCGGTACCGCCAAATACCAGCATGTCGCAGGAAATGGACACAGCGTCGCTCCTAGCTAGAAGGTGAACTCAATAGGTGGGCGATGCTGCAGGCCTTGTAGTATAACTACAAGCCCACTACAGCCAGCCGGCAAGGTAGCTGTGAGCGCATCGCTGCGTTTGACCTTCCTTGCCCGGTATTGATCATAGCGAGTCCGGAACGTGAACCTGCTGCAACACATCGCCCAATCGAGAAGTTCGCTGCGCAAGTCGGAGCTCAAGGTGGCCGACCATGTACTGCTCGATCCGGCTGCGGTGATGCACAGCTCCATGGCGGATCTGGCTCATGCAGTGGGCGTCAGCGAGCCGACCATCGTGCGCTTCTGTCGCGCCATCGGTTGCCTCGGTTTTCAGGATCTCAAGCTCAAACTGGCGCAGAGTCTTGCCGCTGGCGCCAGCTTCGGCCAGTTCGCCATTAGCGAGAACGATTCGGTCACCGACTTCGCGCTGAAGATTTTCGACACCACCCTGCATACCCTGATGGACGTGCGCGAACGCCTCGACTCCGACGCGCTGGAGCGTGCCGTGGCCGCCATGGCCAAGGCCGAACGGGTGGAGTTCTACGGATTCGGCGCGTCCGGTGCGGTCGCGACCGATGCCCAGCACAAATTCTTCCGCCTGCTGCTCAGCGCGGCGGCGTATTCCGATCCGCATATGCAGGCGATGTCGGCGGTCACGCTGAAGCCCACCGATGTGGCTATCTGCATTTCCCAGTCGGGGCGTTCCAAGGATCTGCTGATCACCGCCAATGTGGTGCGCGAATCCGGCGCCACGCTGATCACGCTCTGTCCGAGCCAGACGCCGCTGGCGGAGCTGGCGACCATCAACCTGGCCATCGATGTCCAGGAAGACACCGAAATCTATACGCCGCTGACCTCGCGCATCGCCCATCTGGTGGTGATCGACGTGCTGGCGATGGGCGTTGCCATGGCGCGCGGGCCGAGCTTGGTTAACCACCTCAAGAGCGTAAAGCGCAGCCTGCGCAGCTTGCGCCTGTCACCCAAGTCGGTGAAGCCGCACGAAGATTGATCGTCTTCGAAACGTCATCGACCTGACCTCATAGCGTCACCCATAGCTCCGATGCTGAACCTCCCAGTACCTTTCTCGGGAGAACCCCATGTCTCAGCACCGTGAAACCTACGTCAACCTCGATGCCCGTGCCCGCCGCAAGCTGCAGGACGAGCGCCGCATGTATTTCCGTCGCGCCATTGAAAGCTACGATGAGCAGCGCCAATTGCATGCGCAGCTGATGGAGTTCCCCGATCTGCTGATGGTCAGCCCGTTGCTGGAGGCTGGGGCGGAACGCCGGCAAAACGCGTCGCCAATGCGCTGATCTGCGCACGTTCTTCACGGATGAAGGCGAGGAAAGCTTGGGCGACCGGGCTGAGCCGCTTTGCCCTCGGGTGCACCACGCACCAGCTGCGGTACAGCGGCAGTTCCTGAACCGGCAGCTCGCGTAGCAGACCGTGCGTCAGTTCAAGGTGCACGGCGTGGCGCGGCATCAGCGCCACGCCAAGTCCAGCCACTACGCTTTCGCGCAGCGCATCCAGCGAGGCGACTTGAATCGTCTGGGCAAAATGCGCGCGCTTTTGGCGCAGATAGTCCTCGCCTGCCTTGCGCGTACCCGATCCCGGTTCGCGTACGAGCAGCGGGTAGGCGGTCAGGTCCTGCAGGGTCAGCTCGGCCGCCTGGCTCAGCGGATGATCGGCTGGCGCGACGGCGACGATCGGGTTATTCAGAAACGGCAGGAATTCCAGATCCATGTCGGTCGGGACCTGGGAAATGATCAACAGATCGTCGCGGCTGATCGACAACCGCTTGACCGCCTGCGCATGGTTGACCACGACCAGCTCCAGATTGACTTCCGGATGCTGCCGCTTGAAGGCGGCGAACAGGTGCGGGGTGATGTACTTGGCGCTCGATTCCACGGCAAGGTTCAGCTGCCCGTGTAGCGAGCCCTGCAAATCCGAAAGCTGCATGTCCAGACTGTCCAGGCGGCCGAAAATGTCGGTGCTGGCGCGCTGCAGCGCTTCGGCCGCCGGGGTGAGATGGAGCTTTTTACCCAGGTATTCGAATAGCGGCTGGCCAATCAGGTCTTCGAGTTGGCGGATCTGCAAACTCACCGCTGGCTGCGTCAGGGCCATCTCCTCGGCCGCTCGGCTGTACGAACGGCTTTCGCACACCGCCCGGAATAGCTGAAGCTGGCGCAGTGTTATGCGCATCATGGTTTTTCGCATATTTCGCCGCTCTTGCTTGTTTTTGTACCTTCGATCACGAGAACTGACCCCGCCGAGGCCGCGATCTAGCGCGCTTAAACGCAAGCTATAAGTAATTGCTTATTCAACGTCAAACAATTATTTATTTTCGGTAATCATGCCGGTGGGCGTAGGGTTTAAACGCTTGCATTGAGTGCAAGCGCCACACGGCCCCACGAGGTGGCCGCCTGCTAATCGACCGAGGGAATGACAGCGTGATCAAGAAGCTGCTGATCGCCAACCGCGGTGAAATTGCCGTCCGCATCGTGCGGGCCTGTGCCGAAATGGGCGTGCGCTCGGTGGCGGTATTCGCCGAGCCTGACCGCCATGCGCTGCACGTCAAGCGCGCCGACGAGGCGTATTTCATCGGTGACGACCCGCTGGCCGGCTACCTGAACCCGCGCAAGCTGGTGAACCTGGCCGTCGAGACCGGCTGCGATGCGTTGCATCCGGGTTACGGCTTTCTCTCGGAGAATGCCGAGCTGGCGGAAATCTGCGCCGAGCGCGGCATCAAGTTCGTCGGTCCAAGCGCCGAAGTCATTCGCCGCATGGGCGACAAGACCGAAGCCCGGCGCAGCATGATCAAGGCCGGTGTACCGGTCACGCCCGGCACCGAAGGCAACGTCGCCGATGTCGAGCAAGCGCTGGCCGAGGCCGAGCGCATCGGCTACCCGGTGATGCTCAAGGCGACTTCCGGCGGGGGCGGGCGCGGCATTCGCCGCTGCAACTCTCGCGAGGAACTGGCCCAGGCCTACCCACGGGTAATCTCCGAAGCGACCAAAGCATTCGGTTCGGCGGACGTGTTCCTCGAGAAATGCATCGTCGAGCCCAAGCACATCGAGGCGCAAATCCTGGCCGACTCCTTCGGCAGCACCGTGCATCTGTTCGAGCGCGACTGCTCGATCCAGCGCCGTAACCAGAAGCTCATCGAGATCGCGCCCAGCCCTCAGCTGACTCCGGAGCAGCGCGCCTATATTGGCGATCTGGCAGTGCGTGCGGCCAAGGCGGTGGGCTATGAGAATGCCGGCACCGTGGAGTTCCTGCTCGCCGATGGCGAGGTGTACTTCATGGAAATGAATACTCGGGTGCAGGTGGAGCACACCATCACCGAGGAGATCACCGGCATCGACATCGTCCGCGAGCAGATCCGCATCGCTTCGGGCTTGCCGCTCTCGTTCAAGCAGGAAGACATCCAGTATCGCGGCTTCGCCCTGCAGTTCCGCATCAACGCCGAGGATCCGCGCAACAACTTCCTGCCCTGTTTCGGCAAGATCACCCGTTACTACGCGCCTGGCGGCCCGGGCGTGCGTACCGACACGGCGATCTACACCGGTTACACCATTCCGCCGTACTACGACTCGATGTGCCTGAAGTTGATCGTCTGGGCGCTGACCTGGGAAGAGGCGCTGGCCCGTGGTTCCCGCGCGCTGGACGACATGCGCGTGCAGGGTGTGAAGACCACCGCCTTCTACTACCAGAAGATTCTCGAAAATCCGGATTTTCGCAGCGGGCAGTTCAACACCAGCTTTGTCGATAACCACCCGGAATTGATGACCTACTCGATCAAGCGCAAGCCGAGCGAACTGGCCCTGGCCATCGCCGCCGCCATCGCTGCCCACGCAGGACTGTGAGGAACGAACCATGACTGCTCAGAAAAAAATCACCGTTACCGACACCATCCTGCGCGACGCCCACCAGTCGCTGATCGCTACCCGCATGCGCACCGAGGACATGCTGCCGATCTGCGAGAAGCTCGATCGGGTCGGCTATTGGTCGCTCGAAGTTTGGGGCGGCGCGACCTTCGACGCCTGCGTGCGTTTCCTCAAGGAAGACCCTTGGGAGCGCCTGCGCCAGCTCAAGGCTGCGCTGCCCAATACCCGCCTGCAGATGCTCTTGCGTGGGCAGAACCTGCTTGGTTATCGGCACTACGCCGACGATGTGGTCGAGGCCTTCTGTGCCAAGGCGGCGGACAACGGCATCGACGTATTCCGCATCTTCGATGCTATGAATGATGTACGGAACCTGGAAACAGCGATTCGCGCGGTCAAGAAGACCGGCAAGCACGCCCAGGGCACCATCGCCTACACCACCAGCCCGGTACACACCATCGAGCTGTTCGTCGAACAGGGTCGGGCAATGCGCGACATGGGTGTCGATTCGATCGCCATCAAGGACATGGCTGGCCTGCTGACGCCGTTCGCCACCGGCGATCTGGTGCGTGCGTTGAAGGCAGAAATCGACCTGCCGGTGTTCATCCATTCTCACGACACCGCCGGCGTCGCCAGCATGTGCCAGCTCAAGGCCATCGAGAACGGCGCCGATCACATCGACACCGCTATATCCTCCATGGCATGGGGCACCAGCCATCCGGGGACCGAGTCGATGGTCGCTGCCCTGCGTGGCACACCCTATGACACCGGGCTCGATCTTGAACTGATTCAAGAGATCGGCCTGTACTTCTACGCAGTGCGTAAAAAGTACCATCAGTTCGAGAGTGAGTTCACCGGCGTCGATACCCGTGTGCAGGTCAATCAGGTGCCCGGCGGGATGATTTCCAACCTGGCCAACCAGCTCAAGGAGCAGGGCGCGCTCAACCGCATGGACGAAGTGCTCGCCGAGATCCCCCGCGTGCGCAAGGACCTCGGCTATCCGCCGCTGGTCACGCCGACCTCGCAGATCGTCGGCACCCAAGCATTCTTCAACGTGCTGGCCGGCGAGCGTTACAAGACCATCACCAATGAAGTGAAGCTCTACCTGCAAGGCCGCTACGGCAAGGCGCCGGGCACCATCGATGCCAAGCTGCAGCGCCAGGCCATCGGCGGCGAGGAGATCGTCGAGGTGCGTCCGGCCGATTTGATCAAGCCGGAACTGGACAAGCTGCGCACGGAGATCGGTGCGCTGGCGAAATCCGAAGAGGACGTGCTGACCTACGCCATGTTCCCGGACATCGGCCGCAAGTTCCTCGAGGAACGCGAGGCCGGCACCTTGCAGCCTGAAGTACTGCTACCGATTCCGGACGGCAACGCGGTGGGTACTGCAGGCGGGGAGGGCGTGCCGACCGAGTTCGTCATCGACGTACACGGCGAGACCTACCGTGTCGACATCACCGGAGTCGGCGTCAAGGGCGAAGGCAAGCGGCATTTCTTCCTCTCCATCGACGGCATGCCGGAAGAAGTGGTGTTCGAGCCATTGAACAACTTCGTCGGCGGCGGCGCTGGTGGTCAGCGCAAGCAGGCCAGCGGTCCGGGCGATGTCAGCACCAGCATGCCGGGCAATGTGGTCGACGTGCTGGTCAAGGAAGGCGATGTGGTCAAGGCCGGCCAGCCGGTGCTCATCAGCGAGGCGATGAAGATGGAAACCGAAATTCAGGCGCCCATTGCCGGTACCGTGAAGGCTGTGCATGTGGCCAAGGGCGATCGCGTGACGCCCGGCGACCTGCTGATCGAGATCGCCTGAGCCCGAGCCGTGCCTGGATACGTCCAGGCACGGTATAGGTGTCTTCCTTGCCGGCGCATGCGTCTTTTGGAACGGCGTGTTTCAAGCGCGGAAAAACGCTTTACCCACCCGTGCCTGCGGATGATGCTACGAACGGCGTCCGGCTTGGGGGCGGCATGGAGGAGATGAAACCATGAAAACGGTAGGACAGGTCGTCAGCAGCAAGTCGAACTTGAGCGTGCATACCATCGCGCCGACCGACACGATATTCACGGCGCTGCAGGTGCTGGCGGAAAAGAACGTCGGTGCACTGCCGGTGGCCGAAGCTGATGGTCGCTTGGTCGGCATCGTCAGTGAGCGCGACTATGCGCGCAAATGTGTCCTCAAAGGGCGTTCGTCGTTCGCGACTCCCGTGAGCACGATCATGAGCGTCAACCTGGTGACCGTCGAGCCGCATCAGGGACTGGAAGAATGCATGCAGCTGATGACCGATCGGCACTTGCGCCACCTGCCGGTACTCGAAGCGGGCAAGCTGGTCGGCATGCTTTCCATCGGCGACGTGGTCAAAGAGCTCGTCGCCGAGAAAGAAAGTTTGATCCAGCATCTCGAACAGTACATTCGCGGCGAATAATTAAACCCGCAACTGGCGTGTGAGCGCCGGTCCGGTCGGGTCTCGGCGCCCGCTTCGGCACGATCTGCCGGCGCGGGCTCAACCCATACAGAAAGAGATGTCGTACATGAGCCTCGAAGACAAGACGAGCGAAACGGCGCAGGAAGCGCTCGACAACCTGGTCGCGGGCGTCATGCGCTTTCGCGAGGATGTCTATCCGCAGCAGCGCGAGTTGTTCTCCAAACTTGCCCACGAGCAGACGCCGCGGGCGATGTTCATAACCTGCGCCGATTCACGGATTCTCCCGGAGCTGATCACCCAGAGTTCGCCGGGCGATCTGTTCGTGACCCGCAATGTCGGCAACATCGTGCCGCCTTACGGCCAGATGAACGGTGGCGTGTCGACTGCGATCGAGTTCGCCGTGATGGCGCTGGGCGTCAAGCACATCATCATCTGTGGACATTCGGATTGCGGCGCAATGAAAGCGGTGCTCGACCCGTCCGGGCTGGACCGCATGCCGACGGTCAGGGGCTGGCTGCGTCATGCCGAGGTGGCCAGGACCGTGGTGGAAGAGAATTGCGGCTGTGCCGATGACAGCACCTTGCGCATCCTCACCGAGGAGAACGTGCTGGCGCAGCTCGAACACCTGCGCACGCACCCTTCGGTAGCGGCGCGACTGGCCAGCGGCCAGCTGTTCATTCACGGCTGGCTCTACAACATCGGCACCAGTGAAATCCGCGCCTACGATGCGGCGCGCGGCGAGTTTCGCCTAATCGGCGACGGCCCGCTGCCGATGGCGACGCCCAAATCGCGTTACGTCTGAGAGGGTACGGATTGGGCTTCGCAACGAAGCCCAACGGCGCCAGCGCTATTTATGCAAGACGAACTGGCCGGTGAAGCGCACGGCGTCGCGGCCATCGGCTGCGAGAATGCGGCTGTGCAGCGTGAGACGTGAGCGGCCGCGACGCCGGTAGATCGTCTCGAAGCGCTCCCACGCGCCGTCGTCCGGCGCCGAGCAGATCGCCGTCGCGTCATCTACCACCGGTAGCGGATAGTCGATCTGGCCTTCGTGAATGACGATATGGCCGTCTTCGATACCGGCCTCGCGCAAGCGCAGGTGCAACCAACCCCAGCCAGCCAGCACCGACGCGCAATACAGGCTGCCGCCGAACATGCTGCTCTTGTGGTTGATGTTCGCTTGCAGCGGGACCTTCAGGCGCAGCTCATGGTTTTCCCACTGATCGACACGCAGGCCCATCGCCCGGGTCAGAGGGATGTCGTGATGCAGAATGGCTTCCAGATAGCGGCTATCGCGGCTCATGCCGGGTGGATTCCTAAACGTTTGCAGATACAGGCAGACGCCAAGCATGACCGCTGAGTCACGATATTGCCAGTTTCTAAAACCGCTTTTCGCCGCTTTCAGGAGACCATGCGACGGTTTGCATCAGCGCGCCGCGGCTTTCTGCTGATAAGCGCAATAACCGGGACGCGGGCCGATTCTGGGGTGGTTGCGGCAGGTGTCCGGGCGCTTGGCGTAGACCGTGCACAGGCGCGTCTTGCGGTCCAGATACAGGCAGTCGCCATTGGCCAGCCGGGTCAGGGTGAAGATGCCATGCTTCTGATTGAAGTGCTCGACGATGCCCGCTTTGCTCAGGCGCTTGGCGACGTTCTTCAGCGGCTCGTCACGTTCGAAGGCATCGACTACTTCCAGGCGAATCAGGTCGTCGATGCGCACTTCGACCGGTAGCGTGCAGCAAGTGGCGTGGCAGTCGCGACACAGCCCGTTGCTGTAGCGGGCCCAGGTTTCCAGGCGGTCGGGGTCGGCGGAGGCGATCAGGCGTGTCTTCACGGAGGCGGTATCGGTAATGGCGGCGCGCGATCATAACGACCCTGGGTTGAATTTCCAGCGAATCCGACGAGTCGAACGCCGGACAGACGGTCGCGCAGATTCAACTGAAACCTGCAAACCTGTCTGCATTGCCCTTTGCCGAGGTGGCCTGTGCTGCCATGAACCCCTTCCCAGCTCCATGAGGTCTGTCCATGTCGCAAGAACCCACTGCTCCTGACGCCGATGCTGTCGCAGCCTTCCGCAATTCGATCATCAGCAAGCTGACCTATTCGATCGGCAAAGACCCGGAGCATGCGTCCGATCACGACTGGTTCGAAGCGGTCGCGCTGGCTACGCGCGATCGCATGATCGATCAATGGATGGACCGTACGCGCGAGAGTTATCGGGAGGGCAAGAAGCGGGTTTATTACCTCTCGCTGGAATTTCTCATCGGACGTTTGCTCACCGACAGCCTGAGCAACCTCGGCCTGCTCGACGTTGCGCGCGAAGCCCTGGCGGATGTCGATGTGGATTTCGACCACATCCGCCTGACCGAGCCGGATGCGGCGTTGGGCAACGGCGGTCTTGGCCGGCTGGCGGCCTGCTTCATGGAGAGTATGGCGACGCTGGGCATTGCCGCCCATGGTTACGGGATTCGCTACGATCACGGCCTGTTCCGCCAGGCCATCGTCGATGGCTGGCAGCACGAGCAGACCGAAACCTGGCTGAATTTCGGCAACCCCTGGGAGTTCGAACGGCCCGAGGTCGGTTATCTGATCGGCTTTGGCGGTAGCGTTACGGCCATGCCGCACGACGCCGCCGGGCAGGAGCAGCCCAAGCATTTCTGGCACTGGGCCGAAGGCGTGCGCGCGATTGCCTACGACACGCCGGTGGTCGGCTGGCGCGGGGCAAGCGTCAATACGCTGCGCCTGTGGCGCGCCCGCGCCGAGGCGGATTTCCATCTGGAGCGCTTCAATGCCGGCGACCATATCGGTGCCGTCGCCGAAGAAGCCCGCGCCGAAAGCATCTCGCGCGTGCTGTATCCGGCCGATAGCACCGAGGCGGGCCAGGAGCTGCGTCTGCGCCAGGAATATTTCTTCGTGGCGGCCTCGCTGCAGGACCTGCTGCGGCGTCATCTGGATCAGCGTGGCACCTTGATGAATCTGCCGGAATTCGCCGCCATCCAGCTCAACGATACCCATCCGGCCATCGCCGTGGCGGAGCTGATGCGGCTGCTGGTCGATGTGCACGATATCCCTTGGCGCAAGGCTTGGGAGCTGACCGTCAATACGCTGTCCTATACCAACCACACGCTGCTGCCGGAGGCGCTGGAAACTTGGCCGGTGGGCCTGATGGAGCGCCTGCTGCCGCGGCACATGCAGATCATCTACCTGATCAATGCCCAGCACCTCGATGCGTTGCGCGAGCGCGGTATACATGACCTGGACCTGCTGCGTTCGGTCTCGTTGATCGAAGAAGGGCATGGCCGCCGGGTGCGCATGGGTAACCTCGCGTTCCTCGGTTCGCACTGCATCAATGGCGTGTCGGCGCTGCACACCGGGTTGATGCGCGAGACGGTGTTCACCGATCTGCATTCGCTGTACCCCGAGCGGATCAGCAACAAGACCAACGGCATCACCTTCCGCCGCTGGCTGTACCAGTCCAATCCGCAATTGACCCGGCTGCTCGTCGAGCATGTCGGCGAAGAATTGCTCGATGCGCCGGAAACGGTGCTGCGCCAGCTTGAGCCCTATGCCGATCAACCGGATTTCCGCGCGCGCTTTGCCGCCCAGCGGCTGAACAACAAGCAGCTGCTGGCGCGCATGATCCAGGAGCGGCTGGGCATCAGCGTCGACCCGAACGCACTGTTCGACGTGCACGTCAAGCGCATCCACGAATACAAGCGACAGTTGCTCAATCTGCTGCACACCGTGGCGCTGTACCAGGCGATCCGCTCCGATCCGGGCCGCAACTGGGTACCACGGGTGAAGATTTTCGCGGGCAAGGCGGCGGCCAGTTATCACACGGCCAAACTGATCATCAAATTGACCAACGACATCGCGCGGACCATCAACGATGACCCGACGGTGCGCGGCTTGCTCAAGGTGGTGTTCCTGCCCAACTACAACGTCAGTCTGGCCGAGCGCATCATCCCGGCAGCGGATCTGTCCGAGCAGATTTCCACTGCGGGACTGGAGGCTTCGGGCACCAGCAACATGAAGTTCGCCCTCAACGGCGCGCTGACCATCGGCACGCTCGATGGCGCGAACGTGGAAATGTCTGAGCAGATCGGACGCGAGCACATGTTCATCTTCGGCATGACCGCGCAGGAGGTCGAGGCGCGCAAGCAGGCCAACGAGTACAACGCCGAGGCGATCATCATCGACTCTCCGCGCCTCAACGAAGTGCTCATGGCGATTCGCAACGGCGCATTCTCGGCTGACGACCCCGGTCGTTACACAGCGCTGATCGACGGTCTGAAATGGCACGACACCTTCATGGTTTGCGCCGACTTCGAAGCCTATTGGCAGGCGCAGCTGGAAGTCGAAGCGCGTTGGAGCGATGCCGACAGCTGGTGGCGTTCCGCCGTGCTCAATACGGCGCGTACGGGCTGGTTCTCCTCGGATCGGACCATTCGTGAGTATGCCGAGGAGATCTGGAAGGTGCTCTGAGCACTAGTGCATGGCGCTGCTGCCTCGAAGGCGATCGTAGAGTCGCCAAACCCGCGCCAGAGCGGCTGAGAGGCGGCGCCTGCAGGCACTTTGCCGTTGCGCTGAACTCTGTGGTCTCAGGGCAGGTCTGAGGCAGGGTTAGTTTCCCCTCGGCCTGCTAAACTGCGCGGGTTTTTCATCCTCCGGAGCCATTCCATGTCACGCGTAACCCTGAGTCGCTACCTGATCGAGCAGACCCGCAGCAACAACACCCCGGCGGACCTGCGCTTCCTAATTGAGGTAGTGGCCCGAGCGTGCAAGGAAATCAGCCACGCCGTGTCCAAGGGCGCGCTCGGCGGCGTGCTCGGCAGCGCTGACAGCGAGAACATCCAGGGCGAAGTGCAGAAGAAGCTCGACGTGCTGTCTAACGAAATCCTGCTCGAGGCCAACGAGTGGGGCGGCCACCTGGCCGGCATGGCGTCGGAAGAAATGGACAACGCCTACCAGATTCCCGGCAAATACCCCAAGGGCGCCTACCTGTTGGTCTTCGACCCGCTGGACGGCTCCAGCAATATTGACGTCAACGTTTCGGTTGGCACCATCTTCTCGGTGCTGCGCTGCCCGGGCGAATGTTTCACGCAGAACGATGCGCTCGGCGAAGAAGCATTCCTCCAGCCCGGCACCAAGCAGGTCGCTGCCGGCTATGCCATCTACGGCCCGCAGACCATGCTGATCCTGACGCTGGGCAACGGTGTCATGGGCTTTACCCTGGACCGCGAACTGGGCAGCTTCGTCCTGTCCCACGAGAACCTGCGCGTACCCGAGTCGACGGCCGAATTCGCCATCAACATGTCCAACCAGCGTCACTGGGAGCCGCCGGTGCAGCGCTACGTCAGCGAGTTGCTGGCCGGGGCCGAAGGCCCGCTGGGCAAGAACTACAACATGCGCTGGATCGCCTCGATGGTGGCCGACGTGCATCGTATCCTGACCCGCGGCGGCATCTTCATGTACCCGCGTGATGCCCGTGAGCCGGGCAAGGCGGGCAAGCTGCGCCTGATGTATGAAGCCAATCCGATGTCCTTCATCATCGAGCAGGCCGGCGGTGCCGCCACCACAGGCACGCAGCGCATCCTCGATGTCCAGCCGACTTCGCTGCACCAGCGCGTCCCTGTCTTCCTCGGCTCCAAGGAAGAGGTCGAGCGCGCCACCGGCTACCACCAGGACTGATCGGTGAAGGCGCCCTGGCTGGATTTGCTGAACTGGTGGTTCGGCCAGGGCGCCACCGTTGGCGAAATCGCCCGGCAGAAGCACGGACTGTGGTTCGGCTACAAGCCCGAACAGGACGCCGAGGCGCGTGATCGCTTCGGCGATCTGACCGACCAAGCGCTGGCTGGCGGGTTGGGCCACTGGACCGAATCGCCGCACGGTTGGCTCGCGCTGGTGCTGCTGCTCGATCAGCTCCCCCGCATGATCTACCGCGGGACGCCGCGTGCATTCGCCGGGGACGAGCGTGCCCTGCTGCTGGTTCGCGAGGGCATGGCGCATGGCGGCGATGTACTGCTTACGCCGATTCAGCGGGTATTCATCTATCTGGTTCTCGAGCACGCGGAAAGCCTGCAGACGCAGGAGCACGCCGTTGCGCAATTCCAGATGCTCCACGGGCTCGTCGCGCCCGAAGACCGAAAGCTGTTCGCCGACTTCCTCGATTTTGCCGAACGCCATCGTGATGTGATTGCCCGGTTCGGTCGCTTTCCCCATCGCAACGATACGCTCTGTCGCCAAACCACCGAGGCCGAGCAGGCCTTTCTGGCCGAGCCCGGCTCACGTTTCTAGCGGCAGCGAGGAACCTCCCCGCCTGTTCGCTTCCTAACCTCCATCAGCCGGGCGCGGCCAGGCGCCGTCTGAATCAAGGAAACTGTCATGTCGTTGCGTCATTTGTCATTGCTTGCTCTGGTCGTATTGCTGACGGCCTGCAGTCCGGTCACCCAGGAGAATTTCGCCAAGCTGAAAGCCGGCATGCCCCGCGCGGAAGTTGAAGAATTACTCGGCAAGCCCGGTGAGTGTGCTGGAGCGCTGGGCATGTCCAGCTGCACATGGGGGCAGAAGAACCGTTTCATCAGCATTCAGTTTGCCGGCGACAAGGTGATGATGTTTTCCGGCCAAGGCCTGAAATAAGGAGCACCTATGCGTTATCTCATAGCTCTGTGTTGCGCGTTGTTAGTCACAGGATGCGCGGGTTCGCGGAATGTCGAAGGGCCGGAGACGGTCGGGCAGGTCGACCTGCAGCGCTATCAGGGAACCTGGTATGAGCTGGCGCGGCTGCCGATGTTTTTCCAGCGCAACTGTGTGCGTTCCGAGGCTGAATATCGGTTGCAGGATGACGGCAGCGTGGCGGTGACCAATCGCTGCGAAACCGCTGAAGGCGAGTGGCAGCAGGTCCAGGGTCAGGCAGTGCCCCAGCAGGCTGGCAAGACTGACAAGCTCTGGGTGCGCTTCGATAACTGGTTCAGCAATCTGTTTCCGGGACTGACCAAAGGGCATTACTGGATTCTCTACCTCGACGAGGGCTACGACGTGGCGCTGGTGGGCAGTCCGGATCGCGATTACCTGTGGCTGCTCTCGCGCGAGAAGGAGGTCGGCACGGCAATGCGCGACAGGCTGCTCGCCGAGGCCCGCGAGCGTGGTTATGACGTCGGCGAATTGATATGGCGCGGCGAGTCGTCCTGACTCGGTTATTCCCAGTCCAGCCGCGCTAGCAGCCACTCGCCGTCCTCGCGCCACCATTCGAGTCTGACGTGGTAATGCCCGACGCGTTGGGGCAGCCAACGCTCGGCGCCGGTCAGTGCTACCTGGGCTTCGCTGTAGCCTTTGTCCGAATAGATCGGATCGATCCAGCTCTGGGGATTCAGCGCTATCACCCGCACGTTGGTGTGACGCAGGAACATCAGGCCGGCCGTGCGCCGAACCCAGTCCCGGTCGAGGTTCTGGTTGGCGCGAAACTCCGGATGTATCCGCGCCATCAGGTCGCCGTTGTCCTTGTTTTCGATGCTTTCCTGTAGCGATTGCGCGGCCATTTCAAGCGCCGCCTGCGGATCGTCGCGGCCGCAACCGGCCAGCAGCAGGGCCAGGGCCGCGATAGCGATGGCTAATTTCCATACGGGCATGCCGAACCTCTCGAACCTCGTTATGATGCCGGAAACGTCAGGCGGGTCTAAGCCCGCGCACCGATCATGGAGTGTGCCATGCAGACCTTGTATCCGGAGATCAAACCCTACGCCCGGCACGAGCTGGCGGTCGACCAACCGCATGTGCTTTACGTGGACGAGAGTGGATCACCGGAGGGCCTGCCCGTGGTATTCGTGCATGGCGGCCCAGGCGGTGGCTGTGATGCCCTGAGCCGACGTTTCTTCGATCCCAACCTGTACCGCATCATCACCTTCGATCAGCGTGGCTGTGGCCGCTCGACTCCACATGCGAGCCTGGAAAACAACACCACCGCACACCTTATCGCCGACATGGATCGGATTCGTGAACATCTCGGCATCGACAAATGGGTGCTGTTCGGTGGGTCCTGGGGCTCAACCTTGTCGCTGGCCTACGCTCAGGCATTTCCCGAACATGTGCACGCGCTGATCCTGCGCGGCATTTTCCTCTGCCGGCCGAAGGAGTTCCACTGGTTCTACCAGGAAGGCGCCAGCCGATTGTTTCCGGACTACTGGCAGGATTTTCTTGCGCCGATCCCGCCGGAAGAGCGGGGCGATCTGATGCAGGCTTACTACAGGCGTTTGACGGGCAGCGACCAGATCGCCCAGATGCACGCCGCCAAGGCCTGGTCCTGCTGGGAAGGCCGTACCGCCACGCTGAGGCCCAACACCCAGGTCGTCGATCGTTTCTCCGACACCCATCGGGCGCTGGCGATGGCGCGCATCGAGTGCCATTACTTCGTCAACGATGCTTTCCTCGAGCCCGATCAACTGCTGCGTGACATGCACAAGATTGCCCATCTTCCAGGGATCATCGTGCATGGACGCTATGACGTCATCTGCCCGCTGGAAAACGCCTGGGAACTGCACGAAGCATGGCCGAACAGCGAGTTGCAGATCATTCGCGAAGCGGGTCACTCGGCAGCGGAGTCGGGTATCTGTGATGCTCTGGTGCGTGCCGCCGCGGACATCGCCCACCGCTTGCTCGATCTGCCGCCCGAGGAAGCCTGATGAAGGCATTGATCCAGCGCGTGCGGCAGGCGCGGGTCGAGGTGGCGGGCGAAGTGGTCGGCGCCATCGACCAGGGCCTGCTGGCGCTGGTCGGCGTCGAACGTGAAGATGACCATGCTCGGAGCGACAAGCTGTTGCACAAGCTGCTGCGCTATCGCGTTTTCAGCGACGAGCAGGGCCGGATGAATCGCTCGTTGACGGACATTGGTGGCGGTCTGCTGTTGGTGTCCCAGTTCACCCTGGCTGCGGATACCGGTAGCGGTCTTCGGCCCAGTTTTTCCAGCGCGGCATCGCCGCAGCTCGGCGAAGAGCTCTACGACTACCTGCTAGCGCAGGCACGGCGTCAGCATTCGCCGGTCGCCAGCGGGCGTTTCGGGGCCGATATGCAGGTCCATCTGCTAAACGATGGGCCGGTGACCTTTCTGTTGGAGAGCTGAGTGTCGGAAAGCTGGCTCGTGGATGAGGCGGCCCTCTGTGCTTCACTTCGCTCCGCCCCTCACCCCAACCCTCTCCCCGGCGGGGAGAGGGAGACAAGCCGGGTGGCAAGCGCCGTAAGGGCATGCCCACATCGCAGCAGCCACTCTTCCTTTGGAAGAAGCTTGGTGAGGGAGCGGCCATACCAGCTGGTACCGAGAAAAGGCTAGCGCCCCGAGGGCTCCAGTCCGTTGTCGTGCAGCCAGGTGATGGCGTATTCGCGTAGCTGAACGGCCTGATAGTCCAGCCAGGCCTGGCGCACCGCGGGGAAATCCTCCAGTTTGAAATCGAAGGTTCGCAAAGGCTTGCGGCCTGTCAATGCGTCGCTGAGCATCGCATGAGCGATGGGGTCATGCTGAGTGAACAGAAACGCTTCGCGCATCGCGATCGACTCGGCAAGCCCGAGGGGTTCGATATGCAGAAAGCGGTCCTCCTGCACTTCGTATTTTTCGTTCACGCCCGGCGCGGTTTCGCCGGGAAATACCGCGCGGATTTGGCCGGACTCCAGATCGAGGTAATGTTCGCTGGCGTCGCGGTTATCCAGCGCGTATTCCAGCCGGTGAAGATCGATGGTCAAAGGGCGCATGGCAGCTACTGCTTTTGGGGTTCAGTAGCTCTGACCCACATGCTCCGGATGCGTGCATTACGTTCATCGGTACTGCATCGCCACGCGACGTACGTGCCGGCTTTGTCAGAACAGGCGCGCCAGCAGCGCACTGACGGCGGTTTCCACTCGCAGGATGCGCGCGCCCAGCTGAACAGGTTGCAGACCTGCTTCGCTGAGCTTGTCGATTTCGTAGGGTATCCAGCCGCCTTCCGGACCGATGGCCAGCGTCACCGATTCGGTGATGGCGCGTGGACAGTCCGGATAGTTGCCCGGATGCCCGACCAGACCGCGAGTACCGGCGGCCAGTTGTGGCAATCGATCCTCGACGAAGGGCTTGAAGCGCTTCTCGATACTCACATCCGGAAGCACGGTATCGCGTGCTTGCTCCAGCCCGAGCAGCAGCTGCTCGCGAATGGCGGCCGGTTCAAGGAAAGGGGTTTGCCAGAAACTCTTTTCCACGCGATAACTGTTGAGCAGCACCAACCGCGGTACGCCCATGCAGGCGACGGTCTGCAGTACACGGCGGAGCATCTTCGGTCTTGGCAGCGCCAGCAGCAGGGTGATCGGCAGTTTGGCCGGCGGCGGTTGATTCAGCTCGACCTCGAGCTCCGCCTCATTGGCATCCAGCCGCAGCAAGCGGCCCTGGCCCATTTCGCCGCCGAGCAGGCCAACGCGCAGATGCTCACCTGCCTCGGCACGGTGCACCTCTCGAATATGCGTGAGGCGGCGATCATGCAGGACCACACGATTGGCGGCCACGAAATCGGCCGCCTCCAGCAGCAGCAGGTTCATGGACGAGGCGTAGGCGATTTGTCGCTGGGGTGCGGTTGGTCGTCTTCGGCATCGCCGCGAAACTCTTCACGCTTCTTGACCATGCTGCCGCAAATCAGCCCGGCCTCGAACAGCAGCCACATCGGTATGGCAAGTAGCGCTTGGGAAAACACGTCGGGCGGCGTCAGCACCATCCCAACGACGAAGCAGCCGACGATCACGTAGGGACGGCTTTTGCGCAAGGTGGCAACGTCGACGATGCCGACCCAGATCAGCAGGAAGGTTGCCACCGGAATCTCGAAGGCCACGCCAAAGGCGAAGAACAGCGTCAGTACGAAATCCAGGTACTGGCCGATGTCGGTCATCATCGCCACGCCCTCGGGCGTCACGCTGGCAAAGAAGCCGAACATGATCGGAAACACCACGAAGTAGGCGAAAGCCATGCCGCCGTAGAACAGGAAGATGCTGGAAATCAGCAGTGGGATGGCGATGCGCTTTTCGTGTTTGTACAGGCCGGGGGCGATGAACCCCCAGATCTGATGCAGGATCACCGGCATCGAGAGGAACAGCGCCACCATCATTGTCAGCTTGAACGGCGTGAGGAATGGCGAGGCCACGCCGGTGGCGATCATCGTCGCCCCTTCCGGCAGATAGGCGCGTAACGGTGCGGCAACCAGAGAGTAGATCTGCTGGGAAAAGTAGAACAAAGCGCCGAACAGCAACAGGATCGCCACCACGCAGCGAAGCAGGCGCTTGCGCAGTTCCGTCAGGTGGGCAACTAGCGGCATTTCCTGATCATCGATGGAGGTATTGCTCATGGCTCGGCGGGTCGGTCCGGTCGTGGTGCGGGGGTGGTTTCGGCGGGTTTGGGCTCGGCCGTTGGTGCGTAGATCACGTTGGCGTCAGGCGGTGGCGTTGCCGATTGTGGACTGGGCTTGGCCGGGGCGCTGGGCGAGCTCGGCGGCATGATGCTCTGCTTCATCTCGCGTTCGAGATCGAGAATGCGCTCGTTGTGCAGCTGCCGACGAATCTCATCGGCGCCGATTTCGCGTTCGACCTCGGCCTTGATGTTGGCGAAGCTGCGCTTGGCCCGGCCGATCCAAAGACCGGCGGTGCGCACCGCGCCGGGCAGGCGCTCTGGACCCAGGACGAACAGCGCTACCAGGCCGACCAGCAGCAGTTCGGTGAAGCCGATATCGAACATGCCTTAGTTCTTCTTCGTCGGATCTTCGACTTTGCGGGCCTCGGCATCGATGGTGTGGCTCTGCTTTTCTTCGACGCTGGGCTTTTCCTCATCGGTGCCCATCGATTTGCGGAAGCCCTTGATGGCGTCACCCAGATCCGACCCCAGGCCCTTGAGGCGCTTGGTGCCGAAGAGCATGACCACAATGAGCAGAACGATCAGGAGTTGCCAGATGCTGATTCCACCAAAACCCATGCTGCAGTACTCCGAAGTTGACTATCAGGATTGTGGGCGCGCGGCTTTTTCCGCATGCCCGGAGAGACCGAATCGCCGGTCGAGTTCGTCCAGTACCGCCTGTGGATGCTGATCCAGCGCGGCCAGCATCACCAGACTGTGAAACCACAGATCAGCGGTTTCATAGATCAGCTCGCTGGCATCGCCGCTGATGGCAGCATCCTTGGCGGCCAGGATGGTTTCCACCGATTCCTCGCCGACCTTCTCGAGAATCTTGTTCAGACCCTTGTGGTAGAGGCTGGCCACATAGGAGCTGTCCGCCGCCGCACCCTTGCGGGCTTCCAGCACCTCGGCCAGGCGGGCAAGGGTGTCACTCATGTCGGTGCTCCGCATAAATCGCGTGGGGATCCTTGAGGACCGGGTCGACGGTTTTCCAGTCGCCGTTCTCGAAGACCCGATAAAAGCAGCTTTCACGTCCGGTATGGCAGGCGATGCCACCGATCTGCTCGACCATCAGCACGATGACGTCGGCATCGCAGTCCAGGCGCAGTTCATGCAGTTTCTGCACATGACCGGACTCCTCGCCCTTGCGCCACAGCTTGCCACGCGAACGTGACCAGTAGATGGCGCGGTTCTCCGTCGCGGTCAGTGTCAGGGCCTCGCGATTCATCCAGGCCATCATCAGGATGCGCCCGGTCCTGTAGTCCTGTGCAATCGCCGGGACCAGGCCATCGGCATTCCAGTTGATTTCGTCCAGCCAGTTCATCGGCGTCTCCGTGCAATGCGTCAAGTTTGCCAGCCCCGCCGACCGCTGGCTATCGGCGTACGACGATGAACAGGCCGGCGGCCAGCATCAGCCAGGCCGGCCAAGCAGCGGCGGCTGTGAAAGTCTCGGCTCCGGCTGCCAGTACCGCGCCGCCAGCCAGCAGCGATGCGCCAATCAGTCGCAGCGGCCAGCCGTGGTGACGTTCGCGCCAGGGCGGTGCGGGATTGTTGGCATGGGGCTGCGACATGTGCTCAAGCAGCTCGCGGGTCATGCCGGCCAGGTGCGGCAATTGCTCTATCTGCGCGTGTGCGTTTTTCAGCAACTGCATGGGACTCATGCGTTCGCGCATCCAGCGCTCGAGGTAAGGCTGGCCGGTGGACCACAGGTCCAGTTCGGGATACAGCTCGCGGCCCAGCCCTTCGATGTTCAGCAGGGTCTTCTGCAACAGCACCAGCTGCGGCTGGACCTCCATATTGAAGCGCCGCGCCACCTGGAACAGGCGCACCAGCAACTGACCGAAGGAGATGTCCTTCAGCGGCTTCTCGAAGATCGGCTCGCAGACGGTACGGATCGCTGCTTCGAACTCGTTGACCTTGGTTTCCGCCGGCACCCAGCCCGAATCGATGTGCAGCTGCGCGACCTTGCGGTAGTCGCGCTTGAAGAAAGCCATCAGGTTGCGTGCCAGGTAATCCTGATCTTCAGGCGTCAGGCTGCCGACGATGCCGAAGTCCACCGCGATGTACTGCGGGTTCCACGGCTGATGAGTGCTGACGAAAATGTTGCCGGGGTGCATGTCGGCGTGGAAGAAGCTGTCACGAAAGACTTGGGTGAAGAAGATTTCCACGCCGCGCTCGGCCAGCTGTTTCATGTCCGTGCGCTGTTCGGCCAGGCGCTTCATATCGGTCACCGGCACACCGTAGATGCGCTCCATGACCAGCACCTGCGGGCGGCAAAGGTCCCAGTAGACCTGGGGTATGTAAAGCAGCGGTGAGCCTTGGAAGTTGCGCTTGAGCTGGCTGGCATTGGCCGCCTCGCGCAGCAGGTCGAGTTCGTCGTAGATGGTCTTGGCGTAGTCGTCGACCACTTCCACCAGGTGCAGGCGGCGAGCCTCGGTAGACGCGCGCTCGGCAGTCTTGGCCAGCAGGAACAGCCAGGCGATGTCCTGGCTGATGATCGGCCGCAGATTTGGCCGGACCACCTTGACCACCACTTCTTCGCCGCTGCGCAGCTTGGCGGCGTGGACCTGCGCGACCGAGGCGGAGGCCAGCGGTTTGCTGTCGAAACGGGCGAAGATCTCGCCGACCGATGCGCCCAACTGTCGCTCGATCAGGGCGATGGCGACGGCCGAATCGAACGGCGGTACGCGGTCCTGTAGCATCGCCAGTTCCTCGGCGATATCCAGCGGCAACAGGTCGCGGCGGGTCGAGAGAATCTGGCCGAACTTGATGAAGATCGGCCCCAGGCCTTCCAGCGCCAGGCGCAGGCGCGCGCCGCGGGACAGCACGCTACGGCGCCGTGGCAGCCAGCGCCAGGGCAGCAGATAGCTGGAGGTGCGTAGCCACCAGGGCATCGGCAGGTCGAGGATGATGTCGTCCAGGCGGTAGCGGATCACCACCAGCAGGATGCGGAACAGGCGGCGGGTGGCGGCGAACAGCTTCATTCGGCTTGGTCTGGTTTCAGAGATTGGTTGAGCCGCTCGACTCGGGCTTCGAGTCGGTCGAGGACGAGTTTGAGTCGGTCGAGTTCAGCGAAGTGGGCTTCGGCCTCGGCCATGCCGACCAGCGTTCGGGACTCTTCGCTGAGGTAGTCGGCGAGGTTCTGGCGCAGGCTTTCAGCGCTTTGCCGTGCCCAGGCGGTCTGGCCGCGCACGCCGGAGCCAAGAAGCTGAGCGCCGACCGGACCGAGCCAGTGTGAGACTTCGTATTCCCAGTCCAGCTCGAGATCCTGCAACACTTCGGCAAGGCTCATCAGCAGCGCACTGTCGCCCTCGATCTCGACGTCCGAGCCGTGCAGGATCGCGGTCTTGTTGCGGCTGGTCGCCAGTCGCACCAGGCTCGCGGCAGGCGCGCGCAGACGGCAATCGGCCTCGCGGCCCCAGTCGCCAGCCAGCCGCAGCCCTTCGCCATCGGCCAGCACGAACAGGCGGCAGGCGGGCGTCGTGCAGTCGATTTCGATGACGCGACCGCTCAGTCGGGCCAACCGCGGCAATGCGGTAGGGTCCAGGCGCAGGACGCGGTTGATGCCGCGCTCGGCCGCGGCCAGCAGGGCAGCGCGCAACATCAGGGCTTGATGCCGCGATGCAGGGCGACGATGCCGCCGGTCATGTTGTGATAGGTCACGCGCTCGAAGCCGGCGTTGGTCATCATGCCCTTGAGGGTTTCCTGGTCCGGATGCATGCGGATCGATTCGGCCAGGTAGCGGTAGCTCTCCGAGTCATTGGTGATCAACTTGCCCATCATCGGCAGCAGGCTGAACGAGTAGGCATCGTACGCCTTGGAGAACAGCTGGTTGGTGGGTTTGGAGAACTCCAGCACCAGCAGCCGCCCGCCGGGCTTGAGCACCCGCAGCATGGAGGCGATGGCGTCTTCCTTGTGGGTGACGTTGCGCAGGCCGAAGGCGATGGTGACCACGTCGAAGTGGTTGTCCGGGAAGGGCAGCTTCTCGGCATCGGCCTGGACGAACTTGACGTTGCCAGCCACGCCCTTGTCCAGCAGTTTGTCACGCCCGACCTTGAGCATCGAGGCGTTGATGTCAGCCAGCACCACTTCGCCAGTGGTGCCGACGAGGCGCGAGAACTGCCGGGTCAGGTCCCCGGTGCCGCCTGCGATATCCAACACGCGATTGCCGGGGCGCACGCCGGACAGCTCGATGGTGAAACGCTTCCAGAGGCGATGCACGCCGCCGGACATCAGGTCGTTCATCAGGTCGTACTTGGCGGCCACGGAATGGAAAACCTCGGCCACCTTGTGCGCTTTCTCGCTCTCCGGCACGTTCTTGTAGCCGAAGTGGGTGATGGGCTCTGCGTCATGCTCTTTGCGGGGATCGGTCATGTCACTGTCACCGGAAGAATGTGCGGGGCATTCTAAACCTAAAAGGCTGCGGTGAGCTTCAAGCGGCAAGCCTCAAAAGATTTGTTCGATGGGCTCGGTCGCTGGGCAGCTTGCCGGCCTCACCGACGGTGACCGCCTGCGCTCAGTGGTGACTCCGCTCCAGGAACGCCCGCGACAGGCGCGCGACTTCATCGAGGTGGGTTTCCAGCAGCCAATGACCGCCATCCTCGAACAGGTGCAGCTCGGCGTTCGGTAAGTCGCGCAGGTAGGCTTTTGCCGACCCCTCGGGCATGTAGCCGTCGCGAGGACCCCAGACGATCAGAGTGGGCGGCTGATGGTCGCGCAGGTAGGCCTGATAACGGGGAAACCAGGCTAGGTTCTCCTTGAGCCCGGCGATCACCTGCACCGTGATTTCCTTGCGGCGCGGTGTCATCAGTGCCCAATGCAGGTGCCACAGATCTGGCGGGATGCGCTTGGCTAGCTCCGGCTCCACCTCGTTGAGAAATTCTTCCTTGAAGCCTTCGAGGCTGACGGCGTCGGCCAGCCCGGCGCGCGCCTGTGGGGTCGGGTTGGCGAAGAAGCGTTGCAGTGCGGCGTACTTGGGTCCCAGTTGGTCCTCGTAGATGTCGCCGTTCTGCAGGATCAGCGCGGCAACGCGCTGCGGCTGGGCGATGGCCAGGCGCAGACCGATCTGCGAACCGAAGTCGTGCAGATAGAGTGCGAAGCGCTCTACGCCCAGGCGGCGGGTGAAGCGATCGAGGAAGTCGGCGTAGCCGTCGAAATCGTAGGCGAAGTCGTTCGGCGTCGCGCTGTAACCGCAGCCTGGGAAATCCGGCGCGAGCAGCCGCCAGCGGTCGGCAAGCAACGGCATATAGGCCCTGAATTCGTAGGACGAGCAAGGGTAACCGTGAGGCAGTAGAACCACAGGTGCGTCCTGCGGCCCGGCGGCGCGGTAGAAGACGTCGATACCGTCTAGGTCGAGATGGTGGTGGGTAACACGGTGGGCAGGCATGGCGAAGGCTCCCGGTAGTCGTATGTGGCGGGTCTGTTGACTACGTTCGAACCTGAGCTTTGACCGCGCGCGCGTCGGCGCGCTCATCAGTTGTGCTGCCATTGGGCGGGAAGGTTAGGGTGGCCACGAACACGGCTAAGTGGCTGCCGTGGGGGCGCGCAGCTGGAGAAAGCGGGTGGGTTGAAACCCGGCGAGCGAGTGTTACTTCGGCAGTTGGCTGCAGCGCAACGCAGCCAATCAGCCGTTCAAAGCATCAGCTTGACCGGCGAGATATCCGGGTCGCGGGATTTACCAGCTGCGGCCAGCGCCTGGAGGTATTCGTCCCAAAGTTGCTGCTGGTTGCGCGACAGATGGTCGAGGTATTCCCAGCTGTAAAGGCCGCTGTCGTGGCCGTCGCTGAAAGTCAGCTTCAGCGCGTACTGTCCGGCAGGTTCCACACCTTCCAGCGCAACGTTGATCTTGCCGGTCTGCAGGATCGGATTGCCATGGCCTTGGACTTCGGCGGACGGCGAATTCACCCGTAGGAATTCGGCCGGCAGGCTGTAGCGCTCGTCGGTGCCGTATTCCAGCTCCAGGGTTTTCGAAGCCTTGCGGAGTTTGATCTGAGTGGGGATGCGCATGGGCATACTCCGTATGAGCTTGAAGCCGAAGCCTGTCTGCTGCTGAACAGGTCGTGCCGCACCCTTCTTCCAGCTGCTGGCTCCCAGCTTCCAGCTGCTTTTAAAGGATATACCGCGACAGATCTTCGTCTTCCGCCAGCTCGCCCAGGTGCTCGTTGACGTAGGCGGTGTCGATGCGGATCGGCTCGCCGTTCTGCTGTCCCGCCAGGTCGCCAGCGCTGAAGGAGACTTCTTCCAGCAGGCGTTCGAGCAGGGTATGCAGACGGCGGGCGCCGATGTTCTCGGTCTTCTCATTGACCTGCCAGGCGATCTCGGCGAGACGCTTGATGCCGTCCTCGGCGAATTCTATATGCAGCCCTTCGGTCTTCAGCAGCTCGCGGTACTGCTCGGTGAGCGAGGCGTGCGGTTCGGTGAGGATACGCTCGAAGTCTTCCGGCGACAGGGCTTTGAGTTCCACTCGGATCGGCAGGCGACCCTGCAGTTCCGGCACCAGATCGCTGGGCTTGGACAGGTGGAAAGCGCCGCTGGCGATAAACAGAATGTGGTCGGTCTTGACCATGCCCAGCTTGGTGTTGACCGTGCTGCCCTCGATCAGCGGCAACAGGTCGCGCTGGACGCCCTCGCGGGACACATCGGCGCCGCTGGTGTTGCCGCGCTTGGCCACCTTGTCGATTTCGTCGATGAAGACGATGCCGTTCTGCTCCACCGCTTCCAGCGCGCGGGCCTTGAGTTCTTCCTCGTTGACTAGGCGCGCCGCTTCCTCGTCCCGCACCAGCTTGAACGCGTCCTTGATCTTCAGCTTGCGGCTCTTCTTCTTGCCTTTGCCCATGTTGGCGAAGAGATTTTGCAGTTGGCTGGTCATTTCCTCCATGCCGGGCGGGGCCATGATCTCGACGCCCGCCGGGCTGTCGGCGACTTCGATGTCGATTTCCTTGTCGTCCAGCTGGCCCTCGCGCAGACGCTTGCGGAATAGCTGGCGGGTGTTGGAATCGCTGCTTGGCGCCGGATCTTCGTTGAAGCCGGGGCGGGCCGGTGGCAGCAGGGCGTCGAGGATGCGCTCCTCTGCGGCGTCTTCGGCGCGGTGCTGCATCTTCTGCACTTCCTGCTCGCGCAGCATCTTCAATGCAGCATCGGCAAGATCGCGGATGATCGACTCCACGTCGCGGCCCACATAGCCGACTTCGGTGAATTTGGTCGCTTCCACCTTGATGAAGGGCGCGTTGGCCAGCTTGGCCAGGCGACGGGCGATCTCGGTCTTGCCGACGCCGGTCGGGCCGATCATCAGGATGTTCTTCGGCGTGACTTCCGGACGCAGTTCGGCGGAGAGCTGCATACGCCGCCAGCGGTTGCGCAGGGCGATGGCGACGGCACGCTTGGCGTCGTCCTGGCCGATGATGTGGCGGTTGAGTTCGTGGACGATTTCGCGGGGCGTCATGGACATATTTCAGTACTCCGGAATCGGGTGCGCTCAGACGGCGCTATCCAATTCCTCAATAGTCAGATTCTGATTGGTGAAGACGCAGATGCTGCCGGCAATGTTCAGCGCGGTCTCGGCGATGTCTTGGGCGGACATGTCATCGCCGCCCTTGCGCAGCAGCGCCATGGCCGCGGCCTGGGCGAAACCGCCGCCGGAGCCCATAGCGATCAGGTCGTCCTCGGGCTGCACTACGTCGCCATTGCCGGTGATGATCAGGGATGCGTCCTTGTTGGCCACGGCGAGCATGGCTTCCAGGCGGCTCAGGGAGCGGTCGGTGCGCCAGTCCTTGGCCAGTTCGACGGCGGCGCGCACCAAGTGGCCCTGGTGTTTTTCCAGCTGGCCTTCGAAGCGCTCGAAGAGGGTGAAGGCGTCGGCGGTGGCACCGGCAAAACCGGCCAGCACCTGGCCGTGGTAGAGGCGGCGGACTTTCTTGGCGTTGCCCTTCATGACGGTATTGCCCAGGGAAACCTGGCCGTCGCCGCCCATGACGACTTTGCCGTTGCGGCGTACTGAAACGATGGTGGTCAAGGAAAATTCTCCACGCGGCGGGGCGATGAATGCCCGAATGCGGTTGATATGGGGGAGGGCAACGCGCTTTTCAACCGGCCATGTTTCCGTCCGGCGGCCAGGAATCGTAAAGCTTCTATCGTGGGAGCGGTCCGCTGCTGCGGTGGAGGTGTCGTTGATAACTCCCATGCTCCAAGCGTGGGAGCGTCGGGTTGGGACGCTGAGTGTCTTCAGAGGTGCCCACGCATGAGCGCGGGCACCATCAAGACAACCGAGACGCGCGGCTGCGGCGAAGGGAGGCGGCCCGAATCTAGCTCAAGTCAGGCCGCGCCAACCCCTGTCGGTGGGTTGGGCTCGACGGGCACGCTGGAAGCGCGAGTCGCGGCGATGACCTTGCGCAAACGCACCGGAATCGATTTCGCCGCCGGCACCTTGCTGCGCTTGGCGTGGTGCCAGACCGGCAGTAGCACGTTGCACTCGGGGTAGTAGCCGGCGCAGCAGCCTTCGGGGATGTCGTAGGGTGTTACGCGCAATGGCCCGACCGCGCGATGCACGCCATCGTCCACCTCGGTCACTGCCTCGATCTGGTCGCCCTCGGCCAGGCCCAGGCGGACGATGTCGTTGCGGTTCATCATGATCACCGCGCGCGTGCCGTGGATACCGCGAAAGCGGTCGTTGTAGCCGTAGACGGTGGTGTTGAACTGGTCATTGCTGCGCAGCGTCATCAATTGCAGCACGTCGTGGCGCTCATGGCCGCCTTCTTCGGTATCGGGGTCTGCCGCCAGCTCCGGCGGGTTGATGAAGTTGGCTTTGCCGGTTTCGGTGTCCCACTGGCGCTGGCTGGCGCCTAGAGGCCGATGGAAGCCGCCCGGCTCCATCATGCGCACGTTGAAGTCATGGAATATATCGGGATAGCTCTCGGCGATGGCATTGCGGATCAAATCGTAGTTACCGACCCAGGCGTTCCAATCGAGATTTGGATTATCCACCAGCGCCGCCTTGGCCAGCCGCGCAACGATGGCCGGCTCGGATAGCAGCAGCTCGCCGGCCGGCTCGGCTGCCCCGCGCCAGGCGCGAATGCAGCCGGTGCTGTCCTCGGTGGTGTGGCGTTGCTCGCCAGTGGCCTGGCGGTCGATCTCGGTACGGCCCAGGCACGGCAGGATGTATGACACCTCGCCGGTGATCAGATGATTGCGATTGAGCTTGGTCGACACCTGCACCGACAGGCGCAGCCTGCGCCAGGCCGGTTCGATCTGCGAAGTATCGGGCACCGCGCGGGTGAAATTGCCGCCCACGGCGATGAAACCCTTGATGCTGCCGTCGAGGATGCCTTCGCAGGCTTCCACCGTATTCACGCCATCCTCGCTCGGCGACTCGAAGCCGAACTGCCGGCGCAGATTATCGGCGGGCACCTTCGCCGCCTTTTCGGTGATGCCCACGGTGCGCTGGCCCTGCACGTTGGAATGCCCCCGCACCGGCAGGATGCCGGCGCCTTCCTTGCCCATGTTGCCGCGCAGCAGCAACAGGTTGACCAGCATCTGCACCGCCTCCACCCCATGCCGATGCTGGGTGATGCCCATGCCATACGCCACGATTATCCGCTTGCAGCTAGCGTAGGCGGTGGCGGCGGCTTCCATCGCCGCGCGACTGAGGCCCGAACGGCGCTCCAGCACTGGCCAGGCATAGCCGCGTACGCGCTGTTCGAAAGCCTCGAAGCCGTGGGTGTGCTGCGCGATGAATTCGACGTCCAGCACGCGTGGTTTACTCGCGGCTTGCGCCTCGTCATCCATGGCGAACAGCGCCTTGCAGACCCCGGTGATCGCGGCGATATCCCCACCGATCGCCAGCTGATGATATTGGGTGCTGATCACCGTGCTGTCCGGTGTAAGCATTTCCCTGGGTGATTGCGGATCGACGAAGCGCTCCAGCCCGCGTTCGCGAATCGGATTGAAGGTGACGATCTCGGCGCCGCGCTCGCGGGCTTCCTGCAGTTCGTGGAGCATGCGCGGGCTGGAGGTGCCGGTGTTCTGGCCGAAGAAGAACAGGCCGTCGGTCTTTTCCATGTCGTTCAGAGTGACGGTCGCCACCGGCACGCCGATGCTCTCCGGCAGCGCCACAGAGGTGCTTTCGTGGCACATGTTAGAGCTGTCCGGCAGGTTGTTGGTGCCGTACATTCGCGCCAGCACGCCGTACATGTAGGCCGTTTCCAGTGAGGCACGGCCGGACATGTAGAAGACCACCTGGTTGGGGTCGGCCATGGCTTTCAGTTCCTGGCCGATCTCGGCGAAAGCCTCGTCCCAGCTGACTTCTCGATATTTGTCGCTGGCGGCGTCGTAGCGCATGGGGTGGGTCAGGCGGCCCTGGTGTTCTAGATCGAAGTCGGTCCAGTTCAGTAATTCACGCACTGTGTGGGCGGCGAAGAAATCCGGGCCGCAGCGACGGCTGGTGTTTTCCCAGGCGGTGGCCTTGGCGCCGTTCTCGCAGAACGACAGGGCACGCGACGGGTGCGGCTTGGCCCAGGCACAACTGACACAGGCGAAGCCATCGATGGGTTTGTTCTGTTTGAGCAACAGCGAAGCGCCAGCTAGCGGAATCTTCTCGCGGATTAGGATATTGGCGACCGAATAGGCCGAGCCCCAGCCGCCGGATGGTGCGTGGTAGGGCTTGAAGGTTGGCTGGCTCACGTCGATCTCCTGTGCTTTTGTTATGGAGGCGCATGAAGTTACGACGTGGGGACCAAGTGATCGTTCACCCCTATCGGTACAAGGGTTATACGGCTTGTTACAGGCCTTATTGCAACGCGAAATCCAGCTGGCGCCAGGCTTCGTAGACGGCCACCGCCACGGTGTTGGAAAGGTTCAGGCTGCGGCTGTCGGGCCGCATCGGCAGGCGCAGGCGCCTTTCATAGGGCTGTGCGTCGCGGATTTCCGGCGGCAGCCCGCGGCTTTCCGGGCCGAACAGGAAGGCATCGCCGCGCTGGAACTGCACTTGATGAAAAGGCTGCGAGCCTTTGGTGGTGAACGCGAACAGGCGTGTCTGGCCGATGCTCGCTAGGCAGCTGTCCAGATCAGCGTGGCGTTGCAACGGCGCATATTCGTGGTAATCCAAGCCCGCCCGGCGCAGACGCTTGTCGTCCAGTTCGAAGCCCAGGGGTTCGATCAGGTGCAGGCTGCAGCCGGCATTGGCGCAGAGCCTGATAATGTTGCCGGTATTCGGCGGAATTTCCGGCTGGAAAAGGATCACATGGAACATGCGCATCACCGACTCTGAAAACGACCGGCATTCTACTGCGGCAGGCGACCCTGCGCCGCACGATCCGCTACCTCGTTTGCGCCGGCGCTTTTTCGCCGCGCTGGTGCTGATCGGGCTGCTGGTAGGCGCCATGATCGGCCGCATTACGGCGCCCGGGCCGGTGCAGTTGCTGCGTGCCGAGCCGATCGCCGGTGGGCTGCAGCTGTGGTTCGATCGCGAGCCGGAGCTCTACAGCCAGGACGTGGACGGGGCGGTAGGCATGTTGTTCCAGGCGCAGGGCAGCGCCGAGGACGGACGGCTTGATATCGGCGGCACCAACGTCGGCTGGCGCCTGCAAACGACTGAGAACGGATTGTTGCTGCACTTCGTGGCGACCAGACCGTTGGTGGCCGAGTCGGATGGCCAGGAAGTCGACGGTGACTGGCGGTTAGACGTGCGGGTCGCGCCGCGCTGATGGCGCAACCCGGTACGTATCGGTCGGTCAGTTGTCTTCGCCTTCGTCGTCCTCGCCACCGTCCACGCCCATCCCCAGCTCCTTGATCTTGCGCGTTAGGGTGTTGCGACCCCAACCCAACAGCAGAGCCGCGTCGCGTCGCCGCCCGGCGGTGTGGCGCAGGGCGGTTTCGATCATGATCCGTTCGAATGCCGGCACCGCCTCGTCGAGCAAGCCTGATTGGCCGCGTGCCAGCGCCAGATCGGCCCATTGATGCAGCGCCTGTTCCCAGTTATGGGCCGGTAGGGCGTCGGCAGGCTGATTGAGCAGCTCCGGCGGCAGGTCGCTCACATGTACCTCGCGTCCCGAGGCCATGACCGTGATCCAGCGACAGGTGTTCTCCAGCTGACGCACGTTGCCGGGCCATGGCAGGTTCTGCAGATATTCCTCGGTCTCGCTCTTGAGCAGCTTGGTCTCGACCGCCAACTCCTGCGCGGCCCTGGCCAGGAAGTGCTGCGCGAGCGTCGGAATGTCTTGGCGTCGATCGGCCAGGCGCGGGATATGGATGCGGATGACGTTCAGGCGGTGGAACAAGTCTTCGCGAAACTTCCCGGCCTGTACCAGCGTTTCCAGGTCCTGATGCGTCGCGGCGATGATGCGCACATCGACGCGAACCGGCGTGTGACCACCAACTCGGTAAAACTCGCCGTCGGCGAGCACGCGCAGCAGGCGGGTCTGGGTATCGGCCGGCATGTCGCCGATCTCGTCAAGAAACAGGGTGCCGCCATCGGCCTGTTCGAACCGCCCACGGCGTTGGTTGGCGGCGCCGGTAAAGGAGCCTTTTTCGTGGCCGAATAGCTCCGATTCCATCAGGTCCTTGGGAATCGCCGCCATGTTCAGCGCGATGAACGGGGAAGCGGCACGCGGGCTGTGGCGATGCAGGGCATGGGCGACCAGTTCCTTGCCGGTGCCCGACTCGCCGTTGATCAGCACGGTGATGTTGGAGTGGCTGAGGCGACCGATGGCGCGAAAGACCTCCTGCATCGCCGGCGCCTCGCCGATGATTTCCGGCGTGTGGTGGCGGCTGACGGGCTCCTTGAGCTGCTCCTGTTCCTGCGCGTGCTGATGGGCGCGCTTGACCAGCGACACCGCATCGTCGACATCGAATGGCTTGGGCAGGTATTCGAATGCGCCGCCCTGGTAGGACGCCACCGCGCTGTCGAGGTCCGAGTGGGCGGTCATGATGATCACCGGCAGACGCGGATAGTGCTCGCGAATCTGCGACAGCAGGTCCAGGCCACTGATACCCGGCATGCGGATGTCGGAAATGATCACATCCGGTTGCTGCCGCGCCAGTCGGCTCAGCATGCCATCGGCGCTGTCGAAGCTCTGCGTGGCCATGCCTTCCTGCTGCAGCGCCTTTTCCAGCACCCAGCGGATGGAGCGATCATCGTCGACGATCCAGACGTTTTCACTTTGGCTCATGCTGATGGGCTCCTTGTTCCAGCGGCAGGAAGATCGAGAACGCGGTGTGCCCCGGATGGCTCTCGCATTCGATCAGGCCCTGATGCTGACTGATGATGTTCTGGGTGATCGCCAGCCCGAGGCCGGTGCCATCGGGACGCCCGCTGACCATTGGGTAGAAAAGCGTGTTCTGCAGTTCGGCGGGGATGCCCGGGCCGTTGTCGATGATTTCGATGCGCGTCACCAGGCGGTGGCGGACGTGCCCGATGGTGAACTGACGCAGTGTGCGGGTACGCAATGTCAGGCGGCCCAACCCCAGTTCCGTCTGGCCGGCAAGTGCCTGCATGGCGTTGCGCATGATGTTGAGCACGGCCTGGATCACCTGCTCGCGGTCGAGCAGCACCTCGGGAATGCTCGGGTCGTAGTCTCGCACCAAAATGAGGCGGCCTTGGCTTTCTGCTTCGATCAGGCTGGCGACATGTTCGAGCACTTCGTGAATGTTGGTCATCGTCAGGGATGGCAGCTTGTTCGAGCCGAGCATCCGGTCGACCAGGTTCCGCAGGCGGTCGGCCTCTTCGATGATCACTTCGGTGTAGTCCTTCAGGTGTTCCTCGGGCAACTCCCGCGCGAGCAGTTGCGCCGCGCCACGGATACCGCCGAGCGGGTTCTTGATCTCGTGGGCCAGGCCGCGGACCAACATTCGGGTGGTCTCGTGGGTGGACAGTTGCGCTTCTTCCTTGGTGATGCGCAGCAGTCGATCACGCGGCAGCACCTCCAGCAACAGCATGGTTTCCTGGCGGGTCAGCATCGGCGTGACCGCGTAATCCACGGTCAGCGTCTGGCCGTTGGTAGAGGTCAGCGTTGCCTCGCGCTTGGTAAAGGGGTGCGCCTGTTCGACAGCCTGGCGCAGGGCCGCCAGCGCTTCGGGCGACTCGGTGAAAAGTTCGCTGATGAACTGGCCGTGGCTACGCTGGCCACTAACCGCCAGGAGCATCTCCGCTGCCGGATTCATGTATTCCAGACGCAAGCGCGAGTCGAGCAGCAGGGTCGCGGTGGTCAGGTTTTCGATCAGCAGGCGCTGTATGGCTTCGTTGATCATGGCTGTCTGCATCCGATAGGTCGTACGGGAAATGCAAGAAGCAAACCAAAGCGCCCTTTTTTACACAGGCGCCATTTGCCCGGACGCTCCAAAGCAGAGCATGGCAGAGAGACGGTAGGGCAAGTACGGCCGATACCACTTATGCACCATTTAGGTGCATAGGATGATCACAGAAAGGGCACGAAGGGAATATCTTTCTTTTCCTCGGGTTTGTCCTTCAGCGGACATTCGGGCCGCACGCCGTAATCGGCCTTTTTGCAGGGATTAACCATACGCCGCTGCGCAAGAGAGGTGCGCAATAGATGAAAGATGCGAGGTGGGCTGCTTTGCAGTGTCTGCCCCTTGTCATCGACAACCTCCACGATCAGCTGGTGGCTGCCGCGGTCGATGTTCCCCAGTGCGAAGGTGGGTTCGCTGGTGGCCGGCGCGATCGGGCTTCCATCGAGCAGCAGGCGGTAGAGGTGGCCGGGCTGCAAGGCGGGATCGCTGGTGACGCTGACGGACAGTTCGCCGGCATTGTTGCGCAGCGTGGTGTCGTGCTCAGGCTGGACGATTTCGAGCAGCCGGTAAGTGAATTTGTTTTCGCGCGGCGCCTTGTCTGGCGTGGCTGGTGGCGCCGTCGGCTGAGCGGGCATGCTGTTGATTGACCTGGAATCGACCGATTCGGCCGCGCGGCCGCCGGGACGGTCGGTGAATACGCGATTGCCCTGTTCATCTATGTAGGTGTAGATGCCGGCGCTGACGGGCAGCGCCAGCAGCGACAGCAGGCCGAACAGGCCGAGGAGGGCTTTCATCTGCGCCCCGGATTGGACGTATGCACGCGTTGTACCGTGAATTCCTTAGCGCTGCGCTGCACGACTCGTTCGCCGCTGAGCACCTGAACCTCCACCACATGCGTGCCTCGGTCGACATTGTCCAGCTGCAGCGCAGTGCTTGCACTCGGCTCCGCCTGGGGTATGCCGTCGAGCAGAAAGCGGATCTGGTGTCCCTGGCGCAGTGATGGGTCGAGCTGGGCCGTGACGACGAACGTGCCGTTATTGGCGCGCAGCGCCTGTTCATCGGGTATGCCGCCGATGGAAAGAGTCTGGTAGGGCTGCTGGCTGCGGTCCTCGTCACGTTCGAGCGGAGGAGGGGGCGGCGGCGTGCGGATATCGACCGTATTGGCTGGCGGCAGCTCGACGGTGTCGACTGCGACGCCTTCTGGCGGCTGGTTGGTAAATACCGTGTTGCCCTTTTCATCGGTGTATTTGTAGATCTGCGCCAAGGCTGGCGCCGTGATGAGCAACAACAGGCTGAGCAATGCAAGGCGCATGGGAAGCTCCTCGGGTAAAGGTGCTGCAAGCCTTGCACCACTGATGTCGGCAGGCAAGCGTGATCAGCGCGAATTGGGAGCGGCCTCAACCTGACATCGTTGGCGGGAGTCTTGGGCCGTGTTGCACAGTGACCGAGCGGCGATCGGAAGGAAGAACGATCAGTGGCGGGACTAACAACAAGGCCTCCCGAAGGAGGCCTTGTTGTCATGCGCAGGCTGGGATCAGACGCTGTAGTACAGGTCGTATTCCAGCGGATGCACGAAGGTGCGGACCTTGATTTCTTCCTCGCTCTTGAGCTCGAGGTAGGCATCGATGAAGTCGTCGCTGAACACGCCGCCCTTGGTCAGGAACGCGCGGCCCTTGTCGAGTTCTTCCAGGGCTTCCTTCAGGCTGCCGCAAACCTGCGGGATCAGCTTGCCTTCTTCCGGCGGCAGATCGTAGAGGTTCTTGTCAGCGGCATCGCCAGGGTGAATCTTGTTCTGGATGCCGTCCAGGCCAGCCATCAGCAGTGCGGCGAAGCACAGGTAAGGGTTGGCAGCCGGATCCGGGAAGCGCGCTTCGATACGGCGGGCTTTCGGGCTGGAAACGTACGGGATACGGATCGAAGCGGAGCGGTTGCGAGCCGAGTAGGCCAGCATGACAGGTGCTTCGAAGCCAGGGACCAGACGCTTGTAGGAGTTGGTCGACGGGTTGGTGAAGCCGTTCAGGGCCTTACCGTGCTTGATGATGCCGCCGATGAAGTACAGGGCGGTTTCGGACAGGCCGGCATAGCCTTCGCCGGAGAAGGTGTTCTTGCCATCTTTGGAGATGGACATGTGCACGTGCATACCCGAGCCGTTGTCGCCGTACAGCGGCTTCGGCATGAAGGTCGCGGTCTTGCCGTAGGCATCGGCGACGTTGTGTACGCAGTACTTCAGAGTCTGAACTTCGTCAGCCTTGGCAACCAGGGTGTTGAACTTCACACCGATTTCGTTCTGGCCGGCAGTCGCCACTTCGTGGTGGTGAACTTCGATGACCAGGCCCATTTCTTCCATGGCGTTGCACATGGCAGTACGGATTTCATGGTCGTGGTCGCACGGCGGAACAGGGAAATATCCGCCTTTGACGGCAGGGCGATGGCCCTTATTGCCGCCTTCGACGTCCTGGTCGGTCATCCAGGAACCCTGCTCGGAGTAGATCTTGAACATCGAGCCGGAGATATCCGACTTGAACTTCACTTCATCGAAAATGAAGAACTCCGGCTCCGGGCCGACGAATACGGTGTCGCCGATACCGGTGGACTTGAGGAATTCTTCGGCGCGCTTGGCGATGGAGCGCGGGTCGCGGTCGTAGCCCTGCATGGTGCTCGGCTCGACGATGTCGCAGACCAGGATCAGGGTCGGTTCTTCGGTGAACGGATCCAGCACGGCGGTTTCGTCGACCGGCATCAGGATCATGTCGGAAGCTTCAATGCCCTTCCAGCCATGGATGGAGGAGCCGTCGAACATCTTGCCATGTTCGAAGAAGTCTTCATCGTGAGCATCACGAGCCGGAATGGTGACGTGGTGCTGCTTGCCCTTGGTGTCAGTGAAGCGCAGATCAATCCACTTCACATCGTAATCTTTGATCAGTTGAAGCGACTTCGACATGGTGTTCTCCAAATAGTGGAAGCGCTGACAGGGGATGCTTCCGAAGCAGGGTGAAGCCGGGCGGCGATGTTCCGCCAAGGCAACCTGCCTCACAAGAGAGCAAATTGCATGCCAGTGCTCCGTCTTGGGTCCGGGCGCCTGAAATTGAAGGGCTGTTGTAACCGTGGGTGTCCCGGTGATGCGTGCTGTCCGCTTTGTGCACTTATTTGGTGCGTCGCTTTCTGGCTTTGTTCAATTTAAGTGCAATCGTACGGCTGGAGAAAACTGACTAAAGCTTGATCAGTTCCGCTATACTCCGCCCCCCTCTTTTTACGCCATATCGGCGCGCGCTGTTACATGAAGCTGATCGTCAAGGTTTTCCCCGAAATCACCATCAAGAGCCCACCGGTGCGCAAGGGCTTCATTCGTCAACTGGCGAAGAACATCCGCACCGTGCTGCGCGACCTCGATCCCGAACTGCGGGTGGAAGGCGTGTGGGACAACGTCGAGGTGGAAACCGTGCGTAGCGAGCCAAAGCTGCTGCGCGAGATGATCGAGCGCCTGCGCTGCACGCCGGGCATCGCTCACTGCCTGGAAGTCCATGAGTACCCGCTGGGCGATCTGGACGATATCGTCGAGAAGTGCAAGGCGCACTTCGCCGATCGGCTAGCCGGCAAGATATTCGCCGTTCGCTGCAAGCGCGCCGGCAAGCATCCCTTTAGCTCGATGGACGTCGAGCGCCACGTCGGCAGCGAGCTACGACAGCAGTGCGGTGCCGCCGGTATTTCGCTGAAAGCGCCGGAAATCGAAGTGCGGATGGAAATTCGCGACCAGCGTCTGTTCGTCATCCATGCTCAGCATGACGGCATCGGCGGCTATCCGCTGGGTGCGCTGGAGCAGACCCTGGTGCTGATGTCCGGTGGTTTCGACTCCACCGTTGCGGCTTATCAAATGATGCGCCGCGGGCTGATGACCCATTTCTGCTTCTTCAACCTCGGCGGTCGCGCCCATGAACTGGGGGTGATGGAAGTCGCCCACTATCTATGGAAGAAATACGGCAGCTCGCACCGCGTGTTGTTTATCAGCGTGCCGTTCGAAGAGGTGGTCGGCGAGATTCTGAAGAAAGTCGACAACAGCCAGATGGGCGTGGTCTTGAAGCGCATGATGCTGCGTGCTTCCACGCAGATCGCCGAGCGCCTGCACATCGATGCGCTGGTCACCGGCGAGGCGATTTCCCAGGTTTCCAGCCAGACGCTGCCCAATCTCTCGGTGATCGACTCGGCCACCGACATGCTGGTGCTGCGCCCGCTGATCGCCGCGCACAAGCAGGACATCATCGATACCGCGTTCGAGATCGGCACCGCCGAGTTCGCCAAGAACATGCCCGAGTATTGCGGCGTGATCTCCAAGAACCCGACTACCCGCGCCAAGCGCTACCGCGTCGAGCACGAAGAAAAGCAATTCGATATGCAGGTGCTCGAGCGCGCTCTGGAGAACGCCCGCCAAGTCGCCATCGATCGCGTGATCGACGAGCTGGGGCAGGATATTCAGGTAGAGGAAGTAATCGAGGCGACGGCCAGCCAGGTCATTCTCGACATCCGTCACCCCGATGCCGCCGAGGACGAACCTCTGCAACTGCAGGGCATCGAAGTGCAAACACTGCCGTTCTATGCGCTTAACAACCGATTCAAGGAACTGGATGTGAACCGCCAGTACCTGCTGTATTGCGATAAAGGTGTCATGAGTCGCCTGCATGCTCATCATCTGCTGAGCGAGGGACATGTCAATGTGCGCGTTTATCGTCCGAGCTAAACAGCCCGGCCTGCTGGGCGGCAGTATCCGCCACCGCCCTCCCGACCCGCTTCGTGGCTGTATTGCCGCGACATGCCATTAACGATCTGCACTTTCTTTCATCCGTTTTTTCGCGTTGGCCGCTCGATGCATTTGCAGAGCAGCCCGACCCAACTACGAGACCACTACTGTGATCGAGAATCTACGTAACATCGCCATCATCGCTCACGTTGACCATGGCAAAACCACCCTGGTCGATGCCCTGCTGCGTCAATCCGGCACCCTGGAGCGCAACGAGCTCAACGACGAGCGCGTGATGGACAGCAATGACCAGGAAAAGGAACGCGGCATCACCATCCTGGCAAAAAACACTGCCATCAAGTGGAGCGGCTACAACATCAACATCGTCGACACCCCCGGCCACGCCGACTTCGGCGGTGAGGTCGAGCGCGTCATGTCGATGGTCGACTCGGTGCTGCTGGTGGTGGACGCCCAGGACGGCCCGATGCCGCAGACTCGTTTCGTGACGAAGAAAGCATTCGAAGCCGGCCTGCGTCCGATCGTGGTGATCAACAAGATCGACCGTCCGGGCGCGCGTCCGGACTGGGTCATGGACCAGATTTTCGACCTGTTCGACAACCTGGGCGCCACCGACGAGCAACTGGACTTCCAGGTGGTGTATGCCAGCGCCCTGAACGGCATTGCCGGTCTGGATCACAGCGACATGGCCGAAGACCTGACCCCGCTGTACCAGGCCATTGTCGACCACGTCCCGGCCCCGAACGTCGATATCGACGGCCCGTTCCAGATGCAGATCTCGGCTCTGGACTACAACAGCTTCCTCGGCATCATCGGTGTGGGCCGCATCGCCCGCGGTCGCGTCAAGCCGAACACCCCGGTCACTGCCATCGACACGCAGGGCAAGAAGCGTAACGGCCGTATTCTCAAGCTGATGGGTCACCATGGTCTGCACCGCGTCGACGTCGACGAAGCCACCGCAGGCGACATCGTCTGCGTCAGCGGTATGGATGAGCTGTTCATCTCCGACACCCTGTGCGACCAGAACAACGTCGAAGCGATGAAGCCGCTGACCGTTGACGAGCCGACCGTTTCCATGACCTTCCAGGTCAACGATTCGCCGTTCTGCGGCAAGGAAGGCAAGTTCGTCACCAGCCGTAACATCAAAGAGCGCCTGGACAAGGAGCTGCTGTACAACGTGGCCCTGCGCGTCGAAGAAGGCGATTCGGCCGATAAGTTCAAAGTCTCCGGTCGCGGCGAGCTGCACCTGTCGGTACTGATCGAAACCATGCGTCGTGAGGGCTTCGAGATGGCCGTGGGCCGTCCAGAAGTGATCATTCGCGAAGTTAACGGCGCCAAGCACGAGCCGTTCGAGAATGTCACCATCGATATCCCTGAAGAAGCTCAGGGCAAGGTCATGGAAGAGATGGGCCTGCGTAAGGGCGACCTGAGCAACATGGTCCCGGATGGCAAGGGCCGTGTACGCCTGGAGTACAACATTCCAGCGCGTGGTCTGATCGGTTTCCGTAACCAGTTCCTGACCCTGACCAACGGTGCAGGCATCCTGACCTCGATCTTTGACCGTTACGACGTGATGAAGTCCGGCCACATGTCCGGTCGTCAGAACGGCGTACTGGTTTCGATCGATACCGGTAAGGCGCTGACCTACTCGCTGGAAACCCTGCAGGCGCGCGGCAAGCTGTTCGTCGAGCACGGCCAGGAAATCTACAACGGTCAGATCGTCGGCCTGAACAGCCGTGACAACGATCTCGGCGTTAACCCCACCAAGGGTAAGAAGCTCGACAACATGCGCGCTTCGGGCAAGGACGAAACCATCGCCCTGGTCCCGCCGGTCCGCTTCACCCTTGAGCAGGCACTGGAGTTCATCCAGGACGACGAGCTCTGCGAAGTGACCCCGAAGTCGATCCGTCTGCGCAAGAAGATTCTCGACGAAGGCGAGCGTAGCCGCGCTGCGAAGAAAGCCAACAAGGCTTGATTCCCGCTTAGCTGCAACGAAAAGGCGCCTTAGGGCGCCTTTTCTGCGTTTTGGTTATGAGGCGGGGTAGTGCGTTTGCAATGGTTCCGTGCGCGGGAGGGTTTTTGCTAGGAATGTGAGGCCGTTGGGTTTCTGGCGGGCCATCTGTGACCAGAGGTAGTTGTCCGTGGTGGCACTTCGCTCCATCATCGCGGCCCTCTGCTTTGCCAAACCAAGGATGGTTGCATGCCCCCGCTGTCGTTCGCTGCCTTTGTCTCAGCCTTTTTGCTCGTTGTTGGCTCAGCGTCAGCTCAGGTTCCGCCAACAGGTGCGCCACTTCCAGGTGAGCGTGACCTTATCCGTGACCGCCAGGAGCGGTTGTTGGAGCAGCAACGCCAACGCCTCGAAGAACTGCAACAACTGCCCGGACGTGACGACGCCGAACCCGAGCTGATCCCGGATGACCAGCGCTGCTTCGATATCCACTCCATCAGCCTGAAAGGCGCCACGCTGATCTCAGCGCAGCAGCAAGCGACGCTTGTACAACCGTTCCAAGACAAGTGCCTCGGCGCCAACCAGCTCAACGCACTACTTAAGGCAATCACCCAGTTCTACATTCATCGTGGCTACGTCACCTCTCGTGCCTACCTGCCGCAGCAGGACATGGCCGATGGCGAACTGGAGGTTCTGGTTGTGGAGGGGCGCCTGGAGGAGCTCGATCAATCAGCGGTGGCCAGCGATCGCGAGCTGGCGATGGCTTTTCCAGGCCAGACGGGAGAGGCGGTTAATCTGCGTGAACTCGAACAGCTGGTCGATCAACTGAACCGTCTCCCGTCACGCCCTGCTCAGCTGGAGCTGCTGCCCGGCGAACAGGTTGGTGGGAGTCGCGTACAACTGAAGGGCGAACCGCTCAAACCGTGGCGGCTGAGCCTCAACCGACACAACAACGGTGATTCCAGCACCGGCGAGCAGCAGTGGGGCGCCGGTCTCGATTGGGACAGCCCGCTGGGACTTGCCGATCAGCTCAGGTTGTACGGCGGCGGCGACGCGGTAAGCGACGAGTTTCGGCATTCTGCCAGCCAGGGACTGGCCTACAGCGTCCCGTACGGCTGGTGGACGTTCAGCTACGGCTATAACCAAAGCTATTACCGCACCCAGGGTGAGGCGTCGGGCTTTCTCTTCGAGATGGATGGCGAGAGCAAGAGTCATCAACTCAGCGCCGAGCGTGTGCTGCACCGCGACGCAGTCAGCAAAACGGCCATCAGCTTCGGTCTTGCCCATCTACGCACCCGCAACTACATCGAGAACAGCCTGCTCGATGTCTCCAGTCAGCGGCTGTCCGAAACGCAACTGGGCCTGAATCACGGGCGTCGCATCGGTGCCGCCTTCGTCAACGCCGATCTGGGCTGGCAGCACGGCACCGGCAGCTTCGATGCCCAGCGCCGTGGCGATCCGCAATATGGGGAGCCGGACGCCCGTTACCACAAGTACAGCCTGACGCTGAGCGCGTTGCAGCCGTTCCAGCTGTGGGGCGAGTCGTTCAGCTTCGACTCGCTGCTCAATGCCCAGAAAAGCGAAGATGTTCTCTACAGCCCCCAGCGCATCAGCATCGGCGGGCTGGCCTCGGTTCGCGGCTTCAAGGAGCAGTCACTCTCCGGCGATACCGGCGGTTACTGGCGCAACCAGCTGCGCTGGCGCCGGCCGATCGGCTGGGAGCCGCTGCGGCCGTTCCTGCATGAATATGGCCTGGCTTACGCCTATGACGTCGGCGTCGTTCACGGTGGGCGCTACAACCCCGATCTTCGCGGCCGGCTATCTGGCCATGGCGTGGAACTGAGCACACGGGGCCAATACCTCGCCGCTTCCGTGACCTTCGCCCACTCACTGGAACGCCCTGACGTGATCACCGAGCGCGAGCGCCCGGTGTACTTCCGCGTCGACCTGTTCTTCTGATTGCCTCGCCTGCCGCTTGCGGCTGGCTGGGAAGAGCGCGCCTCTTCCTGCAACCCCTTTTTCCAGAACGTCGCCACCGTGCTGGTTGGCGTCATGTTCCTCAACCCCATCGTCAGCGCTGCGGCGGACCTGACCGTTGCGGCGGGAAGTGCTGCCACGGTGGGACAGGCCGGAAACGGTGTCCCGGTTGTCAACATTGCCGCTCCCAATGGCAATGGGCTGTCGCACAACAAGTTCCAGGACTACAACGTCGGCCAGCAAGGCCTGATTCTCAATAACGCCACCGAGCGCACCCAGAACACCCAGCTGGGCGGCATCATCCTTGGCAACAGCAACCTCAATGGCCGAGCGGCCAGCATGATCCTCAACGAGGTCACCGGCGCCAACGCCAGCCGCCTGCAGGGCTACACCGAAGTGGCCGGCAAGTCCGCCCACGTGATCGTCGCCAACCCTTACGGCATCAGCTGCGACGGTTGCGGCTTCATCAACACCCCGCGCGTGACCCTGAGCACCGGTACACCGATGGTCGAGAACGGCCGTCTGGATCGTTTCGACGTCAACGGTGGCAGCATCGCCATCGAAGGCCGGGGGCTGAACGCAACCAACGTCGACCAGTTCGACCTGATCACCCGCAGCGCAAAGATCAATGCCGAGCTGCATGCCAACAAGCTGAACGTCATCGCTGGACGCAACGTGGTCAAGGCCGATGACCTGAGCGCCACCGCCAAAGCGCCGGACGGCAGCGACAAGCCGCTGCTCGCCATCGACAGCTCGGCGCTCGGCGGCATGTACGCCGGCGCCATCCGCCTGGTGGGCACCGAAGCGGGTGTAGGCGTGAAGCTGGCTGGCGACATGGCGGCCAGTGCGGGGGATATTCAGATTGATGCCAATGGGCAACTGACAATGGCGCGCACGGCGTCCAGTGGCGACCTGACCGCCAAGGCCCAGTCGGTGAAGCTGGATGCGGATCTCTATGCCGGTGGCGCCGCGCGCATCGAAGCCCGGGATGCGCTCATCAACACCCAAAGCCTGGCCGCGGGCAAAGGCATCGTGCTTGCCGCGGATTCGCTGAAGAACGAGGGCGTTGTCGAAGCCGGCGTTCGCATCGACGGCAGCACCGATCCGTCGGCAAGCCTTCAGATCGACAGCCGCACCCTCGCCAATGATGGGACGCTGCTGGCCAACGGCCGCTTGCAGATCCGTACGAGTGAACAACTCGACAACCGCGGCGGGACCTTGGCCGGCACCGTTACCGACGTAAGCGCCGGGTCGCTGGCCAACGCCGGCGGGCGAGTGCTGGCCGAGCAGGCGCTGACGGTCGATACGGGTACGCTCGACAACCAGTCGGGCCTGTTACAGAGCCGCGAAAAAGCACGGATCGCCGCCGCGACCCTGGACAACCGGGAGGGCGACATCGTCGCCCTGGGCAACCTGAGCGTTTTCGCTCGCGAACTCGACAACCGCCGGGAGGGCCGCTTGCTGGCCGGTGGCGCGGCGGATGTCGTGGTTAGATCGATCGATAACCGCCAGGGTGTCGTCGCTGCTGGCTCGCTCGCGCTAGAGGCGGACGGAGTCGACAACCGTGACGGCGGACTGATCACCAGCGAAGCATCCCTGATCCTGAAGGCCGACCGGCTGGACTCCAGCAATGGCGGCGAGCTGTCCGCAGGCGGCGACATTAAGGCCACGGTCGGCACGCTGACTCAACAGCAGGGACGTCTGATCGGTGACGGTCGCATCGAGATCGACCTGCAGGATGGCACGCTGGACAACCGGCAGGGCCTGATCAAGGCGCGCGACGGCCTGGCCATCACCAACGCAGCCGACGTGAAGAATCAGGGTGGGGAGCTGTCGTCTTCCGCCGACGTGCAGCTATCCGGTAAGCGCCTGGGCAACGCGGACGGCGGCCGGGTGATTGCCAGTGGCGAACTCCGCATCGAAGCCGACGCGGTAGACAACCACAACGGCGGGCTGCTTTCCGGTTGGCAGCGACTGACCCTGCAGGGCGGTAGCCTGGACAACAGCGGGCTGGGCACGCTGTCGAGCCGCGAGGGCGGCGTCTCGGTGCAATTGACCGGCACGCTGGACAACGGCGAAGAAGGTGCCGTGGTCGGCAAGCAGGCGCTGGACATCGCCGCTGCCGAATTACGCAATACCGCCGGCGGCATCCTTTCCAGCGAGGGGGATGTCGCCGTGCGTGTCTCGGGCACGCTCGACAACACCGGCAACGGCCTTCTCAATGCGGGTGGCGTTCTGGCTGTGCAGGCCTCGGATGTACTCAATCGCGCGGGCGTCATCCGCAGCGGCGCCGACCTGCTGCTCGTCGCCGCGAACCTCGACAACCGCGCCGGCCAGCTCACCGGTGGCCAGGCGCTCACGTTGACGCTGACCGAGCGACTGCTCAATGCACAGGGCGGCCAGCTCGCCAGTGCGGGCCCGCTGCTGGTGACCGCAGGCGAGGTCGATAACCGAGGCGGGCAACTGGCGAGCCAGGGCCTGCTCGAACTCTTCGCCAACCGCCTCGACAACTCGGCGGCCGGTACCCTGGCCTCCGCCGGCCCGATGCGGCTCGAACTCGGTGGGCTGCTGGATAACAGCGGGGACGGGCTGATCTACAGCCGCGCCGGCACGGTTACCGTCGAGGCCGCCACGCTGAACAACCAGGCCGGCACAATTCAGGGCCGAACCGGTCTGGCACTAGATGTTTCCGGTGCGGTCGACAACCGCAACGGGCGCCTGCTCGGCGAGCAGGGGAGCGTCGCTGTTACGGCGGGATCGCTGGACAACCGGGCAGGCTTGCTGACAACGCTGGCCGGCTGGCTGGAAGCCACGGTCAAGGGCCTGCTCGACAACCAGGGCGGTACCGTCCAGGCTGATCACCTGGCGCTGAACGCCGGCTCGCTGGATAACCGAAGTGGTCACACCTCAGCGGTTGCGGGGGACGCGCTGATCGATACCGGCGCGCTCGACAACGCGGGTGGTGGCCTCTACGCCGGCGACGATCTGAGCGTGCAGGCTGCTGCTGTGAATAACCAGGGCGGCCGGATCGGTGCCCGTCAGATCGATTTCAGCCTGGCTGGCGCATTGAATAACGATGCGGGCCTGATCGAGAGCAGCGGTTCGCTGAGCCTCGGGGCCGCAGGCCTGACCAATGCTCAGGGTGCCATCCGTGCGCTGGGCGTTACCGGTACCACACTGATCGCCATCACGAACACGCTCGACAACCGATCAGGCCTGGTGGAAACCGCCAACACGGACCTGCAATTGCAGGTCGGCGGGCTGCTCAATGCCGGCGGCATACTGCGTCACGTCGGCACGGGCAGCCTGGCGCTGACCAGCGCCAATGCCATCCAGGCGGGCGGTACCCTCACCACCACGGGCGACTTCAGCCTCGCCGCCGCCAGCTGGACCCACAGCGGCGTATTGCAGGCGCGCAACCTGACCTTCGATGTCGGCACCTTCACCCAGACCGCCACCGGCAAGGTGCTCGCCATCCAGTCGCTGAATGCCAGCGGCGGAAACTGGATCAACGAGGGCCTGATCGCCAGTGACGGCGTGCTCGACCTGCGGCTGACCGGCAGCTACAGCGGTGCGGGTCAGCTCACCAGCGTCGGGAGCATGGACGTGCAGGTTGGATCGATGACGTTGGGGACAGCGGCACGTTTGACGGCAGCTGATGGACTGAAGCTTGAGGTTGCAGGCGCGCTGGCGAACGGTGGGCGACTCACGGCGGGCACTGACCTGGCCATTGTCGCCGGGAGCCTTGCCAACACGGGAACGCTGGGTGCTGCTGGGGAGGTTGCGCTGTCCACCGCCACGTTGGACAACGAGTGGGGCCTTATCTTCAGCGGCTCCGCTTTAACGGTCGAAGCGGACAAGTTCACTAACTGGTATGGCGACGTATATAGCCTGGGCGCGCTGACCATCGGTGGTCTATCAAATATGCGCGCTGTGCTTATCGACAACGTCTCCGGCAACCTGGAAGCGGCTGGCGACGTTTATCTGCAGGCACAAACGCTCAGGAATCGTCGTGAAGTCTTCTCGCTCGAACGCACGCTCGTGGAAAGCGCGATTGGCGTTTATTGCTACGACTGCAGCGGCGACCATTACACGGTCGACTACATCGTTCGGGATGTTTACGAGAGCAAAATCGCCGATACGACGCCGGCTGCCCATATCACATCCGGACGGGACCTGCAGTTGCTCGGCGGGGCGATCAGCAACGAGGGAAGCACACTCTCGGCGGCCCGCAACGTCACGGTAATGGCCGACAGCTTTGCCAACCAAGGTGCTGTGGGCGGTACGATCGAGCGTATTCGCACATTCCATAGCGGGTATGTGACGGACGGCACTGTAAAACGTTTCTTCGGAGACCATGCCGATCCATATAACCGTGCCTATAACCCTAACTACCCGGGGTATTACTACCGAACTACGAATGGACAGCTACGTCTTGCTGTTCCGTACCTGGATTGGACCTGCGGCGATTGCAGCGAGCCGTGGATGACCTGGACGGATTCGGTCACCGGACAGTTCGTTAGTATTCCCGTGAATTACGGCACAAGAGGCAGTTTCCCCACTTCCCAGTACAACGCGGAGGCAGTGAAGCGAGCGGTACTTCCTGGATACTTATCGAGCGATAAACTCGTAAGCGATGTTGAAGTCATCCGCGGCGGTGGCTCCGATGTGCAGAACGCCGTCGTCCAGGCAGGCGGCAAGGTCACTATCCATGCCAATCAAACCCTGACGAACAGCGTTATATCCCCCGGTTCGGCAATCCAGTCCGGTCCTCGTCAGATTGGTAATACGTCGGCAAATGGCACTGGCCAGCCTCTGGTGGTGGAGCTGGTAAGCCATCTGCCGGCCGACCTTGCGCAGCAGCAGGTCAACCCGCTCACGCTCCCGGGGTTCTCTCTACCACAAGGGGAACATGGATTATTCCGTCTCAGCGGCGAGGCGGGCTCCGTTACAGGCAGCGCCGACGTCGGTAGCTTTACGCTCGACGGTAAACCCCAGAGCCAATCGGCACCGAACGTTAACTTGTCGCGTTCTGCTGGCTCTCACCGTTACCTGATCGAGACCAACCCCGCGCTCACCGACCTGAAACAGTTCATGGGATCGGACTACTTGCTCGGCAATTTGGGCTACGACCCTGACGATGCCCAGAAGCGCCTGGGCGATGGACTTTACGAACAACGCTTGATCCGCGAAGCCATCGTCGCCCGCACCGGCCAGCGCTACCTCGCTGGGCTGACCAGCGACGAGGCCATGTACCGCTACTTGATGGACAATGCCATTGCCAGCAAGGAAGCGCTCAACCTCAGCCTTGGCGTATCCCTTACCGCCGAACAGGTCGCTGCCCTGACTCACGACATCGTCTGGATGGAAGAGCAGGAAGTGATGGGCGAAAGGGTGCTCGTTCCGGTGCTCTACCTGGCCCAGGCTGAAGGTCGCCTGGCACCTAATGGCGCATTGATCCAAGGCCAAGACGTAGCACTTATCTCTGGCGGCGACCTGATGAACCGCGGCACGCTCCGCGCGAGCCAAAACCTGGACATCACCGCCGGCAACATCACCAGCAGCGGTCTGGTGCAAGCCAATGAGCGTCTGCAACTGCTGGCCACCGACAGCATCCGCAACACCGCAGGCGGCATCATCGCCGGGCGTAACGTGACCGCCATCGCCCTCAGCGGCGACATCATCAACGAGCGTACCGTTACTCGGAACGATGTCAGCTATGGCAATCGCCGCAGTGTCACCGATTACGTCGATCAGGCTGCCACTATCGAGGCGAACAATGACCTGATGCTTGAAGCCGGTGGGGATATCGCAAGCACTGGCAGCATTCTGCGCAGTGGCGCGGCCCTTTCCCTTCTGGCCGGCGGGAATGTTTCGCTCAGCAGCGTCGAGGAGACATCCCTCGAGTCCCGTGCCGCTGGTCGCAGCTACCTCGACTCGCACACCCGTCAGCATGCCAGCGAGACCGTTGCCGGTGGCCCTCTCGCGATCCAAGCTGGATCCGACATTCGTGTGATAGGTAGTCGGGTCGAGGCCCAGGGTGATATCGCCTTGCTCGCTGGCGAAAACGTCAGCCTTCTGGCTGCTGCTGATGAGGACCATTTCTTTTCGAAGTCCAAGCGTGTAACGCAGAGCACCGACTCCATTAGACAACAGTCAAGCGTCGTGCAGAGTGGTGGCGACGTTTCGGTCATGGCTGGTAAGGATGTGGCCATGGTCGCAAGCAGTATCCAGGCTGCTAATAATGTCGCGCTCGAAGCAGGTCAGGATGTGAGCATTCTGTCCGGCAAGGATGAAAGCGCTTCCTTCTACTACAAGAAGAGCAAGGGTTCGTTCGGGAGAAGCAAGAGCACCCAGAAAGAGAACTATGACAGCACCAATGTCGCCTCGGTCATAGAGGCCGGCAATGACCTCACGATCAATACACAGAAAGCGGCAAATGGCAGCCTCACCCTTAACGGTGGCCGCGACGTGACGGTGATCGGTAGTCAGCTCTCGGCCGGCAATGACCTGCTGCTGGGCGCGACCGGCGACATCGCCGTGCTTTCCGGAGTTGAGGAGCACGGCTCCTACAGCAAGAAGACCAAGTCCGGCTTCCTCGGCCTGTCCGGTTCCGGTAAGAGCCAGTTGAAGACCACCGCCACCCAGGTCGCCAGCGAGCTGGAAGCAGGTAACGATGTGGTTATCGCTGCGGGCAACGACGTCCGTCTGCGTGCGAGCACCACAGCCGCGGGCAATGACGTCGAGCTACGAGCTGGGCTGGTCAGCGGCACTGGGGATATCAACCTGGTCTCGGCCAATGACGAGGCCTATAGCCGGAGCGAGGAATACAAGAAGAAGGTAGGTCTGTCCTTCTCCGACGCGGTCGGCCTTGCTGTCGGTACGCCTGGCTTTGGTGGCGATATCACCCTGGCCTCGGCGAAAAAAGCCGGTCAGGAGGCCATGAGCTCAACCAGCGTAGGCAGCCAGGTAATCGCCGACCGGGATGCCACCCTGGCAGCCGAGCGGGACATCAACATCGTGGGCAGTGGGGTCAGCGCCGGCCGAAATGTGCTGCTCGATGCGGGCCGGGACGTAAATGTCGTCGCTGGTACAGAGCGCACGCAAACCACGTCGTGGGAAAACACCAAGACGTTCGGCATGCAGCAGGATTTCGATCGCAACGGCTATACCACCTTCGTGGGGCAGGAAGCACTCAAGGACAAACAGCTCAACGCCCAGCAAACCGCGGCAGCCAGCCAGATACAGGCAGGGCTGGACCTGGACGTCAGGGCCGGGCGGGATGTGGTGCAACAAGGCTCGGACATGTCGGCAGGTTACGACCTGAACGTCCAGGCCGGTCGCAACATTCTCATCGATGCGGCAACCGAACAGTCGATCTACGAGCGCGAAACCAGCCAGACCCGTACCGGTACCACTACAACGGTCAACCACAACTTCGGCAACATGGTCGATGGCATCAACGGCGCGGGCGATGGCGAGAACACGGTCAGCCAGGCGTCCGGCGTCCTGAAAGCGGTTGATGGGGTTAGCCAGTTCCTCTCGGGACCGACGTTTGACGGCCACATCGGCAGTACCAGTCAAAGCCAGTCCGTCAGCCAAAGCGGTACGGCTAGCCGGGGCTCCACCCTGGACGCCGGTAACGATGTAACCCTGACGGCTGGCGACAGTGTCGTGGTCAGGGGCGGTCAGTTGCAGTCGGGCAGGGATATCAAGGTCACCGCGCAAGACATCGTGCTGGACGTTGCACGTGGCGAACAACGCTACGAACAGGAGCAGACCCAGGGCAAGGGCGGTGTCGTCGGTGGAACCACCGGTGGCTTCAAGGTGGGCATCGGAGGAAGCCACGGCACCGCCACGCAGGAGGGAAGCCAGGGCACGGCCAGCGGCGCCCAGCTGCAGGCAGGGCGCGACATCCTCTTGGATGCGAGCAACGACCTGAGCCTGATCGGCACCGAGGCCTGGGCCGGTCGCGACATTGACCTTTCTGCCGGCAATGACCTGCTGATCAGCGCAGCCGGAAACGCCCAAGGCGCTGAAGAAAAACGCCGCAGCGGAGGTGGCGAAGTCGGGCTGACCTTCGGTTCGGAAGGCATCGGCGTCTACGCCAGCGTCAACCTCGGCAAGGGAAACCTGGAGCGTGAGGGCGAACGCCAGCAGGAAGCCTACCTGTATGCCGGCAATCGGCTGGGCTTCGACAGTGGCCAGGACACCACCATTGCCGGAGCGCAACTACGGGGCAACGACGTCATAGGGCGCGTGGGTGGCGACCTGCTGGTGACCTCGCTAGCGGATACGGGTGAGGTGAAAGGACGGGAATTCGACCTCAGCGCCACCGTCACCATCGGCCCAGGGTCGGGCTTCAGCGGCTCGGTGGGCTATGGCGAGACCAGCGGCAGCACCCACTGGGTGGAAAACCAGACCCGCATCACGGCCGCCGAGCGGCTGGATATCCGCACGGAAAACCACACCCAGATCGACGGTGCGCTGATCGCCTCGGACAGCGGCGACCTGAAACTGGACACCGACACCCTGGGCTTCAGCGACATCGCGGGCCATGACAAGGAACACAGCTACTACCTCAACGTGGGTGGCTCCTATGGAACCGGGCAGCAAGACCAGAGCCAGGTTGGAAAAGGTGAAGAGGGGCAGACTGGCTGGAGCTTGAGCGGCTACGAGTACGAGAAAGAGCGTGAGCAGATCGTCCGCGCGACGGTAGGTGCGGGTGAGATCGTCGTCAGGCGCGATGCAGCGTCGGGCGAGGATTCGACCACTGGGCTGAACCGCGATGCGGAAAAGGCTTACGAGATCACAAAGGACAAAGAAGAACGGACCGATCTCTATGTCAGTAAGACATCGTTGGAGGCTGCGGGTAAGGCTGCCGAAAGAGTCACCAATGAGATCCAGGCTCAGCGGGTCAGTGCTGATCAGGTACCAACCTCTGCCAAACAGACGTTAGGCGAAGAACGGGCGGTATCCGTAGCCAAAAACCTGGTTAGGCACGGCCTGAGTCCAGATGTAATGGCTTCTCTTTCGCCTGAAACAGCTCAGTTGCTGGCGGCCTGGGCGGATGCGGCTGAAGGTTTTGACCAAGCATCTACAGGTACGAACACGAGCCAAGTTTCCGCGGACTCGCCGTCATCTTCCTCCGCTAACAACAATGGCGCGCTAGATTTGGGTAGCGTAACGACCACAGGTATCGTTACGTCTGGCGAACGTTTCCTGCAAAAAACCTCACAGCTACAGGACTACTTGCACACTCTGCCCCTAGCGGAAGCGCAGGTAGTGATGTTGGGAATGCAGGCGCTGATGGGGCCCGCCAAGGCGGCGATAGGTCTGGCGGGTAATGTATTACTGAACGCAGCTTTCGGCGATAAGATTGATGCCCTCAAAGAGGGCGCGGCTGTCGGTGTTACTGCTGGGCTTACTGGTAGTGATAAAGCTGCCGTTCAAGCAGAGCATGAAAAAGCGAAGCAGGAATATGCGGCGGGAAATGACGAGTACCTTAACGGTGATGGCTATGTCTTAGCGTCCCGGTTCCTGATTGATGTTGTTGCCGGTGAGATAGGGTCGCTTGGCGGGAAGACTGCGGGAAGAGCTATTGGGGTTGTTCCTGGGGCAAAAGGGGCAGGGAATGCTGCTGAAGCGGCTATTCAAGTTCCTGGACGTGTTCAGTCACGTGTTAACTTGATGGCCGGTGACAAGAGTGCGGGTTGGGAACACGTTGTAAGTCGTCACTTCAATCCAGAGGTAAATGCAAGTCAATTCACCATAGGGCAGGCTGAGCTTCGCACTTTGCTTCAAAGTAAAGAGGTGGTGAGTGCGCCTGTAACGCGAACGTTAGAAAGTGCGCAAGGTATTCGATATGTTCGGGAAGTGAATCTCGGTCGGCCTATTGGCATTGATAAGTTCAGTGGTCAGCCTACCTCTACCATGACTGTTCTTACTGATAGGTTTGGCAACTTGATAACGACTACTCCGGGGGTTATTAAGTGAAACTAATAGGAAGCCTTGCCGAGCAAGCTTTTCGTGAAGAGCTATCTAAGTCATGGGGCGGGCTTAGAGAACCGGGAAATCAGTTGTTCTCTATCTTGGCGGACAGGCTCGGCTTGATTGGTAGCGCATTTGTGTTGAATTGGACGCCTGAGCAAGCTGAGGATTTATATACGGTCCTGGTTAATGGGGGGGAAGTGGTTTGGCTTGAGATTTCAAGGTCGAATGGGGAGGTAGTGGATTTTCAAACTACTAGTGCGAAGGAGTACGAGAGGTCGCTTCGCTCACGACAGAGTAGGATCAAATTGGCAGTTGCTCTTGATTTAGCACGTCAGCATTGAAAATAGCCCCGGCATTGCCGGGGCTATTTATTTCACTCCGCCGTAATCACCAGACACCTCTGCATGACCCGTATCCGTATCTTTTCGTTGACCTCGAATCCGGCCTGTTGCTGCCAGAGTCCGCGCAGTTTGATGCCGGGGACGATGCGGTCGCGGTGTAGGCGGGTTCGCCGAGCGGCGGGTAGTAGTCGGCGGTGACGGTGGCGAAGCGTTCAGTTCTGGGTGCGGCTGGCCTATGATCGGTTTTAGCCATATTCAGCTCCTTCTTAGCTGCTTGTGGTCAGCGGGCCGAGTGGGTTGCCGCCCACTCGGTTCGCGTCTTCTCTTTTCTCTGCGGTCAGCGGGTCTTGGATGACCAGGACGAAGAAGGAGACAGATTTATTTTCTATGGCTGATGGGGCTGCTCAATAAATAAATCTGTCCTTTTTTCGGGAGATTATAATTCGGCTAAATACAAGTAAGGCCATATCTGAGGGGAGGAGATTAGCGAAATGAGTGAACTTTCGTCAGCGGAGGTGGCGAAGTCGGCCTGACCTTCGGCTCGGAAGGCATCGGCGTCTACGCCAGCGTCAACTTGGGCAGGGGCAACCTGGAGCGCGACGGCGAGCGCCAGCAGGAGGCTTACCTGTATGCCGGCAACCGGCTGGGCTTCGACAGCGGCCAGGACACCACCATTGCCGGCGCGCAGCTACGGGGCAACGACGTAATAGGGCGCGTGGGTGGCGACCTGCTGGTGACCTCGCTAGCGGATAGCGGTGAGGTGAAAGGACGGGAATTCGACCTCAGCGCCACCGTCACCGTCGGCCCAGGATCGGGCTTCAGCGGCTCGGTAGGCTATGGCGAAACCAGCGGCAGCACCCACTGGGTGGAAAACCAGACCCGCATCACCGCCGCCGAGCGGTTGGATATCCGTACGGAAAACCACACCCAGATCGACGGTGCGCTGATCGCCTCGGACAGCGGCGACCTGAAACTGGACACCGACACCCTGGGCTTCAGCGACATCGCGGGTCATGACAAGGAGCACAGCTACTACCTCAACGTGGGTGGCAGCTACAGCTCGGGAGGCGGCACCCAGCAGGACGCCAGCCAGGTGGGCAAGGGCAAGGAGGGTGAAACCGGTTGGAGCGTCGAAGGCTACGAATACGAGCGTGACCGCCAGCAGATCGTGCGGGCCACGGTGGGCGAAGGCGAGATCATGGTCATGTCGGTGACCGGCTCCCGTTGTGCCCCTTCGCAGGCTTTGATCTAAATCCAGGCGGTGCCTCGTCACCCTAACCCATGACGGACAGGACCTTGGTTAAGGCGCGGCCGTACGCGAATGGCAACCCGGCCTCAGTGCATCGGGCGATCCCCTTTCAGCATTCCTTCTGTAAGTAGCCGCGCCAATTGCGCAGAGCAATGCCAGAACCGTCAGACCAAGACCGACCCAGGGCGTCCAGCCCACGCCCGCAAGCGCTACGACCAGCCCGCCTACTGCCGCACCCAGTCCCACGCCCAGATGCATCGCCGAGGTGTTCAGCGCGACCCCGGCGCTGCCGCTGATGGGGTCGCTGTGGAGCAGGAAGCTTTGCACGGCCGGAGAAATCATCCAGCTGATGGTGCTCCAGAGCATCACGCTCGGGATGAAGAAAGCGCTGTGCAAGCTCAGGGGAATGGCCGCCAACGCCAGGCAGAAGGCCGCGGGAATAAGCACGAGGGCCAGGCGTGGACCGACGTGATCAGCCAGCCAGCCGCCCAGATAGCCTCCACCCAGTGCTGCCAGGCCGATTAGCAATAGCAATCCGCTAACCGCGGCGGCGTCGGTCATCCCAAGCATCGCTGCCAGGTACGGCGTGAAATAGGTGAATAAGGTGAAGTGCCCGCCGAGCAGCAGAATCGAGACGGCTTGCGCCAGCCAGAGCGGCCGATGGCTCAGCTGTCTCAAGTAGCCGGCGCGACCAGGCAGGGCGCTGGAATGGCTGTCTGGCAAATATCGCCACAGGAGCAGGCTCAGGGGCAATGAGTAGATCGCAATGGCAAAGAAGATCCCGCGCCAACCGAACCAGCTCGTGACCTGTACGCCCAGAGGCACGCCGAATACCAGCGAGGCACTGATGCCCATGAAGATGATGCCGATGGCTCGGCCTTGCTGCCCCGGTGGCGCCAGTTCCGATGCCAGCAGCGTCGACATCACGATCAGCAGCCCGCAACAGGCGGCCATGCCGATGCGTGCCAGGAGCAAGCTGGTGTAGTTCGGGCTGAGTGCGGCGAACGCATTGAACAGTGCGAAGATGAGCAGCGCCGCTACCAGCAGGCGGCGACGTTCCCAGCGTCTGGTCAACCAGGTGACCAGCGGGACGGCTATGGCAAAGGCGATGGAGAAGAGGGTCGTCAGCTGACCGGCCAGGCTGACCGAAACTCGGAGGTCGCTGGCCAATGGCGGCAAGATGCCGATAAGAACGCTCTCCGCCACGCCAGCAGCGAAGGTGGTGAGCGATAGCAGAAACAAACGAAGATCCATGACGGCTCCGATTCCCGGTGAGGGGTTTCGGGCGCTGCGTGCCTTCGGTTATCCCAAATTGAGTGGCGAGTGGGTCATTGATACGGGCTGAACCCATTCAGCCAGGTAACGATAGTGACGGGCAATCGACCCGTCAACACAGCAGTCGGCCTTCAGCGGCAGTGCCCTCGCGGTCGATTGACCGATGTGCTTACCGGGTGGAGCCGGTCCTTCCCGGTTCCGCGCGACATCGACGCGGTTGCGTTGGTCCCGCGAACAGGCGCCTGAGGTGCAGCGCTGCCAGGCCAACGCCGTGCGACCCGCCTGGTTTGAAGACTTACGGCCTTACTGGCGAATCCAGGTCTGGGTGCGGCCTAGCGCTTCGATGCCCACGTAGCCGCGCATTTCCAACTTTTTGCCGCCTTCGAGCACGGTAACCTTGGCGCGGTAGGTCTTACCCTTGGCGGGATCGAGAATGTTGCCGTCGCTCCAGACGCGTTCGCCGTCGGGCTTGAGCCCCCAGAGAATGGTCATGCCGGTGATCGGCTGGTCTTGGCGCTTGCCCTCGCAAGCGCTGCACAGCGGGTTGGGGCCTTGGTCCGACTGCAGAATTTCCGCCACCTTGCCGCTCAACGTGCCGTCAGCGGCTTCCTGGATCTCGACGATGGACCTGGGCTTGCCGGTTTCGTCATCGATGGTTTGCCAGCGGCCGGCTGGCGATTCGGCGGCGAAGGCCATTGATGTGGCGGTCAGCGGCAATGCCAGCAATAGTGCGGTGAACAGCGAGCGCATGGTTTCTCCTGCGGCGGTAATCGATGGCAGCGACTCTATCACTGGTTTCGCCTCTGGGGTCGAGCGCGGGAGTACGTCACCAGACGAGCGAAAGACGCCCGCCAGCGCTCAATGCTTCCCGACCAGGTCTGCCAACATCGCGGTCGCTACTGCCTCTGCCACCTTGATGCCGTCGACGCCTGCAGAAAGGATGCCGCCCGCGTAACCGGCGCCCTCACCGGCTGGGTACAGGCCGCGGGTGTTGATGCTTTGCAGGGATTCGTTGTCGCGTTTGATTCGCACAGGCGATGAGGTGCGCGTCTCGATACCGGTGAGTATCGCGTCGGCACGGTCGAAGCCGCGGATCTGCTTGCCGAACGCCGGCAGCGCTTCGCGGATCGCCTCGATCACGTAGCTGGGCAGCGACGGTGCCAGATCGCCCAGGCGCACGCCGGGCTTGTAGGACGGCTCGACCTCGCCGAACGCGCTCGAAGCCTTGCCGCGGATGAAGTCGCCTACCAGTTGCCCCGGTGCGCAGTAGTCATTGCCGCCCAGTTCGAAGGCGCGCGATTCCAGCTGCTCCTGCAGTTCGACGCCGGCCAGCGGGCCGCCGGGGAAATCCTCGTCCGGGTTGATGCCGACGACGATGCCGGCGTTGGCGTTGCGCTCGTTGCGCGAATACTGGCTCATGCCGTTGGTGACCACGCGGTTGGGCTCGGAGGTGGCCGCCACCACGGTGCCGCCCGGGCACATGCAGAAGCTGTAGACCGCCCGGCCATTCTTCGCGTGATAGACAAGCTTGTAGTCGGCGGCGCCCAGTTCGGGATGGCCTGCGTATTTGCCCAGGCGCGCATTGTCGATCAGCGATTGCGGGTGCTCGATGCGAAAGCCTACGGCGAAGGGTTTGGCTTCCATATACACGCCGCGCTGGTGCAGTACGCGGAAGGTGTCGCGCGAGCTATGGCCCAGAGCGAGCACCACATAGCGGCTGCGAATTTCCTCGCCGTCAGCCATGCGCACACCCTGGATGCGGCCGTCTTCGATGATGAAGTCGACCACGCGGCTGTCGAAGCGCACTTCGCCGCCCAGCGCCTTGATCTCTTCACGCATGGTCGAGACCACGCCGGTCAGGCGGAAGGTGCCGATATGCGGCTTGCTGACGAACATGATCTCGTCCGGCGCGCCGGCGCGGACGAACTCGTGCATCACCTTGCGGCCGTAGAACTTCGGGTCCTTGATCTGACTGTAGAGCTTGCCGTCGGAGAACAGCCCGGCGCCGCCCTCGCCGAATTGCACGTTGGATTCGGGGCTCAGCACCTTTTTGCGCCACAGCGCCCAGGTGTCCTTGGTGCGGCTGCGCACGTCGCGACCGCGTTCCAGCACGATCGGCCGGAAGCCCATCTGCGCCAGGCTCAGCGCGGCGAACAGGCCGCACGGGCCGAAGCCGATTACCAACGGACGCTCGCCCAGTCCTTCGGGTGCCTGGCCGACCGGGTAATAGCCGGTGTCCGGTGCTGGGCGGATGTTGCGGTCGCTGGCCAGGCGCTGCAGCACCTGGTCTTCGCTCGCCACGTCGGCATCGATGATGTAGACGAAGGTGATCTCGCTGTTCTTCTTGCGCGCGTCATAGCTGCGCTTGAAGACATTGAAGCCGAGCAGCTCGGTATCGGTGATCTTCAGGCGCGCCACGACGGCCTGGCGCAGGGCGTCGGCGGAGTGATCGAGCGGCAGTTGCAGTTCGTTGATGCGAATCATGGCGAGTCCTGGCCGGTGGCCCCGGCAGAGGTGAGCGTGAAAGGGCGCGACGGCAGCGTATGCGCGGCGCGCAGTGTAACGGCGCCGCTCAGGGCTGTCATTGCGCGAGCGGATGTGGTGGATGGCCGGCGGCGCCGATGCTCGACGGGTAAGCGTCCAGTCACGCACATCGTCTGGCAAAGGGTGTGTTTAGCGCTACGCTTTGACAACGCGCTCACTTTTCAGCTGTCGGCGAGCCAGCCACTTGCGACTGTCTATGCCGTTGTGCAGTCGCTTACAAAAACAACAACGATCGCCCCGACAAGTCGATCGACCGCAGAGGTCGCCGCCCTATGAAACTCGCTTTCGTTTCCCTCAGTGCCTTGCTGTTCATCGGGGCGGGGTCCGCCCTGGCCGCGCCGACCAGTGACGAAGCGCTGGAACGCATGCGTTCGATGAAGACCACCGGCCAGTCTCTCGATATGAAAACCGTGCCGCAGGACGGCGAGATCGCCGATGCGATTCGGGACAACCTCAAACGCATCAAACTGCCGGACGGCTTCAAGATCGACCTCTACGCTGTGGTACCGGATGCGCGGCACATGGCGGTTGGGCCGTCCAGCGGCGTGGTGTTCGTCGGCACCCGCAAGACCGATCTGTGGGCGGTTACCGACCGGACCAAGAATCGCACCGCCGATGAAGTCAAACGCTTCGCTCCGGCTATTTCCTTTACCCAGCCGGGCCCGTGCTTCAGTCCTGACGGCTTCCTGTTCGTCGCCGAGCACAACCGCGTGCTGGTGTTCCCTGCCGCCGAGTTTTTCTACGAAGGTCCGGACGTGGCGGCGGACATCGTCGTGCCGACGGGCGAGCTGATTCCGACCGATGAGGAGAGTTACAACCACGGCGCTAGAGTCTGCGCCGTGGGGCCTGACAACAAGCTGACCGTTTCGCTCGGGCAGCCACACAACGTGCCGCCCAAGGACAAGCTTGAGCTGTACAACCAGCACGGCATCGGCGGCATCGTGCGCATGGAGCGCGATGGCAGCAAACGCGAGGTTTATGCAACCGGCGTACGCAACTCGGTGGGCATCACCTATAACCCGACGACCAAGGAGCTGTGGTTTACCGACAACCAGGTAGACGGCATGGGCGATGACACCCCGCCTGGCGAGATCAACCACGCGCCGAAGGCCGGCATGCAGTTCGGCATGCCCTGGTATGGCGGCGGTCAGGTGCGCACCAATGAATACGCTGAGGAGACGCCGCCGGAGGGCCTGACCTTTCCCGTCGTGGAAACCGTGGCCCACGCCGCTGATATGGGGCTGACGTTCTACACCGGCAAAATGTTTCCCGAGAAGTATCGCGGGGGGCTGTTCAGTGCGCAGCGCGGCAGCTGGAACCGCACCGTGCCGGCTGGCGCGCGGGTGATGTTCACGCCGTTCGCCGCCGACGGCAGTGCGCCGTCCGGCGATACGGTGCCTTTCGCCGAAGGCTGGCTGAATGAGGAAACCGGCGAGTACTTCGGCCGTATCGTCGACGTGGCTCAGCTAAAGGACGGCTCGCTGCTGGTCAGCGATGACACCGCCGGCGCCATCTACCGTATCTCATACGACGGCGGCGAGAACTGAGCCACCGAGGCAACGGGGCTGGCCGGCGCCGCGCTGTTTGGCGGCGCGGCAGCCACACGCATCAAGGAGAATTCATGGCATCAGGTAATCGCAACGGTTGGCTGATTCTCCGGTTGGTCCTGCTCGCGGCGCTGTGCGCTACGACAGCGCAAGCAGCAGGCGACATTGCATCAGGCAAAACCAAGGCGAAGATGTGTGCGGCCTGCCATGGCCTCGATGGGCTGAGCAAAGCGGCGGACGCACCTAATCTGGCCGGCAACGGCGAGCTGTATTTAACTGGTCAGCTGAAGGCGTTTCGGAGCGGCGCGCGCAAACATCCGCAGATGAGCGTTATCGCCGCGAGTTTGAGCGAGGAAGATATCGCCGATCTGACGGCCTGGTATTCGGCGATCAAGGTCAGCGTGGAGTTGCCGCAGTAGCGGCCTGAACGGACGAGCGTTGCAGCCGTCAGCTCGCCGCCTTGCCGAGTACCGTTCGAGCGGCGCTTTCCTGAACATTTGTGCTATCCCCTATACTCCTCGCCCATCCGAGCCACCATCGTCATTGCCTGGATTACAGAATTCAGCGCATCACCCATCGCCGCGCTCGCTCATACAAACGAAGTAAGGATTATCCATGGTCAACAACGATGTGCTGCGCAGCCTGCGCTACATCCTCAACGTCGATGACGCGAAGATCGCCGAGATCACCCGGCTCACGGGGTGCGAACTCCCCGATGCCGAGGCGGTGGCTTATCTGAAGAAGGAAGACGAGGCAGGCTACAAACCCTGCGGCGACCGGATCATGGCGTATTTTCTCGACGGCCTGGTGATCTACAAGCGCGGCAAGGACGAGAGCCGCCCAACCCCGCCGATCGAGGTGCCAGTGACCAACAACATAGTGCTGAAGAAGCTGCGTGTGGCCTTTGAGCTGAAGGAGGACGACATACACGCAATCCTCAAGGCGGCTGATTTCCCGGTATCCAAACCGGAACTCAGCGCTCTGTTCCGCAAGGCCGGGCACAGCAACTACCGGGTCTGTGGCGACCAGCTGCTGCGCAACTTCCTCAAAGGCTTGGCGTTGCGCGGTAAGTGACCGAGCGAGCAAAGCCGCAACCGCCCGGCCCACCCAGCGCCACATGGCTAGCTATGTAGGGTGGGCTTTAGCCCACCAACATGATCGCCACGATACGAGGAAGGGCATCTAACCGACCTCCGCGCTCGTTTTGGTCGTACCCACGCGCTGGCGTGGACGCGCCTTGGTGATACTCCGCGTCATGGCGTCTTAACGGTGGGCTGAAGCCCACCCTACGTTACTGCGCAACTTCCTCAAGGGGTTGGCGTTGCGTGGGAAGTGTTGAGCGGGCAACGCCGTAACCACCCGGCCCACTTTTGTAGGGTGGGCTTTAGCCCACCAACATGACCGGCACGATACGTGGAAGGGCATCTAACCGAACTCCGCGCTCGCTTTGATCGTACCCACGCTCCGGCTTGGACCCGCCCTGGTGATATTCCGCGTCATGGCGTCTTAACGGTGGGCTGAAGCCCACCCTACGCACCACGTCACTGCGTACCTTTCTAACGGGGGGCTTGGCGCTGCGTGGAAGTGAGCGAGCAGCTTGCACGCCACGACTTTTGCGGACCGAAAAAAAGCTCCGCCGAAGTAGGCGGGGCTCGTTGATTCTGTGAGCCTTTAGTTCTGCACCATGGCGATGACGCGATCACGCAGTTGTGGGTCGCTCTGTACGGCCTGGTTGATGGCGTTGTATTCCTCGATGCTGAGGTCGTTGTCCTCGACGCTGCTCATCATTTTCTCATTGGCCTCTTGCTGTAGCTGCTGGGCCTCGGCCGGGTCGCCGGTCTTCTCGAGCTTGGCGGTGAAGTCTTCGCGAATTTCCATGATTTCGCCCAGCGAGTCGGCGAACTTCTCCAGCTTCTGGTCGCTGATGTCCGACGCCTGTATGGCCGGGGCGGGCTGAGTGGCCTGGGTGGCCTGCTGCGCCGACACCTGGGAAGCGCCGGTGGCCATGAACAGGGCGGCGAGGCTGGCGGATACAAGGCGGGTTTTCAGCTTGGTCATGTTCGATATTCCTGGCTTCTGAAAGACGCAAGGAAGGGTGCATCACCCGTGCCAAAACAGACGCAACCGTTAACCCTTTGATTCATAAGTACTTTGCCGGCCGTCTTGTTCGCGTCGACGCTTCGGAAGCGGTTCTGTATCGTGCCGAAATGGCACATGTAGCAGTTTGGCAAAGAACTTCGACCCTGCGCGGCGCGTTGCTGTTGAAGGTCGTGATCCCGCTGGTGGCGATCATGCTCGGCTTCAGTTACCTGTTGCTGTGGACGGTCGAGCGCAACAGCGAGCGGCGTTTGCAGGAAGAGGTCGAGCTGGTCGCGCGTGCGGTTCGGCTGCCGCTCAGCGATAGCCTGGAAAAGCAGCATGACCGCACTTCGCAGCAGGTACTGGAGTCGGTGCTCGGAGTCGGTCGTGTTTACGGCGCCTATCTCTATGACCATCAAGGCGAGTTGGTGGCCTTTGCCGGAGCCATCGAGCCGGATCAGGATCAATCCTCGATTCAGGAGCTGACCGCCGACGGCAAGCGTCGTGGCGGCTATCAGCGCATCCGCGGGCGCGAGGTGTATTCCTACTTCGTGCCGCTCGAACAGAGCGGCGGACGCATCAACGGGTTGTTGCAGGTCACCCGTCGCGGGACGGATTTCGAGCGCGACACACGCCGGCTGCGCGTGATCGCCGGCATTTCCACAGCGGTGCTGGCGTTGGCGGCGGTCTGCATCGTCCTGCTCGGTCACTGGTCGGCCATCGGCCGGCATTTGCAACAGCTGACCCAGAGCATGGCGCGGGTCGCTTCGGGGGATCGCCGTCATCGCGCACCTCGCAGCGGCCCCCAGGAGATCGCGGTACTGGGTCGCGCGCTGAACCAGATGCTCGACAGCATCGCCGATGCCGAACAGCGCATGGCCGAGCAGAAGGCGCGCGAGGCGGAACTCGAAGCCCGCTTGCGGCGCACCCAGCAACTGGCCGCGGTGGGTCGCCTGGCGGCCGGTGTCGCCCATGAACTGGGCAGTCCGCTCAGCGTCATCGATGGCAAGGCGCAGCGTGTTTTGCGCAGCGAGCATCTGGAAGACGGGCAACGCAAGGGCCTGTTGCAGATCCGCAGTCAGGTGCAGCGCCTGAGCCAAATCGTCCGGCAATTGCTGGAATTTGGCCGCGCCGCCGGTCTCCCGGCACGACGGATGCCCGCCGATGTACTGGCGCATTCGGCGGCCGCCGCGGTGGCCGACGAGCTGGCCGCGCTGAAGGTCGCACTTACGCTCGAGGCGCCTGCCACGGCGCTGCACTGCGAGGTCGATCCGCCGCGCTTCGAACAGGCCCTGACCAATCTACTGCGCAACGCCGCCCAGGCCAGTCCGGGCGGTCGCGTGCTGCTGCGTTGGTGGCGGGAGGACGACTGCCTGCTGTTCCAGGTCGAGGACGACGGGCCCGGTGTGGCCGAGCAGCATCGCGCGGCGCTGTTCGAGCCGTTTTTCACCACCAAACCGGTAGGCAAGGGCAGTGGGCTCGGGCTCGCCGTGGCCCATGGCGTGGTGGCCGAATGTGGCGGCCGTATCGAATTGGTCGAAAGCTCGCTGGGTGGTGCGGCGTTTCGTATTTCTCTGGCGCTGGCTGATGAGGAGGATAAGGATGCAGCAGGATGACAGCGCGCCGCAGCGGGTGCTGGTGGTGGAAGATGACGACGGTCTGCGTCAGCTATTGGTCGAGGAGTTGGAAGACCGCGCGTTAACGGTGCAAGCCGTGGCCAGCGCCGAAGATGCCGTGCCGCTGCTGGAGAGCTGGGAACCGGATCTGGTAATCAGCGACCTGCGCCTGCCGGGCGCCGATGGCATGGCGCTGCTGCGGCGGGTCAAGGCAATGCAGGCGGCGCCAGCGTTTCTGGTGATCACCGCGTTTGGCAGTATTCAGCAGGCGGTGGCGGCCTTGAAGGAAGGCGCCGATGAGTTTCTGACCAAGCCGCTGGATCTGGATCATCTTGGTCTCGCCGTTTCGCGTGCGCTGGAGACCCGTCGATTACGCGGCGAGGTGCGGCGCTTTCAGCAGCTGCTCAGCGACGACCGCTTTCACGGCATGCTCGGTCGCAGTCGAGCGATGCGCGAGTTGTTCGACCAGATCCGCCAGCTGGCCCGCGCGGCTGGTCCCGTGCTGGTGATCGGCGAAAGTGGCACCGGCAAGGAGCTGGTCGCCCGCGCCGTGCATGCCGAGAGTGAGCGGGCGCAGCGGCCTTTCCTGGCGATCAACTGTGCCGGACTGCCGGCCGAATTGCTGGAAAGCGAGTTCTTCGGCCACGCCGCCGGTGCCTTTACCGGCGCCAGTCGCGCACACAAAGGGCTGTTTCAGCAGGCCGACGGCGGCACCCTGTTTCTCGACGAGATCGGCGAAATGCCGCTGCCGTTGCAGGCCAAACTGCTGCGCGTGCTGCAGGAGGGCACCATTCGCCCGGTGGGTGGCGAGCGCGAACTGAGCGTCGACGTACGCATCATCGCCGCCAGCAACCGTCCGCTGGAAACGGCGGCCGGCCGCGAGTCGTTTCGCGAAGATCTGTTCTTCCGTCTGGAGACCTTCATCCTTCAAGTGCCCCCGCTGCGCGACCGCGAAGAGGATCGCGAGCTGCTCGCCGCCGGTTTCGTCGCGCACTTCGCTGCACGTGACGGGCGACCCGTGCGTGGCCTGTCGCGCACCGCGCTGGAACAGCTGCGGCGCTATCCCTTCCCCGGCAACGTGCGCGAACTGCAGAACGCCATGGAGCGCGCGGTGACCTTCTGTCATGGGCGTGACATCGAGCTGGAGCATTTGCCGACCCGCATCGCCAGCTATCAGGAAAGCACGCCCGCAACCCGCGCCGACGAACTGCTCGGGCTGATGATCGACGGCCCGCTGCTGCCGACTCTGGACGAGCTGGAGATGCGTTACATCCGCCACGTGCTGGAGCGGGTCGAGGGCAACAAACGTCGTGCCGCAGCGCTGCTCGGGATCGGTCGTCGCACCCTGTATCGGCGCCTGGGTGAGAAAGAGCAGGACCCGGAGGAAGGCTGAGCCGTCAGCGACGCGCATGCTGGAACGCACGCCGGGCAACTGAGTCGAAATGTCCGGTCTCGATGTGCTGGCCGCCCTCGGCGCTTCACCTGCGTCGCTCACAGCGTTACGTGTGAAACCGATGGCCTGCTAGACTCCCAACTTCTCGCCAAATGCTCACGAGGTGCGGCGAGGCAATCCAACAACCAATAAGGAGTGAATCCATGAAAGGCAAATCCTTGGCATGGATATTTTCCGCCGCGTTGGCGGGGACCGGTCTGAGCGGTGTGGCTCAGGCGCAAGAACAATTCGTGACCATCGGTACCGGTGGCCAGACGGGTGTTTACTACGTTGCTGGTCAGTCGATCTGCCGCTTCGTCAATCGCAACGCTGAAGGCGTCAAGTGCAACGCGCCAGCCAGTGGCGGCGGTGTGGCCAACGTCAACGGACTGCGTAGCGGTGAGTTCAACTTCGGCATCATGCAGTCGGACCATCAATACAAGGCGATGGAAGGTCTGTCGCCGTTCGAGAAAGAGGGCGCGATGGACGACATCCGCGCGATCTTCTCCCTGCAGAGCGAAGTTTTCACCGTATTGGCGCGCCGTGACGCCAACATCAAGGGTTTGGACGACCTCAAGGGCAAGCGCGTCAACATCGGTAACCCCGGTTCCGGCCAGCGTGACACCCTGGAAGAAATCATGAAAGTGAAGGGCTGGGACCAGTCGGTCTTCAGTCTCGCAGCGGAACTCAAGCCGGCCGAACTGGCCAGTGCGCTGGGTGACAACAACATCGATGCCATGACCTACTTCGTCGGTCACCCCAACGGCGCGATTCAGGAAGCCACCACCACCGTTGATGCGGTTCTGGTACCGATCACCGGCCCGGAAATCGACAAGCTGCTGGCTGAGAAGACCTACTACACCAAGGCTGAAATTCCGGGCGGCATGTACGCCGGCAACGACAGCGCAACCCAGTCGATCGGTGGCAAGGCGGTGCTCTCCACCACTTCCAAGGTCGATGCTGAAGTTGTCTACAAGCTGGTCAAGTCGGTGTTCGAGAACATCGAGCGGTTCCAGCGTCTGCACCCTGCGTTCAAGGACCTCAAGCCGGAAGACATGATCAAGGTCGGCCTGTCCGCGCCTTTGCATGAAGGCGCCGAGCGCTACTACAAGGAACGTGGCTGGATGTAATGGCCTGGCAGACCGCTGAAGCTGCGGTCTGCTATCAGGTTTTGCTGCATCGATGCGGCGGGCGTTAACCCGCGGCATTCGCCCGAAAACCCGTGAGCCCGGTGCCACGGGTTTTCGTGGTTCCGTTACTTGAAAAAACAGGCCTCATTCCATGCAAGACAACCAACTGTCCACCGAAGAGCTCGTTGCCAAGGACGTCGGCGCGCGAATGCCCGAAGGTGCCATGGCGAAAGCGATCGCGGGCCTGGCCCTGCTCTGGTCGCTTTTCCAGCTGTGGATCGCCTCGCCGCTGCCCTTCATGCTGCGCTTCGGTGTGCTCAATGACACCGAAACTCGCTCCATCCATCTGGCTTTTGCGCTGTTGCTGGCGTTTCTGGCCTATCCGGCGTTCAAGCGTTCACCGCGCGATAGAGTGCCGTTGATCGATATCGCGCTGGGCCTGGTGGCTGCCGCCAGCGCCGCTTATCTTTTCATCTTCTATCAGCAGCTGGCGCAGCGCCCGGGCAACCTGACGACCGCCGATCTGGTCACAGCCTGCATCGGCATTCCTCTGTTGCTGGAAGCCACTCGCCGCGCACTCGGCCCACCGCTGGCGATCATCGCGCTGATATTCATCATCTACAGCCTGGCAGGGCCCTACATGCCGGGGCTGCTGGCGCACCGCGGGGTGAGCTTCACCGCGATGGCCAACCATCAGTGGATCACCACCGAGGGCGTGTTCGGCATCGCCCTGGGCGTATCCACCAGTTTCGTCTTTCTCTTCGTGCTGTTCGGCGCCCTGCTCGAACGCGCCGGTGCCGGGCACTACTTCATCCAATTGGCGTTCAGCCTGCTCGGCCACATGCGTGGCGGGCCGGCCAAGGCAGCAGTCGTCGCTTCGGGCATGACCGGTCTGATTTCCGGGTCCTCGATCGCCAACGTGGTGACCACCGGCACCTTCACCATTCCGATGATGAAGAAGGTCGGGTTTTCCAAAGAAAAAGCCGGTGCGGTGGAGGTGGCGTCCTCGGTCAATGGCCAGATCATGCCGCCGGTGATGGGTGCCGCCGCGTTTCTGATGGTCGAGTACGTCGGCATTCCCTATGTGGAAATCATCAAGCACGCCTTCCTGCCAGCGGCAATTTCCTATATTGCGCTGCTGTACATCGTGCACCTGGAAGCGCTCAAGCAGAACATGCAGCCGATCGGCACGCACCAGCCCAAACCCTGGCTGCGCCGCCTGACCGGCTTTGCCTTCGGTGCGGCGTTGATTTCCGGACTCTCGCTGGCCGTCTACTACGGTCTCGGCTGGCTCAAGCCGACCCTTGGCGATTACGCGCTGCCCGGCATTTCGGTGCTGCTGACGCTGGTTTATCTGGCGCTGCTGAAAATCGCAGCGAGCAATCCGCCATTGCCGGCTGAGGATCCGGACAAGCCGCTGGAAGAACTACCGAACACTCGTGCGGTGCTGCTTTCGGGGCTGCACTTCCTGCTGCCGGTTGTAGTACTGGTCTGGTGCCTGATGATCGAGCGGCTGTCACCCGGCCTGTCAGCATTCTGGGGCACGGTAATGCTGGTGATCATCCTACTGACCCAGCGTCCTCTGCTCAGCTGGATGCGCCGCGACGGGCACCAGCACGGCGGCTTCGTGGATGGCATCGTCGACCTGCGCGAAGGTCTGATCGCAGGCGCGCGCAACATGATCGGCATCGGTATCGCCACCGCGGCGGCGGGCATCATCGTCGGTGCGGTCTCGCAGACTGGCGTCGGTCTGGTGCTGGCCGATCTGGTCGAAATGCTGTCGATGGGCAATCTGTTCCTGATGCTCCTACTCGTCGCGGTCTTCAGCCTGATCCTCGGCATGGGCCTGCCGACGACCGCCAACTACATCGTGGTGTCCAGTCTGCTGGCGCCGGTGGTGGTGGCGCTGGGGCAGCAGAACGGGCTGATCGTGCCGCTGATCGCCGTGCACCTGTTCGTCTTCTACTTCGGCATCATGGCTGACGTCACGCCGCCCGTGGGGCTGGCCTCGTTCGCCGCTGCTGCGGTGTCCAAGGGCGATCCGATCAAGACCGGTGTCACGGCGTTCTACTACAGCCTGCGCACCGCAGCCCTGCCATTCCTGTTCATCTTCAACACCGATCTGTTGCTGATCGATGTCGGGCTATGGCATGGCATCCTGATTTTCCTGGTTGCCACGGGTGCGATGCTGGTCTTCGCTGCCGGTACTCAAGGCTACTTCCTGGTACGTAACCGCTGGTATGAAAGCGTGCTGCTGTTGCTGGTGGCCTTTACTCTGTTCCGGCCAGGCTTCTGGATGGACATAGTGCATGACCCCTACCGCGACATCCCGCCGGCGCAATTGGTACAGGCGCTGGAAGCCGTGGACGAGGACAGCCAGCTTCGCCTGCGCATTCGCGGCGAGGACGCGGTGGGCGACGCGCGGGAATTCAGCCTGTTGGTGGCAATTCCGAATGGAGCGACCGGCGAGGAGAAGCTGGAAAAGCTTGGCCTCATGACCTATGAGCAAGACGGCAAGGTGCTGGTCGACAGCGTCACCTTCGGCAGCCCCGCCGCCGAGCTGGGCCTGGAGTTCGATCAGGAAATCCTGGCGGTCCGCGCGCCCACCGATCGTTGGGCCAAGGAATGGATGTGGCTACCCGGCCTCGCGCTGTTCGGCCTCGTCGTCTGGATGCAGCGGCGTCGTAAGTCGAGCTAACTCGACTCACCGTTCAGTGTCACTCGAACCCCGTTCATGCGCATGCATGGGCGGGGTTTTTTCTTGCTGTCGCAGCGCCAGCCTCAAGCAATGAGTGAGCGAACCGGGGTCAAGCGCAAGGGCGGAATCAGGACCAAACCAGAAACATCTATCCCATAACGCAATGCTGTTCTTAAGTAAGTTCGCCCCGAGGTCGGGCCTTTCATAAAAGCACCGGGTGTTCACCTCGCCCTAGTGGACGCGCCCCGGCGAATGCGAGCAGAAGCCAGCCAAGAGCGGAAAAAATCCTCGCCCAGAGTCGGGCCTCCCACAAAAGCGGCAGATACGCGTCCAACCTGTGGGAGGCGCGCCCTCGCGGCGAATACAGGCCGCAGGCCTGTCCGAAATGCAGGCGTGCCTTGATCGACAGCGCTTATTGATCGGCATGCTCCTCATGGGCAGGCCTCGCCTATGCAGGCCTGCCCGGCAGATGATGCTCGGCCGGCGCCGCGTCATGGGATGTTTCGGCCGACGGTCGGCTCTTGCCGCTACCTGCGCCGTCCAGCGCCGCATAGGCCGCGCTGCAGAACAACGAGTTCAGCCGCTTCATGTCGGCGATCAGCTCCAGATGCGCCGCGCTGGTTTCGATGCTTTCGACCACCTGCTGATGCAACCGATGGACATGCGCATGGGCCAGTTCGCGTTCACGCTTGCGAAATTGCCGCTTCTGCTGCAGCAGTTGCCGCGCGCTGTGCGAATCGCCGGACAGGAATACCGACAGGCCGAGGCTCAGGTTGGCGCTGAGCAGGGCGTGCAACTGGCTGAGCTCATCCAGTCCGCTGTCGGAGAACGAGCGTCGCTTGGACGTCTTGATGTTCTGCACCTTGCCGAGCATGTGCTCGATGATGTCGCCAGCCTGTTCCAGGTTGATCGCCAGCTCGATGATTTCCGCCCAGCGCAGGCTTTCCTGCTCGGCCAGATCTTCGCGCGGCATGCGCGCCAGATAGAGCTTCACGCCGCTGTAGAGCGCATCGACATCGTCATCCAGGCGACGAATTTCCTCGCCCGGCTCCGGTCGGTCCTCGCGTAGCACTTCCAGCAGGCGCGCCAGCATGGTTTCCACCAGATCACCGATGCGCAGAGTTTCGCGTACGGCGTTGGCCAGGGCCAGGCTGGGCGTGTCCAGGGCGGTCGGGTCCAGATGGCGCGGCTGAGCGATACCGCCATCGAGCACACGCTCCGGCAGCAGGCGCTCGCATAACCTGGCCATCAGGCCCACCGTGGGCAGCAACAGCACGCAGCGCGCCGTGTTGTAGACCAGGTGAAAGGCGATGACCTGAGTCTGCGCGCTGTAGCCGAGCGTCGCCATCCACTCGACCAGCATTGGCAGGAAGGGCAATACCACCAACCCGGCGAGTTTGTACAGCAGATTGCCCAGCGCCACGCGGCGTGCAGATGCCGGTTGCGCGGTGGCGTTGAACCAGGCCAGTACGCCACTGCCGACGTTGGCGCCAATCACCACGCCGAGCGCCACCGGCAGGCTGATCAATCCGGCGCTGGCGAGGGTCGCGGTGAGCAGCACCGCGGCGAGGCTGGAGTAGGAGAGCACCGCGAACAGCGCGCCCACGACCACCGCCAGCAAAGTGTCGCCGGCCAGCGACGAGAACAGCACGCGCATGCCGCGCGCTTCGGTGATCGGCGCGGCGGCCTGGACGATCAACTGCAGGGCCAAAATGATCAGCCCCAGGCCGATCAGTACGCGCCCGAGCTGGCCAGCACGGGTCTGCTTGCGCGACAGAAACAGACAGACCCCGACCAGCGTGAGCACCGGCGACAGCCATGACAGGTCGAGCGTCAGCACCCGGGCCATCAACGCCGTGCCGACATCCGCGCCGAGCATGATCGCGAGGGCGGTGGGCAGCGCCATCAGCCCCTGCGCAACGAATGAGATCGCCAGCAATGCCGTCGCGTTGCTGCTCTGCACCAAAGCGGTGACGCCGATGCCAGCGGTAAAAGCCATCGGCGCGTTGGCCATACTGTGGCCGAGCAGCCGCCGCAGATGCGACCCATAGACCCGCATGATCCCGGTCCGCACGATATGCGTGCCCCAGACTAGTAATGCGATGGAGGAAAGCAGGTGCAGCAACGTCAACATCAGTGTGGTTCTCCGGCGAGCGGCAACGGCAAGCGTCTGCGCCGAGCGACGCGATACGAATCGAGGGATATCCGGTTGACCTTCGCGCTGTAGTGCCGTTCAAGAAACTGTCATGACTGGCCGGCGCGACGCAGGTTGTCGCGAGGCCGGTGCACGATGGCGCAGTCACTCGCTAGCCGGGCGGGTGGTCTGTAACCTACCCACTTCGCTTTTCAATGGTCTGCCCATGCTCAGTCTCTACCACGCTCCCGATCTGGAAACCCTCGGCGAACTGGCGACCACCTTGCTTGCCCAGCCACTGAGTGATCCTTTCGCGCCGGCACTGGTGGTGGTGCCGAGCCAGGGCATGGGCCGCTGGCTGACGCTGGAGCTGGCGCGCAAGCAAGGCATCGCCATGCAACTGGAAATGCAGCTGCCGGCTAAGTTCGTCTGGGACCTGAGCCGCACGGTGCTGGGCAGCCTGCCGGAGCAATCAGCCTTCTCGCCGACGACGCTTACCTGGCGCCTGTACGGCTGGCTGTGCGAGCCGTCCAACCTCGAACTGGCGCCCCGTCTGGCGCAATACCTCGACGGCGGCGACGAGCGCCGGCGGCTGAGTCTAGCGGCAAAGATCGCCGATGTTTTCGACCAATACTTGCTCTACCGCGACGACTGGCTGGCGGCTTGGGAACGCGGCGATACCCTCGATCTCGGTCCCGACGAAGCCTGGCAGGCGTTGCTCTGGTGCGAGCTGACCAAGGACGGCCATCCGCATCGCGCCCGTCTGCTCGACGATCTGCTGCAGCGTCTTTATGACGACGAACCCTTGCCCGGCTTGCCCGAGCGGCTGCTGGTGTTCGGCATCAGCAGCCTGCCGCCGCACCACTTGCGCGTACTCGATGGTCTGGCTCGGCATGTCGACGTGGTCGTCTGCGCGCTCAACCCGAGCCGCGAGGCCTGGGGCGAGATCCGCGATATCCGCGAGTTGGCGCGACAGCCAGAGAGCGGTGTCGATGATTGGTATCTCGACGTCGGCCACCCTCTGCTGGCGAGCCTCGGCAAGCAGGGCCGCGACTTCTTCGATTCGCTGTTCAGTCTCGCGACGAGCGAAGGTCGCCAGGAAATCGGCCTGTATTCCGAAGACGACGACCTGCGCGACGACAGCCTGCTGCACGCGCTACAGAACGACATCCTGCGCTTGCGCACCCGCTTGCCCGACGAGCGCATGACACTGGCCGAGGATGACCGTTCGCTGGAAGTGCATATCGCTCATTCGCCGCTTCGCGAAGTAGAGATTCTTCACGATCAGTTGTTGGCACGCTTCGCCGTCGATCCGGCGCTGAGCCCGGATCAGGTCGTGGTGCTGACCCCCGATATCGAGCGTTACGCGCCCTTTATCGAAGCGGTGTTCGCCCCGCGCGAGGGCAGCCCTCGGATTCCTTACAGCCTCGCCGATCGCAGCCTGCGCGCCGAAGTCCCGCTGATCGAAGCTTTCCTCGAACTGCTGATGCTGGCGCAGAGCCGCTTCGCCGCCGAGGAAATCCTCGCCTGGCTGGAGCAACCGGCCATCGCCCGTCGCGCCGGGATCGACAGCGAAGACCTGCCGCTGCTGCGCGACTGGCTGCGCGAGGCGGGTGTGCGCTGGGGCCGCGATGGCAGCCAGCGGGCGCGACTGGGCTTGCCGGACGAATCCGCCTTCACTTGGCGCCAGGGGCTGGATCGGTTGCTACTGGGTTTCGCCGCACCACCGCAACTGGCCGGCGACTCTGCCCCGCTGCTCGGTGAACATTGGCCTCTGGACGCGCTGGAGGGCGCGCGAGGCCAGCTGTTGGGTCGGCTGGTGGAGTTCGTCGAGCGCCTCGGCAAACTGGCCGATCAGCTGGCCCGACCGCGCCCGCTGGCCGAATGGGCGGACGACCTGCAAGTGCTGCTCGATACCCTGTTCGACGAGCGCGAGGCCGGCGACACCCTGCTGTTGCTCTCCCAGGCCTGTGCTTCGCTGCGCGACCAGGCGCAGGCGGCGGACCTCGAGCGCCCCATCGAACTGGAACTGGTGCATCAACAACTCAGCTCCGCACTGCAGCAGGGCGGCGGCGCCTCAGGTTTTCTCACCGGTGCGGTGACCTTCTGCACCATGGTGCCGATGCGCAGCCTGCCGTTCCGTGTGGTCTGCCTGCTCGGCCTGGACGACGGCGCCTTTCCACGGAGAACGCCGCCGTCGGGCTTCGACCTGATCGGCCGCCACCCCCGGCGCGGCGACCGTGCACGGCGGCTGGATGATCGCTACCTGCTGCTGGAGACGCTGCTCTCGGCGCGCGAGGCGCTGTACCTGTCCTATGTCGGCCGTGACCCGCGCGACAATGCCGTCTTGCCACCTTCTGTATTGCTCAGCGAGGTGCTCGAAGCCGTCGACATAACCGCCGTCTGCGAGAGCGAACCCGCTCGCGATCCTGCCCGCGCCGATGCCTCGCAGCCGAAGCAGCCCAAGGCCAGCGAGAAGATTCTCGTCGCCCACCCATTGCAGCCGTTCTCGCCAAATAATTTCGGTGGTGCCCCCTGCGCCGGTTACTCGCTGCCCTGGTTCCGTGCCGCCCAGCGCCTGGCCGAACCGCCGCAGACACAAGTGCAACCCTTTACCAGCCTGCTCGCCGAGCCCGACGAGGCCTGGCTGACCATTGAGCCGTCCCAGCTGTTGCAGTGCTTCCGCCATCCGTCGCGCTTCCTGCTCGAACAGCGCCTGGGTCTGCGCCTGGCCGATGACCAGGAGGCGCTTGCCAGCGATGAGCCCTTCGACCTGGAAATGCCCGCCTGGAACGGTCTGCGCCGCCTGTCGCTGCAAGCGCTGGAGCACGGCTGGAGCGATGAGGAAGAGCGGCGCATGGCCTGTGCCGCCGGCTGGCTGCCCACTGGCGAACTGGGCCAGGCGCTGTGGGGTAAGTTGCGCGGCCCGGTGCGCGCGTTCGCTCCGCGACTGTTCGAACTGCGTCCCGACGACGTACCCGAACCGCTCGCTGTGGATATCACCCTGGCGGGCGTGCGTATTCACGGCTGGCTCGACGGCGTGACGCCGGGCGGGCTGTTCGGCTGGAAGCTCGGCCGTCTCGGCGAATGGGACCTGTCGCCGTTCTGGCTGCGCCACTTGCTGCTCAACCTCGCCGCCACGCCCGGCATCGAACGCAACAGTTTGATGCTGTCGCCGGCCGGTGACTGGCAACTCCGCCCGCTGGCAAACGCCGCGCAACTGCTTGAACCCTGGCTCGCCGCCTATCGCTGCGCAATTCGTGAACCGCTGCCGCTGTTGCCGCGCAGCAGCCATGCCTTTGCCAAGGGCTATCGCAAGCCGGCCCGCGGCAGCGAGCCGCTCGAGTGCGCCCGCAAGCGCGCCCGCGAAGCCTGGCTGGGCGCCGAGTTCAGCCCCATCGCCGCCGAGTCTGAAGACCCGTGGAATGCTCTGGCGTTTCGCGACCGTGATCCGCTGGATGAACGCTTCGAAACCTTGGCCGAACAGTTGATCGGTCCGGCGCTGGATGCCCTGGCCCAGGACGAGGAGCAAGACGCATGAGCCTGTCGATTTTCTGCCCACACCGTAGGGTGCGCTCCGCGCACCGCATGCGTCGAGGCTTGGTGGTGCTCGAAGCGCGCCCTACGAAAAGCTCGTGCACTGTGGAGTGGTCCCTCCGTGGCCGTACCGCATCGTTGCGAAAGCGTGCGGATAAACCCCATGCCGCCTCCGGGGGGTTCGCATGAAATTGGACTTGCTCGATTCGCCCTTCGACGGCCGCTCGCTGATCGAGGCCAGTGCCGGCACCGGCAAGACCTGGACGCTTACGGCGCTCTACGCCCGCCTTTTGCTGGAGCGGCAGCTGTCGGTGGGGCAGATTCTGGTGGTCACATACACCACCGCTGCCACCGCCGAGCTGCGCGAGCGTATCCGCGCGCGGCTGGCCGATCTGCTGGCAGTCTATGAAGGCACGCCCAGCGATGACGACTTTCTCAATCGCCTCCATGCCCGCTACCCGGACGACGCCTCGCGGCGGCGCCTGCTGCTGGCCGTGCACGGGTTCGACGAGGCGGCGATCTTTACCATCCACGGCTTCTGCCAGCGCGCCCTGCAGGACGCGGCCTTCGAGGCGGGCGGCGACTTTGATAGTGAGCTGACCGCCGACGACCGCGAGATCATCGATGCCCTACTCGCCGATGCCTGGCGCAGCGAGCTGGCCGATGCCGATCCAGCCTGGGCGCGGTTTCTGGCCAAGAGCCGGATCACCCCGCTGTGGTTGCGCCAGCGTTTGCGCAGCCATCTGGGCAAGCCCTATCTGCGTGTCGAGCCACAGGGGGCACCGGTCGCGGCTGAGCTGCGTCCGGTCGAGGCGGCATGGCAGCGGGCCGCGGCGCTCTGGCAAGAGGCCGGCAAGGCCTGGATCGCCGAGCTTTTCGCCCACGGCGGACTCAGCCAAAACACCCACAAAAGCATCAAGTTCGAGCCTTGGCAGGGCGAGCTGGACGCCTATTTCGCCGACCCGGCAGTAATGTTCGACCTGCCCGACGGCGCCGCCAAGTTTGGCGTGCGCGCCTTGAGCAAGGCCTGCAAGAAGGGCTTCGACGCGCCCGTCTGCGAACTGGCCCAGGCGCTGGATGAACTGTCCGACCAAGTCGCCGAGGCGCTGCCGGCTGGCAAGCAACGGCTGATCGCGCTGCAGGTGGCGCTGCTCGAACGGCTCAACCGCGAACTGCCGGAGCGCAAGGCGGCGCAACGGTTGCTGGCCTTCGACGACTTGCTCAATCGGCTCGATCAGGCGCTGCAGGGGCCGGTCGGCGAGGATTTGGCGACCTCGCTTCGCACTACTTACCCGCTGGCGCTGATCGACGAATTCCAGGATACCGACCCGATCCAGTACGCCATCTTCAACCGCATCTACGCCAAGGGCAGTGCGGCATCGCTGTGCTTCGTCGGCGATCCCAAGCAGGCGATCTATGCCTTCCGTGGCGCGGACCTGGCGACCTACATCACCGCACGCAATCAGGCCGACCGGCCCTACAACTTGCCGATCAACTACCGCTCCACGCCAGCATTGATCGCTGCGCTGAATCAGCTGTTCGATCATCCGCAACCGTTCGCCCAAAGCGACCTGCAATACCCGCCGGTGGGCGCCGCTGAGAAATCGCGTGCCAGCCTGTGTCTGGTAGAAGAGGGTGAGGCGGCGCCGTTGTCGCTGGTCTGGCTTGGCGACGATCCGCTCGGCAAGGGCGAGGCCGCGCAACTGGCGGCCTGCGACACCGCACGGCGCATCGCCCTGCAGCTGGCTGCTGCTGGCGAAGGTCGTGCCGGTTTTGAAAAGGACGGCGTGTTCACGCCACTCAAGGGTGGCGACATTGCCGTGCTGGTGGCAAATCACCGTCAGGCCGGCATGATTGCCGACGAGCTGGCTGCGCGCGGTGTGCCCAGCGTCCGCCGTGGGCGCGACAGCGTCTGGCGCAGCGAAGAGGCGACCGAACTTGCCGCGGTGCTGGCCGCCTACGCCGAGCCGGGTCGCGAGGGTTTGCTGCGTTACGCCCTGGCTACGCGCTTGCTGGGCCGCAGCGCCGCCGATCTCGCGCGTTGCCAGGACGACCAGCAACAGTGGGACGCCGAGCGTGAAGCCGCCGAACGCTATCACCAGCTTTGGCAGCAACAAGGTTTCATGCGCGTGTTCCGTGCCTGGCTGGACGAGCAGGCCGTGGCCGAGCGGCTGCTGGCGCGGGTTGATGGCGAGCGTCGGCTGACCAATCTGTTGCACCTGGGCGAATTGCTGCAGGCCGAGAGCTTGTTGCGCCCCGGCCTCGAACCCTTGCTCGCCTGGTTCAACGCGCAGCGCGGCAGCGAAGGTGCCGGCGAAGAATCGTTGCTACGCCTGGAAAGCGATGCCGAGCGGGTACAGATCGTCACCATCCACACCAGCAAGGGCCTCGAATACCCGCTGGTGTTCTGTCCTTTCCTCTGGGACGGCAAGCTCCTGGGCAAGAACCGAGACAGCGCCCGCTGCCACGATGACAGCGGTCAGCCGCTGCTGGATTTGGGCAGCGACGAACTGGAAGAAAACCTCGAACGTGCACGTCAGGAAGTCTTCGCCGAACAGCTGCGCCTGGCCTACGTTGCCCTGACCCGCGCCCGTGACCGGCTTTGGCTGCATTGGGGGCCAGTGAGCCTGCCTAAAGCGAAAAAGGATGGCAGCCTGCCGGACGAAGGCCTGCACAGCAGTGCTTTGGCCTGGCTGCTGCACGGTCGGGCGTTGCCCGGCAATGACGGGCTGAAAGAGCTCGGCAATCATCTGGCCGACGTGAACTGCGCCAGCCTGCGTACCGCCATCGAGCGGCTTGTCGCGGTAAGCGAAGGCAGCATGGCGCTGCTATCGCTGGAGCAGCACGAAGCCAGCGCCCAGGGACCAGGTCGCGCGGCACCTCCACAGCAGTTGTCGCAGCTCAACCGCAGCCTGCACAGCGCCTGGCGCATCGGCAGTTTTTCCGGTCTGGCCGCCGGTATGCATATGGAGGCGCCAGATCGCGACGCCCTGGCGATCCCCAATGCCGGCGAGCCGGGCAGCGGCTTTTTCGCCTTCCCTCGCGGTGCGCGTGCCGGTACCTGCCTGCACGCGATCCTCGAAGATTGGGCGCGGGGTAAGGGCGAGCTGCCGGAGCTGGTCGAGCCGGCGTTGCAGGCCTATGGGCTGCCGCTGGAGTGGAAAGAGATCGCCTCCGCCCATCTGCAACAGGTCTTGGAGACCGACCTGGATGGCGCTGGTCTGAGCCTTTCCGGCCTGCAAGCCGCGCGGCGATTGCCCGAGCTGGGCTTCACCTTTCCGGTTCAGGATCTCGATGTGACGCGCCTGCGTACGCTGCTGACAGACCCGGCCAACGGCCTCGCCGGACCTCTGCGCGAGGCGGCGGCTCGCTTGGAGTTCGACAGCCTCAAAGGTTTTCTCAAGGGCTTCATCGACTTGACCTTCGAGCATGATGGCCGCTGGTACATCGCCGACTACAAATCCAACTGGCTTGGCCCGGACGCCAGCTACTACGGCGGCGAGCGGCTGCTGCAGGCGCTCGCCGGTGAGCACTATTACCTGCAATACCTGATCTACCTGGTGGCGCTGCGCCGCTTTCTGCGCCAGCGCCTGGCAGACTTCCGCGACGAGCAGCTGGGCGGTGCCTTCTACCTGTTCCTACGCGGGATGCCCGAGGCTGGCGTGTACTTTGCGAGGCCGGACGATGCGCTGCTCGATGCGTTGGATCGGTTGTTCGAGGAAGGTAGATGATGCGAGACGCATGTTCTGTGAAGTGGGGCGAGCAGAGGTTTGCTTCAGCACAACGCCCATGTGGTGCACTTTTTGGTGGGCTAAAGCCCACCCTACAGGTGGCAAGCCTGGAGTCGGCGCGCTCCAACTTTTCTGTAGGGTGGGCTTCAGCCCACCGCGTGAACGGCGCGACGCCTACCGCGTGGAGGGACGCGCAATGACGCTTCGCTCGGATCTGCCGCTCGGCCCGTTGGAGCGTGCCTTCATTGACGGTTTGCGGCGCCTCGATCCTGAGGCCGCGGAGCCGGTGCTACTCGGCGCCGCGCTGTGTTGCGAGGCGCTTGGTAACGGCGACGTTTGTTTGCAATTGGGGAGCCTGGCCGGCAAACGTCCCTGGCCGGATCACGATGTCAGCCTGCCGCCACTCGCTAGCTGGCGTGAGCAGCTGACGATATCCCCGCTGGTCGGTGGGCCCGATGACTACGCACCGCTCACGCTCGTCGGCGACCGCCTCTATCTGTCCCGTTACCAAGCTTACGAACAGCAACTGGCCGAACAGCTGCTGTCCCGCTCGGCGGATGTGCCGGAGGTAGACGAACCGCAGCTCAGCGAGAGTCTGGCGCGGTTGTTCGCCTTCAATCAGCAAAGCCCCGACTGGCAGCGGTTGGCTGCGGCGCAGGCGGTACGCCGTCGGCTGGCAGTGATTTCTGGCGGCCCCGGCACGGGCAAGACCACCACCGTGGTGCGGTTGCTGGCGGCGCTGCTGGAACAGCCTGGCGGCGAGCGTTTGGCGATTGGTCTCGCAGCGCCCACTGGCAAAGCGGCGGCGCGCATGGCCGAGGCGATTCGCAATGCCAAGGCCAGTTTGCCGATAAGCGATGCGCTCAAGGACGCGCTGCCGGACGAGGCGCGCACGCTGCATCGCCTGCTCGGCAGTCGCGGCGACAGCCCGAAAGTGCGCCACGACGCGGCCAACCCGCTGGCGCTGGACGTGCTGGTGGTGGACGAGGCGTCGATGGTCGATCTGGCGCTGATGGCCAAACTGGTTGTCGCGCTGCCGCCAAAGGCACGGCTGATCCTGCTCGGCGACAAAGATCAACTGGCCGCGGTGGAGGCCGGCGCGGTGTTCGCCGAACTCTGCGAAGGGCGCGGCTTCGACGCCCAGGCAGCGGGTGATTTGCAACGCATCACCGGGCAAAGCGTGCCGGTTGAGACGCCGCGCTCGCGCCTGGGTGATGCGGTGGTGCTGTTGACCCACAGCCATCGCTTCGCCGGCGACAGTGGCATCGGCGAACTGGCGCGGCGGATCAACGGCGGCGACGCCAAGGGTACCGTCGCGTTGCTGCAGGAAGGCCGCGCCGATCTGGCCTGGAACGCGGCGCCCAGCTCGACGTCGCTGATCGAACGGCTGGAGCAGAGTTATGCGCCTTACCTACAGGCCGCACGGCAAGCGGACCCGACCGCTGCATTCGATGCCTTCAACGGCTTTCGCGTACTGACTGCTCAGCGCGAGGGCGCCTTTGGCGTGACCGGCCTCAACGAGGCGCTGGAGGCGCGCTTCAAGCGGCGCCTCGGCGTATCGGCTCGCGAACGCTGGTATCCGGGGCGTGCGGTGATGGTGCGGCAGAATGATTACGCGCTGGGCCTGTTCAACGGCGACATTGGTCTCTGTCTGAAAACCGAGTACGGCCTGCGCGTGTTTTTCGAGGGGGATGATGGCTATCGAGGCTTCGCCCCGGCGCGGCTGCCGAGCCATGACAGCGCCTTCGCCATGACCGTGCACAAAAGCCAGGGCTCGGAGTTCGATGAGGTGCTACTGGCGCTGCCGGAACAACCCAGTCCACTGCTGACCCGCTCGCTGTTCTACACCGGCATTACTCGAGCCAAGCGCAAGGTGGAAATTTGGGCGCTGCCGGCGCGTCTCGCCGAGGCGGTAAACACCCGTGCCGAGCGAGCTGCGGGTTTGGCTGAAAGACTGGTACTACACGAGGCAGCGACCAGAGCCACAGAAGAGCCTCTACCGGGCTCCTCTGCAACCGAGCCGACGGGAGATCAGCTCAGCTTGTTCTGAGCGTGCACAGCTAAGTCAGCATGATCGCAGCGCATCGCAACTTGTTTCGTGAAGCGGTTGTGCGTTTGGGTCGCGCAATTCTGTTCCGATGGCTGTTCGTCGATCACCGGGACACCCGATGAAAACCTTCTTTCTTCTGGTCTGGGGCTTGCTTAGCCTGTTGCTCACAGCGGCCGTATTGCGTGAGCTCTGGCTTGATCCCTCTCTGGCCAGCATTTTGGTGCTGCTGCTGGTTGGCTATTACATCTTCTGCTTCTTTCAGCTGATCCGTGCCGCCTATCTGCCGTGGGGCTTGCTGGGTTCGTATCGGCGCAGCGGTTACTGGCTGTGCCTGATGCTGCAGCCGCTGACGCTGATTCCACTGCATGCTGCCTACAAGGTTTGGGTGCAGGGCGGCTACGTGGCGGTTGAAGCTTCGCGGCGTACCGCATGGCTGCACCATCTGCTCGGTTGGCTACAGGACGCGCTAGGCTATCTCGGGCCCCTGCTTGCGCTCTGCGCGTTGGGTGTCGGCCTGGCAGTGGCGCTGCTGCGCTTGCTTCGCACGCAGGATCTGCGCTGATCATCCGTTCAACAACGTCAGCACCAACGGCAAGCTGGCCGCAGCGAGCAGCGTCTGCAGGGTGATGATGCCGGCCATCAGGTGGCTGTCGCCTCCAAGTTGGCGGGTCAGGACGTAAGCGGTGGGTGCGGTGGGGAGGGCGAAGAACAGCACCAGGATGGTCGTCTCCATGTCCGGTAATCCGAGAGCCAATGCCACGCCATAAGCCAGCAGCGGGACGGCCAGCAGGCGCACCGCGCTGTTCCAGCCCAGCGCCGGGATCTCCCCGCTCAGCTCCTGCGGCTTGAGTGCCGCGCCGACGCAGAGTAGCCCTAGCGGTAAGCTGGCAGCGGCCAGCAGGCTCAATAGTCGATCGGTCCCGGCGGGCAAACCCAGCCCTGCGAGGTTCACCAGTGCACCGGCCAGGCAGGCGAGAATCAGCGGGTTCTTGATGATCGGCAGCAGCAGCGAACGCACGTTGACGCCACGCTCGGCGGTCAGCGCCCACACCGACATCACGTTTACCGTTGGCACCATCAGCGCCAGCATCAGTGCCGCCAGCGCCAGGCCTTCCTTGCCGAACAGGCTGCCGACCGCCGCCAGGCCCAGATAGGTATTGAAGCGTAGTGCGCCCTGGGCAAACGCGCCGAAGCGAGCAGCCGGCCAGCCGCGCATCCGCTTGGCCAGCAACAGTCCGATCCATACCAGCCCCAGTCCGAGCATGACCGCGCCGGCCAGGCGCGGCAGTGCAGGATTGTTCAACGGCGCAGTGGCCAGGCTGCTGAACAGCAGCGCCGGGAACAGCACGAAATAGTTGATTCGTTCGGCGCCCGGCCAGAAGGCCTCGTTGGGGAATTCTTTCAGTCGTAGAAAATAGCCGGCAACGATCAACGCAAATAAAGGCCAGAGGGCGAGCAGAAGGGCAGTCACGCGATACATCCAGTGGTGCATGTAGATAGGCGATTGTGCGGCGTTGCGTTTGTGTCCGCAAGCCAGACGTAGTGACGCTGCACCGAGGCTGGCGCTCATCGGAAAAACGAGCACGATGATGCCTAATTGATATCATGTGCTCGCTTCTGTATATGAGCGTCTCCCATGCGAACCATAGAAACCAAGTCCGCCGAGGATTATCGGGACACACCGTACGGGCAGCAGCTGCTCGATGGTTTCCGACGCCTGCTGTTCGCACCGGACCTGGAACGCGAATTCCGCCGTTATATTGGTCGCCAGGCGCGATTGGCGCAGCAGCTAGGTGCCTGTCTGCTGATCCTGGTGGTCTGCGGTTACCTCTATGTCGAGCACCAGCTATTCGGTGATCACGATCCCGACTGGTTGCGTGAGTTGACCGTGCTGCGCCTGCTGCAGATCGTGCCCGGTCTGGCAATCCTGGTGCTGACGCTGTTCATGCGACGGGCGCGAATCATCGCTAACCGTATGTTCCCGGCGTTCCTTGTGCTGATCGGCGTGATCGCGGCGCGGATCGACATGCAATACGAGCTCACCCAGCCGGAGCTCGCCTTTCGCTATGGCGCCGGCCTGTTGATCGTCTGCTCGTTCTTCTTTCTCGGCGTAACCTTCTGGCGTGCCCTGGCCAGTGCGATGGCGATCGTTCTGTTCGATGTACTGATCGCGGTCGTGGTGCTTTCACCGAGCGAGCTGCTGGTGCACTGGATTTCGGTCAGCTATTACCTGCTGTTGCTGGTGCTCGGAGCGATCAGCCGCTACGTCCATGAATACTCGCAGCGCGAGCAGTTTCTGATGCGCAAGTTGCTCGGCTGGGTCGCTCAGCACGATGCCATGACGGGGTTGGCCAACCGCCGCAGCTTCGATAGCACCTTGCCGCAGACGCTGTTACAGGCGCGGCGCGAACGCAAGCCGCTGGCCTTGTTGTTGCTCGATCTGGATAACTTCAAGGACTACAACGACAGCCTCGGTCATCCGGCGGGCGATGCATTGATTCGGGAATTCGGTACGCTGCTCGCGGGCTTCTCGCGGCGGCCGCTGGATCTGGCGGCACGGGTGGGCGGTGAGGAGTTTGCGCTGCTACTGCTCGATTGTGATGCGCAATCGGCACAGGCCATCGCCGGACAGATACTGCAAAAGTTGGAAGAGCGTGCGTTGCCGCATCCGGCCTCGGTGCATGGTGCTCACGTCACGTCGAGCATTGGCGTGGCGGTGCTGCAGCCGGAGCAGACGCCCGAACAGCTGTATCACGCCGCCGACACGGCCTTGTACGAAGCCAAGCAGGCCGGCAAGAACCGCTACGCAATGAGCGCCGGTCAGACAACCGAGGCCCGCAGCTGCTCAGCGGCGTGGTGATACCGGGCGAGTGCGACCGCTACCGTCGATGGCCACGAAGACGAACACCGCCTCGGTAACCTTGCGCCACTCGCTGGAGACAGGATCGTCGCTCCAGACCTCCACGAGCATGCGAATCGAGCTGCGCCCGACATCCAGCGTCTGGGTATAGAAGGACAGCTGCGCGCCCACCGCCACCGGCACCATGAAGGCCATGCGATCGATGGACACCGTGGCGACGCGGCCGGCTGCCACGCGGCTGGCCATGGCGGTCCCGGCCAGATCCATCTGCGAGACCAGCCAGCCACCATAGATATCGCCGAACCCGTTGGTCTCGCGTGGCAGCGCAGTGAGTTGCAGGGCCAGATCGCCCTGTGGAATCGGATCTTCCTGTTCGTATTCTTTCATCGGTCGACTCGCGGCGCGGTTGTTGTTCTGGCGCGAAAAACCCGCGGTAGTGCGGGCCGGGGCGAGTATAGCGGCTGAATGTTTCAGCAGCGACCGTGCAGTCGCGTCTCCGTTGCCGTAACCAGATTGTCACATTCCGTTCATAGAGTGTTCACGCGGCCTGCAGACAATGGCCCCCGTTCCAACACACTCGAGCACACCCCTGCTAGGAGCAAGGTATGACACTGAATCGTTTGATGGCGGCCCTGACCTTCGTTGCCGCTGGTGTAGGCGCTGCCAGCGCTGTTGCCGCTGTTGATCCGGCACTGCCGACCTATGAGAAGACCTCCGGCGTTTCCGGCAACCTGTCCAGCGTCGGTTCCGACTCGCTGGCCAACCTGATGACCCTGTGGGCCGAAGACTTCAAGCGCAGCTACCCGAACGTCAACATCCAGATTCAAGCTGCCGGTTCCTCCACCGCACCGCCGGCTCTGACCGAAGGCACTGCCAACATGGGCCCGATGAGCCGGCCGATGAAGGACAACGAAATCCAGGCCTTCGAAGAGAAGTACGGCTACAAGCCGACCGAAGTGCCGGTCGCCATCGACGCCCTGGCTGTGTTCGTACACAAGGACAACCCGGTCAAGAGCCTCGACATCGAGCAGGTCGATGCCATTTTCTCCAGCACCCGTCTGTGCGGTGGCGAGCAGGACATCAAGACCTGGGGCGATCTGGGTCTGACTGGCGAGTGGGCCAGCAAGCCGATTCAGCTGTTCGGTCGCAACTCCGTGTCCGGCACCTACGGTTACTTCAAGGAAGAAGCCCTGTGCAAGGGTGACTTCAAGCCCAACGTCAACGAGCAGCCGGGCTCCGCCTCGGTGGTGCAGTCGATTTCCAGCACCCTGAATGCCATCGGTTACTCGGGCATCGGCTACAAGACCTCCAGCGTCCGCGCCGTTCCCCTGTCCAAGGGTGGCGAAGCCTTTGAAGCCAGCGAAGAGAACGCCCTGGCTGGCAAGTTCCCGCTGGCACGCTTCTTCTACGTCTACGTGAACAAGGCCCCGAACAAGCCACTGAGCCCGATCGATGCCGAGTTCCTCAAGCTGGTGCTGTCGAAGCAGGGTCAGGAAGTCGTGGTCAAGGACGGCTACATCCCGCTGCCGAAGACCGTCGTCGACAAGACACTGAAAGAACTGGGTCTGGAAAACTAAGACCTGCTGCCAGGCTTGCGCGCCCGCTGCGAGCCTGATCAAGACGCCCGCCACGCATTTTTGCGCTGGCGGGCGTCGTCGCGTCACCTCGCTGTAATGTTTCTGTCACACGGCTTTATTAAATTAGGCGCCCGACCGGCCCTCCGTAGCCAGTAGAAACGACTCGCTCCCAGAGGCGCGGCAGTTTTAGCGGCCTGAGCGGCCAGGACCCTTCGCATGAACGATATAGAGACCATGAGCGCGAATTCCGATGTGCAACGGCTGGACTTCAATACCCCGGCTCTGCAACGCAAGCGCCGCATTCGCGCGCTGAAAGACAACCTGGCGCGTTGGTACGTCTCCATCGGTGGCCTCGCCGTGCTGGGCGCCATCTGCCTGATTTTCTTCTACCTCGCCCAGGTCGTCCTGCCGATGTTCCAGGGCGCGGAGCTGGAGGCGCGTGATGCGCAGCAGCCCGCCTGGCTGGCCGACGCTGGCGAGCCGCTGTTGCTGGCCATGGAAGAGCAGAACCAGGTCGCCATGCGCCTGGGTAACGATGGCCTGGTGCGCTTCTTCAGCCTGCGGACCGGCGAATCCCTGCGCACCATCGAACTGCCGCTGCCGGCTGACAGCCGCATCGTCTCGGTTGGGCAGGACACGCCGGGTAACCGCCGCATCGTGCTGGGCCTGGACAATGGCCAAGTGCTGGTCGTCGAGCACAACTACAAGATCACCTACCCGAACGGCGACAAGACCATCACCCCGCAGCTGGATTATCCGTTCGGCCAGGAACCGCTGCAGCTCGACCCCGAAGGTCGGCCCATCGCCCACGCCGCGGTCAGCCTGAATGGCAAGACCCTGATGGTCGCTGGCGCCACTGACGGCGCGCTGCAGGCCCTGCGCATCTCCGCCACGGAAAATCTGCTGACCGGTGAGACCACCCTGGAGGAAGATCGCCTGGATCTGCCGCAGCTATCCGAGCCGATCAAAGCGCTGCGCATCGATCCGCGCCATATGTGGCTGTTCGCGGTGAGTGGCCGGGCCAGCGTCGACGTCTTCGATCTACGCCGCAAGCAACTCAACGGGCGCTACAAACTGCTTGGTGGCAAGGGTGAAATCACCAGCGTCGCTGCCTTGCTGGGTGGCATCTCGCTGATGGTCGGTGACTCGACGGGCGGCATCGGTCAATGGTTCATGGTGCGCGGCAGCGATGGTCAGGCCGAGCTTGAGAATGTGCGCAACTTCCAGCTAGGCAGTCAGCCGATCACGCAAATCCTTTCCGAAGAGCGCCGCAAGGGCTTCCTCGCCCTCGACAGTGCCGGCACCCTGGGGATTTTCCACAGCACCGCGCATCGCACGCTGCTGACCGAACCGGTCGCCGAGGGTGCGGCTGTCGCTGCCCTGTCGCCGCGGGCCACCCGCCTGCTGGTGGAGTCGGGCGACCAGCTGCAGCGCTTCGTGATCGATAATCCGCATCCGGAGATTTCCTGGAGCGCGCTGTGGGGCAAGGTCTGGTACGAAAGCTATCCGGAACCGGATTACGTCTGGCAGTCGACCTCCGCGACCGGTGACTTCGAACCCAAGTTGAGCCTCTCGCCACTGGCCTTCGGTACCCTCAAGGCGGCCTTCTACGCCATGCTGCTGGCGGCACCGCTGGCGATCTGCGCGGCCTTCTACACCGCTTACTTCATGGCCCCAGCCCTGCGCCGCAAGGTCAAGCCGGTGATCGAGCTGATGGAAGCGCTGCCGACGGTCATCCTGGGCTTTTTCGCCGGCCTGTTTCTCGCGCCCTATCTGGAAAACCACTTGCCCGGCATCTTCAGCCTGTTGCTGCTGATGCCGCTGGGGATTCTGCTGGCTGCCTGGCTCTGGAGCCGACTGCCGGAAAACGTTCGCCTGAGCGTGCCGGAGGGTTGGGAGGCGGTGCTGCTGATCCCGGTAATCCTGGCGGTGGGCTGGGGCTCGCTGGCCGTCAGCGGCTATCTGGAGAACTGGTTCTTCGGCGGCGACATGCGCTTGTGGCTGACTAACGAAATGGGCATTCCCTTCGATCAGCGCAACGCGTTGGTGATCGGCCTGGCGATGGGCTTCGCGGTGATCCCGACGATCTACTCGATCGCCGAAGACGCCGTGTTTAGCGTGCCAAAAAGCCTCACCCTGGGTTCCCTGGCGCTGGGTGCGACGCCCTGGCAAACGTTGACCCGCGTGGTGCTGCTGACTGCCAGCCCCGGCATCTTCTCGGCACTGATGATCGGCATGGGCCGCGCGGTCGGCGAAACCATGATTGTGCTGATGGCTACCGGCAACACACCGATTATGGAAGCCAACATTTTCGAAGGCATGCGCACCCTGGCGGCCAACGTCGCGGTGGAAATGCCCGAATCGGAGGTGGGCAGCACCCATTACCGCGTGCTGTTCCTCGCCGCGATGGTGCTGCTGATGTTCACCTTCGTGATGAACACGCTGGCCGAGCTGATTCGCCAGCGCCTGCGTCGCAAGTACGCCAGCCTCTAAGGGCCACGCCTGCGGGCACTGACAAGCGTGCAGCCCTTGGCTGCGACAAGATTTCGACAAAGGTATCGATCCGTGAAAAAGGATTCGCTGACAAACTGGATCAAGAGCGGCACTCCCTGGATCTGGATGAACGCCGGTGCGGTCTCCATCGCCGTGATCATGACCCTCGGCCTGCTGGCGGTGATCGCTGTGCGCGGGCTGGAGCACTTCTGGCCGGCCGACGTCATGGTCGCCGATTACCAGGTGCCAGGTGCCGAGCCACGCGTGCTGGCCGGCGAGCTGGTACAGGCCGAAGAGGTACCGCGTGCCCGTCTGGCCGCCAGCGGTTTGCCGGTGGACGTCGAGGGCGGCGAGTTCATGACCCGCGAGTTGCTCAAGGTCGGCAACCGTGAGGTCTATGGCGCGGACTTCTCCTGGGTCGTCGGCGAATGGTTGAGCAACCCGCGCAAGCCGGCTGAATTGATCGTCATCGAGCGTCGCGAATGGGGCAATTTCTATGGCGAGCTGCTGAGCGTCAAGGAAAGTGGACAGCTGGTAGCCGAGGGTGATGCCGCCTGGGCAGAGTTTCAGCGCCGCATCGAGCGCATCGACGAGCTGCATGCGCAGATTTCGCATCTGGAGAAGGCCGATATCGGCCGCATCAACCATGGCCTCGAGCGTTTGCGCCTGAAGACCCGCAAGCTGGAGCTCGACGGTGAACTCGATGCCGCCGCGCAGGCGCAGCTGGACGCCGAGCGCGCCCAGTGGGATGCCGAGTACAAGGCGCTCGAGGGCGAACTGGTGTCGCTCTACCAGAGCTTCAACCGCGACAGCATCGTCGTGCGCACCATGGACGGTCAGGAAAAGGAGATCACGCTCGACAAGGTCGTGCGCGCCTATCGACCGAACGCCATGTCGGTGGCCGACAAGCTGGGCTTCTACTTCGCCAAGGTCTGGGAGTTCGTCAGCGACGAGCCACGCGAGGCGAATACCGAGGGCGGCATCTTCCCGGCGATTTTCGGCACCGTGCTGATGACCATCATCATGGCGGTGATCGTTACTCCGTTCGGTGTGATCGCGGCGGTCTATCTGCGTGAATATGCCAAACAGGGCGTGCTCACCCGCATCATCCGTATCGCGGTCAACAACCTTGCCGGTGTTCCGTCCATCGTCTACGGCGTGTTCGGCCTGGGCTTCTTCGTCTATGTACTGGGTGGCTCGCTCGATCGCATCTTCTATCCCGAAGCGGCGCCGGCTCCTGTCTTCGGTACGCCAGGCCTGATGTGGGCGTCGTTGACGCTGGCGATCCTCACCCTGCCGGTGGTGATCGTTGCCACCGAGGAAGGCCTGGCGCGCATTCCGCGGATGATCCGCGAAGGCTCGTTGGCCCTCGGTGCGACCAAGTCGGAGACGCTCTGGAAGGTTGTATTGCCCATGGCCAGCCCGGCGATGATGACCGGCCTGATCCTCGCCGTGGCCCGAGCGGCCGGCGAAGTGGCGCCGCTGATGCTGGTGGGTGTGGTCAAGCTGGCGCCTTCGCTGCCGCTCAACGGCAACTACCCTTACCTGCATTTGGACCAGAAGATCATGCACCTGGGCTTCCATATCTATGACGTCGGCTTCCAGAGCCCCAACGTCGAAGCGGCGCGGCCGCTGGTCTACGCGACGGCGTTGCTGCTGGTGCTGGTGATCGCGACGCTCAACCTCAGTGCGGTCGTCATCCGCAACCACCTGCGCGAGAAATACAAGGCGCTGGACCATTAACAGCAGCTGCACGCTTTAAGCGGCAAGCCTCAAGAAAAGTGAGGAGTGCCGGTTTGAGCTTGCGGCTTGTAGCTTGCAGCTTGTGGCTGCGAACGGAGTGAGCACATGCAATCGAATACCCATTCCATCGACATTTCCGCCCTTGGCCGCGACAAGCGCAGCCTCAGCCTGGCCGACGAGCCGGTGGCCATCGAGGTGCCGGATCTGAGCCTGTACTACGGTCAGAAGCAGGCGCTGTTCAACGTCAGCATGAACATCCCGCGCCAGCGCGTGACGGCCTTCATCGGCCCGTCCGGTTGCGGCAAGTCCACGCTGCTGCGCTGCTTCAATCGGATGAACGATCTGGTCGACGGTTGCCGCATCGAAGGCGCCATCAACCTTGATGGAACCAACATCTACCGCAAGGGTGAAGATGTTGCCGACCTGCGTCGCCGTGTTGGCATGGTGTTTCAGAAACCCAACCCGTTCCCGAAGAGCATCTACGAGAACGTGGTCTACGGCCTGCGCATTCAGGGAATCAAGCAGAAGCGCGTGCTGGACGAAACCGTCGAATGGGCGCTCAAGGGTGCAGCGCTGTGGGAAGAAGTGAAGGACCGCCTGCATGAATCGGCGCTGGGCCTTTCCGGCGGTCAGCAGCAGCGTCTGGTCATCGCTCGGACCATCGCCGTGCAGCCCGAAGTGCTGCTGCTCGACGAACCCAGCTCGGCGCTCGACCCGATATCGTCGCTGAAAGTCGAAGAGCTGATCTACGAGCTCAAGGCTAAGTACACCATCGTCATCGTCACCCACAACATGCAGCAGGCCGCCCGCGTCTCCGACTACACCGCGTTCATGTACATGGGCAAACTGATCGAGTACGGCGATACCGATACGCTCTTTACCAACCCGGCTAAGAAGCAGACAGAAGATTACATCACCGGCCGCTACGGTTGATGTCTGGCCATGTCAGAGCGCGCCCGACGGCGTCGGCGGAACTTGCCGTACAAAAACGTACTGTCTGCGTTCCGCCTCCTTGCCGGACACACTCTGCCAAAGCCCAGACGGGCTCGCGTGGTTTCCAATTTACCTGGGTGCGCTGCGCACCAGCGCCGCCTAGCGGCAGCCTCCTCGGAGCGAAAGACATGATCAGCAAAGACAGCCACACCCAACACATCTCCCAGCAGTTCAACGCCGAGCTGGAAGAGGTGCGCAGTCATCTCCTGGCCATGGGCGGGCTGGTGGAGAAGCAGGTCAACGACGCAGTCACCGCGCTGATCGAGGCCGATTCCGGACTGGCCCAGCAGGTGCGCGACGTCGATGATCAGATCAACCATATGGAGCGCAACATCGATGAGGAGTGCGTGCGCATCCTCGCCCGTCGCCAGCCAGCGGCCTCCGACCTGCGGCTGATCATCAGCGTCTCCAAGTCGGTGATCGATCTCGAGCGCATCGGCGACGAAGCGACCAAAATCGCCCGCCGCGCCATCCAGCTATGCGAAGAAGGCGAGTCGCCGCGCGGCTACGTCGAGGTGCGTCATATCGGCGACCAGGTGCGCAAGATGGTGCGCGAGGCACTGGACGCCTTCGCCCGCTTCGACGCCGACCTGGCGTTGTCCGTGGCGCAGTACGACAAGACCGTCGACCGCGAATACAAGACCGCCCTGCGCGAGCTGGTCACCTTCATGATGGAAGACCCGCGCTCGATCTCCCGCGTGCTCAACGTCATCTGGGTGCTGCGCTCGCTGGAACGCATCGGCGACCACGCCCGCAACATCGCCGAACTGGTGATCTACCTGGTGCGCGGCACCGACGTACGCCACCTGGGCCTGACGCGTATGGCGGAGGAAGTTGCCAACAAGCGCGACTGAAAATCGGCGGGGCCTGTTGGTGGGCTGAAGCCCACCCTACATAACTGAACCTTGAGGCTGGCTGGTGGTGGGCTGAAACGACCGGAGTGCGTCGACTAACGACCGCTCGGTGGGCTGAAGCGGAACGCCGCCCGGCCCACCCTACATGACTTCTGCCGCCACAGTTTCGTAGGGCGGGCCGCGCGGCGTTCCGCGTAGGGTGGGCTTCAGCCCACCATCGGGACAGGCGAGCCGGGTCAGCTCCCGCGCAGCTCTGCCTGCAATGCATCGAGCGCTGCCTGGCGTTCGCTGTCCTGCAGCCGGGCGCCGGGGTTGAGCGAAGACCATGCCGGATGCGCCCGGCAGCGCTGTAGCGCTTCGGGTAGCTTGCCCTCGCGCCAGGCTTTGTCGTCCGGTGCATTGAGGCGGATGGCGTCCATGGCGGCGTGGCCTCGGGCGGCGAGGGCGATCAACAACTGCCGTTGACGCAGGGCGAGCAGGCGCAGCACCGCATCGTCGACGGTCAATTCTCGCTGGCCTTTGAGCTTGCCGAGCAGGCGGTTGCCGTAATGCCTGGCCGTCTGTGCGCCGCCGCCCGCGATGGCGCCGAGTAGCGCGGCGGCGCCGAGGGTGATGCCGCCGACCATCAGATCCACGCCGGCCCCGGCGGCTGCGCCCGCGGCCATCCCCCCACCGATTTTCACGCCCAGCTGTTTGAGCGTTTCGGGATTGAACAGGTCATCGCCCCAGCGGCCGTCGAGCAACGGCAGGTCGGCAGCGGCGGCGTCCTGTAAGCGAAAGCCGTAGAGGCGCAATAACGCTTCAACACAACGCTGCTCGCGGGCGCGCACGGCGTCGTGCAGTTCGCGGATCGCGCCGCGTTCCAGGTCCGGCTGGGCAGCGACGCTGCGACGACAGGCGGCGACATCCACCAGCAGCTCGGCAATGAGCCGATTGCCCTCGCTCAGCCGAGCAGCGGCCTGGGCTTCGTGATCATCGATCAGTCGCTGTAGTTTCGGGCGGGACTGCTCCAGCAATAGCGCCAGGCTTTCATAGAGCCGGCGTTCACCATCGATCGGCGGCGCCACGCTGTCGAAGCGCACCAGCGCATGCAGACCCAGCCGTGCCAGCGCTTCGCGCCACTGGTCTTCCCGGTGACCGGGCTGGGCGACGAAATTGAGCACCGGCAGCAGCGGTTTGCCGCAGCTGGCGAGCACCGCCAGTTCGTCCTTGTACTTGGCCAGCACCGGCTCGCGGGCATCGATCACATAGAGTCCGGCGTCGCTAGCAAGCAACTGGCGCAGCACCTTGGCTTCCTGCTCGAAACGCTGGCGCGCCTCGCTGCCGTCGAGAAAACGTGCGGTGCGCGCCGGACCATCGAGACGTTCGCCGGGGCGTTCGATTCGCTCCAGGTGGTCGAGCAGGGCGATGGCATCTTCCAGGCCGGGCGTGTCGTAGAGTTCCAGCAGCGGCTCGCCTTCGACCGACAACCGCGCGCCTTCGACGTGGCGGGTGGTGCTCGGTCGATGCGAGACCTCGCCAAAGCCGACATCGCGGGTGAGGGTGCGCAGCAGCGAGGTCTTGCCGACGTTAGTGTGGCCGACCAGCGCGAGTTTCAGAGGGGCGCTCATAGGAGGCCTCCGCCGCTCTGCAGGAAGGCAAAGGGTGGCTCAGCATTGGCGGGTTTCATTCGTCCGGCGATTTCGACGTGGTCATCAGTCATGACCGCTCTCCAGCCAAATCAATGGCGCGCTGCAGGAATGGACTATCCCAAGGCTATCCAGCGCCTGCCGCCAGTCCTCCAGGCGGTGACTATCCAGCGCCTCGCCGACTGGTGCCTGCAACAGCCAGACCCGCGTCTCATTGGCGCAACGGCTCAATTCGCCGATCAGGGCAAGCGTGCCGCGATCCGGCGAGCGACGCGGGTCGCAGGCGATGGCCAAGCGCTGCGGTGGAAACCGAGTCAGCTGATCGAGCAATCGACGGCGTTGCTCCCGGTCGTCCAGCACGCCGGCATCGGCGACCGAGTCAGGCAGCTTCGGTGGCCACGGGCGGCTCTGGTCCAGTTCGATGGCCACGAGAACGGCGCCTTCGCTGCCGTTCAATTGAGTGCCGAGGCTTGGGGCATGCAGTTGGGTCGGTGCCGCGTCGCTGACGCCGAGACGTTCGCTGGGCGGTTGCAGCCGCTCGCGCAGCAGGCGGTAGGCGGGCAGTTGCAGATCCAGACGCAGCTGCGCACGACCGCGTCGCCAGCGCCACAGGCAGAACAGCGCCAGCAGTAGCCGCGGCAGCAGCCCATAGATGAGCACCACGCCCACCAGCCAGCCGGCCCAGTTCTGACGGGCGTTCTCGAGGTCGTTGCTCAGCGCACCACTAGCGCGAATCTGGTCGATATCGGGGACGCTGAACCCCAGCAACGACGGCAGAGCGCCGAGCGCCTGGGTCAGCCCGACGAAGGTGCCTTCGCCGAGTATGGTGGTTTCCCAGACGAAGCCATAACGCCGCGTGGCCAGTAGCGCCAGCAGGGTAACGAGCGCGCTGGACATCGCTAACAGCCACAGGCCATGCACACCCAAACCCAGCAGCCAACGCCCGAGGCGACGTCGTTCGAGCACCGCCAATAGCGCCGGTGCCAGTTGCACGGCGCGTGCGTCGCGGGCGAGCTTTTCGCTGAGCCAGAGCCACAATCGTCCCAGCGCGCCGCCGCTGTCGCCGGCCAGAGCGAAGCCAAGCAGCCAGCCGAGCAGCGTTAGCAGATTCAGCCCGAGCAGACTGCCCAGCGCCCAGAACACATTGACCGGTTGCTGCCCATCGCCAAGCGCTGCCCACGCCAGCCCGGCACCGGTGAGCAGCGCGAGCAAGACCAGCGCGAAGCCGGCTAGACGCGCGCCCTGCCACCAATGCTTCTGGGCCTCGATCAGCCCGTCGCGGTGGGCCAACCACAGCGCGCGTCGCTCGATCAGCTCGGCAAGATCGCCGCCCTGCGCACGAGCTTGGCGGTTGGCTTCGGCATCGTCCAACGGCCCTGCGTGTTCTTCGCGCAGACGCACGGCTTCGGTCAGCCAGAGGCGGTCGAGGGGGTCGGGTAGCGGCAGGTGAGGTGCGGGCACACGGCTTCTCATAGTGGACGGCTCGGTCCTGAGAATAACCGGTGCCGATCCGAAGGGTGAAATGGCTATCCAGCTGGAGCGCCGGCCGACTCTGTTAGCATCCGCCGCCGATCATCCCGCGGTTCGCCGCATCATCTGCCAGAAATTCGCCAAGCGGCGCTTTGTCTGCCGCTCCTGTGCGCTTCAAAAGGACGTTGCCATGAAAGACATCTTCTTTTTCGACTCCATGCTGACGCCGAAGATCATTATCTTCATCTACTGGTTGGGCTTGATCAGCGTGGTCGTCGGGGCGATCGCCACGATGTTCAGCGATTACGGCGGAGGCTTCTGGTCCGGCCTGGGTGTGCTGCTGTTCGGCCTGATTGGTACGCGGGTCTGGTGCGAGCTGCTGATCGTGCTGTTCAAGATCAACGAGAACCTGCAGAAAATCGCCAATCGTGAGTGATCGGCTGAGGGCGGCGTCCTTGCCGCCAGAGTGCTAGTTATTCGCCCTGGGAGCGTACTTTCACCGCGACATCCGGGTGATCGATGAACAGCCCGTCGATGCCCGCATCAAGGAATGCACGGATTTCCGTTTCGATGTCGCCGCGATCGGCGGGCGAGTCACCGGCGCGCAGATTGGTCGGCAGGAAAGCGTTCTCGGCGCGGAAGGTGTAGGGATGCACCTTGAGTCCGGCGGCGTGGGCGTTCGGGACGAAGTCGGTGGCTTGGCCCAGGTTGCCGTTGGCGTCGCGCGGGATGATGTAGCTCTTCTCTGGCCCGACGCCCGCTGCGTATTGCGCGATGGTCCTGAGCCCTTCGGCGGTGGCCATCTGTGCGTAGGTCAGGTCGCTGCCGCGCACTTGCTGGTCGTACGGCTGGCCGCCGCCGAACAGCTGAACCAGACGCAGCTGCGTCAGGCGGCTCAGGGCTTTCAGGTTTTCCACTTCGAACGACTGGATATACACCGGCGCATTGCGTCCGGCGTAGCCGTTGCGGTGAAGGGTGCGCACCAGCGGTTGCTCCATGGTCAGACCAAGTTTTTGGAAATGCGTCGGATGCTTGGTTTCGATGTAGAGGCCGATGCGTCGGCGCTCGCTCAGCTGCAGGGTTTTCACCAGGTCGATGATTTCCTGCAGCGTGGGGATTTCCAGGCTGCCATCGAGACGGGCGTTGCCGGGGCGGATGTCCGGAATGCGCTCGATGGCGCGCAGGGTCTTCAGCTCGGCCAGGGTGAAGTCTTCGCTGAACCAGCCGGTCAGGCTGACCCCATCGACCATCTGCGTGCGCTTGCGATCGGCGAATTCAGGATGCTGGGACACATCGGTGGTCAGCCCGAGTTCGTTGTCGTGACGGGCGACCAGCTCTCCGTCGCGTGTCATCACCAGGTCCGGCTCGACGTAGTCGGCGCCCTGCAGGACGGCCAGGGCGTACGAGGCGAGCGTGTGCTCGGGAACGTAGCCGCTGGCGCCGCGGTGGGCGATCACCAGCGGATGGGGTTCGTTGTGGTTGCCTTGCAGCTTCGCCTCGCTGGCCGAGTTTGGGGAGGCGGCGAAGGCGACTATCGGCAGCAACAGGCCGCAGGCGGTGAACCAGTGGCGCAGGGTGAGAGTAGAGCGGACCATGGGGCGTCTCCGTGGGAGGGGAGCGATCAGCCTGAAGCGTAACAGTGACGCCCGCTTGACGCTTCGGTGGAACGAACATGACGGTTCGATGTTATTGACGTTAATTCGACGCCGCTGACTGCCCGTGGGCCCTCTGCTATTCTCGCCGCCATGACTCAGACCTCCCTTCCCCTCGCCATGATCGCCGCGCTCGCGGAAAACCGTGTCATTGGCCTCGACAACCGCATGCCCTGGCACCTGCCGGCCGATCTCAAGCACTTCAAGGCGATGACCCTCGGCAAGCCGATCATCATGGGTCGCAAGACCTGGGACTCGCTCGGGCGGCCGTTGCCGGGGCGGCTGAACCTGGTGATCAGCCGTCAGCCGGACCTGCGGCTCGAAGGTGCCGAGACGTTCTCTTCTCTCGACGCTGCGCTGGTTCGCGCCGAGCAATGGGCGCGCGAGCAGGGTGTCGACGAACTGATGCTGATCGGCGGTGCGCAACTCTATGCCCAGGCGCTGGGCCAGGCGCAGCGCCTGTATCTGACCCGTATCGAAGCCGCTCCTGACGGCGATGCGTTCTTTCCGAGCTTCGACGAAGTCGAATGGCAGCGCAGCGACTGTCAGACGCATCCCGCCGAGGGCGAGGCGCCGGGCTATCGTTTCGAGACCTGGCAGCGGCGCTGAATCACCCATCGTTCCTTGATCGACGCCAAGTCTTCGCCTGGCGTCAGGCTCTATGCTTTTCGCTCGTTTGCCACGAGACATTTCCATGCAGAACAACAGACCGGACGCCGGCCAGGCGATGACGATCGCGGCGATATTCGTGCGCCATCCGCTCTGGGAGGATGCGTTGGCCTTGGCGCTGGGCACCGCGATGGTGGCGCTGGGCATCGCCTTCTATAGCCATGCGGGACTGCTGACCGGCGGCACGGTGGGCCTGGCCTTTTTGCTCAAGTATTTCGCCGGTTGGCCCTTCGGACTGGTGTTCTTCACGCTCAACCTGCCGTTCTACCTCTTGGCGATCTGGCGCATGGGCTGGGGTTTTACCCTGCGCACCGTCGTTGCGGTGGGGCTGGTCTCGCTGCTGGCCGAGCTGACGCCACACTGGATCCGCTTCGCCGAATTGAACATCTACTACGCGACGCTGTTCGGCGGCTTCGCCATGGGCGTCGGGCTGTTGATGCTGTTCCGCCACCGCGCCAGCCTTGGCGGGGTGAACATCCTGGCGTTGTATCTGCAGGAACGCATCGGCATGCGCGCGGGCACCTTCCAGATGGGTATCGATGCGCTGATCGTGCTGGCGGCAGTCTTCATCGTGCCGCCGGAAAAGGTCGTGCTATCCGTGCTCGGTGCGGTGGCGCTGAATCTAGTGCTGGCGATCAACCATCGTGCCGATCGGTATATGGGCGTCAGCTAGCCCAGCGTAACCAGCTGCGGGCGGGGCTGGCCGTCCTCGATGTCCAGCAACGCCAGGCTGATCGGCAGCGTGAAGCGGCGCCGCCCGGCACTGCCCGGGTTGATGTAGAGCACACCGTCGATCTGCTCGATCTTCGGCTGATGGGAATGCCCGGCGATCACCACGGCGATACCGGCGTCGGCAGGGTTCAGCTCCAGTTCCTTGAGATCGTGCAGCACGTGTATGCGCAGCCCGCCAAGCTGCAGATCCAGCCGCTGGGGGATCTCGGCGGCCCATTCACCGCTGTCGACATTGCCGCGAATCGCGTCCAGCGGCGCCAGCTCTCGCAGCGCGTCGAGAACTTCCGCCTTGCCGATATCGCCGGCATGGATGAGGCGGTCGCAACTTTTCAATGCGGTCACCGCTTCGGGCCGAAGCAGGCCGTGGGTGTCGGAAATGATGCCGATGCGCATGCGGACTCCAGTCGTTCGAGTGTGCTCCAGGTTAAGGCAACCGAGACTTGGCCGCGGTTCGATGTTGCGGCAGTCTGATGCTCGAACGAACAGAGGCGAGTCAATGGAACGAGTCGATTGCATCGTCATCGGGGCGGGCGTGGTGGGGCTTGCGGTGGCACGGGCACTGGCGCGAACCGGGCGTGAGGTGCTGATTCTGGAAGCAGAGGCGGCCATCGGCACGGGCACCAGTTCGCGCAATAGCGAAGTCATTCATGCCGGCATTTATTATCCGCAAGGCTCGCTGAAGGCGCGGCTGTGCGTGGCCGGGCGAGATGCGCTCTATGACTTCTGCGACAGCCACGGCGTGCCTTATCGGCGCTGCGGCAAGCTGATCGTCGCGACCGACGAGTCGCAACTGGCCGGACTCCAGGCGCTCCAAGAACACGGAGCGGCCAACGGCGTCGAGGATTTGCAACGGCTCGATGCCGACGAGTTGAAAGCGCTGGAGCCGCAGCTCAATGCCGTCGCGGGACTTCTGTCGCCGAGCACCGGCATCGTCGACAGTCACGCGCTGATGCTGGCGCTGCAGGGTGACGCCGAGCGCGCAGGTGCATTGCTGGCGCTGCGTGCACCGGTGGAGGCGGTCGAGGTTTTGGATAGCGGGTTGCGTGTCGATATCGGTGGGGATGAACCGATGACGCTGATCGCGTCGGCCGTGATCAACTGCGCCGGGCACTCAGCGCCGGTGATCGCCGCTCGGACCCGCGGCCTGCCTGCCGATGCGGTGCCAACGCGCTATTTTGCCAAGGGCAGTTATTTCAGACTGACAACGGCGACGCCCTTCCGGCATCTGGTTTATCCGCTACCCGAGCCTGGCGGGCTGGGCGTGCACCTGACGTTGGATTTGGGTGGTCAGGCCCGCTTCGGCCCTGACGTGCAGTGGGTTGAGTCACTCGATCACGATCTGGACGCCCGTCGCGCCGATGGTTTTTACGCTGCCATCCGGCGGTATTGGCCTAGGCTGCCGGATGGCGCGCTGCAACCGGCTTATACCGGCATCCGACCGAAAATCAGCGGCCCGGGCGAGCCGGCGGCGGATTTTCGGATCGACGGCCCGGCGCAGCATGGCATCGCCGGGTTGGTGCATCTGTTCGGCATCGAGTCGCCAGGGCTGACCGCAGCCTTGGCGATTGCCGACGAGGTGTGCCAGCACCTCGGGTGATCAGGCCTGTTCGTGTGTCGTCTCTGGCGACTCGGGCAGGAACCAGTTCATCAGCAGTGCGCAGATGCCGCCGGTGGCGACGCCCGATTCCAGTACGTTGCGCAGCGCTGCCGGCAGGTTCGCCAGAAATTCCGGCACCTGGGAAAAGCCCAGGCCGAGCGCCAGGGACACCGAGATGATCAGCAGCGCGCGGCGATCCAGCTGAACGCCGGCGAGGATGTTGATGCCCGCCGCCGCCACCGCACCGAACATCACCAGCGCGGCCCCGCCCAGCACGGGTTCGGGCACCGCTTGCAGCACGCCGGCGACCGCCGGGAACAGGCCGAGCACCACCAGCATCACGGCGATCCACATGCCGATATAGCGGCTGGCAATGCCGGTCAGCTGGATGATGCCGTTGTTCTGCGCGAACACCGAGCTGGGGAAGGTGTTGAAGATGCCCGCCAGCAGCGAGTTGGCGCCATTGACCAGCACGCCGCCCTTGATGCGCTGCATCCACAACGGGCCTTCGACCGGCTGACGCGAAAGCTTGCTGGTGGCGGTGATGTCGCCGATGGCTTCCAGCGAGGTGACCAAGTAAATCACCACCATTGGGATGAACAGGCTCCAGGAGAAGCCCAGGCCGAAGTGCAACGGCATCGGGACTTCGAACAGCTCCGCTTCGCGCATGCCGGTGAAGTCTAGGCGACCGAGGTAGGCGGCCAGCGCATAGCCGATGGCCAGCGCAATGATGATTGCGCAGCTGCGCAGCCACACCACTGGCAACCGGTTGAGCACGACGATGGCTGCCAGCACCACGCCGGACAGCAGCAGGTTCTCGCGGCTGGCGAAAGTGCCGTCGCCCATGGCCGCGTAACCGCCGCCCATGCTGATCAGACCGACCTTGATCAGCGTCAGGCCGATCATCAGCACCACGATGCCGGTCACCAATGGCGTGATCAGACGTTTGATAAAGGGCAGGACGCGCGACACGCCCATCTCAATGAAGGAGCCGGCAATGACCACGCCGAAGATCGCCGCCATCACGCCTTCCACCGGCGTGCCTTGTCCTACCATCAGCACGCCGCCGGCGATCAGCGGTCCGACGAAATTGAAGCTGGTGCCCTGCACGATCAGCAATCCGGCACCCAGCGGGCCGAAGCGTTTGCACTGCACGAAGGTGGCGATGCCGGAAATCACCAGCGACATGGACACGATGATGTTGGTGTCGCGCGGCGACACGCCGATGGCCTGGCAGATCAGCAGGCCGGGGGTGACGATGGGCACAATGATTGCCAGCAGATGCTGCAGCGCGGCGAGGAAGGCGATCCAGGGACGCGGGCGGTCGTTGAGCCCGTAGACCAGTTCGTCTGGCGTTTCGGGGGCGGTTTTAGTGTCGGGAGCGCTCATGGCCGTCCTTCCAGGCGAAAAGAGCGCGATTCTACTGACCGGGATGCCGTACGGACAGTGCGGCGTTCGGGGGCCTTGAAGGCTTATCGCGGTTATTTTCCGCAACCTGTTGCATCGATACGACTCCAACAATGACCGAAGCTCAATCGAGGAGTGCTCCGAATGAAAATCGCCGTCGCAATGACACTGCTGTCGCTCGTCACCGGGTTGGCCCACGCCCAGGAAAGCTGTGCCAGCAAGGAAGCGGACATTCTCCGCCAGCTGGAGCATGCCCGCGAGCAGGGCAACGCCGGGCGTATTGGTGGGTTGGAAACCGCGCTGGGCAAGGTCCGGGCGCACTGCAGCGAAGCGGAGCTGCAGGCCGAACGGCAGGAAGATATTGACGAGGCGCGGGAGGAGATCAGCGAGCGTGAAGCCGATCTGCAAGAGGCGTTACGTGATGGCGATCCGGAGAAGATCGAAACACGCGAGCGCAAGCTGGCCGAAGCCAGGGAAGAGTTGCGCGAGATACTGGAAGATTAGGGTTGGCGTAACAGCGACAGTGTCGAACTCTGCATAAAACAATGCCCGCCTCGATGAGGCGGGCATTGTTTAATCGGGCTCTCGTGCGGCGACCTTATCCGCTGGTCGGCACCGCCTCCGTCATCTTGGCTTGCGGTGGCTGCTGCGTGGGTGCGCCGTGGTCGTCAGCGGCGATCACTGGCACCTCGTTGCCGTCTACGTCAAACAGTTTGCCATCGCGGAAGTGGTCACCATCGTGCAGGGCGGCGATATCCTGGAAGCGCAGGGTGCGTTCGTTGCCGGCGGCGAATACCGACTGCTGGTCCGAGTTGCCGGCGGTGAGGTGGTTGAACAGCAGGTTCAGCAGGATCGCCATGATTGCCGCCGAGCTGATGCCCGAGTGGAAGATGGTCTCGAACCAGCCCGGGAAGTGATGGTAGAAGCTGGGCGCGGCGATCGGGATCATGCCGAAGCCGATCGAGGTGGCGACGATGATCAGGTTCATGTTGTTGCGGTACTCGACCTGCGCCAGGGTGCGGATACCGGCAGCGGCTACGGTGCCGAACAGCACGATGCCGGCGCCGCCGAGCACTGCGGTGGGTACGGCGGCAACCAGGCGACCCATCACCGGCAGCAGGCCGAGCGTCACCAGAATCAGGCCGGCGCTGGCCACCACGTAACGGCTCTTGATGCCGGTGACGGCTACCAGGCCCACGTTCTGGGCGAAGGCACTCTGGGTAAAGGAGCCGAAGATCGGTGCCAGGCTGCTGGAAATCATGTCCGCACGCAGGCCGTCGCCCAGACGCTTGGAGTCGACCTTGGTGTCGATGATTTCGCCGACCGCGAGGATATCGGCGGAGGTTTCCACCAGCGTGACGATGACCACGATCAGCATCGACAGGATCGCGGCAAACTGGAATACCGGTGCCCCGAAATGCAGCGGTGACGGCAGGGCGACGACCGGCCCGTCCAGTACACTGGAGAAGTCAGCCATGCCGAAGAACACGGCGGCGACGGTACCGACCACCATCGCCAGGAGGATGGACAGACGGGAGATAGTGGCGCTGCCAAGTTTGCTCAGCAGCAGCACGCACGCCAGGGTGAAGCCCGCCAGGCCGATATTGGCCATGCTGCCGAAATCCGGAGCCTGACTGTTGCCACCCATGGCCCAGCGCGCCGCGACTGGCATCAGGGTCAGGCCGATCGTCGTGATGACGATGCCGGTCACCAATGGCGGGAAGAACTTGGTGATGCGCGAGAACACCGGCGTGATCAGCAAACCGATCAGCGAGGCGGCAATTACCGCGCCGAACACCACCGGAAGCCCCGCGGCGCCATCGCTGCCGATGATGGCGATCATCGTTGCCACGCCTGCGAAGGATACGCCCTGTACCAGCGGCAGCTGGCAGCCGAAGAACGGCAGGCCGAGCGTTTGCAGCAAAGTGGCCGCACCGCCAGCGAACAGCGAAGCGGCGATTAGCAGACCGATTTCGGCCGGCGACAAACCGGCTGCCTGACCGACGATCAGCGGCACCGCAACGATGCCTCCGTACATGGTCAGGACATGTTGTAGGCCATAGGCCAGGTTGGCACCGACGCCGAGGTTCTCGTCCTCTGGACGCTTCTCCGACGGGGTGCTGACGGATGAGACTGTCATGGTGTTCCTTTCTGGCTGTTGTTCTTGTGCTCCTAATGTAGACAATTCGTTACCAGGATTACTAGGCTTTTGTATACATTTACGTTTTCTTCAGTTTGTCATCATTGTGCGCCGATCAACGGCAATCAGGTCGTTTAAATACGGCACTAGATATCTTCACGAAGAGAGCAATGAATACGAAACGACGAGTGGCAGCCGCAGATGTCCTGTTTTGGCAGCTGAGCGGAGGGTGTTGGCAAAGAACGACGAAGGGAATTTTCCAGCCTTGCGCTGGCTTCGCAAAAATGACGAGCCCGGCACAAGGCCGGGCTCGATAACGGTAACGGCGTAGCGGTTAGTCTTCCAGCATCGCCTTGTTGCGCACCGCGCCCTTATCGGCGCTGGTGGCGAGCAGTGCGTAGGCCTTGAGCGCCGTGGTCACCTTACGTGCGCGTGGTGCGGCGGGTTTCCAGCCTTTCTTGTCCTGCTCGATGCGGCGGTGCGAAAGCTCTTCATCGCTGACCTGCAGCTGAATGCTGCGGTTGGGGATGTCGATCAGCACCTTGTCACCGTCGCGTACCAGGCCGATGGCGCCGCCTGCAGCGGCTTCTGGCGAGGCGTGGCCGATGGACAGGCCCGAAGTACCGCCGGAGAAACGGCCATCGGTGAGCAGGGCGCAGTCCTTGCCCAGGCCCTTGGACTTCAGGTAACTGGTCGGATAGAGCATTTCCTGCATGCCCGGACCACCTTTCGGGCCTTCGTAGCGGATGATGACGATGTCGCCAGCCTTCACTTCGTCGTTGAGGATGCCCTTTACGGCGCTGTCCTGGCTTTCGAAGATCTTCGCCGTACCTTCAAACACGTGGATGGATTCGTCCACCCCCGCGGTCTTCACCACGCAACCGTCGAGGGCGATGTTGCCGTAAAGCACGGCCAGACCGCCTTCCTGGGAGTAGGCGTGCTCGACGCTGCGGATGCAGCCGTTCTCGCGGTCATCATCCAGGCTGTCCCAGCGGGTCGACTGGCTGAATGCCGTCTGCGTCGGGATGCCGGCCGGGCCTGCCTTGAAGAAGGTGTGTACCGCCTCGTCCTGAGTCTGGGTGATGTCCCACTGGGCTATGGCTTCTTCCAGACTGCGGCTGTGCACGGTGGACACGTCGGTGTGCAGCAGGCCGCCACGGGCCAGCTCACCAAGGATGGAGAAAATACCGCCGGCGCGGTGCACGTCTTCCATGTGGTACTTCTGGATGTTCGGCGCGACCTTGCACAGCTGCGGTACCTTGCGTGACAGGGCGTCGATGGCGCGCAGGTCGAAGTCCACCTCGGCTTCCTGAGCGGCAGCCAAGAGGTGAAGGATGGTGTTGGTGGAACCGCCCATGGCGATGTCCAGGGTCATGGCGTTCTCGAAGGCGCGGCGGCTGGCGATGTTGCGCGGCAGCACTGACTCATCACCCTCACTGTAGTAGCGCTGGCACAGCTCGACGGCGGTGCGGCCGGCGCGCAGGAACAGCTGCTCGCGGTCAGCGTGGGTGGCCAAGGTCGAACCGTTGCCGGGCAGGGCGAGGCCCAGGGCTTCGGCCAGGCAGTTCATCGAGTTGGCGGTGAACATGCCGGAGCAACTGCCGCAGGTCGGGCAGGCGCTGCGCTCGTACTCGGCGACCTTCTCATCGCTGGCGCTTTCGTCCGCGGCGATGACCATGGCGTCAACCAGGTCCAGGCCATGGCTGGCCAGCTTGGTCTTGCCGGCCTCCATCGGGCCGCCGGAGACGAACACCACCGGGATGTTCAGGCGCAGCGCGGCCATGAGCATGCCGGGAGTGATCTTGTCGCAGTTGGAAATGCAGACAATGGCGTCGGCGCAGTGCGCGTTGACCATGTATTCCACCGAGTCGGCGATGATCTCGCGGCTGGGCAGCGAATAGAGCATGCCGTCGTGGCCCATGGCGATGCCGTCGTCGACCGCGATGGTGTTGAATTCCTTGGCGACGCCGCCGTGCTTCTCGATCTCGCGCGCGACCAGCTGGCCCAAGTCTTTCAGGTGCACATGGCCGGGCACGAATTGGGTGAAGGAGTTGGCAATGGCGATGATCGGCTTCTTGAAGTCTTCGTCCTTCATGCCGGTGGCACGCCACAGCGCGCGGGCACCGGCCATGTTGCGGCCGTGCGTGGAGGTTTTCGAACGGTAATCAGGCATGGCAATCGTCCTGCAAAGGCTGGTCAGGTTGTGCGTATGGTGAGCGTGCTGCTCGCCCGAGGCAAACGGAGTGGATGTCTGTCGGGGCGGGGCCGGATGGTCAGGCGGGATCGCCGCTGCTTCGGCCAGGCTCTTGAGTCCGCCTGAGGTGGGGCAGGAACGGGTGATTCTAAGCCCAGGCAGCGCGGTGGCGAAAGGTATGGTCGTCTACTGCTCGTGAATGGCAGCGCGTTGCACATATAGCACGACGCCCGAGTAAGTCGGGCGTCGTAGCGGGCAGTTGGCGATCAGGCCGTTTGTGACAGTGCGTCTGGTGCTTGTGCTGGCGCTGCTGCCGGTACGGCAGGCGTCGTGCCGGGGCGGCCCAGGGCTTTAGCCATTTGCTCCTTGTCGAGTTCGCCTTCCCAGCGGGCGACGACGATGGTCGCCACTGCATTGCCGACCAGATTGGTCAGCGCGCGGCATTCGGACATGAAGCGGTCTATGCCAAGGATCAGCGCCATGCCGGCCACCGGCACCGCCGGCACAACTGAGAGGGTAGCGGCCAGGGTGATGAAGCCGGCGCCAGTGATGCCGGCCGCGCCTTTGGAGCTGAGCATGGCCACCAGCAGAAGGGCGATCTGATCACCCAGCGACAGCGGAATGTCGGTGGCCTGGGCGATGAACAGCGCCGCCAGGGTCATGTAGATGTTGGTGCCGTCCAGGTTGAACGAATAACCGGTGGGCACCACCATGCCGACCACCGAACGCTTGCAGCCGGCCTTCTCCATCTTGTCCATCAGCGTCGGCAGCGCGGCTTCCGAGGAGCTGGTGCCGAGCACCAGCAGCAGCTCTTCCTTGATATAGCGGATCAGCGCGAGGATCGAGAAACCGTTGTAGCGCGCCACCGCGCCCAGCACCACCAGCACGAACAGCAGTGCTGTGATGTAGAAGGTGCCGATCAGCATCGCCAGGTTGGCGATCGAGCCGATGCCGTATTTGCCGATGGTGAACGCCATGGCGCCGAAGGCACCGATGGGGGCTGCTTTCATCAGGATCGATACCAGCTTGAACACCGGCGCAACCAGATCCTGCAGAAAGTTGACCACCGGCTTGCCCTTGTCGCCGACCAGCGCGAGGGACACACCGAACAGCACGGAGAAGAACAGCACCTGCAGGATGTCGCCGGAGGCGAAGGCGCCGACGATGGTGGTCGGGATGATGTTGCTCAGGAAGCCGACGATCGACTGTTCATGCGCCTTCTGGGCGTAATCGGCGACCGCTTTCGGGTCCAGTGAAGCCGGTTCGATATGCATGCCGGCGCCGGGCTGGATCATGTTGCCGACGATCAGCCCGATGATCAGCGCCAGGGTCGAGAAGGTCACGAAGTACAGCATGGCCTTGCCGGCGACGCGGCCGACCTTTTTCATGTCGGACATGCCGGCGATACCGGTGGCGATGGTGAGGAAGATCACCGGCGCGATGATCATCTTGACCAGCTTGATGAAGGCGTCGCCCAGCGGCTTCATCTCCTCGCCGACCTGCGGATAGAAGTGGCCTAGGGCGATACCGACGATGATCGCGGCGATGACCTGTACGTACAGATGCGCGTACAGCGGGGTTTTCTTGCCAAGTGGCAGGGAATCGGTGTCGGTTTGCGCAACGATCATTTTTATTCTCCAGGGCCTGCAGGCCAGGTTCATGGGGAGGTCGACGCCTCGTCATGTTCCTAATGGCAAATGTCGCGCCAGTTCTGTATGGACATATAACTATTTGATTTATATCGTTAATCTCATGGCATTCAATACGCTTCGTCGATTCTTTGTGCGGAAACTCGCACGCCAGCGTTGCTGGTTGTGTGGTTTTCTGCGCAGAATCTGCGCCCTAACCACGACTGAATCTTCACCTCAATGAAGCGGAGCCATGATTAGCAAGGCCGCCTTGCGCCGTCGCCATCGGCGAAACGGGTGGATATTCGGCTTGCTGGCTGCGGTGCTGGTGGGCGTAGCGCTATGGCTGGCCGGTACGCACGGCCGCACCGAGGCCTACGCGGCGCTAAGCGAACGCGCCCAGCAGGCCGCCGAGCTGCAGAGCGCCTTGTTGCGCACGGTGCTGGAAAAGCAGCGCTCGCTGCCGTTCGTGCTGGCCGGCGACCGCGATATCCGCGACGGCCTGCTTTCGCGCGATGCCCAGGCGCTTCGGCGCATCGATCGAAAGCTGGAGGCGCTGCTTCCCGGCACCCAGGCGTCGGTCATCTACCTGCTCGATGTGAATGGCATAGGCGTGGCGGCGAGCAACTGGCGAGAACCCACCAGCTTCGTGGGCAGCCGTTACGACTTTCGTGCCTATTTCCGCGACGCGCTGGCACATGGCAGCGCCGAGCATTACGGCTTGGGCAATGTCAGCTTGCGGCCGGGTCTGTACATTTCGCGCCGCGTGGAGGGACCATCCGGCCCGCTGGGCGTCATCGTGGTCAAGGTCGAGTTCGATCCAGTGGAGCGGGATTGGGGCCGCTCCGACGGCATCACCTATGTGGTTGACGAGCGCGCCATCGTACTGGCGACCAGCATGCCGCAGTGGCGCTTCATGGCCGTGGCGCCCATCGAGCCCCGGCGCAAGGCGGCGATCCGCGAGAGCCTGCAATTCGGTGATGCGCCCCTTGCTCCCTTGCCGATCACGCCTCGCGAGAGCGGAGCCTTCCCCGATATCGTCCAGGCATGGCTGCCCGGTCGCGAGCATGCGGAGGAATATCTGCGCATCGATACCGAGGTGGTCGGCACTCAATGGCGGCTCAACCTGCTGCTGCCCAGCGAGGCGGCGGTAGCCAAGGCCATGCGGGAAAGCCGCACGGCCACGCTGTTCGCCCTGTTGCTGCTGCTCGGTGCCGGCGGCTTGCTGCTGTACCGGCGGCAGAAGAGCGATGAACGCGTCGTGGAGCACCAGCATGCCCGCACCGAACTCGAGCGTCGCGTACTCGAACGCACCCGCGCATTGAGCGAGGCGCATGACCAGCTGCAGATGCAGATCGACGAGCGTCTCAAGGCCCAGACCAGTTTGCAGACGGTGCAGCAGGAACTGGTGCAGGCCAACCGCCTGGCGATCCTCGGCCAGGTGGCCGCCGGCGTGGCCCATGAAATCAACCAGCCGGTGGCGGCCATTCGCGCCTATGCCGACAACGCCCGCATCTATTTAGGCCGTAGCGATCAGGCCGGTACGGACCGCAAGCTCGAACAGATCGCCGGCCTGACCGAACGCATCGGCACCATCACCGATGAGCTGCGCACGTTTTCCCGCAAGGGCAGGGTAAAGGCCGAACCGACTCGGCTGGACGAGGTGATCGAGGGCGCATTGCTGCTGCTCGGCAGTCGCTTCCGTCAGCGCTATGGCTCCATCGATACGCACATGCCGGCGTCAAGGCTTCGCGTCATGGGTACGCGCATCCGCCTGGAGCAGGTGCTGATCAATCTGTTGCAGAACGGTCTGGAGGCCGTGGAAAGCCGGCCGGATGGGCGTGTCGAGGTCAGCGTGGCTGAGGCCGAGGAGGGGGTCGAGCTGATCGTCAGCGACAACGGCAGTGGCATACCGCCGTCAATCATGGAAGCGCTGTTTACCCCCTTCAACACCTCGAAGCCCACAGGACTGGGGCTTGGGCTGGTGATTTCCAAGGACATCGTCAGTGACTTCGGCGGGCGTATCGAAGTCACCAGCAGTCCGCAGGGCACCCGTTTCACCGTTCATTTGCAGAAGGCAGCCGAGCATGAATGATCGCCCGCAAGTCGCGTTCGTCGACGATGACGCCGAATTGCGCAATGCCAATCAGGAAACACTGGAGCTGGCCGGCTTCGAGGTCTTTCCCTTCGCCGATGCCGAAAGCGCGCTGGCCTTCATCGGCGCCGATTTCCCCGGCGTGGTGGTGAGCGATATCCGCATGCCGCGCATCGATGGTCTGCAACTGTTCCGCCGGCTGCAAACGCTGGACGTAGACCTGCCGGTGCTCCTCATCACGGGCCACGGCGACGTGCCGATGGCGGTCGAGGCGCTGCAGAATGGCGCCTACGACTTCATCGCCAAGCCCTACGGCGCCGACCGGCTGGTGCAGAGCGTCATGCGTGCAGCGGAAAAGCGCCGGCTGGTGCTGGAGAACCGCACCCTGCGCCTGGCCGCGGAGAGCGCCGAGGAATCGCTGCCGCTAATCGGTCAGACCCCTGCGATGGAGAACCTGCGGCGGACCATCCGCCACATCGCCGATACCGAAGTGGACGTGCTGATCGCCGGCGAGACCGGCAGCGGCAAGGAGGTGGTCGCCAGCCTGTTGCACGAGTGGAGCAGCCGGCGCAGCGGCCATTTCGTTGCGGTCAACTGCGGCGCGCTGCCGGAAACCATGATCGAGAGCGAGCTGTTCGGCCATGAGGCAGGCGCGTTTACCGGTGCGCAGAAGAAGCGCATCGGCCGCATCGAGCATTCCAGTGGCGGCACCCTGTTCCTCGACGAGATCGAAAGCATGCCGCCGGCGGCCCAGGTGCGCCTGCTGCGAGTGCTGGAACAGCGCAAGATCGATCCGCTGGGCAGCAACGAAAGCCGCGAGCTGAGCCTGCGCATCGTTGCCGCGTCGAAGATCGACCTGGGCGACCCAGCGCAGCGCGGGGATTTCCGCGAGGACCTGTACTACCGGTTGAACGTGGTCACGGTGTCGATCCCGCCGCTGCGTGAGCGCAAGGACGACATCCCGCTGTTGTTCGCCCATTTCATGCAGCGCGCCGCGGTGCGTTTCGGCATCGAAGTGCCGCACGTCTCGCAGGAGGTCAGCCGTTACCTGTTCCAGCACAATTGGCCGGGCAATGTGCGTGAATTGGCGCATTTCGCCGAGCGGCTGGTCCTTGGGCTAGGGGAGCTGACCACGCTCCCGCTCGGGGCGCCCGCAGAGGTCGGCGACGCCAGCCTGCCCGAACGCCTCGAACGCTACGAGGCGGACCTGATCCGCGAGGCGCTGCTGGCCAACGCCGGCGACGTGCGCTCCACGATCGAGGCGCTGGGCATACCGCGCAAGACCTTCTACGACAAGCTGCAGCGCCACCGGATCGATCGCGGCGAGTACGTCAGAAAGGGCGAGTAGGGCGTTTCAGGACGTTAGGGGGTTGTTGGTATTCCGCCAAGCCCAACGGATCGTAGCCGTGAAGCGAACATCACTTCCGATGCCCAGCATGACTCGAAGTAGGGTGCGCATAGCGCACCTACAAAACCGAGGCGCCATCATTGTGCGGAGCGATCAGGCGTTGGGCAGCAACCGGCAGGTCAGGCTCTTGATATAGCGAGTCTCGGGGATCGCCGGATGCACCGGATGATCGGGGCCCTGGCTGCCACGTTCGAGCAGCTGAATGTTGCGATCCAGATGACGGGCGCTGCCGAGCAGGATGTTCTGCAGGTTGTCTTCCTCCAGATGCATCGAGCAGCTGGCGCTGACCAGGATGCCGTCCTTGTTGAGCAGGCGCATCGCGGTTTCGTTAAGGCGGCGATAGGCGGCCTCGCCGTTCTTCAGGTCCTTCTTGCGCTTGATGAAGGCAGGCGGGTCGGTAATGACCACGTCGAAGCGCTCTTCGGCGTTCTTCAGCTCTCTCATCGCCTCGAAAGCATCGCCCTCGATGCAGGTCATCTTCTCCGCCACGCCATTGAGTGCAGCATTACGCTCGACGCCATCGAGGGCGAAGGCCGAAGCATCGACGCAGAACACCTCGCTGGCACCGAAGGCGGCGGCCTGCACGCCCCAGCCGCCGATATAGCTGAACAGATCGAGCACGCGCTTGCCCTTGACGTAGGGCGCCAGGCGCGCGCGATTCATTCGATGATCGTAGAACCAGCCGGTCTTCTGGCCTTGCAGCACCGGCGCTTCGAATTTCACGCCGTTCTCTTCCAGCGCGACCCACTCCGGCACCACGCCGAAGGCGGTGTCGACGTAACGTTCAAGGCCCTCAGCATCACGGGCGCTGGAGTCGTTCTTCCACAGCACGCCACGCGGTTTGAGCACCTGGACCAGCGCTTCGAGCACGGCATCCTTGTTGCGCTCCATGGTCGCCGAAGCCAGCTGCACCACCAGATGATCGTGGAAGCGATCCACCACCAAGCCCGGCAACAGGTCGGAATCACCATAGATCAGGCGGTAGCAGGGCTGATCGAACAGGCGCTCACGCAGCGACAGCGCGACCTGGATGCGATGCACCAGCAGTGACTTGTCCAGGCTGTGCTTGAGGTCGCGCGACAGCACGCGGGCGCAGATCAGGTTGTTTGGCGACACCCCGACGATGCCCAGCGGCTTGCCGCCGGCGGCTTCGAGGATGGCCTGGTCGCCAGCGGCGAAGCCGTTCAGCGGTGTGGCAGCGGTATCCACCTCGTTGCTGTAAACCCACAGATGACCGGCGCGCAGGCGGCGATCGGCGTTGGCTTTGAGGCGCAGGCTGGGCAGGGTCATCGGAGGGCTCCCGGAAAAAGGCGGGCATTGTATAGGAGTGGCAGGTTGCAAGCTTCTGGTTAAAAGCCAAGGCTATGTCTGGATCGGCTGTTGCCTAAGCGGCTCTGGGTGGGCAGGGCCTGGCAGGGCATGAGCGGCGATCCGCTAGACCGCGTTGGTGGGCTGAAGCGGAACGCGGCCCGGCCATCCTCCAGGCTGTAGCGACGTCCGTAGGGTGTGCTTTAGCGCACCGGATCATTCAGCCCCGCCCGCATCGTATTTGGTGGGCTGAAGCCCACCCTACGAGACTGGAAGCTGGACGAGTACTGTGCAGATATTCGTCAAGCCTTCAGCCTCAAACGGCTCTTATGCTGCTAGCGCCTCGATCAGTGCCTTACTGAATGCCGGGATGTCGTCCGGCCTGCGACTGCTGATCAGGTGTCCGTCGACCACCACCTGCTCATCGACCCAGTCGGCACCGGCGTTTTTCAGGTCGTCGGTGAGCGAAGGCCAACTGGTCATGCGTTTGCCCTTGACCAGGCCGGCGGAAGCCAGCAGCCAGGCGCCATGGCAGATCACCGCGATGGTCTTGTTCGCCCGTGCGGCATCGCGCACCAGTTTCTGGGCCATTTCGTCGGTGCGGATCGTGTCGGAGTTCACCACCCCGCCGGGCAACAGCAGTGCGTCGTAATCCTCCATGCGGATGGCGTCGAAGGTCCGGTCGACATGGAATTTTGTCGCCGGAGTGGTGTGATTCCAGCCGGTTACTTCGCCATTGGACGATGAAATGATCTCGGCGGTCGCGCCGGCCTTCTCCAGCGCTTCCTTCGGGCCAGTCAGCTCGACTTGCTCGAAACCGTCGGTCACCAGAATCGCCACGCGTTTGCCTTTCAGGGACTCGGTCATTTGGTTTCCTCCTGGTCGGTTTGATTTTGTCTACTTGAAATCCGACCATGAGCTCAGCCAAAGTTCGCACCTATTTGCTGATGGCCTTGCGCCATCCGTTCGGCTGATTTGCTTGCAGCCGGAAGCCCGCCGCTCTACCTCCATGCTAGGATTCGGCGGTCCTCGATCTGCCCGATAGCCATGCCTGAACTACCTGAAGTCGAAACCACTCGCCGTGGCATCGCGCCACATCTCATAGGTCAACGCGTCAGCCGTGTCATCGTGCGCGAGCGGCGGCTGCGCTGGCCGATCCCGGAAGATCTCGATGTGCGGCTGTCCGGCCAGCGCATCGAAGCGATCGAGCGCCGAGCCAAGTACCTGCTGATAAAGGCCGAGGCGGGCACCTTGATCGCTCACCTGGGGATGTCCGGTAGCCTGCGGCTGGTTCCGGCGGATCTACCTGTGGGCAAGCACGAGCACGTCGATATCGTCCTGGAGTCCGGCATGGCGCTGCGCTACACCGATCCCCGACGTTTCGGTGCTCTGCTCTGGAGCGATGAGCCGCTGAGCCATGCGCTGCTTGCCAATCTCGGTCCGGAGCCACTCGATGATGTGTTCGATGGCGATCGTCTGTTCCAGATGTCACGCGGGCGCAGCATGGCGGTCAAGCCGTTCATCATGGATAACGCGGTGGTGGTGGGCGTCGGCAACATCTATGCGAGCGAGGCGTTGTTTGCCGCTGGGATCGACCCACGGCGGGCTGCCGGTGCCGTTTCGCGGGCGCGTTATCTGAAGCTCGCCGCCGAGATCAAGCGCGTGCTCGCTCATGCCATCGAGCGCGGCGGCACGACATTGCGCGATTTCGTCGGTGGCGACGGTAAACCCGGTTATTTTCAGCAGGAGCTATTCGTCTATGGCCGTGGCGGGGATTTCTGCAAAACTTGCGGTTCGACCCTGCGTGAGATCCGGCTGGGTCAGCGGGCCAGTGTCTACTGCGGCCGCTGTCAGCGATGACCGGCGGCTGCGCAGGCATTGACGGCGTTCACGATCAACAACGGCCGGCCGCTGCTATAGTGACCGCCACAACAATCATCTGCCTCGTTTCGCCCAGCTGAAGGACCACACCATGAATCTGTTTCGTTCCACTGCTGTTGCTTTGGCCCTGACCACTGGTCTGTTGACTATGCCAGCTCAGGCGCAATCGGTGCAGCAGAACGCCAGCGGCGATCCCATGTATACCGTTGAAGCGCCCAAAGCCTTTTCGATCGTCGGCGATCTGCTGATTGCGCGGCCTTTATTGATCGCGGCGACCGTCGTCGGTGCCGGCCTGTTCGTCGTCAGCCTGCCATTTACCGCCATGGGCGGCGGCATCAAGGAAACCGGCAAGGCGCTGGTGGTCGAGCCCGGTGCTGCGGCCTTCGCCCGCTGCCTGGGTTGTACCCGCGTCGGTTACAACCGCCAGGATTGATCGCGCTGCCATCGGATCGAGGCCTCGGTCCGCTTTGCTTTTTCCCCACGGCTTCGCCGCGTTACCGCGTGCGAAGCCGTGTTGCGTTGGGCAGTAAAAAATTGCGAGCGGCTGGGTGATCAGGCTTTGCCGGTGATGATCATGTACTTCTGCATCAGCTCGGCCTTGCTTTCGACATTGCTCGCATCGAGGGGAATGCAGTCAACCGGGCAAACCTGCTGGCACTGCGGCTCATCGTAATGGCCGACGCATTCGGTGCAGAGGTTGGGGTCGATGACGTAGATTTCCTCGCCCTGGGAAATCGCGCTGTTCGGGCACTCGGGCTCGCACACGTCGCAGTTGATGCAGTCATCGGTGATTATCAGGGACATCCAACTAGCTCCAGCTGCGGCATGACCGCAGCGCAGGTAAAAACGACGCGCAATTTTGCCGCATCGGCTCGCCCGGTGCACGCGGCAGTGATCACCCTTCGGTCGCCAATCGTCCGTCTCCCGAAATCTGGGATGCCTTAGCGCGAGGCGTAGCGCTCGGTCAGCGCCTTCATCACGGATGGATGAACGAACTTCGAGACGTCGCCGCCGAGCCGGGCGATCTCGCGCACCAGCGTTGAGGAAATGTAGGAAAACTTCTCTGACGGTGTCAGGAAAAGGCTTTCCACATCCGGAACGAGCTGGCGGTTCATGTTGGCCAGTTGGAACTCGTATTCGAAGTCGGAGACCGCACGCAGACCGCGTAGCAGGACGTTGGCCTTCTGCTCGGCGACGAAGTGCGCCAGCAACGTGGAGAAGCCCATCACCTTGACGTTCGACAGATGCGAAGTGACTTCTTGCGCCAGTGCCACGCGCTGCTCCAGCGGGAACAGGGGGTTCTTGTTGGGGCTGGCAGCGACCGCAATGATCACCTCGTCGAACAGGCGTGACGCGCGTTCGACCAGGTCGGTGTGGCCCATGGTGATCGGATCGAAGGTTCCCGGATACAGCACTCGATTCATCGCGGCGTCCTGACGCATGCGTGGGGGTTGGATGGTAGCGGCTCGGTAACGGCAGCGTAAAGCATCAAAACGGATGGCCTTGGCAGAGCGGCGATCAGGCTGTTTTCAGGCGATCGGCCAGCTGGCTGGAGAGTTTGGCGGTCAAGGCGTAGATCGATAACTGCGGATTGGCGCCGATGCTGGTGGGAAACAGCGAGCCGTCGTGAATCGAGAGATTGTCCAGCTGATGGTGCCGGCCGAGGCTGTCGGTCACCGCCTGACGCGGGTCTTCACCCATGGCGCAGCCGCCCATGACGTGGGCACTGCCGAGTCGCGTGCGGTACAGCTCCGGGCTCAGCGCGTCGATGATCTGGCGCGCTTGTCCAAGACTGTTCGCGTAAATGGCGTCGTTGTGCAGCGGTAGCACCGCCTTGGCGCCGGCTGCGAACTGGATCTCCGCCATGCTGTGGTAGGCGCGGCGGATACCGTCCCAGGTATAGCTCGTCATCCGATAGTCGAGTGTGGGTGAGCCGTCGCTGCGCAGCTGTACCTGACCTTCGGCGCTGTCTGGATGGAAGCCGTCGCGCATCAGCGCAAGCATGGCGTTGGTGTGCGGCAGCTGCTGCATGCGCAAGGCGTTGTCGACACCGAAACGGCCCAGCAGCGTGGCGGCCAGGGCTGGATGAATGGGCGGCACTTCGAGCTTGTAGGACATGCGACCGCCGGTGCCGTCGTCCCACTGGAACTGATCGGAGTAGACCGATTGCGGCGCGCCATAGAAAGGGTTGATGACCTTATCGAACTGCGCGGCGGAGAAGTTCACCAGATGCAGGAAGGTGCGTCTACCGAGGCGTTGGTGTGGGTCGGGGACATCCGAGCGCAGCAGAATCGCCGGGGTATTGATGCCGCCACCGGCGAGTATGTAGTGGCGTGCGCGAACGCGGATCTTGCGTCCGGTAGGGGCAACGCAGCGTGAATCCATAGCCAAGCATTCGAGGGCGGTGACCCGCTCCCTCTCCACGACGAGTCGCTCGGCGCGGGCAAGGTAGAGGAGTTCGCCGCCGGCATCCAGGCTGGCCGGAATGGTCGTCACCAGCATCGATTGCTTGGCGTTGGTCGGGCAGCCCATGCCGCAATAGCCAAGGTTCCAGCAGCCGCGCACATTGCGCGGAATCACCGCCCAGCTGTAGCCCAGGGCCTCGCAGCCATCGCGGATCACCTGATTGTTGGCATTCGGCGGCAGTTGCCAGAGCTCGACGCCCAGGCGTCGCTCCATCCGTTCGAACCAGGGCGCCAGCGTCTTGGGCGAAAGCCCTTTGACGGCGTGTTCGCGAGCCCAGTGTTCGAGTGTCTGCGTCGGGGTACGGAAGCTCGACGTCCAGTTCACCAAGGTCGAGCCGCCGACGGCGCGTCCTTGCAGGATGGTGATGGCGCCGTCCTTGCTGGTGCGGCCGATCGCCTCTTGATAGAGCGAGGCGTACGCCGCCGGTTCCTGCATGTCGAAGTCACGACTGCTGCGAAGCGGGCCTTCCTCGATCAGCAGGACCTTGAAGCCCGCCGCGCTGAGGATTTCTGCACTGGTGCCGCCGCCCGCGCCGCTGCCGACGATGGCGATATCGGCCTCGAGGGTAATGTCCTGCTCGAGCCGTGAGCCGTCACGGACGTTCCAACCTCGGGCGAGGCCTTCTGCAAAGGGATCGGCTACCGGCATCTCTGCTCCTTGATAACGGTGGATTCAATCGATCACGAGATACTGGGCGGCCCGGGGTAACCGCAGTGCGCCCAAGATTCCACACGGCCGTACCAGGCCATCAGAATCATCTGCTGCAGCGAGGCGCAGCCTTGTCGCAGCAGGTCCAGCGAGCTGTTCTCCCAGCGCTGCAGGAACGCCTGGATTTCGGTGTCCTGCGCCTGTCCCCAGCCGCCCCAGATCCCGGTCAGCGGGCCCCGGGTGAGCGGGAGGCTGAGCAGATCGAACAGTTGCTGGACCTGTTTCGATACGGCAGGTGGCAGGTGCGCCAGCCCCTGGTCGAGGCTCGCCAGGGTGCTCGTGACGGCGCGGGCGGTATCCGGCACTGGTATCGCGCCCTCCAGCACCACAGGTGTGAGGCGACGCAGCATCGGCAGATCACTGTCGCGCAGCTGTATGAAGCCACTCGCCGGACGCTCGGCACTGCAACCGGGGAGGCTGCCGAGCAGGCCGGCGCCGGCCAGCGCGGCGCTACCGAACAGGCCGACCTTGAGCAGGCTGCGGCGGGTCGTGGTTGTCATCGGTGGCGGGCTCAGCGCACGAAGAGCTTGTAGATCAGTTTTTGCAGCGCTCTGCCGTACGGGGGATAAATCAGCCGCGCAGCGTTAAAGCGCTGCTTGACGAAAACGCCCTTGGCCTTGCTGAAGGTCAGAAATCCCTCGTGTCCGTGATAGTGGCCCATGCCGGACGGGCCGACGCCGCCGAACGGCAGATCGTCCTGTGCGACATGCAGCAGCGTGTCGTTGAGGCAGGCGCCGCCGGAGTGGGTATGACGCAGCACGTGGCGCTGCTCGGCCTTGTCATAGCCGAAGTAATAGAGCGCCAGCGGGCGGGGGCGGGCGTTGATGTAGGCAAGCGCCTGATCAAGGTCGTCGTAGGGCACGATGGGCAGCAAAGGGCCGAAAATCTCATCTTGCATCAGCTGCATGTCATCGCTGACGCCGAGCACCATGCAGTGCGGCATGCGTCGTTGCTGGCCTTGCTCGAACAGCGGCAGCACGCGGGCGCCCTTGGCTTGGGCATCGTCCAGATAACCCTGCAGCCGGGCGTACTGACGCGGATTGATGATGGAGGTGTAGTCAGGGTTGTCCGCCAGCTGCGGGTAAAAACGCCGTACGGCCTCTCGATAGGCATCGACGAAACCCTCGATACGCTGCCGTGGAACCAGCACGTAATCCGGGGCGACACAGGTTTGGCCAGCATTGAGCGTCTTGCCGAAGGCGATACGCTCGGCGGCGTCGGCCAGCGGTACCTCGGCCGAGACGATGGCGGGCGATTTGCCGCCCAGTTCGAGCGTGACGGGCGTCAGGTTTTCCGCGGCGGCGCGCATCACATGCCGCCCAACGCTGGTGCTACCGGTGAACAGCAGGTGGTCGAAGGGCAGCTGCGAGAAGGCGATGCCCGTATCGGCTTCGCCGAGGATCACCGCGACCTGCTCGTCGGGGAAGATCTGCGCCAGCAGCTTCTTTATTAGCCGCCCCGTCGCCGGAGTGGCTTCGCTCATCTTCACCATCACCCGATTGCCCGCCGCCAGCGCGCCGATCAGCGGACCGATGGCCAGATACAGCGGATAGTTCCAGGGCACGATGATGCCGACCACGCCGAGCGGCTGATAAACCACCCGTGCGCTGGCCGGCTGAAACGCCATGCCGACGCTGCGGCGCGAAGGCTTCATCCAGCGGCGCAGCCGGCGCTTGGCGTAACGAATGCCGTGCAGGCTGGGCATGATCTCTGCCAGCCGCGTTTCATCCGCCGAGCGGTTGCCGAAGTCCTCGCTGATGGCCTCGATCAGTGGCTGCTGATGGTGCGCGAGCAGATCGTGCAACGCTTCCAGCCACTGCAGGCGATCCTCGGCGCCAGGGCTGGGATAGGCCTGGAATGCCTTGCGTTGACGCTCGAACAGCGGCTGCAGGCGTTCGATCTCGGATTGTGTCGGGTCCAGATAGGCGACAGTGGCAGGCATGGCGACGTCCGATATGGGCAGGGTCGGAATGTTTTAGAGTTATTGCTCTAGTCTGTCAATCGAGGTGCTTGCACGCGGCGTCGGGGGTATCTTTGCGCCTCTGCTTCAAGCACGACGGATGAGCCGCAGATGCCTGCAAAACCCAATACCCGCGAACGCATCCTCGAGGCCAGCCTGGAGCTGTTCAACAGCCAGGGTGAGCGCAGCGTGACCACCAACCATATCGCCGCGCATCTCGGTATTTCGCCAGGCAACCTCTATTACCACTTCCGCAACAAGCAGATGATCATCGCCGAGCTGTTTGGCCGCTATGAGGCGGATGTCGATGGTTTTTTGCAGCTGCCGGTAGGTCGCGCGCTGACTATTGATGACAAGACCCTCTATCTCGAAGCCTTGCTCTCGGCGATGTGGGATTACCGCTTCATGCATCAGGATCTGGAACATCTGCTGGGCAGCGATGAGCAGCTGGCCGAGCGCTATCGCCTCTTCGCCAGGCGCCATCTGTTGAGTGCGCAGCGGATCTATCAGGGCTTCGTCGACGCCAGGATCCTCGCCATGACGCCGCGTCAGGTGGAGGCGCTGTCGGTCAACGCCTGGATCATCATGACGTCCTGGGTGCGCTTTCTCTGCACCGCCGACGGCGCGCCAAACCAGGCGCTGAACAGGGAGTCCCTGCGCCGAGGCATCTTTCAGCTGCTGGCACTCGAGGATGGTTACGTGACAGCAGATGCTCGATCGTCGATCGAAGCGCTCTACCGGCAGCTATACGCACCGATGTCTTCACTTGTCTGAATGCCGTCAGTCGGCAGACTTGATCATGATCACAAAAATTCATTGATAATGGCATGGCGCCACCATCAAACTAGCGTGGTGGCACGTTCTTTTCAGACTGATAGCAGTGCCGCAGCCGCAGGGCGAGATATCGCCTCGTTCGGCTACGCGTTTGTGCGCTGTCTATGGTTTGGGAGGAATGTAAATGAGCGGACGTGACACAGATATTCGACGTCTCAATGAGCTTACCGGTGGCAACGTCGAATTCCGCGAGTTTGGCGCCTCGATGGATGCGGGCTCCAGCGACTGGAGTTTGTTGAACGCCGTCTCTCGCAGCGTGGATCCAGCTAATGCCGCTCCCAGCACGGACGTGCCGGGTGCCCAGCCGCCGAACCAACCCATCCCCATCGCGCGTGAGGCTGATTGGTCCATGTTGACGTCCGTCGGCATGCCGCCGCTGCGCATGGTTGCCGAGGCGCCAATCGTCCCGGAGCCAATCGCTGAGAAATCGACCGTTACAGTGCAACGGCCAACGGCCGAAGCGAACGATGCAAAGCCAAGCTTTGGCCATCTGTTCCGTAAAACGATCATTAATCCACCGCCAGAAGCACAGCATACCGACCTGGTACAGCTATTGAAGGCTATCAGCCGATGCCATTGATCTGCATAACCTCGCCCAAAGGGGGCGTTGGTAAAACGACCCTGGCTGCTAACCTCGCCTTTGCCTTGCAGCGTCTTGGTCATCCGGTCGTCATCATCGATTTCGACGTGCAGAACGCGCTTCGTCTACATTTGGGCATTGCGCTCAACGACGACCGTGGTTATGTCGCTCATGCGCCACACCAGCCCAATTGGAGCCGGCTCAGCCTGACCACGCAGAGCGGAATTCGCGTGTTGCCTTATGGCGATTGCTCGGCGGAAGCGACGCAGCTTTTCGAACGGCATCTTCGTGAAGATCCCAATGTACTCGCGGAGGGGCTGCGTGACTTTCTGGCGGTCCCCGGTTTGATGGTGATAGCGGACACGCCTCCGGGGCCGACCGCGGCACTCGATGCGCTGGATCGCATCGCCGATTATCGGGTCGCGGTATTGCTGGCGGATTCGGGATCGATATCCCAGTTGCCGAAGATCGAGCAGGGCGACTTCTACCGTTATTCGCGAAACGACCTGAGCTCGGTTGGATATATCGTCAATCAGGTAGACAGGCGTCGGCGACTCAATCAGGACGTAACCGAGTTTCTTCGTGCGAGGCTTGGAAGCCAGGTGCTGGGCATGGTTCACCGTGACGAGGCGCTCGCCGAGGCCCTTGCTACGCAGCAAACCGTCTTTACCTTCGAGCCTGCCGCGGCGTCAGCGCACGACATCGACCAGATAGCTCGTCGTTTGGCGCAACGACTCGAGCATAGCCAGGCCCACCGTCAGGCTCACCGGAACTAAGGAAGGTTTGAATCCATGTCGCACGAAATTGGCCTGGCCAGGCAAGTCCTGGCCAACCTGGTGCTGTGCTGCTCGCTCGCCGCTCTGGGTCTGGTCGTCGTCGTTCCGATGGCGTTGGAAATGCAGGCCCTGCTGATGGTCACCACCATCGGTGCCGCACTCGTGCTGGGCAGGATGCGCAGCCGCTTGATGACGTTGGTGATGATCGTCATCTCGGTCACCGTCTCGCTGCGATACATGTACTGGCGCACGACCGAAACGCTGGTGTTCGGCAATGGGCTCGAAACCTTCCTCGGATTCGGGCTCTATCTGGCCGAGATTTACACCTTGGTCATCCTGATCCTTGGCTACATCCAGACCGCATGGCCACTGGAGCGCCGTATTGCGCCGTTGCCGGAGGATGTTTCGCTCTGGCCGACCGTCGATGTCTATATCCCGACCTACAACGAGAGCCTGAGCGTCGTTCAGGACACCGTGCTCGCCGCGCAGAACCTGGCGTACCCGCGTGACAAGCTGAGCATTTACATTCTCGACGACGGCAAACGCCCTGAATTCGGCGCATTCGCCGCAGCGGCGGGTGTCGGCTATATCGCCCGGTCCGACAATAACCATGCAAAGGCCGGCAATCTGAATCACGCCATGGCGAAGACCCACGGCGAGCTGATTTGCATCTTCGATTGCGACCACGTGGCGACGCAGATTTTTCTGCAGGCCACAGTCGGCGCATTTCTGGACGACCCGAAGCTGGCCTTGATCCAGACGCCGCACCACTTCTATTCCCCCGACCCGTTCGAGCGGAACCTTTCGGCGGGTCGCAAGGTGCCCAACGAGGGCGAGCTCTTTTACGGGCCCGTACAAAAGGGTAATGACTTCTGGAATGCCACATTCTTTTGTGGCTCCTGTGCCGTCATTCGCCGCCGAGCGCTGGAAGATACCAATGGGTTCGCGGTGGAAACCGTGACCGAAGATGCCCATACGGCGCTCAAACTCCAGCGTAAGGGCTGGAATACCGCATTTCTTGGAATACCGCTCGCAGCGGGGTTGGCGACAGAGCGTCTTGTCCTGCACGTAGGACAACGCATTCGCTGGGCGCGCGGAATGACACAGATCATGCGTCTGGACAATCCGCTGCTGGGGCGCGGGTTGTCGTTGCCGCAGCGGCTTTGCTACCTGAACGCGATGTTGCACTTTCAATTCGCCCTGCCGCGCATCGTCTTTTTGACGGCTCCGCTCGCGTATCTGCTGCTGGACCAGAACATCATCTTTTCGTCGGCTGCCGCCATTTTCGTCTATGCGTTGCCGCATCTGGCCGTCGCGATCATCACCAATACCCGTATCCAGGGTAAGCACCGTTACACCTTCTGGGGCGAGATATACGAGACGGTCCTTTGTTTTCACATTGCCTTGCCGACGCTCGTCACGCTATTCAGCCCGAAGCGCGGCAAATTCAACGTGACGGACAAAGGCGATCTGCTGGACAAGGATTACTTCGATGCGCGCATCGTGCGGCCTCATATCATCGTTGCCGCCGTTTTGTTGCTCGGGATCGCGCTCGGCTGCGTACGGTACTTCTGGCTCGCCACCATTGCGCCAAACCCCTACGTACTGGCTCTGAACATTGCCTGGGCCCTGTTCAGCCTGGTGCTGTTGTTCGCTGCCATCGCCGTTGCACACGAAAAGCGTCAGGTACGGGAAACGATTCGGATCGATATCAAGTTGCCGGTCGTGCTGCATCTGGACAACGGCCGCACGTTGCAAACGACTACCGAAGATATCTCGATGGGCGGAATGCGCCTGGCATTGCCGACGGAGGAAATGCTCACCGAGGTGGTCGAGTATGCCGAAATAACTTATGGCGAACGTTCCCAGATCTTCGAAGTGAAAGTGTCCGGCGCAGAGCCCGGCATCTTGCGCCTCAACTTCCAGGCGCCTGGAATCGCTCAGCGACGCGAACTCGTTCGTATCATCATGGGCCGGGCGGATGCATGGTTGCCGCTCGAATCACCAGGCCGAGACCGGCCGCTGCGCTCGCTGTTACTGGTCGTCAGAACCGCGATTTCTCCTTTGCTCCGACGACGCAAAAAGTATGCGTCCGGTGAAAGCGCGAAACCCCTTGAACGGGCTGTATCGAATGCCGCCGCCATGGTTCTGGTGGCCGTGTTCACGGCGGCATCGGTGATAGCGCCGAACACTACGCTCGCGCAGGTTTCGCCATTGCCCGATCTTCCCGCGCCGCAGGCAGAGACCGTTGAGCTACCTGTACCGGTGTTTAGCGTACCGACCCGGGTGGAGACGCTGACGTTTGGCAAACTGGGCTTTGCCAGCGATCCCTCCATTCGTGGGATGCGCGGTGAGTTGAACGTCCCGTTTTCCGTCAGCCAGCAGGATCTGGTCACCGAAGCGCGCCTGAAGCTCACCATGAGCCACTCGGACCGGCTGCTGCCGGAAACTAGCGACCTGGAAGTCCTGCTCAACGGCGAATTGATCCAGCGCGTTGCGCTCACGCCGGATACCGCGTCCGGTCAGAGCCTCGAAGTGCCGCTCGATCCAATGATGATGCTGCCCTACAACCGCTTGATTTTTCGCCTGCGCGCCCATTATTCGGACCAGTGCGAGAATCCGTTCAACCCGGCGCTCTGGGCGACACTCAGCCGCAGTTCAGCGATCGAACTGGTCACGCAGCCGCTGCCAATGGTCAACGACCTGGCCGCGTTGCCGCAGCCGTTCTTCGACCCTGCCAGCCAGGGCATCGTCACGCTGCCGTTCATCTTCGGTGCCGAGCCAAACGCCGCCATGGCCGAAAGTGCTGCGGCGGTCGCTTCGTACTTCGGTGCGCAGGCCGGCTACCGCAGCGCGCGTTTTCCTGTCCATTACGACGAGCTGCCGACCACCAACGCCATCTTGATCGCGACCGCCGGTGCACTGCCCGATGGGATCGAATTGCCAGTGATCGAAGGTCCGACGCTGGCGGTGATCGACAACCCCCGCCAGCCTCTGTCCAAGTTGTTGCTCGTGCTGGGGCGCGATGCCAACGAGCTGAAAGTCGCCGTCGACGTGCTGACGTTGCAGAGCCAGGGCCTGACCGGCGATCGCGCGCGGGTACAGGCTCGTCCGGTTGCACCCAGAGTGCCGTTCGACGCGCCCGCCTGGTTGCGCACGGATGAGCCTGTGCCGCTGGCGCAGCTGACGGAGGAGGGCGCGCTGACCAGTACCAGCCTCATGCCTGGGCAGATGACCATCGACTTCCGCGCGGCGCCCGATACCTTCGTCTGGCGCAACGGCAATATCCCGCTGCGCCTGCATTACCGCTTCCCGGAGGGCGAGTGGTTCGATGCCTCGAAGTCGCGCCTCGACATCGCCCTGAACGACAACTACCTGACCTCGCTGCCGGTGCTCAAGCCCGGACTGTTCGAAAAGGCCAAACAGCGGCTTGGCTATCCCTCGCGGCTGGAAGAAATCGTGGTGCCGATTCCCGCCTATCTGATCTACGGGCAGAACCGGCTCGACTTCTATTTCAACCTGGATTACGGCGACACCTCGGAGTGCGGTAGCAGCCTGCCGGACGCTGCCTATTCGGCCATCGAGGGCGACTCGACGATCGATCTTTCCAAGACCTACCACTTCGCGCAGCTGCCCAACCTCTCCTTTTTCGTCGGCGCGGGTTTTCCGTTCACGCGCATGGCCGACCTGTCAGAGACCCTGGCGATCCTGCCGAAATCGCCTGCGGAGTCCGAGTTGCAAGCCTTGCTGGAACTGGCCGGCCGCTTTGGCAATGCCAGCGGCTATCCCGCGCGCGGCTTGCGCGTGCAGCTCGGCAGTCAGCTGAGCGACACGATGAAGGGAAAGGATCTGCTGGTGGTCGGCCAGATCGGCGCGCGGCTCGAAGTCGATCCGCTGCTGGCGAAGTCGGCGTTTCGCCGCGAAGACGCGCATTTGCGGGTGCGGGAGCAGAGTCCGCTGGAGCGCGCGATCACCTTGGCCAAGGGCGATTGGGGGCGGGAAACCGATGCCGCCGACCGGACGCTCTCCGGCTATCAGAATTTTCAGGGGCTGCTAAGCGCTGCATCCCCCGTGGATGACACGCGGATCATGGTCATGCTGCTGGCGAGTCGTCAGGAGTGGCTGCCGGATGCGGTGCAGCGGCTCGAGAATGCCCAGCTGAACACTGACATTCGGGGTGACCTCGCCGTGTTCGAAAGCAACAATCGGGTGATGAGCTATCGAGTCGGCCAGCAACTTACCTACGGCACGCTTCCCCTCAACAAATACGCGCGCTGGCTCTTCAGTGAGCGCCCCTTCTTGTTGATGTTCATGCTGCTGATCGCCGCTGCCGTGGCGGCCGCCTGTCTTTATCCTCTGCTGCGTGCCCGTGCGGCTCGCCGGGAGCAATCATGATGAGTCGGTTCCGGCCATGTCCGCTGTCCCTTGCCATCTTCTGCAGCTTGTTGCCGGTGCTGGGCTGGTCCCAGACCGCGCCAGCGCCGAACGATGGCTTTTCCGTGCTGATGCAGCAGGCCGATCTCTGGCACGAACGTAATCGACTGGAAATGGCGCGTCAGGTGCTGGATCGCGCGCTGCTGGTGCGTCCGAATGCCGAAGAAGCGCTGTATCGCATGGCGCTCTACGCGCAGGACAAGCAGGCGCGGGAGCAATGGATCGAGCGCCTCCGAGCTGCCAGCCCCGATAGTCATTATTTGGCCAGCCTGAACAGCGCCGACCGCCGCGCACAGATAGACGACCGGGCACTCGCTGCGGTGCGCCAATTGGCAAGCCGTGGCCGTACTCAGGAAGCGATCAAAGGTTATCGCGCGCTGCTGAACGGCGGCATTCCGTCGCCGGATCTTGCTTCGGAGTACTACCAGACTCTCGCCGGCGATGCGGCATCCTGGAAGGAAGGCGTGGAGGGCCTGAAACTCCTGGCCGAAGATCAGCCCACCGATGCCGGCGTGCAACTCGCCTACGCCCGGGCACTGACTTATCGCGAAGAGACTCGCCGTCAAGGCATCGAGCGGCTCGCCGAGCTTGCGCCGGCTTCCGCATCGGCGAGCGGCGCCTGGCGTCAGGCGCTGCTCTGGCTCTCCCCGACCGAAGCGGACCGCGCGCGCTACGAGCAGTACATGGCGGCTAATCCGCAGGATCAGGAGATTGGCCAACAGTACGAAGCGGCCATGGCGCGGGCCCAGACGGCCAAGCAGGGCCAGGAACGGGGTGCGGGTTTCACTGCGTTGAGCAAGGGCGAGACAGGCACCGCGCTGGCGAACTTCAGGGCAGCGATCAGCAAGAACCCTAAGGACGCCGACGCGTGGGGCGGGCTTGGCGTCGTGCAGCTGCGCAATCAGCAGTACGCGCAGGCCGCTGCCAGCCTGAGCAAGGCCATCAAGCTGGCGCCCAAGAAAAAGCAGCAATGGGCCGCGGCCCTGCGCGATGCGAATTTCTATAGCCGACTGGCCGATGCACGCAAAGCACGCGATACAGGTGACATCGCAGGGGCCGAAAAGCAGGTCCGGCAACTGAAACCAGGCACGGCGGATCAACGCAGGACGGCGAATCTGCTTTTGGGCGAGTTGCTCTTGCGCGATGAACGGCCGGCCGAGGCCGAGGCCGTCTATCGGCAGAATCTGCAGGCTTCGCCGAACGATTCCGCGAGCCAGCTCGGCTTGTACAACAGCCTCCTGGGCCAACGGAATATTCAAGGCGCTGCGCAACTTCTGCGTAGCACGCCTGCACTGGCCAAGCAGAGTCTGGTTTCGGTTGAGCGAATAGAGGCCCAGGCGCTGCGCGAACGCGGCGAATCGCTGGAAAAAAACGGCGATGTCGACGGCGCGGCTCAACTCTACGCCGAGGCGCTTGCGATGGCGCCAGCCGATCCCTGGGTTCGGCTGGCCTATGCGCGTTTGCTGAACGTACAGGGCGAAGCCGAACAGGCGGAGCGGATGATGGCGCCACTCGGCCAGCGACCCGACGCCGAATCGCGCCATGCGGCGGCGCTGCTGGCAAGCGAGCAGTCGCGCTGGGACGAGGCGTCCGAATTGCTCGCGCAGGTTCCGCCTGCGCAGCAGACCCTGGAAATGCGCGAGCTGCAGCAGCGCGTGGCGGTCAACGAACGCATCGCAACCGCACGCCAGCGGGCAACGACCGGGAACCCGGTCGTTGCCCGCCAGGCGCTGCGTGAGCTGTACGACAATGCACCAAAGGATCTGGCGGCCCGAGGACGGATTGCCGAGGCTCTGGCCGATCTCGGCGAGCCGGGACTGGCGTTGAGTCTGGTGCGTGACGATTTGTCCGACACCGTCGACGGGCCGGTGCAAGGCTATCTGGGCCATCTCGCCGTGCTGGGCAAGACCGGTCAGAGCGCCGAGGCCGATGTGCTGATGAGGAGGCTCGCCCAGCGCGGCGAACTTACCGCGCAGGACCAGGCCAGCATCGATCAGCTGCGCGATGGGCTGGCCATTACCCAAGCCGATAATCAGCGTCTGCAAGGCGACTTCGCGGGCGCCTACGACACCCTGATGGCGCGCATCAACGTCTCGCCGGCTAACGACGAGCTGCTGCTGGCGATGGGGCGGTTGTACAACGACGGCAAGATGTATCCGGCAGCGGCGAGCGTGTACAACCACGTCCTGCAGCGCCAGCCGAACCATGCGGAGGCCATCGAAGGCGGCGTCAATGCGGCGCTTGGCAACAAGCAGCCCGACCGCGCCCATGCGTTGCTCGCGTCCGCCACTGGCATGGACGAACCGCGCCGGCTGTTCCTGCGTGCGCGTGTTGCCCAGGCTAAGGGGCAGCATCAGCAAGCGCGCATCCTGCTGGAAAACGCTCAGCGGCAGCAACAACGGCGGTTGGCGGGGCAGGGTTCGCTGCTGCTGGCTCAGGGCGCCCGGCCATTCGTCCAGACCAATCCCTTCCGCAAGGCCAGCGACCCTTCAGCCTATTCGGTGGCGGCGGTCGACAGCTCGCTGCCCGCTTATCTGCAGCGCCAGCCGTTCGCCGGTGCCGCCACGCAATCGGCGCCGGTGGGCGACCCGCTGCTACGCGATATCGGCAGAGCCCTCACGGAAGTGAGCGAGCAGACCGCATCGTTCGTTTCCGTCGGTGGCCAGCTGCGTGCCCGCGATGGCGAGGCAGGCCTGAGCAAACTCACCGAATTCTCGGCACCGATGACGCTTTCCACCGTGCCGCTGGAGTCGGGGCGACTGGAAGTGACGGCGACGCCGGTGAGCCTCAGTGCGGGTACGGCCAGCGATTCGGCGGCAACCCGCTTTGGCAGTCATGCTATCCCGGCGGGTCTCGTCAACGGCTCGGCCAGTGCCTTCCGCTTGGCTGTCGAAACGGATTACCAGACACGGCTGCAAGTACGCACCCAACAGGTGTTCCAGAGCGAAAACCGAGCGCTCACCGCTCAGGAGCGTGCCGAGCTGCTGTCCACCAGCCGCGAGGAGATGGCATCAGGCATTCAACAGGGGTTGATCGCCGAAGGCTTGTCAATCGAGGACGCCACGGCAGTTCGCAACAATCTGCTTGCGAACACGCCGGAAAAGCTGCTGGACAGCTATAAACCCGGCTCGCAGAACGAGGCTGGCGTCGCCCTCAATCTCGCCTACAAGGGAGATCTGATCAGCGCAGACATCGGCACCACGCCGTTGGGCTTCAGCCAGACCAATATCGTCGGTGGGATCAAGGTATCGCCGAAGTTGGGCCAGAATGGCCGGCTGGACATTGACGTCCATCGCCGCGCGGTCACCGACAGCCTGCTGTCCTATGCGGGCTCGAAGGACCCGCTGACCGGCAAGGAATGGGGGGCCGTAACGCGCACCGGCGCCGGCATACAGTACAGCTACGATAACGGCAGCGCGGGGTTCTATGTCGGCGGCAAGGCCGATCGTTACGCCGGGAAAAACGTCGTCGACAACACCGGCCTGGGTTTCAGTAGCGGTATCTACGTCCGGCCGATTCAGGAACAGGATCGCCAGCTGCAAGTCGGGGTTGGTCTGGACTGGATGAGCTTCGACAAGAACCTTGGTTTTTATACCTCGGGTCATGGCGGTTATTTCAGTCCGGAAAACTACGTGGGCGTCTCGCTGCCGGTGCAGTGGACGCAGTCGTTCGGCAAGCGCTGGGACATGCAGGTTGGTGGCGCGCTGGGTTACCAGTCCTACAGTCAGGACAGCGCCGATTATTTCCCCAACGACTCCGAAATGCAGGGCGCGCTGGAGGCAGTGCAGGCGGTGGTCAGCGAGTATGTCACCGACAACAGCGTCCAGGTACAGAGCCGATACAGCGGGCAAAGCGAGAGCGGTATGGCGGTCAACCTGCGCGGCAAACTCGAATACAAGCTCGGCGATCAGACCAAGGTTGGCGGTGCGCTGGGCTATGACAGTTTCGGTGAGTACAAAGAGACCACCGGCTCGATCTACATCAAACACAACCTGGAGAAACTGCCTTGACCTCGGCTAACCCAATCGAAACACGCAGCCTGGCGTACCTGGCCAAGCAGCGCGGCAGTGCCCAGGGCCTTCCCATGCTGCAGGCGCTGGTCGGAGAAATGTTCGATTCGGCGGGCGAGCACGATGGTTGTGCGTTCATGCGCCATGTAGGTCGCCGTATGGCCAACGAGCTTGGAACGCCGAGCGCGAGCACGCTCGAAGCACTCGAAGAGGCTATCAACAACCAATGGCTCGGCATGGACTGGGGCTGGGTAACCCTGACCACCGATGGAAGAAGCCTGACGCTGACCCACGGCGCCTATCCCGGTGCGGGCGGCGGCTCCAGCCAATGGCAAGCAGCGATGGCGGCGTTGCTGGAAGGCTTGTATGAGGCCTGGCTGGTGGTGCTCGGTGAAGGTGCGCCGTTGAGGGTCAGCTGTACGGAACAGGTCGAAATGGCGTTGGTGTTCCGCTGCCATGGCGCCTAGAAGCTGGATTGTGGTCCTGTTGCTTGGCATCAGCCTGTGTAGCTCCCTGGCTTATGGCGCGCCAGAAAAGCTCTGCCCGGCGGACTGGGATCAGTACCGCCAACGCTTCATGGCTTCCGACGGGCGCATTCAGGATACCGGTAACGGCAATATCAGCCACTCCGAAGGCCAAGGCTGGGGCATGTTGTTTGCCGTTGCCGCAGGCGACCGGGAAGCTTTCGACAGGCTCTGGCGCTGGACCGATACGACGCTTCGCCGCCAGGACGTTGCGCTTTTTTCGTGGCGTTACGATCCGGCCGGGGCGCCGCCGATTGCGGATCTCAACGACGCGAGCGATGGCGATGTGCTGATCGCCTGGGCGTTGCTGCGCGCTGGCCAGCGCTGGGGGGATGCCGAGCTACTGCTGAAGTCAGGTGAAATCCGTGATGCGATTACCCAGCGATTGGTCAGGCGCATTCAGGGTTACACCACGCTATTGGCCGGAATCGAGGGGTTCGATCAGCCGGCTGGAACGGTCATCAACCTTTCCTATCTGGTCATCCCGGCGTTCGTCGAATTCGACCGCGTCGACCATCAAGGGCCTTGGAAAGACTTGTTGAGCGATGCGCCGCGCCTGCTCAAGCTGGCGCGGTTCGGAAAGTACGACCTGCCGCCGGATTGGCTGCTATTGCCGGATCGCGGCCGTCCGTATCCAGCCGGTGGTTGGCCTGAGCGTTTCAGTTTCGATGCGGTGCGAATCCCGCTGTACTACCGCTGGGGCGGCGTCGATGCGAAGGAACCCGACCTGCTCAAGCCGTTCGACCGCTTCTGGCGCAGCGAAGGCAAACAGCGGCCACCGGCATGGATAAACCTTGACGATGGGTCGGTTGCGCCGTATCCGATATCCACGGGCGTGGCAGCCATTCATGCTTATCTGACAGGCGCGCCCGCGCCTGCATCTCCGGTAGGCACGGAAGACTACTATTCGGCTTCCCTGTATCTGCTTGCGCAGCTTGCCGGCGGCGGTTGTAAGACTGACAACTAACGGATGGGGCGTCCCCTGTCAGTTGATCAACAGCCGGACAGCCATCCCGGTATCCGCCGCTCCAGGTAGTAGCGCGGCCTGGTCGGCGAGCCTTCGACGAAGCCGACGTGGCCGCCGCTGCGGTGCAGCTCCAGCGTGGTGGTGGCCGAGAGTTCGGCCGGCTCGGGCACGCTGTGACGGAACACGAAGGGGTCGTCCTCGGCCTGGATCAGCAGGGTCGGGATGCTGATGTCGGGTAAAAAGTAGCGGCTCGAAGCGCGCCGGTAGTAGTCGCTGGCATCGCTATAGCCGTGCAACGGCGCAGTGAAGCGGCCGTCGAAATCCCAGAAGGTGCGCATGCCTCGCAACGAGCCGAGGCGTTGGAGTGTCGATAGATGTTCGGCGTTGCCTAGGCTGGTAAAAAGGCGCTGTTTGTCCTTCACATACGCCACCATCTCACGCATGAAATGCGCCTGGTACACGCGCGAAAAGCCGATGCCGATGCGGTCGGCGCACTGGTCCAGCCGGAACGGCACCGAAACCGCCACGGCTTTGTGCAGCGGCGTCGTGCTTCCGGTTTCGCCGAGATACTTGAGCAGCACATTACCGCCCAATGAATAGCCGACCGCATGGAGCGGCGCCAGTGGCCGTATGGCCTGCAGATGGGCGACGACTTCGGTCAGGTCGTCGCTGGCGCCGGAGTGATAGGCGCGCGGCAGCAGGTTCGGTTCGCCGGAACAGCCGCGCCAGTTGACGGCGACGCTGGCCCAGTTCCGCTCGGCCAGTTGCCGTTGCAGGCCCAGCACATAGTGCGAGTTGGACGAGCCGGTCAGGCCGTGCAGGATCAGCACCAGAGGCGCCGTCGGATCGTGCGGGCCATGCCAGTCGAGGTCGATGAAGTCGCCATCGGCCAACCACAGGCGCTCGCGCTGGCGGGATAGTTTGGTGGCGCGACGGCAACAGGGGTTCCATAGCGTTTGCAGATGACCGCCCGGCAGCCACCGGGCCGGCGTAAAGGTTTCGTCGCTGGCGGTACAGCAGCGGGTGTGCGGGTGCGTGGTGGTCATGCTCGGGTGCGACAGGTGGAGATAACGATCAGCCAGTTCAGGCGTTGCGCTCCCATAGCGCGTAATGCACCGTGCCGGCCTTCTTTTCCCGGTGCAGCCGCCAGTTGCCGGGCAGGCCGAGGCTCGATGGCACGGCTTCGCTTTCGGTATAGACCCAGGCGTGGTCGGCTAGCCAACCTTTGTTTTCCAGCAGCTCGCACGTCGGTTGCAGCAGGTTCTTGTTGAACGGCGGGTCGAGGAACACCAGGTCGAAGGGCGTTGGCGACTGGGTTTCCAGATAGCGCAAGGCATCGCTCTGCAGCAACTGGCCCTGGCCACACTTGAGCGTATCCAGATGCTTGCGCAGGCTGGCGATGGCGTTGGCATTCACGTCCAGCGCCAGCGCCATGCTGGCGCCGCGCGACAAGGCTTCGAGATAGAGCGCGCCGCTGCCGGTGAACGGATCGAGCACGCGGGCACCGGACATATAAGGCGCGAGCCAGTTGAACAGCGTTTCGCGCACCCGATCCGGCGTCGGGCGCAGGCCTTCGGCGTCGGGAAAACCGAAGCGCCGGCTGCGCCATTCGCCGCCGATGATGCGCAGCTGGCCCTGGCCGCCATGGGCGGACGGGCGAATGGGTGGGTTGGCCATCAATGCTCCGGAACGCTGCTGGGTTGCTCGAGGGGCTTGTCGCTAGGTGGCGGCAATGGTTTCTGCTCCACCTCCGGGCCCGCCGTGACGATGACGAAACCGTCCGCGTCGAGGTGTTCGTTCATCGCTGTTCTGACCTCTTCGACCGACAGCGCCTGGACCTGTTGCATGAAGTCTTCGAGATAGGTCAGCGGCAGGTCGTAGAAGCCAATGCTGCCCAGCTGGCCAACGATGTCGGCGTTGCTGGCGGTAGACAACGGAAAGCTGCCGGCGATCTCGCGCTTGCTGCGCTCCAGCTCGGCTTGGGTCGGGCCATCTTCGAGGAACTGCGCGACCAGTCGCTGCACCAGCTGCAGCGTGCCATCGGCCAGTTCGGCGCGGGTCTGCAGGTTGATCATGAAAGGGCCGTTGGTCTGCATGGGACTGAAGCCCGAATAGACGCCGTAGGTCAGGCCGCGCTTTTCACGTACTTCTTCCATCAGCCGGGTACCGAAGCCGCCGCCGCCAAGAATCTGGTTGCCCAGATAGAGCGCAGCGTAGTCCGGATGGCCACGTGGGATGCCGAGTTGCGCCAGCAGCAGGTGGGTCTGGTTGGACGGAAAGTCGATGTGCTCGTGCGTGGCTGCGGGCTGCTGCGGCGTGGGCGGTGGCGGCAACGCGGCGCCTTGGGGCAGGGCGGCAGACACCTGCGCGGCGATCGCCTCGGCCTCTTCGCGGCTGAGGTCGCCGACCAGCGCGATCACCACATTGCCGGCGGTGTAGGCCCTGGCGTGGAAGTCGCGCAGCTGCGGGGTGTCGATGCCGGGAATGGATTCAGGCGTGCCTTCGCTGGGGTGTGCGTAGGGATGGTCTTGGTACAGCTGCTCGAACAGCTCCAGACTGGCCAGCTTGCCGGGGTTCTGCTTCTGGAACTCGAAGCCGGTCAGGATCTGGTTCTTGATGCGTTGCAGCGCATCCTCTGGGAAGGTCGGCTGGCCGACCACCTGGCTGAACAGTTCCAGCGCTGGTTGGCGTTTGCCCGCTGCACTCAGGCTGCGCAGGCTGGCGATCGCCATGTCACGGTAGGAGCCGTTGCCGAAGTCGGCGCCCAGATCCTCGAAGCCTTCGGCAATGGCGGTGACATCCTTGCCCTTGATGCCTTCGTTGAGCATGGCGTTGGTCAACATCGCCAGGCCGGGTGTGGCGCCGTCCTGGCTGCTGCCGGCGGCGAAGGTCAGGCGCAGGTCGAACATCGGTAGCTGACGGGCTTCGACGAACAGCACCTTGGCGCCGCCTTCGGTCTGCCAGCTCTGGATATCCAACTCGCGACGGGGCAAGGGCTGGTCGCCCAGTTCGGCAAGCGACTCCAGGCGGGTTTCGTCCTGCTCGGCCTTGGCGATGGCCTGGCCGGATTCGGCGGGTGTCGCGACGTTCTTCGCCGGGGGGATGACCGCAGCGGTATCGCCGGTTTCGCTGCCGCAGGCGGCCAGCCCCAGGGTGCCGAGCAGGACCAGGCCGAGCAGGCCGCGACGCAATAGGGTGCGATCACTCATCGCGGGTCTCCTTGGGCAGAACATGGGCGACGCTCAGGCGCGAGCGGGTGAAATAGGTGCGGGCGGCATGCTGGATATCTTCCGGCGTCACCGCCTCCAAGGCGCTGAGCTCCTCGTCCATCAGGCGCCAGGACAGGCCCACGGTCTCCAGCATGCCGATGGTAGTGGCCTGCTGGGTGATGGAGTCGCGCTCGTAGACCAGGCCGGCAATGACCTGGGCGCGGACTCGCTCGAGCTCTTCTGTCGTGGGGGCGGTCTGCTTGAGCTGTTCGAGCTGCTGCCAGAGGCCCGCCTCCACCTCTTCGAGGGTGCGGCCCTTTTGCACGTTGGGCGCGGCGCTGAGCACGAACAGGCTGTCGCCGCGAGCGTGTGCGTTGTACCAGGCCGAGGCGCTGCTCACCAGTTCCTCGCCGCGCTCCAGCTGCCTCGGCAGGCGGGCACTGTAACCGCCATCGAGCAGTGCGGTGATCAGGCGTAGCGCATGGATCTGCCGCGGGTTATCTGTTTCGGTCGCCAGGCTGGCCGTGTTGAAAGCCATCATCAGGCTCGGCACCTGGGTGTTGAGGTGCAGGGTCAGGCGGCGTTCGCCGGGTTCGTCCAGTTCCAGCGGACGCTTGGCGCTGGGGATGGGGCGCTTCTCGATCGGGCCGAAATAACGCTCGGCCAGCGTGCGCACCTCATCAGCCGTCACGTCGCCGACCACCACCAGGGTGGCGTTATTGGGGGCGTACCAGGCCTCGTACCAGGCGCGCAGTTCCTCTACGGTCATGCGTTCGAGGTCGTCCATCCAGCCGATGGTCGGCGTGTGGTAGCCGCTGGCGGGGTAGGCCATGGCCTTGAAGCGCTCGTAGGCGAGCGAGCTGGGCTTGTCGTCGGTGCGCAGCCGGCGTTCTTCCTTGATTACCTCGATCTCGCGAGCGAATTCGTCGGCCGGCAGCTTGAGGCTGGCCAGGCGGTCGGCCTCAAGCTCGAAGGCCACCGCCAGGCGATCGCGTGCCAGCACCTGGTAATAGGCGGTGTAGTCGTCGCTGGTAAAGGCGTTTTCCTCGGCGCCGAGCTCGCGCAGGATGCGTGACGCCTCGCCAGCGCCGAGCTTGCGGCTGCCCTTGAACATCATGTGTTCCAGCGCGTGGGAAAGGCCGGTCTGCCCGGGTGACTCGTAGCTGGAGCCGACCTTGTACCAGAGCTGGGACACCACCACGGGGGCGCGGTGATCCTCGCGGACGATCACTTTGAGACCGTTATCTAGAAAGAATTCATGGGTTGGCTGAGCGTCGGCTGCGGTGACCAGCGGCAAGTACAGAGCGGCAAGTAGCAGAGCGGCGGCGCGTCGTAGCATCGGAGACATAGTGAAAGACTCGTTCAGGAATGAATCCCGCCGGGTGGCGCTGGCAGGCGAGAACACGCGGGGCATGGTACTGGGGCGTCGTGGTCGGGGCAAAGTGTCAGGGGATTCGAACTGCGTCGTGATGTTCCAGGTCCGATGGCCACGCTTAGCGCAGTCGGTTGCGCGGTGCTAGGATAGCCCCCGTCTGGCCGGTGGCGTGGCCGCCGGCGTTTCGCCCTCTTGAGAAAATCTTCTCCATGTTTGGTTCCAACGACGATAAGAAGGCGCCGGCCGAGGCCGGCGAGAAGAAAGGCCTGTTCGGCTGGTTGCGCAAGAAGCCGCAGACCCCAGCAGCCGAACCGCCTCCATCCGAGCCGCTGGAAGACAGCCAGCCGTTCGCCGATGAACCCGATGAGCAGGCCAAAGAGCAGCAGGTCGAGGCCGAGCAGCCCGAGCCCGCAGCCGAACCGGAAATCAAGCCGGAAGTCGCGCCTCAGCCCGAACCCGAGCCGGTAGCGCAACTCGATGAATCCATGGATGTGCCGGAAGCCCCGGCGCTCGCTGAAATCGCCGTTGAGCCGGTACCGGTTCCCGTTGCGGAAGAAGTACCGGCCAAGCTGGGCTTCTTCGCCCGCCTCAAGCAGGGTCTGTCCAAGACCAGCGCCAGTATCGGCGAAGGCATGGCCAGCCTGTTCCTGGGCAAGAAGGCCATCGATGACGATCTGCTGGACGAACTGGAAACCCGCCTGCTGACCGCCGACGTCGGCGTCGAGGCCACCACGGCGATCATGCAGAACCTCTCCCGTCGCGTCTCGCGCAAGGAGCTGGCCGACAGCGGCGCGCTGTACAAGGCGTTGCAGGAAGAGCTGGCCGGCCTGCTCAAGCCGGTCGAGCAGCCGCTGCGGATCGAGCCCGGCAAGCAGCCGTTCGTGATTCTGGTGGTCGGCGTCAATGGCGTCGGCAAGACCACCACCATCGGCAAGCTGGCCAAGAAGCTGCAGCTCGAAGGCAAGAAGGTCATGCTCGCCGCTGGCGACACCTTCCGTGCCGCCGCCGTGGAGCAGCTGCAGATCTGGGGCGAGCGTAACAACATCGCGGTGATCGCCCAGCACACCGGCGCCGATTCCGCCTCGGTGATCTTCGATGCCGTGCAGGCCGCCAAGGCCCGTGGCGTCGATGTGCTGATCGCCGACACCGCCGGCCGCCTGCACACCAAGGACAACCTGATGGAGGAGCTGAAGAAGGTCCGTCGGGTCATGGGCAAGCTGGACGAGACGGCGCCGCACGAAGTGCTGCTGGTGCTCGACGCCGGCACCGGCCAGAACGCCATCAACCAGACCAAGCAGTTCAATCAGGCGGTGGAGCTCACCGGGCTGGTGCTGACCAAGCTCGACGGCACCGCCAAGGGCGGGGTGATCTTCGCGCTGGCCAAGCAGTTCGGCACGCCGATTCGCTATATCGGGGTGGGTGAGGGCATCGACGACCTGCGCGCCTTCGAGGCGGATGCCTTCGTCAGTGCGCTGTTCGCCGAGAAGGGAGCGAGCGCAGGTAATCCGCCGTCATGATCCGTTTTGACCAAGTCGGCAAGCGCTATTCCAACGGTCATGTCGGGCTGCACGAACTGTCCTTTCAGGTGCAGCGCGGCGAGTTCCTGTTCGTCACCGGCCATTCCGGCGCCGGCAAGAGCACCCTGCTGCGCCTGCTGCTGGCGATGGAACGACCCACCAGCGGCAAGCTGCTGCTGGCTGGGCAGGACCTGTCGCGCATCAGCAATGCGCAGATTCCTTTTCTGCGCCGGCAGATCGGCGTGGTGTTCCAGAACCACCAGCTGCTGTTCGACCGCACCGTGTTCGACAACGCTGCGCTGCCGCTGCAGATTCTCGGCCTAAACAAGCGCGAGATCGGCCAGAGGGTAATGACTGCGCTAGAGCGGGTCAGCCTGAAGGACAAGGCGTTGCAATATCCATCGGACCTATCCACCGGCCAGCAACAACGTGTCGGCATCGCCCGCGCCGTTGTACACCGCCCGGCGCTGCTGCTGGCTGACGAGCCCACCGGTAACCTCGACCCGCGCCTGGCGGCGGAAATCATGGGCGTGTTCGAAGATATCAACAAACTCGGCACCACCGTGTTGATCGCCAGTCACGACCTGGCGCTGATCGCCCGCATGCGCCATCGCATGCTCACCCTGCAGCGTGGCCGCCTGATCGGCGATGGGGAGGCCGCCCGATGAGCGCACCCGAGAACAATCCGAACCCGGCCGAACGCGCCGGTGGCGTGCGGAGCAAGCCCGAGCAGCCGAGAGATGACGAGCCGGATTTCAAAACGCTGTTCCACGCCTGGCTGGAAAGCCATCGCGCCAGCATGGTCGACAGCGTCGGCAGGCTGATCAAGCAACCGATTGGAAGTTTCTTCACCTGTCTGGTCATGGCCGTCGCGCTGAGCCTGCCCATGGGGCTGGCGCTGTTGCTGGACAACGTCGAGCGGCTCGGCGGGTCATGGCAGCGGGCGGCGCAGATTTCGCTGTTCATGCAACTGGACGTGGACGCGCAAGAAGGAAGCGCGTTGCGCGAAGAGATCCTGACGATGCCGGACGTGTCGGAAGCCAGCTGGATCAGCCGTGAGCAGGCGTTGGAGGAATTCCAGCAGCTTTCGGGTCTCGGCGAGGCGCTACGTGAACTACCGGAAAATCCGCTGCCCGGCGTGATTCTGGTAACGCCCAGCGAGATCGATCGCGACAATCTCGAAGCGTTGCGTCAGCGTCTGGCGGAACTGCCAGGCGTCGAGCAGGCGCAGCTGGACTTGCTCTGGGTCGAGCGCCTGACGGCCATTCTGAAGCTGGGCGACCGTTTCGTCTTCGGCCTGACGTTGCTGCTGATTGCCACTCTGCTGCTGGTGATCGGCAACACCATTCGCCTGCATATCGAAAACCGCCGCACCGAGATCGAAGTGGTCAAGCTGGTCGGCGGAACCGACGGTTACGTACGGCGCCCGTTTCTCTATATGGGGGCCTTGTACGGTTTGGGCGCCGGGCTGATCGCCTGGCTGCTGCTGGCGTACGGGCTGGGCTGGCTGAACGAGGCGGTAGTGGGATTGGCCGGCCTGTATGGCAGCGATTTCGGTCTGGCCGGGGTGCCGGTCGAAGATGGTCTATCGCTGGTGCTTGGCGCGTTGCTGCTGGGCTACATCGGGGCCTGGTTGGCGGTGGCGCGGCATTTGAGTGAACTTGCGCCACGCTGACAACTCGTTGATCTATAACGATTTTAAGTGCCTGTAAGGGAACTTTTCCATAGGCTTGCAGTCTGACCCGGCAGTGCTAAACTGCTGCAGCTTCATTATTGGAGGATCTGCATGACTACTAATCTGCAACCTGTTCAAGCCCTGGTCCCGGGAGGCAATCTCGAGGCCTACGTGCAGACGGTCAACAGCATTCCGCTGCTTACGGTCGAGCAGGAACGCGACCTGGCAGAGCGCCTGTTCTACCATCAGGATCTCGAGGCCGCACGTCAGATGGTGCTTGCCCACCTGCGATTCGTCGTTCATATCGCCCGTAGCTATTCCGGCTATGGGCTGGCCCAGTCCGACCTGATCCAGGAAGGCAATGTCGGCCTGATGAAAGCGGTCAAGCGTTTCAACCCGGAAATGGGTGTGCGCCTGGTGTCCTTTGCGGTGCACTGGATCAAGGCCGAGATTCACGAATTCATTCTGCGCAACTGGCGCATCGTCAAGGTCGCTACCACCAAGGCGCAGCGCAAGCTGTTCTTCAATCTGCGTAGTCAGAAGAAGCGCCTGGCATGGCTGAGCAACGAGGAAGTCGAGCGGGTTGCCGATAGCCTCGGTGTCGAAGCGCGCGAAGTGCGGGAGATGGAGAGTCGCCTTACAGGTCACGACATGGCATTCGATCCGTCAGCCGATGCTGATGACGACAGTGCCTATCAGTCGCCAGCGCATTATCTCGAAGATCATCGTTACGATCCGGCGCGTCAGCTCGAGGATGCCGACTGGAGCGACAGTTCCAATTCCAGCCTGCACGAGGCGCTGGAAACCCTGGATGAGCGCAGCCGCGACATTCTGCAACAACGCTGGCTGAGCGAAGAGAAGGCCACCCTGCATGATCTGGCGGCCAAGTACAGCGTCTCTGCCGAGCGCATTCGCCAGCTGGAGAAGAACGCGATGAACAAGCTCAAGGGTTCCATTCAGGCTTGATCACATGGCTGCTCCCGAGGCGCTGCAACTGCAGCGCCTTTTTTATATCTGTCGAACCGGTACTTGCATGTCCTTGACGCGGCTCATGGGCGATGTTGCGAGCGCTCCAGGCTGTCGGTAACCGCAATCAGCAGCTGCGCCGCGCTGATGGGTTTGTGTAGCCAGGTGATGCCGGTATCTGTATCGCTCTGCTCGAACCGGCTGGCCGCCGTTATCACGATGATCGGAAGATCCTGCGTGTCGGGATTGGCGCGAACCTCGTCGATCAGCTCGCGCCCGCTCCCATCGGGCAGATGCCAGTCGAGGGTCATTGCCTCATAGCGAACACTGGCGAGTTTGCTTCGTGCTGTATGCAGACTCTGCACCCGATCAACCGCGTAACCGGCATCCCGCAGCATCAGATGCAGCAGTCGGCCGGTGTCCGGTTCGTCTTCGATTACCAGCAGACGTGGTTGGCCCTGATCCACTGTAGATGTGGTCGATTCGAGTATCGGCAATTCGCACCAGAAGGTCGTGCCGAGATCCTGTTCAGTATCGAAGCCGACCCGGCCGCCCATGCGCTCGATAAACTCTTTGGTAATGGCGAGTCCCAGGCCTGTGCCGCCTTGCTGGCGGCTGTCGGAGGCGTCCGCTTGGGCAAATTTTTCGAACACGCGGTTCTGGAAGCCCGGCGGGATGCCCGGCCCCTGATCCGTGACGTTGACACGAACCTGGCCGGTTTCGGTCAGATTGCAGTGCAGGGTTACTTCGCCGCCTTCCGGGGTGTATTTGATCGCGTTCGACAGGAAGTTCGTCAGCACCTGTTGCAGACGCAGCCCATCGACCCGGACGTTGATCTGAGGGGCATCGCGTAATACGCAGTTCACGCCGAAATGAGTGGCAAAGGCCTGGTTGCTGGCCAGGGCCTCTTCCAGCAGCCGGCACAGCGAGTGCTCGCGCATGTCGAAGGCCATTTTGCCTGCCGTGATCTTTTCCATGTCCAGCAGATCGTTGATCAGATGACCCAGGCGCAAACTGTTGCGATGAGCGATCTCGAGCATCTGCTCCATGCCCGGCGGAACGTCGCCCACGGCGCCGCCGGTCACCAGGCCCAGGGCGCCGCTGATAGAGGTCAATGGGGTGCGCAGCTCGTGGCTGACGGTCGAGACGAACTCGTCCTTCATCTGCTCGATGCGTTTGTGTTCGGTCAGGTCCATGCTGGTGCCGCTGATGCGCAGCGGCTGCCCGTTTCGGTCGCGTTGGATGTAGCCTCGGATCAGGGCCGGAACCAGCTTGCCGCTCTTGTGCTGGAAACGCAGCTCGGTCGTGAAGTGATCGACTGCCGAGAGCATGGTCTGCGCCAGCTGTTTTTTTGCCGGAAGCAGGTCGTCGGGCGCCATGACCCTTTCCCAGAGCTTCAGATCCGAATGCAGGTCACCGGGACGATATCCGAGCATGTGCCAGGCGCGTGGCGAGGCATAGAAGGTATCGGCTTCCAGATTCAGATCCCAGAGCCCGTCGTTGCTGCCTTTGAGGGCAAGGCTCAAGCGCTCTTCGCTTAGTTGAAGGGCGCGTTTGTTCTCCCGGATATGCTCGGTCATCTGCTGGGCCAGCGCCTCGGCACGGCTGCGTCTAAGCGATAGCGAGGAGGTGAGAAGGAACAGCAGCATGCTGAAGCCGAGACCGAGGCCGATCACCAACCCGTCGTTGCCATGGAAGAAGGCATCGAACTCCGGCAGGCTTTGCAGGTTCAGGGTCCAGGTTTGCCCATACAGGTCTAGCCGCAGGGTCTGGCTGTATCGTGGGGCTTCGGCACGCGGCTGATTGCGGCTGGCAAAGATGAGCTGTTCGGCCTGCTCTTGCGGACCGGCGTAGATGCGCAGGCTGATATTCGGATCGGCCACGCCGAGGATTCCGCGCATCAGGTCGTCCATCCGATAGGGGCTGTAGACGAACCCGCGCAGCGCCTGCATCCGCTGTTCCGGCGAATCGATGGGGATACCCTGACGGTACACCGGGACATACATCAGTACCCCGGCTTGCACCTCGCCATGGGTCTCCTGCCGCAGCTTGACCTTGCCGGTGAGGCGCGTCTGCCCGGTTTCGGCGGCTGTCGACATGGCTTGCCAGCGTACCGGTTCGGCAAACATGTCATAGCCGAATGCGGCGAGGTTGCGGTCAGCGAACGGCTCGAGATAAACGATGGGTGTATAAAGCGGGCGTTCGCCAGGAGGATGAATGTCGTAATCGGCGAAGCCTTCCTTGCGAACGCTCTCTATATGGGCGGTCCGCTGCTCCGGCAGCACCGCCTTGGCGAAGCCTACTCCCTGGATGCCGGGATAACGCTTGGCCAGTTGCAGATGTTCGTTATAAAGGCGCCACTGCTCGCGTGAAACATCGCCGCTGGTGTCGAACAGGGCGACGGCACCCAGCAGGATCTGCTCATGGTTGATCAGCCGCTTGCCGATGGCTTCGGTTGTTTTCTCCACCAGAAACTCGAACTGGGTGATGGCCGCGCTCGTTTCGTTGCTGCGCAGATGCTGCAGGATGACCAATTGCACGAGCAGCGTGAATACCAGAACGAGCCAGGCAACGCTGTTTCGCCAATTGAAAAATTGCCGCACCCCGTCGAGGGGCGTGCTGTATCCGGTTGCGCTCATGCTGTCGCTGCCATGCGTTCAGGGGCGAATCGAGCGAGAGGTTACTGCATGGGGCCGTCTACCTGACAGCCTTCCCCCTGCATCTCGCAACATGTTGGCTGCAGATTACTCGTTGCGATGGCGCCCTGCCATAACACTCCGTCAGCCGAGCTCGGTGACGCCTTGCACGATGATCGAATCTCAGCGTGCGCCTGATTCTTGCAGTCCGTTCAGGTAGTGACTGCCGCCTAACTGGCGAACCTGCTGGCGAATCCAGCCGGCACGCTGGCGGACGTGCGGACCGGGACGGCCGGCGTTCCACTCGCGCGGGTTGGGCAGCACAGCGGCCAGCTGGCTGGCCTGGGTGGGCGAGAGATTTGCAGCGCTAGTCCCGAAATGGTGCTGCGCAGCCGCTTCGGCGCCGAATATGCCGTTGCCCCATTCCACGCTGTTCAGGTAGACCTCCAGAATTCGCTGTTTCGGCCACAGCAGCTCGATCCACCCGGTGAACCAGACCTCGAAGCCCTTGCGCACCCAGCTTCGCCCGGACCAGAGAAACAGGTTCTTGGCCACCTGCTGACTCAGCGTGCTGGCGCCTCGCAGGGAGCCGCCGCGCTCGTTGTGTGCGAACGCTGCGCGAATGGCGGCGATATCGAAGCCCCAATGCTCGGCGAATTTCTGATCTTCGGCAGCGATCACCGCCATCTTCAGATCGTCTGGCAGTACGTTCCAGGGCCGCCAGGTGCGCTGCAGGTCGATACTCTGGCCATTGCTCCAGGATTCGATCTTGCGCTCGATCATGAGCGCGGTGACCGGCGGCGGAACCCAGCGCAGGGCAAGCACCAGCAGCACGGAAAGCGCGGCTAGCCAGAGCAGCAGTTTGATGAGTCGGCGCAGCAGGGCTCGGAGCATGTGGACATAGTCGCAACCAGAGGGAACGGGCATTATAGCGACCGCCATACACCCTGACCGGAAGCTGCCGAATGATTCGCGTCTATCTCCTAATTGCCGCCTTTTTTGGACTGACCGGTGTGGCGCTGGGCGCCTTCGCCGCGCATGGCTTGAAGTCCCGCCTCGGCGCCGACTACCTCGCCGTGTTCCAAACCGGCGTGCACTACCAGCTGATTCATGCCCTGGCGTTGTTCGGGGTTGCGCTGCTCGCCCTGCATGCACCGAGTCGCCTGCTGACTGCCGCGGGCGGTTTATTCTCGCTCGGCGTCCTGCTGTTCTCCGGCAGTTTGTACCTGTTGACTCTGACGGGTATGAGTAAGCTGGGCATCATCACTCCCATCGGTGGGACGGCATTTCTGGCGGGATGGATCTGTTTGATGCTTGCGGCCTGGAATCTTCGCGGCTGAAAAACGGCCTTGTGATGGCAGATGAATGGCGGCGCTTGGCGCCTTGGTGCGCCGGGTCGATCGGGCTAGAATGCGGGCCCCTTGGCTATGGTGGCGATCACTATGCACATTCAGTTGAACGGCGAGCGCTACGAGCTCCCTGACGGTCAGTCGGTGGCCGATCTGCTGCAACGCCTGGAACTGACTGGGCGCCGGCTGGCGGTCGAGCTCAATCGAGACATCGTACCGCGCAGCCAGCATGCCGCAACTCTCTTGGTCGAAGGTGATCAGGTCGAAGTCGTGCATGCCATTGGTGGCGGCTGACGAGCCCGCCATATTGATATTCCCGGACGTCGCCCGTGCAGCGGCGTATTTTTCGCTTCATTACGTCTGAACAGGATGGTCCCATGAGCCCAGTTCCGCACGACAAACCCTTTACGCTCGCAGGCCGCACCTATCAGTCGCGCTTGCTGGTGGGCACCGGCAAATACAAGGATCTCGAAGAGACACGCGCCGCCATCGAGGCGTCTGGCGCCGAGATCGTCACCGTCGCGGTGCGCCGCACGAATATTGGCCAAAACCCGGACGAGCCCAATCTGCTCGACGTTATCTCGCCTGATCGCTACACGATTCTCCCGAACACCGCCGGCTGCTATGACGCCGAAGAGGCAGTGCGTACCTGCCGCCTGGCCCGCGAGCTGCTCGACGGCCACAAGCTAGTCAAGCTGGAAGTGCTGGCCGACCAGAAGACGTTGTTCCCCAACGTCATCGAAACCCTCAAGGCCGCCGAAGTGCTGGTCAAGGACGGTTTCGACGTCATGGTTTATACCAGCGACGATCCGATCATCGCGCGCCAGCTGGCCGAGATGGGCTGCATCGCGGTGATGCCATTGGCGGGGCTGATCGGCACTGGCCTGGGTATCTGCAATCCCTATAACCTGCGCATCATCCTCGAAGAGGCCAAGGTGCCGGTGCTGGTGGATGCCGGCGTCGGCACGGCGTCCGATGCGACCATCGCCATGGAGCTGGGCTGCGAGGCGGTGTTAATGAACAGCGCTATCGCCCACGCCCAGAATCCGGTGCTGATGGCTGAAGCCATGAAGTACGCGATCGACGCCGGGCGTCTTGCCTATCTGGCCGGACGCATGCCGAAGAAGCTGTATGCCAGCGCCTCTTCGCCTCTGGAAGGTCTGATCCGCTAATTCTCCCCGTATTCCGCCGCGCACTCGCCCGACTGCGCGGCTTCTCTCCGCAGGTTCGTTCATGAGTGACACTTCTACCCCGGCCGACGGCCAACGGCGCATGCGCACCATTAAAAGCTTCGTGATGCGTGCCGGTCGCATGACCGAAGGCCAGCAGCGCGGCCTGGACCAGGGCTGGCCGCAATTCGGTCTGGAGCTGGCCGATGGTCTACGCGATTTCGACCAGGTCTTCGGCCGACAGGCGCCACGCACGTTCGAAATCGGCTTCGGCATGGGCCATTCGACGCTCGAGATGGCTGCGGCGGCGCCTGAGCAGGATTTCATCGGGGTCGAGGTGCATTCGCCGGGTGTCGGCGCGCTATTAAACGGGCTTTTGTCACAAAACCTGAATAACGTGCGGGTCTACAGTTGCGATGCGCTGGAAGTGCTGCGTGAATGCGTGCCCGACGCGAGCCTGGACCGGGTTCTGCTGTTTTTCCCCGATCCCTGGCACAAGAGTCGTCACCACAAGCGGCGCATTGTCCAGCCGGCATTCGCCGAGCTGGTACGGCAGAAACTGAGGATCGGTGGCGTATTGCATATGGCAACCGATTGGCAAGCCTATGCCGAGCACATGCTCGAGGTCATGAGTATCGCGCCTAGCTATCGCAACCAGGCCGTAAACGAGCAATACGTCGAGCGCCCTCAAGAGCGCCCTACGACCAAGTTCGAGCGCCGCGGTGAGCGCCTGGGCCACGGCGTCTGGGATCTCAAGTTCGAGCGCATCGGCTGATCGCCAATACTAGAGTCGTATCAAACGGCCACGGAAGAACTGAAAAGAACGCAAGGCCAGGAAGGCTCGATCTCCCCCAACACCTAATGAGAGCCCTGTCTGCCGGCAGAGGCCGTTACATGCAGCGCACCCGTTGCGCGGCAAGGAGCAAAGCGATGTACAGAAAATTCGGAATTCTGCTGCTGGCGGCCTGTGCCAGCCAGGCCCAGGCCAAGGTGGACGAGGCTCAGGCCGCCCGTCTGGGTCAGGACCTTACCCCGCTGGGTGCCGAGCGCGCCGCCAATGCCGCCGGCACGATTCCGGCCTGGACCGGTGGAGTCCAGGCGCCCGACAGCTACTCCGTCGGGATGCACCATCCTGATCCCTATGCCGCTGATCCGGTGCTTTACCGGGTCGACAGCAGCAATGCCGCCGAATATGCCGCACTGTTGCCGGAAGGCCTCCGTGCGCTGGTCGAGCGGTATCCGGACTTTCATCTACGCGTGTTCCCGTCACGCCGCAGCGCCTCGGCGCCACAGCGTATCTATGACGAGACGCGTGCCAATGCCGTTTCTGCCGAGCTGATCGCCAACGGCAACGGCATCAAGGGCGCTGTATCTGGTATCCCCTTCCCGATACCGCAAGACGGTATGGAAGTGATCTGGAACCACGCCGTGCATTACAAGGGCGAACAAACCCACATGATCAATAACCAGGCCGTGGTGATCAACGGCCGGGCAAGTCTGATCAAGCGGGATCGGCACGTTTATTACGTCTACAACCGCGAGGGTATGGACCAGGCGCAGTTGGACAACACGCTGCTCTATTACAAATACCGGGTCACCGCGCCTGCGAAGCTCTCCGGCACCTCGCTGGTCGTGCAGGACCCGTTGGATCAGGTGCTGGCGATCCGCAAGGCCTGGCGTTACAGCCCGAGCGACCGCCGCGTACGGCGCCTGCCTTCGCTGGCCTACGACTCGCTGCAGCCGGACACGAGCGGCTTGGCTACCGCTGACGTGGTCGATTCCTTCAATGGCGCGCCGGATCGCTATGAGTGGAAGCTGGTAGGCAAGCGCGAGATGCTGGTGCCGTACAACAGCTACGCGGTTCACCAGCAAGGCATCCCTTACGATTCGATCGTGGTCGCGCGCACCCTGAACCCCGAGCTGCTGCGCTATGAACAGCATCGCGTATGGATCGTCGAAGCGACCCTGCGCAAGGGTTTCAGCCATCCGTATGACATGCGCCGGTTCTATGTCGATGAAGACAGCTGGCAGATTCTGGCGGTGGATCTGTTCGACGAAAATGCCGAGTTGATCGGGCTGCAGGAAAGTCATCCGATCAGCTACTACGAAGTGCCAATGTTCGCCAGCACGCTGGAGACGCTGTATCACTTCAAGGACGGTAACTACTTCGTAGACGGATTGGACAACAACGAGCCGATGTACGATTTCGACGTCAGGCTCAGCCCTCGGGACTTCTCGCCTGCGGCGCTGAGGAGAGGGGGTAATTAGTAAAAGAGCAGTTTTGACGGCGTTGGGCTTGTGTGGAGCCACAACGCTTTCCTCGGCGGGGGACTGCAGGTTGCGCCTTGCACGGCGCGTCACTTTTTCTTGTTTTGCCAAGAAAAAGTAACCAAAAGAAGGCCACCCCTACATCCGGGTCTGGTCGCGTTGCGACCAGACTTCCCTCACTCCGGCGCCGCTCTGGATGCACGTCACGAAGGGACGCCCCTGTCCCTTCGTTTCTCGCTTGGCGTCGATGCCTTGCGACCTCCTACGCAACGCCTGCGTTCGGCTTCCTGAAGGGGAAGAAATCCGAGTTGCCTGTAGGCTCTTGAAAACGCTTTGCTTTTCCTCTGCACGGTCTGCCAGGCAACACCAACCGCCCTTTCAGCAGGGTGAGCGCCATCGTTGCGTAAGGGAGCGAGCCGTATGGATGCCGCGAGAGGCTTACAAGGGCCATGGATGGCCCTTGTAAGCCGGCCCCTGAAGCGACGATGGCGCGAACGAACCCCGGCGTAGCCGGGGCCGGATGGAGGGGTAATACCTTTTGGTTTCTTTTGGCGGGGCCGGCCATCCGGGCGATTGCCAAAAGAAACTCGCCCAGCAGGGCGAAACCTATGCTTCAGGCAGCTGGATAAATCTGACGAAGCACCATGCAGCAGGCCATGGAAGAGCCCGCAGCGCTTCCTAATTTCGATCAGCCACCACCCCAATGATGAACAACACCAGAATCAACACTGGCGCCAGGGTGTAATTGTTGAACTGCGCCAACCCCTTGGCCAGCCAGGGGCTGAGATAGACGATGCCGAGCCCATAAACGACCGCGCAGAACACTACGAACGCCAACGTACGCAGGATGAAATTCAGCCCACCTATGTTCTTCTGCACCCAGGCATTGAGCGCCGGCCCGAACAGCACAAAAAGCGTAGCCATGATCGCCAAGGAAATATCGAACAGATGGCCGCGGCTCCAGCGCGAGAGGGTGGCGATTAGGTCGAGTACGAGATCCATCCGGGGTCCTTAGGTCAGAAAGAGTTGCAGCAGGTCGTTGAGAAACAGCTGGCCTTTGGGCGTCGCGACCAACCGCTGCGGGTCGGCGGCCAGCAGGCCACGAGCTTCGGCTTCGCGGCGGGCATCGGCCAGTTGCCCCAGTGGCAAACCGGTGCGCTGAGTGAACAACAGCGCCGGCACGCCGTCGGTGAGGCGCAGCACATTCATCAGGAATTCGAATGGCAATTCCTCGGCTTGTAGCTGCTTCTCACCGGCACGAAAGCGCTTGGCCGGGTCGAGATAGTCCTTGGGCAGGCGGGTTTTCCAGCTGCGCAGGATTCGCCCGTCGGGCTGGCTGATCTTGCCGTGGGCACCCGCGCCGAGGCCGAGGAAGTCGCCGAAGGTCCAGTAGTTGAGGTTGTGTCGCGCCTGGCGACCGGGTTGGGCGTAGGCCGAGGTTTCGTACTGGGCGTAGCCCTGTTCGGCGAGCAGCGCCTGGCCCGCTTCCTGGATGTCCCAGAGGGTATCGTCCTCGGGCAGTTGCGGCGGTTTGCTCCAGAACTCGGTGTTCGGCTCGACGGTGAGCTGGTACCAGGACAGGTGCGTTGGCTGCTGGGCGATGGCGGTGCGCAGATCGCTCAGTGCATCCTCCAGACTCTGGTCAGGCAGGCCGTGCATGAGGTCCAGGTTGAAGTTGTCGAAACCGGCGGCGCGCGCCATGTCTGCGGCACGGATGGCTTCGTCGCCGTCGTGAATGCGGCCCAAGGCCTTCAGCTTGGCGGGCTGGAAGCTTTGTACACCGATGGACAGGCGATTGATCCCGAGACGGCGGTAATCGCGAAACTTGGCCTGCTCGAAGGTACCCGGATTAGCTTCCAGGGTAATTTCGATGTCCTCGGCAAAGCCGACGCGACGCTCCAGCCCTTCGAGAATCCTGCCCAGCGCCTGGGCAGAAAACAGGCTGGGCGTGCCGCCGCCGAAAAAGATCGAGCCAAGCCGGCGGCCCTGGATCTGATCGAAATCCTCCTCGAGGTCGGCCAGCAGCGCCGAGACATATTCATCTTCCGGCAACTGCGGCCCGGCAGCGTGGGAGTTGAAGTCGCAGTACGGGCACTTGCGCACGCACCAGGGGATATGGACGTAGGCCGCCAAGGGCGGCAGCTCGAAGCCGGAAGCCCGAAGCTGGAAGTTATCCGTGCGTTGGCTTCCAGCTTCCGGCTTTGAGCTTCCAGCTCCGCTCATGCAATCCCCAGCCGCGCTTTGAGCAACGCCATGGCGCGGGCGCGGTGGCTGAGCTGGTTCTTGTCGGCGGGCGTCAGCTCGGCGCTGGAACAGCCGCGTTCGGGCACCCAGAACAACGGGTCGTAGCCGAAGCCCTGATCGCCACGCGCTTCATGGAGGATGCGGCCGTGCCAGAGGCCTTCGCAGATGATCGGCAGCGGGTCGTCGGCATGCCTGACCAGCGCCAAGGCACAGACGAACTGTGCGCCGCGCCCGGCATCGGGCACTTCTTTCAGGGCGTCCAACAATTTTGCATTGTTCGCCGCATCGCCCTGGCCGTCGGCATAGCGCGCGGAGTAGATGCCGGGCGCGCCGCCGAGGTGATCGACCGCCAGCCCGGAATCGTCGGCCAGTGCCGGCAGGCCGGACACGCGCGCGGCGTTGCGCGCCTTGAGGATCGCGTTCTCGATGAATGACAGGCCGGTTTCTTCCGGTTCCACATCGCTGAATTCCCCTACCGAGTGCACGCGCACGGCGTCGCCCAGCATGGCCTGGAGTTCTTTGAGCTTGCCGGCATTGTGGCTGGCCAGCACCAGTTCTTTGAAGGGCATCATTCGTCAGGGAAGAATTCTTGGTTGAAGGTAAAGCTGACCGGATCGGCCCCCATGGGCTGCACGGTCAGGGCGAAGCGCAGCGTCTCGCGCGAGTCGAATGGGAACTGGGCCAGGTAGTAGATGGCTTCGTCACCTTCCTTGAGTTGCTTGAACGTCAGTGGCCGCTCCTGGCCCAGGAGGTTCTTGACCGTACCGCTGACCAGCGCCACCGTCGGCTTGCCGGCCTTGAGCACCGAGATGTTGACCACACCTTGGGTTTTGCTGCGCACCAGGCCGGCCGCCGCCGCGATGTCCGGCTGCAGGAAGCCCGAGTTGAAGGCGATGTGATGGATGTCGTACTCGCCAAAGCTGTGCTTGCGCTCGGCCCAGGCCGGCATCGTCAGCAGCAGCGCCAGAAGGCCGATGAGGCTGCGTTTCATGGTGTTTCCTCCATCATTGAAGCGGGTCATCTGTTCGGTCCGGTGACGCGGTAGATACCAATCTCGCCGATCAGGTTCGGCCACAGACGGCTCGCCCAGCCATGCTTATGGTCGCGGTCGACTGCCAGGCGCTCAAGCACCCGCGCGCCGCGCTCCTGACACAGCCGCTCGAAATCCTCGAAGGTGCAGAAGTGGATGTTGGGCGTGTTGTACCATGTGTACGGCAGGAACTCCGAGACCGGCATGCGGCCCATGCTGGCCAGGTACCAGCGGCAGCGCCAGTGGCCGAAATTGGGGAAGGTGATGATGCATTCGCGACCCACGCGCAGCATTTCCTTCATCAGCAGGTCGGGGTAATGAACGGCTTGCAGGGCCTGGGTCATGACCACCATGTCGAAGCTGTCGCTGGCGAAGTTGCCCAGGCCCTTGTCGAGGTCCTGTTCGATGACATTGACGCCCTTTTCGATACAGGCCGCGATGTTGTCAGGATCGATTTCCAGGCCGTAGCCACTGACCTGCTTGTTGTCTCGCAGCCAGGCCAGCAAATCGCCGTTGCCGCAACCGAGGTCGAGCACACGGCTACCCGCCGGTATCCAGTCTTGGATGATTTCCAGATCGGCGCGCATGTGGGTTCCTTATACGGCGATGCGGTTCATGTAACCGCGAAAGGCTTGTAGATAGCGGGGGATCGGGATCAGGAACGCATCGTGGCCCTGGGGGGCGTCGACTTCCAGATAGCAGACGTTCTTGCGTGCCGCCATCAGTGCGTCGACGATCTCATGCGAGCGCTCCGGCGAAAAACGCCAATCGGTGGTGAAGGAGATCACGCAGAAATCCGCCTTGGCAGTCGACAGGGCTTTGGCCAGATCGTCTTCATAGGCCGCGGCAGGGTCGAAGTAATCCAGTGCCTTGGTCATCAGCAGATAAGTGTTTGCATCGAAGCGACTCGAAAATTCCTCGCCCTGGTAGCGTAGATAGCTCTCAACCTGGAATTCGACGCTGTTGAAGTCATAGTTGAGCTTCTCGCTCTTCAGGCCGCGGCCGAACTTGGTGCCCATGGCGTCATCGGACAGATACGTGATGTGTCCAACCATTCGGGCCAGCATCAGCCCGCGCTTGGGAATCACGTTCTGCTCCTGAAAATGCCCGCCATGGAATTCAGGGTCGGACAGAATCGCCTGACGCGCCACCTCGTTGAAGGCGATGTTCTGCGCTGACAGTTTGGGCGCCGAAGCAATGGCCACGCAGTGACGGATCCGCTCCGGATAGCTCATGGTCCACTGCATCGCCTGCATGCCACCAAGGCTACCGCCGACGACAGCCGCCCATTGTTCGATACCCAGCACATCGGCCAGTCGCGCCTGGCTGTTGACCCAATCTTCCACCGTGACTACCGGGAAGTCCGCGCCGTAAGGCTTGCCCGTCAGCGGATTGATGCTGCTTGGGCCGGTCGAGCCGTTGCACCCGCCGAGGTTGTTCAGGCTGACCACGAAGAAGCGGTTGGTATCGATTGCCTTGCCTGGGCCGATGCAGCTGTCCCACCAGCCCGGTTTGCGCTCTTCCATATCGTGGAAGCCGGCCGCATGGTGATGGCCGGACAGGGCATGGCAGATCAGCACGGCATTGCTGCGTGCGGCGTTCAGTTCACCGTAGGTTTCGTAGATCAGCTGGTAGTCGTTGAGCGTGCGGCCACAGGCGAGTGCCAGCGGCTCGGCGAAATGCGCGACCTTCGGACTCACCAGACCAACGGAATCGGCTGGAATAGCAGTGGGCATCGACCCTGGCTCGTGCTGGAAGAAGGCGGCAAAGTCTAAAGGTTAGCGCGCGCCAATTCATCCTCAAATCGCAACGCCAGATTAACCCACAACGGCGCCGGTAAGACTGACCACCTTACCTTGGCGGCGGATCGGCGCCGGGCGTCGCAGCAGCCGCAGCATTTCGCCGGCCTGCGCCAGTTGCTCTTCCAGCTCAAGACTGTAGCGTGCCAACAGGCGACCGCGCTGGCTGCTTTGCTGGCTGTCCTGCGCCAGGCTCTTAAGGCGCAGCATGTGCGCTTCGAGTTGCTGTTTATGCTCCAGCGAATGCTGCATCAGTGGCATCAGGGCTTCGCTGGCCCACTGCTCGGCTTCCTGGCGCAGACGCTGATGCATTCCAATTACCTCCTGCACCAGGGTGGCGAAGAAGCGCCGGGTCAGGGTGCGCTGCTCAGTGAGCAAAGTCTTGAGCTGCAGGCGAAACTGATCGGCCTTGTTCTGCAAGCCCTTGAGCTCCTTCTGGTAGGGTGCAAGGCGGAACAGCGGCGCGTCCACGCCGTGCAAGGGGTTCTCTTCGTTGTGGCGGCGGTAAATCGCCGACACCATTTTGTTCGCCAGTACCGCCTCATTCTCGAGCGCGCCCAGATCCTGCTCGACTGAGCGGAAGAAGTGCAGAATGCTGAGATTGATGCCCAGTGTGGTTAGGCTGCCGGTCAGGCTGCGACGCAGGCGGGTCAGATGCTCTTCCAGGCGTTCGGCCCGCACCGTCCCACGTAATAGTTCACCTTGGCGTTGCAACAGGCGCTGGTTGGTTTTCAGTTGCAGCAGACGCTTGTGGTGCTGATTGTGATCGTGGCGAGTGCGGGCGGTTAGCTCCACCAGCATTTGGCCGCTGTCCTGACGACGACTATCGAGCAGCTCACTCTGCTCGCGCACCTTGTTCAGGCGCTCAGTCAGGATGTGTTGGCTGTTCTGCAGCAAAGCCAGAACCTGGCGCACCACTTGTTGTTCGAGCAGGCGCTCCTTCTGTGCCAGGATGCGTTCGCAAAGCAGCTGTTCCAGTGCCGCCAGTTGACTGCGCTCCAGCAGCGCCTGGTCGCCACGGATCTTGGCCAGCAGCGCCTGTTTGGCCGACAGGGGCAGCACATCTTCGACAGCGATGCCCAGCTGCTGTGCGGTGCTGGTCTGCATCTGTTGAATCGCGGCCTGGACGAACGCATCGCCTGAGACGTCGTCCCAGAGCACATCGATCTTGTTCAGTACGGCGAACAGACGGTTCCGGTTGCCATCGTCGATCTGGCGGATATGTTGTTGCCAGATATCCATGTCACTGGCGCTAACGCCGGCATCGGCCGACAGCAGAAAAATCACCGCCTGGGCATTCGGCAGCATCGAAAGGGTGAGTTCCGGCTCGCTACCCAGCGCGTTGAGGCCGGGCGTATCGAGAATGCGCAGGCCCTGACGCAGCAGTGGATGATCGAAGTTGACCATGGCATGCCGCCAGGCCGGCACCAGAACCTCGCCGACGATATCCGAGCTCTCCAGTGAGTCGGGGTGAAAGCCGAGCTGAATGGCTTGTTCCGTCGGCATCGACTTGGTTGCGGCAACCTGGGTGAAGGCTTCGACCATGTTGTCCGGATTGTCGGGCTCCAGCGGAATGTCCCGCCAGAAATGAGGGGCGCGCTTGAGCTGAGCGATGCTGGTGTCTTCCAGGCGCGATTCGATGGGTAGCAGGCGAATATAAGAGCGTTCCGCGCGCGGATCGAAGAATAGTTCGGTGGGGCACATGGTGGTGCGGCCGGCCCGCGAAGGCAGAATGCGCTGGCCGTAGCTAGAAAAGAATAGGCTGTTGATCAGCTCGGTCTTGCCGCGTGAAAACTCGCCGACGAACGCCAGGGTAATGTGATCGGTGCGCAGCAACTTCAGCGCGCGTTCCAGTCTTGCATCGACCGCGTCGGAGGTCAGGCGGTTATGCGCTAGCCAGCTGCGGTAGCGGGTGACTTCACGAATCAGGTCGCGTTTCCAGGCGACATAGGCATCCACCTGCCGGTCGAGTCGTTCCATGATCGTGATGGTCCTGATAGGCGTAATCGGGCGATTATCCCAGTCGCCTTGTGTGGGTCAATCAAGCTGCTGTGAACTACCGCCCAAAGGCTGCATGATGCGAATGGGCGGTAGCAACTTTTAAATCAGCGAGCGCAGGATGTTGGGCATGTGGCTCATCATGGCCAGGTTGTTGATTACCAACATATCCAACAGCTTTATCGCGAGAAACGCGAAGATCGGTGATATATCCAGCCCGCCAAGATTAGGCAGCAGGCGGCGAAAGGGCGCTAGCGCCGGCTCGCATATCTGGCTGACCAACTGGGCGCCAGGATTGTGGCTGCCGGGCGCAACCCAAGACAGAATCACACTGATGATCAGCGCGTAGAAGAAAATGTTGAGGAACAGGCCGGTGACACCAATCATGGCCCAGACCAGCAGCTGCAGCGGATTGCCGATAGTGCCGTAAGCGATCATCAGGATCGCCGCCATCAGCAGTATCTGCACAATGATTGCCAGTACCAATGACGACAGGTCGAGCCCGCCGATGCTGGGAATCACCCGGCGCAACGGCCGTAGCAAAGGGTGAGTGGCACGCACGATGAACTGACTCAGCGGGTTGTAGAAGTCGGCACGGACCAATTGCAGGATGAAGCGCAGCAGCACGATCAGCAGGTAAAGGCTGCCGAGCGTCTGGATTATCAGGATCAGGGCTTGCGAGAGTTGCGACATGAAGATTCCTTTATTTGCCCAATTGTTCGGCGAGCTCGGCCGAGCGTTGCGCGGCTGCGTTTACCGCCTGTTCTACCAGGGTCTCGAAGCCGCCTGCCTGAAAGGCTTTGATCGCCGCTTCGGTGGTTCCGTTCGGTGACGTAACCCGGCGCCGTAGTTCCGCTGCTTCTAGATCATTCTCACAGGCCATCCGCGCCGCGCCCAGTGCGGTCTGCAATGTCAGTTGAGCGGCAGTGGCGCGCGGCAATCCGAGCTGTTCGCCAGCCGCCGTCATGGCTTCGATCATCAAAAAGAAATACGCCGGTCCACTGCCGGATACGGCGGTAACGGCGTCGATCAGGCTTTCCTCATCGAGCCAGAGCGCCACGCCGACCGCCGACAGCAACTGCTCAGCCTGCTGCTTTTGCGTGTCGCTGACCTGGGCGTTGGCGTAGAGCCCGCTGACACCCTGACGCAGCAGTGAAGGCGTGTTCGGCATACAGCGCACGATTGCCCGCGGCGCTTGCTCGCCCAGCCAGTACTGAAGGCTTGCGCAGTTGATGCCGGCAGCGATCGAAACGATTAGTTGATCTGATTGCAGATGAGCCCCCAAGTCCCGGCAGACGGTCTGCATCACCTGCGGCTTGACGGCCAGTACCACAACATCGGCATTGGCCACGGCTTGGCCGTTGTTGTCAAAGGTCTCGATTCCGTGTGTGGTTTCAAGCTCGGCGCGCTTGTCTGCACCGGGATCGCTGGCGCAGATGGACCTGGCTGGAATGCCTTGGGCTCGCAGCCCACCGATCAGGCTCGCGGCCATATTGCCGCCGCCAATGAAGGCGATACGGGGAGTGCTCATGCGTGAGTTCCTTTAATCATGCGGAGTGGCGACCGTAGCTGTCTGCGACGGATAAGCGCGGGTGCCGAATAGGGCCGTGCCGATGCGGACCCAGGTGGCACCTTCGGCGACGGCGGCCTCCAGATCCTGGCTCATGCCCATGGAAAGTGTGTCGAGACCGAGGCCGAGTTCGCTTTGCAACTGACGCAAGCGGGCGAACGCGGCGCGTTGCTCGGCGGGGTCTTCGGTCGGTTTCGGAATCGCCATCAAACCGCGCAGGCGCAAACGAGGCAGCGCGGCAATCGCACGGGCCAGTTCCGGCACGTCCCGCGGCTCGCAGCCCGCTTTGCTGGCCTCGCCGCTGACGTTGACCTGTAGACAGATGTTGAGTGTCGGCAATTCGGCAGGCCGCTGATCGGATAGGCGCTGGGCGATCTTCAGGCGATCAACTGAGTGAACCCAGTCGAAGTGCTCGGCGATCGACTTGGTCTTGTTCGACTGAATGGGGCCAATGAAATGCCAGACAAGAGGGAGGCTGGAGAGATCGGCCTGTTTTTCGAGCGCTTCCTGCAAGTAGTTCTCGCCGAAATCGTGCACGCCGGCGTCGCAAGCCTGGCGAATGGCGTCGGCCGATTGCGTCTTGCTCACCGCTAACAGGCGCACCTCGTCGGGATCGCGCGCTACAGCTTGCGCCGCCTCACGGATGCGCGCTGTGACCTTTGCAATATTGCTCTCTATCGTGGACATTACCTGCGCCTGCCACCTTAGGGTCTGCGCGGCATTCTACCTGCTTGCTTGTAATTGGGGAGTCCCATGGATATCACAGAGCTGCTGGCCTTCAGTGCCAAGCAGGGTGCGTCTGACCTGCACCTTTCGTCCGGCTTGCCGCCAATGATCCGCGTTGACGGCGATGTGCGCCGGATCAACCTTCCGGCGATGGATCACAAGCAGGTACACGCGCTGATCTACGACATCATGAACGACAAGCAGCGCAAGGATTTCGAAGAGTTCCTCGAGACCGACTTTTCCTTTGAAGTGCCTGGCGTGGCGCGTTTCCGGGTCAACGCGTTCAACCAGAACCGCGGTGCCGGCGCGGTGTTCCGGACCATTCCGTCCAAGGTCCTGACCATGGAGGATCTCGGCATGGGCGAGGTTTTCCGCAAGATTACCGATGTGCCGCGCGGCCTGGTGCTGGTGACCGGCCCTACCGGTTCGGGCAAGTCGACCACCCTGGCGGCGATGCTCGACTACCTGAACAACACCAAATATCACCACATTCTCACTATCGAAGACCCGATCGAATTCGTTCATGAGTCGAAGAAGTGCCTGGTCAACCAGCGCGAGGTGCATCGCGACACCCTGGGCTTTTCCGAAGCGCTGCGCTCGGCGCTGCGGGAAGACCCGGACATCATCCTCGTCGGTGAGATGCGCGACCTGGAAACCATCCGCCTGGCGCTGACCGCCGCGGAAACCGGTCACCTAGTGTTCGGCACCCTGCACACCACCTCGGCTGCCAAGACCATCGACCGTGTGGTCGATGTATTCCCGGCGGAAGAAAAATCCATGGTCCGCTCGATGTTGTCCGAGTCTCTGCAGGCTGTGATTTCCCAAACCCTACTGAAGAAGGTCGGCGGCGGGCGAGTGGCTGCTCACGAGATCATGATCGGCACTCCCGCGATCCGTAACCTGATTCGCGAGGACAAAGTGGCGCAGATGTATTCCTCGATCCAGACCGGCGGCTCGTTGGGCATGCAGACACTCGACTCCTGCCTCAAGGGGCTACTCGCCAAGGGCGTGATCTCGCGGGATAGCGCCAAGGAAAAAGCCAAGCAGCCGGAAAACTTCTAATCTCAGCAGGAGGCCTGGCTGCGATCGTCAGCGCCTCCGTTTCGCTTCAACGCGGCTTCGCCAGACTACGAGAACGATGATGGAATTCGAGAAACTGTTGCGCCTGATGGTGGAAAAGGGCGGCTCCGATCTGTTCATTACCGCTGGTGTGCCGCCGTCGATGAAGGTCAACGGCAAGATCATGTCGGTGAACAAAACGCCGATGTCGCCGGAGATGACTCGCGAAACCGTCCACGCGGTCATGAACGAGCAACAGCGCCGGGAGTTCGCCGAAAACCACGAGTGCAACTTCGCGATCAGCGCGCGGGGCATCGGCCGTTTTCGTGTCAGTGCGTTTTACCAGCGCAATCTCGCCGGCATGGTGCTGCGGCGCATCGAGACCAATATCCCGACGCTCGAAGATCTCAAACTGCCGGACGTACTGAAGAAGCTGGCCATGACCAAGCGCGGGCTGGTGCTGTTCGTCGGTGCGACCGGTACCGGCAAGTCGACCTCGTTGGCGGCAATGATCGGTTACCGCAACAAGAATTCCAGCGGGCACATCATCTCCATCGAAGACCCTATCGAGTTCATCCATCAGCATCAGAGCTGTATCGTCACCCAGCGTGAAGTCGGCATCGACACCGATTCCTTCGATGTAGCGCTGAAGAACACCCTGCGACAGGCGCCCGATGTGATTCTCATCGGTGAGGTGCGGACCCGCGAGACCATGGACTACGCGGTCGCGTTCGCCGAGACCGGGCACCTTTGCCTGGCGACCTTGCACGCCAACAACGCCAACCAGGCGCTGGACCGGATCATCAACTTCTTCCCCGCCGACCGGCAGCAGCAGGTCTGGATGGATCTGTCGCTGAACCTGAAAGCCATCGTCGCTCAGCAATTGATCCCGACGCCCGATGGCAAGGGACGCCGCGCGGTCATCGAAGTGCTGATCAACACCCCGCTGGCCGCCGATCTGATCCGCAAGGGCGAAGTCCATGAACTCAAGTCGCTGATGAAACGCTCGACCGACCTTGGCATGCAGACTTTCGACCAGGCGCTATACAACCTCTACGTGCAAGGTGAAATCACCTACGAAGACGCCTTGCTGCATGCCGATTCGTCCAACGACCTGCGCCTGATGATCAAGCTGGGCTCGGAAACCGACGGTGAGCACCTGAGTAGCGTCTCCCAGGGGCTGACATTAGAGGTCAGCGACGACGATCCGGGGCGCAGCTTCCGCTAAAAAAATCGTTGCAAAAACGTAAGCGAGGCAGGCAAGACGAGGCAAAACAGCCGAAGACGCGGAGTGGTCTAAATGCGAGTCTGACTGGGCTCGCAACCGAGGCTGTTTTAACGATGTATTGGCAACGCAGCTAGTTTTGCGGGCCGATACGCTTGCCCGGCTGGCTGGCAACACGTTCGGCCTGACCGTCGCGTTGCGCACCGGCGCGGGCGCGGCTCATCAAGAGCGGAATCAGCGGCCCCTCCGGCAGGTTCTTCCAGAAGCGCACCGGCAAATTGCTCTGCATCACCTCGCGATTCAGCCGCGCGGGGTTGAAGGTGCTTTCGTAATATGTCTTCCACAGCTCGGCGCCGGTATCTTGTACCTCTTGCGCCAGCTGCCGCCAGTGAGGCGGGCAGGGGCTGGCGTAGTGCATGTTCTGGCCGTCCCATAACACCGCATCATCAGGCGTTGCGATCAGCCAAGAATGCAGGCCCATGCGTTCGGCGAAATGCGGCGCCGCGCTGGGCAGAATGTCATGTGCGGGTTCGAACCAGGCTACGTAGTCCGGAACGCCTTCTCTATTCAGTGGACTGAAGCGGAGAAAGGCATGCATATGGTGGGCTTCACGGCGTACCGCCTTGATCCGCGCATGCAGCTCGCTGCCATCGACATCGCCGGCGAGCCTGGCTGTCTGATCGCCTTTGGCGACCCGCCAGAGAATGCGATATAGCAGACTCCAGCGGTCGGCGCTGCGAAAGCGGGCGGCGCTTTCCAGCTCATCTAGTAATTGCCGCGGAATTTTGATGGGCAGTGAGGGCTCGATCGGCTCGGGGGAGGCATCGCAACAGTCGAACAGACTGCCTGGTGCATCGCCGCTCAGCCATTCGGCGTCATGAGGTGCGACGCCCGAGCCAAGCAGGGCGCGGGCAGCGGCGCGCCAGCCATCGAAGCTGCCGTCGAAACGCACCTGGAGCATCACCACAGCGCCATCTGCTGGGGGCCTTCGCTGAGCTGCTGGCGCAAGGCTGCGGACTCGCGGTAGGCCAGCGGCGGCCGGTAGTCCTGAGTGATGACGAAGGGTTTGGCCTTTTCCAGCGAGCAGCGCAGCCGCGTCAGATCTTCGAACCGGATGCGTTTTTGCCGTCGCAGGGCGACCAGACGTTTGGCGCTGAGTATTCCGATACCGGGGATACGTGCGATCAGCGACGGCTCGGCGCGGTTCAGATCGACCGGAAAGTGCTCGCGGTTGGACAGCGCCCACGCGAGCTTGGGGTCGATGTCCAGCGGCAGATTGCCTGGGCCAGCGAGTAGCTCGCCGGCCCGGAAGCCATAACCGCGCATGAGAAAGTCGGCCTGATACAGTCGATGTTCGCGCAGTAGCGGCGGCGCTTCGAACGGCACGGTCTTGGGGCTGTGCGGAATCGGACTGAATGCCGAGTAATAGACGCGCCGCAGGCGGAAGTCGCCATATAGCGACTGAGCCGTGTGGAGAATCGTGCTGTCGTCGGTGGCGTCGGCGCCGACGATCATCTGCGTGCTTTGCCCGGCCGGGGCGAAGCGCGGTGCGCGCTTTTCTGCTTGCGCTTCGGTCTCGCCCTGATGGATCGAATGCATCGCCTGTTTGATGGAGACGACCTGTTTTTCCGGTGCCAGACGGATCAGGCTGCTTTCGGTAGGAAGTTCGATATTGACGCTGAGCCGGTCGGCGTAGCGGCCAGCCTCGGCGATCAGCAGCGGATCGGCGTCCGGGATGGTCTTCAAGTGGATGTAGCCGCGAAACTCGTGTTCTTCGCGTAGCAGTTTGGCCACGCGGTTCAGCTGCTCCATGGTGTAGTCGGCCGAGCGAATGATGCCGGAGCTCAAGAACAGGCCGCTGATGCAGTTGCGGCGATAGAAATCCAGTGTCAGCGTCACCACCTCTTCCGGGGTGAAGCGCGCGCGCGGCACATCGCTGGAACGGCGGTTCACGCAGTACTGGCAGTCGTACAGGCAGAAATTGGTCAGTAGGATCTTCAGCAAGGCTACGCAGCGGCCATCGGGGGTGAAGCTGTGACAGATGCCCATGCCATCGGTGGCGCCAAGCCCGCTGCGGCCTTTCGAGCTGCGTTTTGGCGCGCCGCTGCTGGCGCATGACACGTCGTATTTCGCGGCGTCAGCCAGAACGCTGAGTTTGTCGATCAATTGCATGATAAGGAGCGTCAATATACTGTTCGTGCATACAGTATCACGACCGCTTCATCCGGCAACCTCCGCTCGGCAGAAGGTTCGAGTGCAGCGAATCGGATAAGCTCGACATGCAATGCCAACGCAGGTGCTTCAATGGCCTGCTAAACAGACAGCGAGGCTCAGATGCGGCAGAACACTCATAGCACCCTGATCGGCTATCTCCTGTGGATATTCGGTTTTCTCGGTTCCCACCGCTTCTATTACGGCAAGCCGGTCACCGGAACCATCTGGTTCTTCACGCTCGGCCTGTTCTTCATCGGCTGGATCATCGACCTGTTCCTGATTCCCTCGATGGACCGCGAGGCCGACATGCGCTTTCAGCCGGGACCGATCGATTACACGATTGCCTGGATCCTGCTGACCTTTCTCGGCGTTTTCGGCGTGCACCGGATGTATCAGGGCAAATGGATCACAGGGATCATCTACCTGTGCACGGGCGGATTGTTCTTCCTCGGCGTGCTCTACGATTTCTGGACGCTGAATGATCAGGTCTCGGTGCGTAACGTAGAAAAGAATCGATAAGCGCACCGGAGGCTGGACAAAAAAGTCGAGCCTCCGATTTCAGGCTTCAGATCTGATAGCTGACCCTGCCGTCGACAAGGGTGTAGCGCACCGCGCCCGGCAGGCAGTGGCCGATGAAGGGGCAGTTGCGGCCTTTCGAATACCAGACCTCGCCCGCGAGGGTCGAGCTGTGCGGATCGAACAGCACTAGGTCCGCTGCCTCGCCGACAGCCAGGCGTCCAGCGGGTAGCCGCAGGGCGCTAGCCGGGCCGTGGCTCAGGCGGGCGAGCAGAGTCGGCAGGTCCAGCAGGCCGTCTTCCACCAATGTCAGCGCCAGTGGCAGAAGGATGTCCGCACTGCTGATGCCGGGCTCGGTTTCGCCGAATGGGGCCTGCTTGGCATCTATTTCATGGGGTTGGTGATGACTGGAAATGGCTGAGATCACGCCGGACCTGACCGCTTCGCGCAGGCCGTCACGATCGGCCGTGCTGCGCAATGGCGGCTGGACATGGTACAGGCTGGAAAAACCATGCAACGCTTCATCGGTCAGGATCAACTGATACATCGCCACATCGGCGGTGACCGGCAGGCCGCGCGCCTGGGCATCGGCAATCATCTGTGCGCCGCGAGCGGTGGTGAGCTGGCTGAAGTGGGCGCGTACGCCGGACTGCTCCACCAGCAACAGGTTGCGGGCCAGCGCAATGGTTTCCGCCGTTTCGGGGATGCCGGCCAGGCCGAGAAATGCCGCGCTGGGGCCTTCATGCGCCAGTCCACCTTCGGCCAGGTCGCTGTCCTGGGAATGGATGATGACGGTGAGGTCGAAGGTCGCCGCATATTCCAGCGCGCGGCTGAGGTTGCGATTGCTGGTGAAGTTGGTCAGCCCGTTGCCGAAGGCCACGCAGCCTGCATCGCGCAGCGCGACCAGTTCCGATAGCTGTTCGCCGGCCAGGTTGCGGGTCAGGGCGCCAATCGGAAAGACCTTGGCGTGGCCGGACTCGCGCGCCCGATCGAGAATAAGCTCGGCCACGGCGGCGGTGTCCAATACCGGTTTGGTTGCGGGCGGACAGCACAGGCTGGTGATGCCGCCGGCGGTGGCCGCGAGTGTCTCGTTGGCAATGCTCCCCTTACGGCTGTAACCCGGCTCCCGTAGGGCGACGGACAGGTCGACGAGGCCGGGGGCGGCTACCAGCCCTTGGGCGTCGATCGTATGTGCGGCTTCGAAGCCTGCCGGCGCCTGGCCGATGGCAGCGATCTTGCCGTCTGTACAGTAGATATCGGTGATTTCATCGCGACCGCTGGCAGGGTCGATCAGCCGAGCACCGAGGATCTGGGTTGGCATCAGTTCTGCTCCTCGGCGGCATATTCGTTTTCGAGCTGGCGTTGCGCGGTTTGGCCGCTCATCGCCATGGACAGTACCGCCATGCGGATAGCGATGCCGTAGGTCACCTGATTGAGAATCACCGACTGGGCACCGTCGGCTACCGCCGATTCGATTTCCACGCCGCGATTGATCGGCCCCGGATGCATGACGATGGCGTCCGGTTTGGCCAGCGCCATGCGTTGCGTGGTCAACCCGTAGAGCCGGTAGAACTCGCCCTCGCTGGGCAGCAGGCCGCCCTGCATGCGCTCGCGTTGCAGGCGCAGCATGACCACCACGTCGACGTCGCGCAGCCCTTCGTTCATGTCGTGATGAACGCTGACGCCGTATTGCTCCAGCCCCACCGGAAGTAAGGTTTTCGGGCCGATCACGCGGATGTCTGGGCAGCCCAAGGTCTTCAATGCCAGCATGTTCGAGCGAGCGACGCGCGAATGCAGGATGTCCCCGACGATCGCTACGGAGAGTTTTTCGAAGTCGCCCTTGTGTCGACGGATGGTGAGCATGTCGAGCATGCCCTGGGTCGGGTGCGCGTGGCGCCCGTCACCGCCATTGATGACCGCAACATCCGGGCAGACGTGCTCGGCGATGAAGTGCGCCGCGCCTGAATCCGCATGGCGCACGACGAACATGTCGGCCGCCATGGCTTCAAGATTACGCAGGGTGTCGGTGAGGGTTTCGCCCTTGCTGGTCGACGAGGTCGAGACGTTCAGCGTGATCACGTCCGCGGACAGGCGTTTGGCCGCCAGTTCGAAGGTGGTGCGTGTGCGCGTGGAGTTTTCGAAAAACACATTGCAGACGGTCTTGCCGCGCAGCAGCGGAACCTTCTTGACCGCCCTGGCGCCGACTTCGAGAAAGGAGTCGGCCGTGTCGAGTATTTCAGTCAGCAGTTCGCGCGGTAGGCCGTCCAGCGACAGAAAATGGCGCAGTTGACCGTTATCGTTCAGCTGTAGCGGGCGCTTGGCGTCGAGAGGCGTCATCGAAGATCTCATTGGGCGGAAACGAGGGTCTGTAGCTCAAGAGCGAGCGGCGACGGACCGAGCAGCTTGATCCGTTGATCGGGCGCCAAGAATAGCGTCGCGCCAACCACATCTGGCCGGATAGGCAATTCGCGGGCGTCGAGATCCAGCAGGCAAACCAGGCTGACGCTGGCGGGCCGGCCGTAGTCGAACAGCTCGTTGAGCGCGGCGCGAATGGTGCGGCCGCTCATCAGCACGTCATCGATCAGCACCAAGTGCTGGCCTTCGATCTCGAATGGCAGCGCCGATGGGCGAACCTGCGGATGCAGACCGTTCTGGGTGAAATCGTCGCGATAAAAAGAGACGTCCAGCACGCCGAGCGCTTCCTGCTGGCCGCGCAGGTCTAGAAGCGCCTGAGCAACCCAGACGCCGCCAGTGTGGATGCCGATGAAATGGGGCTCGGTTATGCCGTGCCTGGTGAGGTGTCGATCCAGCGCTGCGGCCATTTCGGGCAGTAGCTGATCGGGGTTCGGCAATGTCATGGGTTCTCCTTGATGGCGGCTCAGGCGGTTTGCTGCGCGGCCAGCCAGCCTTCGAGCAAAAGCGCCGCGGCCAGGGCGTCGACAGGACGCTCGCGATAACCGCCTTGCTGTCCGTTGCGCAGGCGTTCGCCTTTGGCTTCGTAAGTCGTCAGGCGCTCGTCGTGGGTATGCACTGGCAGATTGAAGCGGCCATTGAGGCGCCGGGCGAACTTTTCCGCACGATCGCTCATTTCGCTGGGGCTGCCATCCATGTTCAGCGGCAGGCCCACCACCAGCGCGTCCGGCTGCCACTCGCGCAGCAACGCCTCGATCTGCGACCAGTTGGGCACGCCATTCTGCGCCTTGAGCACGCAGAGTTCGCGCGCCTGGCCGGTAACGGCCTGGCCGACCGCGACGCCGATCTGTTTAGTACCGTAATCGAAACCCAGCAACAGACGCAGGGTGCTCATGCGTGGCCCACCTGTGTGCTAAGCAGGCCGAGGTCGACACCCAGCGATGCGGCGGCTGCATTCAGGCGCTGATCGTAAGGCAGGTCGAAGAGAATGTGTGGTTGTGCCGGACAGCTCAGCCAGGCATTGTCGATCAGCTCAGCCTCCAGCTGGCCTGGCTCCCAACCTGCGTAGCCGAGGGCGATGAAATGCTGTTTGGGGCCGTAACCGTCGGCTATGGAGAAGAGCACGTCCTGGGAGGTGGTGACCCCTAGCTGACCGAGGCCGAGCGTAGCTTGAAACTGAGCATCGGCCGGATGCAGCACGAAGCCTCTATCAGTTTGTACCGGCCCGCCTGAGAAGACCGTTACCTGTTGGCTCGCAGGGTCGGCGGGCTCATCCGGGCGCAACTGTTCCAGTATGTCGAGCAGGTTCAATCCGCTTGGGCGATTGATGATGAGGCCCATCGCGCCGTCCCGATTGTGCTCCACCAGATAGATCAATGCCTGGGCAAAATTAGGGTCCGCCATGTGCGGCATGGCAATCAGGAAATGATGCTTGAGATAGGACGTCTTGGCGTTTTTCATGCGGGCTAGTTTCGGGCTTCGACGCGGCGGCTTCAAGCTTCAAAAAGCAGCGATAAGCTTCAAGCGGCGAGCTTCAGGTAAAGCGGAAGCCTGGCAGCCGTTCGGGGCCAGTCGCTACTCCTGGCCGCTTGCGGCTTATTGGCTCGACAGGCGGTCGCCGCGCTCGAAACGCCAGGTTCTGATAATTTCCACCTGATCGAATTTCTGCGCGAGCTCTCCCGAGAAGGGCGCGAACGGTGCTGCGAGCCTGACGATGCGCATGGCGGCCTCGTCGAGCACCGCCTGCCCCGACGACTCAAGCACCCGAAGCTCCTGCACGGTACCGTTGCGGTCAACCACCACCAGCATGCGCAAACTACCGTAGATCCTTTGACGACGCGCTTCGTCGGGGTAGTTGAGATTGCCGATGCGCTCGACTTTTTTGCGCCATTCATCGCGATACCAGGCGCTGATGTCACGCATGGTGGCCGCGCTGTTCTGGCGGCTGACGCGCGGCCGTTTGGCATATTGCTCGACCTGCTGGGCGAGCTCTGCCTCGAGGCTGGCGATTTCAGCGCTCAGTTGCGAGCTGTCAAAGACCGGTGCCGGCTGTGCCTGCGGTTGCGGCTCGTTCTTCTGCGGCTTGGTCGGGGTCTTGTCCGGCTGCGGCGCGCGCGTTGATACGGCGGTCTTTTCCGGTGCCTCGCTCCGGTTGCTTGGTGGCGGCGAGGCGGCCGGCGTGACCTTGCGCACCTGGTTGTCCTGGAACGGCGCCTGCTCGGTCGTTTTCGGAGATGCCTTGTGTTCCAGGGTGCCGCTGCCCTGTTGGTTATCTTGAGCCAGGAAATCCGCGTCCTTGGGTTTTTCTTCGCTTTTGAAGGTGGAGAGGGTGATTTCCAGCGACTTGCTGATCTGCTTCGGTTCGCTCAGGGAGAAGCCAAGGCCAAGGATCAAGGCTGCGTGCAGTACGGCTGCGAGAAATATCGTGAAGCCGAGACGATCCGCCGGACGAACGCCGGTGTTGGCAGGGAGGGGTTGGCGTGTAGCGGCGTTCATCGAATGTCGGTCGGCTAGAGGTGCGCGCAGTCTGCCGACTTTGAGCTTGAGGCCGCAAGCTTCAAACTCAAAGCTGATAGCTCGGTCATAGAAAAGCGGTTAGAAGCTTGAAGCTGGAAGGAAAGAGCTGGCAGCCCCTGCATTTCCAGTTTCCAACTTTTAGCGCTTCAGCTTTCCGGCGATCGCGTCCATCAGGCGTTCCCCGATACGGGTGTCGAACGCATTGTCGATCTCGCGAATGCAGGTTGGGCTGGTGATGTTGATTTCAGTAAGGAAGTCACCGATCACGTCCAGCCCGACGAACAGCAGCCCGCGCTTGCGCAGCTCTGGCCCGACGATGGCTGCGATCTCCCGGTCGCGGTCGGATAGCGGTTGTGCGACGCCGCGCCCGCCAGCGGCGAGATTGCCGCGGGTTTCGCCGGCTGCCGGAATGCGAGCCAGACAGTAGGGCACCGGCTCGCCATCGATCATCAGAATTCGCTTGTCGCCGTCCTTGATGGCCGGGATGTAGCGCTGCGCCATGATCTGGCGGTTGCCGTGTTCAGTCAGCACTTCGAGGATCACCGAGAGGTTGGGGTCGCCTTCGCGGTGACGGAAAATCGAGGCGCCGCCCATTTCATCCAGTGGTTTGAGAATGATGTCACGCTGCTCGCGGGCAAACTCCCGCAGAATGTCGGACCGTCGACTGACAAGCGTCGGCGGCGTGCATTGCGGGAATTGGGTAGCGAAGAACTTCTCGTTGCAATCACGCAGGCTCTGCGGTCGGTTCACTACCAGCGTGCCGGCTTGTTCAGCGAGTTCCAGCAGGTAGGTCGCGTATACGTACTCGCTGTTGAAAGGCGGGTCTTTGCGCATCAGGATGACGTCGAGTTCAGCGAGAGGGATGTCAAGCTCGTCGCCGGTTTCGTACCAGTGCTGGGGATCGTTGAAGGCCTTGAGCGGACGCATGCGGGCGCGCGCTTCGCCGCCTAGCTGGTACAAGTCGCGCTGCTCCATATAGTAGATCGTCCAGCTGCGAGCCTGGGCTGCCAGCAGCATGGCCAGGGAGCTGTCCTTCTTGAATGCGATCTGCGCGATTGGGTCCATGATGATCCCGACGCGAACAGTCATGTGATGATCTCCAACGAGGGGGCAGAACAGGGCTGCCGAGGCTGAAATGTCGACGCAGATTGGCGGTGGATGTGCGTTGGGTCAAGGAAAATCCCGCTGCTACGGTGGCGGATGGCTTGCATTTGAGGAGTGTGCTAAAAAGGTCCGGCGATTGGGTGCAGCCCATCGATGGCAGGGCCTCTAGCGCACTGACATAACGATAAACTACGACTCACCGAGGCGATGGTAGGGCGAAATGGAACAGCACTCCGAGGGCTTGAAGGTCATGGTGATCGACGATTCGAAAACGATTCGTCGCACCGCCGAAACGCTGCTGAAGAAAGTAGGTTGTGATGTGATCACGGCGGTGGATGGCTTCGATGCGCTCGCCAAGATAGCGGATAGCCGCCCACGCATCATTTTCGTCGATATCATGATGCCTCGGCTTGATGGTTATCAGACTTGCGCGCTGATCAAGAACAACAGTTCGTTCAAGTCCACGCCGGTAATCATGCTGTCTTCCAAAGATGGCCTGTTCGACAAGGCCAAAGGGCGGATTGTGGGGTCGGACCAATACCTCACCAAGCCTTTCAGCAAAGAAGAGTTGCTCGGTGCTATCAAGGCTCACGTGCCTGATTTCGCACCGATAGAGCAAGTATCCTGAAGTTCGGCCCTGTGTGCCGCTGAAGCCTTTCCGTGGAGAAATCATGGCTCGCGTTCTGATTGTTGATGACTCGCCGACCGAGATGTACAAGTTGACGGCCATGCTGGAGAAGCATGGTCATGTCGTTCTGAAGGCCGAAAACGGCGCCGATGGCGTAGCGCTCGCTCGTCAGGAAAAACCCGATGCGGTTCTGATGGACATCGTCATGCCTGGCCTGAATGGCTTTCAGGCTACTCGCCAACTGACCAAAGATGCTGAAACCAGTCACATTCCGGTGATCATTGTGACGACCAAGGATCAGGAAACCGATAAGGTCTGGGGCAAGCGTCAAGGCGCCAAGGATTATCTGACCAAACCGGTAGATGAAGCGACACTGCTGAAGACCCTGAACGCGGTACTCGCCGGTTAGTCGGCGGTTTGCAATTCGAACAAGGGATGTTGCCAGTAATGTCGGATACGCCTACGCCGTTTCAGCGACTCCTAGAGATTGATGCTCGTTGTCGCGCAATGGCCGCCGGACTGCCTTCGCAGCAGGAAGCCATTCAGACCTGGGCTGGTATCGGTTTTCGGATGGGGGGGCGACTGTTCGTTGCTCCGATGGGAGAGGTCGGCGAAATACTCCATGAGCCACGCTATACCTTGCTGCCCGGTGTGAAAACCTGGGTCAAGGGTGTGGCGAACGTGCGCGGCAGGCTATTGCCGATCATGGATCTGTGCGGTTATTTCGGCCTGGAATTGTCGGCGCTGCGCAAACAGCGGCGCGTGCTGGTGGTCGATCACCGGGAAGTGTTTGCGGGACTGACGGTCGATGAAGTGTTCGGCATGCAATATTTCCCGGTAGATGCCTTCTCCGAGCAATTGCCCCCGGTCGAGGCGTCGATTCAGCCCTTCATTCATGGTGTCTTTCAGCGTGAGCAGCCCTGGCTGGTCTTCAGTCCGCACGCGCTTGCCGCGCACCAGACATTTCTGGACGTGGCGTATTGATTTAGGTGGGGTCGGCTGATGCCGGCCTTTTGGTTCTTGGAAGGAAACGTACGGGTGGTCCAGGCGGGGGCCGGAAAAAATGAAAAAAATGAACGCAAAAGCATTGCTGGCAGGGGTGCGTAGCAATACGTTGATCGCCGGGCTGTTTATCCTTCTGATCGTATCGATGGTGCTGTTGTTCGTGAACTTCGCGTACATCAATACCCAGGCCGACTATGACAACGAATACATAGGACACGCAGGTGAGCTGCGAGTTCTGTCTCAGCGCATCGCGAAGAACGCGGTGGAAGCGGCCGCCGGTACGCCGGAAGCGTTCGCCTCGCTGAAAGACGCACGAAACGACTTCAGCCAGCGCTGGGGTTATCTGTCCGAAGGTGACGACCGTATCGGCCTACCCGCCGTTCCGCAGTCGCTCCAGGCAGAAGTGGCCACGGTACAGCAGGACTGGGATACGTTGCGGCAGAACACCGACGCGATCCTCGCCAGCGAACAAACCGTGCTGTCGCTGCATCAGGTCGCCGCGACCCTCGCCGAAACCATCCCGCAGCTGCAGGTTGAGTACGAAGAGGTCGTCGACATTCTTCTCGAGAGTGGTGCGCCGGCGGCTCAGGTTTCGGTTGCTCAGCGCCAGTCGCTGCTTGCGGAACGTATTCTGGGCTCGGTGAACAAGGTGCTGTCCGGCGACCAGGACTCGGTTCAGGCCGCCGACATGTTCGGTCGTGATGCCAGCCTGTTCGGTCGTGTACTCACGGCGATGCTCGAAGGCAATGAAGCCATGGGCATCACCCGCGTCAACGATGTCGAAGCGCTGGATCGCCTGGCCGCGATTTCCGAGCTGTTTCAGTTCGTTTCCGGCTCGGTGGACGAGATCCTCGAAACCTCACCTGAACTGTTCCAGGTACGCGAATCGTCGAACAGCATTTTCGAGGTTTCGCAGACGCTGCTTGAAAAGACTTCCGTGCTGACTCAGGGCCTACAAGAGCGTGCTGACGCCCGTTACGTCAATACGCTCGCCGGTTATGTTCTCGGTGCGCTGGCCCTTGCGTCGATTCTGCTGATCGGTCTGGTCATGGTGCAGGAAACGCGCCGTCGTCTGACTGAGACAGCGGAAAAGAACGAGCGTAACCAGACCGCGATTCTGCGTCTGCTCGACGAAATCGGCGACTTGGCTGACGGTGACCTTACGGTGGCCGCTACGGTTACCGAAGACTTTACCGGCGCCATCGCCGACTCGATCAACTACTCCATTGACCAGCTGCGTGATCTGGTCGAGACAATCAACCAGACAGCCGTTCAGGTGTCGGGTGCGGCGCAGGAGACCCAGGCGACCGCGATGCACCTGGCCGAGGCGTCCGAGCATCAGGCCCAGGAAATCGCCGGGGCCTCGGCGGCCATCAACGAAATGGCCGTCTCGATTGACCAGGTCTCGGCTAACGCCGCCGAGTCGTCCGCGGTAGCGGAGCGCTCGGTAGCTATTGCCAACAAGGGTAACGAGGTCGTTCACAACACCATCACCGGCATGGATAACATCCGTGAGCAGATTCAGGACACCTCCAAGCGGATCAAACGTCTCGGTGAGTCCTCCCAGGAGATCGGTGACATCGTAAGTCTGATCAACGACATTGCCGACCAGACCAACATCCTCGCACTTAACGCCGCCATCCAGGCGTCCATGGCCGGCGACGCGGGTCGAGGCTTCGCGGTGGTTGCGGACGAAGTACAGCGTCTTGCTGAGCGTTCATCCGCTGCAACCAAGCAGATCGAAGCGCTGGTCAAGACCATTCAGACCGACACCAACGAAGCCGTTATCTCCATGGAGCAGACGACCTCCGAAGTGGTACGAGGCGCTCGCCTGGCACAGGACGCCGGTGTCGCGCTGGAGGAGATCGAGAAGGTATCCAGGAGCCTCGCGGCACTCATCCAGAATATTTCCAATGCCGCTCGCCAGCAGGCGTCTTCGGCCGGTCATATTTCCAACACCATGAACGTCATCCAGGAAATCACCTCGCAAACCTCGTCGGGCACCACCGCGACCGCGAAGAGCATTGGTAATCTCGCAAAGATGGCCAACGAAATGCGGCATTCGGTTTCCGGCTTTACCTTGCCGGAAACACAGGAACAGGCCTGATTGAGAACACGGCAGCCGGATGACGGCTGTCGTGAACGTTCATGAGTGAGGGGCAGGGCATGCAGCCAAGCGTTGACTGGTCACTGAGACCCTTGGCCGATATGTCGTCAGCGGAGTTCCATGATTGGCAGGCGTTGCTCGAAGAACGCTCCGGCATGGTGGTCACGGAGCAACGACGAGCATTCCTGCAAGCGAACCTGAGCAGCCGTATGCGCGAAGTCGGTGTGGCTGATTACGCCAGCTACTATCGTCAGGTTACCGATGGCCCACGGGGTGCGGTGGAGTGGTCGTCCCTGATGGACCGCCTGACGGTGCAGGAAACCCGCTTCTTTCGCCACCCGCCTTCGTTTGCGCTGCTTTCGCGCTACATGCAGCAACGCTGTGACGTGCGCAACGATGCGCAGCCCTGGTCGTTATGGAGCGTAGGTTGTGCAAGCGGTGAGGAAACTTACTCGTTGGCGATCTGTGCTGCCGAGGCGCTGACACGCAGCGGTGACGAGGCGCAATACGGCGTGATCGGCACCGATATCAGCCTCAGCGCCTTGGCACGGTCGCGGGATGGCTTCTACAGTCATCGTCGACTCGAGCACCTGGCCTCAGACCTGCGCGAACGGTATTTCCAGTTGCTACCGGATGATCGTTTTCAAGTGTTACCCGGCTTGGCGGCACGTGTGTGCTTCGCCAGGCTTAACGTGCTGGAGCTGGCCGGCGCGCCCATGTCCAATATGGACGTCATCTTTTGTCAGAACCTGTTGATTTACTTCCGTCGCTGGCGCCGCCGCGAAATCCTCAATCGTCTGGCCGAGCGCCTGGCGCCGGGAGGGTTGCTGGTCATCGGTGCGGGAGAGGTAGTCGGCTGGCAGCACCCGGAGCTGGTGCCGGTGGCTGATAGTCAGGTTTTGGCTTTTACCCGGAAATGTTTATGAGCGGAGTCGCTATGGGTGATCGGCACGATTATGTCGCCCTGGAGTGGGTGAAGGGCGAAATTGCCGAAACGCTGAAGCAGGCGCGGCAGGCCTTGGAAGCGTTCGTCGAAAACCCACAGGACTCGACACGGATGCGCTTCTGCCTGACCTATGTGCATCAGGTGCACGGCACCTTGCAAATGGTCGAGTTCTACGGTGCTGCGCTGCTTGCCGAAGAAATGGAGCAGCTTGCCAGTGCCTTGCTGGATGAGCGCGTCGCCAGCCAGACCGAAGCGCTAGAAGTGCTGATGCAGGCCATTCTGCAGATGCCGGTGTACCTCGACCGTATTCAGAGCGCCCGTCGTGACCTGCCGATGGTCGTGCTTCCGTTGCTCAACGACCTGCGTGCCGCGCGCGGCGAGAAGCTGTTGTCGGAGACCAGCCTGTTCTCGCCCAATATGACTGTCCGAGCACCGGCGCTTGCGGATGAGTTTCTGGCCCAGCGGCAAACCGCCGATCTACCAGGACTGCTTCGTAAGCTGCGGCAGATGCTGCAAGTCGCATTGGTCGGGGTTATCCGTAACCAGGACCTGCCTACCAATCTGGGATATATGGCGCGGGTGTTCGCGCGCCTGGAAATGCTCTGCAAGGATGCCCCGCTGGGCGCGTTGTGGCGGGTCGCATCGGGTGTGGTCGAGGGGATGGCCAGTGGCGCGGTCGTCAACGGCACCACGGTCCGAAACCTGCTGCGCCAAGTCGACAAGGAACTCAAGCGGCTTGTCGCGCAAGGCGCCGATGGTATCAACCAGGCTGCACCTGACGAGCTGACCAAAAATCTACTTTTCTATATAGCCAAGGCGCCAACCCAGTCCCCGCGCATCCAGGCCTTGAAAGCCGAGTACAGCCTGGACGATGCGCTGCCCGACAGCACTGTAGTCGATGAAGAGCGCGCACAGCTGTCAGGCCCGGATCGCGGCGCCATGCGTTCGGTTGTAGCGGCGCTATGCGAAGAATTGGTGCGGGTAAAAGACAGCCTGGATCTGTTCGTGCGCAGCGATCGCATGGGCGTGACCGAGCTTGGCGCGCTACAGCCGCCGCTCAAGCAGATTGCCGACACGCTTGCGGTGTTGGGGTTCGGTCAGCCACGCCGGATCATTCTCGATCAGATCGGGGTGATCGAAAGCTTGATGCAAGGGCAGCAGCAGCCTGACGATGCGGCGCTGATGGATGTCGCGGGGGCGCTGCTGTACGTCGAGGCGACGCTGTCTGGCATGGTCGGTGGCACGCCCGAAGAACGGCGGGAGGAAAGTCATCTTCCGACAACGGATGTCGCGCAGATCCACCAGCTGGTCATCCGCGAAGCGCGCACGGGGCTCGAGCAGGCCAAGGATGCGATCATCGAATTCATCGCGTCCCAGTGGAATCACCAGCACCTGGCTCGCGTGCCGGAACTACTGACCCAGTCACGAGGTGGGCTTGCGATGGTCCCGCTTGCACGGGCCGCTGCTTTGCTGGATGCCTGCAATCGCTATATTCAGGAGCAATTGCTCGAGCCACAGGCGATCCCCGACTGGCAGAGTCTGGATACGCTCGCCGATGCCATCACCAGCGTTGAATATTACCTAGAGCGCCTTAGCGAGGATCGCGGTTCGCAAGGCGATCTCATTCTCGACGTGGCCGAAGAGAGCCTGCAGACGCTGGGCTATCCGCTGCGAGAGCAGTCAATGCCGAATACCCGCGACGAATTCAGTCGTGAAGCGGACCTCGATTTGTCCGATCCGCTGGATGAAATCGAAATACTGTTGCCCGAACCTGCGGTGGATGTGCTGGCAGATGAACCGTCGGGTCAGGGCGATGCCCTGATACATGCATCGATTGATGGGCAACTGTCAGACGTTACCTGGCCGGCCGTCGATTGGAGTGGCGAAGAACGAGCAGCTTCTGCCGAGGATCTAGCCGAGCCCGAAGTCGCCGACCTGCCGGGCGAGACCGCCGAGCTTGCGTCCTCCCCGGAAAACATTCCTGATAGCAACGATCTCTTGGTTGACGAGCAGACTGCCGGCGACTCGCTCGGCTATGGGGTGGAGTGGAGCGAAGCCGAAATGGCAGAGCTCGACATCCCAGAGGTGATCCTGCCTGAGCTGATGGAGCAGCCGACGGCTGTCGAACCGGCGTTGAGCATGGAAGACGTCATGGCTGCGCCGGTCGTCTCGATCAATCCTCCGGCACAGAACGTTCCGCCAAGCTTGCTGCCACCGCCTGAGGATGAGGAGCCGGTCGACGAAGACCTGCTCGAAGTCTTCATTGAGGAAGCAGCCGAAGTGCTCGAAACCATCGACGAGCACCTGCCACGCTGGTGCGTCGATACCACCGACAAGGGCGCGCTCGGTGAAGTGCGGCGAGCCTTCCATACCCTCAAGGGCAGCGGACGCATGGTGCGTGCACTGATCATCGGCGAGCTCGCCTGGTCTGTGGAAAATCTGCTCAATCGCGTTCTCGACCGAAGCATCGACGCCAGTGAGCCCGTGAAGAAACTTGTGGCCGATGTGGTCGCGCTGATGCCGGCCCTGGTCGAAGAATTTGCAGCGAAGGCACAGCGTCAGCGCGACGATGTCGATCGGTTAGCGGCCGACGCCCACGCGCTCGCTAAGGGTCAGCCGATCGACCCTGGTCCGCAGGGTGGCGTAGCGCTCGATGAGTCACCGGCTCCGGAATCTGCAGCTAAAGAAATGCTCGATCCGCAGTTGCTGGAGATCTTTCGTAACGAGGCGGAAGCCCATCTCGGTACGCTGGTCGACTTCCTCGCCGACTGTGCGCAACGCCTGCCTCAGCCGGTCACCGACGCCTTGCAGCGAGCGTTGCATACCCTCAAGGGTAGCGCGCACATGGCCGGAATCTTGCCAGTGGCGGAGATTGCCACTCCACTGGAAAAAATGGTCAAGGAATTCAAGGCCAACCTGATTCCAATGGATCTGGCCGAGGCGGAATTGCTGCACGCTGCGGAGCAGCTGTTGCGTCATGGGCTGGAGAACCTTGAGCGCGACCCGCTGGCGCCCATCGATGGGGCCAGTGAGTTCATCACCCGAGTCCATGCACAGCATCAGGCTCGGCTAGACGCTGCCAGCGAGCGTGGTGACAACGATCAGGGCGAGCCGCGGGATCCGGGCATGATCTCGCTCTTTCTCTCGGAAGGCATGAACATCCTGCTGGATGCCGAAGACCTGTTGCAGCGCTGGCGCGAGCATCCTGCCGAGCGCCAAGAGTTAACTGCGCTGCTCGAAGAGCTGGCGACGCTCGGCCGTGGTGCGCAAATGGCCGACTTGCCGCAGATCGATGCGCTATGTCAGGTGCTGCTGAATCTGTATGCCGTAGTACAGGATGGTCGTCTCGCGATCAGCGGGCGCTTCTTCGATGACGTCGAGCAGGCTCACGAGGCGCTGGTTGGCATGATGGATCAGGTTGCCGCCGGTCTGCAGGTTACCGGGCAGCCTGAACTGGTCGCCCGTCTCGAAGAATTGCTCGCCGAGGCGATCGACCCGCACGCATACGAAATCCCTGCTGATGACATGCAAGTGGAAACCGCTGCCTCGCCTTCCGCTATCGAGAGTGCCGCCGAGCATATTGCCGAAGCCGAAGCCTGGCCTCTCGACACATCCTTGGTTGAGGATGACCTGAATGAGGAAATGGTCGACATCTTCCTCGATGAGGCGGTCGACCTGCTCGAAAGTGCCGGTGGTGCGCTGGAGCGCTGGCTGGGTACCCCCACTAACCAATTGGCACTATCTGCTCTATTGCGAGATCTGCACACCCTCAAGGGTGGCGCGCGGATGGCTGAGATCCGTCCGATCGGCGATTTGGCCCATGAGCTTGAAACCCTCTATGAAGGGCTTTCGGATGGTCGCTACGTGTATGCGGACGATCTTGCCGCGCTGCTGCAGCGCAGTCACGATCATCTGGCGGTGCAGTTGGAACAACTGCAAGCACGCAGGCCGATGGACGCCGCTGCGGAGCTAATCGAGCATATTCGAGCCTATCGTCAAGGCGTTACGCCGACGTTCGAAAGTGGTGCTTTCACGCGCGAAGAACTGGTAGTCACGGGTGAGGATCAGCTGCCGGAACTCCCCGCGGATGGCTTCCTGCTTTCGGCCAGTGAGCCGGCGGATCGGACCGATGCGACGGCCGACATGGATATCGGTCAGGTTGAAACCGAAGCTCCATCGGACGAAGCCTTCGCTTTCGAACCCGAAATTTCGGACGAGGACGCGTTGCAACTCGCGGCCAATGAGCTGGACCCCGAGCAGTTCGAGACTGCCGAGGAACAGGTGCCGACAGAGATGGCGGAGCCCGTCAAGACAGCAGCAGAGAGTTGGGAAGAGCGTGACCCTGAGCTGGCGGAGATCTTCCTGGAGGAAGGCTTCGACATCATCGAACGCGCCGGAGCATCGCTACAGCGCTGGATGGAGGACGTCGACAATACGTACGAAGTCGAAGCGCTACAACGGGATCTGCACACCCTCAAAGGTGGCGCGCGAATGGCGGACATCCGTGAGATCGGTGATCTTGCGCATGAGCTGGAGTATCTATACGAGGGGCTGTGCGCCGGTAGTTACCGGGCAAGTCCGTCCCTGTTCACTGTGCTGCAGAGCTGCCACGACCGGTTGGCCGCGATGCTCGATGCGGTGCGCGCCTATCGCGAACTGCCGAGCGGGTTGGATCTGATCGAAACGATCCGGCGCTTCCGGGCGAACCCGGAAGAGCAATTGAGCATGCCCAGCAGTGTCTCCTTGACCTCGGCTCAGGACGCCGCCGAAGCCGAGATTCTGGATATCTTCGTCGAAGAAGCCGATGAGCTGCTGGAAGAGATGGAGTCCGCCCTGGGACGCTGGGAAGCCACGCGTGATGGCGTAGCGCCCTTGGCCGACATGATGCGCGTTCTACACACGCTGAAGGGTGGCGCGCGGCTGGCGGCTCAAGGTCGCCTGGGTGATATGGCGCACGACCTGGAGCACAGGCTCGGTGAGGCGCAGCTGCAGGGCGAGTCCTGGACGGACAACTTGTTTCTTGATGTACAGGGCGGCTACGACGGGTTGCTCAAGGAAGTCGAATCGATGCGTTCGCGGTTGTCGAGCGAGCCTGACGTCGTTTTCACTGAGCAAATGCCGGAAGGTGTTGAAGAAGATCAGCCGCAGTCCTCGGTTATCGTGCTCGAAACACCGATCGTCGCCGCCAGCGTGCAGGCGCCGACAACCAATGCACCAGCCAAGGTACTGCCGTTCGTCCGCAAGGCCGAACAGGCGGCGCTGGATGCCGCATCACGTCGCGCGCCGCAGGAACTGGTCAAAGTACCGGCCGAGCTTCTCGAAGGGCTAGTCAACCTGGCCGGCGAAACATCCATTTTCCGCGGTCGGGTCGAGCAGCAAGTCAGTGACGTCGGTTTCACGCTGAGCGAAATGGAAGCCACCATCGAGCGGGTTCGCGATCAGCTGCGGCGGTTGGATACCGAAACCCAGGCGCAAATTCTCAGCCGTTATCAGGCCGAGGCAGAGCGCGCGGGCTACGACGATTTCGATCCGCTTGAAATGGACCGCCACTCGCAGCTCCAGCAGCTCTCCCGCGCCTTGTTCGAGTCGGCTTCCGACTTGCTGGATCTAAAGGAAACCCTGGCCGCGCGTAATCGCGATGCTGAAACCTTGCTGCTGCAGCAGGCACGGGTAAATACGGAACTCCAGGAAGGACTCATGCGCACTCGCATGGTGCCCTTCGACCGACTGGTGCCGCGCTTGCGTCGAATCGTTCGGCAGGTCGCCGGTGAACTGGGCAAGCAGGTTGAATTCCACGTCGGCAACGCAACGGGGGAGATGGACCGCAGCGTTCTCGAGCGGATCGTTGCGCCGCTTGAGCACATGCTGCGTAACGCCGTAGATCACGGTATCGAAACCGCGGTTAAGCGCGCGGCCGCAGGCAAGCCCGAACAGGGCAACATCCGTCTGGATCTGACGCGCGAAGGCGGCGACATCGTTCTCTCGCTGAGCGACGATGGCGCGGGTATCAATCTGGAAGCCGTGCGACGCAAGGCGTTGGAGCGGGGCCTGATGGTGCCCGGTAATGATCTGTCGGACCATGAGATCCTGCAGTTCATCCTCGAGGCAGGGTTCTCCACTGCCGAACAGGTAACGCAGATATCCGGCCGCGGTGTCGGCATGGACGTGGTGCACTCGGAAGTCAAACAGCTCGGCGGCTCCATGAGCATCGAGTCGACGCTTGGCAGTGGCACGCGCTTTCTGATCCGCCTGCCATTCACCGTATCGGTCAACCGGGCGCTGATGGTGTATTCCGGCGAAGACCTTTATGCAATCCCGCTGAACACGATCGAGGGTATCGTGCGTGTGTCGCCATACGAGCTGGAGGCCTACTACCAGCCGGGCGCGTCGCGCTTCGAGTACGCAGGTCAGACATACGAGCTGCGTTATCTCGGCGAGCTGCTGAATAACGGACAGCGACCCAAGCTGGTTGGTCAGAGCCTGCCTCTCCCGGTGATTCTGGTGCGCTCGAACGAGCACAGCGTGGCGGTACAGGTCGATAGCCTCGCCGGCTCCCGCGAGATCGTGGTGAAGAGTCTTGGCCCGCAATTCGCCACGGTTCCGGGCATCTCCGGTGCGACCATTCTGGGTGATGGTCGCGTGGTGGTGATTCTCGACTTGCTCGCGACCATCCGTGTGTTGCATGCGCATCTGCTCACGCAGCAACAACCGCTTCGGTTGCTGAGCAATGACGAGCCGGTCGAGACCGAAGTCGATCGACCGACGCTGGTCATGGTCGTCGACGACTCGGTTACCGTGCGCAAGGTCACCAGCCGCTTGCTCGAGCGCAACGGCATGAACGTCATGACTGCCAAGGATGGTGTCGATGCGATCACGCAGCTGCAGGAACGCAAGCCGGACATCATGCTGCTGGACATCGAAATGCCGCGGATGGACGGTTTCGAAGTGGCGACCCTGGTGCGTCACGATGAGCAGCTGAAGGATCTGCCGATCATCATGATTACCTCGCGAACCGGTGAAAAGCACAGGGATCGAGCAATGGGCATCGGTGTAAACGAGTATCTGGGCAAGCCGTATCAGGAATCCCTGCTACTCGAGGCCATCCAGCAACTGGTCACGCGTCATGAGTGACGTTACCGCGGCACGCATCGGCGTGATCGCCGATACTTCGTTGCAGCGCCATGTGCTGCAGCAAGCCTTGAGTGCCAACGGATACCAAGTGGTGCTGAACAGCGATCCAGCACGGCTGGAAGATGCGGACCTGACAGCGGTGGAAGCCGATTTGTGGCTGGTCGATCTGGCGCAGACGGAAGATTCGCCGCTGGTCAACGCCCTGCTCGAGCGGGACAGTTGTCCAGTACTGTTCGGCGAAGGCCATGCGCCAGAGCGTCATTCCGAGCACTATCCGCGTTGGGAGCGGCGCTTGTTCGGCAAGCTGAAGCGACTTGTCGGTGATCCGTCGAGGGTCGTCGGCCCTCGTCTTGAAGGGCTGCGTGGGGATGCGGAGCGTCCCGCTTGCCTGGAATTACCCGCGGCCTTGGCAAATGCCAATCCGGTAGCGGGCCAACCGGCCCAAGAGGTCTGGTTGCTGGCGGCTTCGTTAGGTGGACCTGAGGCGGTAAAGGCCTTTCTCGATGCGCTACCGGCAGGCTTGCCCGTTGGTTTCGTCTACGCCCAGCACATCGAGGCCAGTTTCGAGTCGGCACTGTCGCAAGTAGTCGGACGGCACAGCCAATGGAGCGTCAACCAGAGCCGGCAGCGCGACTCGATTCGCTGCGGCGAAGTCGTGGTAGCGCCCATCGGTCAGGAAATGGGTTTCGACAGGGATAGCGCCATGCTGCTCAGTGGCCGTAGCTGGCCCGAGCCCTACAGCCCTTCCATCGATCAGATGATGCTCAATCTGGCGCAGCAGTTCGGCAGCCGTTGCGGCGTGATCGCCTTTAGCGGCATGGGCAGCGATGGCAACGCCGCGGCGGCTTATGTACTACGTCAGGGTGGCCGTGTCTGGACCCAGCGTGCCGATTCCTGCGTTTGCTCCAGCATGCCGGACAGCCTTCGCGAAGGCGGCTACAGCTCGTTCAGCGGCGACCCACGCGAACTGGCCCAAGCGCTGGTCAATCATTTTTTGCAGCAGGCTCGCCCGCCCGTTGCGGCTTTGCAAATGGATAACTTATGAGTCAATCCGCTATCGCTCAGGATACGCCCGCCAGCATCACCGGTCTTTTGGTGCCACTGGCCGACCGGACGCTACTGTTACCTAACGTCGCCGTTGCCGAGCTGATCCCTTATCGCGCGCCGCAGCCAGCCCAGGACGCCCCGGCCTGGTTTCTCGGACAGGTGTCGTGGCGAGATTTGACTCTGCCGCTACTATCGTTCGAGGCGGCGTCCGATGGCCAACCGGAAACGGGATCGCGGGCTCGGGTGGCGGTACTCAACGCTGTGGGCGGACGTGATCATGTGAGATTCATTGCGTTGCTGGTGCAGGGCATCCCTCGCTCGGTCAAGGTTGACCCGAGCCTGGCGCGTTCGGACATCGTGCCGGCTCCGCTGGAGCTGGACGTGGTGAACCTCGGCGACGTACAGGCGAGAATTCCGGACCTGGTCGCGCTGGAGCAGAAGCTGGCTGATGCGGGGTTGGTCTGACGCTATAAAAGCAGCGGTGAGCTTCAAGCCATGAGCTTCAAGTAGATGGCGCTGAACAGCTTGCAGCTGCAGCTTAAAAATCCCCCCACAACTGCTGCGCTACGCTCAGGGCGACGACAGGTGCGGTTTCGGTGCGCAGCACGCGAGGGCCGAGGCGGGCAGGATGGAACCCGGCGGCGCGCGCCTGCTCGACTTCCGTATCGCTCAGTCCACCTTCAGGGCCGATCAGAAATGCCAGAGAGCCTGGTTGTTCATGGCGTGCCAGTGGTTCGGCGACAGGATGCAGGACCAGCTTCAGCTCGGCCTCCACGGCGAGCCATTGCGCAAGTGGCGCGGGTGGATGGATCACTGGAATGACCGAGCGCCCACACTGCTCGCAAGCGCTGATGGCGACTTGGTGCCAATGAGCCAGGCGCTTGTCGGCCCGCTCATCCTTCAGCCGCACTTCGCAGCGCTCGCTGACAATAGGGGTGATTTCCGCAACGCCCAGCTCAATGGCCTTCTGGATCGCCCAGTCCATCCGCTCTCCACGCGACAGGCCTTGACCAAGGTGAATTCGCAGTCGCGATTCGGGCAGACCGACGAGTTGTTCATGCAGCTCTACCCGCACCTGCTTCTTGCCAACCTCGACTAGTTCGCCTTGATACTCCCGGCCGCTGCCGTCGAATAATTGCACGGCCGCGCCCGGCGAGAGGCGCAGCACTCGACCGATGTAATGGGCCTGGGCCTCGGGCAGTTCGTGCTGGCCGAGGGAGAGCGAGGTGTCGACGAAGAAGCGGGATAGGCGCATGAGAGCAGCTGCGAGCGACAAGTTGGGAGCGGCAAGTTTAAAGCATCTACCGTCCTGCTAGCAGTGCTTGGCTTGCCACCCGGGCGTCAGCCCGGATCGTGAAAGTTCGCAGGAGCGCCGGGCGCCACGGCTACGGTGACCGAGGCCCGGGTGGCTATGTCGATGCCCTCGGTGGCGACTTCGGCGAGAAAGTCGATCTGCTCTTCGGTGATGGTGTAGGGCGGCAGGAAGTACACGACGCTACCGAGTGGGCGCAGCAGGGCGCCGCGCTGCAGCGCATGCTGGTAGACCTTGAGGCCGCGCCGTTCCTGCCACGGATAGGGCGTCTTGCTGGCTTTGTCGGCGACCATCTCGATAGCGACGGCCATACCGGTCTGTCTGACTTCAGCAACCTGCGGGTGATCGGCCAGGTGCGCGGTGGCCGTTGCCATGCGCGCCGCCAGCGTTTTGTTCGCTTCGATCACCCGGTCCTGCTCAAATATATCCAGCGTCGCCAGCGCCGCGGCGCAAGCCAGTGGGTTGCCGGTGTAGGTATGCGAATGGAGGAAGGCGCGCAACGTCGAGTAATCGTCGTAGAACGCCTGATATAACTTGTCGGTGGTCAGCACGGCGGCCATCGGCAGGTAGCCGCCAGTGAGCGCCTTGGACAGGCACAAGAAGTCGGGCGTGATGCCGGCCTGTTCGCAGGCGAACATGGTTCCGGTGCGTCCGAAGCCGACGGCGATCTCATCGTGGATCAGGTGCACATCGTAGCGATCGCAGGCTTCGCGCAGCAGCTGCAGATAGACCGGATGGTACATGCGCATGCCGCCCGCGCCCTGGATCAGCGGCTCGACGATCACCGCCGCGATTTCACGGTGATGATCGGCCAGGGTCTGCTCCATGTGCGCGAACATATTGCGCGAATGTTCTTCCCAGTGCATGCCATCGGGACGCAGATAGCAGTCGGGGCTCGGCACCTTGAAGGTGTCCAGCAGCAGCGGTTTGTAAGTGTCGGTGAACAGCGCGACGTCGCCCACGGACATCGCCGCGACGGTTTCGCCGTGGTAACTGTTGGTCAGGGTGACGAAGCGCTGTTTGTTCGGCTGCCCACTGTTGCGCCAGTAGTGAAAGCTCATCTTGAGCGCAACCTCGATACCGGTCGAGCCGTTGTCGGTGTAGAACACTCGATCGAGACCTGGCGGCGTAATCTGTACCAGGCGCTCGGACAGTTCGACCACCGGTTGATGGCTGAACCCGGCGAGCATCACGTGCTCCAACTGGTCGAGCTGATCCTTGATGCGCTGATTGATGCGCTGGTTGGCGTGGCCGAACACGTTGACCCACCAGGAGCTGACCGCGTCGAGGTAGCGCTTGCCGTCGAAATCTTCCAGCCAGACGCCATCGCCGCGCCGGATCGGAATCAGGGGCAGCTGTTCGTGATCCTTCATCTGGGTGCAGGGGTGCCAGAGAACGGCAAGGTCGCGCTGCATCCAGCTGTCGTTCAGGCTCATCATCGTTCCTCGTACAGGTGAGACGGCGCAGCCTAGCAGAAGTAATGCCGGCTTTAGGGAGTCGGACGGAAACATCAACCTGTTCGATATTTTGCAACGAAAAAATACGCTCTACTTCGATCGGTTACTCGTTAGGCTTGCCTCACCTCAATTCCGGAGACCCGTCGATGCAATGGCGAAACTCATCCACCAACTATGGCCTCGTCAGCATCCTGCTGCATTGGCTGGTTGCGATTGCCATGGTTGGCTTGTTCGCGTTGGGTTACTGGATGGTCGGGCTGACCTATTACAGCAGCTGGTACCGCACGGCTCCGGATATTCACAAAAGTGTCGGACTATTGCTGCTTGCTCTGATGGTGGTTCGGGTCGCCTGGCGATTCGTCAGCGACGGTCCCGCTCCGTTGCAGAGCCACGGTCGTATGACACGTCTTGCGACGAAGGTGGGACATGGCGTCCTCTATATCGGTTTGTTCGCCCTGATGATCTCCGGTTACCTGATTTCCACTGCCGATGGGCGACCAATCGGGGTGTTCGGTTGGTTCGAGGTGCCCGCGCTGATCACTTCGATTCCGAAACAGGAGGATATCGCCGGCCTGGTTCATGAATATCTGGCCTGGGGCCTGCTGATCTTTGCCGGTCTGCATGCCCTGGCGGCACTCAAGCACCACTTCATCGATCGCGATCCGACTCTGAAACGGATGTTCGGCCGCGCCGATGACTAATCTCACTCAAAGGAAAATTCCTATGCTCAAGAAAACCTTTGCTGCACTTACCCTGGGTTCGATGCTTTTCGCCGGACAGGCGATGGCCGCCGACTATGTGATCGATAAGGAAGGCCAGCATGCCTTCGTCAATTTCAAAATCAGCCACCTTGGCTACAGCTGGCTGTGGGGCACCTTCAAGGATTTCGAGGGCAGCTTCAGCTTCGATGCCGCGCAGCCGGAAGCCAGCAAGGTCGAGGTGACTCTGCAGACCGACAGTGTCGACTCGAACCATGCCGAGCGTGACAAGCACCTGCGCAGCGAGGACTTCCTCAATGTCTCCGAGCACCCGACCGCGACCTTCGAGTCCACTTCGGTGAAGCCGACTGGCGAAGGTACTGCCGATATCACGGGCGACCTGACTCTTAATGGCGTGACCAAGCCGGTCGTGATCTCTGCCAAGTTCATTGGTGAAGGTAAGGATCCATGGGGCGGCTATCGCGCCGGTTTCGAAGGCACCACGACCTTGAAACTGAAAGATTTCGACATCAAGATGGACTTGGGTCCGGCATCGCAGACCGTGGATCTGATCATCTCGGTCGAAGGTGTTCGTCAGTAATAGAACACGTGTAAAACCACGCCGGCGCAAGCCGGCGTTTTGCTTTTCGGCCAGCGGGCGGGGCGGCTGGAAGCAGGTTGCAGTTGGCTTGTATGGGCTGCTGTAGCCGGGTTAAAGCACTATCGGCTATTTACAAACAGTCGTGCATGTAAGTATATTCGCCGCATTCTGCCATCATTATCTGGCCCAGGGGCGTCCGCTTTCCTGGTTTGCCTGTTCAACGAGGTTCCCAATGTCCATCAAGTCGGCCAGCGCTGCATTGATCTCTCTTTTCGCCGTGGCAACACTGCTCGTAGGCTGCCAGGACGAACAGGCAGCGGTACCTGCCGCGCAGGAGACGCCTCAAGTCGGAGTGGTGACGCTTGAGGCCGAGTCTTTTGCGCTGACTACCGAGCTGCCCGGTCGGGCTCAACCCTATCGCATCGCTGAAGTCCGGCCTCAGGTAGATGGGATCATTCAGAAGCGCTTGTTCACCGAGGGCCGTGACGTCAAGGCCGGACAGCAGCTCTACCAGATCGATGATTCGGTTTATCAGGCTGCATACAAGAGCGCCCAGGCCAGCCTGGCCTCTGCCAAGTCGCTATCCGATCGCTACGCGTTGCTGGTCGAAGAGCAAGCGGTGAGCAAGCAGGCTTACGACGAGGCGCGGGCGACCAGCCTGCAAGCCGAAGCCAATCTGGAGCAGGCACGCATCAATCTGCGCTATACCAAGGTGCTGGCGCCGATTTCGGGACGCATAGGCCGCTCGGCTGTAACTGAGGGTGCGCTGGTGAATAATGGCCAGGCTCAGGAGATGGCGATCATCCAGCAACTGGATCCAATCTATGTCGATGTGACCCAGCCGGCCCGGGAACTGCTCAATCTGCGTCGCGATCTTGCGGAAGGCCGCTTGGAAAAAGCCGGTGAGAACGCCGCCAAGGTGACGCTGACTCTGGAAGACGGCACCGAGTACAGCCACGAAGGCACGCTCGAATTTTCTGAAGTATCCGTGGATGCCGGCACCGGTTCCGTGGTGCTTCGCGCCGTGTTCCCAAACCCCGACAAAGTGCTGCTGCCCGGCATGTTCGTTCATGCGCAACTGGTCGCCGGGGTGAAAAGCGAAGCCATCCTGGCGCCGCAGCAGGGCATTACCCGTACGCCTAATGGCAATGCGACGGCACTAGTCGTCAACGCGGAGAACAAGGTCGAGCTCCGCCAGGTCGTGGCTTCTCGTACCGTTGGTAATCGCTGGCTGATCAATGAAGGGTTGAATGCCGGAGATCGCCTGATCACCGAGGGGCTGCAGTTCATTCAGCCTGGTATCGAAGTCAAGGCCGTGCCGGCTTCAAACGTTGCGTCTGCCCAGCCACAAGCCCAGTAAGGCTGAGCCAAGGATTATCACCTAATGTCCAGATTCTTTATCGATCGTCCCATCTTCGCCTGGGTAATTGCCCTGGTGATCATGCTTGCCGGGGGGCTGGCGATCCTTGGTCTTCCGGTCAACCAGTACCCCAGCATTGCTCCACCTGCGGTCGGCATTTCCGTGAGCTATCCCGGTGCCTCGGCACAGACGGTCCAGGATACCGTGGTGCAGGTCATCGAGCAGCAGATGAATGGTATCGACGGTCTGCGCTACATCTCCTCGGAGAGCAACTCCGACGGCAGCATGACGATCACCATTACCTTCAACCAGGGCACCGATCCGGACATCGCCCAGGTTCAGGTGCAGAACAAACTGCAGCTCGCCACGCCCCTGTTGCCGCAGGAAGTCCAGCAGCAGGGCATCCGCGTAACCAAGGCCGTTCGAAACTTCCTGATGGTGGTCGGCGTCGTCTCGGCGGACGGCAGCATGAACCAGAGCGACCTGGCCGACTATATCGTCTCCAACATCCAGGACCCCTTGTCGCGTACCAACGGGGTGGGCGATTTCCAGGTGTTCGGTTCGCAGTACGCCATGCGCATCTGGCTGGATCCGGCCAAGCTGAACAACTTCCAGCTCACGCCGACCGACGTCGCCAATGCGATCCGCACCCAGAACGTACAGGTCTCCGCCGGCCAATTTGGTGGGTTGCCAGCGGTTCCCGGGCAGCAACTGAGCGCCACCATCATCGGCAAGACGCGTCTGCAAACGCCCGAGCAGTTCCGCGAGATTTTGTTGAAGGTCAACGGTGACGGCTCCCAGGTACGTCTGAAGGATGTCGCCAGGGTCGAACTGGGCGCCGAGCGCGCAGCCATCACCGCGCTCTACAACGGCATGCCGGCTGCCGGTATTGGCATCAAACTGGCCACCGGCGCCAACGCGCTGGACACCGCCAAAGCGGTACGCCAGACCATCAGTGACTTGCAGCCGTTCTTCCCTGCGGGGATGGAAATCGTCTATCCGTACGACACGTCCCCGGTAGTCTCGACGTCCATTACCAACGTAGTGCACACCCTGTTCGAAGCCATCGTGCTGGTGTTCCTGGTGATGTACCTGTTCCTGCAGAACTTCCGCGCAACGCTGATTCCAACGCTGGCGGTGCCAGTGGTACTGCTGGGTACGTTCGGCCTGCTGGCAGTGTTTGGCTTCAGCGTTAATACCCTGACCATGTTCGCCATGGTCCTGGCGATCGGCCTGTTGGTGGACGATGCCATCGTCGTGGTGGAAAACGTCGAACGGGTAATGGCCGAGGAGGGGCTGTCGCCGCTGGAAGCGACACGCAAATCCATGGGCCAGATCCAGGGCGCGCTGATCGGTATCGGTCTGGTTCTTTCGGCCGTGTTCTTGCCGATGGCCTTCTTTGGCGGCTCTACGGGCGTCATTTACCGACAGTTCTCGATCACCATCGCCTCGGCGATGACCCTGTCGGTACTGGTTGCGCTGATTTTCACTCCAGCGCTTTGCGCGACCATGCTCAAGCCGATCGAGAAGGGCCATCATCACGAAAAGCGCGGCTTCTTCGGTTGGTTCAACCGCACCTTCGATCGCGGCGTGAATCGCTACGAGAAGGGTGTCGTTGCGGTACTGAAGCGCAAGATCCCCTTCATCATCGTGTATCTGGTCATCGTTGCGGCGCTGGCGGTGCTGTTTAGTCGTTTGCCCAGCGCGTTTTTGCCGGACGAAGATCAGGGCGTGCTGTTTGCCCAGGTGCAGACGCCGGTGGGTTCGACCGCCGAGCGTACCCAGAAGACCGTCGATGCGATGCGCGAATACCTGCTGACCGAAGAAAGTGAAGTGGTCAACTCGGTGTTTACTGTCACCGGCTTCAATTTCGCTGGCCGCGGTCAGAATTCGGCATTGGCGTTCATCGGACTCAAGCCCTGGGATGAGCGTCCGGACGCCGAAGATAGCGTCTTCGCTCTGGCGCAGCGCGCCCAGCAACATTTCGCCATTTATCGAGATGCACAGGTGTTCGCCTTCGCGCCGCCTGCGGTCATGGAGCTCGGCAATGCCACCGGCTTCAACTTCTTCCTCCAGGACCGCGCCGGCCTTGGTCATGAAGCCCTGATGGCTGCGCGCAATCAGTTCCTCGGGATGGCGGCGCAGAGCCCAGTGCTGCAGGCGGTACGCCCGAACGGCCTGAACGACGAGCCTCAGTATCAGCTGCTGATCGATGACGAGAAGGCCCGGACGCTGGGTATCTCCCTGGACCAGATCAACAGTGCACTGTCGATTGGCTGGGGGTCGAGCTATGTCAACGACTTCATCGATCGTGGTCGGGTGAAGAAGGTCTACATGCAGGGCGCGGCGCCTTCGCGCATGGGACCGGAGGACTTCGACAAGTGGTTCGTGCGCAACGATCAAGGTGAAATGGTGCCGTTCAGCGCGTTCGGCAGTGGCAAATGGGTTTATGGCTCGCCCAAGCTGTCGCGCTACAACGGCGTTTCGGCGATGGAGATCCTCGGTGAGGCGGCCCCGGGTTACAGTACGGGTGACGCGATGGCCGAGGTCGAGCGCCTCGCGCAACAGCTACCGTCAGGCGTAGGTGTGTCCTGGACGGGACTGTCCTATGAGGAGCGCCTGTCCGGCGATCAGGCGCCGGCGCTCTACGCGCTGTCGCTGCTGGTGGTGTTCCTCTGTCTGGCGGCGCTCTATGAAAGCTGGTCGATTCCGTTCGCGGTGATGCTGGTGGTCCCGCTGGGTGTCATCGGCGCACTGCTTGCGACCCTGGGCCGCGGTTTGTCCAATGACGTGTTCTTCCAGGTGGGTCTGCTGACGACCATCGGTCTGACCGCGAAGAACGCGATTCTGATCGTCGAGTTCGCCAAGGATCTGCACGAACAAGGCATGAGTCGCTTCGATGCGGCGGTCCAGGCATGCCGCATGCGCCTGCGCCCAATCATCATGACCTCGCTGGCCTTCACCCTTGGCGTGGTACCGCTGGCGTTGGCGAGCGGTGCGGGTGCTGGCAGTTCGCATGCTATCGGTACGGGTGTCATCGGCGGCATGGTGACGGCCACGGTGCTGGTCATTTTCTGGGTGCCGCTGTTCTATGTTCTGGTGTCTTCACTGGGCGAGCGTAAAAAAAACGCCGCTGAAGAACCGAAGGGAGATGCGCAATGAACAAGTCGGTACTGGCCCTTGCACTGCTGACAGCGCTTAGTGGTTGCTCGCTGATTCCCGAATATCAGCGCCCTGATGCGCCCACGGCGGCCAGCTGGCCGGAAGGCGAAGCCTATGAGGGCACATCTGCTGCGACCCAGGAGCAGATCAATCTGGGCTGGGAAGCGTTTTTCCGCGATCCCGCGCTGCGCCAGCTGATCGAAGTGGCGCTGGAAAATAACCGTGATCTACGGGTCGCGGCACTTAACGTCGACGCCTATCGCGCGTTGTATCGCATCCAGCGCGCCGATCTGCTGCCGCTGGTAAGTGCCGACGGTAGCGGCAGTCGCACCCGTACACCTGGCGATCTCAACCAGACCGGGCAGAGCGGCATCAGCAGTCAGTACAGCGCGACGTTCGGCGTCTCCTGGGAGCTGGATCTGTTTGGCCGTCTCGACAGCCTGCGTGAGCAGGCGCTGCAGGAATACTTCGCGACCGAAGCGGCGCAGCGCAGCACGCAGATCAGCCTGATCGCCAGTGTCGCCAACGCCTGGTTGACCCTGCAGGCTGATCAGGCCCTGCTTCAGGTCAGCCGCGATACGCTGAAGACCTACGAGCAGAGCCTCGGATTGACGCAGCACAGCTTCGATGTGGGCGTCGCTTCGGCGCTTGAGCTCAGCCAGGCCCGCAGTGCAGTGGATACGGCGCGGGTGCGCATCGAACAGTACACCCGCCAGGTCGCTCAGGACCGTAACGCGCTGACCCTGCTTCTCGGTCAGAACATTCCCGCCGGCCTTCCGGCTGCCGGCGATCTGGAACGCGAGCAACTGGCGGTGCTGCCAATCGGCCTGCCTTCCGACCTGCTCCACAAGCGTCCCGACATCATTCAGGCCGAGCGTCAGCTCAGGGCGGCAAATGCGAATATTGGCGCGGCCCGAGCGGCGTTTTTTCCGCGTATCAGCCTGACCGGCGCGGCGGGTACGGCGAGCAGCGAGCTATCCGGCTTGTTTGATGGTGGCTCCAGCTATTGGACGTTCTCACCGAGCATCAGCGTGCCCATCTTCAATGCCGGGCAGTTGCGCGCCAATCTCGATTACGCGGAAATCAGCCGTAACATCCAGGTTGCACAGTACGAGACGGCCATCCAGACCGCATTTCGTGAGGTGTCCGATGGCTTGGCCGCCCAGGCGACCTATACCCGTCAGGTCCAGGCTCAACGTGACTTGCTGAATACCAGTGAAGATTATTTCCGTCTGGCGGAACGACGTTACCGCACCGGCGTGGATAGCTACCTGACCTTGCTCGACGCTCAGCGCCAGCTGTTCGACGTGCAGCAGCAGTACATCGCTGATCGTCTGGCGCAGATGATCAGCGAGGTCAATCTGTTCAAGGCATTGGGTGGCGGTTGGGACGTGCAAGCCGAGCCGATTCCCGGCGAAGGCTGATCGTCTTCGGTGGGCGCCAGCGCCCGCCGGACACCTACCCGCTGCTGTACAAACAAGAACGCCGCCCCGAAGGGCGGCGTTCTTGCTTAGCGTCCCGAATCAGCGATTGCGGGTCAGCAACGCTGGCTTCTCGCCGCGGGGCTTTGTCGGAAGCTGATCCAGTTGCTCCACGCTTGGCAATCGATCGAGTTTCGATTCCTTATGGATGATCACTGGCTGCTTTTCCTTCGGCTTGGCCGCGACATCCTGACGGGCACGGCTATCGTTGTCGATCCGACGTCCTTCGTTCTTGCGTCGTGGTTGACCTTCGCCGCGGGGTTGGCCTGGCTTCCGTTTGCCTTTGCTGGCGCCGCCTGGCGAGCCCGCACCGCCGCCGCGCGGACCTGCCGCAGCACGGGGTTGGCCGGTGCCGGGTTGCGCGGGAGTGCCCGGTCGACGGCCACGGCCCTGCTTGTTCTGGTAAGGGCTGACGTAATCGACACGATTGCCAAAGTTGTCGAGATCGTCATCGAGAAACACTTCTGGATCTCGGTCACTGGGCAGGCGTGGAGGACGACTGACCGGTGCCGCGGCGGCTCCCGCAGTCGGTGAGCCCTGGCTGGCATTGGCGTTGCGCGGTTTGTTCCGGCCGCGGCGGTTGCGCTCACGCTCTTTTGGCTCGGCATTGGTTTCGGCCGCCTTGGCTGCACGCGGCTTGCGCTCGCTGTTGCGTGCTGGGCGCGGTTGGCGTGCTTCGCGCACTTCGGGTTTTTCCGCCTCGATGGTGCTAGCGTCGAAACCCATCAGGTCGCCATCCGGAATCCTTTGCTTGGTCATCCGCTCGATGCCTTTGAGCAGCTTTTCCTCGTCCGGCGCGACCAGCGAGATGGCCTCACCGCTGCGACCGGCTCGGCCGGTACGACCGATGCGGTGAACGTAGTCTTCTTCGACGTTGGGCAGCTCGAAGTTGACCACGTGCGGCAGCTGATCGATATCCAGGCCGCGTGCGGCGATATCGGTGGCGACCAGGATTCTTACCTGATTGGCTTTGAAGTCGGCCAGCGCCTTGGTCCGAGCATTCTGGCTCTTGTTGCCGTGAATCGCGACGGCCGGCAAGCCGTGCTTGTCGAGGTATTCGGCAAGGCGGTTGGCGCCATGCTTGGTACGGGTGAACACCAGCACCTGTTCCCAGGCGCCCTGAGTGATCAGGTGCGCAAGCAATGCGCGCTTGTGGCTGGAGGCGATGCGGAACACGCGTTGCTCGATGCGCTCGACCGTAGTGTTCGGCGGCGTGACCTCGATGCGCTCCGGCTCGTGCAGCAGCTTGCCGGCCAGGTCGGTGATGTCCTTGGAGAAGGTCGCCGAGAACAGCAGGTTCTGCCGCTTGGCGGGCAGCTTGGCCAGCACCTTCTTGACGTCATGGATGAAGCCCATGTCGAGCATGCGGTCGGCTTCATCGAGGACGAGGATTTCCACGTGGCTGAGATCGACGGCCTTCTGGTTGGCCAGATCGAGCAGGCGACCCGGGCAAGCCACGAGCACGTCGAGGCCCTTGGCGATAGCCTGGACCTGCGGATTCATGCCGACGCCACCGAAGATCACTGCGCTTTTCAGCGGCAGATCGCGGGCGTAGACCTTGAAACTGTCGTGCACCTGCGCGGCGAGTTCGCGGGTCGGTGTCAGCACCAGCACGCGCGGCTGGCGCGGGCCGTGGCGGTGCTCCCGGTCCGGATGACCGCCTGGGAACAGCAATTCGAGTACAGGAAGGGCGAACCCACCGGTCTTACCGGTGCCTGTCTGTGCGGCGACCATCAGGTCGCGACCCTGCAACACGGCGGGAATGGCCCGCTGTTGCACTGGTGTAGGCTGGGTATAGCCAGCGGCCTCGACGGCACCGGCTAAAGCCTCGGAGAGACCGAGGGAAGCAAAGGACATGAGTGATCCTGTCTTGTATAGGGCAAGGCCCTGGGATGGTCATGCCTGACTCGAATCGCGACTGGCGTGCGATCCCGTCCGGTCCTGTCGCATTTGGGTGAATGCTGACATCCGGACGTAAGCCTGGCGGAAACGCGGAGTATAACAGAGCCTGTTAACGCCGCATTGGTGGGACAGTGTGGCAGTTCGCAGGTTCATTGGCCAGCTCCCTGTTTCCCAGGGAGCTGGCCAAGTGATCAGCGGGACAGCCCGAGGTTATCCCAGATCGCCAGGCTCGGCTCGGCTTGGTTCAACGTGTAGAAGTGCAGGCCCGGCGCGCCGCCGACTAGCAGCTTCTCGCACATCTCACTGATGACCTGCTCGCCGAAGGCCTGGATGCTGGACATGTCGTCACCATAGGACTCCAGCTGCTTGCGCACCCAGCGCGGGATTTCCGCGCCGCAGGCGTCGGAGAAGCGCGCCAGCTTGCTGTAGTTTGTGATCGGCATGATGCCCGGCACGATCGGCGTTTCCACGCCCAGCTTGCGCACCCGCTCGACGAAGTAGAAGTAGCAGTCGGCGTTGAAGAAGTACTGGGTAATGGCACTGCTCGCGCCGGCCTTGGCCTTGCGCACGAAGTTGGCCAGGTCGTCCTCGAAATTGCGCGCCTGCGGATGCATCTCCGGGTAGGCAGCGATTTCGATGTGGAAGTGATCGCCCGTTTCGGCGCGAATGAATTCCACCAGTTCGTTGGCGTAGCGCAGCTCGCCGCTGGCCATGCCCATGCCCGACGGCAGGTCGCCCCGTAGCGCGACGATGCGTTTGATGCCTGCTTCCTTGTAGAGATTCAGCAGCTCGCGCAGCTCCTGCTTGCTGTCGCCCACGCAGGACAGGTGCGGCGCCGTCGGCACCTTCACCTCGCCGTCGAGCTGCAATACGGTGTTCAGCGTGCGATCGCGGGTCGAGCCGCCAGCGCCATAGGTGCAGGAGAAGAAGTCCGGCTTGTACTCGGCCAGTCGCCGTGCGGTGGCCAACAGTTTTTCATGCCCGGCTTCGGTCTTGGTGGGGAAGAACTCGAAGCTGATGGAGGGGCGATTCAGAGAAGTCATTTATTTTTACCAAGCTTGAAGCCTGAAGCTGGAAGCCAAAGCAGCGGGAACTCCCCGACTACTTCTGGCTTCCAACTTCCAGCTATTAATACCGATAGCTGTCCGGCTTGAACGGCCCTTCAACCTCGACGCCGATGTACTCGGCCTGTTTCGGCGTCAGCTGGGTGATCACCCCGCCGAAGCCACGGACCATTTCAGCCGCGACTTCCTCGTCGAGCTTCTTCGGCAGGACCATGACGGTGACGTTCTTGGTCTTTTCCACAACCGGCAGGTCGGCGAACTTCTCGTTGAACAGGTGGATTTGCGCCAGCACCTGGTTGGCGAAGGAGCCGTCCATGATGCGGCTCGGGTGACCGGTGGCGTTGCCCAGGTTCACCAGGCGGCCTTCGGCGAGCAGGATCAGGTAGTCGTCGTTCTGTGCATCGAAGCTGCCGGCGCCGGTGCGGTGGATCTTGTGCACCTGCGGCTTGACCTCTTCCCAGGCCCAGTTCTTGCGCATGAAGGCGGTGTCGATCTCGTTGTCGAAGTGACCGATGTTGCAGACCACGGCGCGCTTCTTCAGCGCCTTGAGCATGCCCGCGTCGCAGACGTTGGCGTTGCCGGTGGTGGTGACGATCAGGTCGATCTTGCCCAGCAGAGCGGCGTCGATACAGGCGTCAGTGCCGTCATTGATGCCATTGTTGTACGGGGAGACCAGCTCGAAGCCGTCCATGCAGGCCTGCATGGCGCAGATCGGGTCGACTTCCGAAACCTTGACGATCATGCCTTCCTGGCGCAGCGACTGCGCCGAGCCCTTGCCCACATCGCCGTAGCCGATCACCAGCGCCTGCTTGCCCGACAGCAGGTGGTCGGTGGCGCGCTTGATTGCGTCGTTGAGGCTGTGACGGCAGCCGTATTTGTTGTCGTTCTTGCTTTTGGTGACCGAGTCGTTGACGTTGATCGCCGGAATCTTCAGGGTGCCTTTCTTCAGCATGTCCTGCAGGCGATGCACGCCGGTGGTGGTTTCTTCGGTCACGCCGTGCACGCGCTCGAGGACCTGCGGGTATTTGTCGTGCAGGATCTGGGTCAGATCGCCGCCGTCGTCGAGGATCATGTTGGCATCCCAGGGCTGGCCATCCTTGAGGATGGTCTGCTCGATGCACCATTCGTATTCTTCTTCGGTCTCGCCTTTCCAGGCGAACACCGGGATGCCGGCGGCAGCGATGGCCGCAGCGGCCTGATCCTGAGTCGAGAAGATGTTACAGCTGGACCAGCGTACTTCGGCGCCGAGGGCGGTGAGCGTCTCGATCAGCACGGCGGTCTGGATGGTCATATGGATGCAGCCGAGGATCTTCGCGCCTTTGAGCGGCTGCTCGCCGGCGTATTTACGGCGCAGGCCCATCAGTGCGGGCATTTCCGATTCGGCGATGATGATCTCGCGGCGACCCCAGTCAGCCAGGGAAATGTCGGCGACCTTGAAATCAGTGAAACCGGCAGGCGTCATGACAGCGCTCATTGAAGAGTTCTCCATTCGTTTTGTGCGAATGGGCGCCGTTGATGCGTATGGTTAACGCCCCATCCGAGCCTGACAGGTGATGCCTGATTGGATCTGCTGCGGCGCGCCAGGTAAACAGCGTCGCTTGCAAGATCAAACAAGTTTTCAAAAACCTGCTGCAGCGCCCCTCGGACAGGTGGCGGGCACGGTCGAACAGTGTCGACCGTGTGAAACCCGGCGATTATAGCTGCGACCGCGAGTAATCCCAAGCCCGGTGCAGCGCATGCTGGCGGGGATTCTCGGGGCCGTAGCGCGATTCGACGCATGGTGTGAGCGCCGATGCGCCGTCCGTTTGCCGAACTCCAACAGGACCCCGGCGGTCGAACCTGAAGGTTCGGTGAGCCTCGCCGGGCGACGATCTACAGGAGCTGCCAACATGAACCTCTTGTTCCGTTCTGTTCTGCTTGCATTTATCGCTGCGTTGAGCCTGCCGGCGGCAGCCAATTCCTGTTATGTCACAGCCGAAACGTCCGGCGCCGTGCCGCCACCGGTGGTCACCGAGAAGTGCTTCGAACTCCAGGGGCTGGATGTTGAAGCCCTCGACTGGGTCTGTAGTGACACCGAGGCGGTGAAGAATTCTCGCCGTGAAATCCGCGACAGCTGCCCGTCTGGCCATTTTGGTGTATGCACCGCTGCGGTTACGCCAGAAACGCTGGCCAACGAACGCGCCACAGGCACACAGGCAGACGGCTCGCCAGCCCCGACGACTTTGCCCGAAGACGCGCGCATCGTGACCTATAACTACGAATCGACTGATCGCGCGCAGGCCAAGATTGACTGTGAAAGCGCGGGCGGTGAATGGTCGCAGTAGCGGACGTTTGGTGAAACTGCCGCTTGCGGGGATAATCGCCAGCCGTCGTGTTTCGAGTGGTTGAACCGTGAAGCTGATCCCGTTGAGTGTTTTGCTGGTCACCGTTTTCGCATTGGCCGGCTGTGATCGCATCGATCCCGACTCGCCGCTCGGCAAGCGCAAGGCCATCTATCAGCAGATGCTTGATACCAAGGAAGACCTTGGCGGCATGCTGCGAGGTCGGCTGCCGTTCGATTCGCAGAGCTTTGCCAGCGGCGCGATAGAGCTAGACGAGCTGTCGCGGCAACCCTGGCAGCATTATCCGAAAGTCAAGGAAGAGCAGAGCGATGCCCGCGAGGACGTCTGGCACAAGCAAGAGCGTTTCAATCAGCTGGCCCGCGAGCTGGAAGCGCATACTGCCGCGCTGGTCGCCGTGACGGCTCAGAAGCCGGTGACGGCCGAGAGCGTCGCGCCGACTTTCCAGCGAGTGGAGGATGCCTGCGAGGCTTGCCACAAGGAGTTTCGTGCCTATTGATACGGACCTTGGATCAGGCCTCTTTTGCCATCAGCGCTTGGCCGCTTCGAGCTTTTCCCTAGCCTGATCCAGGCGTCGCTTGTGCAGTTCGATCATCTGCGCATCACCCGTCCCGAGCGCTTCGCGCAGCTGCGCTTCCCGTTCGCTGGCCAGTCGAGTCGCCCGCTCCACCTCGGCATGGTTGGGTTGGATCGGGACCATGCCGCGGCAGCGTTCGTTAAGGATATTTACGCGTTCTTCGAGTGCCCGGCGATGGCCGTCCTCGCCCTTCAGGCGGGCATCTTGAATCTGCTCGCCAAGGATTTTGCGCTCGTCACGGCAGGCTTCCGCAGGTTGTGGTGCGGCAATGGGTGTTTGAGTGGCGCAAAGGCCGAAGAGCAGCAGCGATAAAATGCTTCGCCGGAACATGGGGACTCCTTTCTTATTGTTGATCTTCTGACTGAGTCAAGCCGGCTAAGTGCCGTCAGAAGCCGGCAATCCCGGCGTTGCGTAGCTGATCACGCAGTTTGACGACTTCCGGCTCTCTGAAGAACGCATGCAACTGGTTGGCGCGGGTGGCCCCGATTCCGGGCTCGGCCTGCCATTGCGCGGTGCTTCTGGCCACGAGGGTTTCCCAATCCGCCTCGATGAAAGCACTGCCGCTTGGCGGCAGACCGATTGCCCGCAGCCAGGCGGCGAATGGGCGTTCGCGCGCGAGTTGATAGCTGGCCATCAGTGCTTCGGCGCTGGTTTGGCCGATGCCGGGGATCCGATGGAGATCGGCCTCATCGAGATTGAGCCAGCCGAGCAGTTCGTGAAGCACGCCTGCATCTACCAGTGCCTTCCATGTGCCTGGCCCCAGGCGCGGCAGGTCCAACCCCTTTTTTCCGCTCAGCCAAGCGAGTCGGGCAACGAACTGCTGATCGCAGCCAGGGCTGGCGTTCCAGCAACTCTGCCAGTGGTAGTTGGCGGGATCGGGCGCCTCGATCACCTGCCGCTGTTGCGCACGCCAGACGACGGAATCCAGCTGTGGAATCGTCAGGCCGGCGAGCTTGATCGCGACCTGATCGCCAGGCTGAATGTCGTCCGTACGCCAGCGTTCAAGGGAGCCGAGGCTGACGCGGGTGATGTGGCGATCATCCAGCCGGACCGGCTCGATCTGCAGAATCGGCGTGATTCGGCCGCTGCGGCCGATCGTGAACTGCACCTGCCGAACCTGCGCCAGGGCGGTGCGAAACGGATATTTCCACGCCGCCGCCCAGTGCGGCGGTTGAGCTTGCCAACGTGTGCCGTTCGGCCGCGTTCCTTGGCGCAGCACGACGCCATCGGTAGCGAAGGGCAGCGGGTGACGATACCAGTAATCACGCCAATGCTCGGCTCGCGCAAGGTCGCTGATCGGCTGGGTCAGTTCCTCGCTAGCTTTGAAGCCAAGGGCTGCCAGCCCCTCCAGGCGCGCCTGCATCCGTGACGGCCCATTCGGCCAGTCCCAAACGAACAGCCCAATCTGCGCGGCCGTGTCGTCATCGATGGTCTGGCGTGCCATGGCGCCGGAGATTTTGCCGCGCGCGCCAACGCCGCCAGCCTGCATCTGGATATGGGCATCGAGACGCCAGTAAAGCTCGCCCTGCAGAATCAGCTCACCGTCGCTTGTCAGGTTTTGCGGTATCGCCGGTAGTTGCCGCGCCCGTTCGGTCCAATCCTGGCCATGGCTGCCATCGCCGCGACTGATGGCTTGGACGAGGCGGCCGTCCCGGTAGTGCAACGTGACCGCGACGCCATCGACTTTCGGCTGGATCCACAAGCCGTTGCGCGCTTCGATCCAGGCCTGCACCGAGGCAGCGTCGGCCAGTTTGGTGAGCCCCGTCTGAGCAATGGGGTGCTCGATGGGGCCAGCGCTATTGGCCAGCGGATCCGAAGTGTCCGTGGCGACCCCTGGAAAGCAGGCTTGCCATGCCCTTAACCGACTGCGGGATTGGTCGTAGAGCTCATCGTCCACCAGCGAGATGCCACGCCCGTGATAGGCGTCGTCCCATAGCCGAAGCTGCTGGGTCAGCGCAGTGAGCTCGCTGGTGGCGCGTGATTCGGACCAGTCCGGACAGTTGGCCTGTACGGCGGACGTCAAAAGAAGCAGGGTTAACGCGATCAGGCGTGACATGGCGGAGCATCCTTGCTCGATTTAAAATGCAGGGAAGCCGCTTGGCATGGCTGGCAACTCACTCGATCGTGGTCGCCCTGTGCTCGGCGGCGGTGCTGACGCATGTTAAACAATTTCGGCTTAAAGTCTTCGGCAGTCGGACCTCGGCCGATCAAACCGTGCCGCAAGTCACTCCAATGTTGTGGGTCCGCAGCGCGATATGGCGCGGTTTCGCCTGTCCGGCTCCTGTCTATGATGTCTGTCAGACGCTGCCGGCGATCACCTCGCAGCCCATCGCAGCACCTGGTTAATGAGCGAGCTAACCAGTTGCGCTTACAATCGCCGGTCAATCCTTATGGAGTTATCAGTCCGTGCAACCCGTGATCTCCATCGAACTACTGAGCAAGACTTATGCGTCCGGGCATCCGGCGCTCAAGCAGATCGATCTGCACATTCGCAAGGGCGAAATCTTCGCCCTGCTCGGGCCCAACGGAGCGGGCAAGACCACGCTGATCAGCATCATTTGCGGCATCGTCAATCCCGGTAGCGGGAGGGTGCTCGTCGATGGCTACGACATCATTGGCGATTACCGCCAAGCCCGCTCGAAGATCGGCCTGGTTCCGCAGGAATTGTTCAACGAAGGCTTCGAGAGTGTCTGGGCCACGGTGCGCTTCTCCCGCGGCCTGTTCGGCAAGGCGCCGGACGATGCCTATCTGGAAAAGCTGCTGCGTGACCTGTCGCTGTGGGACAAGAAAAACGCGCGCATCATCGAGCTGTCCGGCGGGATGAAGCGCCGAGTGATGATCGCCAAGGCGCTGTCCCACGAGCCGAGCATCCTGTTTCTCGACGAGCCCACCGCAGGCGTCGATGTCGAGCTGCGCCGGGACATGTGGGAGATGGTTCGCGGTCTGCGTGAGCGCGGCGTGACCATCATCCTCACCACGCACTACATCGAAGAGGCAGAGGAAATGGCCGATCGCATCGGCGTGATCAGCCGGGGCGAGATCATTCTGGTCGAGGACAAGCACGTCCTGATGCACAAGCTAGGTAAGAAGCAGCTGACGCTGCATTTGCAACGGCCGTTGGCGGAAATCCCGGCGGAGCTGGCTGGATATCCGCTGGAGTTGATCGACGGCGGCAACGAACTGGTCTTTACCTTCGACGCCCAGCACGAGGACACCGGCATCGCCGATCTGCTCAGGCGTCTCGCGGCACACGGGATCGATTTCAAGGATCTGCAATCGAGTCAGAGCTCGCTGGAAGAAATCTTCGTCAACCTGGTTAAGGGAAGCCGCACATGAACTTCCATGCAATTCGCGCCATTTACCTGTTCGAGCTGGCACGCACTTGGCGTACGTTGCTGCAGAGCATCGCCACGCCGGTCATCTCCACTTCGCTGTACTTCGTGGTGTTCGGCTCGGCCATTGGTTCGCGGATGGAAGCCATGCACGGTATCCCGTACGGCGCTTTCATCATTCCCGGCCTGATCATGATGGCGCTGCTTACGGAGAGTGTTTCCAACGCCTCGTTTGGCATCTACATGCCGCGCTACTCCGGGACCATCTATGAGGTGCTGTCGGCGCCGGTTTCCTATCTAGAAATCGTCATCGGCTATGTCGGCGCGGCGGCGACCAAGTCCATCATTCTTGGCTTGGTGATTCTGGTCACCGCGCGGCTGTTCGTCGATTATCAGATCCAGCATCCGCTGATGATGGCGCTATTCTTAGTACTCACGGCGGTGACCTTCTGTCTGTTCGGCTTCATCATCGGCATCTGGGCTGACGGCTGGGAAAAGCTGCAGATCGTGCCGTCGCTGATCGTCATGCCGTTGGCCTTTCTCGGCGGCAGCTTCTATTCGATCGAGATGCTGCCGCCGCTGTGGCAGAAGATCACCCTGTTCAATCCGGTGGTCTACCTGATCAGCGGTTTTCGTTGGAGCTTCTACGGTGTTTCGGACATCGGTGTCGGTATCAGCCTCGCGATGATCTTCGGCTTCCTCGTCGCCTGCTTGCTGGCCGTGTGGTGGATCTTCCGGACGGGTTACCGGCTGAAAAACTGAGGCACAACGCTTTCCGACCCGCATCGCCGGTAACATGCGATCACCCTTCTTTTCGAGGCAAACATGAAACTCGTTTCTTCTCTCGCCGTTCTGGCCGCTCTCAGTCTGGCAACCGGCTCGGCTACCGCCTTCAACCTCGGCGAGGCCGCGCGTGCGGTTTCGGGCATTACCGGTAACGACGCCACGCAGAACTCGTCGCAGGGTCAGGCGCTTAATCTGATCGGTCAGCTCGACGGGCTGGACGTCACGCCCACCCAGGCGCTCGGTGGCAGCGGTGCGCTGCTGCAATTGGCGAAACAGCAATTGGGCAGCAACGATTACGCCCAGCTGGCCAAATCCGTGCCGGGGATCGACAAACTCACCGGCGACAGCGGGCTGGATCAGCTCGGCCAGCTGGGTGCGCTGACCGGACTGCTGGGTCAGTCGGATACCAACCTCAATGCGCAGACGGCCGCCGCGGTGGACAACGTGCAGAGTCTGGGCGACGTCAATCAGGCCTTCTCCGCGCTGGGCATGGACGCCGGCATGGTTAGCCAGTTCGCGCCGATTCTGCTGCAGTATTTGGGCAGTCAAGGAGTGGGCGGCTCGCTGTTGCAGAGCCTGAGCGGCATCTGGGGCGTCGGCGGCGCTTGATTCGTACGCAGTCAGGATAGAAGCCCCGTTCGGCATCGCTCGGCGGGGCTTTTTTCATTTCACTGAGTGCGTGCTACCAGGAGCCATAAGGGATGCCGTGTTTTTCAATATAGGCTTTTGACTCTGCTTCCAAGGGAAGCGCGTACTGGCCGCCAGTCCTTCCTTGCGAAGGGCCCTTTGGCTCGATTTCTGCTTGGGCTTGCAAAACTTCGATAGGACCGCCGCATGTGCTCATGACCCAGCCCTTAACTACGCCGCCTGGCGCTAGCCCCAGCGCCAAGGCATGTCGATAGTCACTGGTACGGCAGGGCGGATCGAGCCGCTCACTCATTAGCTGCCGCGCACGTTCGGGAATCTCGAGGGTGACCCGGTAGGTTTGTGGCTCAGCGAGCGATTGCCAGCGTACGTAGATGCGCCTGGGCAGGTCAGAGCCGTTAACGTGGCGGCCCGCGCCCCAGCCTAAATTGCTACGCCAGCCTGCAGCGTTCCCGCTGCCATCTGATGGTTTGGCGATCGATGCAGTCCCGCCGCCCATTCGATAAAAGCGGCTGCCGTGGATATCTTCCACGTCGGCCGTTTCCACCCAGACCTCCATATAGTCCGGTGCAAGAAAACCTAAGCGCCAATAAGGATAGGGCAGGTTGCCGGCGTGCTGTTCAGGATTGGCGCATCCAGTAAGTAGGAAAAGCAGGCCAAGCAGTACCAATCTCATCGTTTCGTTCCTATGGCATCGTCATGGTGTGCCCGACCATTTACGGCTGGGGCATTAATGAAGACTGCGCTCCATCTGCCACCGCCTTGTCCCATTGCGGCGTTCCAATTGGACGAGAGGTGGATATAGCGCTGGCGAAGTAGACGTTCCTCCTCCTTATCTAGCGGCCCGCTGCCGCTCATGGCCAACTTCAGCAACTTGTCGCAGATCGGTAGGAGCTCCTCTGGCACGCTCAAATCCGCGGTTTTAGGTACCTCCCTAAAGGGTACTTCCTCGCCAATGGCTAGCCCATGCATCACGCGCAGATACACCCGAGACAGATGCCCATATACCGTGCGCTCCAGATAAGGCGCCGCCATTACGTACTTCATTTGGTCGTTACGCCCACCGCTGAATGGTGGGTAATGCTCCCAGACATCGGTTTCCAGGCGCGCGGTGCGGTCCTGCGGATCGAGCAGGTCGGCCTGGCGAGCGAGGGCGGTGTCCTGCCGCGCCTGTTGATAGGCCAACGTGCGTAGCGGATCGGTTTCACGGCTGACCCAGTTGCGGCGGGGGCGAACAAGGTAGAGCCGTTCCACGGACTCGGGCAGGTAACCGCCGCCTAGGTCCGAATGAGCGCCGGGCAGCATGATTTCGCGGTGTGGCGCGGAGACCCGGTTGAGCGCGAAGTTGCGGCGGTGTTCGTCACGAGCCACCAGATGCACCACCTGACGAGCCGCGTCGGGCGCCAGGTAAAGGTCGATACCGCCGTTTATGGCGTCGCTGGGATCGGCCCAGTCATCCCAGCCGCCGATCGCCGCGACGGTATCGAACAGGCCGATGAAGTTGATGACGACGTCGCGGTCCCAATCGAAATCTGGTCCAGGCGTGAATTTCCTTTGGCGATGTAATGCGCCCAATGGCCCGTTAGCACGTTGCAGTACTTGATTGGCAAAGTGTCGAGCCGCAGCCGCGCCACGGCTGAAGCCGAATACGTCCAGCTCCAGGATCCCGAGCGACGAGCCCGGGTTCGCTTGCTGAAAAGCATCCAATGCCTGAGTGATGAGCGAGAAACCTTCATCGACCTTGGCCAATACACCAGTGTCGCCTCGCCCAAGCGCTTGCCCGGGAAATGGTGTGTCTTTCTTGCCGGTTGTCGTGCCGGCTCCGGTGACGTAAACGCGAAAGATGCTGGGTGTCTCGGCATCCTTGGGTATCGGCTCGTCACGATAAAGCTCGTACAACCGCCAGATATTGCTGACGTCGTTCCCATAGCTGCTGTCCGGGTCGAGGTGATGCGCTTCGCAGCGCTGGACGATGGCCTGCGCTTCTTGTTCGCCCAAGCCGATATCCGAGGCTCGGCACTGCGCGCCGATAGCGCTATTGCTGGCGTTGTTGCCGGTGCCGTCGAAGAACACGCCGATGCGTAGGGTGACGGCTTGGCGGCTGTCGAGTTCTTCCTCTTCCTCCTCTTCTTCCAGGCCGTGCGGAGCATCGCGGCCAGGGCCCGTCTGCGAAATTCGGGCCTGGCTGGGAGTCGGTTGCGGCGGATGCGGTGAGCGCAGCGATATGGTTGGATCGGAGGCCTGGGCTTGCGCCGCTGGCTGAAGGTTCATGGATGCCGGCGGTATGAATGGTGCCGAGACTGGATAGTTGCCGATGATGACAGTGCCGGAGCCGCCGACGATCACGTCGCCGTGAGCGCCAACGCTGCCCAGCGTGGCGGCCGGTTTGCCGTTGATCAACACGCCGGGGATGAGGTTGCCCGATAGCGCACTACCACAACCAGTGGCATCACCCAGGCGAGCGGCGGGCAAGCTGTCGAACAGTACGTCAGGTGAGCCGGTGGCAATGGGGTTATTACCGTGCCCAGTCTTTGGGCAGGCCGTAGGATCACCGAGGCGGGCGGCAGGTTTGCCGGACATGACCAATCTCCTTATCGGTATGCAGCCGGCACCTTGCCCAAGAACGATGCCGAGAGCAAACGACGCGCCGTTTTTTATGGGCTGGTTCGCAGCCTGCGCCTCGGCTGTGCCAGAACCTGCGCAGCGAAAAGAAAAGCCCCGCACAGCAAAGAGCTGGCGGGGCTTTACTTACAGCTTGACGCTTGCAGTTTGCAGCTGCTTTTACAGCCCGGCAGCCGCGCGCAGGGCGTCGGCCTTGTCGGTCTTTTCCCACGTGAAGGCGGTGAAGGTGTCGCCACCGACCGTCATTTCATAAGGATCGCGACCGAAGTGGCCGTACGCGGCGGTAGCCTTGTACATCGGGTGCAGCAGGTCGAGCATGGTGGTGATCGCGTAGGGACGCAGGTCGAAATGCTCGCGCACCAGGGCGACGATCCGCTCGTCGCTGAGCTTGCCGGTGCCGAAGGTGTTGATCGAGATCGAGGTCGGCTGGGCCACGCCGATGGCGTAGGAAACTTGGATTTCGCAGCGCTCGGCGAGGCCTGCGGCGACGATATTCTTGGCCACGTAGCGGCCGGCGTAGGCCGCCGAACGGTCGACCTTGGACGGGTCCTTGCCGGAGAAGGCTCCGCCGCCGTGACGGGCCATGCCGCCGTAGGTGTCTACGATGATCTTGCGCCCGGTCAGGCCGCAGTCGCCCACTGGGCCGCCGATGATGAACTGGCCGGTCGGGTTGATGTGGAACTGGGTGTCCTTGTGCAGCAATTCGGCCGGGATGACGTGCTTGACGATCAACTCCATCACCGCTTCCTTGAGGTCGGAATGCTTGACCTCGGGGTTGTGCTGGGTGGAGAGGACGATGGCGTCGATGCCTACGACTTTACCGCCTTCGTAACGGCAGGTGACCTGGCTCTTGGCATCCGGGCGCAGCCACGGCAGCAGGCCGTTCTTGCGCGCTTCGGCCTGGCGCTCGACCAGTGCATGGGAAAAGCGGATCGGCGCGGGCATCAGCACATCGGTTTCGTTGCTGGCGTAGCCGAACATCAGGCCCTGATCTCCCGCGCCCTGGTCTTCCGGCTTACTGCGGTCGACGCCCTGGGCGATATCTACCGACTGCTTGCCGATGATATTGATGATGCCGCAGGTGGCGCCATCGAAGCCGACTTCCGAGCTGTTGTAGCCGATGTCGATGATGACGTCGCGCACCAACTGCTCAAGGTCAACCCAGGCGCTGGTGGTGACTTCGCCGGCGACGATCGCCACACCGGTCTTGACCAGGGTTTCACAGGCCACGCGGGCGTGTGTGTCTTCGGCAATGATTGCGTCCAGCACCGCATCGGAGATCTGGTCGGCGATCTTGTCCGGGTGCCCTTCGGACACGGACTCGGAGGTGAAAATCGAATATTCGCTCATCTATCGGTTCCTAATTACCGGTGGGTGAGTCGGCTGTCAGTGGCGGGCCGGGAAAAGTACCGGGCCTGGATCTGAAAACCGTTCTTCAAGCCAATGTAGAGGCTCTCGCCGGGCGTGAGCCCCGCGGCATCGGCCCAACGGGCCAGATCGTCCTGTTCGAAGCCCAACCAGAGATCGCCGCAGGCCTTCCTGGCCCAACTCTGATTGTGGCTGCACAGCTCGGTGAGCAGTAGGCTGCCGCCCGCGTTCACCAGCCGCGCTAGTTGCTTGAGTGCATCACCCGGCGCGGCCAGGTGATGCAGAACCATGTTCAAAACGACGCAATCGGCCGATGGGCATTCGTCCTGTAAAGCATCGGCGAGTTTCAATTCGACGTTGTCCAGCGCCTCTTCTTCGCAACGTGTGCGCGCCAGTTCCAACATTGCCGGGCTGTTGTCGACAGCGACCACCCGCGCGAAGCGTGCGGCCAGCTCCGGTAGAAAACTGCCATCGCCGGGGCCGACTTCCAGCGCGGTCGCGGTCGGCGCGAAGTTCAGTGCATCGAGCAGCGCCACCACGCTATCGCGGTATTGCGGCAGTCCGGCGATCAAATCCTGGCGTGCCTGGAAGCTGCCAGCCATGCGCGTGAAAAAGTCTTCGCTGGCGGCGCTGCGTTGGGCATGCACCGCGCTAATCCGAGCCTGGACGTCGCCTGGCAACATCAGTTGATCGACTTCCTCCAGCAGGGCGGCATGCAGCTTGCCGCCGAGAGATTCGCCCTGGGGCAGGCTGCGACGATAGAAGATGGCGTTGCCTTCACGTCGTGTCGCCAGCAGACCGGCCTGGCTCAGCACTTTCAGGTGGTGGCTGATGCCGGACTGGCCGGTGGCGAAGATCTGCGCCAGCTCCAGTACGCCGAACGAATCGCTGGCCAGCGCCCGCAACACATTCAGCCGCAACGAGTCGCCGCCGGCCTTGCACAGGGCGGCGAGCTGATCGCTGTCGTCGAAGGAAATCCGGGGGATGCGCAGGCTCATAAGTCGCGCAGTCTAGTCGGTCGTTTTTCGTCCAGCAATGGCAGTATCAAAAAGTTTTGATATTGGACAAGCCGGCTGTTCAGCTCACCAGGCTGTTAATGCCCATTGCGCACGACACCAACCCGAGGGCGAGCAGGAAGAAGCTCGGTAGCAGGTCGAGTGCCCGCTGCAGTTTGTCGTGACTGGACAGGCGACGTGATACCAGGCTGTAGGCGACCAGAATGGACACATCGACCAATGCCCAGATGATGATCAGTGCTGCGGCCTGGGGCGCGAAGGGTTGCGCGGGAAGAATGAACCCCGGCAGAAACGCGAGAAAGAACAGGATGTCCTTGGGGTTCGACAAGCCTACCGCCATCGCACGCCAGAAGTAATGCGCGTGTGGCCGCCCCTGTTTCGGTTTTTCGTCATCGCCGCCACACAGGCCATCCGCGCCGAGCCAGATCAGATAGAGGCCACCGAGTACCTGGCCCCATTCAAGAATGGCCGGCTTCAGATCGAGCGCCAGATAGATCAGTACCAGGGCGGCGATCAACAGAAGCTGAGCAGAGAGCACGCCGCCGAGAATGGTCCAGGCCGGCCAGCTGCGCCGCGCATCGGCGATGACCAGCGCGACCACTGGCCCTGGGGAGGCGATCAGCAAGGTGACCGCGGCGGCAAAGGCTAAGTAAGTGGCGCTCATAGCTCGGTCACCAGCTCGAAGATGCGTGATTGGCGGCCCAATTTTTCGGTGTAGAAAGCCAGGTTGCAGCTGGCGAAGGTGCGCTGCATCCAGCGGTCGCTGCCATCGAAGCGGGCTGGGAAGGGGCTGCGCGCGTGCGCGGTGCGTCGATTGTCGATGATCAGCAGATCGCCGCGGGCCAGCCGTACCGGCTCGACGACATCCCAGGCGATGCGGCGCAACGCATCGAGCGAGTGCTGCGCGCGGTCGCTGTAGGCCACCATGAACTGCGGATCGAAGCGAAAGAAGGGCGCATCGGGGTCGCCGTACAGCACGGTCTGATGTTTGTTGATGTCGATGCGCTGGTTCTTCTCGGTCGGGCCGTAATCGGAGAGGAAGTTGTAAGGCTCGTTGAGAAAGAAAGCCTGCTGTTCGTAGCTCAGGTGCTCAAGGATGTGATCGACCGAAGCGATGTAGGTAATGGCTTGCGCTGTAGGATCCTGGCGCAGGCAAAGCAGTAGCAGGTAGTCCGGCTGGATCGCATGAAAGGCGTTTTCGGTATGCAGGTCGAGCTCGGTATCGAAGCTGTCCGAGCTGGCGGCGCGCGATTGTGTCGGCTGCGGGAAGAGGTTGTTGACGATGCAGCCGCCGGATTCCTGCACGTAGCCGATCGGGTCACCCAGCAGGGCGGTGGCTTGCAGCAGCAGCTTTTCGCTGCGCTCATCCGGCTTGTGCACGTCGGCGCGGGATTGAGGTGTCGGCGGGATATCGCCTATCTCCATGCCTTGCAGCCGTAGAAAACCCTGCGGGTTGCCGAACATCTTGAAATCGAGAATCTGCGCAATCTGCTCCTGGCCCAGTCCCCCGTTACTGATGGCGGCAGACAAAAGTACGTCAAAGTTGCGATTGGACATGTCATTCTTCCCTGCGGTTTTCTACGGCATACGCCACGCTTGTGAGCCGAAGCCATCGCACTGTTGGCTCGGCTGCTGGCGCAGTATTGGTGGGGTTCGGAGGGTTGAAAAATGGAAAAAAGGGCCGGCTGTCATGAGTTTTACTCATGCCGGAGTGGGGCGGCATGACAGTGCGGATGCCTCCCCTGTATGCGCTGCGAGCTTTCGAAGTGGCGGCGCGATTCGGCTCGTTCACCCAGGCGGCTGAAAGCCTGTGCATCACGCAGAGCGCGGTCAGCCGGCATGTGAAGGCACTCGAGGAGAATCTCGGTTGTCAGCTCTTCGACCGGCGCGGCTCCAAGCTGGCGCTGACCGACACGGGGCGGATGCTGGCGCAGGAACTCAAGGTGGGCTTTCGCACCATCGAAAACGCCTGCATCGCGGTCAATCGACAGCAGAACGCGCTCCGGCTGAAGGCCCCGTCGACGCTGACCATGCGCTGGTTGCTGGGTGCGCTGGAAACATTCCAGCTAGCCCACCCGCAGAATCAGGTACAGCTCACCAGTGCCTGGATGGACCTGGACGCGGTGGATTTTCATAACGAGCCGTTCGATTGCGCGATTCTGCTCGGACACGGCGGTTTCCCGGCTGACTGGAACCGCGTGAAGTTGTTCGATGAATGGCTGGTGCCCGTGTGTTCACCGGACATCCTCGGTGACGGATGCTGGACCGCGTCCCAGCTGGCGTCCGCCGAGTTGATCCATCCCTCGCGTGACTGCCGCGACTGGCGGCGCTGGCTGCAGCGGGTCGGGCTGATCGACGTGATCGCGTGGCAGCAGGGCAAGCTGTTCGACACGCTGGAACTGGGCATCTCCGCCGCAGCGCAGGGGCATGGCGTCTCCATCGGCGATCTCGCCTTGGTCGGTGCGGAGCTGCACAAGGGCACGCTGGCGCTGCCGTTCGAGCAGGCGGTGCGCTCCGGCGATAGCTACTATCTGGTCTGGCCGGCGACCGGCGAAACCCCGGAAACGCTCACTCGGATGAAGGATTACCTGCTGCGGCATCTGCCGGATGCCGGAAGCTGCGGCGTCAGTCTGCTCGACTAGAACGCGCAGCGCGCATCAGTCATTGCCCCCCATCCCGCGAAAGGGGAAAATGGCCGCCTTTTTCACGTACTACCCCGCAGGAGATTCAGCGATGCCCAGCCGTCGTGAGCGAGCCAATGCCATCCGCGCCCTCAGCATGGATGCTGTGCAGAAAGCCAACAGCGGCCATCCCGGTGCCCCGATGGGCATGGCGGACATCGCCGAAGTACTCTGGCGCGACCACCTGAAACACAGCCCGACCAACCCCTTGTGGGCCGATCGCGACCGCTTCGTGCTGTCCAACGGCCACGGTTCGATGCTGATTTATTCGCTGCTGCACCTGACCGGCTACGACCTGTCCATCGATGACCTGAAGAATTTCCGCCAGCTGCACAGCAAGACGCCTGGCCACCCGGAGTTCGGTTACACCGCCGGCGTCGAGACCACCACCGGCCCGCTCGGTCAGGGTCTGGCCAACGCCGTGGGCTTCGCCCTGGCGGAAAAGGTCATGGCGGCGCAGTTCAACCAGCCCGGCCATCAGGTCGTCGACCACAACACCTACGTGTTTCTCGGCGATGGCTGCCTGATGGAAGGCATCTCCCATGAAGTCTGCTCGCTGGCCGGCACCCTGGGGCTGAACAAGCTCACCGCCTTCTACGATGACAACGGCATCTCCATCGATGGCGAAGTGCACGGCTGGTTCACCGACGATACCCCGCGCCGCTTCGAGGCCTACGGCTGGCAGGTGATTCGCAACGTCGACGGTCACGACGCAGACGAGATTCAGATGGCCATCGAGACCGCGCGCAAGAGCGACCGTCCGACGCTGATTTGCTGCAAGACCATCATCGGCTTTGGCTCGCCGAACAAGCAGGGCAAGGAAGAATCCCACGGTGCCGCGCTTGGCGACGCCGAAATCGCCTTGACTCGTGAGGCGCTGGGCTGGAAGCACGGCCCGTTCGAAATTCCCGCCGAGATCTACGCCGAGTGGGATGCCAAGCAGAAGGGCGCCGACGCCGAAAACGAATGGAACAAGCGCTTCGCCGCCTACGAAACCGAATTCCCGGCGCTGGCCGCTGAATTCAAGCGGCGCATGGCCGGCGAACTGCCCGCCGACTTCGCCGAGAAAGCCAGCGAATTCATCCGCGAAGTGGCCACCAAGGGCGAGACCATCGCCAGCCGCAAGGCCAGCCAGAACTGCCTGAACGCCTTCGGCCCGCTGCTGCCAGAACTGCTCGGCGGCTCGGCGGACCTGGCCGGCTCCAACCTGACCCTTTGGAAGGGCTGCAAGCCGGTAGTCGCCGAGGATGCCTCGGGCAACTATATGTACTACGGCGTGCGCGAGTTCGGCATGGCCGCGATCATGAACGGCGTCGCCCTGCATGGCGGCCTGATCCCCTACGGCGCGACCTTCCTGATGTTCATGGAATACGCGCGCAATGCCGTGCGTATGTCGGCGCTGATGAAGCAGCGGGTGATCTACGTCTTCACCCACGACTCCATCGGCCTCGGCGAAGACGGCCCGACCCACCAGCCGATCGAGCAACTGACCAGCCTGCGTACCACGCCGAACCTAGATACCTGGCGTCCGGCCGACACCGTCGAGTCCGCGGTAGCCTGGAAGCATGCCGTCGAGCGCAAGGACGGCCCGAGCGCGCTGATTTTCTCGCGCCAGAACCTGCCCTATCACGTACGCGACAACGAAACCGAGGCCGCCATCGCCCGCGGCGGCTACATCCTGAAAAACTGCGAAGGCGAGCCGGAGCTGATCCTCATCGCCACTGGTTCGGAAGTGAGCCTTGCGGTCGACGCCGCCGACAAGCTGACCGCGCAAGGTCGTAAGGTGCGCGTGGTGTCCATGCCCTGCACCAGCGTGTTCGATGCCCAGGACGCCGCCTACAAGCAGCAGGTGCTGCCGGTGGAAGTCGGTGCGCGCATCGCCATCGAGGCGGCGCATGCGGACTACTGGTACAAGTACGTCGGCCTCGAAGGCCAAATCATCGGCATGACCACCTATGGCGAGTCGGCCCCGGCCGGTCAGCTGTTCGAGGAGTTCGGTTTTACCGTCGATAACGTTCTCGCGGTTGCCGAAGAGCTGTTGGAAGACTAATGAGTCAGCTGGAAGCCTGAAGCTGGAGGCTTGAATAAAAGCAGCCGGCTCGGGCTTAAGGGATCACAGCAGCTGAGAGGTTGCGGCTGGATGGTGGAAGTGCCAGCGGCATGAGTACTTCCAGCTTCCGGCTTCCAGCTTTCAGCTCGCCCAGAAACGAGCCGCGAATGTCCCGAACTCCCTCTTACCGCATCGCGCTTAACGGCTACGGCCGTATCGGCCGCTGCGTGCTGCGCGCCTTCTACGAACGTGATGCCGCATTCGATTTTCAGATCGTTGCCCTCAACGACCTGGCCGACATGGCCAGCCTGGAATACCTGACCCGCTTCGACTCCACCCATGGGCGCTTTCCCGGCGAGGTGAGCGTGGACGGAGACTGTCTGCACCTCAATGGCGACTGCGTGAAGGTGCTGCGTGAGTCTACGCCGGAGGCTATCGACTGGTCGGTGCTGGGCGTGGACCTGGTGTTGGAATGTTCGGGCGCCTACAACACCCGCGCCGGTGGTGAGCGTTTTCTCGCTGCCGGTGTGCCCCGCGTGCTGTTTTCCCAGCCGATGATGGGAGCCGCGGATGTCGATGCCACCGTAGTGATGGGCATCAACCACACGCAGCTGACCGGCGCCGAACGGCTGGTTTCAAATGCGTCCTGCACCACCAACTGCGGTGTGCCGTTGCTGAAACTGCTCAACGACGCGGTGGGCATCGAGTACGCCTCCATCACTACCATCCACTCGGCGATGAACGACCAGCCGGTGATCGACGCCTATCACCACGACGACCTGCGCCGCACGCGCTCGGCCTTCCAGTCTGTGATTCCGGTGTCCACCGGATTGGCCAAGGGAATTGAACGGCTGCTGCCGGAACTCTCCGGACGGATTCAGGCCAAAGCCGTTCGGGTGCCGACGGTGAACGTGTCCTGCCTGGATATCACCCTGCAGACGTCCCGTGACACGGACGCCCAGGCGATCAACCGGGTGCTGCGCGAGGCCGCCGAATCCGGCCCGTTGAAGGGGTTGCTGGCGTACACCGAGCTGCCCCATGCCAGCTGCGACTTCAATCACGACCCGCATTCGGCGATCGTCGATGGCAGCCTGACGCGAGCCTCCGGGCCGCGGCTGGTGAATCTGCTGGCCTGGTTCGACAACGAATGGGGATTCGCCAACCGTATGCTGGACGTCGCCGAACACTATCTGCGCGTGGCTCATCGCCCCTAGCGGGCCGCGTCTTGAATTTCGCTGTTTCGTACTTTTAAGGAAGATCGACATGACCGTTTTGAAGATGAACGACCTCGACCTGCAGGGTAAGCGCGTACTGATCCGCGAAGACCTCAACGTGCCGGTGAAGGATGGCGCGGTGAAGAGCGATGCGCGCATCCTGGCTTCGCTGCCGACCATCAAGCTGGCGCTGGAGAAGGGCGCGGCGGTGCTGGTCTGCTCGCACCTGGGTCGCCCGGAGGAGGGCGTGTTCAGCGAAGAAGACAGTCTCAAGCCGGTCGCCGACTATTTGAGCAAGGCGCTGAACCGCGAAGTCCCGCTGGTCCGCGATTACCTCGACGGCATCGAGGTCAAGGCCGGTGAGCTGGTGCTGCTGGAAAATGTACGCTTCAACAAAGGTGAGAAGAAGAACACCGACGAGCTGGCGCAAAAGTACGCGGCACTGTGCGACGTCTTCGTGATGGATGCCTTCGGCACCGCTCACCGCGCCCAAGGCTCGACTCATGGCGTGGCCAAATTCGCCAAGGTCGCCTGTGCCGGTCCGCTGCTGGCCGCTGAACTCGATGCGCTGGGCAAGGCGCTGAAGAGCCCGGCCAAGCCGATGGCGGCCATCGTTGCCGGTTCCAAGGTCTCGACCAAGCTCGATGTATTGAACAGCCTGAGCCAGGTGTGCGACCAGCTGATCGTCGGTGGCGGCATCGCCAATACGTTCCTCGCCGCTGCTGGCTTCCCGGTGGGCAAGTCGCTGTATGAAGCCGATCTGGTGGACACCGCCAAGGCCATCGCGGCCAAGGTCAGCGTGCCGCTGCCGGTGGACGTGGTGGTAGCCAAGGCCTTCGCCGAGGACGCCGAGGCCACGGTGAAAGCCGCTGCCGATGTGTCCGACGACGACATGATTCTGGACATCGGCCCGCAGACCGCGGCCAATTTCGCCGAGCTGCTCAAGTCCTCGAAAACCATTCTCTGGAACGGCCCGGTTGGGGTATTCGAGTTCGATCAGTTCGGCAACGGCACCAAGGTGCTGGCCGAGGCCATCGCTGAAAGCCCGGCATTCTCCATCGCGGGCGGCGGTGACACCCTGGCGGCCATCGACAAATATCGTGTGAGCGAGAAGATTTCCTACATCTCCACCGGTGGCGGCGCCTTCCTCGAATTCGTCGAGGGTAAGGTGCTCCCGGCAGTGGAAATCCTCGAGCAGCGAGCCGCACAGTAGCGCTCGTCAGGCATAACAAGCGAAACGCCAAGGCAACCCCTGGAGCTTGATGAGGTCTCTGTTTTGTCTGAGCACGGAATGGAGACTTACCATGCGTTATGCCGCTCTAGCTGTTTGCTGTCTTGGCTTGGCCGGTTGTGCCGGTGGCGCGCCGGATTCGCTTTGCGAAGTGATCGACCCGCCACCAATCGAAAGCCCCACTGCACAGAACGATCAGCGGGTGCAGATGCAAAGCACCGGCGATCCAACCGCTGGAACCGCTGCGGACGTTCAGGATTGCCCGTGAGCCGATGCAGCCAAGCAAGGAGAAGCGATGAAAGGCCTGTATATCCCGTTTGCCGCACTGCTGCTCAGTGGTTGCGGTCACTGGCAGTCCGGCCCCGACGCACCCTTCGTTCGCTGGAAATGCCAGAGCCAACAGAACATCGCCTGGCGCTACGCCGATGACAGTCGCCAAACGGTGGAGCTGAAGATCGGCGATAGCGAGCAGGTTCACCGGCTGCGCAAGGAACCTGCCACTCGTGGTGCTTTCTATAGCGACGGTGTGGTGGCTTTCCACGACAAAGGTAACCAGGCGTTGGTCTTTCGGACCGCCGACGACAAGCTGCTGGCCCATGGCTGCAGCGCTTCGCTGATCACCATTTGAGATGCCGAGACGCCCCTACGCAGCGGGTCGGCATGGAGCGATTTGCGGCGTTTCGCCAGAACTGATGGTTTTTGAGCCGTCCGCCACTACAATGCCGCGCCTTACCGCGCGGTGCTTGAACAGCGCCCGCCCCTGCGGCAGGCTTTAAACGAATAAACGACCCAAACCGGGAGAAAGGAAAACATGGCACTCATCAGCATGCGCCAGATGCTCGACCACGCCGCCGAGTTCGGCTACGGCGTGCCGGCCTTCAACGTGAACAACCTCGAGCAGATGCGAGCCATCATGGAAGCGGCCGATAAGACCGACTCCCCGGTGATCGTCCAGGCTTCTGCCGGTGCCCGCAAATACGCTGGCGCCCCCTTCCTGCGCCACCTGATCCTGGCGGCGATCGAAGAATTCCCGCATATCCCGGTGTGCATGCACCAGGACCACGGCACGAGCCCGGATATCTGCCAGCGCTCGATCCAGCTGGGCTTCAGCTCGGTAATGATGGACGGCTCGCTGCGTGAAGACGGCAAGACGCCGTCCGATTACGAATACAACGTGCGTGTCACTCAGCAGACCGTTGCTTTTTCCCACGCCTGCGGCGTATCGGTGGAAGGCGAACTGGGCTGCCTGGGTAGCCTGGAAACCGGCATGGCCGGTGAAGAAGACGGCGTCGGTGCCGAAGGCACCCTGGATCACAGCCAGCTGCTGACCGATCCGGAAGAAGCCGCCGATTTCGTGAAGAAGACCAAGGTGGACGCCCTGGCCATCGCCATCGGCACCAGCCACGGTGCCTACAAGTTCACCAAGCCGCCGACTGGCGACACGCTGTCGATCCAGCGCATCAAGGAAATCCACCAGCGCATTCCCGATACGCACCTGGTGATGCACGGCTCCTCCTCCGTTCCGCAGGAGTGGCTGAAAATCATCAATGAGTACGGTGGTGACATCAAGGAAACCTACGGCGTGCCGGTCGAGGAAATCGTCGAAGGCATCAAATATGGCGTGCGCAAGGTCAATATCGACACCGACCTACGCCTGGCATCCACCGGTGCGATCCGCGAATTCATGGCGAAGAACCCCGCCGAATTCGATCCGCGCAAGTACCTGGCCAAGACCGTCGCGGCCATGCGTGACATCTGCATTCTGCGCTACGAAGCCTTCGGCACCGCTGGCAATGCCTCGAAGATCAAGCCGATCTCCCTGGAAGGCATGTTCCAGCGTTATGCCTCCGGTGAGTTGGATCCCAAGGTCAACTGAGTCGGCGCTGACGACTGAACAAGGGCCCGCTTGAAGTGGGCTCGAAATAACAAACCCCGCCTTGGCGGGGTTTTGTTTTTAAGTGTTGTGCCGGCCGAAGCATTTGTCGCGGGTCGCGCCTCTTATGAGCTTTTGCGGGAGGCCCGCCCTCGGGGCGAAGCTTTTGCCTTGCCCGGTACTACCAGGCGCACTTGTCTTTGGAGTACGACTCGGACACCGGCTACGCTGAGCGTTAGATGGAGAACCCCTTAGTCCAATAGTTGCTGAATCTGGCTGTGCAGATTATCGAGCGAGAAGGGCTTTGCGATGATCGGAGCGGAGCGGGCAATGGGGCTTCCGGACTCGTGGATTTCGATCGGATAACCGCTGATGAAGATGACTTTCAGATCGGGCCGCAACTTGATTGCCGGTTCCGCGATCATCACGCCTGAAACTCCACCGGGCAGTCTGAAATCGGTTACCAGCAGGTCCAGTCGCGGCTTGGTTGCCAAAATCTCGAAAGCTCGAGCCGAACTCGCCGCCTCCAGAACCGTGTAGCCTTCCCCGGCTAGATAGTCAGACAACAGGCCGAGAATGTGGGGTTCGTCCTCAACGAGCAGGACAACTTTGGTTGGTGCTTGGCTCATCGGGGTGATTCTCGATTCTTGTGAAAATTGCTTGTGAACGTATTTTGTGTCAAGCCAGTGATGGTTCCGGCGCGGGACGAGCACTTGGAGCACGGCGACGCTCCGCAAGTTCATGAGTGCACTGGCAATCGGCTGATCCAGTCGAGTGTTTGTCAGTACATGCCCAGCAGAGTACTGAACTATGGTACGAACCTCTATCGAAGAAGCCCCCACGGCTCATGTCAGTTACTTCGGAAGCCCACCATGACCAATGAAGACCCCCGTACCATCGCTGATCGGACGCTGGATGACTATCGTGCCAATGCCGAGGCGTTTCGCGAGGGCACGCGCGACCACGACGTCAGCCAGAATATCGATGCATTGTTGCGAAACATCCACGGCGAACCGCCGTTTCGCATTCTCGACCTGGGTTGCGGTCCGGGGCGAGACCTTAGGACATTCACGTCGCTCGGCCATATCGCCGTCGGGTTGGATGGCGCTGAACCCTTCGTGCGCATGGCGCGGGTCGATAGCGGTTGCGAGGTGCTGCACCAGGACTTTCTGCAGCTGAACCTGCCCGCCGAAGCGTTCGACGGCATCTTTGCCAATGCGGTGCTGTTTCATCTTCCCAGCCGTGAAATCGGCGCGGTTCTGCTGAAGTTGCATGCTGCGCTTCGCAGTGGTGGCGTGCTGTTCAGCTCCAATCCGCGCGGCGACAATCAGGAGGGCTGGAGCGGTGCGCGTTATGGCACTTGGTATGACTGGTCAGCCTGGCGGGAATTGCTGCAGTCGGCGGGCTTCATCGAGCTTGAACACTATTACCGGCCGACAGGTCTGCCTCGCGAACGGCAACCGTGGCTTGCCAGCGTCTGGCGCAAGGGCTGAAGTGGCGGACAGCGGCAAGCGGCGGTTGTTCATCCGTAACGCAGAATGCATGTCGTGAAGCTTGGCTTCATGCGTTTTGCATGCATCCAAAACGCTATTATGTGACGCAAGTCACTGAATTTCGTGGGTTTCGTGATCTATCCCGGTTGGCATGAACGCTGCTCTAGTTAAGGAAGCTGGACCATAACCGGAGTACACAATAATGATCGCCGCTGAAAAAAACCTCTCTGCCGCGTTTCCTGAGTTCGAAGTACTCACCACCCCTCGTCCGGATGGGGGGCTTCTCTTGACGCTGCGTAACGATGATCGGGACATCATCAAGCGCGCCCTTTCCAAGGGTCAGACCCAGACCAATATTCAGCTGGAATGGGTCATCAGCTCGATCCGCCGCGATCTGGCGCTGGAGGCTGGCATGTCGCCTGCCATTGCCCGTTTGCAGAGCCAGAGCCGCACTGGGCTGCCGACCTACGATTACGCCTGAACCGATCGTTGGGCCCGCAGTGCAGTGGGCCCACCTTCGGATAAGCACTGCGCGATCTGGCGCAGGCGAACCTACCGGATCAGAAGAGTCCGGGTGCAGCAAGCCGTTTAGTGATGAGGAATCCCACATGAATGCCATTGACCTGTTGATTGAAGACCACGAACGAGTGAAGGACATCCTGACGCGCCTGACCGAGAGCACAGAGCGTGCGGTAAAGACTCGTACCGATCTGCTGCAAAAACTTGAAATGGAAGTGACCATCCATACCCAGCTCGAAGAGCAGATTCTCTACCCGGCCTATAAGGAAGCGGGTGGAAAGGAAGAGCTGAAAATGTACTACGAGGCCAAGGAGGAGCATCGCGCGGTGGATTCTCTCGTGCTGCCTGATCTCAAGGTGACCGATCCGGGGAGCGTTGAGTTCTCCGGCCGCGCGAAAGTGTGCAAGGAGTTGCTCGAACATCACATCGAGGAAGAGGAATCGGAAATGTTTCCCCAGGCGCGCGAGCTGTTCGACGAGGCCAGGCTGGAAGAGATGGGTAAGCAGATGAGCGAACTCCGAGACCGCCTGAAGAAGGAATTCGTTGCCAGCAAAGCGGCTTGACGTATTTCGTACCGGGGGGCGCAACGCCTCGGCACATTGTTCACACCTAACCGGCGCGCAGGTAACTGTCGCGCCGGTTGACGTATCGGCTCGATAGCCAGGCCGAACGGCCCGCAAAGCATCGACTGAGATCGATCAGAGCCTTCGTTTTATACGCCAGCGTGCTGGATATGCATGGCAGGACCGATACCGTTGAGCGGTTGACGCCCAGTCTGCGGGGTTGCGTGGGCACTCTCCTCCTTGTGAAAGGTCAGTTTCAGAAGGATTGATTTGTCCTATCTCCGGCTTGTTAGTCGGCTTTCATCTTTCTGGAGGGTTATCCATGCGTCTTGCTTACTTGTCTGCCCCTGTTCTAGGTCTGCTGCTGGTCGGCTGCGGCCCGGATGAGGATCTTGAGCGCGAACAGACCCCGCCGCCACCTGCAACTGAGCAGCCTGCGGCTCCTGCAACTACGCCGCCTGCTGCCACACCGCCGGCTACCGGAACTGGCGCTGGAACGGGTGCAGGGCCGGGCACTACCGGAACCGGTACGGGCGCCGGCGCGGAAACCGGCACCGGAACCGGCGTCACAACTGGAACGGGTAATTCGGATGGCATGAACACCGCACCGGCCGACAACGGCAGCGGTCTGGGCACCGAGTCGGGTGCCGGCACCGCGCCCAATCCCACCGGCACCGGTACGGGTGCGTCCCAGTAAGATTTTAAATTCAACGGCGCCTCGCGAGCTTGGCGAGGCGCTCTGCTGGAGGTTTGGATGAAGACGAAATATATCGCCGTCGCCGCTGCGCTACCTGTTGCGCTGATGCTGAGCGCCTGCTCGCCGGACGAAGAGCCGTCGGCAATGGATAACACCAGCGAAAATCAACAGGAATACCAGAACACGGCCACCGACCCGGCCGGGCCGCGCGAGATTTCGCCACCTTCGAATATGGCCAACGAATGACAGGGCTCGTACGCTGCGGCTGAGCGAGCCGCTACACGTACTGGGCCGCCGCGTAGCCGGATGCCCAGGCCCATTGGAAATTGAAACCGCCGAGATGGCCGGTAACATCCAGCACTTCACCCACGAAGTACAAGCCCGGTGCCTTCTGCGACTCCATGGTCTTCGACGACACTTCGCGCGTGTCGACGCCACCCAATGTCACCTCCGCGGTGCGATAGCCTTCGGTGCCGGCCGGGACCAGTTGCCAGTTGCCGAGCTTTTCCGCCACGTCTTCGAGTTCAGCCGGGCTGTACTGCTTCAGCGGCCTGGAAATGAACCAATGCTCGGCCAGCAGCCCCGCCATCTTGCGTGTGAACAGCTCGCCGAGCAGCGTTTTCAACTCGGTATTGGGGCGTTCACGGCGCTGTTCGTCCAGCCAGTCGACGAGGTTCAGGTGCGGCAACAGGTTGATTTCGATGACATCGCCCGGCTGCCAGTACGAGGAAATCTGCAGAATCGCCGGCCCGGAAAGTCCGCGATGGGTGAACAGGATGTTTTCCTTGAAACTCTGGCCGTTGCAGCTGACCAGGCAATCCTCGACCGAGGTGCCCGACAGGGCTTCGCACATCCCCTTGAGCTGCGGTTCGGTGATGGTGAATGGCACCAGGCCGGCGCGAGTCGGCAGCACGCTGTGGCCGAACTGACGCGCAATCTGATAGCCGAAACCGCTGGCGCCGAGCGTCGGAATCGACAGCCCGCCCGTCGCGATCACCAACGACTGGCAGGCCAGTTCGCCGGCATCGCTTTGCAACCGATAGCCGTCCTCGTTGCGTTCGACCGACTGCACGCTCGTATTCAGGTGAAGGTCGACGCCCGCTTGTCGGCACTCCTCGAGCAACATGTCGAGGATGTCGCTGGCCTTGTTGTCGCAAAACAGCTGACCGAGTTTTTTCTCGTGATAGGGCACGCCATGACGGCTGACCATCTCGATGAAATCCCATTGGGTATAACGCGCCAGAGCGGATTTACAGAAATGCGGATTGCCGGAGAGGAAGTTGGCCGGCTCGGTGTACATATTGGTGAAATTGCAGCGTCCGCCGCCGGACATGAGAATTTTCTTGCCGGCCTTGTTGGCATGGTCGAGCAGCAGAACGCGGCGGCCGCGTGCCGCCGCCGTGAAAGCGCACATCAGTCCGGCAGCCCCCGCGCCAATTACCACCACATCCGTTTGCAACACCGCTCACCTCGACTCGAAAACGCGAGATGGTACTCCTGCCGCCGGGCTACTGCAGCCTGGGCTTGGGACAGCCGACGAGACGAACATGGCAATCGGTTCACCGTGTGCTTTGCTATGAGTAATGGCGCTTCGCTATGAGGGGCGAGAAGTCCATGAAAGATTCAAGCCGTCTTCTATGGTTGGCATTGCTGCTGGCGAGCACGTCCCTTTCGGCCGACGTGCTGCGTCTGGCTGGCAACGCTTGGCCGCCTTATACGGATCGACGTCTGCCCGAGGATGGTTTGTCGGTCGAGCTCATCCGCACTGCGCTTGGCCGTGCGGGCTACCGGATCGAATACATCGAGGTGCCCTGGGAGCGCGCTCTGCTGGGGCTGAAGACTGGCAGCTACGACATGGTCAATGGTTGGCCGGCCCTCAACCGAGCTGATTATGTACGCCGCTCACAGCCTTTTTTGACCAATCGCATGCGTTGGGTGCAGCGACGCGACAGTGACATTCGCTATGACGGCCTCGCCAGTCTTGCGGCCTATCCCGTTGCGCTGAGCCGCGGCTATGGCTATAGCGAGGAGCTGGAAAACGATTCGCGCCTGAACAAGGGGTACGTCGCGAACTTCGTGCAGGCGGCGAGGATGCTGCTGGTCGGGCGCGTCGATCTGACGCTGGAAGATGAGCGCACCGCCCTGTTCCATTTCCGCCGCGAACTGAAGCAGGTAAGCGACGCCTTGTCGTTCGTGCCGGGTGAATTCAGCCTGCGCGATTTGTCGCTGGCGGTACGCAACAGCCATCCGCAGCAGGCGGCGATCCTCGCAGCGTTCAATCGCGAGATCGCGGCGATGGAAAAAGAAGGCAGCTATGCGGCGATCTTCCTCCGCCATGGGCTGCCTGCGCCCGAAGCGTTGCCTCAGCCCTGAGCCGGCGGCGCCTGGCGCACCAGGTGGCTGGCCATACTGCGCAGCGGCGCGAGCTGGCGGCAGATCAGACCCAGCTGGGTCTGTAGCAGACGGTGTGCATCGTCCTGGTCCTCGGAGGCCTGTTCGAGCTGTTGCGCGAGCGCTTCTTCCTCATCGCTGTAGACCGCCACTGGCTGGTTGGTTTGCAGGGCCGTCGCCAGCTCGTCGAGGCTGCTCGCCAGTTGCTGCGCCGCACGTTCGAGCATGTCGTCGCGGGCATCGTCGGGCAGGCTTTCGCGGTGTGCGCCCAGCCCTGACAGATAGTTGAGCAGCGTGTGGGAGAGAATCAGAAAGCGAAAGCCGGTCTCGGCATCCTTTCGGAAATGGCCGGGCTCCAGCAGCATGTTCGACAGCGTGGTCGATAGCGCGGCATCAGCGTTATGCGCGTTGCGTCGGGCCAGCCGGTACGCCAGATCGTCGCGTTTGCCGCTCTCGTACTGGCGCATGATCTGACGCAGGTAATCCGCGCTGCGGCTGAGGGTATTGGCAACCATCCGATTGAGCCGGCGACCCTGCCAGTCCGGAAGAATCAGGAACACTGCCGCCGCGGCGATCAGGCTGCCCAGCAGGGTATCGACCAGCCGCGGCCAGATCAGCCCGTAGCCGTCGCCGACCTGGTTGAAGCAGAACAGTACCAGCAAGGTGATCGCCGCCGTCGCCAGGGTATAGCGGCTGCTACGTGTGGCGAAGAACACCACGCCGGCGACCACGGCGAACAGCGCCTGGATCTGCTGGCTCGGGAACAGATCGAACAGCGCCCAGCCCACCACCAGCCCGAGCATAGTGCCGGTCACGCGCTGCACCAGCTTGATCCGTGTCGCGCCGTAGTTCGGCTGGCAGACGAACACCGTCGTCAGCAGCACCCAGTAACCCTGTTCCGGGTGGATCGCGTGCAGCACCGCGTAGCCGCACACCAATGCCAGGCTCATGCGCAAGGCATGACGGAACAGCAGCGAGGTGGGCGTCAGCTGCAAGCGGATGCGGGCGAGGGCGTCGCGTAACGATTGCGGCTCGCGGTCCAGCAGGCTGCTGTCCTGTTCGCCTTCCAGGGCATCGGGGTTGCTGGCACTGGCGAGTTGGCGCTGCATTGTCGACAGGTTGCTCGACAGCGCTCGCAGCGAGCGCAACAGCCCGCGCCAGGCCGGATTGCTCTGCATGCGCAAGTGTTCCAGCGACGATTCCAGATCGCCCAGTGCCTGGGCATTGGCTTCGCTGTAGCGAAAAGGCTGGCGCAGCTGAATGACCTTGGCCAGTTCGGCGCAGGCGATGCCCTGCAGGCGCAGCAGCCTGCCGCAGCGGAACAGCACGTCGCTGTGGAAGAAGGCCTCGGCCAGCGCCTGGTAGGGATAGTGCGAGGAGCTGACGCGCTCGTGCAGGTCCTGGGCGAGGAAATAGAGTTTGAGGTAATGGCTGATCTTGACGCCAGGACGACCGTTACCGAGGCGGTGCAGTAGGGTTTCCTTGGTGGCATTCAGCGCGCTGACCACCCGACAGTTCTGCTGCGCCAACTGCAGGCGGCGCTCCTCCACATCGAGTTGGCGCACCGGCTCGAACAGCGTGGCCTTGAGCTTGAAATACTGACCCAGTTCCCGATACAGCCTGGCCAGGCTCTGTTGCACCGGCTGATGCGAGAACAGGGCGTTCCAGAGCACCGACAGCAGTCCGTACCAAGTCGCCCCTGCGAGCAGCAGCAAGGGTCCTCGCCAGGAGTCGAGATCAGCACCGTCGCGCTGATCAGCGGCGATCATGCTGTAAATGGACAGAATCAGCGTGGCCTGGGCAATGGTCGCGTAGCGCTCGCCCAGCGCGCCCAGCATCACCAGCACGAATGCAGCCACGGCCATGCCGCCGACGAACAGCGGCGGGTACGGGAATAGCAACTGCACCGAGGCGGCGGCGACGCTGAAACACAGCAGCGTGACCATTAAAGCCGAGAGCCGACCGAACCAGCTGTCGTCGGTTTCAGCCAGAGCGCTGGCAATCACGCCGAGAAACAGCGGGATGGCCATCGACGGCTGCCCGAGGTGCCAGCTCAGGCCCATGCTGCCGGCCAGCGCAATCAGCACGCGCAGGCTGTAGCCGAATTTCTCCAGCGCCCAGAGGCGGCGTAGGGAATGGCTGAGCGATGGTGAGCGCATGGACGTTCGGACCCGACTGAGAAGCTATTTGGACGCCCGAAGCGTTCGGACGTCACGGCGACCATGGCAAAGCTTATACCGTCCGTCCGTCCCGCATCACCGGAACGCCATCGCTTGGTCATGGTTCTGCCGTATTTCGCTGGCTTTATTCATGCGGCCCCTCCACCCATTCCGATAAAAGAGGACAACGCATGAACCGTGAACATGATGCCAGCCGCCGCAGCCTGCTCAAGGGTGGCGCTATCGCCGCCGTAGTCGCCACCACGCCGTTTCTCGGGACCCTGGAAGCTTTTGCCGCGCGCAATGCGCAGGGCCGCGGTGCTGGCCTGGTCCGCAGCAGCTACGGCCCGCTGCGCCCCACCAAGGATCTGAGCACGGGTCTGGAACTGCTGCAGCTACCCGATGGCTTCCAGTACAGGAGCTTCTCCTGGACCGGCGATCTGATGGAAAACGGCCAGCCGGTGCCCGGTTCGCATGACGGCATGGGCGTTATCGACGTCCGTCGCGGGCACAACGGCCCGGAGATTGTTCTGGTGCGCAACCATGAAGCCGGCACCGGCAAGCTGATCGAGGCCGATGGAATCTACGACGGCATTACCCTTGCCAACGGCCAGCGTCCCGCCGGCGGCACCACCAATCTGTATTTCTCCCATGGCATCGACGATGCGGTACGCACCATGCCGAGCCTTGGCGGCACGCGCACCAATTGCGCTGGCGGCGTAACGCCGTGGGGCACTTGGCTGTCATGTGAGGAAACCACCGAGGATTACCGCAGCGTCGGTGGCCGTGCCCACGGTTATGTGTTCGAAGTCACCGCCGACCCTGCGCTGACCACCGGCCAGCCGATCGTGCAGATGGGCCGCTTCGCCCACGAGGCGGTGGCCGTGGATCCCCGCAACAGCTACGTCTACCTGACCGAAGATTCCCGCAATCGCTCCGGTTACTATCGCTACATTCCCACCGATGCCAGCCAGCAACCCGGCTCACTGGCGGCCGGAGGCATCCTGCAGGCGGCACGCGTCCGTAATCGCGCGTTGGTCGATCTGCACGCGCCGAAGCAGGGCGACAGCTACCAGCTGGAATGGGTCGAAGTGTCGAATCCTGACCTTGATCCGCAGCCTGAAGGAAGCGGCCCCTATGCCCAGGCACGCCAGGCCGGCGGCCTGAGCATGAGCCGCGGCGAAGGCATCTGGTACAGCGAAGGCAAGCTGTTCATCGTCGACACCAGCGCCGGCACCGACGCCCAGGGTCGCGCTGGCTATGGTCGCGGCGCGGTATGGATGCACGATCTGGTCAGTGATCGTCTGACCTGCATTTTCGCGTCCACCGATGCCGAAATCGCCAACAACCCGGACAACATCACCGTCAGCCCGCGCGGCGGTTTGCTGCTCTGTGAAGATGGCGGTGGCGTGCAGGATGCGTTCGGCTTCGGTGAGCGGCTGCTGGGTCTGACCACGGCGGGCGAGGCTTACATCTTCGCCAAGAACAACGTGGTGTTCGATGATGTGCAAGCCGCGGCGACGGGTAAGCAGGTCTCAGGGGGCGACTACCGCAACAGGGAATTCTGCGGGGCGTGCTTCGATCCGACCGGGCGCTATTTGTTCGTCAACATCCAGACCCCGGGCATCACCTTCGCCATCTGGGGGCCTTGGGCGCGCGGGTCGTTGTAAGAGAGGCAGCTGAAAGCTTGAAGCCGGAAGCTGGAAGTCAGAGCTGCTTGCTTCCGGCTTCCGGCTTAAAGCTGTCTGACTTTCAACGACCGCCCTTTGATCTTCCCGGCGTTGAGGCGATTCAACGCCTGTTTGGCGACGTCGCGCTCGACGGCGACGAACGCCTGGAAATCGAAGATCGCGATCTTGCCGACCTGGGTGCCGGGGATGCCCGCATCGCCAGTCAGCGCACCCAGAATGTCGCCAGGGCGCAACTTGTCCTTGCGTCCCGCGCCGATGCAGAGCGTCACCATCGGTGGTCGCAGCGGCTCGCCGGGCTGCGCTTTCAGGTCGCTCAGCGGCTGCCAGTTGAGCGACGCTTTCTGCCGCTCTTCGATGGCGCGGGCGCGATGGGCTTCGGCGGGCGCCACCAGGCTGATTGCGATCCCTTTTTTGCCGGCGCGTCCGGTGCGCCCGACGCGGTGAATATGTATTTCCGAATCGCGCGCCAGCTCGACGTTGATCACCATGTCCAGCGCGTCGATGTCCAGGCCGCGCGCGGCAACGTCGGTGGCCACCAGCACCGACAGGCTACGGTTGGCGAACATCGCCAGCACCTGATCGCGGTCGCGTTGTTCCAAGTCACCATTGAGCGCCATGGCGGAGATGCCTTTGGCCGTGAGCTGTTCCACCAGCTCCTGGCATTGCTGCTTGGTAAAGCAGAAGGCGACGCAGGTTTCCGGGCGGAAGCTGGCGAGCACACGCACCACGGCGTCCATTCGGTCATCCGCATCGATTTCGTAGAAGCGCTGTTCGATCTGTGAGTCGTCATGCAGCGCCTCGGCCTTCACCTGCTGCGGGTCGCGCATGAAGGTGGCCGAAAGCTGCTTGATGCCTGAAGGATAGGTCGCCGAGAACAGCAGCGTCTGCCGCTTGCTTGGCGTCTGCTCGATGATCTCCGCGATGACGTCGTAAAAGCCCATGTCGAGCATACGATCGGCTTCATCGAGCACCAATTTGTTGAGGCCGTCGAGTTTCAGCGTGCCTTTTTTCAGGTGCTCCTGAATGCGCCCAGGGGTGCCGACGATGACGTGAGCGCCGTGCTCCAGCGAGCCGATCTGCGGGCCGATGGAGACGCCGCCGCAGAGCGTGAGGATCTTGATGTTGTCCGCCGCGCGCGCCAGCCGGCGCAGTTCCTTGGCAACCTGATCGGCCAGCTCGCGGGTCGGGCAAAGCACTAAAGCCTGACAACCGAAGTAGCGCGGATTGAGTGGTTCGAGCAGGGCGATGCCGAAGGCGGCGGTCTTGCCGCTGCCGGTCTTGGCCTGAGCGATGAGGTCCATGCCCTTGAGCATCACAGGCAGGCTCTGGGCCTGGATCGCGGTCATCTCGCTGTAACCGAGGGCCTCGAGGTTGGCCAGCATGGCTGCGGAAAGAGGCAGGGAAGAAAATGCGGTACTGGGCACGGGGAAAGTCTTCAGCGGGGATCGGCCTGCAGTCTATCAGGCCGCTGGCTCACGCGGAGATCAAGCGTGCCACCGAGGCGGCCCGCCATCGCGGCGAAACGTTTTGTAGGACAAGCAAACGGAACCCAGCCAGCGAGTGGTTGATCGATAGCTTGTCCATGACTCGTTCCAGGAGGTTGTTTTTGTCTCGCGTTCTTTTCCTTGCAGGTCTGTTGGCGCTTCCGGCGTTCGCGGCCGAACCCACTCTTTATGGGCGTTACGAACACATCAAGATCGAAGAAATCGGCAAGACCCTGCCAGCCAAAATGGACACCGGGGCTATGACCGCATCGCTGTCAGCGCGCGACATCGAGCAGTTCCAGCGTGACGGTGAGGACTGGGTGCGCTTCCGTCTGGCCGTCGATGGCGCTGATGACACCATTTATGAACAGCCGCTGATTGGCATCAGTCAGATCAAAACCCGCGCCGAAGAGGGCGTTGAGGTCGATCCGGATAGCGAGCCGCCACGGGCGGAGCGGCCGGTTATCGGCATGCAGCTGTGCATCGGCGACCAGCTACGCGAGGCTGAGGTGAATCTCACCGATCGTACCCACTTCAGTTATCCGCTACTGATCGGCGCCCAAACCATCCGCGACCTGAACGCCGCGATCGATCCGGCCGATAAGTACACGGCAGGGCGACCGACCTGCTAAGACGCATGCACATGCATCTGATGGCGGATATGCGAAAGAACGAGCTGATGAGTAGTAGTCAGGGAACACGTTCTGAATTGCATTTGTCCGCCTTTCTTTAAGTGCAAAGCTTAAAAAACAGAATAGCCATAACTATGCGTCGCATTGTCGGAAGGCTGGATTTTGTTTTCGATATTAAATTGTTTATTTCATTTGATTAATATGATTCTTAATTTAAGTGTCTGGATTTAAGGCTTGTATTAGATTTTAAATTTAACGTATTGAAGTTCATATCTGATTATTCATGCTGCTTTGATTGGATGTAATCAAGAGCAGGAATGATTGGCGCGCTTTTATGTTCGATTAAGGTTGGTAGTTTCGAGCCGCCGGGGGTGACCGGGTGCTGTTCGCGTTGGCAAGGGGGGCTGGTTTATCCCCGGTCGTAGCGGGACATCGAGCGTCGGACTGTCATGTCGAGGATTGAACGCTATCGAGCGACAGCTTGTTCAGCCATGAAAGCCTGTACGGAATGCCGTAATTCAGCGGTTTAGATGGCATTCGGTAGCGTTCGTCAGACTAAAGTCGGGGCTTTCTTTTCAGAACCCATCCTTGCTAGATTCACGATGTGGTTCCTCTCACTCGTAATAAAAATAAGACGGAGAACGTCAATGGCCGACGCCGATAAAGAAAATGCTGCTGCGTACTGGAAGGCGAACGTTCGCCTCATAACATGGAGCCTTGTGGTTTGGGCTCTCGTCTCATATGGCTTTGCTATCCTCTTGCGCCCGTTGCTGTCCGGTATACCGGTCGGCGGAACAGATCTGGGGTTCTGGTTCGCTCAGCAAGGTTCCATCATTACGTTCATTTTGATCATCTTCCACTACGCGTGGCGGTTGAACAAACTGGACAAGGAATTTGGGGTCGAGGAGTAAGCCAGAATGAGTCAATATTGGATTAACATGTTGTTCGTGGGCGCATCCTTTCTCCTATATATAGGGATTGCGGTGTGGGCTCGAGCTGGGTCGACCAAAGAGTTCTATGTAGCTGGCGGTGGCGTCCATCCCGTAACAAACGGTATGGCGACAGCGGCTGACTGGATGTCTGCGGCTTCGTTCATCTCCATGGCGGGGATCATCGCTTCCGGTGGTTATGCCACTTCGGTCTACCTGATGGGTTGGACCGGTGGCTACGTGCTGCTGGCAATGTTGCTGGCGCCCTATCTGCGCAAATTCGGCAAGTTCACCGTACCTGACTTCATCGGTGATCGTTTCTACAGCCGAGGCGCGCGCCTGGTCGCGGTTGTCTGCCTGATTCTGATCTCCGTCACTTATGTAATCGGCCAGATGTCCGGTGCTGGCGTGGCCTTCTCCCGCTTCCTCGAAGTGAGCAACTCCGCCGGTATCTGGATTGCCGCTGCGATCGTGTTCGCCTATGCGGTATTCGGTGGCATGAAGGGCATTACTTATACCCAGGTGGCTCAGTACGTGGTGCTGATCATCGCGTACACCATTCCGGCCGTGTTCATTGCCATGCAACTGACTGGCAACCCGATCCCGATGTTCGGCATGTTCGGCACTCACGTCGAATCCGGTATGCCGCTGCTGGACAAGCTGGATACTGTCGTTCAGGACCTGGGCTTCGCTGCCTACACTGCTGATGTCGACAACAAGCTGAACATGTTCCTGTTCACCCTGTCGCTGATGATCGGTACCGCTGGTCTGCCGCACGTCATCATCCGCTTCTTCACCGTACCGAAAGTAGCTGATGCTCGCTGGTCGGCTGGCTGGACGCTGATCTTCATCGCCCTCTTGTACCTGACTGCTCCGGCCGTTGCGTCCATGGCTCGTCTGAACCTTGTCGATACCATCTATCCGGAAGGCCCGCAGGCTGAAGCGATTCAGTACGAAGCGCGTCCGGGCTGGATCCAGACGTGGGAACAAACCGGTCTGATCACTTGGGAAGACAAGAACAGCGATGGTCGTATCCAGATGTACAACGACACCAACGCTACCTTCGCCCCCACTGCCCAAGAGCGTGGTTGGAACGGTAACGAGCTGGTCGTCAACAACGACATCATCGTGCTGGCCAACCCGGAAATCGCCAACCTGCCGGGCTGGGTTATCGGTCTGATCGCTGCGGGTGCCATCGCGGCAGCCTTGTCGACAGCTGCGGGCTTGCTGCTGGCAATCTCTTCTGCCATCAGTCACGACTTGATCAAGACGATCATCAATCCGAAGATCAGCGAGAAGAACGAGATGATGGCGGCGCGTCTATCCATGACCGCAGCAATCATCCTGGCTACCTGGCTGGGGCTGAACCCGCCGGGCTTCGCGGCACAGGTGGTGGCGCTAGCGTTCGGTCTTGCTGCAGCGAGCCTGTTCCCAGCGCTGATGATGGGGATCTTCTCCAAGCGCGTGAACAGCAAGGGTGCCGTTGCTGGCATGCTGGTTGGTCTGGTGAGCACTAGCGTGTACATCTTCCTGTACCTGGGCTGGTTCTTCATCCCAGGCACTGCGTCCATCGCCAACACGCCTGACAACTGGATATTCGGCATCTCTCCGCAGGCCTTCGGCGCCATCGGAGCGGTACTGAACTTCGCAGTTGCTTACGCTGTGTCTATGGCCACTGAGGCTCCGCCGCAGGAAATCCAGGATCTGGTGGAAAGCGTTCGTACTCCGAAAGGTGCTGGCGTTGCGCTTGATCACTAAGTAACAGTTCGACCAGAAGTTGGGTTTAGAATCTGGCCCATGGTTGAGATATAAGTCGGGCTTCCATTTGGAAGCCCGACTTTTTTAAGGAAGATTCATATGATCTGGCATCTAATCGCTGCAATCGTCGCCGCAGTGGCGGGTGCGGGGGTCGCGCTGCTGCTGCGCAGCCTGACTCGTAAACGACTGCCGAAGTGGATCATCCCGGCGTTCGCCGGTCTGGGCATGCTCGGCTACACCATCCATTACGAATACACCTGGTTCGATACCAAGCAAGCGCGCCTGCCGCAGGGCTCCGTTGTGGTATCGAGTGAACAAGGCGAGATGTTCTGGCGCCCCTGGACCATCAAGTTTCCGATGCCACTGGTCTATACGGTGCTCGATGGCGCGAACGCGCAGATCGAAGAGACCAGCAAGGGGCCCGTCGCTCGTTTCACCCTGTATCGCTTTGAAAAGCATCATCTGATGTCCACGGTAAAAAGCGCGAATTACCAGGCGCTTTGCACCGAGAAGGTGATGTTCCGGCTGAACGAGGAAGGTCAGGCGAAGTTTGAAACCATGACCGAACTGGACGTGGCTGCGCCGCTTTACCAGGCCGTTTGCACAGCCGATCACTCTTGATCACTCCATGCCAGCAATGCCGCCTGCTATGGCGGTCAGGGCTGCTGGCGCCGGGGGATGATCCTTTCGCTACCGGCTCGGCCTCCGCGGCCGGGTAGCAGGGGCCATAGCCCCAGTCCCGCCTGCGCGCCCAACCCGAGCCAGGCCAACGTATCCCACCAGCCATCACCCAACAGCGCGGCGAATAGTCCGGCCATACCGAGCAGGGCGATGAGGCTGGGCAGCAGGAAAGTCGATTGGCGCCAACTCATGCCATCACCTCGCGCGTCGTTGTCGCGCCGCGGCGTCGTACCCACCATAGGTAGAGCCCACTGCCGAGTACGATTATCGTCAGCACGTCCAGCACCGCCCAGAGAATCTGCATTGGACGTCCGCCGTAGTCGCCGAAGTGCAGCGGCGAGGACAGCGACAGCGCATCCATATACCAGGGGCGGCTGCCGGCAGCTGTGATGTCGAGCGTTTGCGCATCGATCAGCACCGGTGTGAGCAGATGCGAGGTCAAATGGCTACTGCCGTTCATGAACACCGTGTAATGATGCTCGCTGGAAAAACGCGTACCGGGAAATGCAATGAAATCCGGCTGCATGCCTGGTGCTGCCTGAGCGGCGATTTCCAGCAACTGACTGGCCGGTGCGCGTTCCGTCAACGGCGGGGCATCCCGGTAGGGCTCGAGCATCGCGCTCAGAGATTCGGCACGCCAAGCCTCGATCAGCAGGTCCGCACAGGCGCTGACCACGCCGGTGATGCCCACCACCAAGGCCCAACTGAGCGTGACGACACCGATCAGGTTGTGCAGATCGAGCCAGCGCGTCCTGCTGGAACGGTCGTGGCGCACCTGAGCAAATTCCAGACGCCGCATAAAGGGCGCGTATAGCACCACGCCCGAAATGATCGCCACAATGAACATAATGCCCATGAAGGCCAGGAATAACTTGCCCGGTAATCCGGCGAACATGTCCACGTGCATGCGCAGAAAGAACATCATCAGGCCGCCATTGGCCGCAGGCATCTCCACCGCTTCTCCGGTGCGCGCATCGAGCATGAAGGTATAGGAGGAGTTTGGTTCGGTGCCGGCGGTCGCAGCGGTAATGGCCACGACGCCGTTAGGTTCGTCGGCTTCCCAGCCAAAGTACTGTACTACCTCGCCGGTCCGGTGCTGCTCGGCGGCACTGACCAACTGCTGCAGATCCAGATGTGGGGTGTCGGCAGGCATCTCACGCAGCTCGGGCGCCTCGCCAAGCAGGTGCTCCAGCTCGTGGTGAAATATCAACGGTAGCCCGGTAATGGCAAGCATCAGCAGGAACAGTGTGCAGATCAGGCTGGTCCAGGTGTGGACGAAGGACCAGCGACGGATGGTGGTGGTTCGCATTAGAACTCCAGCTGCGCCGACAGCTTGAGCGTGCGTGGTGCTCCAAGGTAATGGCTGCTCAGCCAGTATTCCTCGTCGGTCAGGTTGCTCAGGTTGGCGCGCAGAGTCAGGGCACGCTCATCCCCCAAGGCCATGCGATAGCGACCGCCCAGGTCGAAAGTTGTGAATGAGGGAATGGTGTGGTCGTTGGCCTCGTCGGTGTATTGCTTGCCCGTGTAGAAGGCGCCACCGGTGAGTGTCAGCCCGGGTACGCCGAATATTGCGTATTCGCCGTACAGCTTGGCCAGGTGCCGCGCCACGTCTACCGGGCGGTTGCCGTCGTTGGCAGCGTTCGCCGCGCCTTCTACGACCGGATCGAGCAAAGTGACGCCGCCCACCAGCGTCAGTGCTGGGGTAACGTTGCCCGTTACGCTGAACTCCAGGCCCTTGTTGTTCTGCATGCCATCCTGAACGAAGAAGTTGGCTGCATTGGTGTAGGTGTTGGGCTTCTCGATGTCGAACAGCGCAACGGTGTACAGGGCACCGCCGAGCTCGGCTTTCGCACCGATTTCGTACTGCTCGCTGACGATCGGCGCCAGTGCCTGGCCGGCGTTGTTCGAGCCGCTCGGCGCCACGCCACCCGTCTGCAGACCTTCGATGTAGGTCACGTACGTAGTCAGCCACTCGACTGGCTTGTAGACGAGCGAGACGTTGGGCGAGGTTTTGGTCTCGCTGTAGTCCTCAATTTCCGGCTCGCTGCCGAACGCCTCGACCCAGACGAAGTTGTCGCTGAAGGTCTTGATGCGCGAGTGCGTCACACCAAGGATCGTCGACCACTGCTCATTGAAGGTGATGACGTCGCCGATCAGCACGCTGTCGGCCTGGCTGCGGCTGGCCAGATGGTAGTCGCCATCGCCCAGGTCGTAATCCGGCTTGGCCACTTGCGGCCGCTCGCTGAACGGCACTTCGGGCGTGACCGACACATATTGCGGACCTGGGAAGGGGATGTAATCGGTGTTGTAGCGAACCCGGGCGATGTTGCCCTGGTAGCCGAAGGTCATCGCGTGGCCGATGCCGGCGGTGTCGAAAACCGTATCGAGGAACAGGTTGGCCGAGGTTTCTTCGGTCTCTACCGGGGCGAAGGCATAGAGCGGCTGGACGTATACGCCGGCCGAATTCACGGTTGGCCCCGTATAGGCGTATTCGGTGGTGTATTGGCTGTAGCCCAGTGCACCGCGCAAGCTGAACACATCGTCCAGGCGCCACTGGAAGCGGCTGCCGACGCGGTCATGGCGGCTGTCGTTGTAAGCCCAGCGCTGGCTATAGAGTTCATCGTTCTCCAGGTCGTCGGCATCGGGCCGGAATGCTTGATCGGCGAAGTACCAGTAGCTGGTGAGGCCCCGCGTCTCGCTCTGCTTGTGCGAGGCGTCGAACTGGATGAGCAGGTCGTCGCTGACGTTCCAGTCCAGGGCGACGCTGGCCATGTGGCGGCGTTCGACCTGGCCGTCGATGGCGGTTTCACCATCCTGAGCGAGCAGGTTGACGCGGTAGGCAAAGCGACCTTCGCTATCGATCGGCCCTCCGAAGTCGCCGTGCAGGTACTGGTTCTCGCCGCCCGGAGTGCCGTAGGTCACGCTGTTGTAGCGCTCGGCAGTGGGGCGCTTGAGCACGTAATTGACCAGCCCGCCGGGGCTGGCCGGACCATAGAGAAAGCCGGACAGGCCGCTGAGAATCTCCAGCCGCTCCATTTCCTCGATGAAGTTGCCGCCGTCGTAGCCGTTGCTGAAGCGCAGGCCGTCATTGGCGATGCTCAGGTTGCCGACACCGCTGAAGCCTCGAATGGCCACCGCGCTGGCGTAGCCGGCACTGGTCGGGGAGGTGAACTGCGTGGTAGGGCTGAGCTTGAAAATGTCGTCGCTGGAAGTGGCTTGGATGTTGTCCATCAGTTCCGAGGAAATCACCGTCACTGAATAGGGCGCATCCTGAAGTGGCATCCCACCCAGCGCGCCGACGTTGCGCACGGTGCTGGTGCGATAGCCGCTTTCTTCACTGCCTTCGGCCAGCGCCTCGGTTGCCGTCACGGTGACATCCGGAAGCGCCATCGCATCGGTCGCAGCGGGATGAAGGCTATAGCTACCCGCCGCACTCTGGCGCAGCTCCAGCCCGGTGCCTCGCAGGGCTTCTTGCAGCGCGCCCTGGCTATCGAAGCGGCCTTCCACCGGCTCGGCCATGCGATCGCGGGTCAATGCGGGATCGATGCTCAGAACCAGCCCGGCCTCTGCGGCAATACGGTTGAGTGTGGTGGCAAGGGGCGCGGTAGGGAGTGAGTAATCGCGCGTTTCGTCACGGACAACGGCACCGTCGACGGCAGATTGCGCCAGCAGCGGCGAAGGCGCGAACGCGATGGCAATGGCCAGCAGGCTGGGGCGAAACAGCGGAGTCAGTGACGGCATTGTGAATTGCTCCCGAATAGGAATGTGTCTCAGTCATTCACCAAGCCGAAGCAGAACGAAAAAGTGATAGGGGCAAATAAGAATTTTTTCGTTCGGGCATCCACGCATCTGGCGTGGATGCCATGGGCTACTTGCTGGGGACAGCCGCCGGCTCGGCCGGGACCACCTTTATCCACCAGTCGGTGTGACGTTCGATCCGCACCGGAAGGCTGGGCGGAAGGGCCGCCAGGGCCCAGTCGGTGTCATGCAGCGGAAAGCTGCCGCTGATGCGCAGGGACTCGAGGCTCGGATCGAGACCGAGATAGCCGCGGCGGTATTCGCCCAGTTTTTTCAGCAGTTCACCCAGCGGCAGGTCATCGACCACCAGCATGCCGTGGCTCCAGGCATCTGCTGCGATGGGTGCGGCCGAACTCTCTCCGAGGCGATTGCGATGCATCAGCACCTGTTCGCCAGCGCCTATGGTGCGGCCCGTTTGCCCGTCGTCTGGATGCGCGGCGACCGCCGAGCGCAGCACGATCAGCCGAGTGGCATTGCCTTCGCGGCGAACGATGAAGCGCGTACCCAGCGCTCGAAGGTCGCCCTGTGCGGTTTCCACGATGAACGGTCGCGGGTCGCTTCCCGGCGCCGTTTCCACTAGCACTTCTCCCTGATGCAGGAACAGTCCGCGTCGCCGCTCGTCGAAGTGGATGTCCAGTGCGCTGCGGCTGTTCAGCTGGATGCGGCTGTTGTCATCCAGCGTAAGGCTGCGCTGCTCGCCTGCGCCGGTGCTTGCGTCGGCGAGCCAGACCGGCAGCGGGCGCGCCTGAAGCGCAAGGCCGATACCTAGTGAGCCGAGCAAGACCAACCCCAGAAGCGTGCGGCTAACGGCATGCTGCCGTTTGGTCGCGGCATTGCGCTGCAGGGCGCGCCTGGCGCTTGGCGAGTTGATCGTTCCCAGACGCCGATCGATACCCCCCAGCTGCGCCCAAGCCTTGGCATGCTCGGCGCTTTGGTTCAGCCAGCGCTGGAGTTCGGCGTCGAGCTGCATGCTCGCCGCGTGGTCCCCCAGGCGCAATTGCCAGGCGATAGCCTCATCGAGAACACGGGCCGATACCGGTGTGCGGTCCAAGCTCATGTCGGCTCGCCGTAGACGGCGATGTAACACTGGCGCAGCGCCTGGGCCAGATACTGTCGTACGCGCGGGACCGACACGCCGAGGCGCTGGGCGATCTCGGCATGTGTCAGGCCATCCAGGCGGCTGTAGAAGAACGCCGCGCGCGCATTCGCGGACAATTGGTCAAGCAGCGCATTCACCTCGCGCAGCGCCTCGATGATCTGCAGCTGCTCCTCGGCGCTGGGTTGTGTTTCTTCCGGCTGGAGCGCCAGTTCATCGAGGTAGGCGCGTTCCAGCGCATTGCGGCGGAAATGGTCGATCAGCAGGCCGCGGGCGATCGTCGCCAGCAGCGCCCGTGGCTCGCGAACCTCACCCAGGTCATTGCGTTTGAGCAGACGCAGAAAGGCATCCTGGCTCAGGTCCTCGGCGCGATGCGGGCAGGTCTGGTAGCGCCGCAGCCAGCTGAGCAGCCAATCACGGTGGTCGCGATACAGCGTGCCTACAAAAAGTTGATTGGACGATCCACCCGCCGACAAGACGAACGCTCCGAGGCCTGGATTGGCCGGTAACGAGAACTATTCGCAGCATGATCGCAAGTTGCCGTCATCGGTGCAACGGCTGGCTATCGGTTACGCGGCGGATCCGGAGAGATTCGTGTGCGGCGGTGCTACATCAATTGCGCCTGTTGGCGCCGACGCCAATTAGTCAGCCGCTGATTCAGCGCCGCCAAGCTATCCAGTCCTTGCCGGCGCGCCTTACTGAGCAGGATCAGCGCCAGCTCGGCCGTTACGAGCGCGTCGGCGCTGGCATGGTGACGCTGCAGCACTTGCAGGCCGAAACGACTGCACCAGTCATCCAGCCCGTTCTGTCGCGGTCGATTGTCGTGACACAGCATCGGCGCGAGTTCGGCCACGTCGAGAAACGGATGACGCAATTTGTGGCCGAGCGTCTGCTTGAGCGCGCGAGCCAGCATGCGCTGATCGAAACCGGCATGAAACGCCAGAATCGGGCTGTCAGCGACGAACTCCATGAAATCCAGCAACGCTTCGGCGGGATCTTCGCCGGCTTCCAACTCGCTCGGCGCGATGCCGTGGATAAGTACGCTCTCGCTGATTCTCTGAGCCGGTCGCAGCAACGTCGACTCGAACTGCTGGCCCAGGTCGATACCGCCGTTCTCGATGACAACCGCGCCAATGGACAGAACGATGTCGCGGCGCATATCCAGCCCGCTGGTTTCCAGGTCCAGCACCACCAGACGCGTTTCACTAAGCGGGCAGGTAGCGGGCGTCGCCGGCACGGGTAGCCGGTCGCGTCGCTGCAGCTGTTCAAGGTCCAATACCGGACCACGCATGTTGAACCAAGGCATATTCATAACTGATAACGCAGGGTCAGGCTGCTCTGCAGGCGCTGGGCCTGACGGAAGGACTCGCGCAGGATACGACGGTCCAGGTGGTTCAGGGTGTCAGGGTCGAGCCGGTTGGAATATGGCCGCCCCTCGCGTGCCTGCTGCTGGTGTTGCTGCATGCGCGTCTGCTGGATGAAATGGTAGGCCTCTTCGTAAGCTGCGCCGTCTTTTTCGTCGATGACCTGCTTTTCCACCAGCTGCCGCAGCCGGTCGAGCGTGTTGGTGCTGGAGATACCATTGGCCAACGCCAGCAGCCGGGCACCATCGACGAAGGGCGTCAGGCCCTGCACCTTGAGATCCAGCGTCGCCTTGCCGTCGCCTTTGCGGGTCATGACGAAGTCACGGAACCGGCCTACTGGTGGCCGGTGACGCAGCGCATTTTCGGCCATCATCCGCTGAAACAGCCGATTTTCTGCCATCTCTTCGAGCAGGTCGCTGCGCAGCCGCTCACAGCCATCGCTGGAGCCGCAGACCGCTCTCAGGTCGAAGAAGATGGTGCTGCCGAGCAGGTTCTCCGGCGTCGACTCGCGGATGAACGAGCTGAAGCGTCGACGCCATTCCTGGCGCGATAAACACAGCTGCGGGTTGCCGGCCATGATGTTGCCCTTGCACAGGGTAAAGCCGCAGGTGCCGAGGTCCTGGTTGATGCGCTCGGCGAGCGGCAGCAGTCGTCCACGGATATGTGCGGCTTCAGCCGCGTCCTCGGCTTCGAAAAGGATGCCGTTGTCCTGGTCGGTATGCAGCGTCTGCTCGCGCCGGCCCTCGCTGCCGAAACACAGCCAAGTAAAGGGGACGCCTGGATCGCCCAGCGCGTCGATGGCCAGCTCGATCACCCGGCAGACCGAGTGGTCGTTGAGCAGCGTGATGATGCGGGTGATCTGGGTGGACGAGGCGCCGTGCGCCAGCATGTTGTCCACCAATTGCTGAATACGGCTGCGAATGATTACCAGCGTCTCGACGCTATCGGCATGAGAAATGGCCTGCGCCAGATGAACAAGATCGACGCGCTGCAGCGAGAACAGATCGCGCTCGGAAATGACGCCGCGCAGCAAGCCGTTCTCCACCACACAGATATGGCCGATGTGCCGCTCGGTCATGGCAATCGCAGCGTCGAATGCAGATGCGTCCGGCGGCAGATGGAACGGGTCATGCGTCATGAGCTGGGCGATCGGCATCGACAGATCGGCCGTGCCGGTGCCAATCACGCGGCGCAGATCACGTAGCGTGAAGATGCCCTGGGGGTGGAGGTCCGCGTCGGTCACCACGATGCTGCCGACATTGTGTTCATGCATCAGGGCGACCGCTTCATTCAGCGGCATCGAGGGCAGGCAGGAAACGGGATGATGCAAGGCCAACTCACCGATTCCGGTTTCCAGCGAATATTGAGATCCGAGATTTTCCACCGCACGCATCTGCGCCTGCTGGTTGACCAGATCCAGCAAGCTACTCACGCCGCGCATGGCGAAGTCGCGAAACGCGGCGGATTTGGACACCAGCTTGATGAAGGCCGGCTTGTTCAGCAGAAAACAGAAAGTGTCCTCGGCGGCGAAATGACCGGTGCGGGTTGCGCGCTCACCCATCAGCGCGGCCATCGGGAAGCATTCGCCGAGGATCACTTCGAAGGTGGTTTCGGTGCCGCGCTTGCTGGAATGCGGTCGCTGGCCGTGAACGCGACCCTGCTTGACGATATAGAAGTGCTCGACGATGCCATCATCGGGCGAAATGATGCAGTCGCCTTCACTGTAGAAGCGCAGCTGGCAGTTTTCGACCAGATAGGCGAGGTGACCCGGTTCCATCTGATTGAACGGCGGATACTTGCGCAGAAATTCCATGGTCCCGTGAATATTCTGCAGCACGGCGGTCTTGCCTGCCTCGGCGAAGGCATCGGCTTTGCTCATGGTTCGCTTCCATTTTTCAAGCGGCCAATGGTGGGCTGTGGGTCCGGAAGGTCACATTGGACGTAAGTCTAGTCGCCGAGGGGAATGGCGTGACAACAGCTGCTTTTGCTGATGTGTTGCGGTTTTCTCAGGCAAAAAGAAACCGCCCCGTGGGGCGGTTTCTTGGCGGCGCATAATCAATTACGGCAGGGTGAACAGCACCTTGACCGAATCGTTGACCGCGGCGCTATCGACGTAACCGATGGCATCGGCTTCGGCGGCGACCTTGGCCACCACCGCCGCGTCATCGGCGACGCTGGCCATCGGCTGGCCCTTGCCGGTGAATACGAGGCCGGACCAATAGGACTTCAGCTGCGATTCGTTCTTGTTGGTGACCGCCGAGTAGAAGCTCTCCTTGGCCGGAGTCCAATCCTTGAGGTCAACGCCTTTCATGGACTTGTCCTTGCCCAGGAAGATGTTGGCGACCTCGGGCTGCGAAGGTGCCTTGGCCGCGCCTGGATTGACGATCACAGCGACTTCCGCCTGAGCCAGTGCGGCCATGCCGAGCAGCGCTGCGCCGCTGAGGATGCGAAGGGATGCTTTCATCTGGACGCTCCTCAGAATACAAAGTCGACGCCGACGGAAACGATGTCGCCGTCGAAGTTGCGGGCAGGGGCAGCACCTACTGCGTTGTTGAACACCTCCTGAGCGCTACGGGTAAACACGCCGTCATAACCATTGGAGGTATCGACGCGCTTGTATTCTCCTTTGACTACTACGGTAGGCGTAGCCTGATAGTTCAGGCCTAAGGTCCAAGAGTTCTGGCGACCACCGTTGTCGTCCAGCTGCGCGTAGGTTACATGCGGCAGGAAATCACCGAAGCGACGACCACCCATCAGGTAGAAGGAATTGATCGATTCCAAGCCATCGTTCTCGATCATGCGCGAGGTCCACTCGTTGCTGCTGATCCAGGTTCCGTTGTCGTACTGGTAGCCTATCGAGGTGAACTTGCCTTTCTCTTTATCCAGGCTCAGAAGGGAAAGCGATTGGTTCGCACCGAGGCCTACAGCGGTAGCGTCTACGGTGCCGCTGATATCGGTTTTGATATCTGCCTCAACATAGCCGATGCGCAGCGTGCCGAAGTTATTAGTAGCCAAGCTCACGCTGGCACCGAACAGCTTGCCGTAGTCGATATCAAACAGCTCGTCGTAGGCGTAGTAGTCGCGATTCTTAGCTTGACCGCCGGCTACCTGGAAGGTCACCGAGCCGTAGGAAAGCGGAAGCGTGTAGACCGCATCGACACCTTCGTAATTGGTCACCTGAACCTGACTGTAGACCTCGTCGGGCAGGCGCAACCAAGGGTAGCTATAGCCGACATCAAGGCTTTCGGAATACATGTAGACCGGGCTACGCAGTCGACCGGCACGAAGCATCAGCTGATCGTTGGTCTGCCAAGAAAGGTAGGCCCACTCCAGATTGGCTTTCCAGTCGTCCTGTTCGGCCTTGGCCGTGACCTGCACAGTGGCACCCACAGTGTCGGTGACACCGTACTGCAGCTGCGCGCCGAACTTGGACAGCTGGTCGCCGCGCCAGGAATCGTTGGTCTGGCCTTGTACGCCATAGCTGCGGCCATCGTCTTCGCCACCCAGATGGGTCACGCCGACAGTGCCGAAACCGTTGAAGCGGTGCTCGCCCTGTTCCAGCGCGAAGGCTGGGGTAGTTGCCAGGCAGATGGCTGCCAGGCCGATAACACGTACTGCGGTCATCAGGATGCTCCTAAAGCAATTTAAACGCGGAATTGGGCCGTGGCCGCACGCAGGTGATCGCCCGTGCTGACCAATTGTTCGCCCAGACGGGCAGTGGCTTCGGCGCCGTTTGCGGTTGCTTGTGCGTCCTGCTGCAACACTTGAGTTTCTTGTTGGATGGAACTCGACAGGCCGATCTGCTCCTGAGTGAACTGGGCGATGCCGGCGTTGAGTTCGTCGATCTGGTTGACGGTCTGCGCGATGGTTTCGAGCAGCTGGGTGGCTTCTACCGAGCGCTCGATGCTCGCCCGCGATTTCTCGCCATTGCTGGTCATGACGTTGAGCACCGTATTGGCGCTGGTTTGCAGGCGCTGGATGATTTGCTGGATTTCGGCGGTGGAGGCGGCCGTCTTCTGCGCCAGGTTGCGCACCTCGTCGGCGACCACCGCGAAACCGCGGCCCTGCTCACCCGCACGCGCGGCCTCGATGGCGGCGTTGAGCGCCAGCAGATTGGTCTGCTCGGCGATGCTGCGGATCACCGTCAACACGGAGCCGACTTCCTGGGTTTCCTCTTCCAGTTGTTCCATGGCCTGTACGGCGCTCATCACGCTGTTGCCCAGGTCGCTGATGCCGCTGGACAGACTGCCGACGTGCTCGCGGGCAGCGGCTGCTTGGCGGGCGGCCGAGTTGGCTTCGTCGGAGGCCTGCTGCGAGCGTTGCGCAACTTCCTGGATGCTGCCGGTCATGGTGAGAATGTCACGGGTGATCGAGTCGGTATGGTGCTGTTGCGATTTGGCGTTCTCTTCCGAACCCTGGGTCAGGTTGTAGAGCTCTTTGGACACCTGGCCAAGCGGGCTGGCGGCTTCGATGATCTGGCGGATGGTGCGCTGCAGCTTGTCGAGGAAACCGTTGAACAGCTCGATCATCGCGCCGATTTCATCGTTCGAGGAAACATTGACGCGCTGCGTCAGGTCGCCATCGCCGCGGGCGATGGATTTTAGCGAGGCGATCACGCCGCGCACGTTGGCCATCACGCTACGAATCACCAGCCAGGCGCCGAGGCTCACCACAACCACCAGCACAAGGCTGAGGATAATGCCCAGGCGCGTGGTCGCGGCGTTGGCTTCGCGGGTCTGGGCGAGCGTTTGACGGAAATCTTCGTACGCGCCGGTGCGGAACTCGGAGGCAAGTTTTTGCGCCTGGGCCAGATCGCTGGCCATGCGATCTAGGCTCGGACGCAAATCATTGAACGAGGCGCTGCCGTCGATCAGCTTTGCCGAGGCATCAAGCGCATTGTCGGCGTAGGCCTTGACTGCGCTGCGCCAGTTGTCGAGTGCCTGTCGCCTCTGCGGTTCGCCCGCTAGCAGGGCAGCCAGCGCCTGTTGCTGGGTGTCGATATCCGCCAGGACTTCGCGCGCCTCGCCGAGCAGACCGGCCTCGCCCGCAGCCACGGCGTTGTTGAGCAGGCCGGGAATACGGGAAAACTGGAAGATCACCGCATCGGCTTTTTCCAAAGTGGGATAGCTCTGCTTTTCCAGCGTCACCAGCCGAGAGTCGGTCGCTGAGAGCTGCAGCGAGGTGTAACCCACATACAGAATCAGCCCGAACAGGGCAACGGCAGGCACCAACATTAACTTGGTGGTGAGCGAGAAATTCTTGAACATTGGATCACTCCACGACGGGGCGGCGGATACTACAAAACAGTGAATGATGCCGAAAGGCCATCAGTCGGAAAAATTGTGACTACATTTTCTTTTCCGGTCACGTTATCGGCTGCCGCAGGTGGAGGTTGAATACCGTTCGGCGCTTTCAAGTATTCGTTTCTGCGCGTGGCTCGGTGCTGTTTTGCTGGCAGTCGCACTGACCTTTCGCCGGGTGCGCTCCGCATCGAAAAAAGCAAAAGGCTGTGAACAGCACTCCCAGTGCACAGTTCGAACCATCGACAGTTCAGGCGCTGGCTCCGGAAACCCATAAAAAAACCGCCCCGAAGGGCGGTTTCTCTGGCTCTGCTGCGCGAGTTACAGACCGTTCTTGGCCTTGAATTCGCGGCGGCGGCGGTGCAGGACCGGCTCGGTGTAGCCGTTGGGCTGCTTGGTGCCTTCGAGGACCAGTTCCAGCGCAGCCTGGAAGGCGACACTGTTGTCGAAGTCCGGCGCCATCGGGCGGTACAGCGGGTCACCTTCGTTCTGGCGGTCGACCACCGGCGCCATGCGCTTGAGGCTTTCGACGACCTGATCTTCGGTCACCACGCCGTGGCGCATCCAGTTGGCCACGTGCTGGCTGGAGATGCGCAGGGTGGCGCGGTCTTCCATCAGTGCGACGTCATTGATGTCCGGCACCTTGGAGCAGCCGACGCCCTGCTCGACCCAGCGCACCATGTAGCCGAGGATGCCTTGCGAGTTGTTGTCCAGCTCGTTGCGCTTTTCCTCGTCGCTCCAGTTGGTGTCCTTGGCCAGCGGGATGGTCAGGATGTCGTCTACCGAGGCCTTGCTGCGCTTGGCCAGTTCGGCCTGACGGGCGAACACGTCGACCTTATGGTAGTGCATGGCGTGCAGGGTGGCGGCGGTCGGCGAGGGGACCCAGGCAGTGTTGGCGCCGGCCATCGGGTGGCCGATCTTCTGCTCCAGCATGCCGGCCATCAGGTCGGGCATGGCCCACATGCCCTTGCCGATCTGCGCTTTGCCCTGCAGGCCGCAGGCCAGACCGACGTCGACGTTGTTGTCCTCGTAGGAGCTGATCCACTTCTCACCTTTCATTGCGGCCTTGCGTACCACCGGGCCGGCTTCCATGGAGGTGTGGATTTCGTCGCCGGTGCGGTCGAGGAAGCCGGTGTTGATGAACACCACGCGCTCGCGCGCTTCCTTGATGCAGGCCTTGAGGTTGATGGAGGTGCGACGCTCCTCGTCCATGATGCCGACCTTCAGGGTATTGCGCGGCAGCTTGAGCACATCCTCGACGCGGCCGAACAGTTCGGTGGCGAAGGCCACCTCTTCCGGGCCGTGCATCTTCGGCTTGACGATGTAGACCGAGCCGGTGCGGGTATTCTTGCGGGTCGTGTTGCCGTTGAGGTTATGCATGGCGGCGAGGCTGGTGAACAGGCCGTCCATGATGCCTTCCGGCACTTCGTTGCCTTCCTTGTCGAGGATGGCGTCGTTGGTCATCAGGTGACCGACGTTACGGATGAACAGCAGCGAACGGCCATGCAGGGTTAGCTCGCCGTTGCCGTCGGCCTTGCTGTAGACGCGGTCCGGGTTCATGGCGCGGGTGATCCGCTTGCCGCCCTTTTCCAGGTTCTCGACCAGGTCGCCCTTCATCAGGCCGAGCCAGTTGCGGTAGACGATGGTCTTGTCGTCGGCGTCAACGGCGGCGATGGAGTCTTCGCAGTCCATGATGGTGGTCAGCGCCGCTTCCATCAGGATGTCTTTCACGCCAGCGGCGTCGGTCTGGCCGATGGGGCTGGCCGGGTCGATCTGGATCTCGAAATGGATGCCGTTGTGCTTGAGCAGCACGGCGATCGGCGCGCTCGCATCGCCCTGGAAGCCGAGCAGCTGCTGCGGGCTCTTCAGGCCGGTGGTGCTGCCGTCTTTCAGCGAGACGACCAGCTTGCCGCCCTCGATGCGGTAGCCGGTGGAATCGGCATGGGAGCCGTTTTCCAGCGCTGCGGCTTCGTCGAGGAAGGCGCGGGCGTAGGCGATGACCTTGTTGCCGCGGATCTCGTTGTAGCCGGGGCCTTTGGTGGCGCCATCTTCTTCGGAGATGGCGTCGGTGCCGTAGAGCGCGTCGTACAGCGAGCCCCAGCGGGCGTTGGCGGCGTTCAGGGCGAAACGCGCGTTCATGATCGGCACGACAAGCTGCGGGCCGGCCATGCTGGTGATTTCTTCGTCGACGTTCTGGGTGGTCGCCTGGAAGTCTTCGGCTTCGGGCAGCAGGTAGCCAATTTCCTGCAGGAAGGTCTTGTAGGCGGCGAAGTCGTGAGTCTGACCGGCGCGGGCCTGGTGCCAGGCGTCGATTTTCGCCTGCAGTTCGTCACGCTTGGCCAGCAGAGCGCGGTTTTTCGGCGCCAGATCATGGATGACGCTGTCGGCGCCGGCCCAGAAGGCCGCGGCGTCGACGCCAGTACCGGGGATCGCTTCGTTGTTGACGAAGTCATACAGGACTTTGGCGACCTGCAGGCCACCGACTTGAACGCGCTCAGTCATTACTCGCCTCACTTGGTTCTTCAAATCTTCGGACGATTCTTCTTGTAGTCCGGGTCGGCGGATACTACAGGAAGCCGTTCGGAAAAGCAGTTCGTTGCGCTTGGTCAGCCCAGGTCGACGGCTCGGCATTAAGAGATCATTTTGGCCGTGCTAAAGCGGCGAAACCGGCACCTTGTTCTATACCTATGGAACCGGGCTCCACGGGTGCACGACTCACGCTCAGGCGCACTGGGCATTCGCCGGTAGCGCACGAACCAACTGAAGAGGAGCCAGACATGGACCATCTCGTCCTGACAGTCATCGCCGAAGATCAGCCGGGGCTGGTCGAACGTATCGCCAATTGCATCGTCGGGCATGGCGGCAACTGGTTGGAGAGCCGCATGTCGCGCATGGCCGGGCAGTTCGCCGGGATTCTACGGGTTGCGGTGCCGGCCGAAGCGCATGCCGACCTGATCGCCGCGTTGCAGCAGCTGGAGCGTCAAGGCATCCGCGTGGTGTTCGCGCACAGCGGCGAAGAGCCCGAGCGCAGCTGGCGGATGATCCAATTGCAACTGGTGGGCAATGATCGTCCCGGCATCGTTCGCGACATCACCCGACTGCTGGCAGGGCACGGCGTAAACCTGGAAAGCCTGGACACCGATGTGTTGCCCGCGCCGATGACTAACGAATTGCTATTTCATGCCGATGCGCGCCTGGCGGTGCCGACCGAGCTGTCGCTGGAAGCGTTGCAGCAGCACCTGGAAACCCTGGCCGACGATCTGATGGTGGAGCTGAAATTGCAGTCGGCGGACTGACCGCTAACTACACGGGCGCATGCGTCGCCTCAGGCTTCAACGCTCCTGCGCATCAGCCGCCAGGCGTCATAGCTGTACACCGCCAGCCCGGCCCAGATGCAGATGAACGCCACTTGGCGGTCGGCAGGGAAGGGCTCGTTGAACACCCACACCGCGAGGATCAGCAACAGTGTCGGAGTGATGTACTGCAAAAATCCGAGGGTCGAATAGGGCAGATGACGTGCCGCGGCGTTGAAGCACAACAGCGGCAGCAGGGTGACCGGGCCGGCGGCTATCAGCCACAGTGCCTGGGGTTCGGTCCAGAACGACCATTCGGTGGTCGGCCCGCTGCCAAAGAAAAACAGCCAGATCAGGGCGACCGGCAGCAGCAGCCAGGTTTCTACCACCAGACCAGGCAGCGCCGCCACCGGCGCCTGCTTGCGCAACAGGCCGTAGCTGCCAAAGCTCAGCGCCAGCACGATCGCGACCACAGGAAAGTCGCCGAGCGTGACCAACTGCAGCAGCACGCCGGTCGCCGCCATGGCGACGGCAAGCCACTGCAGCGGACGCAGTCGTTCACGCAGCACGATCAAGCCGAGCAGTACGTTTACCAGTGGGTTGATGTAGTAGCCCAGGCTCGCCTCGAGCATGTGATCGTTGTTGACCGCCCACACGTAGATCAGCCAGTTGGTCGCGATCAATACACTGGAAATCATCAGCACGCCGATTCGGCGCGGATGCGCCAGCAGCTCCTGCCACCAGCCCGGATGGCGCCAGAGCATGAGCACCAGCGTGCCGAACACCGCCGACCAGATGGCGCGCTGGGTAACGATCTCGAGCGCCGCGTACTGCTCGATGGATTTGAAGTAGAGCGGGAACATGCCCCAGATGCAGAAGGTCGTCAGACCCAGCAAATACCCTTTACGCAGATCGGCGGTGGCCATGGTGGTCCTGTAACGGAGCAACGGAGAGCCGGACATTTTGCGCCTGCGGCAGGCCCTTTGTCTGCCGCTGCGATGGTCGCGCCGTTGAAGCAATTGGCAAACACACAGGTTGAACGCAGCCGACGGCAACCCGTCTCACCTGAACGACTCAGGGGCGTCGTTGCGCTCCGATAGCCACATGAGGTCTGCGATGAATTTGCACGACAAGGTTGCATTGGTTACCGGTGGCTCGCAGGGCATCGGTCGCGGTATCGCCGTACGTCTGGCGGAGGCGGGAGCCGATCTGGTCATCAACGGACGGCACGATGACGACGACGTTCGGGAGACCCTCGAACAGATCCGCGCGCAAGGCCGGCGTGCCTGCTTCATCTCTGCCGATGTCGGCGTGGTCGCCGAATGTCAGCGGTTGGTCGAGCAAGCGGTCGAGCAGATGGGCCGCCTGGATATCCTCGTCAACAACGCCGGCGTGCAGAAGCATGCGGCCTTCCTCGAGGCCAGCGAGGCCGACTACGACCAGGTGCTGAACGTCAACCTGCGAGGGCCCTTCTTTACCGCTCAGGCGTTCGCCCGGTACTTGCGCGAGAACGGGCGGGGCGGGCGCATCATCAATAACAGTTCGGTTCACGAGGAGCTGCCATTCCCCAACTTCACCAGCTATTGCACCAGCAAGGGCGGCTTGAAAATGCTCATGCGCAACCTGGCGATCGAGTTGGCGCCGCTGGGCATCACCGTCAATAACGTCGCGCCCGGCGCGATCGAAACGCCGATCAACCGCTCGCTGATGAACCAGCCGGAAAAACTCGCCGGCCTGCTGTGCAACATCCCCGCCGGTCGCCTTGGCCAGCCGCGCGACGTGGCGGGCGCGGTGGCCTTTCTAGCCTCCGACGAGGCCGATTACATCACTGGCACCACGCTGGTGATAGACGGCGGACTGCTATGGAATTACAGCGAGCAATGACCGATATCGATCACAAAGGCCCCTTCGATTACGACACGCATGCGGTCTCCGCCGCCGATACCCTGACCCCGGCGGATCGTTATCAGGAACTCTTCGTGGCGGTGCAGACGCAGCGCGTGTTCCCCGACAGCAAGACCTTCGTCGACTGCGCGCCGCGCCAGCATCCCGAGCGCATTCTCGAGGCCTATCGCGAACGCTCCGGCGCCCCCGATTTCAATCTGCGCGCCTTTGTGCACGAGCACTTCAGCGTGTTCGAATTGTCGGCGAGCGAGTTCGTCGCCAACCCCAACGACAGTCTGAGCGAGCACATCGATCGGCTCTGGCCTGTTCTGACCCGCCATCCACGCCAGCACCCGGAATTCTCGTCACTGCTGCCGCTGCCGCACGACTACGTAGTGCCGGGCGGGCGTTTTACCGAGCTGTATTACTGGGATTCCTACTTCACCATGCTCGGCCTGGACGAGAGTGGGCATTGCGAGCTGCTGCGTTCGATGGCAGACAACTTCGCCTACCTGATCGACACGTACGGCCATGTGCCCAACGCCAATCGCTCCTATTACCTGAGCCGTTCGCAGCCGCCGGTCTTCGCTCTGATGATCGATCTGTTCGAAGACACCGGCGTGCATCGCGCCAGCGATTACCTGCCACAGCTGCGCAAGGAATATGCCTTCTGGACCGAGGGTGGCGAACATCTGCGCCCCGGTGAGGCGCATCGGCGCTGCGTCTGCCTGGCCGATGGCAGCGTACTCAACCGTTACTGGGATGACCGTGACACGCCACGCGAGGAGTCCTACCTCGAAGACGTCGAGACCGCGCGCTCATCGAGCCGGCCGGCGCATGAGGTCTACCGCGACCTGCGCGCCGGCGCCGAATCGGGCTGGGATTTCAGTTCGCGCTGGCTGGGCGACCCGCAGCGGTTATCGAGCATTCGCACCACAAACATCATTCCGGTGGACCTCAACTGCTTTCTCTACAAGCTCGAACGGCAGATCGCCCGCCTGAGTGACATGAAGCAGCACGGCTGCGCCGAGGAATTCCGCCAACGTGCCGAGGCGCGCCTGCAGGCTATCGATCGCTACCTGTGGAGCGAGCAGAGCGGCGCCTATTTCGATTACGACTGGACGCTGCAGAAACCGCGCGGCAACCTCACAGCCGCGACGTTGACGCCGCTGTTCGTGCAACTGGCCAGCGCCGAACAGGCGGCGCGCGTTGCCGACATCGTGCGCGAACGGCTGCTCGCGCCGGGCGGGCTGTCAACGACCGAGATTGGCGACAGCGGCGAGCAATGGGACCGCCCCAACGGCTGGGCGCCGCTGCAGTGGATGGGGATTCGTGGGTTGCAAGCCTACGGTCACGAGGCGCTGGCGCTGCAAATCGAAGAGCGCTGGCTGAGCATCGTCTCGCACCTCTTCGAACGGGAAAGCAAACTGGTGGAGAAGTATGTGCTGCGGCCTTGCGTCGAACATGCGACCGGTGGGGAATATCCTCTGCAGGACGGTTTCGGCTGGACCAATGGCGTGACCCGCAAGCTGATGCAAGAAGACCCGACCCACGAAGTCCATCGTTGTCGGGCGGGGCAGTGTCGCCCGGAGTGGGCCAGTTCGCCGTGAGGTTCGGTGCGGGCTCAGGCTCGGCCTCGACGCTCTGATCCTGTTGGTAGGCTGGCGCCTACATTCGCCGCGAGGGCGCGCCGCCAACAAAAACGGTGCGGTGGGTTTTATTTTGTAGCCGACCTGAATGTCAGGGCGCCCGTCGATAGGGATTAGCCAGCGCCCCCGACAGATCCAGCGTCCCCTTCTCGACGAACCGCTGCGTGCCGAAAAGCCCACCGGCGAGCTTGCCGCGCAGCACGTAGGGCACCTCCTCCATGCCGATGTCCTCGGCCAGCCCCAGCGCTTGTCGCGCGGCGGAGAACGCCGAAATGGTCACCGGAACGGTCAGCACGGTTTCGCCGAAGCGCGGCACGCTGCCGCGCTCATCGCTGACACCGCTGGCCAGGCGTCGACCGTTGATTTCCAGATCGAGCGCCACGCCGTTGTACTCCAGCGCCATGTCGTTGGGGTTCTGCACCCGCAGCTTGACCGCCATGCGCAGCTCCAAGCCCTCACCGGGCAGCGGCTGAATGCCGGCGACCTGGACGTTGAGCGGGTCGCGCGGACTGAGCGCCGCGCAGCCGGCCAGGCTCAGCAGAAGCATGATGATCGATAGCAGAGCAGTGGCGGGGGCGGCTCGACGCATGCACATAAAAGTATTCACTCGGATTTCTTGGTGAGATTGCCCAGACCCTGCAACAGCTCCATGGGCAGCGGGAAGACGATGGTCGAGTTCTTGTCGCCAGCGATGTTGCTCAGGGTCTGCATGTAGCGCAGCTGCATTGCCCCACTCTGACGGCCAAGCATCTCGGCAGCCTGCATCAGTTTTTCCGACGCCTGCAGCTCGCCTTCAGCATGAATGACCTTGGCCCGCCGCTCACGTTCCGCTTCGGCCTGGCGGGCGATGGCGCGGATCATCGATTCGTCGAGATCGACGTGCTTGATCTCGACGTTGGCCACCTTGATGCCCCAGGCGTCGGTCTGCGCATCGAGCACTTGCTGGATGTCGTTGTTGAGTTGTTCGCGTTCGGCCAGCATGTCGTCCAGATCGTGCTTGCCGAGCACGGCGCGCAGGGTGGTCTGGGCCAGCTGGCTGGTTGCCGAATGGTAATCCTCTACCTGAATGATGGCCTTTTCGGCATCCAGCACGCGGTAGTAAACCACCGCATTGACCTTGACCGAGACGTTATCGCGAGAGATCACGTCCTGCGTCGGCACGTCCAGCACCAGGGTGCGCAGATCGACCCGCACCATTTGCTGAATGCCGGGAATGACCATGATCAGCCCCGGCCCCTTGACCTTCCAGAAGCGCCCTAGCTGGAACACCACGCCACGCTCGTATTCGCGCAAGATGCGGAAGGTCGATGCGAGCAGCGCGAAAAACAGCACCAGCACCGCGATGAAGCTCATTTCAAAACCCATGGTTCACCTCTCCTCGATTGGCGGCGCGTCGGCCGCGGTGACGTCCAGTTGCAGCCCGTGTCTCGCCACGACACGGACTTGTTGACCCAGATGCAAGGGAGCCGCGCTGCGGACCTGCCAATGCTCGCCCTGCAGCAGCACCCAGCCGCAAGCCGGGTCGGCCGCCTGAACGCGGCTGATCGGCGCCAGGCTACCGATCAGCTCGGCATCACCGCTGACCACGCGCTGCCGGCGCGCCTTGAGCGCCATGCTGACGATGGCGAACACCAGCAGCGCGCTGACCACCGCCAGGGTGCCGATTAAGGTCAGGGGAATACCGTAGCCCGGCACCTCGGTATCGATCAGGATTACCGAGCCGGTGACGAAGGCGGCGACGCCGCCCAGGCCGAGCACGCCGAAACTGGGCGCGAACGCCTCGGCGATCATGAAGCCCAGGCCCAGCAGAATCAGCGCTACCCCGGCGTAGTTCACCGGCAGCAGCTGCAAGGAATACAACGCCAGCAGCAGGCAGATGCCGCCGATCACGCCACCGCCGGTCGTGCCCGGATTGGAGAATTCGAATATCAATCCGTAGATGCCGATCATCATCAGGATCAGCGCCACGCTGGGGTTGGTGATCACGGCCAGCAAGCGCACCCGCCAGTCCGGTTCGTAGTGATCGAGCGTTGCGTTGGCGGTCTGTAGCCTTCGCTCGCCAGCGCTGGTCTGGATAGTTTTGCCGTCGAGTTTGCCGAGCAGCTCGTCGACATCGGCAGCGAGGTAATCGATCACCTTGAGTTCCAGTGCCTCGCTGGCCGACAGGCTCACCGCCTCGCGCACTGCCTGTTCCGCCCATTCGGCATTGCGCCCGCGCAGCTGCGCCAGGCCACGGATATACGCAGCGGCGTCGTTGACCTGCTTGCGGCTCATGGCATCGCCGCCGTCGGCGGAATCAGAATTTTCGGCGTCTGGCGGCTTCTCGGACGGGCTGCCTGGCGAGCCGCCGATCTGCACCGGCGTGGCGGCGCCGAGGTTGGTGCCCGGGGCCATCGCGGCGATATGGCTGGCGTAGAGCATATAGGTGCCAGCGCTGGCTGCGCGCGAGCCGCTGGGCGTGACATAGGTGGCGATCGGGACGGGACTGGCGAGCACTTCCTTGATGATGGCGCGCATCGAGCTGTCCAGCCCGCCGGGTGTGTCCAGCTCCAGCACCAACAGCTGCGCATTGGTTTGCGCGGCGCGCTGTATGCCGCTGGTGATGTAGTCGGCGCTGGCCGGACCGATCACGCCGTCGACCCGCAGCACCGTCACCGGAGCCGCAGCCAGCGTCGTCCCGACGATACCCAGCCATATTGTCAGGAGCGTCAGCAGCCAGGCCAATCGATCAATGGGGCGTCGCATCGGCGTGATCCTCCCGAATCGACGATGGCGCGACGAGGTATCGCGGCACTACCAGAGAGGGTAGTCCAGTTGACGCGAGGTTCCCGTCACGACGTCGGATCGTCCGCAAGAGACCGGCGTCTGAACTCTCGGGCGCCATCGGGCCTCACAATTCAAGCGAGGCTGATATCCGCGCGGGTTTGCCGCGCCGGCCCGCTCCATGAGGAGTCTTCCATGCGTATTCACCATCTCAACTGCGGCTGCATGTGCCCGGTGGGCGGCAAGCTGTTCGATGGTTTCAGCGATGGGCTGACCGCCAGCCTGGTCTGCCACTGCCTGTTGATCGAGACCGAGCAGCACGGGCTGGTGCTGGTCGACACCGGCTTTGGCAGCTGCGATGTGCTGGAGCCGCGCAAGCGCCTCAGCCAGTTCTTTATCGCCTTCAACAACATCAAGTTCGAGCGTCGCTTCACGGCGCTGGAGCAGGTGCGCCAGCTTGGTTTCAAGCCCGAAGACGTTCGGCACATCCTGCTTACTCATCTGGATTTCGATCACGCCGGTGGCCTCGAGGATTTCCCCGAGGCCCAGGTCCACGTGCTGCAGCGTGAAATGGATGCGGCGCGCTCGACTCACAGCTTCATTGGTCATCGGCGCTACCGTCATCGGCAATGGGACGAGGTGCGCAACTGGCAGTTCTACGAGCCGGGCGGCGATAACTGGTTCGGTTTCCAGGCCGTCAAAGAGCTGCGCGGGCTGCCGCCAGAGCTTTTGCTCATCCCGCTGACCGGCCATACCCACGGCCATGCGGGCGTCGCGCTGCAGACCGATCAGGGCTGGCTGCTGCACGCCGGCGATGCCTATTTCTACCGCGACGAAGTCAGTCAGACCGAGCGTTACTGCACGCCGGGCCTGCGTTTGTACCAGCGCATGATGGAAGTCGACCGTCCGGCGCGCCTGTCCAATCAGCATCGACTCTGGACCTTGTCGCTGGAACACAAGGGCGAGGTGACGCTGTTCTGCAGCCACGACGCCAAGGAACTCGAACGCATGCGCGCGAGGCAGGGTTGATGTCGCGACATGACGAAGAGCGCTTGGGCGGACCGGTAGGCGCCATGATGAAGTACGTCCGCTGGGTCGGACTGGTGACCTGCACAATCGCGGGGCTGGGCTACATGCTGGTAGGCAACTTCAACATGGCTGGCTTGATGGTGGCGCTGGCCGTTCTGTCGTGGATCAACATTCGTCGCAAACGCCGAGACCGATCTGGAGCGCCGCCGACCGAGGACTGACCTTGATCCGCTGGCAGATGGAAATGGAGCCAGTTCCAGCCCATTCGCGGGGTTCGACTTTCTGCGTATGGAGCGCCTGCGCCGCTTCTGTAATAGTTAGCAGGCTAAGCGAAGCCGTTTGGCAATGCGTACCGCCCACAAGGTGATGCGTATCGCAACGATTGGCCAACCACGCCGCCTGTTGCGTTTCTTCCCTATCGGTGCCTGTAGGCGCCCCCTGCGGCTCAAACGGCCGCAACCGATTCTGACAACCGCTGTCCATCGACGGCGGTTGTCGCTCCTTCCGCGTTGCTGCTGCGCTTGTGCGCCGTAGACCGAAGGAACCCCCAAGGTGTGATCAGGGTCGACTCAAGTGAGCTTTTCAGCCTGCACAGACCCGAGGGGACACACATGGACCTGATCCGAATCATCATCGCGATACTTCTGCCTCCATTGGGGGTGTTTCTACAAGTCGGCTTCGGTGGAGCCTTTTGGCTGAATATCCTGCTGACGCTACTGGGCTACATTCCAGGCATCATCCACGCGGTCTGGATTATCGCGCGGCGCTGATAGCGTTGCGGTAGAACAGTCCGGCTCAGCTTGGCGCAGGCGCCGGACGCTTTGTCCTCAAGGGCGCGTCTCCCGCATCGCCTGCTGTTTCGTCGAACAACCAGCGAGATCCGGCTCGGGAGTTATTACGGGCCGGATGAATCGTTCTGGCGCGAGTGAAACGAACCCTTGCCCCGCAGGACGGTCTGAACCCGGCCATTCAGCCGGGTTTTTTGTGCTCGCAACCGCAGCGGTGTAAAGTCCCCGGTCGACTTGCTGCGTGAGCCTATCTCGCGCGAATCACCTTTGAACTTGACGGGATGTGGAGCGTTCGCTTGCTAGCGACGCAGCTGCCCGCGCTGCTGTGGGTATCGGTCATCGCGCCAGCACCCGGGAAGGAAACCAAATGGGCGACTCTTTCATCAATCGAGAAAACTTCAGGCGCATCCTCAACCGCAATGTGGCCGTGCCCCTTGGTTTCGGGTTTCTCAGCGCATTCTTCTTCAGCGCTATCGTCTATTACCTGTTGAACGTCAGCCATTGGGTCGAGCGCTCGGTTCATGGCGTTGCCTACGCGCACGACATGCTGAAAGTCGCAGGCGATATGGAAGCCTCCATGCGTGGCTATCTCATCGCCGGCGAGGAGATTTTTCTCGAGCCTTACCGAAAAGAGCTGCCCGCATTCGTCGACCTGATGAACCGGCTCGAGGAGTACGCGAGCGATACCCCGGTGCAATTGGGTCGTGTCGAGCGTATGAAACAACTTCATGGGCAGTGGCTCGGATATGCCGAAGAAGCCATTGAGCGTCGTGCACGGAACGAGCCCGTGACCGAGTACGTACGCAGCAAGCGCGGGCTGGACCTGAAGGAGGAGCAGCGTCGGCTGCTCAACGACTTCATTGCCTATGAACGTCAGACTCGCACCGAGCTTACCGACACGTCGGAAGTGGTCACTACGGTTCTGATCGGCGGTTTTCTGCTGTTCAGCCTGGTATTCAGTGGCCTGCTGGTTTACTTCGGGCGCCGCGACCTGATCAATCTGTCGGACAGCTATGCCAAATCACTGGAGCAACAACAGGCGCATGCCGCGGCGCTGGAGAAGCAGGCCTGGTACCGCACCGGCCAGACCCAACTCAGCGAGTCGATGATCGGTGAGCAGGCGCTGCCGACGCTGGGGCAGAACGTTCTGAGCTTCCTCTCGCGTTACCTCGACGTGGCGGTCGGAGCGCTCTACGTGACGCAGGACGGCAAGCTGCAGCGGGTCGCGGAGTTCGGCTGGGACAAGGACAAGCTGCACGGTGACCGGACGCTGGAAATCGGCGAAGGGCTGGTCGGGCAGACTGCCCTGGAGCGGCGAGCGATGGCGCTCGACAGCGTGCCGCCCGGTTATATGAAGGTCACTTCGGCGTTGGGCAACACCGACGCCAGATCGGTATTGATCGTTCCCGTGGAAGACAGCGGTATGCTCAATGCCGTATTGGAGATCGGCTTTCTGCGGCCCCTGCACGAAGAAGACAGCGAGTTGCTGCGGCGCGTCAGCGAAAGCATCGGTTCGGCCATCGAGGCCGCGCGCTATCGCCAGCGCCTGCAGCGTATGCTGGCCGAGACCCAGCAGCTCAACGAAGAACTGCAGGTGCAGCAGGAAGAACTGCGCGCCGCCAATGAGGAGCTCGAAGAGCAATCCAACGCCCTGCGTGAATCGCAGGCGCACATGGAAGAGCAGCAGGCCGAACTGGAACAGACCAACGAGCAACTCGCCGAGCATTCCGAAGAGCTGGCGCGTCAGCGCGATGAGATGGATCTGAAGAACAATCGCCTGCATGAAGTGCAGCTGATGCTCGAAGAGCGCGCCGACGAGCTGCAGCGCGCCAGTCGCTACAAGTCGGAATTCCTCGCCAACATGTCGCACGAGCTGCGCACGCCGCTCAACAGCTCACTGATTCTCGCCAAGCTGCTGTCCGATAATCCCGAAGGCAATCTGAGCGACGATCAGGTGCAGTTCGCGCGCTCGATCTATTCGGCAGGCAACGATCTGCTCAACCTGATCAACGACATTCTCGACATCTCCAAAGTCGAAGCCGGCAAGCTCGACGTGCGGCCTGAACTGCTCGTTCTGACACGCATGATCGACGGGCTGAAGAGCCTGTTTCTCGCGCAGGCGCTGGAGAAGTCGCTGCAGTTCCAGGTCGAACTGGCCGAAGACTTGCCATCGAGCCTCTACACGGACCGACAGCGACTGGAGCAGATTCTCAAGAACCTGCTGTCGAATGCCTTCAAATTCACCGAGAAGGGCTCGGTGGAGCTGCATGTGATGCGCCATGGCGATGGTCAGGTCGCCTTCGCCGTGCGTGATTCGGGGATCGGCATTCCGGTCGATCAGCAGGATGTGATCTTCGAGGCGTTCCGTCAGGCCGACGGCACCACTAATCGCCGCTATGGCGGCACTGGCCTGGGCCTGTCGATTTCTCGCGAACTCGCCCAATTGCTGGGCGGCACCATCGAGGTGAGCAGCGAGCCGGGCGCAGGCAGCCTGTTCACGCTGATCGTCCCAGAAAACTACAGCGCCCCGGTGGCTGTTCAGGAGCCGGAATTGCCTGCCGCCGCGCCGATCGAAGCGTCTGCCGCATCGGTGTCCATGGCGCGTGTGCAGCCCGTGCCTTCGCCGGCCGCGCCGCTACGCGCGCAGGAGCCGAGCGTGCCGGCTCTGGCCGACGACCGTGACGCCCTTCCATTCGGACGCTCGGTGCTGGTGATCGAAGACGAGCCGCAGTTCGCCTGCATTCTCCGCGACCTCGCGCACGAGCTGAAGTACAGCTGTCTGATCGCGCAGAACGCCGATCACGGTTTCGACACTGCCGTGCAGTACCGCCCTGATGCCATCTTGCTGGACATGCGACTGCCCGATCATTCCGGTCTGACCGTGCTCGAGCGGCTCAAGGAGAATCCTGTCACGCGGCATATCCCGGTGCATATCGTGTCCGTCGAAGACCGCAAGGAGGCCGCCCTGCAAATGGGCGCCATCGGCTACGCCACCAAACCCACCACCCGCGACGACCTCAAGGAAGTATTCGGCCGGCTGGAAGCGAAGCTGGCGCAGAAGGTCAAGCGCATCCTGCTGGTCGAGGACGACGCCCGCCAGCGTGAAAGCGTGTCGCGATTGATCGAAGACATCGACGTGGAAATCACGGCGGTGGAGTTCGGCGCGCAGGCTCTCGAACTGCTGCGCTCGACGCTCTACGACTGCATGATCATCGACCTCAAGCTGCCGGACATGGATGGCCATGAACTGCTCGAGCGCATGGCTCACGAGGACATCTGCTCCTTCCCGCCAGTCATCGTCTACACCGGGCGCAACCTGACGCGCGATGAAGAAGCGTCGCTGATGAAGTACTCGCGCTCGATCATCATCAAGGGCGCGCGGTCGCCGGAGCGGCTGCTCGACGAGGTCACGCTGTTCCTGCACAAGGTCGAATCGGACATGGCGCCGGAGCGGCAGAAGATGCTGAAAAGCGTGCGCAGCCGCGAGAAGGCCTTCGAGGGACGCAAGATTCTGGTGGTCGACGACGATGTGCGTAACGTCTTCGCACTGACCAGTGCGCTGGAACAGAAGGGCGCGCTGATCGAGATCGCCCGCAACGGTCACGAGGCCATCGCTCAATTGCAGAGTGTGACCGATATCGATCTGGTGTTGATGGACATCATGATGCCGGAGATGGACGGTTTTACCGCGATGCAGGAGATCCGCAAGGATTCGCGCTTCGCCAAGCTGCCGATCATCGCGGTCACCGCTAAAGCCATGAACAACGATCAGGACCGCTGCTTGCGCGCCGGGGCCAACGACTACCTGGCCAAGCCAATCGAGCTTGATCGCCTGTTCTCACTGATTCGTGTATGGCTACCTAAAGTGGAGCTGTTGTGACATGCCTCACCGCAATCAGGCCATCGAGCTGAAGCTGCTGATCGAAGCCATCTATCTGCGCTACAGCTACGATTTCCGCGACTATTCCGGCGCTTCGCTCAAGCGCCGGGTGCTGCTGGCATTGAAGCAGATGCAATGCGAAAGCATCTCGGAGCTGCAGCGCAAGATTCTCTACGATCCGCAAGCCTTCATGGAGCTCTTGCAGTTCCTCACGATCCCGGTCAGCGAGATGTTCCGCGACCCCAGTTATTACCTGGCGCTGCGCGAGCAGGTGGTCCCGGTGCTGCGCACCTACCCGTCGCTGAAGATCTGGATCGCCGGCTGTAGCACCGGCGAAGAGGTCTACTCGATGGCGATCCTGCTCAGGGAGGAGGGCCTGCTGGAACGCACCATTCTCTACGCCACCGATATCAACCCACGGTCGCTGGAACAGGCACGCCAGGGCATCTTCGATATTGGCGACATGCAGCAGTACACGACCAACTACCAGCGCGCCGGCGGCAAGCGCAGCCTCAGCGATTACTACACGGCCGCCTACGACTCGGCGATCATGGACAAGACCTTGAAGGACCAGGTGACCTTTGCCGACCATAGCCTGGCGACCGACAGCGTCTTCGCCGAGACCCAGTTGATTTCCTGCCGCAACGTGCTGATCTACTTCAACAAGCCGCTGCAGGATCGGGCCTTTGGCCTATTCCATGAATCCCTCTGCCATCGCGGCTTTCTCGGCCTGGGTAGCAAGGAGACCGTTGAATTCTCCGGTCATGCCGACCGTTACGAGGCGTTCGACAAGCCACAACGGATCTTTCGCAAGCTATGACGTTCGCGACCCGAGATGTTTCAGGCAAATCACCTGCGCGGGCCATCGATGCCATAGTGATCGGCGCCTCGGCGGGCGGTCTGGCCGCCCTCAGTGCCTTGGTCGACGGCCTGCCGGGAGATTTTCGTCAGCCGCTGCTGATGGTCCAGCACGTGCCGCCGTACGGGCCGACACAACTGGTCGAGATCTTCCAGCGCAAGACCGCGCTGCGGGTCAAGGAAGCGGACGACAAGGAGCCGGTGTGCGGAGCGACGCTGTATTTCGCCGCGCCCGGCTATCACCTGTTGGTGGAAGCGGACCTGACGCTATCGCTCAGCCAGGACGAGGCGATGCACTTTTCTCGTCCCTCGATCGATGTCTTGTTCGAATCGGCCGCCGATGCCTGGGGCGAGCGCGTTGCCGGTATCCTGCTGACCGGCGCCAACGAAGACGGCGCGGCAGGCCTCGAAGCGATCAAGCGGGCCGGCGGCATGACCATCGTTCAGGACCCTGGCGAAGCCGAGGTTCAGACCATGCCCTTGGCCGCACTCCAGCGCTTTGCGCCGGATTACATTTTGCCCTTGCGCGATATTCATCGACTGTTGCGTGAACTGGAGTGACCCATGCCCGACCATACCGATGAAGCGAACCTACTGATCGTCGATGACCTGCCGGAAAACCTGCTGGCGCTGGACGCCATTCTCAGGAACCCGGGGGTTCGCGTGCATCAGGCCGAATCGGCGGAACAGGCACTCGAACTGTTGCTTCAGCATGAGTTCGCACTGGCTATTCTCGACGTGCAGATGCCTGGCATGGACGGTTTCCAGCTGGCGGAGATGATGCGCGGTACCGAGCGCACCAAGCAGATCCCTATCGTGTTCGTCAGCGCCGCCGGGCGCGAACTCAATTACGCCTTCAAGGGCTACGAGAGCGGCGCGGTGGATTTCATGCACAAGCCGCTCGATACCCATGCGGTTCGTAGCAAAGTCAGTGTATTCGTCGATCTTTACCGCAACCGCAAGCGGATGGCGCGTCAGCTCGAAGCGCTCGAGCGCAGCCGCCGCGAGCAGGAAGTGTTGCTCGATCAGCTACGCAGTACCAAGGCCGAACTGGAAGACGCCGTGCGCATGCGCGACGACTTCATGTCGATCGTCTCCCACGAGCTGAAAACGCCCCTCAATACCCTCATTCTCGAAGTCCAGCTGCGCAAGCTGCAGCTGGGGCGGAACAACTTCGCCGCGTTCAGCGACGACAAGCTGCGGCAGATGGTCGACAAGGACGAGCGGCAGATCCGCAGCCTGATCCGTCTGATCGACGACATGCTCGATGTCTCGCGCATTCGCACCGGCAAACTGTCGATCCGCCCCGACCGCCTCGATCTGGGCAAGCTGGTCGCTAGCGTCGTCGAGAATTTCGCGCCGCAGATGGAAGCCAGCGGTTGCACGCTGCTGTTTCAGCGACCGGAGCCGATCATCGGTGTCTGGGATGAATTCCGCATCGAACAGGTGCTGGCTAATCTGCTGACCAACGCAATGCGCTACGGCGCCGGCAAGCCTGTGCAGGTCAACGTCAGCGCGACTCCGGTGACTGCCTGTATCGAAGTGCGCGATCAGGGCATCGGCATCAGCCAGAAGAGTCTCGAAAGAATCTTCTGCCAGTTCGAACGCGCCGAAGGCAGCGAAAGCAGCGCCGGACTGGGGCTTGGGCTGTTTATTGCCGAACAGATCGTCAAGGCGCATGACGGTCGCATTCAGGTCGAAAGCGAAGAGGGCAATGGCGCGCTATTTAGAGTCTTGCTGCCGTTGAGCGATGAGGCCTAAAGCCGGCCCAACGCCCATTCAACTCCAAGCTGCGGTACTAGTAGACAGCTCGGAGCGCGCCGTTGCGGTCCAGACGGTACGCGCTAACGGCTTCGTACACTGCTTTCCTCAAGCGGTTGATGCCGCCGATTGGCCGGTGCTCAGGTAGCGAATGCCAAGGGTTGAAGGACAGGTTGTCACAGTCGATATTCTGCGCCGGACTGTCGAAATCCTGAGCGAGAAGGCGGATATCCGCGACGGACTCAAAAGCGGAGATCGCCTCGTCCCACTCAACGCTGGGATCCTCGATAGGCATGTAGAAATCGGCGTTCTGCCGTTGTACCTGCAAGGTAAAGCAGGCGGGCGTCTGGTCGAGCGAAAGCTGCTGGTAGAGCGCGTTGCGCAAGAAGTTGGGTAGGTCGCGGTTCTGTTCGGGTAATTGGTAAGCCGGGCAGTTCTCCGGCGCAGGTATCACTCGGTATTTGATATTCAGCGGTCCATGCTTGAACGGCGCCACCGAGTTGTAGGTGGTCGCCACTGGGCTGTCGGGCGCTGGCGATAGGGTTTTCAGCGCAATCGCCAGATGGCGGATTTCCCAGTCGCGGGGATCCCAGCCTGGGAAGAATGCCAGCACTTTCTTGCCCTCGGCCTGAGCAGCGAAATTGCTTCGGTATTCGGCTACGTCGCGGACGAAGAATGCGGGGTGATTAAACATGACGAAATCCTGCTCAGCGGCGTGAGCCGGGTTCGCTGTCAACTTCTGTCCCGGTACTTCGAGCAGCTTTATCGCCATGCCTCGCGCATCACGAACGCGATCGAACTGAGGATAAGCATTGCCGTTCGAAAGCCTTACCCAGGCCTGCCAGCTATGGCCGGGTTGGCTGAAGACGCCATGCTGTAGGCCGCTGTCGATGTCCCCGCGGACGGAAACCTCCGCCCTGAGGCAACCATGCGCTTTGGCGTGCGCGTCGCGCAGCACCCGGGTGTTGTCCCGGTGTTGTTCGACGACCCGGATTGCGTCAGCAATAATGGCCTGCGTGTCCGCTTTTTCGGTGACAGGAATCTGTTCCTCGCGTGACACCGGGCCGGAAAATTTCCAGCTATAGAGCAGGCTGCCGATCAGCCAGCCGCCGAGGCCTACGGCCAGAGCCAACAATAGGATTTTGCCGAGCCAGCTACCGAGGCAGAGCCAGAATTTCTTGAGCATGGTGAAGTCCCTTTTGACCTTTCCATTATGGGAGCAGCAGCGCTGCGATCCGTGGCGTTACCCGCAGTTGGGGCCCGGTGCCCATGGTTTGGCTGGCAAATCTTGCAGTCGCGGCTCGAGTCGATCGTCGCCCAGCACTTTCAAATACTCGATCAGAGCCCAGCGCTCATGAGGTAGCAGGGCGCGTCCTATGACGCCCTGTTCGCGACAGCCAGCGCGAAACTCATGCCCACGGTTGCTGTTTCCGGTAATCGAGGTGTCGAGCAGGAAGCCACCGGGAAAAGCACCGGTTTCAAAACCGAGGCGCTTGGTGTCGTATTCGAAGGTACCCACCCAAAACTGGTCCTGCCGTTCGGCCACTGGCGACAACAATTCGAACAGGTTCGCGACCGAACCGTTATGCAGAAAAGGCGGTGTGGCCCAGATACCATGGAGGGGGCGGGCTTTATAACCGCGTATCTCCTGGACGCCGATAGGTAGTCCGAACCCGTCCATGCTCGCGCGCTCGTCCGGATGAATACCGGCGTCACGGTATGCGCGCTGTTCGACATAGGCCGTGATGTAAGCCAGCCCTTTTGCACTGGATATCTTTTGTAGGTCCACTTCCCCTGACGAGGCGCCAAAGAGCCTGACATCTAGTGCTTTCAGCTCGTCCTGCGTCCAGCCTAATTGGCTGACATCGAAGCGATGGTCAGCAATATTGTCGGCGGTGGTGGGGTCGGTGCCGATGACGTCGGTTGGTACGATTCGCATACGCCATTCAGGGTCCCTGCTTGCAGCAAAGCGCTCGCCCACGGGCTTGGGAGCGGCTGCGTGGCAATAGGCGCAATTTTCCTCGAACAGTGCTCGGCCGAGACTGGCCTTTTCGATATCAACCTTGCCCAACACCTCTTCGGGCCAGCGCGGCGGCTCCAGGCGTTTAAGCGTCTGCTCCAGCCTATCGAGGTCGCGCACGCGAACGCTCGATGGGTAGCGTTCGGCGAGCGGTATGGGGCTGCCATCTTCGTGCAGCAGGCGCAGTGGCGCGCCCACGCCTAATGCCTCGCCAATATTGCGCGCCATTGGCTGCATGGCTGAACCGTTCCACTGAACCCAGTCGAACTTCCATATATCCCATACCTGCGGATAGCTGACCGGTGCGTTGGCGACCCGATAGTTATCCGCATCAATGGCATCACCAAACACAGTATTGGCGATTCGCCCGAATGCATCGGTACGGCCGAAGCCCTCTTCGGTTGGGTAGAGGCCTCTATGCCAATCGTTGAAGGCTGTGCTGAGCAGCCGATCCAGCACCCGCTTGAAATCGACCCGCAGCTGCTCTCGGTCGCGTGCGTAGTTGTCGCCTAGAACTTCCAGCGCGAACCGTTTGAATTTGAGCGGGTTGTAGTAGGTTGCGGCCATGCTCATTCCCAGAGCCTGGCCGAACGCTCCGCCTCGCAATGTGGGTACCGTCGAGGCAAGCGAGTGCAGTGCCGCCCCGCCATCGATGCGTACGGCTTGGCCGCGGTGGCGCAGCTCGCCCGTATGGCACGCGGCACAACTTATATCGAGATAGGCAAAGCCGGTTTCGCTGTCTTCGTGTCGCGCAAAGCCAACGGGAAGGTTGGCCGGATTGTGTGGGGAGGGTTGCTGCTGCGGGTCCACAAGAAAACCGAACCTGGCCAGATAGTCCGGCGCGGCGAGCTTTCCTCGTCCGAATGGCTTTTCAAGCGCTTGGAACCATTCGTACCTTAAGCCCCTAACTTGTGTGCCTTGCGGCGTGTAGTAAAAGGTCTGCCGATCTGCCTCGCTCCACTGGTTGAGATAGTGAAGCTGCTCGGGCTGTTGGTAAGCGGGCAGGTTGGGGTAGGCAACAAAATACGCGCCAATGCCCGCGAACAAGGCTACTAGCAATAAAAGCCCGAGCAGGGGGCGGCGGAGCAGTTGCATGGGTGAACATCCATGTAGTCAAGACAGTCACGCTTTATGCCAATCCCTTGGCTTAATGGCAATATGCCAGGCCGCCCGTAACGTTCCTATGTTTGGGTGTGAAATATAGAGCTTGCTGGTTTCGATCTGATAAGGAGTACGTCATCCGGCTGGGCCTTCGCAGCCGGGCGGTTTCTGAGCGCTGGTTCAGGCTTGCCAGCGTTTAATGGTTCAATTTTCTCCGAAGGGTTCTACCGCATCTCCACGGAAAGTCTTGAAAGGGCTGAAAAATTTCAGGTCTCTGCTAGGCGACGCTACGGCGCATTGCCGCTCGCGGATCTGCTTCATCGCATCGGCCATCTCCGAAGCCTTACCACAGCCTCACCGGCACTGACCACCGACAAGTTGCCGTTCCTGATAAAGCTTGCGCCGATGAAATAACTGGTTGGGGTTGGTGCCGTTGCGTCGAGCCACGACGGAAACGCTTTGCCCGGCCTCAGGCTCTCGCGAACTATGGTGAGCTTTTCCTCGACGCTCCAACGGCGACGCCGCTCTTGGCCATGCACTTCGATATGTCTGTCTTTGCTGATAGTCATAAACCCGACCGTTTGCCTATCCCTTATGGTAAGGGGAAACGGTGTCTGGTGTTTCAGAGGGCTCGTTCACCCGCCCTACCTTGTGTATGCCCATCGTTTGGGCCATCGCGGGTGCCCAGCATCAGCCCGTACGGGCAGCGGAGGGGCTTCGTTGCGCCTCGGCAAAGATATCGATGATCAAGCGCTGCGGGTCGAGTTGGCGTAGGGCCGACACCTGCCTGGCATCCACTACGGCCGCGTCCGCTTCGACATGGTCCCCACAGCCTTACACTCCGAGCCGCCTCAACCCTACGCATCGCCCCCGGCAGCCCAGCCCTGCGCATCATTCGCCTCAACCGCGATCAAGGCGAGCGCATTATCGACTGCGATGTGGAGTACTGGCGGCATGATGCGATACATGTGAGCGTGGAGGTGCCGGAGTAGCGGGGGCTGGCCGGCGTCGCTGGCCATTTTCCTCGCGGGTTATTGCTGGGCCTAGGCTACGCTCGCGGCTTCGCCCAGCGTGCTGTTGAAGTAGTCCATAAAGCTTTGGCCCTTGGCGAAGGCTTTTTCGATTTCGGCGGTTTGCGCCAGCAGCGCGCTGCTGGGTTTGGCCCATTGGGCGGGCGGCAAGGGTTGCGACCATTGTTCAATGCTGGCGGGCATGGGTTTCATGCTGTAGCGGTGGTCCCACTCGGCGACCCAGTATGGGAAGCGCCACCAGGTGACGACATTGCGCACGTACCAAAACGCCACGCCGAAGGCTGAGCAGTCGCCCTCACGGTAGGCCTCGCGCATGGATTCGCGCTTTTCATCAAAAGTATAGCGGCCCTCGTAGGGGGCTTTGCCGGGGCAAAAGGCCGGGCCTTTTTCCATATACACGCGAATGGCTTCCCATTTGGACAGGCCGTGGGCTGGGGTCAGCACGCCCTGGTTGAGGAAGTGGGTCTTGTCGGTTTTCGGGTTGTCGAGGGCCATACCCAAGGTATAGGTACTCATGATGCCCTCGCCCGTGGTGCCGGTACTGACCGACACCCAGGCCACCAGTTCTTCCCACGGCTGGATGATCGGCTCGTCCGAACCGCTTGGGAAATAGCACACCTCGCGGCGCTGGCGGTTAAAGCGCATGGGCCGGGTGCGGGCTTTTTGCAGGGTGGTGCGAATGACTGGAAACACACACAAAACGGCTATAAACAAAATTATTAGCCCTAACTCTGTTGCAATAAATTCAAGGCCTTCCCCGAAAACCTGCCAGAAATCTAGTTGATAAATGCTGAAAGCTCGCATAGTTGCCGCCGACAGCGGGACAACAAGAAAACTCATAATCAGAACACTCATTAGCCCCCAAATCATCAGTTGGGCCTGAAAGGCTTTGTTGAAGTTGCTTTGCCCCACATCGAGGTAGGTGTCGTTAACCTCCAGAAAACTACCGCCCAGGTCCATCGGTGCATGGCCGGTGGGCAGCGGCAGGGGGGCCAGAAACCAAGCTTGGCCTGTGGCGAAGCTGCGCATTTCTCCCGCACTGGGTCGCTGGTTTTTCAGGTAGACTTCAAGGTCTGCAGGGGCTTTGGCCATAGTGGAGTCAGCTGTGCTCGGGCTGCGCGCGCGTCGGTTCATCGAGGGTTGTCTTGCAGTAGTCCATGAAGCTCTGCCCCCTGGCGAAGGCTTTTTCAATTTCAGCGGTTTGCGCCAGCAGCGCGCTGCTGGGTTTGGCCCATTGCGCTGGCGGCAAGGGTTGAGACCATTGCTCAATGCTGGCGGGCATGGGTTTCATGCTGTAGCGGTGGTCCCACTCGGCGACCCAGTAAGGGAAGCGCCACCAGGTAACGACATTGCGCACGTACCAAAACGCCACGCCGAAGGCTGAACAGTCGCCCTCACGGTAATCCTCGCGCATAGATTCGCGCTTTTCATCAAAAGTGTGGCGGCCCTCGTAGGGGGCTTTGCCGGGGCAAAAGGCCGGGCCTTTTTCCATATACACGCGAATGGCCTCCCACTTGGATAGGCCGTGGGCCGGGGTCAGTACGCCCTGGTTGAGGAAGTGGGTCTTGTCGGTTTTCGGGTTATCAAGGGCCATACCCAGGGTATAGGTACTTATAATGCCCTCGCCCGTGGTGCCGGTGCTGACCGAAACCCAGGCCACCAGCTCTTCCCACGGCTGAATGATCGGCTCGTCCGAACCGCAGGGGAAATAGCAGACCTCGCGGCGCTGGCGGTTAAAGCGCATGGGCCGTGTGCGGGCTTTTTGCAGGGTGGTGCGGATGACGGCGGTGGCACCCAAAATTGCAAAGAAGCCGCCGCCTAGTAAGGCCAGTTGCGAATAAAAACGGAGGCCTTCAAGCATGCTCATTACATGAGTCATAAACGTCCGTTCGTGAGGGTCACCAAAAAACATGGCCAATTCAACTAATGGAAGCACAATCAAACATGCAATCAGAGCGCACATTACTCCCCAAATCATCAGTTGGGCCTGGAACGCTTTATTGAAGTTGCTTTGCCCTACATCGATGTAAGTGTCGTTAACCTCCAAAAAACTACCACCCTGGTCCATCGGTGCATGGCCGGTGGGCAGCGGCAGGGGGGCAAGAAACAGCGCTTGGCCGGTGGCGAAGCTGCGCACTTCTCCCGCACTGGGTCGCTGGTTCTTCAGGTCGAAGTCGGGGTCTGCGGGGGCTTTGGCCATGAGAGCAATTGGGTCCTTTAGCTGGTGGCAGGTTGGTCGAGGGTATCCAGCGTAAGCGGCAGGCTGGGAGCATTGGCGGTGCGTACACGCAGCAAGGCGACTTCGGCCATGGGTTTGCCTTGCTGGGCAAGCAGGGTCAGGCTTTCAAAGCGTTTTGTGTGTACCGCGTTGCTGCCTGTCAACGGCGGGTAACGCAGCTCGATGGCCAGGCCATGTTGGGCATTCGCCTCTTGGGGGTAGATCTCCAGACCCAGCAGCAGCGGCTCGTGCAGTTTACTGAGTAATTTGAATTGATAGAGCAGCGGCTCGGTCCAGGGTTGCCAGTCATTACGCTGGTGATTACTCAGCCAGTAGGCGGCCAGGCTGATGCCACTGTCATCCAGCTCAGCGGTGATAACACCGGGCACCTGCAGGATAAACAGCCCGGCGGCCTTGTCGGGTTGTAACGCCGCCTTTGGCGCAGCGGTGATGGTGGCCAGGCGCAGGTGCTCGGCCGCCAAGGGGCGCTGAGCGTCACGCAGGCCCCAGGGGCCCTGTTGCAGCCAGTCATCGAGTTGGCTCAGGTTATTGCGGTTGTAAATCCACTCGCCGCCCAGTTGCAGGCCGGTCAGGGCCAAACCAATCAGGTTGGCCCGCGCAGCGATGCTGACCAGGCGGCCACCGGCTACAGCCCAGGCGGCTGCGCGGGCTTGCTGGTTGTCTTTTAGCACCCCAATTACAATGCCAGCAGACCTGTAAGAGGCCCAGCCGTTAATACCCACTTGCCCGGCATCGCCCACGCCGGCCATGCCGGCACCCGCCAGCATGCCCGCATCGCCCCGGCGTAGCCCTTCGTTAAATTTGTCGATACTGCTCTTCAAGCTGGTGGATGCAGCGAACACGCTAAATACATACGCGGGTATACCAAAGCTGGCGGTCAGCTTGCCCAGCCGGGCGGCCATGCTGATTTTACCGGGGACACTGACATAATTATTCACTGCCACCGAAAGGCTGGTTACCGCAATGCCCTGAGCGGCAGCTGCTACTCCCGCCATCATTGAGAAAAATGCATTTGCAAGGGCGACACGGTCTACCCAGTTACTATCTGCTTTACGCTGAAACTCAGCACTCACCACTACAAAATTGCGTATCTGCCAAACCGCCACGGCCGAAGCAAATATATCCGCCCCGACCGAACGGAACACGTTCTCGCCTAACCCCTTAAATGGCCGCTTTAGACGAAAGTCTTCCGCCATGCGCTGAAACTCGGCGACCTGGGTGCTGTTAAGGCCCTTGATCTTAACGCCGGCTTTGCTCGGCCCTTCGCCCACCGGGCTGAGGGCGCTGGCCACGCGGCTTTCTAACGGCAGCAGGCTTGCTTGCAGGGCTTTGCGCTCTGCCAGCAGGCTGCGGTGGCTACCTTGGGGCAGCCGGCCCCGGCGCTCAAAGGCGAGGGTTTGTCTGATCTGATGTTTCAGCGCGGTAAGCGTGCTGCGCAGCTCGGCCAGCTTACGGGTATCGGTCTCAAACGCCTGAATCTGGCTGGCCGACGCGAACTCCAGGGTGATGCCACCTTGGCCGAAGGCCCGCAGTACATCCAGCCATGCTGCCCCTGGCAGGGCACGCAGCACTTTGCCGGGGTCCAGCGGGGCTGCGTTGCGCAGCCCTTGCATCGCCCCGTCCATGGCCGCGGCCAGTCTCAGTTGTTTGGCCGGCTCGTAGGCGGTATTACGCAACTGATTGAGGGTAATGCCCGTTTCGCTGAGGTGGAAAACACTCGGCAATTGTTGCTGGACCAAGCCAGTGAACTGGACGCTAAGCTCATGTGCGCCGCTGTAGTCATTGCCAGCCATAGCCGTATCACGCATGCCTTTGATCATGCTGGAGAGCTTGGTCTGCATATCAATCTGGTCGGTATGACTCAGAGTGTAAAAGCCCGGCAAGCTCAGTTGCGGGTATTTATCCAGCAGCGCTGCCAAGGCATCGGTGGCTTTGTCGGTACGGCAGATATCTTTCAGGCAGGCGTATTCAGTGGCGAGCGCTAGCTCTATCTGCGCGCTCGACTGTGGGTCGAAGTACCAGGCCGCGCGATGGAAACGTTCTGCCGCAACCATGGCAATGCGGTCTTCGCTGATCAGGTCAAGTCGCTCGTTCCAGCGCTTGAGCTGGGCGCGCTGCTGTTTGAGAAACGCCTCCATACCGGGGCGATCAGTCAGGTCGCTTATGCCTTGCTGCCCCCACTTTGCGCCGTCCAGGGCATCTTCGGCATTCTCATCGAGGCTCTCGATAAAGTCCTCGTACTTCGCATAGAGGGACGCGCCGAGGCTCTGGCGCATGCGCATACGTGAAGCACTGATGGCGCCACTGTGCGTACCAGGGCCATGCCATTGGGCCTGATGCTTGACGTTGATGTAGTCACTGATGCTCTGACACTGAGCCGGACCGGTTTCCTCTTCAAGCTTGGCGAAGCGCGGATCCTGCTTAGCTGCGCTGAGCATGTGTTGCCCATTCAGGCGGTACAGCGACTCGATGTAGCAGCCAATCACATACTTCTTCTGGGTTGTTTCGGCATTGCTCCAGTCGATGATCCAGCCGGCAGCCAGATCTTGGTGGCTGGCCAGGTCACGCAGCACACCAATGTCGTCACGCACCACCAGGTAGAGGTGATCATTTTCGTACTGAGGGTTCAGGCTTTTCTTCAGCATGCCTAGCTGGGTTGGCTGGTACAGCGAAGGTTGCTCCCACGCGTAATCCTTTACCTCTTCAGGCTGCACATCTTGACCTGCGCTTGTTGTGGCGGGCTTTTCCGCCACTTCGGCCAGCCATTTGTTGGCTTGGTGAGTGGTCAAAAGGTCGGCGGCACCTTTCTCACAATCAACCCGGCTGAGATCAATGGCCTGCATAAAGTAATGGCGCTCTTTGGGGCTCTTGAGCACCTGAGCGCATTTTGCGGCAGTCCACTGCACTTCGGAGTAGGCCACATGCAGCGGTTCATTACGGAAGAAAATCAGCTGGGCTTCGCCGACGCTCGTTTCTCGTTTGTCGGCAGTGACCTCGGCCTTGTTCCACAGCAGTTGGGTAATCACGCCCTTGGCAATGCGGTACTCATGCAGAATGGCTTTAGACTGCTTGCCGACGGTGACATACAACCAGCCATCGCGGATCAGTCGAATACCCAGTGGCCGCGATTTGAGCTCGTAAGGCAGGCTGAGCTGAGCTGAGGGATCGAGCCGTTCGACCAGACCGTAACGCAGGGGCAGTAGCTGCACCTTGTTTTTCATTAGTGGGCAAGCACCAATTGCACTCTTGGCGTCATTTTTGGCCTTGTCGGCGTGATTGGGGTTCTTGTTGGTCACAGGGAAGTCCTTTCCACTGGCCGGGCGCGGGCATAGGCCAGATCCGCAGCCTGTTCGATGCGCTGGGAAGGCGTTAGTGGCGAGGCCTGGCCCAGCAGCTCGGCGATATCTGTATGGGTCTGCAGAGCGTCTTCGCCGAGCAAGCCGAAAATATTGGCATAGAGAGTTATCTCGTGTTCGCTTTGGAAGCCTTGGGCGTAGGCCCGCTCAGCCAGCTCACGTAGGTATTGCCAACGCTCAGGCGGGCTCAATGCAGACTGGTAATTCGGAAAATAATCGCGCAGGTGTTCGTCAAGCCGGATGAGGACGCCGCGAAAACCCATTTCTCCGAGCATCTCCAGTTGGAATTCTGATAGTTGGTAGGGGCGATCATGGGGGGTAGCGACTTTCGTCGATCCGGGGCATTGATACTGATACCAGCAAGCTTGGATTCGGTCGGCGGCAACTAGTCGCCCGATCGGGCCGAATAGCGTTGCGTCATTGTCCCGCACAGACTGCCCGAATAACGCATGAACGACCGCGGGATCGGCCAGGCGCAGCAGCATATCTTCGCCCTGCGCGTGACGAACTCTGACCAGCCAGCGCAAGTGGCTTAGCACCTCATCCCGGCTCGCGTGACTGAATAGTAGATAACCCCATTCGTCATGACTGTTTTCAACAAAAGCGACAAGTGCCGGGTCCTGCTGCCCACTCAGACGAACCAGACTGGGGGATATATCGGCCAGCTCGGCCCACGGTGTGTCCAAGTACAACACGTCGAAGTCAGGCGAATCGGACCATTGATAAAGGCGTTGCGCCAAGTTGTCGACGCTGACGCCGTCCAGTAGCAGATATGCGGGGACGTCCCAGGGCAACTCTACTGGCAGCTGGCGCAGATCGTTAGCCGGCATCTGCGGCCTCCAGCTTTGCTGCTTCGCAGATGACGCAGAGCGGTTGCTTGCGTTGCAGCGCCTGCTTCTGCGCCTGGATCAACAACTGCCCCGCCCTATCCGCATCCGCCGCCTTTACCTTGCCCGGCAGCACCGGCGCCGCACCCGTGCCTTTCCCCGGACTCCCGCCCGAGTTCATTCTGATCAAAGGCCCAACCATCGTGATGCCGCTCGCATCGAGTTTGATAAAGCTACCGGCGGCTTTGAAGGTGAGTTCGCTGCCGGCTTGGAGAACGACTTTCAGGCCGCTGGAAAGATGAATTTCCTGACCCGCCTCGACGAACTGCCCGGTGCCGATTTTCACGTGCTGGTTGTTGCCAGCGGTCAGGTGGTCGTTGGCTTTGACTTCGCTGCGGCGGTCGCCGTGGGTGGTGCGGTGTTCTTCGGCTCGGAATTCGCTGTAGCTGTTGGCTTCGACGGTGTCGTGGCGTTCGTGGCCGACGCGGATTTTCTGGTCGTGCCTGATGTTCTGGTCCCAGTCGCGCTGGGCGTGGATGTAGATTTGCTCCTGTCCCTTGCGATCCTCGATGCGCAGTTCGTTGTATCCGTCGCCACCTGGCGAGCTGAGGGTTTTGAACAGGCTGCGGGTCTTGTTCGCCGGTAGGTCGTAGGGAGCGGCGTTTTCCTTGTGGTACAGGCAGCCGGTGATCAGCGGCTGGTCGGGGTCGCCTTCGAGAAAGGTGACCAGCACTTCCATGCCGACACGGGGGATGGCAATGCCGCCGTAGCGGTCTCCGGCCCAGCTGCTGGCGACGCGCAGCCAGCAGCTCGTCTTGTCGTTGGCTTGGCCCTCGCGGTCCCATTGAAACTGGACCTTTACGCGCCCGTAATCGTCGCAGTGGATTTCTTCGCCGGCAGGGCCGGTGACGACTGCGCTCTGGCTGCCGAGAATGCGGGACTTGGGATGCTTGAGCTCCGGGCGGAAGGGGACAGCCCAACGCGTGGCGGTGAAGTGGTTGCGGTAGCCTTGGGTGAAGGCGTCTGCTCCGAAACGTTGGGTAATGCTCCCTAGCCCCTCACCCCCAAGGGGAGAGGGCTGGGGTGCGTGCGGGCGTGACGCGTCGGTAACTGACTCCTCCAGTACCTGCGGTTGCTTGCCCTCATGAAGTACTTCGGTGATCAGCCACAGCTGATTCCAGTCACTACGTGGGTGCTCGCTGAGCGGGAGGAAGTGACCGCTGACCATCAGCGGCTGATCGCTTTCGCCTTCGGCCAGTTCGAAGTCGTGACGGTGCCGTTCCAAGGCTCGCTGGGACAGCAGCTTGCCGCGCTCGCGATTGGCGAAGCGGCCGGGATAGTCGTAATCCTCCAGGTCCGGCTGGGCGTCGCTTCGAACGCCGGCTTCCAGCGTGAGGCGGGGCTTCTCGAAGTCGTAATCGCGGCGGGTGACGCGGCCGGTGCGGGTCTCGATGCGTACACCGAAGCGCTTGACGACTGGCGCGTCGGCAACCAGCCCGCTGTCCTGCTGGTAAGCGACTGGTGCAAGTTTGGGGAACACCGTCTGGTCATCGCCGAATACCAGCATGTGGCCGGCTTCGCTGTGCCGGAAGTGGTAGTGAATGCCTTCTTCCTCACACAGACGCTGGATGAAATGCAGGTCGGTTTCGTCGTACTGAACGCAGTAGTCACGCTCAGGGTAAATCACTGGGCCAAGGTCGAAGCGGTGACCGTCGCCGGCGAGAATGCCGTGCTCTTCCAGCACCAGAGCGATGATCTGCGGGACCGACAGATGCTGAAAGATGCGCTGGTTGGTCCGGTGCGCCAGATAGGCGAGCTTCGGAACGATGACCAACCGATAGCGAGTCAGGCGTTTGCCGGATTCGCCCCGTGCGGCTCGGTGGAGCAGGCCGTGAATACCGGCGCCATCCGCTGTGAATGCCAGAAACGCGGATTTCTGCAACAGGCTTTCCAGATCCAGGTCGGGACGCTCGCTGACCAGCTCCAGGTCGAAGCGATAGGGGCGGCTGATGGCTTCGCTGCCACGGAATTCGAGAACCTGAAGGTCATGTTCGATGCCTTCGATGTGCAGGGAAAAATGAGTCTGGTTGGCGGGGGCGAACATCCGTGTTCCTCCTGGATCCGTCCATGGGTGTGCGCCAGGGCGCATGCGGGGGACTTGATGTACCACGCGTCGGCGGCGTTGCGGTGCGCTGAGTCGCGCATTGCGACGCCGCGGTCCGATTTTCCGCTACTGTTTCGCAAAAAGGCTTCAGCCGGGGTGCGCCCGACCGAAGCCTGTCTTGCCGCGATTGCCTTAACCGGCGATCGGGGTGCGCCAGTCATCGGAGCCGGAAGTGCCGGAGACTTCGTGGGTCCAGACGATTTTGCGGTAGGTGAAGTACACGTCTTCCAGATGGGTGAAATGGGACATGTTCGGGTCTTGGCAGTTGGGCATGCGCGACTGCACGTCGACGATCACCGCGTCTTCCAGTTCGATGGTGTAGTAATGCTCTTGGGTACCGGTGGCGGACGTGCGGTACCACTCCAGCCGGCACTTGTTCAGACGCTCGCCTGAGGTCAGGGCGTTGAAGATCAGTGGCGACGATTTGTCGAACACCTTGGTGATCATCAGCGGCTTATGCACGCGCTGGCCGGTGGGTTGACCGGACTGCGGATCGCGCGGAATGATGACTTGGTGCTGAAAGGCCTGCACCAGAATCTGGTCTTCGTGTCCTTCCTGGAAGATGTTGCCGACCGAGTCCTCGGTGAAAGTGCCTGCGGTGATCAGGCCTTGCTTAGTGCCTTCGAGGGACAGATACGCGGGTGTTGGCATGAACGCTCTCCTTGCCTTTGTTGAATGCCGGAATGGCAATCAGAGAGGTACAAGGTGCATGCCAGTTATAAAAAATATTTAAATATCAGAGAGTTACGATATCTCAATGGATACGCACGGTCTGATCTGCGGGACGGCGCACATTAAGTTGAGCAACTTCCTGCCAGCGCTGTGCAAGGTTTGGCACAGATGCGCGCCAGCCCAGCGTTTACGGGCTGCGAGGTGGAGGGGAGTAGGGTGGCGAGCGAAATTCTGCGCAGCATATTGCGCAACGCCATGGCTCACGACGAACAGCTGATTTCGAGATGCTTGCCCCATTCCGGTGGGCGCTCGGCGTAGCGTTCCATGCCCGGTTGCTCCTCGAAAGGACGGCTGAGCACCGCATGCAGCTCGCGCACCGGACCGTAGTCGCCGGCCTCGGCAGCGTCGATTGCCTGCTGGGCCAAGTAGTTGCGCAGGATGTACTTGGGATTGACGGCTTGCATGCGCGTCCGCCGCGCCTGCTGTTCGCCATCCTCGCTTTCGGTGCGCTTGCGATAGCTTGCAGCCCACTCGTCGAACGATTTGATATCGATGAAGTCCTCACGCAGGCGAGCCAAGGCCTGTTCCGCTGGGCTCTCGCCGAGTTCGCGGAAGAAGTTTGTGTAGTCGATGGCACTGCTCTGCATCAGCTGCAGCAGGCGCTGCACCAGCTCTTTGTCGCTGTCGTCAGCGGTCTGCAGGCCCAGCCGCAGGCGCATCAGGTCGAGCCAGGCAGCTTCGTAGATCGGCAGGAACAGATCCATCGTCTCGCGTAGCTGCTCGATGGCGATGAACGGCGTCAGCGCTTGGGCCAGCGCGGCGAGATTCCAGTGCGCGATGGGCACCTGATTCTCGTAGGAATAACGGCCGGTGTGGTCGGAATGGTTGCAGATGAAGCGCGCATCGAAGTCGTCGAGAAAAGCGTAGGGACCGAAATCGAAGGTGATGCCCAAGATCGACATGTTGTCGGTATTCATCACGCCATGACAGAAGCCATAGGCCTGCCAACGGGCGATCAGCTCGGCGGTGCGCTGCAGCACCTCGCGGAAGAAGGAGTGGTAGGGCTCTGGATGTTCCAGGCAATCGGCGAAGTGAGATTCGACGACGTGATCGAGCAGCTGCTTCAGTTCGTCGTGCTGCTTGGTGTAATAGAAAAATTCGAAATGGCCGAAGCGTACATGGCTGGGCGCCAGGCGCAGCAGCATCGCGCCGCGCTCCTGGCGCTCGCGATAGACCGGCGTATCCGAGCCGGTCACGCACAGCGCGCGTGAGCTGGGAATGCCCAAGGCATGAAGATGCTCGCTGGCGAGAAATTCGCGGATCGAGGAGCGCAGTACGGCGCGACCATCGCCCATACGCGAGTAAGGCGTGAGGCCGGCGCCCTTGAGATGCATGTCCCACTGCTCGCCGGCATCGTTGACCAACTCGCCCAGCAATAAGCCGCGACCGTCGCCTAGCTGCGGGTTGTAGCTGCCGAATTGATGACCGGAATAGACCATCGCTCGCGGCTCGGCGGTGCTCCAGAGCTTGTGGCCGGAGAACAATTCGGTGAACAGCGGATCGTCCGCCACCGCTGGGTCGAGATCGAGCAGCCTCATTGCTGCCTCGCTGGCCACCACCAGGCGCGGTTCGACCAGGGGCTGGGGCGTCACCTTGGTGGAGAATAAGTCGCCGAGTCGGGCGAAGCGGTTATCGAAATGCAGCTCGGTGAGGGTTTTCACGTTGGCTCCGGCGCTGTCTTGAAAGATAGCGCCCGCCGGGCGAGCGCATTTGAATTTTGGAGGTCGCGTCTGTCGGGGTGTTCCTCAGGGCTGACCGCTGGCAGGTGTGTCGATGAGATTTTCGTCCTTATCGACCCGCCGGATTTCCAGCGCTGGCGGCGGGTTCTTTAGGTGTACATCTAGCTGCCGGAAGGCGATAACGATTCCGCGCGTGCGGAATTCCTGGTCGAGCCAGCGGTTTATCTCGTCGATTACCGGGTTGCGGTCGGCGAGGTCGCGCACATGCAGGCGCAGCTCATGCTCCAGCCGGCTCTCGCCGAAGTTGAGGAAGAACACCTGCGGCTCGGGCTCCTTGAGTACGCGAGGATTTTCTCGAGCCGCCTGGAACAACAGGCTGCGAACCACCTCCAGATCGGAACCGAACTGTACGCCGATGCGAATGGTGACCCGGGTGACGGTGTCGTTGAGCGACCAGTTGACCAGCTGGTCGGTCACGAAGGTCTTGTTCGGGACGATGATTTCCTTGTTGTCGAAATCGGTGATGGTCGTCGCCCGAATTCGGATGCGGCTGACGGTCCCGGACAGGTTGCCGATGGTCACCACGTCGCCGATGCGGACCGGCTTTTCGAACAGAATGATCAGGCCCGAAACGAAGTTGGCAAAGATCTCCTGCAGGCCGAAACCCAGCCCCACCGACAAGGCAGCGACCAGCCATTGCAGCTTGTCCCAGCTCACGCCAAGCGTCGAAAGCGTCGTGACGATGCCGATGCCGACCAACGTGTATGAAAGCAAGGTGCCGGTGGCGTAGGCGCTGCCCTGCGCGAGGCGCATTCGGGACAGCACCAGGACCTCGAGAAGCCCTGGCAGATTTCGCGCCAGCGCGATGGTTATGACCACCGTGGCCAGTGCGCCGATTAGATTGTTGAGCGTGATGGCCGAGGTAGTGGCGGTCTCACCGCTGCCGCTGGTGAATTCATACAGGGTGACGTTATCGAGATACGACACCACGCTGATAAGGTCGGCCCAGACCCAGTACAGCACGACGAAGAACAGGCCGAACATGGCCAGCCGGGTCAGGCGCAGGGATTGTTGGTTGACCTGGTCGATCGCCAGACCGGGCTCGGCGGCGTCTTCGTGGGGCGTGGTCGTTTCATCGGGATTCGCTTCTCGCCTGGCGACCGCGCGCTTGTATGCCAGACGCCGCGCAGCCACCGTAAGACCACGGATCAGCGCTGCCTCGATAACGACCCAGGCCAGCAAGAGATAGAGCGTGTCGATCAGCCGGCCGGTCAATTTCAACGCGGTGTAGTAGTACCCCAGGCCCACCACCACGATCAGCGCCAATGGCAGCATGCTGAACAGCAGGCCTATGAAGCGGCGAACCGGCGGTGCGTTCTGGCTCGATGGGCCTTTGAGCAGCAGGCGTGTCAGTCTCCAGCTCATCAGTGCGTAGCAGGTGATGACGACCACGATGCCGATCACGTCATCCACCAGGCTTCCCGGCTGATGCTCGGCGATCGCCACGACCGCCACCAGCGCCATGACCACTAGCCCCAGCCGGCGGATTTCGTTGCGCAGGAAGGCTACCTGCGGCTGGAACCAACCGAAATGCGTTTCGGCAACACGGTTGGGCGAGAGCATGCGATAGGCGCTGTAGAACACGAGCCAGGCCTGCGCCATCTGATAGAAAGCGGCGCCGAGGCTGATGTTCTGACCGCGCCCGTCCATCTGTAGCAAGTACCCACACAGCGCCAGAAACAGCGCACCGGGCAGCGCCAATAGAAGGTTCAGCATCAGCGCCAGCGGTGTATGCAACTGACTGTCGTTGCGGAAATGGCCGATGTCCGCACTGAGCGAGTCGAGCTTGGCGTTTATGACATTGCGGCGCCACAGCAGCGCGCCGATCACCAGCAGCAGTGGCACGAAGAACAGTGGCCGCTCCACCAGTCCGGCGCCGAGCGCGTCGAACGCGGACCCCCAGGGCATCGCACGCAACTGGCGATCGAGCAGGGTCGGTATGTTCTTGAACCAGTCCAGATCCAGCGGCTTATTGCTCGGGATCCAGAACATCTGCTCGTCCAGCGTTTCGCTCAGCGCCTGGGCCTTGGTTTGAAGCTGGCGCTGATTCAGCTGCAGTGTGATCGACTCACTCAGCAGCGCATTGAGCACGTGGTTGAGTCGATCGAGCAGCTCGCCACGGGTGCGCACGAGCTCCAGCAGCGCGCTGCGCAGCTCCGGCGTTACCTCGTCGGGAGGCTGGCTGGCGAGCTGTTGCTCGACATACGCCTCGACGTTACCGCTGAGCTCGCGACGCTGATTCAGCTCGAATTGATAAAGGCGGATATCGGCGATTTCATCCGCCAGGTTCTTGTTCAGGCTCAGCTGTGGCAGCGCCTGCTTTTGCTGGTAGAGAACCTTCGACAGCAACAGGCTGCCTTCGAGCACGGCGATCTGCTCTTCCAGCGCCTGATCGGCCTGATTGAGCGTATCGAGCTGCTGGCGAGTCTGCAGATTTTCCTGGGTCAGGTCGTTGAGACGCTCGGTGGCGCGTAGCAGATAACCCGAAAGTTTGCGGTTCTCCGCGCTCTCGGCCGGTAACAGTTTGTCCGAGCCGGCTTTCTCGGCCTTTAGCGAGAATTCGGCGACGGTCTGCTCCGATTCCTCACGGCGTTTGTTGTTGATTGCCGTCTGCAGCGCCATGGTTTCCTGTTCGGCGCGCGCGATGCGCTCGGACAGCAGGTCGCGGCGGGCAATGCCCAAGTCCTGCAGCAGGCTGTTACTGGCCAGCTCGTTGCGACGTAATTCGATCTGCGCATTGAGCGCCGATTTCTCTGCGTTGAGCAGCTCGCGACGCTCGTCGGACAGGGGTTTGCCGCTCTCACGGCCCGTCTTGAGGAGGTTGTTGATTTCGTCGATGCGCGTCTGAAATTTGCTGATATCGGCCTGGGCACGCTCCGGACGCGTCTGCGCGCTGATGATCATGCTATTGGCCGACGTCAGGGCCGTTTGCCAGGCCGAGAGTTCGTCAACTCGTTCGCTCAGTCGCTGTTCGAGTTCGGGGACGCTCTGCTTGGCCAGCTTCGACGCCAGTTCGCTGGTGTCGCTGCCCTTGAGCTTGCTCAGCTCACGTTGCGCCTCGGCAATTTCCTTTGGCGCGCCGGCGAGCTCGGCCTTGAGTTCGGTCAGCCGCTGCTGCGCCTGGCTCGCCTGGTCGGCGAACCGGCTGGCGCGTTCATCGTTGCTCGGTTGCGCGGGTTTCGCCTCTTCCCCGGCGCTCTGATTGCCCGTAAGCCCTGGGATGGTCGGGGCGGCGTGGAGAAGGGGCGGGGCGATAAGGAGCAGTGTCGCCAGCAGCAAGTTACGCAATGAGGCCATGGGTACTATCGAAATGAAGAACGAGCGCGGAGTCTAAGGGCTGCGGATGGCCGCGGCGAGTCCATAGATCGGAACGTCCCGCCATCCTGACCGCGACCCAGGCGCCTCGTCAGAACTGCAGCGACGGGCCTGGTTTTTCGCCTTCCGGGAACCTCAGTCCGACCTTGCGGACTTCCCCCTGTTCCATGGCGGCAATGGTCCAGGTCAGGCCGCTCCACTCGATATAGTCGCCAATGACCGGTTTGCCGCCGACGCGCTCGGTAATGAAGCGGCCTATCTGTTGATGCTCATCGACATCACCCAGCTTCAAGCCATACAGCGCAGCGAGAGCGCCCATTTCGGCTTCGCTTTCGAGAATGAAGTCACCGAAGAACCGCATGTCGCGGCCCCGTTGCGGCGCTTGGCTGAACAGTTTGCCGAGTGCCGGCAGATCTTCTTCATGGCCGATGACGCAAAGGATGTCATCGACCTGCAGGCGCGTACTGCCGGACGGGTGCAGCAGCGCCCTGCCACGGAACAGCGCGGCAATCCGCGTCCCTTCGGGCATCTTCAGTTCGCGCAGGGCCGCGCCGACACACCATTTGCTGGCGCTCAGACGATAGATGAAAAGCTCCCACTGGCTGGTGGGGTGGACTTGCAGACCGGTACGTGAAATCGGCGATGGTGAAGGCGGAACCTCGACCTTGGCCTTCTTGGCCGCCCAGCCGAGCGTGGTGCCCTGCAACAGCAGCGAGACCAGCACGATGAAAAACGCCACATTGAAGAACAGCTGCGCATTGTCCAGGCCGGCGACCAGCGGGAATACGGCTAGAATGACCGGCACCGCGCCGCGCAGGCCGATCCAGGAAATGAACATCCGCTCGCGCAGGTTGAAGCTCTTGAACGGCAGCAGGCCGATGAACACCGAGAGCGGCCGAGCGAACAGGATCATCCACAGCGACAGCAGCAGGGCGGGAACGGCGATGGGCAGCAGTTCGCTGGGTGTCAACAGCAGGCCGAGTACGAGGAACATACCGATCTGGCTGAGCCAGGCCAAGCCGTCGAACATATGCAGAATGCCGTAGCGGTTGCGAATCGGACGGTTGCCCAGCAGCAAACCGCAGACGTATACCGCCATGATCCCGCTGCCGCCCGCCGCGCCGGATAAGGCGTAAATCATGATGCCGCCACTGACCGCGAGCAGTGGATAAAGGCCATCGGCTACGGAGAGGCGGTTGATCAGCTGCTGCAACAGCCAACCACCGGTCAGGCCAAGCAGAATGCCGATGCCGAACTGTTGGATCAGGCTGACCAGAACGGTCCAGCTGAATGAGGTTTGCCCCGACGCGATCATTCCGATCAGGGTTACGGTGAGGAACATCGCCATCGGGTCGTTGGTGCCCGATTCGATTTCCAGTGTCGGCCCGACGCGTTCGTTGAGGCCTTTGCCGTTGAGCAGGTTGAACACCACCGCAGCATCTGTGGAGCCGACGATGGCGCCGATCAACAGGCCCTCGATCAGGCGCAGGTCGAACAGCCAGGCGGCCGCTACGCCCGTCAGGCCGGCGGTGATCGCCACCCCGAGCGTGGCCAGCGACATCGACGGCCAGAGCGCGACGCGAAAGGTGGCCTTGCGGGTTCGCATGCCGCCGTCGAGCAGAATCACCGCGAGTGCCAGGTTGCTGATGATGAAGGCGAGCCGGTAGTCCTCAAAGACGATGCCGCCGATACCATCGACTCCAGCCAGCATGCCGACACCGAGGACGATGACCAGGATCGGCACGCCCAGGCGCGCGGACAAAGAGCTCATCAGGATACTGGCAGCAACCAACAGGGCACCGACGAAAAAAAGGTGGTTGATGTTGCCGACGTCCAAGTGTGGTCTCCGAGAAAAGCGAGTTTCCCGGCAGTTTATGCACGGGACATGCCAGCGATTCTAACCCGATGATTTGACGGGCTGTCAAAAAAAATGCCCCTTGTGCTAAGAGGCATTCATCGAGCGTTCCGTGATGGTGGCGGCTGGCTTTGAGGCTCTGTCTCGGTTTATCGGAATGGTCGCTAGAGCTTCGGCGACACCGCCCAGTGCGGTGCGCCGGTAACGGTAATCGACCTAGAACCAGCTGTCGTTCATCGCCAGGCAGGTATCGTCGCGCGCGTCCAGCAGGCTCAGCTCGTGCTGGCAACCCGGCACTTCCCAAATCAGGAAGTAGCGTGCGGCCTGCAGCTTGCCTTTGTAGAAGTCGACGTCGGACGGATTGCCTGCCGCAAGCCCCTGTTCGGCGTGAATCGCCTGCTCCAACCAGCGCCAGCCGATCACGGTGTGACCGAAGACCTTCAGGTACAGCGCGGAGTTGGCCAGCGCCAGATTGACCTTGCCGGCTATCAGGTCGCCCAGCAGTGCCTGGGTTACCGCTGTCAGGCGCGCAACCAGCTGTTGCAACGGTTCGATCAACGGCTCCAGCGATGGATATTCGGCGGCGCGTGCGCAGCAGTTCTGGATCAGCCCGAGCAACTGGCGCAGGCCGGCGCCCTTGTTCTGCATCAGCTTGCGGCCCAGCAGATCCAGAGACTGAATGCCGTGGGTGCCTTCATGAATCGGATTCAGACGATTATCGCGGTAGTACTGTTCGACCGGATACTCGCGGGTATAGCCGTGGCCGCCGAGGATCTGAATCGCCAGTTCATTGGCCTTCAGGCAGAACTCCGACGGCCAGGATTTGACGATGGGGGTGAGCAGGTCGAGCAGCTCGGCGGCGTTGCGCCGTTCTTCCTCACTTTCGGCGGTGTGTTCGTCGTCCACCAGCCGCGCGGCATACAGGCCCAGATCGAAGGCGCCCTCGACGTAGGCTTTCTGCGTCAGCAGCATGCGTTTGACGTCGGTGTGCTCGATGATCGGCACCTGCGTCGAGGCGGGGTCCTTGCCGCCCGGCAGTCGGCCCTGCGGTCGTTCGCGGGCGTAATTCAATGAGTACAGATAGCCGGCATAGCCGAGCATGATGGCGCCCATGCCAACGCCGATGCGCGCCTCGTTCATCATCTGGAACATGTAGGCGAGACCTTTGTGCGGCTCGCCCACTAGATAGCCGACGCAGTTGCCGTTATCCCCAAAGTTCAGCGCTGTGCTGGTGGTGCCGCGCCAGCCCATCTTGTGGAACAACCCGGCAAGCAGCACGTCGTTGCGCGGGCCGAGGCTGCCATCGTCGTTGACCAGAAACTTCGGCACGATGAACAGGCTGATGCCCTTCACCCCGGCCGGGGCGTCCGGCAGTTTGGCCAGCACCATGTGCACGATGTTCTCAGACAGCGGGTGATCGCCGCCGGAGATGAATATCTTGTTGCCCTTCAGGCGATAGGTGCCGTCGCCGGCCGGTTCGGCGCGGGTGCGGATATCCGACAGTGACGAGCCAGCATGCGGCTCGGTGAGCGCCATGGTGCCGAAGAAACGACCCTCGATCATCGGCTGCAGAAAGCGCCGCTTCTGCTCGTCGCTGCCGAAGGTTTCGATCAGATGCGCCGCGCCCATGGTCAGCATTGGGTAGGAACTGGTGGCGATGTTGGCGGACTGGAAATGCGCGAAGCAGGCCCGTGACAGCAGGTTCGGTAACTGCATGCCGCTATCTTCGAAGCTGCGCTGGGCATTGTGGAAGCCGGCCTCGATGAAGGCATTCACCGCCGGTTTGACCTCGGGAATCAACACTGCCTCGCCGTTCTGATAGAGCGGCTCGTTTTCGTCCGATTTGCGGTTGTGCGGGGCGAAATACTTTTCCGCGATCTGGCGGGCGGTACCCACGGCGGCGTCGAAGGTCTCGCGGCTGTGGTCGGCGAAGCGTTCGCGTCGGGTCAGCGCTTCGGCGTCGAGCACTTCGTAGAGCTCGAAGGCGAGGTTGCGTGGGCAAAGCAGCATCTCGGGCATGGGGTGTCCTCCGTTTTATGGGCCGGAGTCTAAGGAGACGGCGAGATGGCTGCCTAGCACCATACATTCGAGTGATGAAACGACACAGCGGTCTGTGGCGGGGCTTGCGGATGTCGCTTCAGCGTGGCCAGACGTCGATATAGTCCAGCAGCCGCGCTAGATAGCCATCGCCAATATCGGCATCGATCAGGTGCTGACCCGCGCGGGTCAGGTGCCTTTCGACATGCTGTCGGGCCACTTCTGGTCCGAGCAGCGTGACCATTGTGCTCTTGCCGTGATCTTTACCGGCATCCTTGCCGCTGTGCTGCGGGCTAAGCCCGTCGGCCAAATCATCGAGCAGTTGGAACGCCATGCCGAGCTCCGTGGCGAAACCGTTCAGATGCCGTGTACAGCTGTCGCTGGCGCCTCCCAGCAGGGCTGCGAATTCCACCGCAGCGGTAAACAACGGGCAGGTTTTCAGTCGATTGCTATGAGCGATGGCTTCGAGCGGTCGGTTTCGCAAACCTTCTCTCAGATCGTGGTACTGCCCGCGAACCAGCCCCTGCGCGCCGGTCGCCGTCGCGAGCAAGCGAACCAGCCGGTTGCGTGTCGCAGGATCGATGCCTTCGACAGAGGCTGCTATGCCGAAGGCCTGGCTGAGCAGCGCCACCGAGCCGAGGACAGCGACGTCCTCGCCGAACTGCCTGTGGATGGTCGGCTGGCCTCGGCGCAGCTCGGCGTTATCCATGCAGGGCATGTCGTCCAGAAACAGCGAGGCGGCATGCACCATTTCCAGGGCGCAGCCGAGATCGAGCGCTGACTCCACTGATCCTTCATGTTGCAGATCCTTGAGAGCCAGAAGCAGCAGCAATGGACGAATGCGTTTGCCCGGCGCCAGGCTGCCGGCACGCATTGCGGTGCCGATGGCGTCTTCAAGCGGGCAATGAGGCAGCCATATAGCCAGCCGGTCGTTGACCTGTGCACGCAATGCGCTGAGCGTTCGCTCGAGGTCGAATTGCGAGTTGGGCATAACGGTGGCCATGACGACCTCCTATATTGTTCTTCGGAATACTTAGACAAATATGATTTGGTTGTACAGGTTTTGGCACTTTTAATGACCACGTCCGTCAACATAAGGTCACGAGCGAGGCGGTTGCATGAGCAAAGATCTTTTCGCGGAACGCAAAAACGAACACCTGGATATCGTTCTAGATCCGCGCCGCGCCTGCTCCAAGGCGGATACCGGCTTCGCCGCACTAAGATTCGAGCACTGCGCTATGCCTGAGTTGTGTCTGAACGACATCGATATCCGCAGTTCGCTTTTTGGACGCGATCTTGCAGCGCCCTTGCTGATCAGCTCAATGACCGGTGGCGCAGCGCGAGCCGCGCAAATCAACCGTAATCTGGCCGAAGCTGCCGAGGCGCTGGGCATCGCACTGGCAGTCGGTTCGCAGCGCATTGCGCTGGAAACCGGAGCGGATCAAGGGCTGACGCGGCAATTGAGGCAGCTGGCACCGTCCATTCCGCTGCTGGCGAATTTCGGCGCTGCGCAGCTGGTGGCCGGCTATGGGTTGGACGAGGCGCAGCGTGCGGTGGAGATGATCGAAGCGGACGCGCTGATCATTCATCTCAATCCATTGCAGGAAGCGGTACAGATGGGTGGTGACCGGAACTGGCGCGGCGTGTTGAGCGCGATCCAGGCACTGGCAGCGCGGCTTACGGTTCCGCTGGTGGCCAAGGAAGTGGGCGCTGGGATTTCTCCGAGCGTGGCGCAGCGATTGCTCGATGCAGGCGTGTCGGTCATTGATGTAGCCGGTGCGGGCGGCACCAGCTGGGCTGCGGTTGAGGCCGAACGCACCCTGGATCCACAACAGCGCGCCATAGCCCAGGCGTTTGCCGGTTGGGGAATTCCCAGCGCACAGGCTATCGCGTCGGTGCGTCGAGCCTGTCCGGATGCGCATCTGATCGCGTCGGGCGGCATTCGTGACGGCATTGATGTGGCCAAGGCGATTCGCCTCGGTGCTGATCTGGTTGGCCAGGCAGCCGGCGTGCTGGACGCAGCGCTGCTCGGGCCACAAGCGGTCGTCGAGCATTTTCAGGTTCTCATCCAGCAGCTGCGCATCGCCTGCTTTTGCACCGGTTCGGCTGACCTTGCGGCTTTATTGCAGGCGCCGCTGTTGCCAGCCTTCGATCCGTCTAGCGCCTGATGCGAACGCAGCGATCGGCCACTCGCAGCCGGCAAGGTGCGTTCCGATGACGCACTTCGCGGTGATCACACCGCCTTTCTATAGTCATTTGCGCGCGATGGAGGCCATCGCCGCCGAATTGCTTGCTCGCGGGCATCGTGTGACGGTCGTGCAACAGGCGGATGTCGCTGCGGCATTGCGCCATCCATCGCTGGGCTTTCACCGGATCGGTGCCGGCTCACATCCGCCTGGCTCGCTCACCGCAGTGGTCGAACGGGCGGCACGTCCTGGCGGCCCTTGGGGCATACGTCGGGTCATCACAGATATGGCCGCTGCGACCGAGATGTACTGTCGAGAGGCGCCGGCCGTGCTGCGCGCCATCGGCGCCGACGCCATCATCGCAGATCAGATGGAGCCTGCTGGTGGGCTGGTGGCCGAGCATCTTGGGCTACCGTTCGTCTCGGTGGCCTGTGCGCTGCCGGTCAACCGCGAAGCGTTTGTGCCGCTGCCGGTGATGCCTTGGCGTTATCGGGCCACGGCCTGGGGCGAGCAGTTGAACCACCACAGCAGCCGCGTTTACGATCGGGCGATGCAAGCCCTTGCTGCAGTGATCGCGCGCTATGCCGCCGAGTTCGGCCTGTCGCCGCGCCAGCGCCTCGATGAATGCCTGTCGCCCTTGCTGCAGCTGAGCCAGACCACCACCGGCTTCGACTTCCCGCGTATTGGATTGCCAGACCACTTTCATTGTGTCGGCCCGCTGCGTTCGGCGTTGACTGAAGAACCTGCGCTGGACTTATCCGTCGTGAGCGGACGGCCGTTTGTGTTCGCTTCCCTCGGCACTTTGCAAGGTGATCGCTTCGGGCTGTTCACGCGCATTGCCGAGGCCTGCCGCGAGCTCGAGGTGCAACTGCTGATCGTTCACTGCGGCCGCCTCGATGTGCGGCAGGAAAAAAAGTTGCTACAGACCGGCGCCAGCTGGGTCACCGACTTCGCGCCGCAGCGTGCGGTGCTGGCGCGGGCCGATGCGCTGATCACCCATGCAGGGTTGAACACAGCGCTCGACGCGCTGGAAGCCGGTGTGCCGAGCCTGGCGCTGCCGATCGCCTTCGATCAACCCGGCGTTGCTGCGCGGATAGTCCATGCGGGCGTGGGGCTGAAGCTCGATCCGCGCCTGGCCAGCTGCCGAGGTATCGTACAGGCGCTACGCCGATTGTTGCGCGAGCCCGGTTTTGCCCAGCGTGCGCGAGGTCTGGGCGAGGAGATTCGCGCCGCCGGGGGTGCGCCGCGAGCGGCGCTGCTGATTGAACGGGCACTCGGCATTAAGTGGCCGGCAGTGCAGGGAGCCGAGCATGGCTGATGCGGACCTGATCCTCGTCGGCGGCGGTCTGGCCAACGGGCTGTTGGCGCTGCGGTTGCAGCAGCAGCGTCCGGACCTGCGTCTGCTGATTCTGGAACAGGGCGAAACCTTGGGCGGCAACCACACCTGGTCCTTTCACCAACACGACCTGACGCCCGCGCAACAGGCCTGGCTGGAGCCGCTCGTGGACAACCGCTGGCCGGCTTATGAGGTGATCTTTCCCAACCTTCAGCGGCGGCTGGACAGCGGTTACGCGAGCATCTTTTCGCGGCGCTTTCATCAGCACCTGATGGCCGAACTGGGCGACCGCGTGCGTCTGGGTACAGACGCCGCGGAAGTTGAGCCACAACGGGTGCGCCTGGCGTCGGGGGGCACCCTGCAAGCCGGCGCGGTAATCGATGGGCGCGGCGCGCGCCGGACCGCCCAGCTGGCGCTGGGCTTTCAGAAGTTCCTCGGTCAGGAGCTGCGCCTGCAGCAGCCTCACGGCCTGCAACAGCCGATCATTATGGATGCCAGCGTCGCCCAGCAGGACGGCTACCGGTTCGTCTACGTCCTGCCGCTCAGCGCTGATCACCTGCTGATCGAGGACACCTATTACGCCGACGGCGATGCCGTCGCACTCGACACCCTGCGAAACAACATCGAGCGCTACGCCGATGCGCGAGGCTGGCGCATCGCCGAACGGCTGCGCGAAGAGCAGGGTGTGTTACCCATCGTGCTTTCTGGAGATCTTCCTGCGTTCTGGGACGAGGCGGCCGGTGTGCCGCAAAGCGGATTGTCGGCAGCCTTGTTTCATCCCACCACCGGCTACTCGCTGCCCGATGCGGTGCGCCTGGCTGATCATCTGATCGCGCTGGATCGCTGGAATGCCGCTGAGCTATTCACGGCAATCCGCGACTATTCACTGGCGCAGTGGCGCCAGCGCGGCTTCTTCCGCCTGCTCAATCGCATGCTGTTCATGGCTGGCCCGGCAGATCGCCGCTGGGCGGTAATGCAGCGTTTCTATCGTCTGCGCGAGCCGCTGATTCAGCGCTTCTACGCCGCGAACCTGACCACCTGGGACCGCTTGCGCATCGTCTCGGGCAAACCTCCCGTACCGGTGGGCGAGGCGCTGCACGCGCTGGCCGCCCGTAATCTTCACAAGGACAAGCGATGAACGAGCCAGCAGGCGATGTACCCACGCGGGCCGTGGTGATCGGCGCCGGATTTGGCGGCCTGGCGCTGGCGATCCGCCTGCAACGCAGCGGCGTGCAGACCACGCTGCTGGAGAAACGCGACAAGCCGGGCGGCCGCGCCTACGTCTATCACGACCAGGGTTTTACCTTCGATGCCGGCCCGACGGTGATCACCGACCCGCAGGCCCTCGAAGAATTGTTCACCGGCGCGGGCAAGCGCATGGCCGACTACGTCGAGCTGCTGCCGGTCAGCCCGTTCTACCGGCTGTGCTGGGAAGACGGCTACAGCTTCGATTACGTCAATGACCAGGCGGAGCTGGACAGGCAAATCCATGCGTTGAACCCCAAGGATGTCGCCGGATACCAACGCTTCCTCGCCTATTCCCGTGCGGTGTACGAGGAAGGCTACGTCAAGCTGGGAACCGTGCCCTTTCTGTCGTTTCGCAGCATGATCGGCGTCGCCCCGCAGTTGGCCAAGCTGCAGGCTTGGCGCAACGTGTACAGCATGGTGTCGAGCTTTGTGGAGAACGACCGGCTGCGGCAGGCCCTATCCTTTCACTCTCTGCTGGTGGGCGGCAACCCATTCGAAACATCGTCGATCTACACGCTGATCCATGCGCTGGAGCGCCAGGGCGGCGTCTGGTTTCCGCGTGGTGGCACTGGTGCACTGGTGCAGGGCATGGTCCGGCTGTTCGAGGATATGGGTGGCACGCTGGAGCTGAACGCCGAGGTCGCTCGCATCGAACTGGTAGGAGGGCGAGCAAAGGCCGTGGTGACTCAGGATGGCCGCCGCTTCGAGACCGATGCTGTGGCGTCGAACGCCGATGTGGTGAATACCTACAAGCAGTTATTGGGCCACGAGCAGCGCGGACGTGACGAGGCGCAGCGGCTGAGCGGCAAGCGTTTCTCGATGTCGCTGTTCGTCATCCATTTCGGCCTCAAGCGACGCCATGAGCACCTGCAGCATCACACCGTGTGCTTCGGTCCGCGCTACCGGGAGTTGATCGACGAAATTTTCAAACGCGAAACCCTGGCCGACGACTTTTCCCTATACCTGCATGCACCCTGTGTGACCGACCCGTCGCTGGCACCTGAAGGCTGCGCCAGTCATTACGTGCTGGCGCCGGTGCCGCATCTGGGCACGGCCGATATCGACTGGACGGTGGAGGGGCCCAAGTACCGCGACCGCATCTTCGAATACCTCGAGCGTCACTACATTCCGGGCCTGCGCGAGGACCTGGTCACCCACCGGATCTTCACGCCGCACGATTTCCGTGACGAGCTAAACGCGCATCTTGGCTCAGCGTTCTCGCTGGAGCCAATCCTCACCCAGAGCGCCTGGTTCCGGCCGCACAACCGCGATGACACGATTCCTAACCTCTACATCGTTGGCGCCGGCACCCATCCCGGCGCAGGCGTACCCGGCGTGGTGGGCTCGGCCAAAGCTACAGCTGGATTGATGCTGGAGGATTTCGCCCGATGAACGATCAGGTCATCGATCACTCGACGCAAGCGATCAATGTCGGCTCCAAGAGCTTTGCTGCGGCGGCGAGACTGTTCGACGAGCGCACCCGCCAGAGCGCGGTGATGCTCTACGCCTGGTGCCGGCACTGCGATGACGTGATCGATGGCCAGATCCTCGGCCATGGCCAGGTCGACGGCGACCGCTCCACCGGCGAGGCGCGCCTCACCGAGCTGGTGGAGCTGACCGAACGCGCCTATGCCGGCGAGCCGATGAGCGATCCGGCGTTCGCCGCGTTTCAGCAGGTCATTCAACGCCACCAGATCCCACGGGAATATCCCTTGGAGCATCTGGCGGGCTTTGGCATGGATGTGCAGGATTATCAGTACCAGACCCTCGACGACACGCTGCTCTACTGCTATCGCGTCGCCGGCGTGGTGGGCCTGATGATGGCCAAGGTGATGGGCGCCGAAGCCGAGCCGACCCTGGATCGCGCCTGCGATCTGGGGCTGGCGTTTCAGCTGACCAACATCGCCCGCGATATCGTCGAAGATGCTCAGATCGGGCGTATCTATCTGCCGGCTGACTGGTTGGCCGAAGCGGGAATCCCGCCGGATGAAATTGGCCTGCCGCAGCACCGCGCTGCATTGTCGACCTTAGCGACGCGGCTGGTCGAACTGGCCGAGCCCTATTACCAATCGGCGGCGCAGGGGTTGCGTGATCTGCCATTGCGCTCGGCCTGGTCGATCGCCACGGCACATGGCGTTTATCGGCAGATCGGCATCGACGTGAAGGCGCGCGGCGCGGCCGCTTGGGATACGCGGGTCTCGACTAGCAAGGTGCAGAAGCTGCAATTTCTGCTCGGCGGTGGCGCGCTGGCGCTGGCCTCGCGGCGGATGCCGGTCAGGCCGCGTCCTGCTTCTTTGTGGCGACGTCCGCGCTAGCCCACAAGCAACCGTTGAAACCTGCGGCGCTAGGCTAGGCGGCGTTGAAAGCAACTTCGGAGTGCTCATTTGCAGCACGTAGACTCCGTTTTCTCAGCGCGCCCTGAGTGCATTCGCCTTGCCTGGCCATCGCTCGCTACGATTTCAGTGGCGGCTTGTTTTGCGCAGTGGTCCGTCATGCAACTCGCGCAATTGCTGTTTCAGGACGGCGAGTGGCGGCGCGTAAAGGAAGCCGAAGGATACGCAGCGTTCCTTGCCTTCCACTGCGTGGTGCAGACGATGAGCCTGGTAAAGACGCTTGAGGTACCCGTTGCGCGGCACGTAGCGTAGCGGCCAACGGTGATGAACCAGCCCGTCATGGGCAACGAAATACAGCAGGCCGTACGCGGTCATGCCGGCGCCAATCCACTCCAGCGGGCCGTAGCCGGCGGTGCCGAGCGCGATCAGCACGATCGCGACGCCAGCGAACACCACAGCGTACAGGTCATTCTTCTCGAACCAGCCACTGCGCGGCTCGTGGTGGGACTTGTGCCAGCCCCAGCCCCAGCCGTGCATCACATACTTGTGCGCCCACCAGGCGAACAGCTCCATGCCGGCCAAGGTGACGAGAAATACCAATGTATTGGTCAGCACGGTCATACCGATCCGTTCGCTTTGCAGATTGCACCAGTCTACTCGTTGGGCAGCGCCGGCCGGTGCGGCGCCGACGCTTGGCAGTGGCCTGTCTCAACGGTGCCAGCCGGCCCCCAGCGCCTCGGTCAGTTGCATCGCTGGAACGGCACGGCAGCCGCTGGTGTTCTGCCCCGCCCAGAGCGGCGAGAAATGATCGATCCCCAGGCTTTCGGTCTTGGCCCGCAGCGCACTGATCGCGTTGCCTGCCAGCGGAAACGCCGGCACCGCAGCGGGCCGAGGCCCCAGTTCGCGGATGATTCGATTGACCATGCCGCGTGCTGGTCGCCCGGTGAACAGCGTGGTCAGTACGGTGTGCCGCGCGGCGGGACTCTGCAATGCCTGACGGTGCAAGGGACTGGCGCGGCTCTCGTCACACAGCAGATAGGCGGTGCCGATCTGCACGCCCGCCGCGCCGAGCGTTTGCGCGGCAGCGACACCGCGCGCATCGGCGATCCCTCCGGCGGCGATCACCGGAATGTCCAGCGCGCCAACCAGCCGCGGCAACAGGGCGAAGGTGCCGATCTGGCCGTCGATATCTTCGCTGAGAAAGATGCCGCGATGACCGCCTGCTTCGACGCCCTGGGCGATCACCGCATCCACACCCTGTTCCTGCAGCCAGCGGCCTTCTTCAAGCGTCGTGGCGCTGGATAGGATCTTCGCGCCGGTGGCCTGTACGCGCTGCAGCAACTCGTGAGCAGGCAGCCCGAAATGGAAGCTGACAACAGGCGGGCGGTGCCGCTCGACCACCTCGGCCATCGCCGCGTCGAAGGGTTGGCGCGTGGCTCCGTTGGGGATGCTCGCCGGGTCGATTTGCAGCTCTTCGAGAAACGGCGCCAGCAGCGCCAGCCAGGCTTCGTGGCGTGCGGGATCGGCTGTCGGCGTCTGATGGCAGAAAAAATTGACGTTGTAGGGCTTGCGCGTCAGCGCGGCCATGGCTGTCAGTTCGGCATCCAGGGTCTCGGCATTGAGCATGCCGGCGGGAATCGAGCCGAGCCCGCCAGCCTCGGATACCGCTGCAGCGAGCTGATGGTTCTGCGATCCGGCCATCGGTGCCTGGATGACTGGCAGCGTGATCTGAAACAGGTCGCGAATGTCCATTGGAAGGTCCTGGTCTCTGGCTGGCGGGGTGCCACTGTAGCAGCCATCTGTCGTCGTTTTGCATGGCGTATCGCGCCCCCTGCGAAACAGGTCGCTGCGCAGTTAGACTGTGCGCTCTTCAGGAGTGCCCGATGAACTACCGCCACGCTTTTCACGCCGGCAATCACGCCGACGTCTTCAAACATCTCGTATTGTCCCGGCTGTTTGCCTTGCTGGCCCGCAAGGACGCGCCTCTTGCCTATCTCGACAGCCACGCCGGCGTCGGTCTGTATGACCTGGCCGGCGACCAGGCCAGTCGTACCGGCGAATGGCTGCAGGGTATTGCGCGGCTGTGGCAGGCCGAGGATGTCCCGGCGATGGCGAAGCCTTATCTGGATGTGATTCGAGCACTCAACCCTGACGGCGCCCTGCGTTACTACCCCGGCTCGCCAGAACTGGCGCGACAGCTGACACGCCCGCAGGATCGTCTGCAGCTCAACGAGAAACACCCCGAAGATGGCCGCCTGCTGAAAGACAACATGGCCGGCGACCGCCGCGTGGCGGTGCATTTGGGCGAAGGCTGGCATGTGCCGCGAGCGTTGATGCCGACCGCGGAAAAGCGCGTCGTGTTGCTGATCGATCCGCCATTCGAGAAGGCCGATGAGCTGAGTCGCTGTGTCCAAGCACTGTCCGAAGCGCTCGGCCGCATGCGCCAGACCATTGGCGTGATCTGGTATCCGATCAAAGATGAACGCCAACTCAGGCGTTTCTATCAGGATCTGTCGCGTAGCGGTGCGCCAAAACTGTTGCGCGCCGAACTGTTCGTCCACCCCACCGATGAGGCGCTGCGGCTGAACGGCTCGGGCCTGGCCATCGCCAACCCACCGTGGGGGCTGGAAGAGGAGTTGCGCGAACTGCTGCCTTGGCTGGCCACATTGCTGGAGCAAAGCGAGGGCGGCTGGCGGCTGGACTGGTTGATCGAAGAGGCCTGACCGCGGCGTAGCTGCCGTCTGTGAATCTGGTGCGCTAAAGCACACCCTACGGAAGCCACTCAGTTTGGTAGGGTGGGCTTCAGCCCGCCCAAGACGAGGTCGGTGCTTGCCTCGGTGGGTTGAAGCGGGACGCCTCCCGGCCCAACCCTACGGTGCGCCCAGCTTCCCGCTAAAACAACTTCAACGGCTCTTCCTGCAGCGCGGACATCTGCTCACGCAGAATCAGCACCTGATCGCCCCAATAGCGCTCCGTGCCAAACCACGGAAAGCTCATCGGAAAGGCCGGATCGTCCCAGCGGCGTGCCAGCCAGGCGCTGTAGTGCAGCAAGCGCAGAGCGCGAAGGGCTTCGATCAGTGGTAGTTCGCGTGGCGCGAAATCATGGAATTCGTTGTAGCCGTCAACCAACTCGGACAGTTGCCCGAGCCGCTCGTGACGCTCACCGGCCAGCATCATCCAGATATCCTGCACCGATGGGCCCATGCGGCAATCGTCCAGATCGACCAGATGGAAAGCGTCGTCGCGGGCGAGGATGTTGCCGGGGTGGCAGTCGCCGTGCAGGCGGATCGGCTGGAATTCGGTGCGGTTGAAGACCTCATCGACGCGCTTCAACAGATCGCGTGCCACCGACTCGTAGGCCGGCAGCAGGCTTTTCGGCACGAAGCCACCATCGAGCAAGGTCGCCAGCGATTCGTGACCGAAGTGCTGAGCATTCAACGTTTCGCGGTGTTCGAAGGGCCGGCTGGCACTGACCGCGTGCATGCGGCCGAGTAATTGGCCCAAGCGATAGAGCTGGTCGAGATTGCCCGGCTCCGGCGCGCGCCCTCCGCGACGGGGAAAGAGCGCGAAGCGAAAACCGGCATGCTCGAACAGTGTTTCGCCGTTGCGCTCCAATGGCGCCACCACCGGAATCTCGCGGTCAGCCAGTTCAATGGAAAACTGATGCTCTTCGAGGATCGCCTCGTTGCTCCAGCGGCCTGGGCGGTAGAACTTCGCGACCACAGGTGCGTCATCTTCGATGCCCACCTGATAGACCCGGTTTTCATAGCTGTTCAACGCCAACACGCGCGCATCGCTGATAAAGCCCGCACTTTCCACCGCATCGAGCACAAGGTCAGGCGTGAGAGTGTCGAAGGGATGGCTCATGGTCGGCTCCGCGAATGGGCCGGTCAGTGTATTGCACCCGGGCTTTTAAACAACCGCATGGCTTGCCGCAAGTCTAGGCTGGCGCAATCGCCGGGAGGGGCTGTCCGTGAAAGCGGTGCCATGTAGGACGAAACATGCGGAGCCTGGGTTCGCGCGCATGGCTCGCTCCGCTCGTGGTTTCAGGTATCCCCCGGCTTCGGCGTGCGCGCCAGACAATACACATCGACTCGTACAGCGCCGGCGCGTTTCAACAGACGAGCCAGTGCTTCGGCAGTGGCGCCGGTAGTAAGTACGTCGTCGACGATTGCGATGTGACGTCCGGCGAGTCTCTCTTGGTCAGCCAGGCGAAACGCTTGTCGCAAATTTCGGCGCCGGCTCGCAGCGTCGAGTTGTTGTTGCGATTGAGTGTCCTGAACCCGTTGCAGCAGTTGCATATCGACCGGGACCGCCAGTGCCGGGCTCAGCCAGTCGGCGATCATTTTCGCCTGATTGAAACCTCGCTTTCGCAGCCGCTTGCGCGCCAGCGGGACCGGCAGAAGCACGTCGGGACGCGGCAGACCTTCGGCGTAGGCGTGTTGCAGATGGCGAGTCAGCTGCTCCGCCAGCAATCTCCCCAGCGGCCAGCGTGACTGGTGCTTGAAGCGGGTGATCAGGCTGTCTACGGGAAAGGCGAAGCGCCAGGGTACTGCGACGTGATCGAAGGTGGGTGGGCGTTTGAGGCAGTCGCCACAGATCAGGCCTGACGTTGGTAGCGGCAGCGCGCAGATCGAGCACTGCCCGTCGAGCCAAGGCAAATCGGCTTCGCAGGGCGCGCACAGCGATTGGTCGGCTTCGCAGCGTTCATCGCAAAGTTGGCAGTAGTGCTCATATTTTAACCAGTCGTAAACCATGATTCCTTTCCAGGTTGACAGCCACATCGCCTTGGCTAACCATTTCGCATCCGTGCCAGGCCGCCGAGCCGCTATTAATTACAAGGAATGCCCATGAGCGCCACCGCCGCTTCCGTTACCCGTCACGACTGGAGCCTCGCCGAAGTCAAGGCGCTCTTTGAACAACCGTTCAACGACCTGATCTTCCAGGCTCAGGGCGTGCATCGCCAGCACTTCGATGCCAACCGCGTCCAGGTTTCGACATTGTTGTCGATCAAAACTGGCGCCTGCCCGGAAGACTGTAAGTACTGCCCGCAGTCGGGCCACTACAACACCGGCCTTGATAAAGAAAAACTGATGGAAGTGCAAAAGGTGCTGGATGCCGCGGCTGACGCCAAAGCCATCGGTTCGACGCGCTTCTGCATGGGCGCGGCCTGGAAGCATCCGTCCGCCAAGGACATGCCCTACGTATTGAAAATGGTCGAGGGCGTGAAAGCCCTGGGGTTGGAAACCTGCATGACCCTCGGCAAGCTCGATCAGGAACAGACCAAAGCACTGGCGGCGGCGGGCCTGGACTATTACAACCACAACCTCGACACCTCGCCTGAGTTCTACGGCAACATCATCACCACCCGCACCTACGCTGACCGTCTGGAGACCCTGAGCTACGTGCGCGAGTCGGGGATGAAGATCTGCTCCGGCGGCATCCTCGGCATGGGTGAATCGCTGGACGACCGCGCCGGCCTGCTGATCCAACTGGCCAACCTGCCGGAGCATCCTGAATCGGTACCGATCAACATGCTGGTCAAAGTGAAAGGCACGCCGCTGGCCGAGGAGCAGGACGTCGATCCCTTCGACTTCATTCGCATGCTCGCCGTGGCGCGGATCATGATGCCCAAGTCCCACGTGCGCCTGTCGGCTGGTCGCGAGCAGATGAACGAGCAGATGCAGGCCCTGGCCTTCCTCGCCGGCGCCAACTCGATTTTCTACGGCGAAAAGCTGCTGACCACCGGCAACCCGCAGGCCGACAAGGACATGCTGTTGTTCAAGCGCCTGGGCATCCAGCCCGAAGCGCGTGAGGAGCACGATGACGAAGTGCATCAGGCCGCCATCGAGCAGGCGCTGGTCGAGCAGCGCGATTCGAAGCTGTTCTATAACGCGGTCGTATAAACACGGAGCTGGAAGCCTTAAGCCGGAAGCGTGAAGCGATTCGGCGCCGCTTCCAGCTTCAGGCCTCCAGCTTCGAGCTTATTCATGTCCTTTGACCTGCAATCCCGCCTCGCGGCCCGCTGTGCCGAGCATCTTTACCGCCAACGACCCTTGCTGGAAACACCGCAGCAGCCGGAAGCGACCGTCGATGGCGAGCGGCTGCTGGCTTTCTGTTCCAATGACTATCTGGGGCTTGCGAATCACCCCGAGGTGATCGCCGCGATGCAGCAGGGCGCGGCGAAATGGGGCGTCGGCGGTGGCGCCTCGCATCTGGTGATCGGCCACAGCACGCCGCATCACGAGTTGGAAGAGGCGCTGGCGGAATTCACCGGACGGCCGCGTGCGCTGCTGTTTTCCACTGGCTATATGGCCAATCTTGCAGCTGTCACGGCGTTGGTGGGGCAGGGCGATACGGTGCTGGAGGATCGCCTCAACCATGCTTCGCTGCTCGATGCCGGCCTGCTGTCCGGCGCGCGTTTTTCCCGATACCTGCACAACGATACGGCTAGCCTGGCCAAGCGACTAGAGAAGGCTAGCGGTAATACGCTGGTGGTCACCGATGGTGTGTTCAGCATGGACGGCGATCTGGCCGACCTGCCGACGCTGTGCGCTGAGGCCAAGCGCCGCGATGCCTGGGTGATGGTCGATGACGCCCACGGTTTCGGCCCGCTGGGCAAAACCGGCAGCGGCATCGTCGAACATTTCGGGCTGGGCATCGATGACGTGCAGGTTCTGGTCGGCACCCTAGGCAAGGCCTTCGGTACGGCGGGCGCTTTCGTTGCCGGCAGCGAGGAGCTGATCGAGACGCTGATCCAGTTCGCTCGGCCCTACATCTATACGACTAGCCAGCCACCGGCCGTCGCCTGTGCAACGCTCACGAGTCTCGAATTGCTGCGCCGTGAAGGCTGGCGCCGTGAGCACCTAAACTGGGTGATCGCCCGCTTCCGCCAGGGCGCCGCCGACATCGGCCTGACTCTGATGGACAGCCCGACGCCGATCCAGCCGATTCTGGTCGGCAGCAGCGAGCGGGCCCTGGCATTGTCCGCTGCGCTCAAGGCGCGCGGCATTCTGGTCGGCGCGATCAGGCCGCCCACCGTGCCGGTCGGCAGTGCGCGGCTGCGCGTGACCTTCAGTGCGTTGCACAGCGAGGCGCAGGTGGAACGACTGCTGGATATCCTGGCCGAATGCTGGAATCGATTGGCCGAGGAGCCTGAAGCGGATGCGTGATCAGCTGATTTTGCTGCCTGGATGGGCGTTCGGCCCGGCTGCGTTGCAGCCTTTGTGCGAGGCACTGACCGAGCTCGCACCGGATATTGAGGTGATCATCGAACCCTTGCCCGAGCTGGCAGACGCCAATGCCTGGTTCGATGAACTCGACCGGCGTGTACCACACGACAGCTGGCTGGCCGGCTGGTCGCTGGGCGGCATGCTCGCCGCTCAGCTGGCGGCGCGACGCCTGGATACCTGCCGCGGGTTGATCACCATCGCCAGTAACCCCTGCTTCCGCGCCCACCCGCAATGGCCGGAAGGCATGGCGCCGGAAATCTTCGATGCCTTTCACGAGGCGTTCCGGCTCGATCCTGAAGAAACTCTCAAGCGCTTTCGTTCGTTATGCAGCCGTGGTGGTTACGATCCGCGAACGCTGGCGCGCCAGCTGCTGGTCAGCCAGTCGGAGTCTGCGCCGGCCGTGCTGGACGCCGGCCTGCAGTTGTTGGCGGAGCTGGATGGGCGCGCGGCCCTGCATGGTTATTTTGGTCGTCAGCTGCATCTGTTCGCCGATGGTGACGCACTGGTTCCGGCGGCCGCCTGCGATGCGTTGCGGCGCTGGATGCCCGGAATAGAGACCAAAATGATTCCAGGCGCGAGCCATGCGCTGGCTCTGGAACGCGCTGATGATGTCGCGGCGGAGATGGTGGCATTTATCAGAGGCAGCGCTGTATGAGTGAATGGGTTGCGGTGACGCCTGCCAATGCCGCATCCGGCCTGCCGGACAAACGCCTGGTCGCCGCATCGTTCTCCCGTGCCGCCGCTAGCTATGACGCCGTGGCCGAGCTGCAGCGCACCGTCGGCAGCGTATTGATCGAACGGTTGCCGACTGATCTGCAACCCTCGCGCTGGCTCGATCTGGGTGCAGGCACCGGTTACTTTTCGAGGGTTTTGGCGAGTCGCTTTTCTACAAGCGAAGGTGTCGCGCTGGATATCGCCGAAGGTATGTTGCGCCATGCACGGCCTCAAGGCGGCGCGGCTGCGTTCATTGCCGGCGATGCTGAATGCCTGCCGCTGCGAGATGCATCGGTCGATCTGGTCTTTTCCAGTCTGGCGCTGCAATGGTGTGAAGATTTTTCCGCCGTACTGAGCGAGGCGAAAAGGGTGCTGCGTCCAGACGGCGTTCTGGCCTTTACCAGTCTGTGCAGCGGCACCCTGCAGGAGCTGCGCGACAGCTGGCAAGCAGTGGACGGTTTTACCCACGTCAATCGCTTTCGTTCCCTGGAGGTTTACCAGCAGCTCTGCGCCGCCAGTGGATTGCGGCTGGACCGGCTCGATGTCGAGCCCCAGGTGCTGCACTTCGCCGAGCTGCGTCAGCTGACCCATGAGCTCAAGGCGCTCGGTGCGCACAATCTGAATCCCGGTCGTTCCGGCCGTCTTACCGGCCGTGCGCGCATTCGCGCATTGATTGATGCGTACGAGCAGTTCCGCACACCGAGCGGGCTGCCGGCGACCTATCAGGTGGTATACGGCGTGTTGCGCAAGGATTTCTGAGATGACCGCGGTTTTTTTCGTCACCGGTACCGATACCGAAGTCGGCAAGACCACCGTCGCCGCCGGGCTGCTACATGCGGCGCGGCTGGCGGGGCACAGCACGGCTGCGGCGAAGCCGGTGGCGTCGGGGTGCGAGATGTCCCTTGATGGGTTGCGCAACAGCGACGCGCTGGCGTTGCTCGGCGAATGCACGCTGCCGCTGCGCTACGAGGAGGTCAATCCGTTCGCCTTCGAGCCGGCCATTGCGCCGCATCTGGCCGCGCGCGAAGCCGCTGTCGAATTAAGCGTGGCGGCGCTCGCGAAGCCGGTTCGGCAGATATTGGCGTTGCAGGCACAATTCTCGCTGGTGGAAGGCGCCGGCGGTTGGCGCGTGCCGCTGGCCGGTCGCGAAAGTCTGTCCGATCTCGCTGTGCAGCTGGGATTGCCGGTGATTCTAGTCGTCGGGGTTCGCCTGGGCTGCATCAATCACGCTTTGCTCACGGCCGAGGCCATCGAGCGCGACGGGTTACGGTTGGCGGGCTGGGTTGCCAACATCGTCGATCCGGCAACGTCGCGGCTGGAGGAAAACCTCGCCACGCTGACCGAGCGGTTGCCGGCGCCTTGCCTCGGGCGGGTGCCGCACCTATCCGAGGCGTGTCCCGCCGACGTTGCGCGCTATCTGGATATCGGGCCGCTCATCCCGGCTTGTTGATGCTTCAGGTCCGCTTATAACGATGCGTTACTGGCGGCTGAGTTTCAGCTCTGCTTCAATGATGGCGAATTGACTACCTGGAAGTCGCACATGCAGATCTCCAATCTTCTCTCTTCCGGTCTGGCCGCTTTCCAGGCCGGCCAGCAGCGCGTCGATGATGCCGGCGCTGCGATCGCCGCCGATACGTTGCCGGTTGCCGAAAATTCTCAAACAGTCGCCGATGCCGTCGAGCTGACCGAGCAGCTGATCCAGATGAAGGTCAGCGAGCACGCGGCGAAAGCCGGCGCACGGATGTTGCAGAGCGCAGATGAAGTGCTTGGCACTTTAATTAATACCAAAGCCTGACTCCCTCCGGTCGGTCTCTCCGAAATCCTTCCATCCTCGGGCTGTTGCTGTTTCGCTGTGAGCCGTGTTGCTGCGCGGTATGGCGTTTCTTGTCGTTTGTTTGAAATGACCAAGCAATGGACAGCCCCTACGGGCCATCTCTTTCTAGACTCTCATTAGTAGGGCGCTCCGACCAACGGCGTTCTGGCCCCTGCTTGACATCGCGCAGGGCGAAACGTATGTTTCAAACGCCTGTTTGACCTGCCATGTGGCGGTCACTATCCAAACCAAGAGTGGCCGGTCGGTCACCTGAATCAAAGAGCCCACCGCTGAGGTTTACGCTATGCCTGATTACAAGGCCCCCTTGCGCGATATCCGTTTCGTACGTGACGAACTGCTCGGCTACGAAGCGCACTATCAGAGCCTTCCGGGTTGTGAAGACGCCACCCCGGACATGGTCAATGCCATTCTCGACGAAGGCGCCAAGTTCTGTGAGCAGGTCATCGCCCCGCTGAATCGCGTCGGTGACCTCGAAGGCTGCACCTGGAGCGAGTCGGGCGTAAAAACGCCGACCGGCTTCAAGGAGGCCTACCAGCAGTTCGTCGAAGGCGGCTGGCCGAGCCTGGCCCACGACGTCGAGCATGGCGGTCAGGGCCTGCCGGAGTCGCTGGGCATGGCCATCAGCGAGATGGTCGGTGAAGCCAACTGGTCCTGGGGCATGTACCCCGGCCTGTCCCATGGCGCGATGAACACCCTGCACGCCCACGGCACGCCCGAGCAGCAGGCCACCTATCTGACCAAGCTGGTATCCGGCGAGTGGACCGGCACCATGTGTCTGACCGAGCCGCACTGCGGCACGGACCTGGGCATGCTACGCACCAAGGCCGAGCCTCAGGCCGACGGCAGCTACAAGATCAGCGGCACCAAGATCTTCATCTCCGCGGGCGAGCACGACATGGCCGACAACATCGTCCATATCGTACTGGCCCGTCTGCCCGATGCGCCGCAAGGCACCAAGGGCATTTCGCTGTTCATCGTGCCCAAGTTTTTACCAAAAGACGGCCTGCCGAACGCCGAAGGCGGCGTCGGTGAGCGTAACGGCGTGTCCTGTGGCTCGCTGGAGCACAAGATGGGCATCCACGGCAACGCCACCTGCGTGATGAACTTCGACAGCGCTACCGGCTTCCTGATCGGCCCGCCGAACAAGGGCCTGAACTGCATGTTCACCTTTATGAACACCGCGCGTCTGGGCACCGCTCTGCAGGGCCTGGCCCATGCCGAGATCGGTTTCCAAGGTGGTATCAAGTACGCTCGCGAGCGTCTGCAGATGCGTTCGCTGACTGGTCCCAAGGCGCCCGAGAAAGCCGCTGACCCGATCATCGTCCATCCGGACGTGCGCCGCATGCTGCTGACCATGAAGGCCTTCGCCGAAGGCAATCGCGCGATGCTCTATTTCGCCGCCAAGCAGGTCGACATCACTCAGCGCAGTCAGGACGAGGAGCAGCGCAAGGCCGCAGATGCAATGCTGGCCTTCCTCACTCCGATCGCCAAGGCGTTCATGACCGAAGTGGGCTTCGAAGCCGCCAACCACGGCGTGCAGATTTACGGTGGGCACGGCTTCATCGCCGAGTGGGGCATGGAGCAGAACGTACGTGACAGCCGTATCTCCTGCTTGTACGAAGGTACTACTGGCATTCAGGCACTCGACCTGCTGGGCCGCAAGGTGCTGATGAGCCAGGGCGAAGCGCTGAAGGGCTTCACCAAGGTGGTGCACAAGTTCTGCCAGGCCAACGAAGGCAACGAGTCGATCAAGCAGTTCGTCGAGCCGCTGGCCAAGCTGAACAAGGAGTGGGGCGATTTGACCATGAAGGTCGGCATGGCTGCGATGAAAAACCGCGAAGAAGTCGGTGCCGCTTCGGTGGATTACCTGATGTACTGCGGTTACGCCTGCCTGGCCTACTTCTGGGCCGACATGGCGCGCCTGGCGTCCGAGAAGATCGCAGCCGGCGAAGACAGCGATGGCTTCTACACCGCCAAGGTGCAGACGGCGCGCTTCTACTTCCAGCGCATCCTGCCGCGCACTCGCACCCACATCGAAACCATGCTGTCCGGTGCTGACAACCTGATGGATATGGACGAGGCTCACTTCGAGCTGGCGTACTAAGGTTGTGCTGAGCTGAGATCCGTTGCCTTGGCAATGGACTCAGCTGATGACGAACCCCGCTAATCGCGGGGTTTCGCCTTTATAAGGCAGTCGTTATGAAGGCGTGCCGTGGAGCGATCGGATAGACCACCGATAGCCGCGTGACGCGCTACCGTCGTTACTTGAATCACTGCTTCGCCGGTGGCCTTCAATCCGAGCAAAAGGTGCTCACGCTCGATCTGAGGTGATCGCCTGATCGAGTTAATGGCACAATGCCTGGTTCTCGCGACCATCTGCCGGAGCCGTCGTGCCTCGCCTGAATGCTGCACGCCTTGTTAGTCATCTGTATGCACCGCTGGCCTTGCTATTCGGCTCGCTGATCGCTGCGCGGCAGACGAATCTCAACGAGTTCTTCACATCGCTGTTCAACGTACTGCCGACTGTTCTGCTATTGCTCGGTGGCGCGTTCTGTATCGCCTATGCCCGGGTCCGCGAGGGCTTTCTGTTGTTGGTGGTCTATCTCGTCTATTTTTTGCTGGATACCCAGGTCGATCATTACCGGCTTACAGGCGCTTTATTGCCGGAAGCCGCATTGACGTTTCATCTCTGCAGCCTGCTGTCGCCTGCGCTTTACGGGCTCTACGCGCTGTGGCGTGAACGTGCTCATCTGCTGCAAGACGGTTTGGCGCGCCTCGCTGTGCTGTTTGCCGTGTCGGTGTTGGCGCTGGCCTTGGCGCGACGGTTCCCCGAGGCCACGCTCGACTGGTTGGTAGAGATTCGTTGGCTCTCCCTGCAGACGGACTGGTTGTCACTGATCCAACTGGCCTATCCGGTTTTTCTGGTGGCGCTGACTGGCTTGCTGGTGCAATACCTGCGGCGTCCGCGCCCGGTGCATGCTGCTCAGTTCGTCGCGCTGATTGGTTTGCTGCTGATGCTGCCGCAGGTGTTCAGTCGGCCGGGCACGCTCAATGTTATGAGTAGCCTGCTGATGTTGATGCTGGTGGTAGCGATCGCGCAGGAGGCCTACCAGATGGCGTTTCGTGACGAGCTGACCGGCCTTCCCGGGCGCCGGGCGCTCAACGAACGGCTACAGCGGCTGGGGCGCAATTACGTCATCGCCATGGCCGATGTGGATCGCTTCAAAGCGTTCAATGACACCCATGGCCATGACGTCGGCGACCAGGTGCTGCGACTGGTTGCGAGCCGGTTGCGCAAGGTGGGCGGCGGCGGGCGTGCCTATCGTTACGGCGGCGAAGAGTTCGCGCTGGTGTTTCCGGGCCGCGATCTGGAGCATTGTCTGGTGCATCTGGAGGCCGTCCGGCAGGCGGTCGAGGACTATCCATTGCAGCTACGGGATAAGTCGAATCGGCCAAAGGATGCGGAGCGAGGGCGGCAGCGTCGTGGTGCCAGTTCGGCGGCGTCAGTCTCGGTGACCATCAGCATTGGCGTGGCCGAGCGGCTGATCACGCAGCGCAGCCCGGAGGAAGTTATCAAAAGCGCTGATCAGGCGCTTTATAGCGCCAAGAGTGCAGGGCGCAACTGCATTCGCTCGCATGGCGAGAATCGGTGTGGCGCGGTACGGACGGCAAAGCGTTCGGCCGCTGATACCTAGCGGCCGTGGCGACGCAATCACGCCACCTCAATGGCGCCAGCATGAGAACCAGTCGGTCACTTTAAGACGCTTCGGGCGCCGATTGGTCTTCAGTTAGACTCGCAAAACTCCTGCGGCCAACCGGCCCGGCGTCATGTTTTCTGCGAGGTCTCTCCCATGGCTGATTACAAAGCACCGTTGCGCGATATGCGATTCGTCCTGAATGAAGTCTTCGATGCCCCGAAGCTCTGGCAGACGTTGCCAGCGCTGGCTGAGGTCGTGGACGCGGAAACCGCCGATGCCATTCTTGAGGAGGCGGGCAAGATCACCGCCAATACCATCGCCCCGCTCAACCGCAGCGGCGACGAGGAAGGCTGTCACTGGACCGATGGCGCGGTCAGCACGCCGGCCGGTTATCCCGAAGCCTATCGCCTGTATGCCGAAGGTGGCTGGGTCGGCGTGGGTGGCGACCCGGCCTACGGCGGTATGGGCATGCCCAAGGCGATCTCGGCTCAGGTCGAAGAAATGATGAACTCCGCCAGCTTGGCATTCGGCCTCTATCCGATGCTGACCTCTGGCGCCTGCCTGTCGGTCTACGCCCACGCCAGCGAAGAGCTGAAACAGAAGTATTTGCCGAACATGTATGCCGGAACCTGGGCTGGCTCGATGTGCCTGACAGAGCCGCATGCCGGCACGGACCTGGGCATCATCCGCACCAAGGCCGAGCCGCAGGCCGACGGCACCTACAAAGTCAGCGGGACCAAGATTTTCATTACCGGCGGGGAACACGACCTGACCGAGAACATCATTCATCTGGTGTTGGCCAAGCTGCCGGATGCGCCGGCCGGCTCGCGTGGTATCTCGCTGTTCCTCGTTCCCAAGGTGATGGTCAATGAGGACGGTTCGCTGAGCGAGCGCAATTCGCTGTCTTGCGGTTCCATCGAGCACAAGATGGGCATCCAGGCTTCGGCGACCTGCGTGATGAACTTCGACGGTGCGACCGGCTGGATGGTCGGCGAGCCGAACAAGGGCCTGGCGGCGATGTTCACCATGATGAATTACGAGCGGCTGGGCGTCGGCATCCAGGGCTTGGCGACCGGCGAGCGTTCCTACCAGAGCGCCATCGAATATGCGCGTGAGCGCGTGCAGAGCCGCGCTCCGACCGGCCCTGTCGCGCAGGACAAGGTGGCCGATCCGATCATCGTGCACCCGGACGTTCGGCGCATGCTACTGACAATGAAGGCGCTGAACGAGGGTGGCCGCGCATTCTCCAGCTACGTTGCGTTGCAGCTGGATATCGCCAAGTTCAGCGAGGATGCCGAGGCGCGTCAGCGCGCCGAAGCGCAGGTCGCGCTGCTGACGCCGGTGGCCAAGGCGTTCCTCACCGACATGGGGTTGGAAACCACGGTGCATGGCCAGCAGATATTCGGCGGTCATGGCTTCATTCGCGAGTGGGGCCAGGAGCAGCTGGTGCGCGACTGCCGTATTACTCAGATCTACGAGGGCACCAACGGTATTCAGGCGCTGGATCTGCTGGGGCGCAAAGTTGTGGGCAGCGGCGGTGAGCTCTACAACGCTTTTGCAGAAGAGATTCGAAGCTACTGCGCTACGACAAGCGCCGAGTTGGACGAATTCGTCGCGCCGCTCAAGGCTGCGCTGGAAAATCTCGATGAGCTCACTGCGTTCGTCCTAGATAGCGCCAAGCGCAACCCTAATGAAATAGGTGCCGCCTCGGTCGAATATCTGCATGTGTTTGGCTACACCGCGTACGCCTATATGTGGGCTCGCATGGCGGGCGCTGCGTTGGGTAAGGAAGGACAGGACGATTTCTATGCCAGCAAACTCGGCACGGCACGTTTCTTCTTCGCGCGCCTGCTGCCCCGTATTCATTCGCTGAGCGCATCGGTCCGGGCGGGAAGCGACTCGCTCTATCTGCTCGACGCAGCACAGTTCTGAACGCTTAACCCGTAAAGGCACAATGAAATTAATTAGCCAGCTCTGGGAACAAGGCGCCACTACGCCAGTCATAGTTCCGCATCGTTTGTAGTCAATGGCTTACAGAGTGACCTAGGGAAGGGTTTTCTGTAAGTCTTTGCTTACAAATCGCGGTGCAGATGGCTACTACAGGTTTATTCGGCTGAACGGTAGTCTTTTGCGCTGTGGACGCCGCGTAGGGAAGCGCATAGAAAACACGGAAGCGTAGCGGAACGACGCCAGGAAGGCGCAAGTCACGGATGTCAGGATTCAGTCTGCAAAGGCCCCGCTTCGGCGGGGTTTCTTTTTTTGCGGAACCCTTTCGCAAAGACTGGCAAGAAGCATCGCCCGAGCACTGCTGCGTGATGCTCAGGCATTAATGCTTGAATCTCAGAGTGGCATGCAGACGCCAGTGCTACCCAGTCCACAGTAACCGCCCGGATTCTTCGCCAGATATTGCTGGTGATAAGCCTCGGCGTAATAGAACGCAGGGGCTTCAGCAATCTCCGTGGTGATGCCGCCAAGCCCATGCCTGGTCAACTCTGCCTGGAAACGCTCCTCGCTGGCACGCGCTTCGTTCAGTTGGGCTTCGTCGAGGCAGTAGATCGCCGATCGATATTGGGTGCCAATATCGTTGCCCTGCCGCATGCCTTGGGTCGGATTGTGCGCCTCCCAGAATAGCTTGAGCAGTTCGCGGTAACTGATTTGCTGTGGGTCAAAAACGACCAGCACGGCCTCGGTGTGCCCGGTGAGGCCGGAGCAGACTTCTTCATACGTGGGGTTTGGCGTGTGGCCTCCGGCATAGCCCACCGCGGTGGTCCAGACGCCAAATTGCTCCCAGAACCGCCGCTCCGCCCCCCAGAAGCAGCCCATGGCGAACAGTGCCTGCTGCAAGTGGGCCGGGAAGGGTGGCTGTAGCGGGTTGCCGTTGACGAAATGCGCCTCGGGTACCGGAACCGCGGTGGCACGTCCGGGTAGCGCCTGTCCGGCATCGGGTAGCGCCTGTTTTTGAACATGAATTTGTGAGCGCAGAGTCATGATGATCCTCGAGCCTGGAGTAGGGAGCTGCTGGGAGCCTAGGCTATCAAGCGGACAATACCAAAACGCTGCCGCCAGTCTGTACGCTGACGAAAGGCTCAGATCCAGTGCGGATAACGGCTGAGCGAGCCGACGAGCTGGGTGCCGGGTATGGGTTTGTCGAATAGGTAGCCCTGGCCGATATCGCAACGCTGATGGCGCAGAAACGTCAGCTGCTCGGTGGTTTCGATGCCTTCGGCGACGACTTTCAGATTGAGGTTGCGGGCCATGGCGATCACCGCAGAAGTGATTTCGATATCGTCCTGGTTGCCGGGAATGTCCTTGATGAAGCTTCGATCGATCTTGATGACGTCGATGGGAAACTTCTTCAGATAGCTCAACGATGAGTAGCCGGTGCCGAAATCATCCATCGCCAGCGTTACACCGAGCGCCTTCAGGCCAATCAGCTGCTGGCGTGTCTCCTCGGTGGCTTCGAGCAAAAGGCTTTCGGTCAGCTCCAGCTCCAGGCAGCCCGGGGGCAACTGAACTTCGGAAAGAATGGCGGCAATCGAGTCAACCAAATCAGGGTCGGAGAACTGTTTCGGTGAAAGGTTTATCGCCATCTGCGGCGCGCCGATGCCCAGCGCCGCGAGCTTCATTCCCATCCGACACGCTTCGCGCGCGACCCACTTGCCAATCGGGATGATCAGCCCGGTTTCTTCGGCAACGCTGATGAACTGATCCGGGCGGATCATGCCCTTTTCCGGGTGATTCCAGCGCAGCAGCGCTTCCAGCCCTTGCAGTCGCCCGGTCCGCAGGCAAAGCTTGGGTTGGTAGAAAACTTCGAGCTCGTTCTGCGCCAGCGCGCGGCGCAGATTGTTTTCCACGAACAGCTTGTAGTTGGCCTCGGCATGCAGGGCTTCGGTGAATACCTGCACCTGATTCTTACCGTTGGCCTTGGCTTTGTGCAGGGCCTGGCCGGCGTGTTTCATCAGGGTTTCTGGATCGTGGCCGTGCAGCGGGGCGCAGGCCAGACCCAGGGAGCCGCTGACACTGATCAGCTGCTTGTCGACGAACAGTGGCTTTTCCAGAATACGCAGCACCTGATTGGCCAGGTGCTGGCCTTCTTCGAGGTCCATGCCGTCGAGCAGGAGTGCGAATTCATTGCTGGCGAAGCGTGCCAGCACGCTATCGCGGCTCAGGCTATTACGCAGGCGCCGCGCGAGGCTGGCCAGCAGCTTATCGCCGGTCTGGTGGCCAAGGCTGTCATTGATGCGCTTGAAATTGTCGATGTCCACCAGCAGCAGGCACAGCTGCGGAGTCTTGTCGTTGGCGAAGCGCTCTTCGATGCTGCGAATGAAGAAGGGGCGATTGCCGAGGCTGGTCAGGTTGTCGGTATAGGCCAAGCGTTCGATGTGTTGCTGCGCCAACTTGCTATGGGTGATGTCTTCGTAGATGCCGATGTAGTGGGTCAGCTCGCCGTTTTCGCCATACACCTTAGAGATCGAGAGCTGGCCCCAGTACGGCTCGAGATCCTTGCGTCGGCTGCGAAACTCGCCTTGCCAGCTGTTGCTTTTCGCTAGATTGGATGAGGTGTCGAAAAGCAGCTCGCCGAGGTTTTCCAGCGCAGTCAATTCCGTGAGGCGACGTCCGCGGACCTCATCGGCGGCAAATTGGGTGATGTCGGTGAAGCTCGGATTGACGTAATCGACCACGCCGTTCTTGTCGACCAGAATGAAGGCGCTTGCGCTTTGCTCTACTGCGCGCTTGAACAGATGCAGTGTATGGGTGGCGCTAAGTCTTTGCTGGTTGGCCAGCACCTGCGCGTATTGATCGGCCAGTTCGCCGACGAAAGCCACCTCATCGGCATGCCAGTTGCGCGCATTGCCCGAATGCTCCAGACAGAGCACGCCAATGACCTCACCGCCAACCCGAATGGTCGCATCCAATATGGAAATGATACTTCGTGGCCTGAAAAGGCTTTCGGTGAGTTCTCGGGTGCGGGGGTCTTCGTTGACGTTGGCTACGTCGAGGGCTCGACCGCTGTGCAGTGCCTCCAGGTAGCGGGGGCACACAGCGATATCCAGCGTGGGAGGGTGCTCGTAGCTGTCGTTATCGCGTCGATATATGGCGACGGCTTCGAGCTGGTCACCGTTCAGGTGCCAGATCGCCGCTCGGGCGATCCCATAGGCTTCGCTGGCGGCCTGGGTGATCAGCTGTGCCGCTTCGAGCTGGGGGTTAGCCGAGCTGTAGCGGTGCCGTGCCAGGCGCACGATCAAGCTCTGTTGCGCGCGTGAGCGAATCAGATGCTCGAGATGCACATCGGGGGTTTTCTGATAAAGGTCCCCCGACAGCTTGAGCATGGAGTTTTGCAGCTGCGGAGTCGCTTCAGCTGAGCAGGCTTCGACGATCAGGTAGCCGCGCAGCAATTCCCGACCATACTGTTGGCACGGCTCGCCGATTTCCAGCAGCTCCAGCGAGCCGATCGCCGCATGCACGCAATAACGAATGGAGTAGTGGCCTTGGGCGCTTAGCTGTGCTTGGACGACGTCATGCATGTGCAGGCGCGTCGCCGGTTCCATCAGGCTGGCGTACGGTGAGTCGATCAGCGAGCATAACTCGTGCGCCGGTTGGCCCAGGTGACGTTCGCAAGCGGGATCCAGATAGAGCAACGCCCAGCTGGACTCGTTCAAACGCTCGAAACGCAGCATCCCGAGCCTGGAAGGCACTGGCAACTGCGTCACAACCTCGGTCGCCAAACGGCTGGCGGCATCGGTATGTATTTTCATCGAGCGGTTTGCTTCCAGTATGCTGCGGGAGCCGCTTCGCTAGCCGCTGTTGACGGCATTTTTGCGGTGGCGATGGCTAAATAATATTAAATTACGGCAAGGGTGCATCATGCGACAGGGACTGACAAGTCGGCTTTCGAAGTTACTGCTGATCTCACTTCTTCTGGCTACCAGCGTATCGCTGCAAGCTGATGAATCACCCGCCTTGAGCTCGGATGAATCGGCCAATTACCTGGCCGAGCTGAAGGCGCTCTATCTTACCTCGGATGAGCGAAAAGCCCTGCTTGCGCATAGCAATGCCTTGCTTGAAACCCACGGGCTAAAGGCCGCGTACCAGGTTGGGCAGGCCAATCCGCAGGATCTGTCCTATCGCCTGAGCGTGGGCGCGCCGGGTGAATTACGCATCCGCGAAGAGAGGCGAGATGCGTCCGGCAACATCGCTGTGCGCAACAGCAGCTTTTCGGTGTTCGGAATGGACCCTTATTTACGCTATCAATGCCCGCCACAAGGGATTGTTTGCGTCTTTACCAGCCCGGCCGATGGGGACCCCTGGCTGACCATATTGCGTGATCCCGCCGGAGCTGAAGAGCTGGCAAAAGCCTTGTCTTTCCTGTTCCGCAATCTGCAGAAAGGATAGGAACCGTCAAAGCCGCAGTAGAAAACAAAAAGCCCCAAGCTTTCGGGGCTTGAGGCTTCGGCGCTGAGCTTGAAGGAACAGCCCCGCCGGATGGCAGGGCTGTTCCGACTCACACGATCACAACAGCATCGTGCGGATGTCCGCCAGCAGCTCGGACAGACGCTTGGTGAAGCGCGCCGCCGCGGCACCGTTGATCACGCGGTGATCATAGGACAGCGACAGCGGCAGCATCAGGCGCGGCTGGAACGCACTGCCGTCCCATACCGGCTGCATGGTTGCCTTGCTGACACCCAGGATCGCCACTTCCGGCGCGTTGACAATCGGCGTGAAGCCGGTACCGCCAATGTGGCCGAGGCTGGAAATGGTGAAGCAGGCGCCCTGCATGGCATCCGGTGAAAGCTTCTTGTTGCGCGCCTTTTCGGCCAGCTCCGCCGCTTCGCCTGCCAGTTGCAGCAGGCTCTTTTGATCGACGTTGCGAATCACCGGGACCATCAAGCCGTCCGGCGTATCGACGGCGAAGCCTACATGCACGTACTTCTTGCGGATCACTGCCTTGCCGCTGGGGGCTAGCGAGGCATTGAATTCCGGCAGTTCCTTGAGCAGGTGCGCGCAGGCCTTGAGCAGCAACGGCAGTACGGTCAGCTTGACGCCGGCCTTTTCCGCGATTGCTTTCTGCGCGACGCGGAAGGCCTCCAGCTCGGTGATGTCAGCCGATTCGAACTGGGTCACGTGCGGCACGTTGAGCCAGCTGCGGTGCAGGTTGGCGGCGCCGACCTGCATCAGGCGGGTCATTGGCACTTCCTCGACTTCACCGAAGCGGCTGAAGTCGATGGTCGGGATCGGCGGAATACCCGCTCCGCCCGTAGCGCCTTCTGCCGGCGCCTGCTTGGCCTTGCTCATCATGTTCTTGACGTAGGCCTGGACGTCTTCCTTGAGAATTCGTCCCTTCGGCCCGGTGCCCTGGACATCGGCCAACTCGACACCGAATTCGCGCGCGGTCATGCGTACCGCTGGGCCGGCGTGCACCTTTGTGCCGGCCTTGCTTGGTCCGCTTACTACGGGCGGCGCCGTTGCGGCCGCCTGGGCTTCTGGCACGCCCTGCTTGTTCGGCGCGACAGCCTGCTGCTGCGGTGCCGCTTCCTCGCGTTTGGCCTCGGGTTTCTTCGCCGGCGCGGCGCCTTTCACTTTCAGTGTCAGGATCAGGTCGCCGGTCTTGGCTTCGTCGCCGACCTTGATCGACAGCGACTCCACGACACCGGCCTTGGGCGCCGGGATTTCCATGCTGGCCTTGTCAGACTCGAGCGTGATCAGCGATTGATCCGCCTCGACGCTGTCACCGGCTTTCACCATGACTTCGATGACATTGGCGGCGCCGCTGGAGCCAATGTCCGGAATGCGGACTTCTTCCACGGATTCGCCGGCCGGCTCGGCCGCTGACTCTTCAGCTGCTTCCGATTGCTGCGCCTTGGGCTTTTCCGCCGGCGCGCTGGCTGCAGTTGCAGGCTTGCTGGTTGCCGCGCCCTTGAGGATTAGGATCAGATCGCCAGTGCCGACTTCGTCGCCCACCTTGACCGAAATACTCTCGACGACGCCCGCCGCCGGAGACGGAATCTCCATGCTGGCCTTGTCGGACTCCAGGGTGATCAGCGCTTGCTCGGCCTCGATGGTATCGCCGGCCTTGACCGAGATTTCGATCACGCTGGCTTTGCCCGAGGAGCCGATGTCCGGCACCTTGATTTCTTGGGATTCGCCTTCCTCCGCCGAGGCCGAAGCATTTACGTCACCCGGCGGTGTCGGTGCTTCGGTCTCGTCGGTCGGGCCACCGCTGGCGGCGCCGGCAGGCTCGTCGGCCTTTTCAGTCGGAGCTGCAGCTTCTTCGCTACCTTCGCTTTCCAGCTCCAGTAGCTCGTCGCCCTCCTTCAACCGATCACCCATCTTGACCTTCAGGCTCCTCACCACGCCAGCCTTGGGCGCGGGAATTTCCATGCTGGCCTTGTCGGATTCGAGCGTCAGGATGCTCTGGTCGGCTTCGATACGGTCGCCGACCTTGACGAACAACTCGATTACTTCACCCTCACCGCTGCCGATGTCGGGTACGCGTATGGTTTCACTCACAATAGGTTCTCCTGTGCGCACGCTGCATCAGCAATCCAGCGGATTGCGCTTATCGGGGTCGATACCGAACTCGATGATGGCCTCGGCCACGACCTTGCGTTCGATGGCGCCGCGATCAGCGAGTGCCTTGAGTGCGGCGAGAGCAACCCAGCGGCGATCCACTTCGAAGAAGTCGCGCAGCTTGGCGCGCGAATCGCTGCGACCGAAGCCGTCGGTGCCCAGCACCTCGTACTCGCGCGACGGCACCCACTGACGGATCTGATCGGCGAACAGCTTCATGTAGTCGGTCGAGGCGATCACCGGACCTTCGCGACCTTCCAGGCACTGCTCGACGTAGGTCTTGCGCGGTTCTTCTGTCGGATGCAGACGGTTCCAGCGGTCCACGGCCAGGCCATCGCGGCGCAGCTCGTTGAAGCTGGTGACGCTCCAGACGTCGGCGCCCACGCCTATCTTCGCCAGCATGTCCACTGCGGCGCGTACTTCGCGCAGGATGGTGCCGCAGCCTAGTAGCTGCACGCGATGCTTGAAGTCGCCCTTGGCTTCCTCGAGCAGGTACATGCCCTTGATGATGCCGTCCTCTACACCCTGCGGCATGGCCGGCTGCTGGTAGTTCTCGTTCATCACGGTGATGTAGTAGTAGACGCTCTTCTGCTGCTCCATCATCTCGTGCATGCCGTAATGCATGATCACCGCCAGCTCGTAGCCGTAGGTAGGGTCATAGCTGCGGCAGTTGGGGATGGTGCTGGCGAGGATGTGGCTATGGCCGTCCTCGTGCTGCAGGCCTTCGCCGTTCAGCGTGGTGCGTCCGGCGGTACCGCCCAACAGGAAGCCGCGCGTCTGCGCATCACCGGCCGCCCAGGCCAAGTCGCCGATACGCTGGAAGCCGAACATCGAGTAGAAGATGTAGACCGGCAGCATCGGCTGGTTGTAGTTGCTATAGGCGGTGCCCGCCGCGATGAACGAGGAGAAGGCGCCGGCTTCGTTGAGACCTTCCTGCAGGATCTGGCCGTCTTTCTCTTCGCGGTAGTACATCACCTGATCGCGGTCGACTGGCTCGTACAGCTGCCCTACCGGGGAGTAGATACCCAGCTGACGGAACATGCCTTCCATGCCGAAGGTACGGGCTTCGTCGGCAAGGATTGGCACGATGCGCTTGCCCAGATCCTTGTCCTTGACCAGCTGCGAAAGGATTCGACCGAACGCCATGGTGGTGGAGATTTCGCGCTCGCCGGAACCGTCGAGTACGGCCTTGAGTGTTTCCAGCGGAGGCGTCGGAATGCTGAAGCTCTTCGGCCTGCGCTGCGGCAGATGACCGCCGAGCTTCTCGCGGCACTTGCGCAGATAGCGCATTTCCGCGCTGTCTTCGGCCGGACGGTAGAACGGCAGCTCTTCGAGTTGCGAGTCGTTGACTGGAATGTCGAAGCGGTCGCGGAACATCTTCAGGCTGTCGATATCGACTTTCTTGGTGTTGTGGGCGATGTTCTTCGCCTCACCGGCACCGGTGCCGTAACCCTTGATGGTCTTGGCCAGGATGACCGTCGGCTGGCCCTTGTGGTTGACCGCCTGGTGATAGGCCGCATAGACCTTGTAGGGATCGTGGCCGCCGCGGTTGAGCTTCCAGACTTCCTCGTCGGACATCTTCTCGACGCGCTTGAGCAGCTCAGGGTCGGCACCGAAGAAGTGCTTGCGCACGTAGGCGCCGTCTTTGGCCTTGTAGTTCTGATACTCGCCGTCGATCGCTTCGTCCATGCGGCGCTGCATGCGGCCATCTTCGTCGGCAGCGAACAGCGGATCCCACAGGCGGCCCCAGACGACCTTGTTGACGTTCCAGTTGGCGCCTTTGAACACGCCTTCCAGTTCTTGAATGATCTTGCTGTTACCGCGAACCGGGCCGTCCAAGCGCTGCAGGTTGCAGTTGATGACGAACACCAGGTTGTCGAGATTCTCGCGTCCGGCCAGGGAGATCGCGCCGAGGGTTTCCGGCTCGTCGCATTCGCCGTCGCCGATGAAGCACCAGACGCGCTGCTTGCCTTTCGGAATGAAGCCGCGGTTTTCCAGGTACTTCATGAAGCGCGCCTGGTAGATCGCGGTGATCGGGCCCAGACCCATGGAAACGGTCGGGAACTGCCAGAAGTCCGGCATCAGGTGCGGGTGCGGGTAGCTCGACAGGCCGTTGCCGTCCACTTCCTGGCGGAAATTCAGCATCTGATCTTCGGTCAGGCGGCCTTCGAGGAAGGCGCGGGCGTAGATGCCGGGAGAGGCGTGGCCCTGGTAGTAGATCAGGTCGCCGCCATGCTCCTCGGTCGGGGCCTGGAAGAAATAGTTGAAGCCGATGTCGTACAGGGTCGCGCTGGAAGCGAAGGTGGAGATGTGTCCACCCAGGTCAGGGTCCTTCAGGTTCGCGCGCATCACCATCGCCAGCGCGTTCCAGCGGACCAGGGAGCGAATACGGCGCTCCATGAACAGGTCGCCGGGCATCTTCGCTTCACGGGTGACGGGGATGGTGTTGCGGTAGGGCGTGGTGATGCCGTAGGGCAGGGGTGTGCCGCTACGGGTGGCCAATTCACCCATCCGGGTCATCAGGTAGTGGGCGCGGTCTTCACCTTCGCGATCGAGTACTGACTCGAGGGCGTCCAGCCATTCCTGGGTTTCGACGGGATCGAGATCTTGCATGGCTTGCTCCAGGGCGGAAAGGCTTCCAGAATCGGTTGCCTGCTTCGCTGCCGGCTTCGTGAGCCGGTGCGTTTATGTTCTTGGATGTTTGCCGGGGGTAGAGCCGGGCTCTGTAGTTTTACTACAAAACTGCGACTGTTTCAGCCCCCTATGACATTCTTTCGTAGTAAAACTACAACCGCGACGACTCGGTTTGACGGGCTGGCTCGCGCTCAAAGGCTCTAGCCTGGCGCTTTCGCTGTCCTGCTGCCGACCACGGCGTAAAGGAACCTTACATGAGTCTGCCACCGCTGGTTGCATTGCCGACGCCGCTACTGCCATTGGTCAACCGTGCCGAGGAGACGTTCCTCTCGGCGTTGCGCGGCTCGTCGGAGCAGGCTGGCGAGCGCTTCGGCAAATGGCCGACGGAACGCCGCGAGGCATTCGGCAGAGTCTGTGCAGCCAGTGACTTCGTCACCGAGCAGGTTAGCCGAGATCACGAAATGCTGCTGGGGCTGGCCGAGTCGGGGCTATTGGAGCGCTCGCTGCGGGCCGGTGAAATGCGCGCGATGCTCGCCGAGGCGCTCGCCGGCTGCGAAGGCGAGGACAGTCTGGCGAGGCTGCTGCGGCGTTTTCGCAATCGTCAGCAGGTACGAATCATCTGGCGTGACGTGACCCGTCAGGCGGATCTGGCTGAAACCTGTGGCGATCTGTCCGACATGGCCGACGCCTGCGTCGACCTGGCTTACCAGTGGCTGTATGCGCGTCACAGCGAGCAGTTCGGGGCGCCGACCGGCCGGCGCAGTGGTCAGGCGCAACAGATGGTCGTCCTTGGGATGGGCAAGCTGGGTGCGCACGAACTCAACCTTTCTTCCGATATAGATCTGATTTTCGGCTATCCCGAGGGTGGAGAAACCGTGGGCGCCAAACGTTCGCTGGATAACCACGAGTTTTTTCTCCGCCTCGGCCAGCGTCTGATCAAAGCGCTGGATGCGCCGACCGTCGATGGCTTTGTCTTCCGGGTGGACATGCGCTTGCGGCCGTACGGCTCGTCCGGCGCGCTGGTGCTGAACTTCAATGCGCTTGAACAGTACTACCAGGACCAGGGTCGCGACTGGGAGCGTTACGCCATGATCAAGGCGCGGGTCGTTGCGGGTGATCAGGTGGCGGGCAAGGAGCTGCTCGACATGCTGCGCCCGTTCGTTTATCGGCGTTACCTGGACTTCTCGGCCATCGACGCGTTGCGGAGCATGAAGCAGCTCATCCAGCAGGAGGTGCGTCGCAAGGGCGTGGCGGCAAATATCAAGTTGGGTTCTGGTGGCATTCGCGAAGTGGAGTTCATCGCCCAGGCCTTCCAGCTGATACATGGCGGACGCGATCTGAGCCTGCAGCAGCGCCCGTTACTGAAAGTGCTGGCAACCCTGGCCGGACAGGGCTATCTGCCACCCGCAGCTGTCGAGGAATTGCGCGAAGGGTATGAATTTCTGCGTTACACCGAGCATGCGCTGCAGGCCATCGATGATCGCCAGACGCAGATGCTGCCGGACAGCCAGACCGACCGCAGCCGCGTGGCGTTCATGCTCGGCTTCGACAACTGGGCGGCTTTTCATGAACGCCTGCTGCATTGGCGCGACCGAATCGACTGGCATTTCCGCCAGGTCATCGCTGACCCTGACGAGGATGAAAATGCCGAAGGCGAGGCATTGGTCGGCGGCGAGTGGCTGCCGCTTTGGGAGCAGGACTGGGACGAGGAGTTCGCTTGTCGCCAGCTGACCGACGCCGGGTTCCGAGACGGTCAGGCTGCTTGCCAGCGCCTCGCCGCGCTACGTAGCGCCCAGCAGGTGCGAACCATGCAGCGCCTGGGTCGTGAGCGGCTGGATGCATTTATCCCACGGCTGTTGGCGCAGGCGGTCGAGCAGGATGATCCGGACCTGGTGCTGGAGCGCGTGCTGCCGCTGGTTGAGGCGGTCGCGCGGCGCTCGGCTTACCTGGTGTTGCTGACAGAAAACCCCAATGCATTGGAGCGATTGCTGGAACTTTGCGCGGGCAGCCCCTGGATCGCCGAGCAGATCGCGCGTTTTCCGCTGCTGCTCGATGAGCTGCTCAACGCCGGGCGACTGTTCCGTCCGCCGCAGGCGCCGGAGTTGGCCGCCGAGCTGCATGAGCGTCTGGCGCGGATTCCGGAAGACGACCTGGAGCAGCAGATGGAGGCGCTGCGGCACTTCAAGCTGGCGCACCGGCTGCGCGTGGCGGCTTCGGAGATCGCCGGCACCTTGCCCCTGATGAAAGTCAGCGACTATTTGACGTGGCTCGCCGAAGCGACCCTCGAACAAGTGCTGGCCCTTGCCTGGCGGCACACGGTGGCACGTCACGGCCAGCCGCAGCGGGTTGACGGCACGCCCTGCGATCCGTCGTTCGTCATCATCGGTTACGGCAAAGTTGGCGGCATCGAGCTCGGCCATAGCTCTGATCTGGATCTGGTGTTTATCCACGACGGTGATCCCAATGCCGAAACCGACGGTGCCAAGCCCATCGATGGCGCGCAATTCTTCACTCGTCTCGGCCAGCGCATCATTCATCTGCTGACCACCCAGACCACCTCCGGGCAGCTCTATGAAGTCGACATGCGGCTGCGGCCATCCGGCGCTTCCGGATTATTGGTGAGCTCGTTGGGCGCCTTCGAGCGCTATCAGACTCAGGAAGCCTGGACCTGGGAGCACCAAGCCTTGGTTCGTGCGCGAGTGTTGGTTGGCTGCTCTCAGTTGGCTGAAGATTTCGAGCGGGTGCGCGCGGCCGTACTGGCACGGCCGCGTGATCTAGAACAGCTGCGCCGTGAGGTCAGCGAGATGCGCAGCAAGATGCGCGACAACCTCGGCACGCGCACGACTCAGGCCGGCATGGCTGACAAGGCCTTCGAGGCAGAGGGCGCGTTCGATCTCAAGCACGACGCCGGTGGTATCGTGGATATCGAATTTATGGTGCAATACGCGGCTTTGGCGTGGTCGCACCAGCATCCGCAACTGCTGCGCTATACCGATAACATCCGCATTCTCGACGGGTTGGAGCAGGCCGGGTTGATGACCGGCGATGAGGTTCGGTTGCTGCAGGACGCCTACAAGGCCTACCGAGCAGTGGCTCACCGGCAATCACTGCAGAAGCTTCCCGGTGTGGTGAGTGGGGACCAATTCCATGACGAGCGTCGCGCGGTGATGCGCTTTTGGCGCGAGCTGGGGCTCAGCTGAACTCGTCTGCAAACAGAGCATTTATCGAATTCCGAGGTGGCAACAATGTCGATGGCCGATCGTGATGGCGTGATCTGGTATGACGGTGAGATGGTTCAGTGGCGCGACGCGACCACCCATGTGCTGACTCACACCCTGCATTACGGCATGGGCGTCTTCGAAGGGGTGCGCGCCTACGATACGCCGGCTGGCACCGCGATTTTCCGCCTGCAGGCGCATACCGATCGCCTGTTCGATTCGGCGCACATCATGAACATGAAGATGCCGTACTCGAAAGAAGAGATTAACGAGGCGACTCGCGCCGCGGTTCGTGAGAACAATCTGGAAAGCGCGTACATCCGTCCGATGGTCTTCTACGGATCCGAAGGCATGGGCCTGCGCGCCAGCGGCCTGAAGGTCCACGTGATCGTCGCCGCCTGGCACTGGGGTGCCTACATGGGCGACGAAGCACTGGAAAAGGGCATCAAGGTCCGCACCAGCTCCTTCACTCGCCACCACGTCAACATCAGCATGACCCGCGCCAAGTCCAACGGCGCCTACATCAACTCGATGCTGGCGCTGCAGGAAGCCATCTCCGGCGGCGCCGACGAGGCGCTGATGCTCGATCCGGAAGGCTACGTCGCGGAGGGTTCGGGCGAGAACATCTTCATCATCAAGGACGGCGTGATCTACACCCCTGAAGTCACCGCCTGCCTCAACGGCATCACCCGCGGCACCGTGCTGACCCTGGCCGACGAACTGGGCATCAAGGTGGTGGAAAAGCGCATCACCCGCGACGAGGTCTATATCGCCGACGAGGCCTTCTTCACCGGCACCGCCGCCGAAGTCACGCCGATTCGCGAAGTCGATGGCCGCAACATCGGCATTGGCCGCCGTGGTCCGGTCACCGAGCGCATCCAGAAGGCTTACTTCGATCTGGTGTCCGGCAAGACCGATGCGCATGCCGAATGGCGGACATTGGTCAAGTAAGCCGCAAGCTGGAAGCCAGAAGCTGGAAGTGAAGACCACTTCCGCGCTGGCTGCCAGCTTCAAGCTTATGGCTTCCAGCTTATGAATATTCTGATCGTAGGTCCCAGCTGGGTCGGCGACATGGTGATGGCGCAGACGCTGTTCATCTGCCTGAAACAGCGCCATCCGGATTGCCAGATCGACGTACTGGCGCCGGAGTGGAGTCGTCCGATCCTTGAGCGCATGCCCGAGGTCCGCCAGGCCCTGAGCTTCCCGCTCGGCCACGGCGTGCTCGACATGACGACCCGGCGCAAGGTCGCACAGAGCCTGCGTGGCCAGTATGAGCAGGCGATCCTGCTGCCCAACTCGCTGAAATCGGCACTGGTGCCGTTTTTCGCCGGCATTCCCAAGCGTACCGGCTGGCGCGGCGAGATGCGCTTCGGGTTGCTCAACGATATCCGCAAGCTAGACAAGCAGCGCTATCCGTTGATGATCGAGCGCTTCATGGCGCTGGCCTTCGAGCCGGGCGCCGAGCTGCCCAAGCCCTATCCGAACCCGTCGCTGCGCATCGACAGCGAGAGCCGTGATGCGGCGCTGGCACGCTTTGGTCTGCGCATGGATCGGCCGGTACTGGCGCTGTGTCCAGGCGCCGAGTTCGGCGAATCCAAGCGCTGGCCAGCCGAGCATTTCGCCAAGGTGGCCGAAGCGAAGATTCGCGAAGGCTGGCAGGTCTGGCTGTTCGGTTCGAAGAACGATCACGCCGTGGGCGAAGATATCCGTCAGCGACTGATTCCCGGATTGCGCGAAGAGGCGCTGAACCTCGCGGGTGAAACCAGCTTGGCCGAGGCGATCGATCTGCTGTCCTGTGCCGAAGCCGTGGTTTCCAATGATTCAGGGCTGATGCATGTGGCCGCCGCGCTCGCCCGCCCGCTGGTGTCGATCTATGGCTCCACGTCTCCCGCCTTCACACCGCCATTGTCCGAGCAGGTCGAGGTCGTCCGCCTGGGCCTGGACTGTAGCCCTTGTTTCGAGCGCACCTGCCGCTTCGGCCACAACAACTGCATGCGCGAGCTCGAGCCGAATAGGGTGAACGAGGCGCTGGATCGCCTGATTCCTCAGTCGATCGAGGTGCGCTGAGTGAGGGTGTTGCTGATCAAGACCTCGTCGCTAGGCGACGTGGTGCATACGCTCCCGGCGGTGACCGATGCACAGCGCGCGGTTCCCGGCATCCAGTTCGATTGGGTGGTGGAAGAGGGCTTCGCCGAAATCCCCGCCTGGCATCCGGCGGTGGCACAGGTCATCCCTGTGGCGATTCGCCGTTGGCGCAAGCAGCCTCTGCAGACGCTTCGTTCCGGTGAGTGGCGGCGGTTCAAGGCGCGCCTGCGCGAGGCCCGCTACGATCTAGTCATCGATGCCCAGGGGTTGCTTAAAAGTGCCTGGATGACACGTTACGTCAAGGCGCCGATTGCCGGTCTGGATCGTGACTCTGTACGTGAACCGCTGGCCTCGCGCTTTTATGATCGCCGCTACGCTGTGCCGCGTGACCAGCACGCTCTGGAGCGGGTACGCCAATTGTTCGCCCAATCGCTCGGCTATCCCGTGCCCGAGACGATCGCCGACTACGGCCTGGATCGTAACCAGCTGGCGACGCCGGGCGAGGCCCCCTATTTATTGTTCCTGCATGGCACCACCTGGCCGAGCAAGCATTGGCCGGAGCAGTACTGGCGCGAACTGGCCGAGCGGATGAGCGAATTCGGTTGGGCGATCCGTCTGCCGTGGGGCAATGCAGACGAAAAAGCGCGTGCCGAGCGCATCGCTGATGGCTTGGCTGGCGTGTCGGTACTGCCCCGGCTGAATCTCGGCGGAATTGCCAAGGTCGTTGCCGGTGCGCGGGCCTGTGTTGCGGTCGATACAGGCCTCGGTCACCTCGCGGCGGCGCTGGACGTGCCGAGCATCTCGCTTTACGGCCCAACGCTCCCTGGCCGTGTCGGTGCGTACGGGCGCTCGCAAGTACATCTGTGCGCCAGCGGCCCGAATGCCGGCAAAGGCGATCGTCATAAACCCTGCTTCGACGACCTCTCGCCCGAGCGCGTCGCAAGCGAACTCAAGGCCCTGTTGCGGTCATCGGGGATGCACTGATGCAGTTGGCCTTCATTCTTTACAAGTATTTTCCTTTCGGCGGACTGCAGCGGGACTTCATGCGCATCGCGCTCGAGTGCCAGCGTCGCGGCCATGGCATCCGGGTCTATGCGATGATCTGGGAAGGCGAGGTGCCGGACGGCTTCGAAGTATTGATCGCGCCGGTCAAGGCCCTCTTCAATCACGCGCGCAATGAGCGCTTCACGGCCTGGGTCGAGAAGGATCTGGCGAAGCGCCCGGTGGACCGGGTCATCGGTTTCAACAAGATGCCCGGTTTGGACGTCTACTACGCGGCCGACCCCTGTTTCGAAGACAAGGCGCAAACCCTGCGCAACCCGATCTATCGCCGCTGGGGGCGCTACAAGCATTTCGCCGAATACGAGCGTGCGGTGTTTGCGCCACAGTCGAAGACCGAAATCTTGATGATCTCTGAAGTGCAGCAGCCGTTATTCGTCAAACACTACGCGACGCCGGCAGAGCGCTTTCATTTGTTGCCGCCGGGTATTGCTCAGGATCGCCGTGCACCTGCCAACGCCGCAGAAATCCGCGCCGAGTTTCGCGAGGAATTTGAACTGCAGTACGACGAGTTGCTGCTGGTGCAGATCGGCTCCGGCTTCAAGACCAAAGGCCTTGACCGCAGCCTCAAGGCCGTGGCTTCCCTCCCTCGCGACTTGAAAAAGCGCACTCGTCTGTTCGTTATCGGCCAGGACGACCCCAAGGCCTTCCAGCTCCAGGCCAAGACGTTGGGCATTTCTGCGCAGGTCGAATTTCTCAAGGGTCGCAGCGATATCCCGCGTTTTCTTCTAGGCGCCGACCTGCTGATCCATCCCGCCTACAACGAGAACACCGGCACCGTGCTGCTGGAGGCGCTGGTCGCCGGGTTACCTGTGCTGGTGACCGATGTCTGCGGTTACGCGCATTACATCGCAGATGCCGACTGCGGGCGCGTTGTGCCGAGCCCGTTCAAACAGGACGATCTAGATCGTTTGCTGGCCGACATGCTGGCTGATGATGAGCAGCGCAGGCGCTGGGCAAAAAATGCGTTGGCTTATGCCGAGACCGCGGACCTCTACTCGATGCCGCAGAAGGCGGCCGACGTGATTCTGGCGGAACGTCCATGAAACTGATTCTTGCCGAGCCCTTCAAAACGCTCTGGGCGGGGCGTGACCCGTTCGAGGCCGTCGAACAATTGCAGGGCCAGGTCTACCGCGAACTGGAAGGCCGCCGCACCTTGCGTACCGAGGTCGATGGGCGTGGGTTTTTCGTCAAGATCCACCGCGGGATCGGCTGGGGCGAGATTTTCAAGAACCTGAGCACTGCCAAGGCGCCAGTACTGGGCGCCGGGCAAGAGTGGCGGGCCATTCAGCGACTGCATCAAGCGGGCGTGCCGACCATGACCGCGGTGGCTTATGGCGAGCGTGGTGGAAATCCTGCGGCGCAGCACTCCTTCATCATCACCGAGGAGCTGGCGCCGACGATCAGCCTCGAGGATTACAGCGCCGATTGGCTGCAGAATCCGCCTGAGCCGCCGCTCAAGCGTGCGCTGATCGCCGAAGTCGCGCACATGGCCGGCACCATGCATCGCGCCGGGGTCAATCATCGGGACTTCTATATCTGTCACTTCCTGCTGCACACCGACAAGCCAGTAATGGCCCAGGATTTTCGACTGTCGCTGATCGATCTGCACCGCGCCCAGACCCGTACACAGACGCCGCGTCGCTGGCGCAACAAGGATCTGGCCGGGCTGTATTTTTCGGCATTGGGCATCGGCCTGACCCGTCGCGACAAACTGCGTTTTCTGCAGACCTATTTCCAGCGTCCGCTGCGCGAGGCTCTGCGTGACGAGGCTCCGTTGCTGCGTTGGCTGGAAAGCAAGGCGGACAGGCTTCAAAGCCGTTATGAGCGCAAGTACGCGCCGGGTGCTCAATGAGTGGCTGGCGGGTCGTCGGCGACATTACGGCCGGCGCGGCACACGCGTTTGCCAGTCTGGATACGGTTTTTGCGCTTGAAGGCGAGCCGATCGCGCGCGACCCGCTCTCCGAGGTGATCCGCGTCGAATACGACGGCCTGCGCTATTACATCAAACGCTACTGGGCAGCGGGTAAGAATCTGCGACGCTACCTGGGGCGTCCGCGGGTCAAGGCTGAATGGCAAAACCTCAAGCATTTCGAGCGCTGGGGCATACCCGTGGCGCCGCTGGTGGCCTGGGGTATGGAACGCCGCGCTGGTGCATTCGCGCGCGGCGCGCTGATCACCCTGGAAGTACCAGATACCTTGGACATGGCGGCGCTGGCCAAAGGCAACGACCCACGCCTGGGCGACCGGAGCTGGGTCGAGCGCATCAGCCGGCAGGTGGCATCTGCGACCCGTACCCTGCACGACCATCGCTTCGCCCATAACGACCTGAAATGGCGCAACCTGCTGGTCAACGGCGCCGGTGAGCTGTTTCTGATCGATTGTCCGTCCGGCGACTTTTGGCGGGGGCCGCTGCTGCGCCGACGCATCGTCAAGGATCTGGCCTGCCTGGATAAAGTCGCCAAGTATCACCTGAGCCGCACTCAGCGGCTTCGTTTCTACCTGCAATACCAGCAACGCCCGCGTCTGGTATCGGCTGACCGCGCGTTGATCGACCAGGTGCTCAAGTACTTCGAGGGGCGTGAATGAGAGCCGAGCTAAACCCCGCCGAGGCCTATCTCAAGAAGGATGCCCGTGCTCCGGTCATCGATTCCTTGTTGGAGCGTATTGCCAGTCATCGGCAAAGCAAGGGCGCGCGTTCATGAATCTGACGGAACTCGCACGAGCCGGGCGCTCGCCGGCTTTGCCCTTGAACGTGACGCTACCCGCTGGCGAGCTGACGTTGCAGCGGTGGATGCGCGTATTGCCAGGGCAACGCTATGTCGCCAAGGCGCAATGGCAGGGCCGTGACGTGCTGGCCAAACTGCTGGTCGGTGGCAAGGCCGAGCGCCACTTCGAGCGTGAGCGGCGAGGCGCACGGTTACTGGCCGAGCAGGGGATGACCACACCCGCTTTGCTCGTCGAGGGGTTCGCGGCAGGGCAAGGCGGTTGGCTGCTGTTCGACTTCCTCACCGATGCCGAAAGCCTCGAACAGGCCTGGCGCGATGTGGCGCAACAGCCGCTGTTATCCGATGCGCAGCAGGCGGTGCTGGGTGAAGCGCTGGGCGCTGTGGCGCGCTTGCATTCCCGCGGCCTGTGGCAGAGCGACCTGCACCTGGACAACCTGTTGCGCCATGAGGGGCGGCTGTATCTCATCGATGGCGGCGGCGTGCAGGCGCAGACACCGGGCCAACCGCTTGATCGTGACAAAGTGCTGGCGAACCTTGGCGTCTTCTTTGCCCAGCTGCCTGCCAGCCTCGAACCGCATATCGAGGCGTTGCTTGTGCATTACGTCTTGGTCAACGGCGAGCATGCGCTGCCGCTGGAAGCCTTGCTGCGAGAAATCGCCAGCGTTCGGTGTTGGCGGTTGCGCGATTACCTTGGCAAGCTCGGGCGTGATTGTTCCTTATTCAGCGTAAGCCGCAGCCTCGGTCAATTGCGTGTCCTGCGCCGTGAGGATGAGCCGGCGCTGCGTGAGCTTCTGGCTGCGCCGGATGAGGCTGTCGAAGCAGGACGGGCGCTGAAACTGGGCGGTAGTTCGACCGTGGCCCTGGCCGAGCAGTCTGGACGGCAACTGGTCATCAAACGCTACAACATCAAAGGACTGGCGCACTGGCTGCGGCGTTGCTGGCGGCCGAGCCGCGCTTGGCACAGCTGGATAGAAGGCAATCGCCTGGCATTTCTCGGCATCGCCACGCCCCGGCCGCTGGCGATGCTGGAGTTGCGTTGGCTGGGCCTGCGCCGCCGCAGTTACCTAGTTACCGAATACAGCGCAGGCGAGGATATAATCGCTCGTTTCCAGCCGTATCTCTCCAGTTCACCGCCCGAGTCCGAATTGGTGGCGCTGGATCAGCTATTCGAAGCCATGCTGCGCGAGCGCATCAGCCATGGCGATATGAAAGGCACCAACCTGTTCTGGGAGCAGGATCGCTGGGCGCTAATCGACCTGGACGCTGCGCAGCAACATAGTAGCGATACCAGCTTCGCCCGCGCCTATGCCAAGGACCGTGCGCGGTTTCTGCGCAACTGGCCAGCCGACTCAGCGCTATGTCGGTTACTGGATGCACGTTTACCGAAGGACAGCTTGAAGCCAGAAGCTTGAAGCTGGAAGAAAAGCCCTCTGGGGTTGAACTAGACATATTCGCTGTTGCTTCGAGCTTCCGGCTTCAAGCTTCAAGCTGCTTTTAAGAGGCTTCCAACCCGTGTCATTGACGATTCTCGGCCTTTCCGGCGCCCTCAGTCATGATCCTTCCGCCGCGCTGTACATCGACGGCAAACTGATCGCCGCCGTCGAAGAAGAGCGCTTCGTGCGCGACAAGCATGCCAAGAACCGCATGCCCTACGAGTCGGCCAAGTTCTGCCTGGAGCAGGCCGGGATCAAGCCGAGCGACGTCGATGTGGTGGCGATTCCGTTCGCGCCCATCAGCATCTTCGAGAAGGCCCGTTGGCACTACGCCAAGCGCTACTGGTACGCGCCGGACCGCGCGCTGGACGCCATCCTCATGGGCAATCGCCGCTATCACCGCTACAAGAAGCGCATCCAGTGGTGCCTGCAGCAGCTCGGCTTCGACCTGAAGAAGGTCAAGCTGCAGCCGGTCGAACATCACCTGGCCCATGCCTCCAGCGCCTACCATTGCTCCGGCTTCACCGAGAAGACCGCCATCCTCGGCATCGACGGCAAGGGCGAGTACGCCACCACCTTCTTCGGCTGGGGCGAGAACGGCAAGATCCACAAGATCAAGGAATTCTACGATCCGGATTCGCTGGGCGGCCTGTACGGTGCGATCACGGAATACCTCGGCTTCGAGATGCTCGACGGCGAGTTCAAGGTCATGGGTATGGCGCCCTACGGCGATGCGGCTAAGTACGATTTTTCCCGTCTGGCGAAATTCGAGAACGGCGAACTGACCATCAACACCGACTACGCCAACGTCATCGGTTTCCGTCGCTACAAGGAAAAGGGCAAGGGCTTCTACTTCTCGCCCAAGCTGATCGACTGGCTCGGTCCCAAGCGCGAAGGCGATATCGCCGACGATCCCTACATCCATTACGCCGCCAGCATGCAGGCACTGTTCGAGAAGCTGGCACTTGAGATGTTGGACTATTACCTGGGTGACATCATTCGCGAGACAGGCAAGATCGCCTTCGCCGGAGGTTGCGCGCTCAACGTCAAGCTGAACCAGAAAATCATCGCCCGCCCCGAAGTGAAAGAGCTGTTCGTCCAGCCCGCCTCCGGTGATGCTGGCACCGCGGTCGGCGCTGCCGCCTACGTCTCGCACCAGCGCGGCGTGCCGGTGGAGAAGATGGAGCACGTCTACCTCGGCCCGTCCTATAGCAACGAGGACGTCATCGCTGCCTGTGCGCGCCACCCCAGCCAGCCGGTGTGGCAGAAGATCGACGACGTGCCCGAGCGTATCGCCAAGATCATGGTCGATGGCAACCCGGTGGCCTGGTTCCAGGGGCGTATGGAATTCGGTCCGCGCGCCCTCGGTGGCCGTTCCATCATCGGCTGCCCGAGCATTCCGGGCGTGGCCGACCGCATCAATGAGCAGATCAAGTTCCGCGAGCGCTGGAGACCTTTCTGCCCCTCAATGCTCGATACCGTGGCTGAGCAGATGCTAAAGGTTGACCATCCCAGCCCGTTCATGACTTTCACCTTCGAAGTCAATGAAGAGTGGAAAGAACGCGTCAGCGAAGTCGTCCACGAAGACGGCACCTCTCGCGCCCAGGTGCTCAAGCGCGAATACAATCCGCGCTGGTACGATCTGATGCTGGAACTGGAAAAGCTCACCGGCAACGGCGTCTCGCTGAACACCTCCCTCAACCGTCGTGGCGAGCCGATGATCTGCTCGCCGACCGATGCGTTGAATATGTTCTATGGGTCGGATCTGCAGTATTTGATCATGGAAGATATATTGGTTGTGAAAGGCGACAAGCTGGAATGACAGCGTCCGATCCATGGGTTTTGCAGTTCTGCCATGGCTATGACGGCCCGTTTCTGGATTGTGCGCGTCAGTACGCCGCGCTTTTCACAGGCACGCCGTACAAGGTCTGTACCGTCTACCTGACCGGGTCGCCGAGCGACGAGGTCATTCGCGGTTCGGCTTCGGATGAGGTGATCTTTCTCGGCTACGACAGCAAGGATGTGCGTGGGCTCAAAGTCGGTGCCATGCGCCGGCTTCGCAGCATCGCGGCCAAGCGAGATTATCGGTTCTGCATCGCTCATCGGTTCAAACCGATCTACATTGCGTTGCTGGCGACCGGGCTGCCGGTGATTGGCGTACATCATGCCTTCGGCGTTTATAGCCGGCCCATGCGCCGCTGGTTCGTCAATCGTTTTCGTGCTCGCTTGCTGCTGCTCGGCGTTTCCAATGCGGTGCGTGACGAGATGCGTGCTGGTCTCCCCGGCTGGGAAAGCGCGCGTATCGAAACCCTTTACAATCGCATCGACGTCGCCGCCGTGCAGGCCGAGCAGGTCTCCCGCCTCGATGCCCGTACGGCGCTGCGGCTGCCTCCGGATGCCTGGGTAGTTGGCAACGCCGGCCGCCTGCACCCCGACAAGGATCAGGCCACCCTGATACGAGGTTTCGCCCAGGCATTGCCACGACTGCCCGCCGGCAGCCTGCTCGTGATCATGGGTAGCGGCCGGTTGGAAGTGCCGCTTCGCCAACTGGCCAAGGACCTGAATATCGCAGATCAGGTGCGACTTCTCGGACAAGTGCGGCACGGCAGGCGCTACTTCAAAGCGTTCGATCTCTTTGCGTTGACCTCTGACCACGAGCCATTCGGCATGGTGCTGCTTGAAGCCATGGCGGCAGAGGTGCCGGTGGTCTGCACCGATTGTGGCGGTGGGCGTGAAGTAGTGGAGGGCATCGGAAAGGTATTTCCTTTGGGGGACAGCGATGCGTTAGCCGCTGAGTTGGTGGCAGCGGCACAACCGGATACTGGTTTGGCTCGACCGACAGCCACGACTCTCGAGCATCTCACCGAACGTTTTTCCGATGCACGTGCGCAGCGTGATTTCAATGCGATCTTGTCGAAAGGGTTCTTTCACGGATGATCGACGATTGCACGCCTGCTAACCGAGGATTCAAACAATCGAAAGTTACTAGAAGGCAGCGCCATGCTTCTTTAACTTCGCCAGCGTATAGCCAGATTTTCGACCGTGCTTGCAACGTGCCGTTGAGTATGGACCTAGCGCTGCGCAGTATGCGGTCTTACGCGTTGAATGATTCATGAAAATAGCAGTCGCATTTTTCGGAATTCCCCGCAACAGTTCCATCTGCTTTCCGTCTATTGAGCAGAACATCTATCAGCACCTGCCAGGCAATGCGCAGGTGCGGTCTTACTACCACCTTTACGAGCCCCAGCTGGTCAATAACCCGAGGTCTGGGGAGAACGGTTTCATTGGCGAGTCCAATTATCTGCCTTTCGCTCGTATGGACGGTCGCCTTGAGGAAGCGGGCGCCTGTCTGAAGCGCTGGGATTTCGACGAGATCAAGAAACACGGGGATGTATGGCGGGACGATTTCAAGTCCTTGTCCAATCTGATACATCAGTTGAACTCTCTGCATGCGGTAACTGCGCTGGTCGATGGGTTTGATCCCGACGTCGTGCTTTTCGTACGTCCCGATCTGCTCTATCACGATGCCCTGCCCAGGTTCGTGCTCAGCGCCTGTGCATCAGACCGCCGCGCGGTCTACATCCCCCATTGGCAATGGTGGAACGGTCTGAACGATCGTTTTGCTGTTTGCGGTCGTGACGTCTATGCCGCTTACGGTCGTCGTGCAGAGCTTATGATTCCTTTCTGTCTGCAGGAGCAGCGTGGTCTGCATGCCGAACGGTTGCTGCGTTTCTCCGTGGGCCAGGCTGGCGCTTTGGTGCGCACACTTGACATGCGGGCATCTCGGGTTCGACTGAATGGGGAGTTGGTCGAGGAAACTTTCTCATCCAAGCATTCCATGGGTCGTCGAGAGAGTCGTTTCGTGCTGCCGATGGCGCGTTTGCGCTCGCAGTTCGACAAACTACGGTATCGGCAGGGCGGTACGCTTGGCTGATTTATGGAAGACCGTCCAATGCTGACAGTTCTGCTACTTGTGCAAAAAGAACAGCGCGTCATGCTTGACCGCTTGTATGAAAGTATTGCGCATAATTGTGAATGCGACACTCGGTGGCTGAGTCGTAATGAACAGGCCAATTTGAAGCGCTACTTCGCCGAGAGCGTAAACCCGCAAGGGTATAACCGCATTGTGTTCTTCGTGCGCTTCAAGCAGGAGATTCGGCAAGTTGGCTTCATTCGCAGTGTGCCGAATCTGGTGATACTGGAGCACGACGCTTATCAGAACTACATCACCTGCAAATACACCGGGAAGTTCAGCGCACACTATCGGCGCTTGCCGTGGGTGCGTGTAATCAGCTCTGGTTTCATGGTCAGCGAGCGGCTTCGCCAGGAAGGTTTCGATGCAGTCTTCGTCCCCAAGGGTTACGACCAGACATCGCTGCGCGATCTGAGGCAGGAGCGAGATATCGAGCTGGCCTTCGTCGGCAGCACCAAAAGCGGCGCCTATAGCGAGCGCAAGGCGTTACTCGATGAGCTGGCAAAAGTCGAAGATCTGGTCGTTACACGCACCAATTCCGGCGAAGACTATTGCAATACCCTCAATCGTATTCGCTTCTTCGTCAGTGCCGACGTCGGCATGGGCGAATACATGATCAAGAACTTCGAGGCTATGGCTTGCGGTTGTGTATTGCTGGCGTGGGATCAGGGCGAAGCGGAAAACAAGGCGCTGGGTTTCGTCGATATGGAAAACCTGGTGCTTTACCGCAGTGTCGATGAGCTGCGAAGCAAGCTGGTGATGTTGCGTTCGGATCCCGACCTGGCGGCGCGCATCGCTTCTGCGGGTCGGGCCTTGGCGGAGCGGGAGTACAGTTTCTCGCGCATCGGGCAGCGTATCGTCCAGTCGTTGGATAAGCCGTTGCGGGACCGCCCGCCGATGGGCCTGTGGGATCGACTGCGCCTGTACTGGAGGCTAAAGTGAATCAATCACGTATTCGCTTGCTGATTCCCTATTTCGGCCGATGGCCGTTCTGGATGCCGTTTTTCCTGCAGACCTGCAAGCGGAACGCCGATATCGACTGGCTCTTTTTCAGCGATTGCGGAACGCCAGACGACCTTCCGGATAACGTACGGATCGTACCGATTTCGTTTGCTGACTACTGTCAATTGGTCAGCGAGCGTCTGGGCATATGCTTCAAGCCGACCAATCCTTACAAGCTCTGCGATATCAAGCCTGCGCTAGGGCATATCCACGCCGAGTATCTGGATGGCTTCGACTTCTGGGGGTTCAGCGATATCGATCTCGTCTACGGTGACCTGCGCGGCTATTTTTCAGAGGAGCGGCTCGTACGATACGATCTGCTGTCTACCCACGCACGTCGCGTTTCGGGGCATTTGTGTTTGCTGCGCAATAACGAGCGTATGCGCCAAGCGTTCATGCGCGTTCCCGGCTGGCAGGCCTGTTTCGAAAATCCCGAGCACCGCGCATTCGACGAAGCGGCGTTCAGTCGATTGTTCATTCGACGAAAAAACTGGCCCGAGGCGCTTCGGCGGGTCGCCGACCGCTTCAATCCGTGGCGTCGATGCAGTGAATTCAACGAGGCGTTCAGCACGCCGCACGCGCGGGTTCCATGGCTCAGCGGTGGCTTCGATTTCCCCGATTGCTGGATCTGGAGCGACGGGCGGCTGACCAACAACCGGGATGGTGCGCGAGATTTTCCCTATTTCCATTTCATAACCTGGAAGAACGCCAAGTGGTCCGGCCGTTCCCCAGAACTGCTGATGCAACCTGGCGATCTCGCCGCTCAGCCATCGTGGTGCGTTACCGAGCAAGGGTTTCGCACGTTTGACGGCGTGTTTGCCGCTACCGAGCGGAGAGCGGGTACCGATGACTCGCTTTAATCCCGGAGCCATCATGCTGGAGTATTCGGCTTGAGCATCGTCAGTATCGTGTGGTCTTCGGGCAACGCGCATGCCTCGATCCATCAGGTGCATGAGCAGATCCTTTCCCTCGTGGCTGATAAGAGAGGGGTCCACACCTGGATGCTGATGGGCCGAGAGGCTGCGAGGGATCCGGGTTGCGGGCAAACGCTGCATTGGCGGTTGAGCGCGAAGGCGCTCAAAGGCCGGGGTGTTTGGAAGCTTTCGCAGTGGTGGCTACAGCGGCGCCTCGCCCGCGAGATCGAACGGGTCAATCCGAAAGCGTTGTTGCTCGATGGCATTGGCGTGGCACGGCTGATCATTCCGGTGGTGGCGAGGCTGAACCCCTCCATTCAGGTCATCGTAGTCTTCCATGGGCAGAGCCGCATACGCCGCAGCGACTCGAGGTTGTTCAGCGCGATCGCTGCGCATCGCCTGAAGCTCGTCGCGGTGTCCGAGGCGCTCGCCGAATCCCTGGGCGCGAAGCTGGGGAGAACAGTATCCGCTACGCGAACGGCGATGAATCCGCACACATTCAAGCAGGCACTGATTTCCCGCGACGAAGCCAGGATGAGGTTGGGCGTTGATAGCGCATGCATTGTCCTGGGCGCGGTCGGACGGCTGGTCGAGGAAAAGGGCTTTCTGCCGATGCTCGATGTGCTGAGAGAGTTGTCGCGCACGCGGACGGACATCCACCTGGTGCTCGTGGGCGACGGGGAGCAGCGACCGGAACTAGAGTCACGTATCCGGTGCCTGGGCCTGGAGCGAATGGTGACGCTGGCGGGGCATCGCCAGGACGCTGCACAGCTGTACCAGGCGTTCGACGTGATGTTGATCCCGTCCCGCAGCGAGGGGTTGGGTTTGGTTTTACAGGAAGCGGTGATGGCGCATGTGCCGGTTGTGGCCAGTGATCTACCGGTCTTCGTCGAGCAGTTGGGGCTCAGAGGTATTTACGTCTCGCCGAACGATGTGTCCGGCTGGGTCGCGGCCATTGAGCACGTACTCGATTCGGATCGGCGATCGCTCGCCGGTGAGCAGGATCATCAGCTCGCACCGGAGGTCGCCTGGGAGCAGTTCTGCAACAGCTATGCGGAACTGCTGACCAATGACGCGGACCCGGTCAGGGCATCGTAGAACTGCGAAAACGGAAAGGCGTTCTGAAATTTTTCACGTTCCAGGTATCGGCTGAAGTGCGCTAGGTTGCGTCGGATCATGTGATTAGGTAGAGATCGACCCAGGAAACGCATGTCGGCGATATCGATCAGCCCCAGCGAACCGTGCGGGGTGAGGACGATATTGCCCAGATGCAGCGAGCGGAAGTAGATGCCCTTGCGGTGCAACTCGCGTACGAAGCGGATCAGTTCAGGCAAGATCGGCGTCCAGCTGAATTCAGGCTGCTTGGCGAGCTGAGTTAGCGAATTGCCTGGCAGCGGGGCGTAGAGCACCGCGCTGGCCGACTTGTCGGGAAGCTCGTATAGCGCCTGGACGCTCAGCGTGGCGATGCCAAGAGCCTGGAGGCGTTCGGCGTTATTGGCGAAGCGGCGCGAGTAAGGACGTAAAAGTGCTGAGGATAGCCAGCGCTTACGACGAAAGATTTTTAGAAACTGACCGTTCTCAAGCTGCAGGACTTTAGGGCCCAGGCCATCCGCCTCGAGAACGGCCGCATTATGGGTGAGCTGTTGCAAGTCTCGCTGGCATAATTGGCTTACGTGCATTGTGGAGAGGGCCTTAAGCAGTGTACGAACGTCGAGCAGGACGTGCATTCTAACATCGCTGATACTGGCGCATTTTGCTGTTTTCCGAAGGGGTAATATGGATAGCCGTCGCATAGGGCTGGCCTGGCTGACGCTGGGTTTGCTCTGGTTTTTGCTTGGTATAACGTGGATTTCGACGGCTAAGCTTTACCAACAAGGCTTGATTGTTCTGTTCTGGATTCCAGCTATCTGGTCGTCCTGGTCTTATCGCGCATTGCTACTCGACCTCTGGCGGCAGGAAAAGCCGCTTGTGGCGGCATTGTTTGCATTGGTCGCGTGGGCTGCAATCAGCGTGTTCTGGAGTACTGCCGAGGAGCCTGCGCGCGAAGCCAAACGACTGTTTTATGTGCTGTTTTTCCTACTGGGTTTGGTTTGCCTAGGGCAGATACCATCGCGTGTCGTCTCTGTCCTGCGGTGGGCTGGTTTCGGTCTGGCACTTGCTGCGCTGGCCGCGCTGATACAGCGCTATGGGCTCGAGGCGAAGCCCTGGGCATGGCGGGCGCAGGGGTTCGGCCTGCTCGATCATCCGATTATCGGCGGCTATGTATTTGGCATGGCGCTGATCTGGTGGTTCTGTTTGCCACCCAGGCGGACTGCGCTGCGGGTGGTCTGGGCGGCCGGTTTGTTGGCGCTTTTTACGTTCATCGTGATGACACAGAGCCGTGGTGTATGGGTTGCCCTGCTGGCCAGTGTGCTGTTGATGCCTGTTTGGCGGATTGGACGGGCCGGTTTGATCGCGGCCGTCTTGCTACTTTTGGTGGCTGCCGTCGGTTACTGGTTATTTGGCAACTATGTGGTCGCTAGAGGCACCTCTTATCGCCCCGAAATCTTCGCTGCAAGCCTAGGAATGGTCGCTGATCGGCCCTGGCTGGGTTTAGGGTTGGGGAGCGAGTACCAAGTCGAAGCCTTGGGGCGCATGTTCGACCATACTCATAACCTGTTTACCCATGTGGCTTTAGAGCTTGGACTTCCCGGTCTCGTGCTTTGGTTGGCAATCTGGGGTCGCAGCTTTGCCATCGCGATACAGGAGCGGTCAACGACTCTTGGTAGCGTGTTGTTGGGTATGCTGTTGTTCAGCACAATGGCGCTATTGTTCGATGGCGCGAACCTGTGGGACTCTCCTCGCCCCGAGTGGTTCTTGACTTGGCTGCCGGTGGGTCTAGCGCTGGGGCTGAGGGCAGGGTCGGCTACCTCACTGTGCTACCATTTCCGCCCTTCGACATATGAGTTGCATTCTCCTATGAGTGGCTCACCCCTGAAGGCCGACACGGCTTCAAGTCTAAGCATCTACCTGAGGTTGCTGCGCTACGTGCTCCCCTATTGGGGGCTATTCGCAATTAGCCTTCTCGGCTTCCTCCTTTTCGCCTCCACCCAGCCGATGCTGGGCTACATCCTCAAGTTCTTCGTCGATGGATTGAATAACCCGGATGCTAGCTTTTTCGCCCAGGTGCCTCACCTGAAAGAGCTGGAATGGCTGGCCGAGCTGAAGCTCCTGCAGGCCGTGCCGTTGTTGATCGTGCTCATTGCGTTGATGCAGGGCATTGGCTCATTTTTCGGCAATTATTTTCTAGCCAAGGTTTCGCTGGGCCTGGTTCATGACTTGCGCGTCGCGCTGTTCAACAACCTGCTGACGCTGCCCAATCGCTACTTCGACAGCCACAACTCCGGCCATCTGATTTCGCGTATCACCTATAACGTGACGATGGTCACCGGTGCAGCGACTGATGCGATCAAGGTTGTGGTGCGAGAAGGCATGACCGTCATTTTCCTATTTGGCACGCTGCTTTGGATGAACTGGAAGCTGACCATGGTGATGGTGGCGATTCTTCCCGTCATTGGTGTCATGGTTTCCAGCGCCAGCAAGAAATTCCGCAAGCAGAGCAAGAAGATTCAGGTCGCGATGGGTGATGTCACCCATGTCGCTTCCGAAACCATTCAGGGCTACCGAGTCGTGCGCAGTTTTGGCGGCGAGAGCTACGAGCAGCATCGCTTCTTCGGCGCCAGCACGGATAACACCGCCAAGCAGCTGCGCATGGTCAAGACTAACGCGGTCTATACGCCAACCCTGCAGTTGGTTATCTACAGTGCGATGGCGCTGCTAATGTTCTTGGTTCTGTTGTTGCGCGGGGATGCATCGGCGGGCGATCTGGTGGCCTACATCACGCTGGCGGGCCTGTTGCCAAAACCGATCCGGCAGCTTTCGGAAGTCAGTTCGACGATTCAGAAGGGTGTGGCTGGTGCAGAGAGCATTTTCGAACAGTTGGACGAGGCCCAGGAAATCGATAGCGGTACGCTTGAGCGTGATCGGGTCAATGGGCGTCTCGACGTCAGTGGCCTGAGTTTCGTTTATCCCGGCACCGATAAGCAGGTGCTGCATGATATCAATTTCTCGGTGGAGCCGGGGCAGATGGTGGCGCTGGTCGGACGATCTGGCAGCGGCAAGTCGACCCTGGCGAATCTGATTCCTCGCTTCTATCACCATGATCAAGGGCAGATTTTGCTGGATGGAGCGGATATTCAAAGTTACAGGCTGCGCAATCTGCGCCGGCATATCGCGTTGGTCACTCAGCAGGTCACGCTGTTCAACGACACGGTTGCCAATAACATCGCCTATGGCGATCTGGCCGGCGCACCGCTGGAAGATATCCAGCGTGCGGCCCGCGACGCCTACGCCGATGAATTCATTGAGCAGATGCCTGAGGGTTACCAGACCCAAGTTGGAGAAAATGGCGTACTGCTGTCCGGCGGCCAGCGTCAGCGCTTGGCCATCGCCCGTGCGCTGTTGAAGAACGCGCCGGTACTGATTCTGGACGAGGCGACCTCGGCGCTGGACACCGAATCCGAGCGGCACATCCAGGGTGCGCTGGATCATGCGATGACGGGGCGCACCACGCTGGTGATAGCGCACCGCCTGAGTACCATCGAAAAGGCCGATCTCATTTTGGTGATGGAGCAGGGGCGTATCGTCGAGCGTGGTACGCATGCCGAATTGCTTGTGGCCAATGGCGCCTATGCCAGGTTGCACGCAACACAGTTCAAGGATGAGGGCGAGGCCTAGGCTGAACGGTGGACCTGCCGAATGACGCAGGCCAAGGTCTGTCAGGTTCGGCCGGTTCACTGCGCCGCAGGTCCGCAACGCTCTGCAATCGCCATGCTCTCCCTGTGTTTACGGCAAGAATTCGCCAGTCCCATGCTGCTATGCTTTGCAGCGTTTTTTCTTCCGCCCCGGAGCCCTCATGAAACTGTCCATGCCCCGTTTCGACCAAGCCCCCGTTCTGGTAGTGGGCGATGTCATGCTCGATCGCTACTGGCATGGCGGCACGTCGCGGATTTCGCCGGAGGCGCCGGTGCCGGTGGTCAAGGTCGAGCAGATCGAGGACCGTCCCGGAGGTGCGGCCAACGTCGCGCTGAACATCGCGGCGCTGGGCGCTCCGGCTGCGTTGGTGGGGGTAACCGGTGAAGATGAAGCGTGCCAAAGCCTGGCCGACAGTCTGGCCGCAGCCGGTGTGCAAGCGCATTTCCAGCGCATCGAGCATCAGCCGACCATCGTCAAGCTGCGGGTGATGAGCCGCCACCAGCAACTGCTGCGCATGGACTTCGAGGAAGCCTTCGAAACCGATGCTGGAGCATTGCTCGAGGACGTCGAAGGATTGCTGGCTGGCGTCAGAGTGCTGGTGCTGTCCGATTACGGCAAGGGCGCGCTGAAGAATCATCAGGCGCTGATCGAGGCTGCTCGCCGCCGTGGCATTCCGGTGCTGGCCGATCCCAAGGGCAAGGATTTCGAAATCTATCGTGGCGCCTCGCTGATTACGCCGAATCTCGGCGAGTTCGAGGCCATCGTTGGGCGATGCGCTGACGAAGTCGAGCTGGTGGCCAAGGGCGCTGAGCTCATGCAACAGCTGGAGCTTGATGCTTTGCTCGTAACCCGAGGCGAGCATGGCATGACGCTGCTGCGTCCGGAGCACTCTCCGTTGCATTTGCCGGCGCGCGCACGTGAGGTGTTCGATGTCACCGGAGCTGGCGATACCGTCATTTCGACCCTGGCGGCAGCCATCGCTGCGGGGGAGGAGCTGCCGCAGGCCGTGGCGTTGGCCAATCTGGCCGCCGGTATCGTGGTTGGCAAGCTGGGCACCGCCTGCATCAGTGCGCCTGAGCTGCGCCGTGCCGTGCAGCGCGAGGAGGGTTCAGAGCGCGGGGTGATGACGCTCGAGCAACTTCTCACCGCGATCGAGGACGCCCGCGCCGAAGGCGAGAAGATCGTTTTCACCAACGGCTGCTTCGACATTCTGCACGCCGGTCATGTGACCTATCTGGAGCAGGCCCGCGCGCAGGGCGATCGACTGGTCGTTGCGGTCAACGATGACGGCTCGGTGAGTCGCCTGAAGGGGCCGGGCCGGCCGATCAATTCGGTCGATCGGCGCATGGCCGTGCTGGCAGGCCTCGGTGCTGTCGACTGGGTCGTTTGCTTCGCCGAAGACACGCCGGAAAAACTGCTCGCCAAGGTCAGGCCGGACGTGCTGGTCAAGGGCGGCGACTACGGCGTGGATCAGGTGGTCGGGGCGGATCTGGTCACCGCCTATGGCGGCGAGGTGAAGGTGCTGGGGCTGGTCGAGAACAGCTCGACCACGGCGATCGTCGAGAGGATTCGCAAGGCCTAGAGGGGTTGTAAACGGCCGAGCGTAACCATGCGCAAAGCGCTACGGTCGTGCTCCGGAGCGGACGGTAGAGTGAGCTCGTACTGTTCCTGCGTAGGAGTGGGTCATGCCCATGAAGAACTCCGCGCCGTATATGGCTTTTGTTCGCAGGCATGGCCTGCTCCTTCAAGGTTGGCGGGCCTCTCAGCGCGTCACGGCCGCGGGCCTCGCCGCCCACCATTCCCTCCAGCGGATGCGCTCATCGCGAACCACCCAGCCCTCCTGCTGCGTAAAGCTCTCGGCTAGCCATAGTCCCCGCGTGCCTAGCGTGGTGAGTTGGCCGTTGCGCAGGTGCAAGAGCTGCTCCTGCGGCTGGCCTTCATGCAGCGGGACCAGATAGAGGTCGGGCCGGCTACGGTCCAGTTGGGCGATCAGCTTGTCGCCCTCGAGCCGCTCGTCGACATGAAACAGGCTGAGTTCGCGGGTTTCCTTCGGCAGATCGAGGCGCATGTCGTAGATCAGTTGCAGGGAAGCGGTTGGTAGATGGACATAGGCCCGCGGGCGTTCCATCAAGGTCATCTGGCCGCATTGCACCGGTTTGGCCGATCCGGATAACGAAGCCAGATTGAAATGCACCGCCTCGCGATAACGCAGGCTGCCTTGGTAAGGTGCGGGCAGCCAGGTATCGCCAAATCGCCCGGCGAGCCAGCCTTCGGGCGTTTCCAGCAGGCATTCTTCAGCGACTTCGTGAATCGCGGTCAGCAGCGGCAGGCTGAGCTCATGAGCTGGCACGTAACCGGAAATCAACTTGAGCACGACGTCACCGCGGTCCTGGCGTTGCTGGCGCACCAGTACCCAATACTCCCGCCCCTGCCAGCAAAGCGTTAGGCGTACCGACACTCCGAGGTTGGCCAGTTCGATATCGAAGCGGCTCGGATCGTCAACGACCACGGGGCGGCGGCGCTCGAGCATCTCGCTGAAATTGAGCGGCCGCCCGAGGCTCTGGTACCGCAAGCCTTCGGGGTTGGCCTCGACGAGCAATGGCAGGGTTTTGAACGTGCTCGGGTTCTTGCGGATCAACACGCGCGGCATTCGGCTCCTCCTGACGTAGGCGGCCGTAGGGCCGTGATTATCGTTGTTGGGACAAAACCGCTGCAGCGGTACGCACGTTATCTGACAGGTGGTTCGGGTTTATGGTGCCGATGATGGCGGCGCCAACGCCTGGATGCGCGAACAGCAGTTCGAAGCTCGCTCGCACCGGATCTTCGCCGGTTTTTAGGCAGACGTGCCCGCTGGCCAGCGCTTTTTTGACCAGGATGCCCTTGGCGTGTGACTGAGCGTAGTCCAGAACAGGCCGCTCGCTCTGCTCGTTGAGGTTGTAGGTCACCATCGCGCAGTCGCCCTGTTCGAGCGCGAACAGGCCGCCTTCGACGGTCTTGCCGGACAGTCCGTAGCCGAGAATCTTGCCCTCGTACTTGAGATCGGCGAGGGTTTCGTAGACGCCGCTGTGCTGGAGAATTTCCAGGTCGCGTCCGTCCGAGTGCACCAGGACAAGGTCGATGCGGTCGGTCCGCAACCGCTGGAGGCTGCGCTCGACTGAACGTCGGGTATGGGCAGGCGAGAAATCAAAGTGCGATTGGCCATCGACGAATTCTTCGCCGACCTTGCTGACCACCACCCAATGGTCTCGCTGGCCCTGCAATAACGATCCCAGACGTTGTTCGCTGAGCCCGTAGGCGGGCGCGGTGTCGATCAGATTGATGCCCAGATCGCGGGCCAGTGCGATCAGTTGGCGCGCCTGCTCATCATCCGGAATGCGAAAACCGTTGGGATATTTGACGCCCTGGTCGCGACCCAGCTTGACCGTGCCCAGGCCCAGCGGTGACACGCTGAGCCCGGTGCTACCAAGAGGGCGGTGCAGCTCGTGCAAGGTCGTTGCCATCAGAGCAATCCTTCCCAGAAGGGTGCGGTAACCGTTGGGCGTGGCAGTTCGGGTAGCGGCGGACGCGGTTGCGGATGGATATTGTCGCGGGCCAAGGCGGCCTCGACGCGGTCGGCGAAATCGGGGGATAGTGCCAATTTCGTCGGCCAGCCAACCAGCAGCCGGCCCTGTTCGGCGAGAAATGCGTTGTCCGGTCTGGCCAGCGCTGACTGAGCCGGCTCGGCCCGGTCGATCCGCAGCGTCGCCCACTTCGCCGCGGACAGGTTGATCCAGGGCACCAATTCCGCCAGCTCCTTTTTCGCCGCGGCGATCTGCGCCGCCTCGTCGCGCGCGACGCCGTTGGCCTCGGCCAGATCGCCGCCTAGATACCAGACCCATTCGCCGTCAGCGGCCGGATGGCTGGTCACGGTGATGCGTGGTTTGGAGCCGCCGCCCAGGCAATGTGCATAGAGGGGTTTGAGCGTCGCCGCCTTTACCATGACCATATGCAGCGGGCGCTTTTGCATCGCCGGCTGCGTGAGCCCCAGCGCCTCCAGCAGCTCGGCGTTGCCCGCGCCGGCAGTCAGGACGATGCGCTGCGCGGTTATGGAGCGACCATCGACGATCAGACCGGTCAGTTCACCATTCTCCCGCAGCGGCTCGATCCGGTCGGCCTTCAACAGGCCGGGTCCGGCGAGCTCCGCGAGGCGCTGGATCAGGCTCGGCACGTCCAGCACCAGTTCGCTGAGCCGATAAACCTTGCCCTTGAATTTCGGGTGCTGCAGCGCCGGTGGCAATTCGTCGCCCTTGACCTGGCCGACCCGCGAGCGCACCGCCTTGCTGGCGAAGAAGCTGGTGAGATTGCCGGTCAGAGTGCCCGGCGACCAGAGATAGTGCGCATCGGAGAGCAGGCGCACGCCGGAAAGATCCAGCTCGCCGCCGCCTTGGAGTGCTTCACGCCAGCGCCGGGGCATGTCGGCGATGGCTTCCGATGCGCCGGTCAGCGCGCCGCTCAGCGCATACTTGGTGCCACCGTGGATGATCCCCTGGGATTTGACGCTCTGCCCGCCGCCAAGCACGCCCTTGTCCACCAGCAGCGTCGAATAGCCTTGCCGGCGCAGGCGCGCATTCAGCCACAGACCGGCAACGCCACCGCCTACGATCAGGACATCGGTGCTTAAGGAGTCGGGCATGTGTAAACCTCGCCTGTAAAGCGTAAATACGGGCCGGCAGTATAACCGTCGGCGTAGTCGTCGCAGCCATGGTTGGAAAGCTGGGAGCGGGGGTAAGACGTTGTGGGCTGGCTGTTGGTGGGCTGAAGCCCATCCTACTAACTGACGCGGAACGCCGCCCGTCAGCGCCCAGCTTTCAAGTAAACTCCGCCCCCATGAACCGAACCCTTTATACCCTGCTGTTCCATCTTGCCTTGCCGCTCGTGGTGGTTCGCCTGTTTTGGCGTGCCCGCAAAGCGCCGGCCTATTCGAAACGCATCGGCGAACGCTTTGCTGTAGGGCTGCCCGAATTCCAGCCGCATGGCATCTGGGTGCACGCTGTCTCGGTGGGTGAAAGCATCGCTGCCGCGCCGATGATTCGCGAGCTTATGGCGCGGTATCCGCACTTGCCGATCACCGTGACCTGCATGACCCCGACCGGCTCCGAACGGATCAGGGCGCTATTTGGCGATACGGTGCAGCATTGCTACTTGCCTTACGATCTGCCTTGGGCGGCTTCACGGTTCTTGCAACGACTGCAGCCGAAACTGGCTGTGGTGATGGAAACCGAGCTGTGGCCCAACCATATCCACCAGTGCGCGCATCGCGGTATTCCCGTGGCGCTGGCCAATGCGCGGTTGTCCGAACGCTCGGCGCGCGGCTATGCACGATTCGCCCGGTTGACCGCGCCCATGCTGGCTGAACTGAGCCTCATCGCCGTGCAGACCGAGGCCGAGGCGGCGCGTTTCCGCCAGCTCGGCGCACGTGATGCCTGCGTAGAAGTAACCGGCTCGATCAAGTTCGACCTCAGCGTCGACCCGGTGCTGCCCGAGCAGGCCGCCCAGCTCCGCCAGCAATGGAGTGCCGTGATGCGGCCGATCTGGATCGGCGCCAGCACCCACACGGGCGAAGACGAAATTCTGCTGGCTGCGCATCGGCAGTTGTTGAACACCTATCCTGACGCGCTGTTGATCTTGGTGCCGCGCCATCCCGAACGCTTTGGCTCGGTATATGAATTGTGCCGGAAGCAGGGTTTTGCCACTGTCCGACGTTCCCTCGGCGAGCCGCCGCAGGCCCGGACGCAAGTGCTGCTTGGCGACACCATGGGCGAGTTGCTGTTTCTCTTTGCGCTGGCCGATGTGGCCTTCGTTGGCGGCAGTCTGGTGCCTACCGGCGGGCACAATTTGCTCGAGCCCGCAGCGCTGGGTAAACCCGTACTGACCGGCCCGCATCTGTTTAATTTCCTCGATATCGCCGCGCAACTGCGCGATGCCGACGCGTTGAAGGAAGTCAACAGCGCCCCCGCGCTGGCGGTGGCAATCGAGGCGTTATGGACGAATCCGGCAAGTGTCGAACAGGCTCGGGCCGCAGGGTGCCGTGTGCTGAGGAATAATCAGGGCGCGCTGGAGCGGCTGCTGGCAGGGCTGGGACGGCTGCTCGACCAGTGATGCGGGATCTGGGCTGACTCTCGTCCCTGCTAGTTATCCGCCGAAGGCTACAGCGGCCAATGCGTGCCGCCCCGTAGGAGGGGCAAAGGTTCTGGCCGTCTCCATCTGCTCCTCGTTCTATCTCTCTTTCGACGCCTCCACTGAACGGCTGCGGCAGTGATGTAGGGTGGGCTTTAGCCCACCGGATGGCGTCTTGCTTGCAGTTAGAGATTGCCCCCGCCGAGATGTGACGTTGTCCGCAGGCATGGCGGAAGCCATCCTCGCCGCTAACTCACTCCTGAAGCGGCGCCCGTCAGTCCACGCGTACCGGCTGGCCGAAATTCTCAGACAGATCCGGCGGGAGGAAGTCGCTGTCCGGATCGTAGTCCGCCTTCAGATAACGCTGCAGATCCTCCAGATCACCCGGGTTGAGTGTGCCGGCGGCCTGTTTCAGGCGCAGGCTGTCGAGGATGTAGTCATAGCGGGCGTTGTTGTAATCGCGCACGGCAGCGAACAGACGGCGTTGAGCGTCGAGCACGTCGACGATATTGCGAGTGCCCACCTGATAGCCGATGTCGGTAGCTTCCAAAGCACTCTGGCTGGAAATGATTGACTGTCGGCGCGCCTGCACTTGCTCCACATCGGTATTCACCGCGCGATGCAGGTTGCGGGTGGACTCGACCACCTGACGGCGCAGGCTTTCGCGCTGCTGCTCGGTCTGGGTCAATTGATGAAAGGCCTCGCGCCGCTGTGAACTGGTCAGCCCGCCGCTGTACAGCGGAATGTTCAGCTGCAAACCGATGCTGCTCTGTTCGACGTCACCGGCGTAGCGCGGCAGGCGGTAGCCCGGAATATCCATGGAGCCGGTATTAGAGAAGCCCAGGCTGTCGTTGTCGCCCCTGCTGTAGCGCGCCACTGCGTCGACTGTCGGTGCATGGCCGGCCCGGCGCTGGCGCAGGGTTTCTTCGGCCGCGTTTACCGCCTGGTTGATCGCCAGCAGATCCAGGTTCTGCCGAGTGGCGGTGTTGACCCAGGCGCTGGCGTCGTTCGGGCTGGGCGGCAGTACTGGCAGGCTATGCTCCATGCCTTCCAGCGCGAGGTATTCGCGATTGGTCAGGGTGAACAGAGCCTGAAAGGCATCGTCAACCTGGCGTTGGGTAATCAGTCGATTGGCGCGCGCGGTATCGAAACCCGCCTGGGCTTCGAGCACGTCGGTGCGATCGGAAAGGCCCACTTCGAAGCGTTCGTCGGCCTGGTCGAGCTGCCGCTTGAAGGCCGACTCCTCGGCTTTGGCGGCGGCGAGATTGTCCTGCGCACGTAGGACTGCGAAGTACGCCTGAGCGGTCAGGCGGATCAGGTCCTGCTCGGCAATGGAGTACTCCAGCGCTGCCTGCTCGCTGATCGCTTCGGCCGCCTGCAACTGGAACCAGCGCTCGGCGCGGAAGATCGGTTGGCTCAAGGTGGCCTGATAGACGGTGCCACTACGTGACAGGGAGCGTGAACCGACGTCGGTGTCGAGGTCTGTGCGGGTGTCGCTCATCTCCGCGCCCGCGCTGAGATTCGGTAGCAAGCCGGCACGTGCCTGGGGTACGACTTCCTGAGTCGCCTTGAACTGCGCGCGCGCCGCCGCGAGGTCGGCATTGTTCTCCACGGCCTGGCGATAAACGCTCACCAGATCGGTGCGATTGGAGAGCGGAGGCGCCGTCTCGGCCCAAACCAGTCCCGACGAGGCGGCCACGGCCAGTGCCAGCGTGAGTCTACGCAGCATGTGCGTCTTTCCCTGAAGCGGAGTGATGGGCAAGGCTATGCGCGGTCATGCGGCCGGTCAAGCGGCTTGGCGGCGCCCTCCAGATGCCCGCTATGGTCGGTCTGGCAGGCTCGGCGAGATGTGGCAAATGTGACCCGGCGGTCGCGACATTCGCGGATCGGCGTGGCTTTCCTCTGGACTCTTGATTAGACTCGGTCGCGTTCTTGTCGGGGTGCCTTGAAGCGAAGGCTGAGATCGGAAAGTTCCGGATCCCGTTGAACCTGATCAGGTTAAGGCCTGCGTAGGGAACAAGATGTGCTCGCCAGTTCTCCAGCGAGTCTCTCGGCGCCAATCCCGGCGCACCCCGATGCCCTTATCCCGCCGTGTTTTTCAGGTTCGCTCCGACAACTATCGAGGAGCCAGTCTGATGCGTGCAGAACAACAACATCTCAGTGAATCCGCCCAGGTCGACCAGCAGTCGATCCAGCCTTTCCCGCGTTCGCAGAAAATCTACGTGCAGGGCTCGCGCCCGGACATTCGTGTGCCGATGCGCGAGATCAGCCTCGACGTGACGCCTACTGCGTTCGGTGGCGAGATCAACGCCCCGGTCACCGTCTATGACACCTCCGGTCCTTACACCGATCCCAATGTGCAGATCGACGTGCGAAAGGGCCTGGCCGATGTGCGCAGCGCTTGGATCGCGGATCGCGGAGACACCGAGAAACTGCCGGGGCTGAGCTCCGAATTCGGCCAGCGCCGCCTGGACGATGCCGAGCTGACCGCCATGCGCTTCGCCCACGTGCGCAACCCGCGCCGCGCCAAGCCGGGCAAGAACGTCAGCCAGATGCACTACGCGCGTCAGGGCATCATCACGCCCGAGATGGAATTTATCGCCATCCGCGAAAACATGAAGTTGCAGGAGCACCGCGCCGCCGGCCTGCTGGATCAGCAGCACGCAGGTCAGAGCTTCGGCGCCAGCATTCCCAAGGAAATTACCCCGGAATTCGTCCGTGACGAAGTGGCTCGCGGCCGCGCCATCATCCCGGCCAACATCAACCACACCGAGCTGGAGCCAATGATCATCGGCCGCAACTTCCTGGTGAAGATCAACGGCAACATCGGCAACTCGGCGCTGGGATCGAGCATCGAGGAAGAAGTGGCCAAGCTGACCTGGGGCATTCGCTGGGGATCGGATACGGTCATGGATCTTTCAACCGGCAAGCATATCCACGAAACCCGCGAATGGATCATCCGCAACTCGCCGGTGCCGATCGGTACCGTGCCGATCTACCAAGCGCTGGAGAAGGTCAACGGCGTGGCCGAGGATCTGACCTGGGAGTTGTTCCGCGATACGCTGATCGAGCAGGCCGAGCAGGGCGTGGACTACTTCACCATCCACGCTGGCGTGCTGTTGCGCTACGTGCCGCTGACCGCCAAACGAGTCACCGGCATCGTCAGCCGCGGTGGCTCGATCATGGCCAAGTGGTGCCTAGCCCATCACCAGGAAAATTTCCTCTACACCCACTTCGAGGAAATCTGCGAAATCATGAAGGCCTACGACGTCAGCTTCTCGCTGGGCGACGGCCTGCGTCCGGGCTCCATTGCCGACGCCAACGACGCCGCGCAGTTTGGCGAGCTGGAAACCCTCGGCGAGTTGACCAAGATCGCCTGGAAGCACGACGTGCAGTGCATGATCGAAGGCCCCGGCCACGTGCCTATGCACCTGATCAAGGAGAACATGGACAAGCAGCTCGAATGCTGCGACGAGGCACCGTTCTACACCCTCGGCCCGCTGACCACCGACATTGCCCCTGGTTATGACCACATTACCAGCGGCATCGGCGCGGCGATGATCGGCTGGTTTGGTTGCGCCATGCTCTGCTACGTCACGCCCAAGGAACACCTGGGCCTGCCGAACAAGGATGACGTCAAGACAGGCATCATTACCTACAAGATCGCCGCCCACGCCGCCGACCTCGCCAAGGGTCATCCGGGCGCGCAGATTCGCGATAACGCACTGTCCAAGGCGCGCTTCGAGTTCCGCTGGGAAGACCAGTTCAACCTCGGCCTCGACCCGGACACCGCACGCAGCTACCACGACGAAACGCTGCCCAAGGATTCGGCCAAGGTCGCGCATTTCTGCTCCATGTGCGGGCCGAAATTCTGCTCGATGAAGATCACTCAGGAAGTCCGCGAGTACGCCGCCGAAAACGGCCTGACCGACGAGCAGAAGGCCATCGAGGCCGGCTTCGCCGAGCAGTCATCGCGCTTCAAGGATGAAGGGTCGGTCATTTACCGGCAGGTCTAAAGCGTAGAAACGTTGGGAGGTCGGGGGCGACTCGCAGGGTGTGCATACATCCTGCGAATCGCCCCCGACCTGTTAGCCGTTCCAGCGGTTTGCGCCGGACAACCGGGCTCCACCGCCACTACGAGCGCTGGAGCATTCGGGGCGCATTCCATGCAGAGCGTAAGAACGATCAACCCTTTTTGAGACTCGTGGCGCGGGAACAACCCGCCGCAATGGTGGCTGAGTCTGGGCATCAACCCCGTAGCGGTTATCGCTACTTAATTCTTCGGCGGTCGCGAGCGTTCTCGCTCCCGCAGTTTGTGCCGGGCAACCGGTTTCTCTGAGAAAACAATGTGAACATTCCAGGCCGCTATTCCCCGCATCAAAGCGTCGCCCCTGAACACCGTGTGTTCGGCGGTCGTGACATGTTTTCCCTGTGGTTCTCCCTTGGCGTCGGCCTGATGGTGCTGCAGCTCGGCGCCTTGCTGGCACCGGGGTTGGGCATGAGTGGCGCGCTGCTGGCAATCGCCTGCGGAACCGCCGTCGGCGTGTTGCTGCTAGGGGCGGTCGCGGTGATTGGCACCGACACCGGCCTGTCATCCATGGCTGCGCTGAAGCTCACGCTGGGCAGCCGCGGTGCGGTGCTGCCGGCGTTGCTGAACCTTGTTCAGCTGATCGGCTGGGGCGCATTCGAGATCATCGTCATGCGAGATGCAGCCAGCGTGCTGGCGACCCGCGCATTCGGCGAAGGCAACGTGCTGAACAGCACTGCGTTGTGGACCTTGTTCTTCGGCGGTCTCGCCACGCTGCTGGCCGTCACCGGCCCGCTGACCTTCGTGCGACGGATACTGCGTAAATGGGGCATCTGGCTGTTGCTCGGCGCCTGTGTCTGGCTGACCTGGAATCTGTTCGACAAGGCGGACCTGGCGGCGCTCTGGGCTCGGCAGGGCGATGGCTCGTTGCCGTTCGCGCTGGGCTTCGATATCGCCATCGCCATGCCGCTGTCCTGGTTGCCGCTGATCGCTGATTACTCGCGCTTCGGCCGCGCGGCCGTGCGTGTTTTCGGGGGTACCGCGCTGGGATTCTTTGCCGGCAATTTCTGGCTGATGAGCCTTGGCGTCGCTTACACCCTGGCGTTCGCCAACAGTGAGGAAGTCAATGCGTTGTTATTGGCGCTGGCCGGCGCGGGGCTGGGTATTCCTTTATTGCTGATACTGCTCGACGAGTCTGAAAACGCCTTCGCCGACATCCATTCGGCCGCAGTTTCAGTCGGCATCCTGTTGCCGCTCAAGGTCGAGCATCTGGCGCTGATGATCGGCGCAATCTGCACGCTTATCGCCTGGTTCGCGCCGCTTGCCGAGTACCAGAATTTCCTGCTGTTGATCGGCTCGGTATTCGCGCCGCTGTTCGGCGTCGTGCTGGTCGATCATTACATTCTTCGGGGCCGAGGCCGCCTGGCCGCTCCGGCTGCCGGTTTGCGCTGGGAAACTCTGTTGGCCTGGGGCTGCGGAGCGGCTACTTATCACGTGCTCGCCAGCGCCTGGCCGGAAATCGGTGCCAGCCTGCCCGCGCTGTTCCTCTCCGGCGGGCTGTTGCTTGTGCTGAGCCGTTTCGGTCACGCTACGGCAGGTATTGAGGTTTCAGAATCGCGCTGAGTTCGGCGTACGGAATCTCCAGCTCTGGATGGCCGCTCGAATAGGGCGCGATACTGTAGACGTCGTATTTGAGCAGCACCTTGTCGCGTAGCAGGGCGACATTGGCGGTTCGCTGGAACGGCCATTGGCGAGAAAACTCGGCATCGTGCTCGTTCGCCAGCAGCCACTGCTGATGCGCTTTTGCGGCGGCACGCCAGAATGCGCCCTCCTTGCCGGGAAGCAGAACGTCTGCCAATTCCAGCTCGCGGCCCTGTTCCCGGTCGTAGTTGATGAATCCGCGACCGGGCATGCCATGGGCGCCTCCGGTGTACAGGTAGCTCGACAGCTCGACCACGAGCAGCGAGCCGTGCTGCTCTCGCAGCTTGGCCTGCAGATAGCTGCTCCAGCCGGGTTCTGCGCTACGCAGAAAATCGTCTTGGTAGAGTTCCAAGGTTGCCGGAGTTTGGGCGTCCGGGCTGTTGATCGTCATCCTGCGCAGTCGCTGGTCAATCAGGGCGTTCAACGCCGGCTCTTCGGCGAATAACAGCGTATCGATGTTTACCAGTGGGCAGCGATCGTCCTGCTCTGGACAACCGGCGGGGCGCTGCTCGCTGACGATCTGCCGAGCCTCGACGGGCGGCTCGCCGCGAAAATGCTGACAGGCGCTGAGTAGCAGGCTAAGAACGATCAATACGAAGACGTGGCGAAAAGGCTTCAATGGGTTCATGGCTCTTGTGTTGGCTGCAGTGCGGTTTCGAGTACCGGCAGGTTGTGAAGTTCGTAAATGGGCGTTTGGTAATTTTTCCGCGTGCAAGCGGTCTGCAAAGGGCTGCGCCTGAATAAACGGCGCGCTAGGATGACAACAGAGAGACCGCTCACGCCGTGACGGTTGCAGTCTTCTGGCGCCAGGCTGGCGCCGGACAATCCGATATGTGAGTGATTCATGACTGATATTTTCAAATCCGGCCCGGATGATGTCGAGATCATCGAGCGAGAGCAATGCTTCAGCGGTTTCTATCGTCTGGACCGCCTCCAGTTGCGTCATCGCCTGTTCAATGGCGACATGGGGCGGCAACTGGAGCGTGAGCTGTTCGTTCGTCACGATGCGGTCTGCGTGCTGCCGTACGATCCTCGTCGCGACGAGGTCGTGCTGATCGAGCAGTTCCGGGTCGGAGCGGTGGGCAAGGTCGACAACCCCTGGCTGATCGAACTGGTCGCGGGTCTGATCGACAAGGACGAGCAGCCTGAAGAGGTGGCGCGTCGCGAAGCCATCGAAGAGGCGGGGTTGGAAGTGGCCGATTTGTGGCCGGTGACGACCTACTTCCCGTCGCCTGGCGGCAGCACCGAGCGAGTGCACCTTTATTTGGGGCGTTGTGACAGTTCCAATGCCGGCGGGGTGTTCGGCCTGGACGAAGAAGGTGAAGATATCCGTGTGCATGTCTGGTCGTTGCAGCGTGCACTGCAGGCCGTGCGCGACGGCGGTATCGACAACGCCGCGAGCATCATTGCATTGCAGTGGCTGGCCCTGAATCGCGATGAAGTCAGGGAGGCGTGGACATGAGGCGAACACCTGAACGCTACCGTGTCGACTTACTGGAATTGCAATCGGCCTGCGAGGCGAACTACCTGCGGCTGATGCGGCTGCTGCCCGATATGCGCATCCAGCCTGATGTTCGCCGTATCGCCATGAGCCAGGGCGACCGCCTGTTGGGCGTGCTGGCACTGAAGGTGGTGGAAAGCTGCCCCTATACCACTACCGTGCAGATCAGCCAGCAGGACTGCCTGCCCTGGCTGCCCGCGCCACAGATGGAGGTGCGGGTATATCACGATGCGCGCATGGCGGAAGTCATCCGCGCCGAGAATGCTCGGCGGTTCCGGGGCATCTACAGCTATCCCAACGCGCAGATGCACCAGCCCGACGAGAAAAATCAGCTCAACCTGTTCCTCGGCGAATGGCTCGGCCACTGCCTGGCTTGCGGTCATGAGCTGGAGCCTGTGCTCTGACAACCGCTGCAAGCCGCAAGCTCCAAGGAAGGACAGCTTGATAACTTCTGAGCGCCAGCCCCGGCACTGATTCGCTGGCAGCTTCCAGCTTCTGTGATGCATGCCCGCATCGCGCGGTTTACCCCCGCAACCGCCAGCCACCATAATTCTATTGCGATTTCGCCAAAGGAGACGGGTCTTGGCTGCGCCCCTCATTGAAAAAGACTCGGTGCTGCTGGTGCAGTTGACCGACAGTCACCTGTTCGCCGAGGCGGGCGGCAAACTACTGGGCATGGACACCGGCGAAAGTCTGCAGCGCGTGGTCGATCTGGTGCTTGCCGAGCAGCCTTGCGTCGACCTGATTCTGGCCACTGGCGATCTGTCCCAGGATGGCTCGCTTGCGTCCTATCAGCGTTTTCGCCAGCTGTCCGAGCGCATCGATGCGCCGGCGCGCTGGTGTCCGGGCAATCATGACGAGCTGCCGGCCATGCAGGAGGCCGCTCGCGGCAGTGAGATGATGGCGCCTGTGCTGGATGTCGGCGCGTGGCGGGTCATCATGCTCGATACGCTGGTGCCGGGTTCGGTATTCGGCATGCTTCGCGATGATCAGCTGGAGTTGCTCGAACGGACCCTGCAGGACGCACCGCAGCGTCATCATCTGGTCTGTCTGCATCATCACCCGGTCACCATCGGTAGCCGCTGGATGGACAGTATCGGGCTGCGCAACCGCGACGCGCTGTTCGCAGTGCTCGACCGCTTCCCTTGTGTTCAGGCCGTGCTTTGGGGGCACATCCACCAAGAATTCGACGACCAGCGCGGCGACATCAGGCTCCTGGCAACGCCGTCGACGGGCGTTCAGTTCGCCCCGGGCAGTGAGGAATTCCAGGTCGATACGCTTGCGCCGGGCTATCGCTGGTTGCGTCTCCATGATGATGGACGTCTGGATACAGGCGTATCCCGAGTGGTCGGCATGACCTTCAAGGTAGATCACAGCATTAAAGGGTATTGAGTCAGCTACGAACCACGAGCTTCAAGCAAGAGCCGACCCAACAGGCTTGAGCGGCGCGCGGGCGCAAGCCCCGATACTGATTCGCTAGCGGCTTGCAGCCGGCGCGTCTCGCCTAGTAGCCTTTCCGTCTTTTGCCAGCCCAGCGAACCAGCATGACCCGCACGCAACCCGCCATCCTCTATATGCACGGCCTCAACAGCTCCCCGCTGTCGCAAAAGGCCAGCCAATTAACCGCGGCGCTGGAGCGCATTGGCATGAGTGCATGGCTGCGAGTGCCGGCATTACATCATCATCCGCGTCAGGCCATCGCCCAGCTCGAAGCGCTCATCGCCGAGCTGGGGCGTCCTGTGCTGGTCGGCAGCTCCCTCGGCGGATACTATGCAACGCACCTCGCCGAGCGCCACGGGCTCAAGGCGCTGCTGATCAATCCGGCCGTGACGCCGCACCGTCGCTTCGATGGTTACCTCGGGCCGCAGACCAATCTCTACACGGGCGAAGTCTGGGATCTGACCGAAGACCATGTCGTTGCCCTGGCCGAGCTGGAAGTACCGCCGCCACAGGATGCCGAGCGCTATCAGGTCTGGCTGCAGACGGGCGATGAAACGCTGGATTACCGCCACGCGGCGGATTTCTACAAGGGATGCGCGTTACGCATCCAGGCCGGCGGCGATCACGGTTTCCAGGGGTTCGCTGAACGAATCCCCGCGTTGCTGGCCTTCGCCGGCTTCGATCCGGGCATCTTTGCAGAGCTCGATTTCTCCGAATCATAAGGACATCAAGAGACGCACATGTCTTATACCGCCGAAGCCATTGAAGTCCTCTCCGGCCTGGATCCGGTGCGCAAGCGTCCGGGTATGTACACCGACACCTCGCGGCCCAACCATCTGGCCCAGGAAGTCATCGACAACAGCGTCGACGAAGCGCTGGCGGGCCACGCCAGCTCCGTGCAGGTGATCCTGCACCAGGACAATTCCCTGCAGGTGATCGACGACGGTCGCGGCATGCCGGTGGATATCCACCCCGAAGAGGGCGTGTCTGGCGTCGAGCTGATCCTGACCAAGCTGCATGCCGGCGGCAAGTTCTCGAACAAGAACTACCAGTTTTCCGGCGGCCTGCATGGCGTCGGTATTTCCGTGGTCAACGCGTTGTCGACGCGGGTGGAAGTGACGGTCAAGCGCGACGGCAACGAATATCGAATGGCCTTCAACGATGGCTTCAAGGCCAGCGAGCTGGACATTATCGGTACGGTTGGCAAGCGCAACACCGGCACCAGCGTGCATTTCTGGGCGGACCCGAAATATTTCGATTCAGCGAAGTTTTCCATCAGCCGACTCAAGCACGTGCTCAAGGCGAAAGCCGTACTCTGCCCGGGCCTGAGTATCAGCTTCGAGGACAAGAACACCGGCGAGAAGGTCGCATGGCATTACGAGGATGGGCTGCGTTCGTACCTGACCGATGCGGTCAGCGAGTTCGCCCGTCTGCCTGACGAGCCGTTTTGCGGCAGTCTGGCCGGTAACAAGGAAGCGGTCGACTGGGCGCTGCTGTGGCTGCCGGAGGGTGGCGATAGCGTCCAGGAAAGCTACGTCAACCTGATCCCGACGGCGCAGGGCGGTACTCACGTCAATGGCTTGCGTCAGGGGCTGCTGGACGCCATGCGCGAGTTCTGCGAGTTCCGCAGCCTGCTGCCGCGCGGCGTCAAGCTGGCGCCTGAGGACGTCTGGGAGCGGATTGCCTTCGTGCTCTCGACGAAGATGCAGGAACCGCAGTTTTCCGGCCAGACCAAGGAACGCCTGTCTTCCCGCGAGGCGGCGGCATTCGTTTCCGGCGTGGTCAAGGATGCCTTCAGCCTGTGGCTCAACGCCCATCCCGAACTGGGTTTGCAACTGGCCGAACTGGCCATCAGCAACGCCGGGCGCCGACTCAAGGCCAGCAAGAAGATCGAGCGCAAGAAAGTCACTCAAGGGCCGGCGTTGCCCGGCAAATTGGCCGACTGTGCCGGACAGGACCCGGCGCGCTCCGAGCTGTTTCTGGTCGAAGGCGATTCGGCGGGCGGCTCCGCCAAGCAGGCGCGGGACAAGGAGTTCCAGGCGATCCTGCCGTTGCGCGGCAAGATCCTCAATACCTGGGAAGTGGACGGCGGCGAGGTGCTGGCCAGTCAGGAAGTGCACCACATCGCCGTCGCCATCGGGCTGGATCCAGGCTCGTCCGATCTGTCGCAATTGCGTTACGGCAAGATCTGCATCCTCGCCGACGCCGACTCGGATGGCCTGCACATCGCCACGCTGCTTTGCGCGCTGTTCGTCCAGCACTTCCGCCCGTTGGTGGAGGCCGGACATGTCTATGTCGCCATGCCGCCGCTGTATCGCATCGATCTGGGCAAGGACATTTTCTATGCCCTGGACGAGGCCGAGCGCGACGGCATTCTCGATCGCCTAACGGCAGAGAAGCGCCGCGGCAAACCCCAGGTCACTCGCTTCAAGGGTCTCGGCGAGATGAACCCGCCGCAGCTGCGTGAAACCACCATGGACCCGAACACGCGCCGGCTGGTGCAGCTGACGCTCGATGATTTCAGCGGTACCCGTGAAATGATGGACATGCTGCTGGCCAAGAAGCGCGCAGGGGATCGCAAGAACTGGCTCGAGTCCAAGGGCAATCTCGCCGAGGTGCTGATTTGAACAAGCCCTGGATCGCGCTGTTGTTTGCGCTGACGACACCAGTATGGGCCGTCGCTGCGGCGCCCGAGCTGACACTGGTCAGCGAGCACCCTGTCGAAGGGATCGCCCAGGGCAACCTGTCCGGGCTGGCCTGGTGCGGCGATGGGCTGTGGGCCGTGTCGGATCGCGAGGACAACGTCCTGTATCGCCTCGATGCCAGCGAAACCGTCTGGCGCGCGGAAGCCGAGCGTTTCGAATTGCCGCCCGTGCCGAACACCGGTTTGTCGTGGGGCGTGCGCATGCGTGCCGCCGTGACCGGTCTGTTTCGCGGCGGCGAAATGGATTTCGAGGGCCTGAGCTGCGACCGTCTGGGCAACCGCTATTTGGTCAGCGAAGCCTATGCTGCTGTGCTGCGTGTCAGCCCGGCGGGCACCGCCGAATGGCTGAGCCTGCCCGCCGGTGTCGTTCGCCAGGCGCGCGCGAGCGGGATGTTGCAGCAGTTCAACGCCCTGTTCGAGGGTGTCGCGGTCGATACGGATGCCAATCGCCTATGGCTGGCGGCCGAGCACAATCGTCGCGGCCTGATGGTGATGCACCGCAAGCAGAGTGTCTGGCAATGTACCGGCGGCTGCGTATTGCTGGCCGAAGGCGGGCGGGAGACACCGCCGGCGGCGTTGAGCGAAACCGATCAGCCGCGCAGATTTTCCGGGCTCGCGTTCCATGCGGACAAGCTGTTCACCCTGGAGCCCGTCCCTCATCAGGTCTGTCGGCGCAAGCCGGCGAACGGTGATAGCGAGGCATGCTGGTCCTATGCGGCTACGGCGCTGGCGGATTCCCGTCGCTACGACACGCCGTTCGGCAATGCCGAAGCACTGTGGGTCGATGCCGAGGGCGCCTGGGTCGGCGTCGATAACAACCAGCTCACGCGCGCCGATGGAGAGAAGCGTCCGATCGTCTGGCGCTTCGCCGCGCCCAAGGGCGGCTGGGGTGCCAAGCAGTGACACAGCCTGCCGGCCGCCGCGCCGGCCGCGTCATGCTGGTACTGGCATGGGGCGCGGCGCTGTGGCTGGCCACGCGTTTTTTTGCTGACTGGGAGCAGGGCCGCTTCAACCCCAACCGCGAGCCCGTTTCCCTCGTGCAGGGCGACCAGATCGAGGTTCATCTGGAGAGCAATATCCAGGGGCACTTCGTCGCTGACGGGCTGATCAATGGCCAGCCGGTTACCTTCCTGCTGGATACCGGCGCCACCGACGTTGCCATACCGGCAGAACTGGCCGAAGAGCTGGATCTCGCGCGCGGCGCTCCGGTGCGGTTGCAGACAGCCAATGGCCAGACCACTGGCTATCGCACGGTGCTCGACAGCCTTGCGCTTGGCGACATCGTTCTGCAGGACGTGCGTGCGCTTATCGCGCCTGGCTTCGGCGGCGAGCAGGTGCTGCTCGGCATGAGCGCCTTGAAACAACTCGAATTCACCCAGCGCGCCGGCACTCTGGTGCTGCGCCAACACGCCACGGATCGACCATGAGCGCACTCATACAGGCGACAGTGCCGGTGCTGGCCTCGCTGGGCCTTGATGAAAGCCGGGCCTTCTATACCTCCTTCCTGGGCTTTCGCATGCGGCAGCAGGCCGCTGATTACTTGATCCTGGAACGTGACGGGGCCGAACTGCACTTCTGGCTCTGCGCCGAGCGACACCTGGCGGAAAATACCTCCTGCTACGTGCGTACCGGCGATTGCCAGGCGTTGTATGAAGAGTTCAACCAGCGCGGCCTGACCTTGGAGGCCCCGGTGCTGCGGCCTTGGGGCATGAAAGAACTTTACGTTATCGACATCCACGGCAACCTGCTCAAGTTCGGCGAGCGACAGCCGTGAGTCATCCAACCTTTACTGAAGAACACTGCTGATGAGCGAAACAATCGATCTGAGCCTGGATGGCGTGGAGCGCCGCTCCCTCGCCGATTTCACCGAGCAGGCCTACCTCAACTACTCCATGTACGTGATCATGGACCGCGCACTGCCGCATATAGGCGACGGCTTGAAGCCGGTGCAGCGGCGCATCGTCTATGCCATGAGCGAGCTGGGACTGAACGCCGATTCGAAACACAAAAAGTCGGCGCGTACCGTCGGCGACGTCCTCGGCAAGTTCCATCCGCACGGCGACTCGGCCTGCTACGAAGCCATGGTGTTGATGGCGCAGCCGTTCAGCTATCGCTACACGCTGGTCGATGGCCAGGGCAACTGGGGTGCGCCCGACGATCCGAAGTCCTTTGCCGCCATGCGCTACACCGAGGCACGCTTGTCGCGCTATTCCGAGGTGCTGCTGTCCGAGCTTGGGCAGGGCACCGTCGACTGGGTGCCGAACTTCGACGGCACACTCGACGAGCCGGCGACCTTGCCGGCGCGCTTGCCCAACCTGCTGCTCAATGGCACGACGGGTATCGCAGTGGGCATGGCCACCGACGTGCCGCCGCACAATCTGCGCGAAGTCGCCGCTGCGTGCGTGCGCTTGCTCGACGAGCCGGGCGCGACCGTCGAGCAGCTCTGCGAACACGTACAAGGACCGGATTATCCGACCGAGGCGGAAATCGTCACTCCGCGTGCGGACCTGTTGAAGATCTACGAAACCGGGCGCGGTTCAGTGCGCATGCGTGCCGTGTACCGGGTCGAGGATGGCGACATCGTCGTCACCTCGTTGCCGCATCAGGTCTCCGGCGCCAAGGTGCTGGAGCAGATCGCCACCCAGATGCAGGCCAAAAAGCTGCCCATGGTCGCCGATCTGCGTGACGAATCGGATCACGAAAACCCGTGCCGGATCGTCATCATCCCGCGCTCCAACCGGGTCGATGCCGACGAGCTGATGCAGCACCTGTTCGCCACTACCGAGCTGGAGTCCAGCTACCGGGTCAACACCAATGTCATCGGTCTCGATGGCCGGCCGCAGGTGAAAAACCTCAAGACGCTACTGTCCGAGTGGCTGACCTACCGCATCGGCACCGTTCGCCGCCGTCTGCAGTTCCGGCTGGACAAGGTAGAGAAACGTCTGCATCTGTTGGAGGGCTTGCTGGTGGCCTTCCTCAACCTCGACGAGGTGATTCACATCATCCGCACCGAGGATCAGCCCAAGCCGGTGCTGATGGCGCGCTTCGAGCTGTCCGAACTGCAGGCCGACTACATCCTCGACACTCGCCTGCGGCAGTTGGCGCGGCTGGAAGAAATGAAGATCCGTGGCGAACAGGACGAACTGGCCAAGGAGCGCGAGAAGCTGCTGGCGCTGCTCGGCAGCGAAGCCAAGCTGAAGAAGCTGGTGCGCAAGGAGCTGCTGGAGGACGCCGAAACCTACGGCGACGACCGCCGTTCGCCAATCGTGGCGCGGGCCGAGGCCAAGGCGTTGTCGGAGAACGAGCTGCTGCCATCCGAGCCGATCACCGTGGTGATTTCCGAGAAGGGCTGGGCGCGTTGCGCCAAAGGCCACGATATCGATGCGACCGGGCTGTCCTACAAAGCCGGCGATGGCTTCAGGGCGTCCTCCGTCGGCCGCTCCAATCAATATGCTGTGTTCATCGACTCCACTGGCCGTAGCTATTCGCTGGCAGCGCACTCGCTGCCGTCTGCGCGCGGTCAGGGCGAGCCGCTCACCGGACGGCTGACGCCGCCGCCGGGTGCCAGTTTCGAATGCGTGCTGTTGCCCGATGACGAGGCGCTGTACGTGATCGCGTCGGATGCCGGTTACGGCTTCGTGGTCAAGGGCGAGGATCTACAGGCCAAGAACAAAGCGGGCAAGGCACTGCTGTCATTGCCGGCCGGCGCCCGCGTAGTCGCGCCGCGCCCGCTGAAGAGCAGGGATCAGGATTGGCTGGCGGCCGTCACCACCGAAGGGCGGTTGCTGGTGTTCCCGGTCCGTGATCTTCCGCAGTTGGGCAAGGGCAAAGGCAACAAGATCATCGGCATCCCCGGCGATCGCGTCGCAAGTCGCGACGAGTACCTGACCGACCTTGCCGTGTTGCCCGAGGGAGCAACCCTGATATTGCAGGCCGGCAAGCGCACCTTGTCGCTCAGGGCGGATGACCTCGAACACTACAAGGGCGAACGCGGACGGCGTGGGAACAAGCTGCCGCGCGGCTTCCAGCGTGTGGACTCGCTGCTGGTCGAGGTGTGACGGAGGTCAGCAGTCGCTAGAGGCTGGCTTCCGATGGCTGTTTAACGGAAGATAGCGGCCTTCCAAATTCATCCTTCTCGATGCACTGCAATCGTCGGTCGCATCGAGAGCCGAAAAGACAATCGGCACTGTGGGCCAACCATTGACGGCAGACTGTAGACGCCTGCCGGTGGTCGAGCCCGGTGCAAGGAAAGAGACGAACGTGCGGCGTTTCATAACTGTATTGCTGCTGGCCTGTGCCAGCCTCACTGGCTGCGTCACTCAACCTGTACCCATGTACCGCCTGGATAACGGAGTCGTCGAACTGCCGACAAAGGACGACGGCGCTGCGGTGATGCTAGGTCCGGTTGTGTTGGCAGATTACCTGCAGCGCGATGTGCTGTTGCAGCGTTTGCCCGACGGTAGTCTGGCGACCGAAGGGCAGCAGGCGCGTTGGGCCGGTAGCCTGCAGGGCGATATCGATCAGCTTCTGTTGCGCCAGCTGGCCTGGCAGCTGAAGACCCAGCGTCTGGAGCTGAGCCCAGGAAGCAAGGGCTTCACGCCGGACGTGCGGGTTGAAGTGGACATCACGCGGCTGGATTCCGGCCCAGAGCATCCTGCCGTGCTGGAGGCTCAGTGGCGTCTGCTGGACAAGCAGGGCAAGCGGCAATCCAGCCGTCTGGTGCGGTTACAGGAAGAGCATCAGGGCAGCACGACCGACCAAGTGCGTGCACAAAGCCTGCTATTGCAGCGACTGAGCGAAATGATGGCGAACGCTATCGAGCCAGTCGTCATCGCCCAAACGCGCGCAAAGCGCGAAATCAAAGCGCCGAGGAAGGCAGAGCCTTCTCCACCGGCAATTCCCGCGGCCGAGCCGATCAGGACCGATCTGGAAGTGTTTCGCTTCTAACCAAGCCCGAGGGTAGCGATGCTTGCCATCGACGGATTACCCCTTCGGCTAATCCAGCCTGCGTTCTGAAGTTGTTCGTAAAGTCGAACTTGTTCGTCCTTGAGTCGGTGGCCGAATGAATTCGGCCCTACAAGGCCCGGCCTGCCCCGATGGCTCTGCTCGTCAGCAGGCGCGTGACCGTCGGATTACGTCTTCGGAAACCCGGATTACGCCTGCGGCTAATCCAGGCTACGGTGTCCATGCCTTGTAGGATGGAATCGCCGACGGCGCCTCCGTCGTTTACCGCGAGTGGGCTGCCATCGACGGATTACGCCTTCGGCTAATCCATCCTACGTCGGGTCAGCTAATGCGATTACGTAACTCGTGCATGCGCGCGAGCTGGCGCTCAAGCAGGGAGGGATAGGGCTCGAGCAGACGCTCGACGCAGCAGGCGCCTTCCGGGCTGGCAATTGGGCGGATGCGTGCGCGTTGGCGGATCAAGCTATCTTCACCGATACCGCGCTCGACCAGCAGCAGGTTACGGCTGTGCTGCGACATGGCCAGCGCTGCTTGTGCCGGCTCGCTGAGCAGCAAGTCGCCCTGGCTGAGGTCGTAGAGTCCTTCGCCCTGGGTCAGGCCCAGCTGCAATTGCAGGGTGATGCCGCTATCGGCGACTTCGATCTGCAGCGCATGTCCGAGCGCACGCATCAGCTCACCGCAGCATAGCGCATGGGTCAGGTAATTCTGCTCATCGTCCTGGCTATGGAACAGCATCAGGCTGCTCCCATCGTTGAGCGTATGCAGCTCGGCCTGATAGAGGGTCGCGGCTTGCTGCAGGCAGTCCCGGTAGCGCTGCAGCAATTCGGTAAGCCGTGCGCGCGGCAGGCGGCGAAGCTGTTCCTGAGCGCCGAGCTGAATCGCCAGCACGCCGCTTTTGGTCGCCGCGACTGGCGCTGCGGGGGCTGTTGCAGGTGCGCGAGTCGGCGTAGATACCGGTTCTGGCTTGGTTTCTTCCAGTGGCGGGTCGTCATGGAAGGGATCGAAGTCATCGGCTTCGAGGGGCGCGTCTGCCGGATAGTCGTCAGCGCGCGGGTAGTCATCCTCATCTTCGAGACGATCGTCCTCGAGATGCTCGTGGTCTGCATCAGTGGTCAGCACCGGCAGGTCGATATGCGCCGAGTAGATATCCTGCATGCTGTCGTCCAGCTCGATCTCCGGCTCGGGCTCCTCCGGTACCAGGCGGGCCTGCAATTGCCTCGCCAGGTCGCCGATCTCATCTTGCCGGCCCGCGCCGGGAGCCGGGTCGTCCGGGTCGCGCAGCCATAGGCGCAATTGCATCAGAGGCAGCGAGAGTTGTCGGCCCAAGCGCATGCTGAGCATCAGGGTCAGCGCCAGCAGGATCAGGCTGAGCAGGCCCATGCTCTGCAGGCTGATGGTCATCGGCTGCTGAAGCTGGCGCATGTCGAGGCTGATGCGCAGATGTCCGGCAATCACTTCCTGGAAGCTGATGGGGGTGGAGTAGAGGCCTTCCTCATCGCCCAGCAGGTTTCTTGGCGGCCGTGTGCCCGATTCCGCCAATATGCGGTTGTCGACGCTGTAAACCGCCGCGTGTGCCACCAGCGGGTTCTTCACCAGATTACTCAGCAGCACGTTGAGGCTGAGAATGTCATTGGCCACCAGCAGATCGGTCGCCGATGCGGCTGTCTGGGTGATCAGGCTCTGCCCCAGCGCATCGGTATGCTGCTCCATGGCGTGCTTGAACTGCATGCCCATGACCCAGGCATACATGATCAGCGCCAGGGCGACCAGCAGCAGCGTGTGACTGGCTACCCGCAGCACCAGCGGAACGCGCCGCTGGCGTAATGCACGATAGATCAGCAAAAAGAAATTGTCGGGTTTGACGGATGCGGGCCGGTTCACAGAGCGCGGCTCTACTCTTGAGGAAAGTGCCGCGCAGTATACGGAAAGCGCACTGGCGGCTGAAGGTCTCCCGGGCAAAGCAGACGAATTGCAGAATACCGTTGTCGACGCGTAGAGGCAGCAGTCCAGCGAGCGGTCGTGGCGCGCCGCGGTGGGCCGGCTGTTGTAGAATGCCCGCCTTCTTTGCCATAGGAGTTGCGCCTTGCGCGAAATCGTCCTGATCAACATCACCGGGGAAGATCGCCCCGGGCTGACCGCGGCCATTACCGGCGTGCTCGCCCAGGGGGGCGTGAATATCCTCGATATCGGTCAGGCCGTGATTCACGACACCCTGTCGTTCGGCATCCTGGTCGAGATCCCGGATACCGAAGGCGCTTCCTCGGTGCTCAAGGACGTGCTGTTCATGGGCTACAAGCATGATCAGCAGGTGCGTTTCACCCCGGTTGCCGAAGAGGACTACCAGCAGTGGGTCGCCGGCCAGGGCAAGCCGCGACACATCGTCACGCTGCTGACCCGTAAGGTAACCGCTGAACAGCTGCAGCGCGTCAGCTCGATCACAGCCAAATATGGCCTCAATATCGATCACATTGATCGCCTTTCCGGGCGCCAGCCGCTGGATATGCCGGAGGAACTTGGCAAGGGTTGCATCGAGTTCTCGGTGCGCGGCGAGCCCGCCGATACGGCAGCGCTGCGTGCGGAGTTTCTTAGCGTGGCGCAGGAGCTGAACGTCGATATCGCCTTTCAGCGCGACTCGGTGTTCCGACGCAATCGCCGGCTGGCGGTGTTCGACATGGACTCGACTCTGATCGAGGCGGAAGTGATCGACGAGCTGGCCAAAGTGGCTGGCGTCGGCGATCAAGTGGCGGAAATCACCGAGCGTGCGATGCGTGGCGAGCTCGACTTCCGCGCCAGCTTCAAGGAGCGCCTGGCGTTGCTCGAAGGTCTAGAGGAGCGCGCGCTGGCCGAAGTCGGTGCCAGCCTGCGGCTTACCGAGGGCGCCGAACTGCTGTTTGCCGAGCTGAAGCGGCTGGGCTACAAGACCGCGATCCTATCCGGTGGCTTCACCTATTTCGCGCGCCAGCTGCAAACCAGGCTCGGCATCGATTACGTGTACGCCAACGAACTCGAGATCGTCGACGGCAAACTCACTGGCATCGCCCAGGAGCCCATCGTCGATGCTCAGCGCAAGGCCGATCTGCTTCGTGAACTGGCCGAGCGGGAAGGCTTGCGCCTGGAACAGACCATCGCCGTCGGCGACGGCGCCAACGATCTGCCCATGCTCGGGCTGGCCGGGCTGGGTGTGGCGTTCCGGGCAAAACCCTTGGTCAAGCAGTCGGCCAAGCAGGCGATTTCTACCCTGGGGCTGGACGGGATTCTTTACCTGCTGGGGTTCAGGGATCGGGAAGGGACGGAGTAAAGGCAGCTGGAAGCCAGGATAGGTAGTTGGGGCGTGCAGCGCTTTTTGCGACAGGATAAGGGGCGGCTTGACTGACTACTGACAGCCCGCAAGCTGACCAGCTTCCAGCTATTCGTCGTCTGAAGAGAAATCGTAGTCCATCGACTGGCTCGGGCCTTGCAGATACTGCCCCTGAATGTAGCCAACACCGGCTTGCCACAGCGTGGCCAGCACGGTGGCGCTGTCGACGAAGGGGACGATGGTCTGTTTGTTCTGTTCGTGAAGGTCGGCCAGTAGCTGCTTGAGTGCTTCCTGGTTTTCCTGGCGGCTCAGGTCCTGGGTGTAGGAACCGTCGATCTTCACGAACTCGGCATCGAGGTGCTTGAGCGTGTTGAACGGGTTCAGCACGCAGCCGAACTGATTCAGAGCGATGCGACAGCCCAGTCCGGTCAGTCCCTGGTTGAGCGCCTTTGCCTGCTTCAGATAGGCGACAGCGTCGTTTTCGTCGAGCTGGAACACCAGCGAGTCAGTTGGCAGGCGCGATGCCTTGAGCGCAACCCCTAGCCAGCTGAGCAATGACGGATCCTGCAAGCTGGCGCTCGATAGGTGGACGAACAGCCGTGTGCTGTGGCCTTTGCTGCGATGCTCGGCGAGCAGCTTGATCGAGTTGAGCAATACCCAGCGGTCGATCCGGGGAGCCAGGCCTGCTTCTTTCGCGGCGCCGAGGAATTCCGCCGGCGGCACTTCCACCCCTTGCGGGTCGAGCAGGCGCAGCAGGACTTCGTAATGCTCGTGACTATCGCCACGCAAGCTGATGATCGGCTGGAATAGCAGACGGAAGCTGTTCTTTTCCAGCGCCTGCTGCAGCATCGCCAGGACATTGCCGCGGCTGGCAGCGGCGGCCAGTTCGTCGGCCGGATTGTAGATGCTCAGCGCATTGCCATCGGTGAGTTCTTCGGCACAGCGGTGGGCACGGTCGATCACGTCGCGGGCCTTGGCTGTCTGTTCATCGAGCGCGGCGGCACCGATGCTGAGGCTGGTCTGCACGGTGCGACCGCCGATTTCGAAGAGATGGCCCTCGACCTTGCGCAGCAATTTGGTCAATGGTTGCTCGAGTTGCTGCGGCGTAGTCTCAGGTGCCAGCACCGCGAATGCGTCGTCACCGAAGCGAGCCAGCTCGGCCGTCTCTTTGAATTGCTCACGCAGCAGCTGGGCCAGCTCGGCCAGCAGACGGTCCGAGTCGCCCAAGCCGATTTCGGCTTGCAGACTGGCGAAGCGGTCGACGCGGATGTAGGCAAGGCTCGAACGCTGCCCGGCGTTTACCGCGCGTTCGATGGCCGCGTCCAGCGTTCCGAGGAAATGGTTGCGGTTGTATAGTCCCGTCACCAGATCCTGGCTGCTGATTTCGCGCAGTTTTTCCAGCTCGGCATTGTCGCTTTCCGCGCGGATGACCACCTGTATGCAGGGTTCGCCGTCATAGCTGGCCGGTGAAAAATGCATGCGCGCCTTGAAGTTGCCGCCATCGGCGCGAATGCCGCCACACACCAGTTCGGCGCTGCCTTGCAGGCTTTGGTAGTTCTTCAGGAAGCCTTTGAATTCTCCCTGATCACAGGAAGCGATCAGATCGATCATCGGCATGCCTTCGAGTTCGTCCACGTCCTCGTAGCCGAACAGGTCGAGGTAGGCCCGGTTGGCGTAAATGTGCATGCCGTCGTGGACGTAAGCGATGGCGTCCACCGAGCTGTCGAGCAACAGCTGGCAGCGCTTCTCGGCTTCACGCAGTGCCAGCTCCGCGGAGCGGCGTGCGCGGCGTTCTTCGAGGTTTGCCAGTTCACGTTTGGAGATCAGGATCAGCCACTCGTCTTCACCCTGAGGCAGCGCGCCTTGCGCACCCAGCGTGAGGGCTTCGGTGATCGTGTCGGCATCGTTACCGTCGATCAGCTGGATGATCGGGATGTCCTTGGCTTGCTTGCGGATGGCGCCTATGGCTTCAGCGGGGTCGAGATTAGCGCTGGTGGGCGCGTTGATCAGTAGATCCCAGGTCTGCTGCAGTGCATCGGCAAGGTCCTCACTCGATGTGAGACGGTGCACGCGTGTCGCCTGGCCCGCGTTACGAAACAGGCTGACTAGTCGCTCGGCTTCATTCTGCGAGTCCTCGAGGATCAGCAGGCGGATGGTTTTCTTTTGCGGGGCCATGGCAGCAGCTTTGGAACGCGCCGTAGACGGGGCGTGGGGGGCTAAATAACGATGAGCCGCAATCTACAGCGTGTTCCAGAGTGAGTCAAAATCTTCACCCCGTGGCGCTGCCTGGGTTGTCTTGGCTGTGATCGGCTTCTCCTGGGGAGTGCTCCCCAGGCCTACTCGCTGGAATTCGAACTGGTTGTAACTGCTGGTGCCCGTTTGGCGGCGGCAGAGCAGCGCGCGCTCCTCGTCGCCATTTTGGTTGATCTGTACCTTCTGCCCTTCCTGAAATGGCAGGCGCGGCACGATCAGAGCTGCCGGGCGGGAGATCACGCTGATTTCCGGTAGCAGCAAGGCGCGCAGATACTCGCTGCCCTGCTCGGTCTTGCGCAGCAGACGCAGGCCGCAAGGTTGGGCATGCGGCGCGATGAGCTCAACGCCCATCTGTGGTCCGTGCCCGCGGACTTGGCGGATCCAGCGCACTACTGCGACGCTCCAGGCCTGGCTGGTCGAATCCTGCAGGCCGAGCAGTTCGCCTGCCTGGAGTTGCGCCGGCACCTCGCCCGGCCAGGATAGGCAGTAGCCCCCGGGGCTGTGGTCGACCAGCTGCACCTCGAAAGTCGGGTACGACGCATCTGCCGGCGGCATTTCAGGTTTGTCCTCGGCGGTTGTAGGCGCAGCGGTGTTTGCCAGGACGGGGCGGACGAACTCGATGTGGTCGCTCGGCAGAATGCCGTCCTCGTTGATCGGCTGCGCGTCGAAAGCGACGGCCCAGACATCAGGCGCCGCATTGTTCATTTTGTACTTGGCGGATTGAGCAGCTTCCGGCCGTTTCAACAGATCGGCGAACGACCGTTGCCCCGCCAGGTGGTAATGCAATGCACTCATACCGATGCACAGTTTCATCTGGCCCTGCGCTGGGGTGCGTTGGAAGCTGCGCTCGGAAATATCCCCCCAGGCGGCGCATAGATGTTGCAGGAAATCGGGGCTCAAACCCTCAGGCATTGCAAGCGCGCTGTTTTCGTGGGGCTGCGATGGTGATTGCAGGTGTAGCTGGATGGCATTGACCAGGCCATGCGGGTCGATGCCGAGCAGGTGGAGCCGCTCCTCGGCGGCAAACAGCGATCGATAGCGCGGCGGGTGATCGACGCGTGACGACAGGCAGAACAGGCTGGACGGACTTTGCCCGGACTGCAGACGAATCAGTGCGCTCCAGGGCTCTAGCACCTCAGCCAATTGCGCGATGTTCTGCTGGCGCATCTGGTTGCAGCGGGCGCTGCCGATCATGAGGGCGACGGTGTAGCTCTGTTCGATACTCAGGCCTTTGACGCGATAGCCGAGGTCGTCGCGCACGAGGGTGCAGTGCACGCCACGCTCGCTAGCGATGGCGTACAGCTGGTGAAGTTCGAGCCATAGCCCATCGGGTGTCGGGCTGTACAGCTGCGTCGAGCGAACCAGCATCGCGCAGAGGCTGCGGACCGCCCGCTGCAGGGCAATGGTGAGCAGTTGCTGGGATTCGCGTCCGGGCTGGGACGACAGCTCGACGGAGATCAGCTTGTAACCGGTGGCAAGATGGTTCTGCAGCGCCTGGCACAGGCTGGCGACCTTACGCGGCTGTTCGCTGAGGACGATCGGCTGATTGACGAAGTAGCGCTCCAGGGCCTTGCAGACCATATGGATTTCCGGTCGCAACAGTTCGAGCAGTTGCAGACGGCCCTGGGCGGTGGTGCGGACTCGGTTGAGTTCCTGGATGGCCTGGTACAGCTGTCGCGCGGTTTCGCCCAGGTTTGCCTTGGGCAGGCCGGAAAGCCAGCGCCGGACGCCGCGAATGCTGGGTTCGCAGAAAGACAGACCCTGGCAATCCGGCGTCGGGACGCGCAATAGCGATGGCTGACTTTGGTTATCCAAACGGTGAACTCCGTGGCAAATCCGACGTACTGCCTAGGTTCGGCAATGACGGCAGGATTTGCTACCTGTGATGTCAAAACGCAATCTTCGGCTGACATCATAACGAACACAGAGACGTTGGCTAGCCGCAACCGACCATTGGTTTGGCTTTAAGGCTGTGTGAAATCGTCCACTGGAGTAACGGCCGGGGGTATCGGCTTGGCCTGTCCCAGGCCTTCGCCCATGCATACCGGCGTCAGTGCCGTAAGCTGCTCGGCCCAGCTGACCTGATCCGGACCGAACAGCAGAATCACCGTGGAGCCCAGTTTGAAGCGGCCCATCTCCGCGCCTTTTTCCAGATGAATCGGCGCGCGTGCCGCTTCGTCGTAACGGGTGGTCTTGAGGGTGCGTTTGGGCGGCGTTACCAGCCCGGCCCATACGGTCTCGATACTGGCGACGATCATCGCGCCGACCAGCACCATGGCCATCGGCCCGCGGTCGGTATCGAACAGGCAAACCACGCGCTCGTTGCGCGCGAACAGCTCCGGTACGCCTTCGGCGGTCACGGTGTTCACCGAGAAGATGCGGCCCGGTACGTAGACCATTTCGCGCAGGGTGCCGGACAGCGGCATGTGTACACGATGGTAATCCTTGGGCGACAGGTACACGGTGGCGAAGTCACCGCCCATGAAGGGCGCCGCGCGCTCATGGTCGCCACCGAGCAGCTCCATCACGCTGTAGCTGTGGCCCTTGGCCTGGAAGATCCGGCCCTGCTCGATCCGGCCCAACTGGCTGATGGCACCATCGCAGGGGTTGAGGATCGCACCTGGCGTCGGATCCAGCGGACGGGCGCCGTCTTTCAAGGCGCGGGTGAAAAACGCGTTGAAATGCTCGTAGGCCATCGGGTCTTCGATCTGCGCCTCGCGCATGTCCACCTGAAAATGCCGCACGAACCATTTGATGAAGGTGTTCTTCACCCATGGCAGGCGGCATTCGGCGAGGCAGCCGGCGAGGCGCGAGATCAGGTGGTGCGGGAGCAGGTACTGACTGAATACGAACAAGCGATCTTTCATGGATGACCTTTTCATTGCTGAATCGGGGTGTCGGGCAGGTTGCCCCATTCGCCCCAGGAGCCGGGGTATCCCTTCACCTTTGGATAGCCCAGGGCCTTGGCCAGAAGGTAAGTGAAACCGGAGCGGTGATGCGTCTGGCAGTGGGTGACGATTTCCTTGTCCGCGGTGATGCCGAGCGCGACCAGCCGCTCGGCGATGTCTTCGCGAATGCGCATGGCGCGGGACGGGTCCATCGCCGCGGTCCATTCGAAGTTGATCGCGCCGGGAATATGACCGCCGCGTGCCGCCAGCACCTTTTCGCCGCGGTACTCTTCGGGCGAACGCGCGTCCCAGACGACCAGATCCGAAGCGCCGAGCCGGCTTTCGATGTATTCGCGGGTCGCGCTCGGGCTTTCTTCGAGCTGGAGTGCGACTGAGTCGCCCACGGCGTCAGGAACCTCTTGCGACAGCGGACGTTGTTCGGCCAGCCAGGCGTGCAGGCCGCCGTTCAGGTAGTGGTAGTGGTGATGGCCGATGACGTCCAGCAGCCAGATGAAACGCCCGGCCCAACCGCCGCCCTCATCGTCATAGATGACATAAACCGCATCGGCGCGATGCCCCAGCGCGCCGAACAGCGATTCCAGCTGATCCTTGCCGGGCAACTTTCCCGGTGCTGGCGGCAGGCCGAGCTGGGTCCGCTTGGGATCGACGAATCGCGCGCCAGGTATATGGCCGTCGGCGTAGCGGCTCGCACTGGTCAGGTCGACCAGGATCAGCTCGGGGGCATTCAAACGTTCGGCCAGATCGACCGGTTCGATTACCAGAGGCAGGTTTGAAAAGGCAGACACGGTAAGTCTCGGGCTGTCAGAAAGGAGCCAGTCTAGCGAAAAATGTCAGCGGCCGCGTTTGCTGAACGTTGCCAGGGCGCGCTCGATGCACTGGACGGTCTTGGTGAACGCCTGCACACCCGTTTCGCTGAACGCAGTGTTGCCCTGATCGGCCACCACCAGCATGACCACCCGACCCTCCTGACCCACGGAGCGCAACAGGACATGCTCGCTGGGAAACAGCGCCTTCAGCGCGCCCGGTAGCAAGGCGGAGAATTGCGCCACGTTGTCGGGCGTGAGTCGCAGCAGGGCGGGCTTTTCCAGCAGCCTGCGCAACACCTGGCTCTGATCCGGCTCGAGAGTAAGTCGGGAGGCCTCGCGCGGCAGGCCGCTGGCTTGCTGGCTGACCAGGCGCTGCTGCCTGCGGTCGACGATCATCAGCAGCACCCGCTGCATGCCGGCACAGGTCAGCGCTTTGCACGCAGTGGCGGTGAGCTGGATGACATTGTCGTATGGACAGGGCTCGCTGAGCAGTTCACGGCAATGCGTGCGCCATTGCGTCAGCGCTTCGGTATTGGGCAGCCTGGCGACCTTTTCGACCTGAAACACCGTTTCCCATGGCCACAGCAGGGCCTGAGCCGGATGCCAAAGGTCGGTCTTCCCGATCGTCTGCGCACTGGCTGCGGCCTGCTGGTGCACCATTTGCTGCAGTTCGGTCAGCGGGACCTGCAGATACAGCCCGGCGAGCCGCTGCCAGCGCAGGCTGTGAATGCCGCTCCAACCATGGTGCGCAGAAAGCGCCAGGCCGTTGGCCAGCACGATGGTATTGCTCGGCAGGGTAAGCCAGCGACGCAGCTCCGGATCGGCATCGAGCATCTGTTGCTGATGCAACGGATGTTCGTTATCGCGGGCGACGTGCAGGGCCTTGATCAGCATTCGTCGATTTTGGCTGAGCAGCCGATAACCTTGGGCGATCCATCCGGGCAGCCCCCAATGCTCGGCGACCGCCACGCAAAGATCCAATAACGGGATACCCAGCAAGGCCTGTTCGACCTGGGGCGCCGGCTCGCGTCTGACCAGCACGCGTTGTTCCCAGGCCTCGAGCAGTTCCGGATGCGCCGCGACCAGAGTCCACACGGGGGCTAGGAACAGCAGGCTGCTCCAGTGAATTTCCTGCCAGAGCCGCGCGAGGCGGGCTGCGAACAGTCCATTGGCCTGTTGGCTGGCGTGTCGACTGATCAGCACCATCTGCCGCAACGGTGCAGGGATTTCGCTGGGTCGGGCTGCCGGAATCCCCGCGATCAGTGCTTCGGCTCGTTTCAAGCCGATGCGGCTGAGCGCGACTTCGAGACTCTCTGCCGGCTTGCCGGCCGATGCCGCGCTGCGGTTGGCTTCGCGAATCACGTTGAGCGCCAGGATCGGACTTTCCTGAATCAGCTCGGCGATCTGGCGCATGGACTTGCTGCTGTCGCGCATTGCCCGCTGAACTCGTGCATGCGGGTCGGCGAACGCCGGCAGCACAACGGCGTCCAGCGCCTTGATCCAGGCGGGGAGCGTGCGTGGGAGAGGGGGTGTGGTCATCGCGCCACCGAACTGGCATTTCATCGGGTTGGCCTTTAGTCTGGCGCAAAAGCTCCGATAACCAGAACAATTCTTTCATACGCCCCGCCTGTGACCCCGGAGCGCGCGATGTCGCGTGGCTTGTTTCAGGTGCCTTGTGATCAGGTTTTAGACGTACCTCCTATGGCAAAGATTATTGGCATTCTCGTAGTAATCGGCAGCGTGCTCGGCGGTTTCATGCTGTCCGGCGGCAAGCTCGGCGCGCTTATCCACCCATTTGAGGTCATGATCATCGGGGGAGCGGCGCTCGGTGGATTCTTGCAGGCCAACCCCGGCAGCACCACCAAAGTGGTGTTCAAGAAATCGCTGCAGATGTTCAGCACGCGGTTTACTCACAAGTACTATCTGGAAGTGCTGGGGATGCTCTATGAAATCCTCAACAAGAGCCGCCGCGAGGGGATGATGGCGATTGAGGCGGACCTCGAAGACCCCAAGGCCAGCCCGATCTTCAGTAAATATCCTGCGATCCTCAAGGATGAACGCATGACTGCGTTCGTCTGCGATTACTTGCGCATCATGTCGTCCGGCAATATGGCTCCGCACGAGCTGGAAGGGCTGTTCGACATGGAATTGAATAGCCTCAAGGAAGAACTCGAACATCCCTCGCACGCCGTGGCCAAGGTCGCTGACGGCTTGCCCGCGATGGGGATCGTGGCCGCCGTTCTGGGGATCGTGATCACCATGTCGATTCTGGCGTCCGCCTCGAACGCCGAGATCGGAGAAAAGGTCGCGACGGCGCTGGTGGGTACATTCCTCGGCATTCTTGCCTCCTACGGCTTCTTCGGTCCGCTGGCCGGTGCGCTCGAGCACGACGCCAAAGAAGAGCTCAATCTCTACGAAAGCATCAAAGCCACGCTGGTGGCGTCGGCGTCGGGCATGCCGCCAACGCTCGCCGTGGAGTTTGGCCGCAAGGTACTCCTGCCGGCGCATCGCCCGAGCTTCTCCGAGCTCGAACAAGCCATGCGTGGTAGCTAAGCGCGATCATGGACAATACCCAACCGATTATCGTCAAACGGGTCAAGAAATCCGCGGCCGGGCACCATGGCGGTGCCTGGAAGATCGCCTTCGCCGACTTTGCCACGGCCATGATGGCGTTCTTTCTGGTGATGTGGCTGATGTCCTCGGCAACGCCGGAACAGAAGCGCGCCATTTCGGGCTACTTCCAGGACCCGATCGGCTTCACTGAAAGTGCCAGCCCACACGTGATAGATCTGGGCGGTACGCCGACGCCAGCGCCGGACCGTACGCTCAACGATGTGGTCGACCCGGCCGTGCAACAGACCGGAGCAGCGCTCGACGCCGATCAGGCGCAAACCTTTGCCGAGCAGCTGGAGCGCGAGCGGCTGGAACTACTGTTGCAGGAGTTGCAGAACAAGATCGACGAAAATCCCGACCTGACCCGCTTCAAGGATCAGATCCTGTTCGAGATCACTCAGGACGGGCTGCGCATTCAGATCATGGATGCCGAGAACCGCCCGATGTTCGCCTTGGGTAGCGCGCAGCTGCAGCCCTACTTCGAGGACATTCTGCTGGCGATGGCCGACACCATTCGCGCCGTGCCGAACAAGATCAGCATCAGCGGGCACACCGATGCCAAGCCATACTCGGGACGAGGTGATTTCGGTAACTGGGAGCTATCGGCAGGGCGCGCCAACGCGGCTCGGCGCACGCTGGTCGCCGGAGGCTATCCGGAGGATCAGATTGCCCGCGTTGTGGGTTATGCCTCATCGGCCCTGTTCGATCGGGATGATCCGCTGAATCCGGTCAATCGTCGCATCGACATTCTGGTGCTGACCAAGAAGGCCCAGCGCAACATCGAAGGGGAACAGTCGGACGCGGATGCGGTTGACGCTTCCGTTGAATCGCAATTGTCGGGGGCCGCGACGGCCAATCCCGACGGAGCTTCAATCATCGAAGTACCCGATCCGTTGCCACCGACGCAATTGCGCGAGCGGTTGAATATCTTCGAGGAAGGGGTGCTGCAGTTCGACGAGCCTCGAAGCCAATAAGCCGATACAAGCGCTTGAGGCTGGAAGGCTGGAAGGGAAAGCTGGAAAGAAACAGCTTAAATACTAGCAGCGAACCGAATGCTCTCCAGCCCCAGGCTAATAATCCGCTTCCGACAGGGTGCTGATGATGTAGCGATAACTGGCCATGCGTTGTGGCTGGATCTGTCCTTGCTCCAGCGCCTTCAGCAGAGCGCAGCCAGGCTCGCGGTCGTGCTTGCAGTCGCGGAACCGGCAGTGCCCCAACAGATCCTGGAACTCGACGAATCCGGCTTCCACGTCGGCTCGGCTGACGTGTCCCAGACCGAATTCACGGATGCCGGGCGAGTCGATCAATTCGCCGCCGCCGGGAAAATGGAATAGCCGCGCGGTGGTCGTAGTGTGGGTGCCCTTGCCGGTCATTTCCGACAATGCGCCGACGCGCGTGTCGACGCCCGGTAACAGGCTGTTCACCAACGATGATTTACCCACGCCTGACTGGCCGACGAATACGCTGACATGGCCGTCGAGCCGCGCTTTCAGTGCATCCATGCCTGCGCCGTCGTGGGCGGAGACTTCCATCAGCGGGTAGCCGAGTTCGCGGTAGACCGAGAGCAGCGCGTTGAGTGCACCTTCGTTTTGCGCATTGATCAGGTCCGCCTTGTTCAATAGCAGCAGTGGGGTGATACCCGCATGCTCGGCGGCGATCAGATAGCGATCGATGAGATTGGCGTGCGGCTCCGGCAATGGGGCGAAGACGATGACGATCAGATCGACATTGGCCGCGACCGGCTTGAGTTGGCCGCGCGTGTCGGGCCGGCAGAGTTCGGATTGGCGCGGCAACTGCGCGACGATGACGCCGATGCCCTGATTGCCCGGCCTCCAGACCACCCTGTCGCCCGTGACCAGGGCAGGCAGATTGGCGCGCAAGTGGCAGCGAAAAACCTGGCCGCGGTGCTCGCCTTCCTGCGCCTCGACTTCGACTTGCACGCCGAAGTGCGCGATGACCAGGCCGGTCTGCTCCGGCCCCAGGTCACCGCCTTCCAGTTCTTCTACTGCGCGTGATTCCCGTCGCGCCGCACGCGAGGCGCGCTCTTCCTGGATCTTCTCGATGCGCCAGCTTTGCCGGCGGTTGAGTTGGCGTTTGGCCATTTGCGTAGGGTGCCCAGGCTTGGAAAGTGCGAGTCTAGCATGCCGACGATGGCGCGCTGGGGCCTGTATGACGCGGTTCTGGCCAGTTAGACTCGACGTCACATCTCGCTAAGACATGACCTCATGCCTGCCTTTTCAATTGCGCGATTTCCCGTCTTGTTGGCGTTGTTCAGCCAGCTGTCATCGCTGCTCATCAGCTGGCTGCTGTTGCTGGCACTGGCTCGATTGGCGGGCTGGCATGTGAGCCTGCTGACGGCCGCCTGGCTGCAGGGCTCGCTTGCCGCGCTGCTCGGGCATCTGCTCGGGCTGTCGCGCTGGTGGCTGCCGATCAACCTCGCCTTCGTGCCGGGTCTGGTGCTGTTGCAGGGCCATTCTCTGCCGCCCTGGTCGTTGCTGGTCGGCTTCTTGGTGTTGCTCTTGCTCAATGGCAATGCACTGATCGAGCGAGTGCCGCTGTACCTGACCGGCACAGCGGCCGAGCGCCGCCTGGTCGAGCGACTGGCGCGGTTACCGGACGGCTTTCGCTTCATCGATCTGGGCAGCGGGCTTGGCGGTACGCTAGTGCGGCTGGCGCGGGCTTATCCGTCGGCGCACTTCGTCGGCGTCGAAACCGCGCCGCTGACGTTCGCGCTGTGCTGGCTGCGCTGCCTGTTCCAGCGCAACTGCCGGGTGCGGTTTCGCAGTTTCTGGCGCGAGCCCCTGGGCCGTTACGATGTGGTCTATTGCTTCCTGTCACCGGCGCCCATGCCGGCGCTGTGGCGTAAGGCGTGTGCCGAGATGCGGTCGGACGCGCTGCTGATCAGCAACAGTTTCGAAGTGCCGGGGGTCGAGGCGCAGGAGAGTCTGCCGGTCAATGATTGGCGCCACTCGCACCTGCTGATCTGGCGACCCGGCGCTGATTCACAGCCTGACGGGCGTCCCGCCAGCGGCTAAACTGCGCGCCACAGCCAAGGAGCTCATCATGCAGAACCCGCAGAATCTCATCTGGATCGACCTGGAAATGACCGGTCTGGACCCGGATAACGACGTCATCATCGAGATGGCTACGATCGTCACCGATAGCCAGCTAAACGTACTGGCCGAAGGGCCGGTCATCGCCGTTCACCAGAGCGACGAGATTCTTGCCGGTATGGATGAATGGAATACGCGCCAGCACGGCGGTTCCGGGCTGACGCAGCGGGTGCGTGAGAGCAGGATCTCCACCGAGGAGGCCGAGGCGCAGACGCTGGCGTTTTTGGAACAGTGGGTGCCGAAGGGCAAGTCGCCGATCTGCGGCAACAGCATCTGCCAGGACCGACGCTTCCTATACCGCCGCATGCCTCGCCTGGAAGCTTATTTCCATTACCGCAACCTGGACGTCTCCACTCTCAAGGAACTGGCCGCACGCTGGGCGCCGGATGTGCTGGCCAGTTTCAAGAAGGGCAACACGCATCTGGCGCTGGACGACATTCGCGAATCGATCGCAGAGCTGCGTCACTATCGAGCGCATTTCATTAAGGGCTGAAGAAACAGCGGCAAGCTCCAAGCTCTAAGTGAAAGCAGGCAAAGCTTGGCAGCAAGTACCTGCCCGCACCCTGATTCGCTTGCAGCTTCTTCGTTACCGCCCCAATCGCCTCAATTCGTCCGACTCGACCACCCGAGTCCCTTCTCCGTCTTCCAATGCCAGGCGCCAGAGTGCGCGGGCGAGGATGCAGGCCGAGATGCCGCGATACTTGCCGGGCAACAGATAGGAAAGTGGGGCGGTCAACCGCTCCATGGGGCGCACTTCCATGCGTGGGCCCAGCAGTTGGGCTGGGCGGACGATAGTCAGTTGCGGCCAGTCCTGAGCGCGCAGCGCTTCTTCCATCTCACCTTTGACTCGGCAATAGAAGATTGAGCTGTCCGGGTTGGCGCCTAGTGCGCTAATCACTAGCAGGTGCCTCGCGCCCAGTTCGCGGGCGCGTTTAGCGAATTCCACGACCAAGTCGTGATCGATGGCGCGGAAGGCGTCCTGACTTCCCGCTTCCTTGATGGTACTGCCCAGGCAGCAGAACGCGGTATCGAGCTCGCCCGACAGCTGCGGCAAGAGTGTTTGTAGGGGGCCGACCGGGTTTTCCAACCGCGGGTGCTCGGCCAGCGATTTGCGGCTGGGAGCCAGAACGCACTCCACGGTGGGTTCGTTGAGCAGGCGGTCGAGCAGATGCTCGCCGGTCAGCCCGGTGGCGCCGGCAAGCAAAATACGCTGTGGCGTCAAATACATGGTTTGGCTTCCTGTAACGATCAGTCGGTCGACGTGGACGGTTGTTCGGTCAGTGCACGCCAGTGTTCGACAACCTGCTCCGGCGCCCAGATTTGTGGTTCCGAAGCCTGATAGTGGTCGGCTTGCTCCCGTTCGGCAACCTTCGCCTGCGCCAGTGTGAACGCTTGCAGAATATCGCTGGTTTCATGCAGGGCTTCGGCGAACAAGGCACGGCCGAAATAGGTGAAGTCGCTTTCCTCGGAGCAGCCGAAGGACACCCGGTCGGCGCGCGCGGCGGTAATCACCAAGGTGTTCTGGCTTTTCAATGGCTCGATGAAACCGCCGGAATAGCAGGCGGAGATCACCACCAACTTGTTGCGATCGGCGAGCGGGGCCAGCAATCGTGCCAGCTCGGCGGCAGGCAAATCTTCCAGCGCCAGCCGCGGCTGCCCTACCGCAAGCTCGTGATCAGCCGAGCCGTGGCTGGTGAGGTAAATGAAGATCAGGTCCTCGGGGCCGCTGCGCTCGGCGAGCGTCTGGATGGCCCGTGAAAGATTCTCGCGCGTGGCCAGCGGGCGGTCGGCGATATGGTCGCGGTGGTTGGCCAGGCTGATCTGGCCTCGCGCGGCGAAACGCTCGGTCAGCAGCCGGTCGACGTAATCCACTTCGCGAAGAAACACGCTTTGCTGGCCATCGCCGGCGAAGGTCAGGCTGTAGAGCTCGGCGGCCGGCGTCGAGGGCGGAACCGCGTCGAGCGCCTCGGAGAGTAGACGCCCTTGATTCAACAGACCCAGCTCCAGCGGGTCGCTCAGGTGCTTGCCGCTGCTGTCCTCGATGAGGCGACCGGCGCGCCATGTGCCGGATTGTTTGGTGCCGTCGGCACGGGTAAGGGTGCCGGTGCCTTCGAAACGTCCCGCACGGAAATCGCCCTGGTAGAGGCTGCCGTCCGGCTGCTCCAGACGGCCCTTGCCGTGATACTGCCACTGTCTGAACTCACCGCTGTAGCGCGTACCGTCGATGCTGGCGTACTCACCTTTGCCGCTCAGTTCGCCCTGCTTGAAGGTGCCTTTCCAGACGTCGCCGTTGGCGTCCTCATAGCGGCTTTGCCCGTGAAACAGATCGTTCTCGAAACCGCCCAGGTAGTGCTCGCCGTTGCTGCCGCGATAGGCGCCTTCACCGTTCAGGCTGCCATTGACGAAGGTGCCGATGAACACCCCGCTCGCGTCGCTGCGGGTGCCTTCGCCGTGGAGCTGGCCGGCGGCGAATTCGCCTTCGTACGTGACGCCGTCGGCGCTCGCCAGTTTGCCGGTGCCCTCGTAGAGGTCGTTTTTGAATTCTCCCTCGTAGCTCAGGCCCGGCTCGCTATAGCGCCCCGCGCCGTTGAGGCTGCCGCGCTCGAAACGGCCTTCATACACGCCGCCTGTTGCATAGCTGAAGCGCCCTTGGCCATCGAACAGCCCCTGTTTGAATTCACCGTCGTAGCGGTCACCGTTGGCGCCTTGCCAGCGGCCGTGGCCGTGCCATTGGCCGTCCTTGAATGTCCCTGTGTAGTAGCTGCCGTTGGGGTAGTCGATGCGTCCTTGGCCCTGCAAAAGACCATCGACGATCTCGCCCCGATAGCGTCCTCCATCTGGCAGTACGGCATCGGCGGGCAGCAGCGGCTCGCCGTCGCCACACGCGGCAAGGAGGCTGACAAACAGGAGCGGGACGAGGTGGCGCATGCGGTCATCCGGAAGGCGGGATGCCCGCAGTATGCCGTAAACGGGACGGGGTGCGGGACCGGTGCACCCGGCCTGATCAGAGGATGCAGAGCGCCAGGGTTTCGGCGATGTAGGCGGGTTTTTCCACACCTTCGATCTCCATCACGGCGCGGCATTTGAGCAGCCATTGCCCCGGATTCTTCTCGTGTGCGTCCAGCAGCGTCGCCGCCACGCGAACCCGCGACCCGACCCTGACCGGCTGGATGAAGCGCAGGCTGTCGAGGCCATAATTCACGCCCATCTTGACGCCTTCGGGCCGGATCATCAGGTCCTCCATCAGCATTGGCAGTAACGACAGAGACAGGAAGCCATGCGCGATGGTCCCGCCGAACGGCGTCTGTGCGGCCCTTTCGGGATCGATATGGATGAATTGGTGATCGCCAGTGCAATCGGCGAATTGGTCGACTCGCTGCTGGTCGACAGTGAACCATTCGGAGCGGCCAAGCTCCTTGCCAATGTAGTCCTTGAGTTCTGCTACGGGTACCTGCGGCATATGTCCTCCGGGTTTTTTGTTTTAGTTAGATCAGCACGCGCCTGGTGATGAATCAACCAAGCATGGTTGCCGCGAATGGTGGGTCATAGGTCGAGCCGGCCTGTGACAGGGCTCGTTGTGGAAGCGGGACGTATAATCGCGCGTCTTTTGCTTCGGAGGCTTTCATGCTGCTACGCGGGCTAACCTGGCTGGTGCTGTTCCAATTGCTCGGCACTGCACTCAACGTGCTGATGCTGCCGATATTGCCGGGGCCGATCATTGGTCTTCTGCTGCTGTTCGTGGCGCTGCTGATGCGCGGCCAGGCCAGCGAGTCGCTGCAATTGGCGGCCAGGAGTCTATTGCGTTATCTGCCGCTGCTGCTGGTCCCGCCAGCTGTGGGCGTGATGGCCTATACCGAGGCGATTCTCGAGGATTTCTGGGCCATCGTCGGGGTGCTGGTGGTTTCTCTGGTGGTGTCGCTGGTATTCACCGGCTGGTTGATGCAGGCACTGATTCGCCGCCAGCAGCGCAAGGCGGAGCGAGCATGATCGCGGTGCAATGGCAGGCGGCCTGGGAGGCGGTGATTCACCATCCGCTATTTGGCGTGGCGATTACCCTGGCGGCTTTCCAGTTGGCGTTCGCCGCCTACGAAAAAACCCGCTGGGTGTTTTTGCAGCCGGTGCTGGTGTCGATGCTGGTGGTCGTCGGCATTCTGCTGGCCTGTGGTCTCAGCTATTACGAATACCGTGACAGTGCGCAGATGCTCACCGTGCTGCTCGGCCCGGCCACGGTGGCGCTGGCCGTGCCGCTGTATCTCAATCTGCGGCGGATTCGCGAGTTGTTCGGGCCGATCATGCTCACCCTGCTGTTGGCCGGTACCGGCGCTACGGCGTTGGGCATGGCGCTGGCCTGGGCATTCGGTGCCGATCAGATGATCCTGATGACGCTGGCGCCCAAGTCCGTGACCTCGCCCATTGCCATGCTGGTGGCCGAGCAGATCGGCGGCGTGGTGGCGCTGGCGGCGGTGTTCGTGATGATCACCGGTATCATCGGCGCGATCATCGGTCCGGAACTGTTGCGCCGATTCGGCGTTCAGCATCCAGCGGCCCGGGGTATGGCGCTGGGCCTGACCGCTCACGCGGTGGGCACCGCGCAGGCGCTGCAGGAAGGCGACGAGTGCGGTGCTTTCGCGGCGCTGGCCATGAGTCTGATGGGTGTCATGACGGCGGTGCTGCTGCCGCTGGCCGTGTTGCTGTTGTCCTAAGGAGTCCGAATGAAGCTGCCGTTGTTTCCGCTCGATACCGTGTTGTTCCCCGGCTGCACCCTGGATTTGCAGATATTCGAGGCGCGCTATCTGGACATGGTCAGCAGTTGCCTGAAAGCGGGACACGGCTTTGGTGTGGTCCGCATCATCGAGGGCAGCGAGGTGGGCTTGGCAGCGAGCGAATACGCACTGACCGGTTGCGAGGCGCTGATCCGCGATTGGCAGCAGCGCCCCAATGGCTTGCTTGGCATCCGCGTCGAGGGTGGTCGTCGTTTCGATGTGCATTCGGCCGAGGTGCAGCGCGACCAGCTGACGGTCGCCGACATCAGCTGGCGTGACGAAATCGATGAGCGCCCCTTAGGCGACGAGCATGCCGATCTGGTGACGTTGCTCGAAGCCTTGGGCCAGCATCCCGTGGTCGAGACGCTGGGCATGGGCGGAGCGGTGCAGGGCCAGTGCTCGCTGGCGCATCAACTGGCCTATCTGTTGCCTTTTCAGCCGGAGCAGAAAATCGAACTGCTGCAGCTGGACGATCCGCGGTTGCAACTACAGCGCATTCAGCGTTGGCTCGAACAATTGCAGGGTGATGCCGGCGAATAGCGACGGTGCGTTATTGATAGCGATACAGCAGCATGGCGCCTGGCAGCGCCCAGATGGTAAAGGCGCCGATCAGTCCTAGGGTCGCCGGCAGAATCAGCCACCAGACTTTAGGTGCGAGCGCCGCCATGGGCGTACGCCATTGCACGATGGTCAGGCTCGCCGCGCAGAAGACTGAGGCGAGTAGGGCGCCGGCGATCACATCGGTAGGCCAGTGCACGCCCAGGTAAACCCGTGACAGCGCGATAGCGGTTGCCGGCAGTCCGCCCAGCAGCACCCAGGCAAGGCGCAGGCGTGGCGGCTGTCCGCGCCCGGCGAGTACTCCAAGGGTAAGAAAGAACGCGAACGCCGCCGAACTGTGGCCGCTGGGAAAGCTGTAAGTGCTCAGGGGCTCGACAAGAATGTCCGGTCGGATCCGCCCGAACGTCGCCTTCAGCGCGCCGTTCGCCAGTGCGGTGCCCAGCAGCGTGAGAATGGCGAAAACCGCCGCGCGAGTCTGTCTCAGGGCGAGCAGCAGCACGCTCAACAGCACTGCCGCCCATAGTTGTGTGTGGTAATCGCCGGCACGGGTTACCACCACCATGAAACGGTCGAATATCGGGCTGCGTTCACCCTGCACGACCGCCATCAGGCCCTCGTCGAACTCGACCAGGTAAGGCCAGCCGATGAACAGGCCGATCAGAATGGCGGTGCTCAGGGCGGCAGCCAGCGGCGTGACCCAGCGCACCTGATGCAGGCTGCAATGCACGACCCCACCGATGAGCAGAAATAGCGCGCCAATGACGATCCCTGCCTCGCCCCAGAAACCATCCGGTAGTGGCAATCGTACGGCGGCGCCGGCCGTCCAGCCTGGCAGCAGATAGGCCATCGACCAGCCTGCCGCGGCGAACAGGCTCACCAGCAGAAAACGCCCGAACGGCATGTCCAGCATGCCAGCGGTAAGCGGCAACATGGGTCGCAGGGGGCCGATGAAACGCCCCACGAGAAGGCTGGCAATGCCGTAACGGCCAAAATACAGCTCGGCTCGCGTCAGCCATTCCGGATGGTTGCGCAGGCCGCGCATGCTGCGGATGTTCTGGTGATAACGGCGTCCGAGTCCGTAGGACAGCAGATCGCCCAGCAGGCCGCCGGCATAGCCCAGTAGCAATGTCTCGCCGAGACTCAGAACGCCACTGCCGGCGAGCACGGCGATGGCGAACACCAGCACGGTGCCGGGCATCAGCAGGCCGACCACGGCCAGACATTCCAGGCAGGCCACCAGAAACAGACTCAGCCCCAGCCATTGCGGATGCTCGGAGAGCCAGCTGGTGAGCGCGGTGAGCCATTCGGGCATCGGAGGTTTTCCTTTCGTCGAGACGGTTTCGACCGGCCGTGGGTGTTCCGGTTTCAATGCGCTGCATGATAGCGCCGGAGGCATGGGGCTCGGTTCCGGCCGGCGACGGCTTGATCTCGCGGGTTGCCGTGCAATGAGTGGCGGTTATCGCGCAAGCATTGGTGCGCTTGCCTGCCATTCGCCCGGCGCCGCTGTGCGTGGGGCGCGTGGGTGGCTATAATCAGCCGCTTTCCCTCCAGTCAGGCCAGCCAGACCATGACCGAGTCCGTAATCGACTACATGACCCGCCTCGGTCGCGCCGCGCGCGAGGCGTCGCGTGTGCTCGCCCGTGCCACCACCGCACAGAAGAATCGCGCACTGCATGCCGCCGCCGCTGCGCTGGACGCTGCACGCAGCGAGCTGGTCGAAGCCAATCAGCGAGACCTGGCGGCAGGACGCGCCAATGGTCTGGACGAGGCGATGATCGATCGCCTGGCGCTGACCCCGGCGCGTATCGACGACATGATCGAGGGCCTGCGCCAGGTCGCGACCCTGCCGGACCCCATCGGCGAAATTCGCGACATGCGCTACCTGCCGTCCGGCATTCAGGTTGGCAAGATGCGTGTGCCGCTCGGCGTGGTCGGCATCATCTACGAATCGCGGCCGAACGTGACCATCGACGCCGCCAGCCTCTGCTTGAAATCCGGTAACGCCACCATCCTGCGTGGCGGCTCGGAGGCGATTCATTCGAATCAGGCGATTGCTCGCTGCATCCAGCTGGGGCTGGCCGAAGCCGAATTGCCAGCCGCTGCGGTGCAGGTCGTCGAAACCACCGATCGTGCCGCTGTCGGTGCGCTGATCACCATGCCGGAATTTGTTGATGTGATCGTTCCGCGTGGCGGCAAGGGCCTGATCGAACGCATCAGTCGCGACGCCAAGGTCCCGGTGATCAAGCACCTGGACGGCATCTGCCATGTGTTCATCGACCAGGCCGCCGATATCGACAAGGCCATTCGCGTCGCCGACAACGCCAAAACCCAGCGCTACGCACCCTGCAACACCATGGAAACGTTGCTGGTGCACGCGGCCATTGCCGGCCGCGTGCTGCCGCCGCTGGCCGCTATCTACCGCGACAAGGGCGTCGAATTGCGCGGTTGCCCGCGTACCTGCGAACTGCTCGGTGGTGATGTGCTGACTGCGAGTGAGGAAGATTGGTCCACCGAATACAACGCGCCGATTCTTTCGATCCGGCTGGTCGATTCCCTGGGCGAGGCCATCGAACATATCAACCGTTACGGCTCGCAGCATACCGATGCGATCGTCACGGAAAATTTCACCGATGCCCGCCGTTTCATCACCGAAGTCGACTCGGCGTCGGTGATGGTCAACGCCTCCACGCGTTTCGCGGACGGCTTCGAATACGGCCTGGGTGCAGAAATCGGCATTTCTACCGATAAGCTGCACGCACGCGGACCGGTTGGCCTGGAAGGTCTGACCAGCGAGAAATATGTGGTCTTCGGCGACGGCCACGTGCGTACTTGATGAGCATTACCCGCACGCCACGGCGCATCGGTGTTCTCGGTGGCACCTTCGATCCGGTGCACATCGGGCACTTGCGCGGGGCTGTGGAAGTGGCTGAAGCGCTCGGGCTCGACGAGGTTCGCCTGGTTCCGAATTTCCGCCCGCCGCACCGTGAAACGCCGAACAGCTCCGCGCAAGACCGGCTGGCGATGGTCCGGCTGGCGGCGCGGGAATTGCCCCTACTCAAAGTCGACTCTCGCGAGCTGGAGCGCGACAAGCCGTCGTATACGCTCGACACGCTGGAATCGCTACGTGAGGAGATGGAAGCTGACGATCAGCTCTTTCTTATCATGGGTTGGGACGCGTTCTGCGGCTTACCCAGCTGGCATCGCTGGGATGAGCTGCTCGATCACTGCCACGTTCTCGTCATGCAACGGCCTGACGCCGACAGCGAAGCCCCCGAAGCTCTGCGTGATCTGCTGGCGGCACGCAACGTGAACGATCCGCTGGCGCTGGCCGGCAGCAGCGGGCAAATCGCTTTCGTCTGGCAGGCGCCTCTCGGGGTTTCTGCGACGCGAATTCGTCAATTTCTGGCCAGTGGTCGATCGGTCCGTTTTCTGGTTCCCGACGCCGTACTGGCCTATATCAACGCGCACGGACTCTATCGGGCGTCGAACTGAGGTTGTTTCAAGTTATGCAAAATGATTCGTTGGTCCAGCTGGCCGTGAGCGCCCTGGAAGATCTGAAAGGCGCTGACATCACCACCATCGATGTTCGCGGCAAGACCAGTGTCACCGATTTCATGGTGATCGCCAGCGGTACCTCCAGCCGCCACGTGAAGTCGCTGGCCGATAACGTGCTCGAGAAGGTCAAGGAGCAGGGCGTTCGTCCGCTGGGCAGCGAAGGTCTGGACGGCGGTGAGTGGGCGCTGCTCGACCTGGGCGATGTCGTCGTTCATGTCATGCAGGTGCCGACTCGTCAGTTCTATGACCTCGAGCGCCTCTGGCAGGGCGCCGAACAGAGCCGCGCCCAGCATGCGGGTGAGCAGGAATAAGGTAGATCCGTGCGAATCAAGCTGATCGCGGTGGGTTCGAAGATGCCGCGCTGGGTCGAGGATGGCTGGCATGAATACGCCAAGCGTCTGCCCTCGGAGCTGCCTCTGGAGCTGCATGAAATATCGCTCAACACACGCGGCAAGAATGCCGACGTAGCGCGGTTGATTCGCCAGGAAGGCGAAGCCATGCTGGCGAAGGTGCAGCCCGGCGAGCGTATCGTCACTCTGGAAGTGACGGGGCGACCCTGGAGCACCGAGCAGCTGGCGACCGAGCTGGAGCGTTGGCGGCTCGATGCGCGCAACGTCAACCTGATGGTTGGCGGGCCGGAGGGCCTGGCTCCCGAGGTTTGCGCACGTAGCGAACAACGTTGGTCGCTGTCGCCGCTGACGTTGCCGCACCCGCTTGTACGCATTCTGATCGGCGAGCAGATTTATCGCGCCTGGACATTGCTGTCGGGCCACCCTTACCACAAGTAGTACGGCCAAACCCAAGATGTCCCAGCCGATACCCCTCAAGGACCACGAAAAGGACGCCCGTCTGGTGCGCCAGCGCGTGCTTGTGGGTGCGGCATTCGTGTTGTTGCTCACCGGCATGCTGATTGCGCGTCTGTATTACCTGCAGGTCGTGCAGTATCAGCACCATTCCACGCTCTCGGAAAACAACCGCGTCCATGTCCAGCCCATTCCGCCGAACAGAGGGCTGATCTTCGATCGGACCGGCAAGATCATTGCCGATAACCGACCGAGTTTCAGCCTGACGGTGACGCGCGAGCGCGCCGAGGATTGGCGCAAGACGCTGGATACCGTGGTCGAGGTGCTCGAATTGTCGAGCGAGGAGCGCGAGCTGTTCGAGAAGCGCGTCCTGCAAGGGCGTCGGCCCTTCGAACCGGTGCCGATCATGTACGAACTGTCGGAGGAGCAGATTGCGCGCATTGCCGTCGACCAGTTCCGACTGCCAGGCGTCGAGGTCGCAGCGCAATTGGTCCGGCATTACCCGCAGCGCGAGCATTTCGCGCACTCGGTCGGCTATGTCGGGCGTATCAACGAGGCGGAGCTCAAGCGGCTCGATCCGGTCAATTATGCGGGCACCCACCACATCGGCAAGACCGGCATCGAGCGGTTCTACGAAGACTCGCTGCATGGTCAGGTGGGCTACGAAGAAGTGGAAACCAATGCGCGCGGGCGCGTGCTGCGGGTGCTCAAGCGCACCGATCCGATACCGGGCAAGGACATCACCCTGACCCTCGATCTGGATCTGCAAGAGGCAGCCGAGGCCGCACTGGCGGGGCGCCGTGGGGCTGTGGTGGCATTGCAACCGGCAACTGGCGAAGTGCTTGCGATGGTCAGTCAGCCGAGTTTCGACCCCAATCTGTTCGTTACCGGCATCAGCTTCAAGGCCTACGGCGAACTGCGCGATTCCATCGACCAGCCGCTGTTCAACCGCGTGCTGCGCGGCCTGTATCCGCCCGGGTCGACCATCAAGCCGATGATGGCGGTGGCTGGCCTCGATTCCGGGGTGGTAACCGAAAGCAGCAAGGTGTTCGATCCCGGTTTTTTTCAATTGCCGAACGTGAAGCACAAGTACCGCAACTGGAACCGGGGCGGCGATGGTTGGGTGGATCTGGAGGCTGCGATTTATCGCTCCAACGACACCTACTTCTACGACATGGCCCACAAGATGGGCATCGATCGGATGCACGAATACATGACCCGATTCGGCATCGGTCAGCGTGTGTCGCTGGACATGTTCGAGGAAACCGCCGGCCTGATGCCATCCCGGGAATGGAAGCGGGCCCGTTACCGCCAGCCCTGGTATCCGGGCGAAACCGTCATTCTCGGCATCGGACAGGGCTATATGCAGACCACGCCATTGCAGTTGGCCCAGGCGACCTCCTTGATGGCCACTCACGGTAAGTGGATTCGGCCGCATCTGGCGAAAAGCATCGAGGGCGTGTCCCCGGTCGATCCGGAGCCGATGCCGGATATCGAGTTGCGTGACCCGGACTACTGGGATGCTGCCATCGACGGCATGGTGGCGGTTCTGCACGGCGCGCGCGGTACCGCGAGAAAGGTCGGCGATACGGCCAGCTATCGTATTGCCGGCAAGAGCGGTACCGCGCAGGTGGTCGCCATCAAGCAAGGCGAGCGATACGACAGCGAGAAACTTGCCGAACGGCATCGTGACCATGCGCTGTTCGTCGCGTTCGCGCCGGTGCATGACCCGCAGATTGCGGTAGCGGTGATGGTCGAGAACGGTGAGTCCGGCTCTGGCGTCGCCGCCCCGGTTGCCAAGCAGGTCATGGATGCCTGGTTGTTGAACGAGGCGGGCGAACTGAAAGCCGAGTATGCGCCGCCACTGACGGCCGAGGTGGAAGAACCATGAGCGGGACGTTCGATCGCACGCTGTCCACCACCGATGTGATGCGCCGCCGCGCGACCTTGTTGCAGCGCATGCACATCGATGGCGTGCTGCTGTTGCTTCTGCTGTCACTTGCGGCGGGCAGTCTGTTCATTCTTTATTCGGCCGGCGGCAAGAACTGGGATCTGCTGATCAAGCAGGCCTCCTCGTTCGGCATAGGCCTGACTGCCATGCTGGTCATCGCTCAGCTGGAACCGCGCTTCATGGCGCGCTGGGTGCCGCTCGGCTATCTCGGTGTCGTCGCGTTGCTCTTGGCGGTGGAGTTCGTGGGCTATACGGCAATGGGTGCGACCCGCTGGATCAACATTCCTGGCGTGATTCGCTTTCAGCCATCGGAGTTCATGAAAATCATCATGCCGATGACCATTGCCTGGTACCTGTCCACCCGCGCACTGCCGCCCGGTATTAAGCACACCGTCATCACTCTGTGCCTGATCCTGGTGCCCTTCGTGCTGATTCTCAAACAGCCGGACCTGGGCACTTCGCTGCTGGTGCTGGTTTCCGGTGCCTTCGTGCTGTTCATCGCCGGGCTGCGCTGGCGCTGGGTCCTGGGCGCGATTGCGGCGCTCGTGCCCATCGCTGTCGGCATGTGGTATTTCGTGCTGCATAACTACCAGAAGCAGCGCGTGCATACCTTTCTCGACCCGGAAAGCGATCCGCTGGGGACCGGCTGGAACATCATCCAGTCGAAGGCGGCGATCGGCTCGGGCGGGGTATTTGGCAAAGGCTGGTTGCTCGGCACCCAGTCGCACCTGGATTTTTTGCCCGAAAGCCATACGGACTTTATCATTGCGGTCCTGGCCGAGGAGTTCGGCCTGGTTGGCGTCTGTCTACTGCTGCTGCTGTATCTTCTGCTGATCGCGCGGGGGTTGGTCATCACGGTTCAGGCGCAGACATTGTTTGGCAAGTTGCTTGCCGGCGCGCTGACGATGACGTTCTTCGTATACGTCTTCATCAATATCGGGATGGTCAGCGGATTGCTGCCGGTCGTAGGGGTGCCGTTGCCCTTTATCAGTTTTGGTGGCACTTCATTGGTGACCCTGCTATCAGGGTTCGGGGTTTTGATGTCGATCCACACCCATCGCAAGTGGATCGCGCAGGTTTGATTAGAGTGAATTTCTTGAATCCATTACGACGTGGCTGGTTGGCACGAGTGCTCTGCGGAGCGGGGCTGTTCGGTGTGGTTGGCGGAGTTCCGACGGCGTTCGCGGCAGACTATCAGGGCGACAAGGTTGCCGAATTCGTGCGTGAAATGACTCACGACTACGGCTTCGCTAGCGAGCAGTTGGTTGAAATACTGGCCGAAGCAGAGCGCAAACAGGCGATTCTCGACGCCATTTCCCGTCCGGCGGAGCGCGTCAAACCCTGGAAGGAATACCGGCCGATCTTCATAACCGATTCGCGGGTGGCCCAGGGTGTCGACTTCTGGCGTGAAAATGAGGCCGCGCTATCGCGGGCAGAGCAGGAGTACGGCGTGCCGGCCGAGGTGATCGTTTCGATCATTGGCGTTGAGACCTTCTATGGCCGCAACACCGGCAGCTATCGTGTCATCGATGCGCTGGCGACCTTGGGCTTCGATTATCCGCCGCGCCAGCCATTCTTCCGTCAGCAGCTCAAGGAATTCCTGCTGCTGGCTCGCGAAGAACAGGTCGACCCGCTGGCTTTGACTGGCTCCTATGCCGGTGCGATGGGGCTACCGCAATTCATGCCGAGTAGCTTCCGCGCCTATGCCGTGGACTTCGATGCCGACGGCCGTATCGACATCTGGAAGAATCCGGTCGATGCCATCGGCAGTGCCGCCAATTACTTCAAGCAGCACGGCTGGGTAGCCGATGCACCTGTGGTCGCCAAGGCTACGGTCAACGGCGAGCGGCACGGTGAAGGCCTGACCGAAGGACTCGAACCGGTCAAGAATGCTGCCGAGCTACGCCAGCTCGGCTGGCAGTGGCAGACCGAGGCGGAGCTCGCAGACGACACGGCCGTGACCGCCTTCCGACTGGACGGCGCCGAAGGTGATGAATACTGGGTAGGCTTGCCCAATTTCTACGTCATCACGCGTTACAACCGCAGCGTGATGTACGCCATGGCAGTGCATCAGCTTGCCGAGCAACTGGCCCAGGCACGAGGCGCGCAATGATCGCTCGTCTGCTGGCGGTATCTGCCGTTCTCACGCTCGTGGCGGGCTGCGCCTCGTCACCGACACCGCCGCAGCCTTCGACGCCTGCGCCGAGCACGGGCATCAGCGGCCCCGATAACTATTCACGGCCACACAAGGACGGCGCGCCCTGGTGGGACGTCGACGTCTCGGCCATTCCCGACGCGACGCCAGTGCCGCATAACGGCCCGTTCAAAGCCAATCCCTACACCGTATTGGGCAAGACCTACTATCCGATCGGTGATGGACGCAACTATCAGGCAACCGGTACCGCATCCTGGTATGGCACCAAGTTTCACGGGCAGCCTACCGCCAACGGCGAGAAGTACGATCTGTACGGCATGAGCGCAGCGCACAAGACGTTACCGCTGCCCAGCTACGTCCGGGTGACCAACGTCGACAACGGTAAAACTGTGGTACTGCGGGTCAACGATCGCGGCCCCTTCTACTCGGACCGGATCATCGATCTGTCATTTGCGGCGGCGAAAAAACTGGGCTATGCCGAGACCGGAACCGCCCGGGTCAAGGTCGAAGGTATCGACCCCGAGCAGTGGTGGGCCGAGCGCGGCCAGTCTGCGCCGATGGTACTGGCGCAGCCGCAGAAGGTCGCCGGTCAGCCCGCTGGTCGCTCGCTGTCACAGCCTGTCGAACAGTACACTCCTCCGCCAGCGCAGCATGCCGGCGCTACGTTGCCGGTGCAGGTCGATCGCGGCAACACGATTGCCGTAGGCCAGTCGGGAGTGTTTTTGCAGGTCGGTGCGTTTGCCAATCCAGATGCCGCTCAGCTGCTACGCGACAAGCTCAGCGGCATGACTACGGCACCGGTATTCGTCAGTTCGGTGGTTCATCAGGAGCAGGTTTTGCACCGGGTGCGCCTCGGGCCGATCGACTCGCCGGATGAGGCCGCGCAGCTGGAGCAGAGCGTCCGCCTTGCCAATCTGGGAAATCCGCGGCGTGTGAGTGGCGATTAAGCCATTCCATGTCTTGGCCGAGCGCCGTTTTGTTTTTGTCTACACCACTTTTGAGAGCGCAATGACTACAACCACCTTCGTGCACCGCCTGTTCCTCCTTGTCGTGTTGGCCGTCGCGCCCGCCGCTTGGGCCGCGCCGATCATCCCGTCACCGCCGCAGCTGGCTGCAAAATCCTACGTTCTGATGGACGCGGCCAGCGGCAAAGTGCTGGTCGAAAATGCAGGTGACGAGCGTTTGCCACCGGCGAGCCTGACCAAGTTGATGACCGCGTACATCGCGACGCTGGAAATCAATAAGGGTCAGATATCCGAAAGCGACATGGTCACCGTCAGCGAAAAAGCCTGGCGAACCGGCGGCTCCCGGATGTTCATCCAGGTCAACACCCAGGTTTCGGTCGATGATCTGCTGCACGGCATCATCATCCAGTCCGGTAACGACGCCAGTGTGGCGATAGCCGAGCATATCGCCGGCAGCGAGGAAGCCTTCGCTGATCTCATGAACAGCGCGGCCCAGCGGTTGGGCATGACCAATACCCATTTCATGAATGCCACGGGCCTGCCTCACCCGGATCACTATTCCTCGGCGGCCGACATGGCCAAGCTGGCTCGCGCAATCATCTATGAGGATCCGGCGCATTACGGCATTTATGCGCAGAAGGAATTCTTCTGGAACAACATCAAGCAACCCAACCGCAATCTGCTGCTGTGGCGGGACAAGACAGTCGATGGTCTTAAAACCGGACATACCGAAGAGGCGGGCTACTGCCTGGTGGCGTCGGCAGTACGCGACGACATGCGTTTGATCAGCGTCGTGTTCGGCACCAACAGCGAGCAGGCGCGCGCTGCCGAGACGCAGAAATTGCTGACCTATGGCTTCCGCTTCTTCGAGACGCGCACGTTCTACAAAAAGGGTGTCGAACTGGCCCAGTCGCGGGTCTGGAAAGGCGAGCAGGACCAGATCAGCGCCGGATTGGCAAATGACCTGACGCTCACCCTTCCGCGTGGTCAGATGGACAAGCTGCAGGCCGGCCTGACGTTCAACCCCGAACTGACGGCGCCGATCCAACAGGGCGACGTGGTCGGTAAGGTCGAAGTCAGTCTCGAAGGCGAGGTGCTGCAGAGCACCGATCTGATTGCCCTGCAGGCCGTGGAGGAAGGTGGGCTGTTCAGCCGTTTCTGGGATAGCATTCGGCTGTTCTTCTTCAACCTCTTCAACTGATACCACCTGAGCGCGCTCGGCTATCCGCCGGGCGTGCTTGCGGATCACGAGTCCGTCGTCATGACCGAAAGCAAAAGCGAAACACAGCCACCCAAAATCGAATTTCCTTGCGAACGCTATCCGATCAAGGTGATCGGCGACGCGGGCGAGGGCTTCAGCGAGGCGGTGGTAGAAGTGATCCGGCGGCATGCGCCGAACTTCGACGAGACCACCCTGGTAACTCGCGACAGTCGCAACGGACGTTTCCTCTCCGTGCAGGTGCTGATCACGGCGACCAGTGTCGAGCAACTGCAGTCGATCCATGTCGATTTACGTGCGACCGGCCGCGTGCACATGGTGCTCTGATGCGTAGCCGCTCGTATAGCTCTAGCGATGTACACAATCTGATCGGTATCGGTATTCAGCAATGAGTGCCGCTATCCTCGGGGTGCGTGAGCTCGGGCTGCTGGAATACCAGCTCGCCTGGCAGGCGATGCAGCGTTTCACCAATGAGCGCGGACCCGCCACCGGCGACGAGATTTGGCTGTTGCAGCATCCGCCGGTGTTTACCCAGGGGCAGGCCGGCAAGCCCGAGCATTTGCTGTTGCCCGGGAACATTCCGGTGATTCAGGCTGATCGGGGTGGGCAGGTCACCTATCATGGCCCAGGGCAGCTGGTGTGCTACCTCCTGTTGGATGTCAGACGGCTAGGTATAGGTGTCCGCGATCTGGTCAGTCGTATCGAGCAGAGCCTCATCGAGTTGCTGGCCAGCTACGATGTACAGGCCATCTCCAAGCCCGACGCGCCGGGTGTCTATGTCGGGGGGGCAAAGATCGCATCGCTCGGTCTGCGCATCCGTAACGGGCGCTCGTTCCACGGCTTGGCGCTCAATGTGGACATGGATCTGGAGCCCTTCGGGCGGATCAATCCTTGCGGCTACGCCGGCATGGCCATGACCCAGTTGGCCGATCTGGTCGCTGGGCCAATAGCGGTTTCCGAGGTCAGTGCCCGCCTGCGTGAACAACTGGTCAGGCACCTCGGCTACGCGCGGCAGCAGACGCTGACGGACGCAATAGACGGCTGATGGCTAAGCCGGGCGCTCGCTTATCCAATGTGACTGGGGCATGGCGGATATAACGCTGCCCCAGGCGAAGCCTAGGATCATGCGTTGTTCGGCCCGATTAGTTCAGATTGAGGGTCGGAATCAGGCTGCTGTCGAACGGCTGGCCCGGCACTGGCACCGGGGCGGCCAGGCCTAGGTTGTTCTTCTCGAACACCCGGTCGGCTCGGTAGCTGGAGCGCACCAGCGGGCCGGCGGCGACTTCCATAAAGCCCTTTTCCAGACCGATATCGCGGAAACGGTTGAATTCTTCCGGGCTGACCCAGCGTTTGACCGGCAGGTGGTTGCGGGTCGGCTGCAAGTACTGGCCGAGGGTGAGGATGTCTACGCCGATGGCGCGCAGGTCATCCATGGTCTGCAGCACCTCCTCGTCGCTTTCGCCCAAGCCCAGCATCAGGCTGGTCTTGGTCAGCATCTCAGGGCGATGGCGCTTGGCGTGCTCCAGCACGCGCAGGGTCTTCTCGTAGCCGGCGCGGGGGTCGCGCACTTCATGGGTCAGGCGCTTGACCGTCTCGACGTTCTGCGCGAAGACTTCCAGACCAGAGTCCGCTACGCGTTCGATGGCTTGCAGGTCGCCGTCGAAGTCCGGGGTCAGGGCCTCGACTACCACTTGCGGGGTGCGCTCCTTGATGGCGCGCACACAAGCGGCGTAGTGTGCGGCACCGCCATCGTCCAGATCGTCGCGGTCCACCGAGGTCAACACTATATAGCGCAGCGCCATCAGCTCCACAGACTTGGCGGTGTTCTGTGGCTCCTCCTGATCAAGCCAACCGTTGGGATTGCCAGTATCCACCGCGCAGAAGCGGCACGCGCGGGTGCATACCGAGCCCATCAGCATGATGGTGGCGGTACCGTTGGACCAGCATTCGCCCATGTTCGGGCAGTGGGATTCCTGGCATACGGTGCTCAGGCGGTGTTCGCCGACATTGCGCTTGACCGCTTCGAAGCGGCTACCGCTGGGTGCCTTGACCCGCAGCCACTTGGGCTTGGGTTCGAACACCTGGGGTTCGCTCGAGGCGCGGCGTTTCTGCCCGTCCTTGATTGCGGTGATGCCCTGGGTGGTGCGGAATTTTTCGCCGCTGGCAACGGTCTTGGGCTGGGAGATATCGGACATCGGCAATCTGGCTCCGCTAGAGGCTCCGTGGACGAGGCGGCTTGTGGCCGCCGCGCAGTTTATCACAGGCACTGACCGATCAGTCCGTCTAGCGCCGTGCAGTCCAGGCTGGCGGCCGGCGAGCGGATTCAATCGTGCAACTGCTGACGACTGCTTCAGGTTCAGCGCTACGGTGAGCGTGGCGCACCGGCCACTCGGCAGTGGAACTGGTCGATGTGCAGGCCCCGCTCGCCCGAAGCTGTCCTACCGGCCAGCACTTCAGGTGCAGATCAAGAAGGGGTACTGCCGATCAGGAATGGGCTACCGAAGCTGCTCCTGGAGAGATGAGTGGCTCGGGGCACCGCATGGCCGAGTAGTTCGGCCATTTGCTACGGCTCCGCCCGCAGTCGTCCCAGCAACTCCTGAGTCGGGTGGCCGTCAGCAGGCCAGCCGAGTTGCTGCTGATATCCGCGAATGGCGCTGCGGGTGTTGGCACCAATGATGCCGTCCGCTGCACCGGGATCGAAGCCCTGTCTGACCAGGCGCTCCTGTAGTTCCACGCGCTCCGAACGGCTCAGTGGCTGCTCACCCAGCGGCCAGCTGCCTCGCACCATGCCGGCCCCATCGAAACGCTCTGAAAGCAGCCCGATCGCCAAGGCGTAGGAGGACGAGTTGTTGTAACGCAGGATCGAACGGAAGTTATCCAGAATCAGGAAGGCTGGGCCGCGATGGCCCGTCGGAAGCAACAGGCTGGCCGTGGCGTCATCATTACCCGTCGGCACATCGCGCAAGCCCAGAGCGCGCCACGCTGGCAGCGACTTGCGCAGGCTGCTGTCGGCGAGGGCATAATCGAATCCGTCCGGCAGCTTGACTTCGAATCCCCACGGCTGCCCGGCTTGCCAGCCCGACGCCTGAAGGTAATGGGCGGCTGAAGCCAGCGCGTCGGCCGAGCTGTTCCAGATGTCCCGGCGACCGTCTCCATCGAAATCCACCGCATGGGTGTTATAGGTGGTCGGAATGAATTGCGTCTGGCCCATGGCGCCGGCCCAGGAGCCGCGTAGCTGAGGGGGTTCGACGTCACCATGCGCGAGGATGTCCAGCGCCGCCAGCAACTGGCTCTTGGCGAACCCTGGCCGGCGACCTTCGTGTGCGAGCGTAGCCAGCGAGCGGATCACCGACTTGTCGCCCATGATCTGTCCAAAGCTGCTCTCCAGCCCCCAGATCGCAACGAGTGTGTTGCGATCGACGCTGTAGCGCGCTTCGATCTCATCCAGGGTTTTGGCGTGCTGTTGAAGCAGGCGCTGACCGCCCTGCACGCGTTGGTTCGACAGCGCGCCTTCCAGGTATTGCCATACTGGACGGGAGAACTCCGGCTGGCTGCGGTCGGCGGCAATAATGCTGGGGTCGGGGGTGATGTCGGCAAATGCGCGATCAAACAGCTCGGCGGACACGCCGGCTTGTAGCGCCTCGTTGCGGAATTCATCTCGCCATTCGGCGAAGGTCTGCTGCTGCACGAGCGCAGTCTGCGGCTGTGCGGCTGCGCTGGCATCGGTGGTGGGCGCCGCGACTGGCTGGCTTGAGCGCTCTGCCGGGGCCTGTTCGACAGGCTCTGCGGCGCAGGCAACCATGATGCTCAGTGCTGATCCGGCAATCAGGGTACGCAACAGCAGTACGGGAACGAAGGCGTAAAACATGCACCACTCTCGACAGGTCATCGGCACGTGACCTTATCACGCTTTGAATTGCTTGGCTTTTCAGGCCGCCAGAAGGACCGAAGCCTCCCAGCTGTTGGACTGGGAGGCTTCGCGGCGGTAACTACCTTTACCTTTTTTCGGTTGTTCCTGGCGGCTGCGAAACAGCGGCTGCGCCACTAGGGATTTGGCCTTGTTCGGCCGTTTGCGGTTTTTTGCCATGGGCTGTTCCTCTGCGATTGGGAAGCGGGCGCATCATAGGCGTTGCGCAAAAAATGTCCAGATGCAAAAGCGGCCGAACAAGTTCAGCCCTATGGGTCATATGCGTGGGTGCGTGGGTGCGTGGTTATGCGGCCGTGAGGGGCGGCTGCTGAGTGGCGTGGATGGCCGTCAAGGTTGTAGGCCAGGGTAGTAATCGGCCCTACATGACCCGAGGGCCTAATTTGCTCGGCTCGTCTGCGCCGGGCAGATGCCGGCCAGTACCGAATAGGTTAAACCCCGATCCCCTTTCCGCTCAGTTGCAGGCAAAGATTTGTCAGACCGATCCAGGGATCGCCTTCGGCCTGTCCTTTGATCTGTTCATCGATGTGCTGCGCGCTCATCAGCAGGCGTTGCCAGCCCGCCGCATCGTGGCGTTGCAAAGCCTTGCTGACCAGCGGCTTGCGTTTGTCCCATACCGGAGGACGGGCCTGGCTGAAGGCGCGGTCCAGCGGCACGCCCTGGCTGTATTGCTGGGCGATGTTGGCCAGTTGGCGAACCTCGCGGGCCACGGCCCAGAGAATGACCGGCGCCTCGACGCCTTCGCCGCGCAAGCCCGTCAGTATCTGCAGGATGTGCTCCGGCTGCCCCAGCAATGCGGCATCGATGAGGCCAAATACGTCGTAGCGGGCACTGTCGGCGACGGCGGCCTGGACGGTTTCAACCGTGACCCGATCCGCCTCGGCAACCAGTTTGAGCTTTTCAATTTCCTGGGCGGCGGCGAGCAGATTACCTTCGATGCGTGCTGCGATCAGCTCGACCGCGTCCTGATCGGCGGCAAGCCCGGCGCTGGACAGGCGCTGGCGTATCCACTGTGGCAGTTGCTGGGCGTCGACGGGCCAGATCTGCAGAAACTGCACCTGCTTGCCATCGATCAGTGCCTTGGCCCATTTGGTCTTCTGCGTATTACCGTCGAGCTTGGGCAGGGTGATCAGCAGCACGGTGTCCTCGGCAGGTCGCGCGAGGTAATCGATCAACGCTGCGGCGCCCTTGTCGCCGGGCTTGCCGCTGGGGATGCGCAGCTCCAGCAGGCGCTTCTCGGCGAACAGCGAGAGGCTGGCGCCGGCTTCGATGAGCTGGCCCCAGTCGAAGCCGGTCTCGACGTTAAGCACTTGACGCTCGCTGAAGTCCTGCTGGCGACAGGCGCTGCGAATGGCATCGCAGGCTTCCTGGCAGAGCAGGTGCTCGTCGCCGCTGACCACGTAGACCGGCGCAAGAGGGCCTTGTAGATGCTTGGCGAGCTGGGCGGGAGGTAATTTCATCGCGAGGGCGAGAGCCAGCGCTAGCTGGCTCCCGATCGGTCACTGAATAGGCAGTTCGACGGGTGATTGCTGCGGTTTCGAGGCCTGCTCGCGCATCTGTGCTTCGATGGCTTCGGCCTCGGCGCGTTTCTTCGCCTCGGCGGTCTGCTGCAGCTGGTCCAGTTGTGCGGGGGTGACGCCACGGATCCGCATGCTCAGCTGTTGCAGAAGTTCACGGCGCATTTCCTGACGCAGCTGGTTCGCTTCCTGGTCCGAGCTGATCAGGTTGTTGCTGTCATGGACGTAGACCTTCTGCACTTCGACGCTGTCCTGCAGCAGAACGGTGTTCTGCGGGCCGCGGAATTCATACGCTAGCACGCTGGTCAGCTCGTACTCGGCACTGCGCGCCGAGCTGGTATAGCTGGCGGTGCGCTGCTGGTTCTGCTCGCGCACCAGATCAAGCGTGTAGGGCGCGCCAGGATAAACCCTGACGCCATTGTCCTTGAGCAGTTCTTCGAGTTGCTTGGCGGTCTCGCCATGACTGTTGCGCGCCTGCAGATTGATTTCCTCAAGGGCAAAGCTGGTTTCGCCAGTGCCACGCAGGTGGAAGCCGCAGGCGCTCAACAGCAAGGCCAGACCGGCTACCAGCAGATTGCGTTTGATCATCTTGTTATCCCCTTGCCAGCCCTGGCGTCCTGCGCCAAGGCGAATCAGTTAGCGACGATGTTGACCAGCTTGCCTGGCACCACGATGACCTTGCGAATCGTCAGGCCTTCGGTGAAGCGCACCACGTTCTCGTTGGCGCGTGCACTGGCTTCGACTTCTTCGCGCGAGGCGCTGGCCGGCACTTCAATCTGGCCGCGCAGCTTGCCGTTGACCTGTACCACAAGCGTCAGGTTGTCCTGCACCAGCGCGGACTCGTCGACCGTTGGCCATTGCGCGTCGATGACTGCGCCGGATTTGCCCAGCTGTTGCCAGAGTTCATGGCAAATGTGCGGTGTGATAGGTGCCAGCAGCAGGGCGACGGTTTCCAGCCCTTCCTGCATGAGTGCGCGATCTTGCTCGTTGCTGGCGGAGGCCTTCTCCAGCACATTCATCAGCGTCATCACCTGGGCGATGGCAGTGTTGAATTTGTGGTGCTGGCCGACGTCGGTACTGGCTTGCTTGATCGCCAGATGAATGGCGCGGCGCACGGCTTTCTGCTCGTCACTCAGCGCGGCCATATCCAGCGCACCCGGCAGGCCGGCGCTGACATGCGCATGGGCCAGACGCCAGACGCGGCGCAGGAAGCGGTTGGCGCCTTCGATGCCGGAATCGGACCATTCGCAGCTCATGTCGGGCGGCGAGGCGAACATCATGAACAGACGGCAGGTGTCGGCGCCGTAGGCATCGATCATCGACTGTGGGTCGACGCCGTTGTTCTTCGACTTGGACATCTTCTCGGTGCCGCCGATTTCCACCGGCAGACCATCGCTTTTGAGCTTGGCGCCGATGATCTTGGCTTTGGCGTCACGCTCGACAATAACGTCGGCGGGGTTGAACCAGTCTTTGCCGCCGTTGGGCAGCGTGCGGTAGTAGGTCTCCGCTACCACCATCCCCTGGGTCAGCAGGTTCTTGAACGGCTCGTTCGAGGTTACCAGGCCTTCGTCGCGCATCAGCTTGTGGAAGAAACGCGCGTAGAGCAGGTGCAGAATGGCGTGTTCGATGCCGCCGATGTATTGGTCGACCGGCAGCCAGTGGTTGGCGGCTTTCGGGTCGACCATGCCCTGGTCGTAGTTCGGGCTGGCGTAGCGGGCGAAGTACCAGGACGACTCGACGAAGGTGTCCATGGTGTCGGTTTCGCGCCGGGCCGGCTTGCCACAGCTGGGGCAGTTGCAGTCGTAGAATTCGGGCATCTTCGCCAGCGGGCTGCCGGCGCCATCAGGCACCACGTCTTCGGGCAGGACCACTGGCAGCTGGTCTTCCGGCACCGGCACATCGCCACAGCTTTCGCAATGAATGATCGGGATCGGGCAGCCCCAGTAGCGCTGACGGCTGATGCCCCAGTCACGCAGGCGGAACTGGGTGCGTGCCTGGCCGAGGCCTTTCTTCTGCAAGGCGACTTCCATGGCATCGAAGGCGCCGTCGAAATCCAGCCCGTCGAATTCGCCGGAGTTGATCAGCTCGCCGTGCTCGCCATAGGCGTCACTCCACGGTGCAGGCGTCTGGTCACCAATACTGGTGCGTACCACCGGCTTGATCGGTAAATCGTATTTGGTCGCAAAAGCGAAGTCGCGCTCGTCGTGGGCTGGCACGGCCATCACGGCGCCTTCGCCGTAGTTCATCAGCACGTAGTTGGCGACCCACACCGGCAGCATTTCGCCGGTCAGCGGGTGTTGCACGCGCAGGGCGGTGGGCAGGCCTTTCTTCTCTTGGGTGGCGATGTCGGCTTCGGCCACGCCGCCACGCTTGCATTCGTCGATGAAGGCTTGCAGTTCAGGATCTTTCTGCGCGGCGAGGGTCGCCAGCGGATGTTCGGCGGCCACGGCGACGTAGGTGGCGCCCATCAGAGTATCGGGGCGTGTGGTGAAGACTTTCATCACGCCTTCGTTGCCGATGCTCGCCACATCGTAGGGGAAACTGATTTCCATGCCGCGCGACTTGCCGATCCAGTTGCGCTGCATGGTCTTGACCTGTTCCGGCCAGCCATCCAGCTCGTCCAGGCTCTCCAGCAGCTCATCGGCGTAGGCGGTGATCTTGAAGTAGTACATCGGGATTTCGCGCTTCTCGATCAGTGCGCCCGAACGCCAGCCACGGCCATCGATGACCTGCTCGTTGGCCAGTACGGTCTGGTCCACCGGGTCCCAGTTCACCGTGCCGTTCTTGCGGTAGATCACGCCCTTCTTGTACAGGCGGGTAAACAGCCATTGCTCCCAGCGGTAGTAGTCCGGCTTGCAGGTAGTGACTTCGCGCGTCCAGTCCACGGCCAGCCCCAGCGACTTGAGCTGGGTCTTCATGTACTGGATGTTCTCGTAGGTCCACTTGGCCGGTGCCACCTGGTTTTTCATCGCGGCATTTTCAGCCGGCATGCCGAAGGCATCCCAGCCCATCGGCTGCAGTACGTTCTTGCCCTGCATGCGCTGGTAGCGGGCGATTACGTCGCCAATGGTGTAGTTGCGCACGTGGCCCATGTGCAGCTTGCCGCTGGGGTAAGGGAACATCGACAGGCAATAGAAGGTGTCCTTGCCTGGCTGTTCGCTAACTTCAAAGGATTTCTGCGAATCCCAGTGGGACTGCGCGGCGGCTTCGATTTCGCGGGGCTGATACTGTTCGTGCATGGCTACTGGCGTTGAATAGGGGCTGGCTGTTCGCGAAGCGGCGGCTGGCTGCGGCAACGCCAGGTCGAGACTGGCGAACGGCGGCGTAACGGGCTGGATGCGAAAGCATGGAAGCGCCGTAGCATACATGACCCCCAGCGACCGAGGGAAACCCATTTGCCGGGAGCCACGCGGGCCCCGTTTGTCGCTCACGGTGGTGTCGTTCGAGTCTGAGCTACGCTTGTACCGGGGGGCGGGACGAACGGAGGTGAATCATGGGTGGAGAGCGCGAGGCGGATGAGGGCAATCTATATGGGCGTGTGCTGCAGCGGCTGACCCTGGCGCTGGAAGAGGCGGAACGAGCTGCGGGCGGTAATGCCGGTGCCGCGACCGAACTGGAGGTCGGCGGGTTGACGCCTGCCGAGTTCGATCTGATCCGCGCTTATCTGCAGCAGGACTCACAGTGGCTGTCGGGCTGGCATGCTGCGGCCGAGGAGCAGGCGCAGCTGGAGCGTCAGGCCGCGCGCCCGGCCCTGCGCAACGTGCTGCGCCACCATTCGGGCAAGCGAAGTAAACAGGCGCCCGTGTCGCTGCAACAGTCCATGAGCTGCGCACTATGCGGCGCTTGTGTGACCTGGCCCGACGGGGCGGGTCCGGTGGCCTGCCCGGCCTGCGGTTCGCAATTGCTAAGGGCCCGGCAGCGGTTGCATACCTACCCAAAGCATTGATGGCGTCCGCCTTACCGGGCGGACGCCTCGGCAGGTAAAGTTGCAGCAACCAGAGTGCTGGAGCTGCGTATGCCGATTCGTTATTTCTTCAAACACCTATTGCTGCCACCGGGCGGCCTGTTTCTGCTGTTGCTTGCCGCCTGGTGGCTTCGGCGGCGTGCGCCGCGGCTGGCTGCGTTCTGTTTCATGATCGGCTTCGGCGGGCTGTGGTTGATGAGCTTGCCGGTGACCGTCGAATGGGCAGCACGGGCATTGGAGCGCGAGCAGGCGCTGGAGTGGACCGATTGGGCCGATCTTGGACAGCAGGCACAAGCCATCGTGGTGCTCGGCGCCGGTCGCGAGCAGGCTGATCCAGGTTGGGGCTCCGACCAGCCCAGCTATATCGCACTCGAGCGACTGCGTTACGCCTCGCGATTGGCCAAGGCCTCGGGACTGCCGATTCTGACCAGCGGCGGCCTGCACTATGGGCAACCGCCGAGCGAAGCCTTGCTGGCCGCCGAAGCGCTGCAACGCGACTTCGCCACGCCGACACGCTGGCTGGAAGAGCGTAGCCGCACCACCTGGGAAAACGCGGTGTACAGCGCGCAGATGCTCAAGACCGCCGGAATCGAGCGCATCGTGCTGGTGACCTCGGCCTCGCATATGCCACGGGCGCGCTGGTGTTTCGAGCAGGTCGGTCTGCAGGTGATCACCGCACCGGTGGGCTTCCTTGGCGTGCCCAATGGGAGGCCGTTCGGTGGCTGGTTGCCGGAAACGAAAGCCGTCTGGCAGAACGGCATGCTGCTCAACGAAGCCGTCGGGATGTTGGTTTATCCGATTCTTTATGGAAAAGAGGATGATTAAAAAGCGCTGGAGGACTGGGCAAAGGGGCATCCGCCCTACGATTCTGACCAGCCTCAGCGCTGTTAGCGGCCTCTTCGCCTCAACGACGCGTAGCCCAATAGCAGTACGCAAACGATGATCAGCGGCCAGGAGCGCCATTGCAGGTATGGCGTCAGTCCCTGCATGGGCGTGACTTCGCCGTAGAGTACGGCTTCTTCGAATGCCGGAATCTGCTCGACGATACGGCCCTGCGGGTCGATCAGTACCGTGATGCCATTGTTGGTGGCGCGAATCATCCAACGTCCGGCTTCCAGCGCGCGCATCTGCGCCATCTGCAAATGCTGCAATGGACCGATGGAATGACCGAACCAGGCGTCGTTGCTGACGGTGAGCAGGATGTCGCTCTGTGCCGCGAGGCTGGCGGCGAACTCAGGGTAGACGACCTCATAGCAGATGAAAGGCGCGATCTGATAACCCTTCGCCTGCAGCAATGCCTGCCCTGGCGAGCCACGGGCAAAATCGGACATCGGCAAATCGAAGAAGGCGATCAGGCCGCGCAACAGGTCCTGAAGGGGCACGTATTCGCCAAAGGGCACCAGTTTCTGTTTCAGATAGGTGCCTTGCGCATCGCCAGTGGTGGTCAGACCGTTGTAGTAGCGCAGTTCGCCGTCGGTGTTGGGCTGGCGCACCGGCACCCCGGTGATCAGCGCCGACTGCCGTTGTTGGGCGAATCGATTCATCATCGTCAGGTAGCCATCGGCGTGCTCCTTAAGGATGGGTACCGCGGTTTCGGGCCAGACGATGAGGTCGGTAGAGCGGCTGTGGAAGGTCATGTCGCGGTAGAGCAGCAGCTGCATCTCGAGTTTCTTCGGATCCCATTTGATGCTCTGCGCGACGTTGCCCTGCATTGCAGCAACCGTGAGCGGCTCGCCCTTGGTCTGCGTCCAGGCGTGTTGTCCGATGCCCATCGCGCCGCCCCAGAGCGCCACCAGGATCGCCAGCGAGCCGATCAGCGCACTTTTACGGGCAAACAGTCGAGGCAGTTCGATCAGCAATGTCGCCGTCAGCACGATGGCGAAGCTGAGCAGCCAGACCCCACCAAGCGGTGCAAGCGCCGCCAAGGGGCCGTCGAGTTGGCTGTAGCCGGCATAGAGCCACGGAAATCCGGTCAGCACCCAACCACGCAGCGCGTCTAGCGCCAGCCACAACGCGGCGAACGTCAGGGCGCTGAGTAGCGGCGCGTGTTGTGGCCGCAGCCAGCGCGACCAGAGCCAGCCGAGCAGGGCGAAGAACAATGCCAGGCCGGCGACGAAGCCCAGCGTCAGCGCGCCCGCCAGCACAGGCGGCGCCGCACCGAAGTCATGAATACTGACGTAAACCCAGCTCACGCCTGAGGCGAACAGGCCGAAGCCGTAGCACCAGCCGCGGCCAGCCGCCTGCTTTGGTGTCAGCTCGCGCAGGCCCAGGTAGATCAATCCGATCGACAGCAGAGCCAGCGGCCAGATATCGAAGGGAGCGAGCGACAAGGTTGTCAGGGCGCCGGCGGCTAGCGCCAGCAGGTTACCCGGCCAGCCGGAGCGGGTTATCCAGTGCATCGGAATCCTTTAAAGACGATAAATCTGAAAGACGACAGAAGTGCTGGAGGCGGGACGATAGAAGCAGCTTGAGGCCGAAAGCTTGAAGCTGGAAGGAAAAGCTTGACGGCACTGATACAACAATCCCGGCACTGATTCGCTTCCAGCTTCCAGCTTCCAGCTTCCAGCTTCAGCCGCTGATCCGGCTGACTCTCAGCATATGCACCCGGCGGCTGTCAGCGTTCAGTACCCGGAAGCGGAAACCGTCGATCTCGGTGACTTCGTTACGCTTGGGGAGATGACCAAAGGTGCTCATGACCAGTCCTGCAACGGTGTCGAATTCCTCGTCGGGAAATTCGCTTTCGAAGAACTCATTGAAACTGTCGATCGGCGTCAGCGCCTTGACCAAGAAGTCGCCGCTGGGCAATGGGCGGATGTAACTGTCTTCTTCGATGTCATGCTCATCTTCGATGTCACCGACGATCTGCTCCAGCACGTCTTCGATGGTCACCAGGCCGGCGACTCCGCCGTATTCGTCGATGACGATGGCCATATGGCTGTGGTTGGCGCGGAATTCGCGCAGCAGCACGTTGAGGCGCTTGGACTCCGGCACGAAGGTGGCGGGGCGCAGCAGGTCCTTGATGTCGAAATTCTGGTGGTCGTCCTGCAGGATCAGAGGAAGCAGATCCTTGGCCAGCAGTACGCCGATCACTTCGTCGAGGCTGTCGCCGACGACCGGATAGCGCGAGTGCGCGGCGGAAATGATCGCCGGCAGGAACTCCTTAGGCGTCTGGTCGGCCCGGATGCTCATCACTTGCGAGCGCGGCACCATGATGTCACGCACCTGTAGATCAGCGACCTGAATGGCGCCCTCGACGATGGCCAGCGCTTCGTTGTCTAGCAGTTTGTTCTGATGGGCACCGCGCAGGACCTCCAGCAGCTCCTCGCGGTTTTTCGGCTCTTGGGCAAAAGCCTGGGTGATTTTCCCAAACCAGGACTTCTGCCCGTTGCTCGATTGGTCTTCGCTCATGTCTTTGACTCGATGGTCCTTGCAGTTGCCCGTACGGGCTATTCGGTGGCGTAGGGGTCGGCATGACCCAGTTCCGCCAGTAGGTGGCGCTCGATGCTTTCCATTTCTTCGGCTTCGTCGTCGTCGATGTGATCGTAGCCGAGCAGGTGCAGGCAGCCGTGAATGACGAGATGCGCCCAGTGCGCCTGCGGCGTCTTGCCCTGTTCGGCCGCTTCGCGCTCGACTACCGGTACGCAAATCACCAGATCGCCCAAAAGCGGGATATCCAATAGCGGAACGCCGCCCGGCCCGTCCGGCACATCAGCGGGAAAGGAAAGCACGTTGGTGGCGTAGTCTTTCTGCCGCCAGGTGCGATTCAGCTCCTGGCCCTCGGGTTCGTCGACCAGGCGAATGGTCAGCTCCGAATCCCCGCTGCGCTGGCGCAGCGCCAGCTCACACCAGCGGCGCAGGTCCGCTTCATCAGGCATCGCGCCGTTGCTGGCGCATTGCACGTCGAGTTCAATCACTGTCGCGGTCCTGGGCGTTGCGCTTGCCCGGCTGGGGCTGCTTGTCCTCGAAGGCCTCGTACGCCTCGACGATGCGCTGCACCAGTGGGTGACGCACCACATCCTTGGGTTTGAAATGAGTGAAGCTGATGCCGTTGACGTCCTTGAGCACCTCGATCACGTGGGCCAGGCCGCTCTTGGTGCCGCGGGGCAGGTCGACCTGAGTAATATCGCCGGTGATCACGGCGGTCGAGCCGAAGCCGATACGCGTCAGGAACATCTTCATCTGTTCCAGCGTAGTGTTCTGGCTCTCATCGAGAATGATGAAGCTGTTGTTCAACGTCCGGCCGCGCATGTACGCCAGCGGTGCAATCTCGATCACCTGTTTTTCGATCAATCGCGCCACATGTTCGAAGCCGAGCATTTCGTAGAGCGCGTCGTACAGCGGACGCAGATAGGGGTCGATCTTCTGTGCCAGGTCACCCGGCAGGAAGCCCAGCTTTTCACCGGCCTCGACCGCCGGACGCACCAGAAGAATGCGGCGAATCTGCTCGCGTTCGAGGGCATCGACGGCACAGGCGACGGCCAGATAGGTCTTGCCGGTACCGGCCGGGCCGATGCCGAAGTTGATGTCGTTGTCGAGGATGGATTGCACGTAGCGCTGCTGGTTGGCACCGCGCGGGCGAATGTTGCCCTTGCGCGTGCGCAGCGAGATGTTCGGCGTGGTGGAAGGATTGGCAAACTCCTCCATGCCCGATTCCTGCAGGAACAGATGAACCATGTCTGGCGAGAGCTCGGTGCTCTTGGTCTCGCGATACAGGCGGCGCAGAAGGTTTTCGGCGGATTTCGCCACATCGGCTGGTCCAATCAGTTCGAACTGATTGCCACGGTTGCGGATCTCCAGCTCGAGGCGTTGCTCGATCAGACGCAGATGCTCGTCGAACTGACCGCATAAATTGGCGAAGCGGTTGGCTTCAAAGGGCTCGAGGGTAAAACGATGAGGCTCTGTAGGGGCGTTCAAGGGCTTTTGATTGACCTGCTTTGATAAGGGGTTGGGTGAGAATAGCGCCGCGCAGCAAAAAAAGCAGCGGCCGAAAGCAGCTGTAAAAAGTCGAAAGATGATTAAAAACGCTGGAAGCTGGAGGGCTGGACGAAAAAGTCGCGGTGACGCAGGGCAGTGAAATCCGCCGAACGGAACTGGCTTCGCACATGCCTGGCGGGTTTATCGGCCCTCCGGTTTTTCCCGTAGGGCCGAAACGCAATAGCGCCGACTCGCTCCGGATTCAGCCGATCAAACTACCGCGCAACGAATGCGGCAGGGCATCGTCGATGTAAACCTCGACGAACTGACCGATCAGGCGGGGATTGTCGCAGCGGAAGTTGACGATGCGGTTGTGCTCGGTGCGGCCCTGGAGCATGCCGGGGTCTTTCTTGGAATAGTCCGTGACCAGGATGCGCTGGGTGGTACCAGCCATCCGTCGGCTGTTTTCGAAGCCCTGCTGGTTGATCCGCTGTTGCAGGATCGCCAGGCGCTGCTTCTTCACGTCTTCCGGGGTCTCGTCGACCAGATCCGCCGCTGGTGTACCGGGGCGCGAGCTGTAGACGAAGGAGTAGGAGAAATCGAAGCCGACATCCTCGATCAGCTTCATGGTCTGCTCGAAATCCTTATCGGTTTCGCCCGGGAAGCCAACGATGAAGTCAGAGCTGATCAGGATGTCCGGAACGGCGGCCTTGAGCTTGCGGATGCGCGATTTGTATTCGAGCGCGGTGTGGTTGCGTTTCATGCCGGCGAGCACGCGGTCCGAGCCGGACTGCACAGGCAGGTGCAGGTACTTGACCAGCTCCGGCACCTCCGCATGGGCCTGGATCAGGGCATCGGAAAACTCCAGCGGATGGCTGGTGGTGTAGCGAATACGGTCGATGCCGTCGATAGCCGCCACTACACGTATCAGCTCGGCCAGATCGGCTGTTTGCCCGTCATGGGTTGCGCCACGGTATCCGTTGACGTTCTGGCCGAGCAGCGTCACTTCGCGGACGCCGTTCTCGGCCAGGTGAATCACCTCGGCGATCACGTCGTCGAAGGGGCGGCTGACCTCTTCGCCGCGGGTGTAGGGCACCACGCAGAAGGTGCAATATTTACTGCAGCCTTCCATGACCGAGACGAAGGCGGTCGGGCCGTCAACGCGCGGCTCGGGCAGGCGATCGAATTTCTCGATTTCGGGGAAGGAAATATCGACCTGCGGCTGTTTCGTCGTGCGCGCCGCGTCGATCATCTCCGGCAGGCGATGCAGGGTTTGCGGGCCGAAAACGACATCCACGTAGGGCGCACGGTCGCGAATCGCCGCGCCTTCCTGGCTCGCCACGCAGCCGCCGACGCCGATGACCAGTTGCGGGTTTTCCAGTTTCAACTCACGCCAGCGACCCAGCTGAGAAAACACCTTCTCCTGCGCCTTTTCGCGAATCGAGCAGGTGTTGAGCAGAATCACGTCGGCATCCGCCGGATTCGCAGTGATTTCGAGGGGTTGCTGCTCACCCAGCAGGTCTACCATGCGCGAGCTGTCGTACTCGTTCATTTGGCAGCCGTGGGTTTCGATATAGAGCTTGCGGGTCATGTTACGGGCCGGCGTTGTGCAAAAAATGACCGGCGATTATAGGCGCAGGACGGGGGCGAGAAAAGCGCAAGAAAGAACAGGGGAGCTTCAAGCCACAGGCTTCAGGTAAAAGCGGAAAAGCTTGACCGTGTTTAGGCGCTGGCCCGAATACTGATTCGCTCGCAGCTTGCTATTCGCCCGCCGTTTGCAAATCCATCAAATAGTCGCGAAAGATCTGTCCCAAGACTTGGGTGGCGATTTCCAATTCGTCGCGGCGCATCTGGGCGGAGACGCGATCAGCGGTGTCCAGCGCGTCTTCCGCGCCGTTGACCGCCGACATCTTCAGTACCACATAGGCCTGTACGTTGTTGGCCGGCACACCTTCGCCGCGAAAGAACATTACCCCGAGCCGGTGCTGAGCCAAGGCGTGCCCCTGCAGCGATGCCTGCTCGAACCAGTGCAGCGCCTTGGCCAGGTCGCGCGGCGCGCGTCGGCCATCGTAGTGGTACTCGCCGAGCTCGTATGCCGCTTGCAGATCGCCTTCGCCAGCGGCCCGCTCGCACGCGCGCAGGGCTTCGTGCATTTCTTCCGGCACGGTATTGAGGGCGCAGCGTGAGGTTGCGGGAATCAGCAGCGAATTGCCGCCCGCCATGGCCAGCATGGGCGAGAGAAGCAGCAGGCAGCCAAGGGCGAGGCTGCGACCGGTGCGAGTCATGGATCAAAGCGCCTCGGAGATCAGGGCGGTGATTGAAGGTCCGGCTCAAAACGAGCCGACGGTCACATTATGGATAAGCCGTTGCCGGCTTACAAAGGCTTTGATCGCGCCTGCCGAGCTTTTTACGCGGGCGCGCTGCCCACCTCGCGAGGATTGCCGGTGAGATTGAGCAGCAGCCAGGCTGTGACCGGGCAGGCCAGCGCAAGCCAGAGTTGCTGATAAGCACCGAGCGGGTTGGGTCCGATCGACAGCCCGGTCCAGGGCAGCGCGATCAGTATCAGGGCGCCGCCGACCACGCCAGCGCTGGCCTGCAGGCGCGTGGGCCATTGCAACAGGCCTGCGTAAAGCACCAGCAGCGCGCTGATCAGACCCAGTGCGAGCTCATAAGACGCGCTCCAGCCGAGCTGCCTGGCGAGTTCGAAAAAGGCACATAGCCCCAATACGATTCGGCCCCAGTTCGGGCGGCTCCAACGCCATCTGCGGCTGAGGGTCAGCGCCGCCATGCCGACCAGCGGTAGCCCGAGCAGTATCGTCGCCTGCAATAACCAGCGCTCTGCTTCGAGGGTGTCGTGGCCAAGCGCCAATCTCGCCACGGCACAGGCACCCGTTCCGGCGGCCATGCTGAAGGCGAGCAGGGCGCAGAACAGCGCTGGCTGCTCCGGCTCGTCATAACCGCGGCGGGCTTTACCGATCCAGACTGCGCTGGCCAGTGCGGCCAGCGTCAATAGGGTGGCTTGCAACAGCTCGGGCATCGGGCTCACTTCAATCGGGCGAAGGCGCGCTCGGCGGCATCGAGGGTTATCTGCAACTCCTTATCGCCATGGGCGATGGAGGTGAAGCCAGCTTCGAACGCGCTGGGCGCCAGGTACACGCCGCCATCGAGCATGGCGTGGAAGAATTGCTTGAAGCGCTCGGCGTCGCTCGCCATCACATCTTCGAAGGTGACGATGCCGTCCGCGTCGCTAAAGTACAGACCGAACATGCCGCCCACCTGAGTGGTGACGAATGGGATGCCGGCGGCCACCGCGCGCTCTTTCAAGCCTTTCAGCATGCGTGTGGTGTAGTCGGTGAGCTCGGCATGAAAGCCCGGGCGTTTGATCAAATTCAGCGTGGTCAGGCCGGCAGCCATAGCCAGCGGATTACCTGAGAGCGTGCCGGCCTGGTAGACCGGGCCCAGTGGTGCGATACGTTCCATGATGGCGCGCTTGCCGCCAAAGCAGCCGACCGGCATGCCGCCGCCGATGATCTTGCCGAAGGTGGTCAGATCCGGGGTGACGCCATAATGAGCCTGCGCGCCGCCGAGCGCGACGCGAAAGCCGGTCATCACTTCGTCGAAGATCAGCACCACGCCGTGCTTGTCGCATTGCTCGCGCAGCCCTTGCAGGTAACCGGGCGCCGGCGGTACGCAGTTCATGTTGCCGGCAACCGGCTCGACGATGATGCAGGCGACCTCGCTGCCGACCTCTGCGAGCATTTGCTCGACTGCGGCCAGGTCATTGAACGGCAGCGTCAGGGTGTGCTTGGCGAATGCCGCCGGCACGCCTGCGGAGCTGGGTACGCCCTGGGTCAGCGCGCCCGAACCGGCCTTGACCAGCAGGCTATCGGAATGACCGTGGTAGCAGCCCTCGAATTTGATGATGCTGTCGCGGCCGGTATAGCCGCGAGCCAGGCGGATGGCGCTCATCGTCGCCTCGGTGCCGGAACTGACCATGCGCACCATCTCCATCGACGGCACCAGGCTGCAAACCAGTTCGGCCATTTCGGTTTCCATGGCCGTCGGTGCGCCATACGACAGGCCGTGCGCCAGCTGACGGCGTACCGCGTCGAGGACTTCCGGATGGCTGTGGCCGAGAATCATCGGACCCCAGGAACCGACGTAATCGACATAGCGCTTGTCATCCTCGTCCGTGACGTATGCACCTTCGGCGTGCTTGAGAAACAGCGGCGTGCCGCCGACGCTGCGGAAGGCGCGCACCGGAGAGTTGACACCGCCTGGGATGTGATTCTGGGCGCTGGCGAAGAGGGTTTCGGAACGGGACATGCGTGGCCTCTCGGAAATAGAGAAAAATACAGAGTGGACTGGCGCGGCGGCCGCTGCCAATGACACCGATCAGTTACCGGCGAACAGCTCGCTGAATGCCCGCGCGCGGCGCTCGACCTCACTGGCCGAATCCGTTGCAAACAGCGCGTGTACCACGGCAACCAGGCTGGCGCCGCGAGCGATCAGGTCAGGTGCGTTCTCCAGTGTCACGCCGCCGATCACGGTGATCGGTTGGCTGAAGCGCTGGCGTGCCTGTTCGAGCATTTCCGGGGTGGCGGCCGGGGCGCCGGGCTTGGTGTTGGAGTCGAAGAATCTGCCGAAGGCGACATAGCTCGCACCTTCGTCGATTGCCTGTTCGGCTAGATCCAGCCGCGCATGGCAGGTTGCGCCGATGATCGCCTGACGGCCCAACAGGGCGCGGGCAGCGGACAGCGAGCCGTCTCCCTGGCCCAGATGCAGGCCGACGTCGAGGCGCGCGGCCAGTTCGGCATCGTCGTTGATGATCAGTTGCGCGCCATGGCGATGGCAGAGGTCGCGCAATGCTTCGGCTTCGCGTAGGCGCCGGGCCGCGTCATCGGATTTGTCGCGGTATTGCAGCAGGCGCGCACCGCCCCTCAACGCCGCTTCGGCGTACGGCAACAGGCGCCCATCGGCCAGCAGCTTGCTGTCGGTGATGGCGTAGAGGCCGAGCAACTTGGTGCCTTTCATGGCAATCCTCCAATCAGGCCATATCCAACGGCAGGCGACGGGGAATGTATTGCCCGCGCCCCGGCGCTTCGGCATCGCGCAAGGTGCGCCATGTGTAATCCAGGGCGGACTTCACGGCGCTGACGATGTTTTCGCCAAGAGCCAGACGGCCCGCGAGCGCGCTGGCCAGGGTGCAGCCGGAGCCGTGATAGCTGCCCGGCAGGCGCTGACAGCTGAAGTCGTGACGGTCGCCGTCGCGTGAATACAGGCGGTTATGCACTTCGGTCTCATCGCCATGTCCGCCGGTGATCAGCAGATAGCGAATGTAGGGCAGCAATTTCTCCGCGCATTCATCGGCGCTGCCTTCGGGCAGTCCGGCGAGAATTCGCGCTTCCGGCAGGTTCGGGGTCGCGATGGTCGATACGGGGAAAAGGCGCTCGCGCATGGCATAGCCAACTTCATCCTTGCCCAGCGCGCCGCCGCCGCCGGCACGCAGCACCGGGTCGCAAACCAATGGCACTCCGGGCAGTTTCTGCATGATTTCAATGACGGTCTCGACCATTTCCACCGAGCCGAGCATGCCCAGTTTGACCGCGGCAACCGGCAGGTCGGCGATGACGGCGTGGGCCTGAGCCAACACCCAGTCGCGATCCAATACCCGGAAATCAGACACGTCGACGGTGTCCTGCACGGTCAGCGCAGTGACGGCCGGGGCTGCGTGGCAACCCTGGGCGATCAGCGCCTCGATGTCCGCCTGCAACCCGGCGCCCCCGCTCGGGTCGTGGCCGGAAAGGCAGAGAACGACAGGACGGGAGCAAGGGCCGGACATCGATGGGTTCCCCGAATACAGAGTGTGATGGCGCTAGGCAGCCAGATTTAAGGCGTGCGAGCTTATCACCAATCGACCCGTGCGGCTTGCCTGGGCGACCGTGGCGCGTGCAGTGTGACGCCAGCAGAACGCGGCGTGCCGGTCTGCTGGATCATGCTAAAGTGCCATCCATTTCGAGTGGCGCATGTTTTAGGGGAGCCGGGTTCTCCTGGCGCGGCTTGGCGGGGCGTTCGCAGTTATGCGCCAGATCTTGTTATTCCTATTCAGTCTGCTGCCGGCATTGGCCGGCGCTGTCGACTTCGACGATAAAACCCGGCGTCTTCCGCTGGGTCAGGTCATGGCCTTGCTGGAAGATCCTGAGCGGGACGCCAGCATCGAGGAGGTGCTCGCACGCGACGCGGCCGGGCACTTCGTCCGTCATGACGAGGACGTGCTCAACGCCGGTTATTCGCGTTCAGCGTTCTGGCTGCGCATCGACCTGCATTACCGAACCGATCGACCCCATGGGCCTGGACGATGGTGGCTGGAGCTGGCCTATCCGCCGCTGGATCATCTGGATCTGTATCTACCCGACGGCCAGGGCGGCTACCGTCTGGCGCAAGCGAGTGGCGACGCGCTGCCTTTCGGCGAGCGGCAAATCCAGCACCGCAATCATTTATTCGAGCTGGAACTGCCGCCCAATCAGCCGCAGCGGATCTATCTGCGACTGGAAAGCCAGGGTTCGATCCAGGTTCCGTTGACCCTGTGGGCGCCAGCGGCTTATCTGGAGGCGCAATCGGCACACATCTATATGCTGGCAATCATCTACGGCGCGCTGCTGGTGATGCTGGTCTACAACCTGTTTATCTTCCTCAGCGTGCGTGATCGCAGTTATCTCTACTACATCTTCTATATCGCCTCGTTCGGGCTGTATCAGGTCTCGGTCAATGGGCTAGGCGTCCAGTTTCTGTGGCCGGATTCGCCGTGGTGGGCCAATGTCTCGACACCGTTCCTGATCGGCGCGGCGGGCGTCTTCGGTTGCCAGTTCGCCCGTAGTTTCCTGCGCACGGGCAAGCACAGCCCCTGGATCGACACCGCGTTATTGATGTTGGTGGGGTTAGGCGCGCTGACCATGGTGCTGTCGCTGACCGCCAGTTATGCGCTGGCGCTGCGGTTGGCGACGTTCATGGCGCTCTGGTTCATCCTGGTCATCTTCGTCGCCGGTAGTGTCGCCTGGTACCGTGGCATGCGGGTCGCGCGCTATTTCATGATTGCCTGGACGACCTTTCTGATCGGTGGGCAGATCAATACGCTGATGGTGCTGGGCTATCTACCGCACAACTTCTTCACCATGTATGCCGGGCAGATCGGCTCGGCGATCGAAGTGGCTCTGCTGTCGCTGGCATTGGCCGACCGCATCAATGCGATGAAGGAAGAGCGCGCCAAGGTGCTGCAGGAGACAGGTCGCAAACTTGAGGAAATGAACCGGGAACTGGCCGAAAGCAACCGACTCAAGGATCAGTTTCTGGCTAACGTAACCCATGAGTTGCGTACGCCGATGCACGGCGTTCTTGGCAGCCTCGACCTGATGCGAACGCTGGAGCTGAGCGGCGAACTAGAACAGTACCAGCGCATCGCAACCGGCTCGGCGCGCGACATGATGCGATTGGTTAACGACATTCTTGCGCTGACCGAACTGCAGGCCGGCAAGTTGCAGCTGCGCAACGAGTCGTTTGGTGTGCGTGCCATGATCGACGAGCTTGACGTGATCTACGGCGCCCGAGCGACGAAGCGTGGATTGACCTTCTCGATCGAAACCAGCAGCGAGCTGCCTCGTATCCTGGTGGGTGATGCCGGCAAGCTGAAACAGAGCCTTGGCTATCTGCTCGACAACGCCATCAAGTTCACCCTGACGGGCAGCGTGACGCTGGCGCTGGCCGGGCATGACGACGGGGAATCCGGGTTCGTTCTTGCGGTGGACGTGATCGATACCGGCGTGGGTTTCGAAGCGCCGGCCGATGGCTCGCTTTATCAATATTTCCGCCAGCTCGATGGCAGTATGACTCGGCCCTATGGCGGCTTGGGCATCGGCCTTTCGCTATGCCGACAGCTGATCGAGCTGCAGGGCGGCAGTATTTCCTGCCAATCCACGCCTGGCCGCGGCACTCACTTCCAGGTGCGCGTGCCGCTGCAGGTTGCCTGAACGCTTCCGCCCATCATCCGGTGGCCATGCCGTGCGTGTTCGCGCGCGTGGTTTGGCTGAAACCCCGCTTTTTCCCGGCAAACATGCGTGCTTCACTTCTTCTCGCGGGCCGACAAGATGCCGACTCGCATCGACCCGGCGAACTGTGAAGGTAGCTGAGAACGCATCTTCAATCAGGTCGTCGCCACTTCGCCTGCCGAGGAAATCCGCCATGAGCCTGCACCAGTACGCTGAAACCCACGAGGTGCTGAACCAGGTGCCGCCGCTCGATGGCGCCAACCTGTACCGGCTTGACCTGCCGTTGCAGCAATGGGTGCATCGCTACCATGGCGGCTGGGCCGAGTCACGGTTGGATGCCTACGGCGCGCTGGCCGGCGGGCCGCTGATGGCCGCAGGCTTTCTGGCCAATGAGAACAAGCCGGTTTTCAAGAGCCATGACCGCTATGGTCATCGCATCGATGTGGTGGAGTTTCATCCCGCCTATCACGAGCTGATGCGCACGGCTATCGCCCATGGCATCACGTCGCTGCCCTGGACCGACCCGCAGCCCGGCGCCCAGGTGGCCCGCGCGGCGCTGATGTACCTGCACAACCAGACCGAAGCCGGCAGCAGTTGCCCACTGACCATGACTTACGCCAGCGTGCCCGCGCTGCGCCTGCAGGGAGAGGTGGGCGACCTCTGGTTGCCGAAAATCCTCAGCCTGGAATACGACCCGCGCAACCTACCGATGGAGCAGAAGGCCGGAGTCACCATCGGCATGGCGATGACTGAAAAGCAGGGCGGCACCGATGTGCGCGCCAACACCACCCGCGCCCACCCGGTTGGCGCTGGCGGCCCGGGACAAGCCTACGAGCTGGTCGGGCATAAATGGTTCTGCTCGGCGCCGATGTGCGACGCCTTTCTGACCCTGGCGCAGACCGACCAGGGCCTGTCCTGTTTTCTGCTGCCGCGCCATCGCCCCGACGGCAGCCGCAACCAGTTCTATATCCAGCGACTGAAGAACAAGCTCGGCAACTGGGCTAACGCGTCCAGTGAAGTTGAATACCGCGGCGCCCTGGCCTGGATGATCGGCGAGGAAGGGCGCGGTGTGCCGACCATCATCGAGATGGTGTCCTCGACCCGCTTCGATTGCATGATCGGCTCCAGTTCCTTGATGCGCCAAGCTCTGACCCAGGCCATGCACCATTGCACCCATCGCAGCGTCGGCGGGCGGGCACTGATCGAACAACCGCTGATGCGCAACGTGCTGGCTGACCTGGCGCTGGAAAGCGAAGCCGCGCTGGCGCTGACCATGCGCATGGGTCGTGCTCAGGACAATCGCCAGGATGAACAGGAAGACAAGTTCGCGCGTCTGGTCACTGCCATCGGCAAGTACTGGATCTGCAAGCGCGCGCCGGAAATGATCGCCGAAGCCGGCGAATGCCTGGGCGGCGCCGGTTACGTCGAGGAAACCATCCTGCCGCGGCTGTACCGCGAGGCGCCGGTCAATTCCATCTGGGAGGGCTCCGGCAACGTGCAATGCCTGGACGTGTTGCGCGCCCTGTCGAAAGAGCCGGGCGTGCTCGAAGTGCTGTTCGCCGAACTCGGCGACGGCCACGGCGATGCGCGTCTTCAGGCGCATATCGCCAGGCTGCAAACAGCCTTCCGCGACACCGACGACATCCAATACCGCGCCCGACAGCTCACCGAAGACGTAGCCGTCGCGCTGCAGGCCAAGCTGCTGCTGGAGGCCGGCAACGCGGCGGTGTCGGATGCGTTCATCGCCAGTCGACTGGAAGGACGCGGGCGGGTATTCGGCACTTTGCCGAGAGGGCTGGATATCACGGCGTTGTTGGCGAGGAGTGCGCCGTTTATTGATTGACTGAGCCGCAGCGATGCGGCGCGATGGGAGAGCGGGTGTGAGGGACGGCAGTGCTAACTGCATGCTCGCCGATAAACAGTCGGCCGTTGCCGCTACCGCTGTCATCGAACAGCAGGCAAGATGTTTTCAACGACTGAACAAGGAAACCCACCATGACTCCAGCAGGCGAAGCCTTTCGCGTTGCCACCAGCGCCGAAGCGGCGGTGGATTATCTTGCCGAGCTGCACGAGCACGCCACCGCTTCATTGCACCAGGCGCTGAAGCGTTACGTGGCCAGCCGCAGCGAGCCGAGTGCGGCCGAGCGCGCGTTGTTCCGCTATCCCGAATTGCGCTTGACCTACGAATGCCACGGTGAGGTGCCGGCATCCACTCGCGCCTATGCCAAGGTGCAGGCGCCAGGCGTCTACAGCGTTACCGTGACTCACCCGGCAGCGTTTCGCAGTTACTTGCTCGATCAGCTGCAGCCGTTGATGCATGACTTTGGCGTGAAGGTGGAAGTCGGGATCAGCGACCGCAACATCCCCTATCCCTATGTGATCGAGCAGGGCGACGAGCTGGCCGGCTCCGGCGTGACTGCAGCTGAACTGGCGCGGGTATTTCCCAGCACCGATCTGTCCGCCGCCACCGATGACATCGCCGACGGGCTCTATGACTGGGAGCACGCCGACCCTTATCCGCTGGCGCTGTTCGACGGTGCGCGGATGGATTTCTCGCTGCGCCGGCTGGTGCATTACACCGGCAGCGACTGGCGGCATGTGCAGCCCTGGATACTGCTGACCAACTATCACCGTTACGTCGACCAGTTCATCCGTCATGGCCTAGACATGTTGCGCGACGACACCCGTTTCGTGCGCATGGTGCTACCGGGCAACATCATCATCGAGCGCGGCATGGAAGAGGGCGAGGCTCAGGCGATCATCGGCGGCGTGCTCTGGCATCGCTACCAGATGCCGGCCTACCACCTGATCGCCGAGGATGGCGACGGCGTCACCCTGGTCAACATCGGCGTCGGTCCTTCGAACGCCAAGAACATCACCGATCACCTGGCTGTGCTGCGCCCCCATTGCTGGCTGATGATCGGCCACTGCGGCGGCTTGCGGCAGTCGCAATCGATCGGTGACTACGTGCTGGCCCACGCCTATATGCGTCGAGATGGCATCCTCGACCGGGTGCTGCCGCCGCACATTCCGCTTCCGGCACTGGCCGAGGTGCAGCAAGCGCTGCAGGAGGCCGCCGCGCAGGTCACCGGCGACAAGGGCGAGGCGCTGAAGCGGCGTTTGCGCACCGGCACCGTGCTGACTTACGACGACCGCAATTGGGAGCTGCGCTGGGCGCAGGAGCGGCCGTTGATCAACCTGTCGCGAGCCGTGGCGGTGGATATGGAAAGCGGCACCATCGCCGCTCAGGGCTATCGCCTGCGTGTGCCTTATGGGACGTTGCTATGCGTGTCGGACAAGCCGTTGCACAGTGAGATCAAACTGCCGGGTTCGGCCAATGCCTTCTACGAGCGCGCCGTCACCCAGCATCTGAAGATCGGCATCGCCGCGCTCGACTTGCTGCGTAATCAGCTCAACTCGCTGCACTCGCGCAAGCTGCGCAGCTTCGACGAGCCGCCGTTCCGGTAGGGGCAGCGGCAAGCGCAGCCACAAAAAAGCCCGAGGTCAGCTCGGGCTTTGCATTTCTCTACTTCTGCATTCGTTAATGCAGCGCGCGCACCATGTATACGGCGGGGATCTGGTAGCTGGCCAGGTTGCTGGCCTGCGGCTGATCCAGTTCGTCATGCGCGGCGTAGCCGAGGCGGGCCCAGAACGCTTCTGAATCCTGTACCGAAACCAGTGCCGAATAACGCAGCTGCTGGGTTCGGGCCTGTTCCAGATTCTTCTGCACCAGCGCCGGGCCGATGCCACGACCGCTGGCGCGACGGGATACGGCGAGGTCGTGCAGATAGAGGCAATCTGCTTCGGCGTGGGACTGGAATTCGCCGTCCAGCGGCGTCACCTTGCCAACCCGCGAATGATAGGCGAAGAGGTAGGCGCAGACGCCGAGGGTATCTTCAGCGACCCAGGCCAGTTGCGGGCACGCGGCAAGGCGGGCGCGGATCACCGCTTCGTCTTCAAGGACTTCGGCGGCATAGGATTCTTCCTGAATCGACATCACGGCAGGAATATCGCGCACCTGCATCGCTCTCAACTTGAACATCTTGGTTACTCGAACGGGCTCGGGCCGGCTGTGCGACCTGCAACGGGCCGGCGATCATACGCGATCGGCAGAGCAGGGGTGAGCCAGGCGACGAAGGACGCGGCGGCACGATGCCGCACATGACACAGCCGTGTCGCTGTCGTCTCGAAGGGCATCAGCGCAAGCGGCAGGCGGTCGGCCGACGCGAACTCGCGACTGACGGCATCGCGTTTTGCGGGCATAATTCATCGTTAGTTAGCTAGCTATCCCTCTGGTCTTCTCTTTGAACAATTCACCCCAGCCGTTGCTCGGCGTCCTGCTCATTCTCGTCTCGTGCCTGGTCCTTGCCACGCACGACGGGCTGTCCAAGCACTTGACGCTGCTTTATCCGGTGTTCCTGGTCATCTGGGCGCGCTACATGGCGCAGACGGTGCTGATGGCCGCGCTGTTCGCGCCGCGCATGGGGCGCCGCGTGTTCCATACGCTACGGCCCGGATTGCAGTTATGCCGTGGCTTGAGTCTGGTGAGCGTGAGCATGTTGTTCATCAGCGGCCTGAGTTTCATCCCGCTGGCCGAGGCCACGGCGGTGATCTTTCTGACGCCGTTGCTGGTGACCATCGCCTCTGCGTTGCTGGGGGAACACGTCAGCCGCAGCCAGTGGCTGGCGGTGGGTTGCGGGCTGATCGGGGTGATGATCATCGTGCGGCCAGGCGGGGCGCTGTTCACTCCGGCGATCCTGCTGCCGTTCGGCGCGGCGGTCAGTTTCACGCTCTACCAGCTGGTTACGCGTCGGCTCAGCGCCACCGACCATCCGGTGACCAGCAATTTCCTCACCAGTGTGGTCGGTAGTCTGGTGATGAGCGTGCTGGTGATTTTCAACTGGCAGACACCAACCCTGCACGACGCTTTGCTGATGGCCGCGCTCGGCGCCATGGCAATGAGCGGCCACCTATTGCTGACCAACGCGTTCCGTTTCGCCAGCGCGGCGACCCTGGCCCCCTTTACCTATGCGCAGATCATCTTCGCCGGTGTCGTGGGCTTCTTCGCCTTCGGCCACGTACCGGATCTCGGCGCGATCCTGGGCATGACTATCATCATTGCCAGCGGCCTATGCATGGCCTGGGTGCAGGGGCGCGCACCGCGCCCCCGCCTCTGATTACCGCAGCGGATGTGCCGTCGGGCCTTCCACGTAGCTTCCAACATCGACTAACAAGGGCGACTCGACCCTTGCGTGCTTTATTCAGGAAAAATCATGCAAAGAATTTCTCATCACACCCTGCGCAACGAATTCCGCCAATTGCTGGCCTCTAACCGCTGTTACCACACCGCTTCGGTGTTCGACCCGATGTCGGCGCGTATCGCTGCCGACCTCGAATTCGAAGTCGGCATCCTCGGCGGCTCGGTCGCCTCGTTGCAGGTGCTGGCGGCGCCGGACTTCGCGCTGATCACCCTGAGTGAATTCGTCGAACAGGCCACGCGCATCGGTCGCGTGTCGCGCCTGCCGATCATCGCCGACGCCGATCACGGCTACGGCAACGCGCTCAACGTGATGCGCACGGTGGTCGAGCTAGAGCGCGCCGGAATCGCCGCGCTGACTATCGAAGACACCTTGCTGCCGGCCAAATTCGGCCGCAAGTCCACGGACCTGATCGGCATGTTCGAGGCGGTCGGCAAGATTCAGGCGGCGCTCGAAGCGCGTATTGACCCCGCGCTCGCCATCATCGCCCGCACCAACGCCGGGGTGATCGGCCTGGAAGAGGTGATCGCCCGGGTGCAAGCCTACGAGGCGGCGGGTGCCGATGGCATCTGTCTGGTCGGCATCGAGGATTTCGAGCAGCTTGAGCAGGTTGCGGAAAAACTCAGCGTGCCGTTGATGCTGGTGACGTACGGCAACCCGCGCCTGCGTGACAACGAGCGGCTGGCTGCGCTTGGCGTGCGCATCGTGGTCAACGGTCACGCCGCCTACTTCGCGGCGATCAAGGCGACCTACGACTGCCTGCGCGAACAACGTCAGATCGACGCATCGGATCTCAACGCATCGCAGCTCTCGGTCAAATACTCGACCGCCGACGAATACATGGCTTGGGCTGAAGACTTCATGCAGGTTAAGGAATAACCGCTGCGCCGCTCTTTCATCGCTCGGGGAATTCAATGAGCCCACGCCTGCTGACCTTCATGGTGGCTTTCGCCGCGTTCCTCGGGCCGTTCACCCAGACCGTCTACGCGCCGATTTTGCCGGAGCTGGGAGCGGCGCTGGAGACTACGCCGCTGATGATCAACCTCAGCATCTCGATCTTCACCTTCGTGCTGGCGTTCATGCAGATCGTCTACGGCCCGCTGGTCGACCGTCGAGGTCGCAAGCGCACGCTGCTGGTGGGGCTGGCGATCTATGTCGGCGCTTCGCTGGGCTGCTTCCTGGCGCCGAATATCGAGATGCTGCTGCTGTTTCGCGCGCTGCAGGCGGTGGGTATCGCCGCCGGTGCGGTGGTGGCGGTCACGGTGATTGGCGATCGTTTCGAAGGGGCGGAGCGTGGTCGGGCGATGGGCTCGTTTCAGATGATGGTGGCGCTGGGGCCGGTGGTCGGCCCGGTGGTGGGCGGCTTCGTCGGCGAACACCTGGACTTCCATTTCGTGTTTCTGCTGCTGGCGGTGGTCGGCGCCGCCGCACTGCTGACCAATGCCATCTGGCTTCAGGAAACGCGCCCCGTCGGGGCCACGCCCAAGGCTTTCCATCCCGCCGACTATCTGGATGTGCTGCGCAACCATCAGGGGCTGGCGATCATGCTGCTGAGCTTCGTGCAGTACTACGCCTTCTATAACTACCTGGTGTTCATGCCGCGTGTGCTGGACACCAGCTACGGCCTTAGCGCCAGCGAAAAGGGCTTGGTCTTCCTGCCGCTGTCGATTGCCGTGGTGATCGGCAGCTTCGCTGGCGGACGGTTACTGGGACGCTGGCGGGCCCGCCCGACGTTGCTGGTGACGGCCGGGTTGAATGTCCTCAGTGTGCTGCTGTTTCTTGCCGTTGCGCAGTGGTCGCTGGCGGCGCTTGTCGTGGCGGTGAGCGCGTTCGGATTGTTTCTCGGTCTGTCGCTGCCAGTGCAGACCAGTCTGCTGATGGATCTCTACCCAAACAATCGCGCCACCGCCGTTGGCAGCTACAACTTCTTTCGTTTCATGGGTATGGCCACCGGACCGGTGCTGGGCTCCTGGCTGTTTCAGCATGGGCATCTGGGGCTGCTGTACGGCTTCGCGGCCGCGGTCTTCCTGGTGGCGGTGCTGCACGCGCAAAGGCGCTTTCGCTAGTGCAGACCTCAGGGCTCGCTCAGAACAGCTGGCGCTCGGCCTTGAACATAAGAAAGCCCTCGCAGTGAGCGTTCAGCCCCGAGTACACGCCGCATTGGTCGCCGCTCAGGCTGGAGTCGGTATAGGACAGGTTCAGATCCATGCCGAGCAGCGGGCGGGACAGGTTCAGTGACCAGTCGTTGAAGACGCGCACGCTGCCGCCGGGGTGATACATGGGGCTGTCCATCGAGTGGCTGGCGTACTTCAGGCGAACCCCAACATCGAATGGCTGAACCGATCCCAGCTCCAGGAACAGCGTCCCGTCGGTGCGCCCCGGCGCGCTGCGTAGCGCGCCTCCCAGGCGGCTGCCGACCAGGTTGATGCCGGCGTAGTACTCGTGACGATCGTGGTTCTCCAGCTCTGGAAAGCTGTAGCGGATCACGCCCAGCTCGAAGCCGAGCGTGTCGTCAAGGCGCGGCTGGGCATAGCCGACGTAGCTATTGAGCTCCAGCTGACTGCCGTCAAGAATGCCCATGCTCGGCGCCCATTGCCCCATGTACAGGCCGCCGGCGTGGGTCAGGTCCAGCCCGCCGCGAAAGGTGCCGGCGGCGGTCGGGTTGACCAGGCCTTGCGCCATGCTCCGGGTCGGTGCAGTGCCGAGCTTGAGGTCGAACGCCCCGACCTCGTGTTCGACGACGTCCGGTTGGCTGGCGCATCCGCCCAGAGCAAGCGCCAGGGCCGTCAGGATATTTTTGTTCATACACCGTTTCGCTGGTGGATAGTTGTGCCAGCCGTACGTGCGCAAGGGCGTAATGCAGAGCGGGTGCGGTTCGGCTTGGCCATCGATCGGCTGGAAAGGGTAGTGCATGCCTTCGCGACTCAAGCCCCGCTCGTCGTTTTGACGCCAAGCAAACGACAGGCGGTGCCGAAGGATGATTCCAGCACGTCGCGGGCTGAACCGCTCACGCCGCAGCAGCTCAAATGTCGGAGAGTGATTGCTCGAACAGGCAGGAGGTTGCGATGGCCACCGGTTGGGCGAACGAAGGCGCCGTGCAGGACCAGATCGACAGCACGATCGAGGACGCCGTTCAGCGCGCACGCAGCAAATTGGGGCGGGGCGAAAGCCTGACGCACTGTGAAGAGTGCGACGCCAAGATTCCCGAGGCGCGGCGGCAGGCGGTCCCGGGCGTACGGTTGTGCGTGAAGTGCCAGTCCGAACAGGACAAGCGAGAAGCCGCATACAGTGGTTATAACCGCCGCGGCAGCAAGGATAGCCAGCTGCGGTGAGTGGTGAGAAGTCTGGAAATGGCGGACCTGACGGCTGCCGTCGGTTTCGGTGGAAAGGCCTTCAGCGTTTCCACCTCTTCGATCGGATGCTTCATCCATGCAGGTGGGTATCGAACTCGAAGATGAGCGTTTACGGGTTGGCTGTACGGCGCAGGGTCAGCTGCATGACCGTCAGGTCCAGCCAGCGGCCAAACTTGCAGCCGACCTGTCGCATCTGCCCGACGTGGATGAAGCCCAGTTGCTGATGCATATGGATCGAGGCACGGTTCTCGCTCTCGATGGCCGCGACCATTACGTGTTTGTCCAACTGCCGGGCGCGCTGGATCAACGCCTGCATCAGGCTGCGTCCGATGCCGCTACCACGCTGACCGGGACCCACGTAGACCGAATTCTCCACCGTGTGGCGGAAACCATCGTGCGGGCGCCAAGGGCCGAAGGATGCGTAACCTGCGACCCGTTGCTCGTCGTCGACGGCAACCAATACCGGATAGCGCTGTTCATGGCGTTCGGCCAGCCAGGCGCGACGATTGGCGAGGTCGACAGTCCGGTCGTTCCAGATCGCTGTGCTGTTCTGCACCGCATCGTTGTAGATCTGCAGGATGCCGTCGAGGTCGGCGTCCAGGGCGTCACGTATCTGCACGTTGAAGTCCTTCAAAGCGGTTCGGGGCGATGCGGCGTCGGCCGCAACAGTCATTGACCCGTTCTCGCGGGATTGGTTGATGCCGGCAGGCGCTCGGGTGCCATCTCAGCCTTTTCGACCGAGCCAAAACGCCTATCGTTTTTTGATCGAGCACGGTTCGATCGTCCTGCCGCTCGTCGTTTCCAGCCGTCGAGCGCTCAATGTGCGGGTCGGGCGGCCGTAATGCTGCATAACCCAGTTCCTTGGTGACGCAGTCCCTTGGTGATTTAGCCCTTCGTGGAGTTTGTAGCATGTCCTTCCTGCCTACCCGGATCGCGCCACGCATGACGCTGGGTGTTCTCGTTCTTCTGGTGCTTACCGCACTGGCTATCTTCGGGGTCATGACCCTGGGTGGCAAACCGAAGCTGGTGGCCACGGGGACCGCCGCCGCTGAGCAGTCAGCCAGCGCCTTGGCCCGCCAGTTGGCGCTGCAGCTCAGCCGCATCGAAGGCACGACCGCCGCCATGGCGCATCTGGCTGAAAGGATGCCCAATGACGAGGCGCTGGTGTCGTCGACCCTGCCCAACCTAATCGACGGTCAGGGCGACGCTGCCATTGCTGGCGGCGGGCTGTGGCCTGAGCCGAACGCATTCACGCCTGGCGTCGAGCGGCGCAGCTTCTTCTGGGCGCGCAACGCCAGTGGCGGACTGGATTATTCGGATGAATACAACGCAGCGCAAACCTCGTCCTACCATGCCGAATCCTGGTACAGCGGGGCTCGCTCGGCAGCGCCGGGACGTTGCGTCTGGTCGGACGGCTATCAGGATGCCGTCAGCGGCGTGGCGATGACCACCTGCAGCGTGCCCTACAGCCGTGACGGGGCGTTCGCCGGCGTTGCGACTCTCGATCTCAAACTCGATGGTCTTGCCAACTTCCTCGAGGCGAACGGTGGCGTAACCGGCGGCTATGCCTTTGCAGTCGATCAGGCTGGCAATCTGCTGTTTTTCCCAGGCGCCAAGGGCAATGGCGGTTTGCCGGCCATGGGCGATCTGGTGCGTGAGCAGCCCTGGTTCAAGCCGGTTGCCGACGCCGTTGCCGCTCGCGGCGCGGATGATGCTGCGCTGTTTCTGGAGCACGACGGCCTGGTCGACGGCGCGGCTTACGTGACGCTGGTCACCATGGAGGGCACCGGGTGGCGTGTTGGGCTGGTGACGCCGGAGGCGAGCGTGACCGGCCTTGCAGACGAACTGACGCGGCAGATGCTGTTGCTTCTGCTGCCGCTGCTGGCACTGCTGCTTGGCATCGCCTGGCTGGCGGGCAAGCGTCTGCTGGCGCAGCTTGAAGAAACCACCGGCCAGATCGAGCGGCTGGGGCAGGGCGGTGGGCATGACGGAGCTCAGCTGGAGATTCACCGCGCCGACGAACTCGGGGCATTGCGCGGCGCCGTCAATCATTACGCCGGTTCGCTGCGTGACATGCTGCGCCGCATCGGCGAGGAATCGGCAAGCCTCGAGCGGCAGGCCGACGAACTGGCGCGGCTTTCCATTGGGCTGGCCGATCGTGCCGAAGCCCAGCGACAGGACAACACCTTGTTGGCGACCGCGATTACCGAGATGTCGGCCAGTGCGGCCGAGGTCGCGCAGAACACTACCGACTGCTCCGACACCGCCCGTCAGTCACTTTCGGAAGCCGAACAGGGACAAGGTCAAGTGCAGCGCAACAGCGAAGCGATCGCCGGACTGGCTGGCGATATATCCGATGCCGCCTCGGCCATTACGCCGCTCGGCGAGGATATCGAGCGCGTTGGCGGCGTGCTGGACGTCATCAAATCCATTTCGGAACAGACCAATCTGCTGGCGCTCAATGCGGCCATCGAGGCGGCGCGTGCCGGTGAGCAGGGACGCGGCTTCGCGGTCGTGGCCGATGAGGTGCGGACCCTGGCGGGACGCGCGCAGAGTTCAGCCGATGAAATCCAGCAGATGATCGCCCAGTTGCGCCAGGCCTCGACCCAGGCGGTTTCGACCATGCAGGCCGGCGCCCGACGCACCGATGAAGCGGTACGGCAGGCTGATGGTGTAGCCGGCACGCTGGGCAACACGGTGAGCAGCTTCGATGGCATCGTCCAGCGGGCGCAGCAGATTGCCGTGGCGGCACAGGAGCAGAGTCATGTCGCCCAGGAGATCAACGAGCTGGCTGTACGCATTCACACCGCAAGCGAAGAAGGGGCTCGCGATGCGGCGACGCTGCGCGAGCTTGGTCAGGGCATGCAGGCGATATCGCAGCGGTTGGCTGGCATGAGCCGCTGAGGATAGGTACCGCAATGTTTGTCATGGGGCCTCACGGGCTACACGGACGATAGCTTGCGAGCTCGGGATTGCCGCCCTAGCATGGCCGCCCCGACCCGGAGCCCCTTGTCATGCCACGCCCTTCCAACCCGCGGCCGCAGCGCCCGACCGGCAAGCCTCGCCGCGTGGCCAAGGCGCCGCCGGCCGAACCGCGCTTGCTGCTGCTGAACAAACCCTTCGACGTGCTTACCCAGTTCAACGATGCCGATGGACGCGCCACGCTCAAGGACTTCGTGCCAGTAGCTGGCGTCTATCCCGCCGGCCGCCTGGATCGCGACAGTGAGGGGCTGTTGCTGCTGACCAACGACGGCCAGCTGCAGGCGCGAATCGCCGATCCCAGGCACAAGCTGGCGAAGACCTACTGGGTGCAGGTCGAAGGCGAGGCGAGCGAAGAACAACTGGCGAGGCTGCGCGAAGGCGTCGAACTCAACGATGGCATGACGCTGCCCGCCGAAGCCCGTGCGCTCGATGAACCGGCGCTATGGCCGCGCAGTCCGCCGGTACGCTTTCGCAAGTTGGTGCCGACCAGCTGGCTGGAACTGGTGATTCGTGAGGGTCGCAACCGGCAGGTCCGGCGCATGACGGCGGCGGTCGGGCTGCCGACGTTGCGGCTGGTGCGGGTCAGGATCGGGCCCTGGGCGCTGGATGGCCTGCAGCCGGGCGAATGGCGGGAAGTGCCGGCGCATTTGTGAGCGTCGGCGCTGAAAGCCGAGTCAGTGCGGAATGCCCTGTGTCACTTCGATGATGTAGCCGATGATTGGTTTGGCGATGAACGCGAACAGGCACAGGCCCAGCCCCAGGAACAGAATGGTCGTACCGAGTCGACCGGCTTTCGATTTCTTGGCCAGGTCCCAGATGATGAACGCCATGAAGGCGATCAGGCCGCCGACCAGGACGATCATCATCCATTTTTCGAAAACTTCGGGCTCCATCGATTACTCCGCTTGGTTAGGTCTGTATGAAAACGAGCGAGCACAGTGGTTTTCACATGGCCTGAGTCGATACAGCTATGACAGCCGGCGAACATTTATCGACGAGCGAGACGCTATTTCTATAAGTGGTGCGCGCCGGGGCATAGCAAGGCGGCGGCGATTATACGCCAAGTCCGGCAGCGTCGATTCCCGGCGCGGCAATGGGTCTCAGGCGCGCAGGTGTTGCAGTGGCAGTTCGGTACTGGACGACACCTGACGCAGCACGAAACTCGAACGTACGCTGGAGACGCCTTCGATGCGCGTCAGCGTGCCGAGCAGAAAGGCCTGATAGTGCTCCATGTCGGGCACCACGACCTTGAGCTGGTAATCGGCGTCCATCCCGGTGACCAGGCTGCATTCCAGCACTTCCGCGCATTTGCCAATCACCCCTTCGAAGTGTTCGAAGCGGTCTGGCGTGTGCCGGTCCATCCCGATCAATACGTAAGCAGTCAGGGTCAGGCCCAGCTTCTTGCGGTCCAGCAGGGCGACCTGGCGCGCGATGTAGCCGTCATCCTCGAGCTGTTTGACCCGTCGTGAGCAGGGCGAAGGCGACAAGCCGATACGCTCGGCCAGGTCCTGATTGGAGATACGCGCGTCGTGCTGCAATTCGGCGAGAATTCGTAGGTCATGGCGGTCGAGTTTGCTCATTTCGAATGGCTCGCATGGTTTGATTGCGTGGAACTATGCTCCGTCGCGTATGAATTGCGCAATCCCTGTCAATTTGAGCAATCTTCGCAAACATCTGCCGGAGCGCGGGGCGTAAGCTTTATTCAACTTCAGCCCCCGGCAGAACTGACGCGGCACTTATCCCGCCGCGCCAACCGCCGACCTTTATCGAGGTCATCGGTCCGGGCCAGCACCGCTCACAAGGCGCTGCCGAAGATCCCGCCACAAGCGGTCAGCGAATTCAGCAGTAAAAAGACCACGTCTCGCCACGTGGTCTTTTTTTATGGATTGCCGGCAGGTTCCGGCGCTGGGCGCGGCCTCACCACCTCCTGCGGGTCGGCATGGACCAGCACCTCGGCGCGCGGGTAGCGGTCCTGAATGGCCGTCTCGACCGCCTCGCAGAGCGCATGGGCCTCGATCAGCGGCAACTGGCCGGGCAGCTCCAGATGTAGTTGCACGAACCACCGGGTGCCAGAGACGCGGGTGCGAAGGTCATGACAGCCAACCACGCCGGGCACAGCGCAGGCCAGCCGATGCATGTCCTCGCTGACGTCCGGCGGCAGTTCGGTGTCCATCAGCACCGCGCCGGCTTCGCGCACGATGCTCAGCGCGCTCCAGAAGATGTACACCGCGATGGCGATGCCGAAGACCGCATCCAGACGATCCCAGCCGTACCCGGCGAGGATCAGGGCCACGAGGATGCTGCTGTTGAGTAGCAGGTCGGAACGGTAGTGCAGCGAGTCGGCGCGGATCGCCGTGGAGCCGGTTTCACGCACCACATGACGCTGGTAAGCCAGCAGCGCCACGGTCAGCGCCAGCGACAGCAGCATCACCGCGATGCCCAGCGTCGGCGCGCCCAGCGGTTGCGGATGCAGCATGCGGTCGACACCTTGGACGCAGACCAGGATCGCGCTCACCGAAATGAACGCACCCTGGCCAAGCCCGGCTAGCGCTTCGGCCTTGCCGTGGCCGTATCGATGATCGTCATCGGCGGGACGCAGCGAGTAGTGCACCGCCAGCAGATTGAGCAGCGAGGCGGCGCCGTCCAGCAGCGAATCGGTAAGACCGGCCAGTAGGCTGACCGAACCGCTCATCCACCAGGCCAGCGCCTTGCTTGCCGCCAGCGTCAACGCCACGGCCAAAGCCAGACGCGTGGCACGGCGCATAAGACGCGCGTGCTCGGCGCTGACGCCCTTGCGCCGTTCGCTGGTGTGCTGCATCAAGCGGCGGGACGCAGTCCGAAGGCGGCCAGTTGCTCGATGCTGCCGTCGTGCTGAATCAGGCGCGGGTCATTCAGCGGCAGGCTGCGGCCGGTTTCCGCTTCGATGATGGCCTTGAGTCTGGCCTGGTCGATCACGCCGTCCGCGCCGATGGCTTCCTGGAGTTTTTCCGGGGCCATGGAATATTCGTTGTCGGGCAGATAGATCGCACCAGTCGCGAAATCGATACCGAAGGCGATCAGGCCGGGGATCACATAGAACAGCAGACCGACGGCGTTGGCTACGGCGATGGCCGGATCGATCTTGCCGTCGATCTGGCCGCGGCGGTCGGGGTAGAACAGCGTGCCGCAGGCGGTCAGTTGAGTGAACAGGGAGACGGCCAGCACGCCGCCGATAACACGGGAACGAGTACGCATAAGGACCTCCGAAAAAGTGGGCGCAACTATACAAGGGCCGCGTGATGTTTTCTCGACATCAGACTGTCTTGCCCGGGTGACCGTTCGCCACGTCCTGCACTGGAGGCTGGAGTTGAAGGAAAAGGCGACCGAGTTGCCTTGTCGTCCAGCTTTCCAGCCTCCAGCGCTTTGCCCTTCTTTACCTTTACAATCTTCGCCCTCACGCGGAGTGCCCATGATTTCCCTGCCGATCGATCAAGCCCTGCCGGCGCTGCGCCAGGCCCTACGAAACCGTGACGAAGCGGTGCTCGAAGCACCCCCCGGCGCCGGCAAGACCACCCGCGTTCCGCTGGCGTTGCTGGACGAGCCGTGGCTGGACGGGCAAACCATCCTGATGCTTGAGCCACGGCGGCTGGCCGCTCGCGCTGCGGCCGAACGGCTGGCCAGTGAGCTTGGGGGGAAGGTCGGCGAGACTGTCGGTTATCGCATCCGTCTGGACAGCAAGGTCGGGCCGAATACCCGTATCGAAGTGGTCACCGAAGGCATCCTGGCGCGCCGACTGCAAGACGATCCAGCGCTCGAAGGCGTGGGGTTGGTGATTTTCGACGAATTCCACGAGCGCAGCCTGGATGCCGATCTGGCTCTGGCGCTGACCCTCAATGCGCGCGTACTGCTGCGCGATGAGCCGCTCAAGCTGCTGCTGATGTCCGCCACGCTGGAAGGTGCGCGGCTGTCGAGCCTGCTCGACGATGCCCCGGTGGTGCGCAGCGAAGGGCGCATGTATCCGGTCATTCAGCGTTGGGGGCGACCGTTTCAGCCAGGCGAGCGCATCGAGCAAAGAGTGGTGCAAACGGTCTTGCAGGCGCTGGATGAGGAATCCGGCAGCGTGCTGGTCTTCTTGCCGGGACAGGCCGAAATCCGCCGCGTGAACGATGCCCTGGACGAGCAACTGGCGGAGCGGGACGAGGTGATGCTGTGCCCGCTGCACGGCGAATTGGAGCTGAGCGCCCAGCGTGCGGCCATCGAACCGGCACCGGACGGCAAGCGCAAGGTGGTGCTGGCGACCAACATCGCCGAGACCAGCCTGACCATCGAAGGCGTGCGGGTGGTGGTCGATGCTGGCTTGGCGCGGGTGCCGCGATTCGATCCCGGCAGCGGCATGACCCGCCTGGAAACCCGTCGCGTCTCCCGCGCCTCGGCGACTCAGCGGGCCGGTCGCGCCGGACGTCTGGAACCAGGGGCCTGCTATCGGCTGTGGTCCGAAGATCAGCACGCGCAACTGGCGGCCTATGGCGAAGCGGAAATCCTCCAGGCCGATCTGGCCGGGGTGGCGCTGCAACTGGCGCGATGGGGCGTCGAGCCGGATGAGCTGAGCTGGCTGGACGCGCCGCCTGTGGCCGCTTATGGGCAGGCGCAGGATCTGCTGCAGCGCCTCGGCGCGCTCAGCCGTAACGCCCGCGGCGGTTGGCAGCTGACCGCTCACGGTCAGGCCATGGCCGAATTGCCGGCGCATCCGCGCATCGCCCATATGTTGCTGCGCGGCCAGGCGCTGGGGCTTGGTCCGCTGGCGGCTGATCTCGCTGCATTGCTGGTAGAGCGCGACATTCAGCGCGGCAGCCAGCGCGACGGCAGCGATGTCTCCACCCGCCTCGGAATGCTCGCCGGTAGCGCGGGGCGACATGCCGGCGCGCAGCGGGTGCGTCAGCTGGCCCGGCAATTTCGCGGTCTGCTGCGCGACCCGGCGGGTACTGTTCCGAGCGATGCCGATGATCAGCGCTGGCATGGCGCGCTGCTGGCCTTCGCTTATCCCGACCGAATCGCCCGGCAGCGCCGCGAGAGCGGTGGCGAGTACCGTCTGGCCAATGGGCGGGCGGCGGTATTCGGCGAGCCGGACGCGCTGATGAAGGAGCCCTGGCTAGTGATCGCCGAACTGGGCAGCCGTCAGGGCCAGCGCGAAGAGCGCATCTATCGTGCCGCGGCACTGGATCCTACGCTGTTCGACGAGGTGCTGGCCGAGCAGGTCAGCCCACACGACGCGCTGGAATGGGACGAACGAGAAGGCGTGCTGCGTGCCGAACGGCAGCGGCGCGTCGGCGAACTAGTACTCAGCCGTGAACCCTTGCCGGGGCTGGATGAAGAGGGGCGCGGCCGCGCCCTGCTCGGGCTGGTGCGCCGCAAGGGGCTGGAGTTGCTGCCCTGGACGCCAGAGATTCGCCAATGGCAGGCGCGCATCGCCTTGCTTCGGCAGCTCGATCTGGATGCCGGAGCAGCCAGCGAATGGCCGGACGTCAGCGACACGGCGTTGCTCGACCGTCTCGAAGATTGGCTGCTACCGTACCTGGGCAAGGTTTCACGGCTGGCCCACTTCGCTCAGCTGGACCTGAAAAGCATGCTGGCAACATTGCTGCCCTGGCCGTTGCCGCAGCGGCTCGACGAGCTGGCCCCGGTCGCCATCGCCGTGCCTTCCGGCTCGCGGGTGCGGCTTGATTACAGCGAGTCGCCGCCGGTGCTGGCGGTACGTCTGCAAGAGCTGTTCGGCTTGGCCGACACGCCGCGTATTGCCGGCGGGAGGCAGGCGGTGAAGCTGCACCTGCTTTCCCCGGCGCGCCGTCCGGTGCAGGTGACGCAGCATCTGGCGAGCTTCTGGGCCAATACCTATAGCGAGGTGAAAAAGGATCTGAAGGGGCGCTACCCCAAGCACTATTGGCCGGATGATCCGTTGGTCGCCGAGCCCACGGCGCGCGCCAAGCCGCGCGGAACGTAAAGAAGCAGCTTGAATCTTGAAGCCGGAAAACAAAGCTAGAAGCGCAAAGTTTGACGCTTCTCAGCGGGACATTCCCGCTTTCAGCTTTCCTTATTCCCCCGGCAGGCTTAGATCCTCGCCTGCGGCGGCCATCTCGGCGTAGGCGCGATCCAATGCGTCGAGAACCGCTTGGCTGTCGCTCAGCCGACGCGACGCGATGAAGCGGATCGGTACCTTGTGGACGTTCACGTAGGGCAGCGCTTGTATGCCGAAGTGCTGCAAAGCCTGGTTCACCGGAATCTGATAATCGAGCAGGTAGTCCGCGCGGCGGTGCTGCAGCATTTCAAGTGCCGAGGCATGGCTGCTGGTGCGATGCAGACGAATGCCTAGCTGCGGGTCGTGCAGCATCTGGGTCACCACCGGCCAGTAGTTGTAGCCGCCGATGATGATAACGCCACGTTTGCGCAGGCTCTCCGGCACCTTTGGCGCTGGTGTGTCCGAGCGGTGGTAGAGGTTGAGGCTGATCTGCGCCAGGGTTGCGCGTCCCTCCAGCGTGTCCGCAGCCAGCTCCGGTTTGCCTGGTGCACCTGGCCACAGATCGACGGCGCCGCTCTTCAAGGCCGCATACAGGCGTGCGCTGGGAAATGCGCGAAATTGCGCTCGATAGCCGGCGCGTTCGACTACCCGGTGAGTGAGGCCCACCAGCGGTCCCTGCGGCTGGCCCTGCGGATCGCTGTAAACCGCGGGCGGAAAGTCGTAGTACCCGACCGTCAGGGTGCGCAGCGGCTCGGCCTCGGGCGCAGCGAAGCAGGGTCCCGCCAGGGAGGCCGTAAACGAGATCCAGAGGAGAGCTTTCAAGGTAATTCACCGACCCTTGTGATTGCATAGTGCAAGCATGGTTGCCGGACGCCTCCGTGTCCAGAATGGCGACGGGCCGGGCGTCGAGTGGTGGCCACGGCGTTCATAGCCGCTGAGGCGGAGCCGGTTCTGGCTGGCTATGCTCAACCGACGATGTGGCCGCTCTTGCTCCTATGGGCGGCCCCGTTCATTTCGGTGGAGTGGTCTATGTATCGCAAGGTGTTCGCCAACAAGGTTTTCGATCGCAAGGTGGTGCTGATCACGGGCGGATGCGCCGGAATCGGTCGGGCGCTGGCCGAGCGGATGGCGCAGGCCGGGGCGCGGTTGGTGATTTTCGATCTGGAGCAGAACGCGCTCGATGGCCTGGTCCAGCATCTGGTCGATCATCACAACGCCGATGCCCTGGGGCTGCGCTGCGATGTGTCGGATGCGGCGGCGGTGCAGCAGGCCGTGGCGCTGGTGGTGGAACGCTTCGGCGGTATCGACGTGCTGATCAACAATGCCGGCATCACCCATCGCAGCCGCGTGGCCGACACCAGCCTGGCGGTGTTCGAGCGGATCATGGCGGTGAATTTCTATGGCGCTCTGCACTGCACCCAGGCGGCGTTACCGAGCCTGAGGCCGCGTCGCGGGCAGGTCATCGTGCTGAGTTCGCTCTCGCAATACGCACCGGTACCCGACCGCGGCGCCTACAACGCCAGCAAGCATGCGTTGCATGGGCTGTTCGAGGCCCTGCGCAGCGAGTTGAGCGATACCGGTGTCAACGTGATGCTGGTCTGTCCCGGCTATACCGCCACCGATCTGCGCAAAAACGTGCTGATCGGCGATGGCTCTACCGCGCCGCAGCCAGTGCTGGCCGTGGGTCGGGTGGCATCGCCGCAGGACGTGGCCGAAGCTATTTTTCAGGGCGCGCTGAAACGGCGGCGGCTGCTGGTGCTATCGAATCTCGACTGGCGCGCGCGGATGGTGGCGCGCTGCTTTCCACGGTTGTTCGAGCATGTGTTGCTGCCACGGTTGGCGGGCAATCGGTTATCAAGAAGCATCAACTGACGCCGCTTTCGTGGAAAGGCCGCCCCGGCGCGATGCCTTTGAATCTGCTACAGGCCTGTGGCCTGCAATCGCCGCGAGGGTGCGCCTCCTACGAAAACGGTGCGGTGTGTGCTTTGGCTTTTGTAGGAGGGCCGCCCTCGGCGCGATGCTTTTGGCTTTTTAGCGCAGGGCTGCGCTGTTTTCGTCGCGATTTCTGTCGCTTCGATGAGAGCCAATGCCGTCAGCTCGGCTGCGCATCGCCATATAACTGTTGCACCAGCTCCATGTCCCAGTACGCCGCTTCGATCTTGTGGCCGTCGAGATCGCGCACGAAGCAGCCGTAGTAAGGCTCGCCGTACTCCTGCCGCGGTCCCGGCGCGCCTTCATCCGTTGCGCCGGCTGCCAGCGCGGCACGGTGGAAGGCGTCCACCGATGCTTTGTCCGCGGCGAAGAAGCCAACATGCGTGCCGTTGCCAAGACTAGCCGGCTGGCCATCGATGGGCGTCTGCAGCCAGAACTCAGGATATTCTCGGCCCCAGGCCACCGCGCCGGGGTGGCTCATGATGCGTTTGCAGCCTAGGGTTGCGAGCGTCTGGTCGTAGAAGGTCGCGGCTTGCTCGAAGCGGTTGGTGCCCAGGGAGACGTGGGACAGGATGCTGGGATTCTGGTCGGTCATGACTTAGTGCTCCGAAGGTGAGAGCAACCAAGCCTAGACCGACGAATCGTTACTCGCCGTCCGGCTGCTCGTTTTTTGCATCGCGGTCGATGGTTGGTTCGCTGCAGAGCATGAAGCAGCGGAACAGCACTACCGTGGCCAGCAACTGCACCATCCCGACGGCGCTGTCGACCAGTACGGCGATCAGCCCGGGCGGTGCCTCGCCGGCCCAGAGCTGGGCGGCCAGCCAGGCTTCGAGAAGCCACAGCGGCAGCAGCACCGCAAGGATGCAGCCGAACACCAGAAGAAAGTGGCCGCGAGTCTGCAGGAAGCTTTCCTTCAGTGCCGCCAGTGGGCTCAAGCCACGCAGGATCAGCAGATATTCAGCGAAGGCGATCTTGACCATCACCCACAGCCCCGGCAGCACGAACAGCGAGGCGCCGAGCATGATCAGCAGGGTGCCCAGCCCGGCCAGTACCGCCATCGACGGCCATAGCGGCACGGCACGCGCCAGCACCTCACGCAGCGGCGGCGCATGGCCACGGCTGCGGGCGTCTAGAAACAGGATCAGCGCGCCGATGTACAAGGGGTAGAACACCATGCCGACCAGCAGCTCCTGCGCCGGCACCGCATCCTTGCGGAACCAGTGCTCGACGGCCAGCCTGGCGCAGCTCTCCAGCGCGATCAGCGGCAGGCAAAGACGCGCAATCGACGCCAGATTGCGGGAATAGAAATACCAGGCGTCACGGAGGATGGTCAGGACATTCATCGCGGTCGGAACCGTCTCGGAAAAACAGGCGCGCACTTTAGCCCAAGAAATCGGGCAGCGACATGCGCGATATTGCCGTCCAAGCAGGCTGTGTGAAAACTGCTGCGCTCGGTTATGCGGCGTTAAAAACAGGCTCGGATGCGAGCCTAGTCCGCTTCCTCGCCTGTTTTTGTGGGGCCGCCTAGTTCTTGCCTGGGCGGCCCCGCCTAACCTTCGCTCGCTACGTTTTCACACAGTCTGCATACTGGCCCGCCTTTCTCGATTCGGGTTGCCGCGTGAAGAAGATCGCCCTGTTTGCCGATGTGCAGAACCTCTACTACACGGTCCGCCAGGCCCACGGTTGTCATTTCAACTACGCCGCCCTGTGGGCCGAGGTCAGCGCGCGCGGCGAGATCGTCGAGGCCTATGCCTACGCCATTGATCGCGGCGACGCCAAACAACAGCAGTTTCAGCAGATCCTGCGCAACCTCGGCTTCACCGTGAAGCTCAAGCCTTATATCCAGCGCAGCGACGGCTCGGCCAAGGGCGACTGGGATGTGGGCATCACCATCGACGTGCTGGACGCTGCCGCACGCGTCGATGAAGTGGCGCTGGCCTCCGGCGATGGCGATTTCGACCTGCTGCTCGACCGCGTACGCGCCGACGGCGCCGAAGCCACCGCCTACGGCGTGCCGGGGCTGACCGCGCAATCGCTGATCCGCGCCGCTACGCGTTATGTGCCGATCGAAGGAAAGTTATTGTTGAAGAGTTAAGAGCCGAAAAAGCACTGGGGAGGCTGGACGGGAAACGGTGCGCGGAGCGCCCCTATTTGGGGGCGCCGTGTCGTCCGTAGGGTGCGCTCCGCGCACCTTTTGCAGAACAGCGCAGCACGACGCGTTTCTCGTCCAGCCAGCGTTTGCGAGTAAACTGCACGCCCCGTTTTTTATCGTCCGGTTCTCGCCATGACCTTCGCCTCCCTGGGCCTGATCGATCCGTTGCTGCGCACGCTCGAATCCCTCGACTACACCACGCCGACCCCGGTTCAGGCCAAGGCGATTCCCGCCGTGCTCAAGGGTCGCGACCTGATGGCCGCAGCGCAGACCGGCACCGGCAAAACCGCGGGTTTCGCCTTGCCGTTGCTGCAGCGGTTACTCCACGAAGGGCCGCAGGTGGCGAGTAACTCGATTCGCGCGCTGGTGCTGGTGCCGACCCGCGAGCTGGCCGAGCAAGTCCACGAAAGCTTTCGGACTTACGGCCAGAGCCTGCCGCTGCGCACCTATGCGGTCTACGGCGGGGTCAGCATCAATCCGCAGATGATGGCGCTGCGCAAGGGCATCGACGTGCTGGTGGCGACGCCGGGTCGGCTGCTCGACCTGTACCGACAGAACGCCGTGAAGTTCGGCCAGGTGCAGGCGCTGGTGCTGGACGAAGCCGACCGTATGCTCGATCTGGGCTTCGCCCAAGAACTGGACGACCTGTTCAGCGCGCTGCCGAAGAAGCGTCAGACCCTGCTGTTCTCCGCAACCTTTTCCGATGCCATCCGCCAGATGGCTGGCGAGCTGTTGCGCGACCCGCTGTCCATCGAGGTTAGCCCGCGCAACGCCGCCGCCAAAACCGTCAAGCAATGGCTGGTTCCGGTGGACAAGAAGCGCAAGAGCGAACTTTTCCTGTACTTGCTGGCAGAAAAACGCTGGGGCCAGGTGCTGGTGTTCGCCAAGACCCGCAAGGGCGTCGATCAACTGGTCGAGGAGTTGCAGGCAAAGGGCATCGCCAGCGATGCGATTCACGGCGACCGGCCGCAAGCGAGCCGACTGCGTGCGCTGGAGCGCTTCAAGGCCGGCGAAGTGCAAGTGCTGGTCGCTACCGACGTGGCCGCTCGCGGGCTGGATATCCATGACCTGCCGCAGGTGGTCAACTTCGACCTGCCAATCGTCGCGGAGGACTACGTGCACCGCATTGGCCGTACCGGCCGCGCGGGTGCTTTCGGTGAAGCGATTTCTCTGGTGGCGGCCGACGAAGTCGACCAGCTCGCCGCCATCGAGACGCTGATCAACCAGGTGTTGCCGCGCCATGACGAGCCCGGCTTCGTCCCCGATCACCGTGTGCCGGCCACCCAGCCCGGCGGGCAGATCATCAAGAAGCCGAAAAAGCCAAAGAAACCCAAGGAGAACGCCGCTAAAGGGCGGGTTCATCTGGGCAACTGGTTCGACGAAAGTGAAAAACCCAACGCGAAGGCGATCCGAAAAGTGCCGAGTCTGGGTGGGGCGAAGCCCGCTGGAAAGAAGCGTTGAGGAAACGATGCTCCTGTTGCGTGCGGCGACATTCCTCGGCGAAAGCCTTGTTGCTGCATGACGCTTTGCTGCATGACGGCGTCGTCTTGCTCATGCGGCGGTGAGCCTAGACGACCGTCGTTTGATGCTTCCTGAATGAAACGGCTTTCAACCGGGACCCACGCGTTCATGGGGCGCGCTTTGTTCGTCGGGCCCATCTACAGCTATTGAAAGGGAAAAAGAGGTGGCTTTTGGCAAATACTGATGCAGAACTTCACGCGCTCAGCCGCCATGACGTATGGGCCGGCTTCAAGCAGCTGACGCCTATTTCGCTTTTTGTCGTGGTGTTTGGTTTGGCCTTTGGTCTGGCTGCGGCGCAGGCCGGGTTGGATAGTTATTCCATCATGCTCATGAGCGGCCTGGTCTTTGCCGGCGCTTCACAGTTTGCCTCGCTGGAACTCTGGGGCACCCATGTTCCGCTCGTTCCGCTGGTGGTAACCGTATTTGCCGTCAATGCCCGGCATCTGTTGATGGGCGCGACCTTGTATCCGTGGTTGCGTCAATTGCCGCCGTCGAAGCGCTATGCCGTCATGTTCGTCGTCTCGGACGCCAATTGGGCGATGTCGATGCAAGCGTTCGGACGCAATGAGCCTGGGCTGGGTATCTTGTTCGGTGGCGGTCTCGCGCTCTGGACGTTCTGGGTGCTTGGGACCTGGCTTGGCCTTTATTTCGGCAGTGCCATCCATGATCCGGTCAGCCTGGGATTGGACATGGTCATGGGGTGTTTCCTGTTGGCGATGGTCGTTGGCGGCAAGAAAGATCTGCGGATGGCCATTGTCTGGATCGTCGCCGGATGTTCATCGATGTTGGCGTACTGGTATCTGCCCGCCAATAGCCATGTCGTTGCAGGCGCGCTCGCAGGCGGCATATTGGGCGCGTTGTGGATGGAGAAGCAGAATTGACTTTGGAAACGGCAGGTTCTGGCGCGCTGATCATCATCCTGATCATGGCCGTGGTGACCTTGGCAACCCGCTGGGGCGGTGTGTTCGTGATGTCGTTCGTGCCCATCAACCGCAGGACCGAGCAATTCATCAGCGCTATGTCTGGCTCAGTGCTGGTGGCGTTGCTTACACCCATGGCGGTTAATGGAGACAACGGCGCTCGACTGGCTTTCTTGGTTACGGCTGTCACGATGTTGATGCTCAAGAAACCGTTGCCCGCGATCGCTGCTGGGGTGATCGCAGTCGCGCTGTTCAGGCAGCTCTCCGGTTGATAAGGACGGCTTCGCTGGAGGCAAGTGAGCGGGGCCTAGCCGGGCCGCGAGCTGTGGTTAGTCGCAGAAATGAAATGTAGCAAGGATGAACCCCCTGCAAACGCAAGGTCATTGCAGGTTCCTGTAAATTGCAGATTCCTCACTACGTAGCCACCTCGCCGCCCTATGGCCCTCCTGATCGCTTTCGCTGTTCTGTCCATCCTCGTTTCCTTCATCTGTTCGATCCTGGAAGCGGCGCTTCTATCGATTACCCCGAGTTTCATCGCACACCAGAAGGTGACGAATCCCAAGCTCTATGAACGCCTCAAGCACCTGAAGGAGAAGGTCGACCAGCCGTTGGCCGCCATTCTCACGTTGAATACGGTTGCCCATACGGTCGGCGCGACGGGCGTTGGCGCCCAGGTCACGGTCGTGTTCGGCAGCGGCTACCTTGGTGCTGCGTCCGCCATCATGACCGTCCTGATCCTGGTTCTCTCGGAAATCCTGCCGAAAACCATCGGTGCGCGGTATTGGCGGGAGCTGGCGCCGTTCCTGCCTCCATTCCTCAAGGGAATGATCGTTCTGCTCAAGCCGTTCATTGTCGTTTCCGATTTCATCATGCGGCTGTTTGGCGGCAAGGAGCCGGAGCATAACGTTCGTCAGGAGATCAAGGCGCTGGCCCTGCTCGGCCGGGAGACGAACCAGTTGGACGAGGACGAGCAGCGCGTCATCGGCAATATTCTGGACCTCCACGAAATCAAGCTCCGCGCGATCCTGACCCCAAGGACTGTGTGCGAGTATGCGTCGCCGGACGACAGCGTCGCGGCGTTCAAACAAAAGGTCAGCGAAAGCCAGTTCTCGCGCTATCCCGTCATCGGCGACAACGAAGATCCGCTGGGCGTGGTCTTTCGTTATGACATTCTGGCCGCAGCGGATGACAGCACCGTCGCCTCGATCATGAAGCCCATCAAGATCACCTCGGAACTGACGAGCGTAGAAAACCTGATGACTCAGCTGATGCGTGAGCGTCAGCACATGTGCCTCGTCTATGACGAGTTCGGCAGCTGGCAAGGGCTGGTGACGCTGGAAGACGTGATCGAATACATCATCGGCCAGCCGATCATGGACGAGACCGATGACATTCCCAACATGCGCCGCTTCGCGAAACGACGCTGGGAACACCGCATCAAAGCGGCGCGGGACTAGGCTGACGCTCAGCTCGTAGGGCCGATACAGCCTTGAGTCATCGTGAGTCGCGCGCTCATGTGCCGGCCATGCTGCACGACCATCGATTCGCTTAACGCCAGCCAGCCACCGCAATATCGTCCGGCCGCTGCCTTGCTCACGAAGAGGCGATGAGCAGGTAGCCGCCGGTCTGCGCCTTCCAGTCGAGCATCTCACCGGCGCAGAACACGCCCGGTAGCTGGCGCAGCATCAGTTTGTCGTCGAGCGCCTCGAAGGAAACGGCCGTGAATTTGGCTCCGCTCTCAGCCGGCCGTCACCGTCATGCCGCCATCGACCATTACGACCGAGCCGACCATGAAGCTGGCGCGGTCCGAGGCCAGAAAGGCCACCACCTCGGCGATCTCTTCCGGTTGTGCAGCGCGACCGATGGGCGCGGCTTCGCCGTGCTTGGCCAGAAAGCCGGGGCCGTCGTCGACGACCTCGTTGAGGATGTTCGTGACCACATCGCCTACGCCGATGGCATTGACGCGAATGCCGTGCTCGATTGCCTCCAGCGCCAGGGTGCGCGTCAGTTGTGCCAGCGCGCCTTTGGAGGCCGCGTAGGCGGCGATGGTGGGAAAGGCGAAGTACGAGGCGTAGGAGGCAATGTTGACGATGGCGCCTGAGCGGTTCGGCAGCATCGCCTTGATCGCCTCGCGCGAATGCAGGAAGGCTGCGGTGACGTTGGTCGCCTGGATGCGCTCCCAATCCTCGCGGGTCATTTCGATGACCGGCTTGTTGATGATGATCCCGGCGTTGTTGACCAGAATATCCAGCCGTCCGAACTGTTCCACCGCCAGCCCCACCGCACGCTCGGCCGCGCCGTCGGCGGTGATGTCAGCCACCAGGGGCACCAGCCCGGGCTGCGCCAACGCCTCTACGTCGGGGTTCAGATCCTCGGCAACCACCTTCGCGCCACGTGCATGCAGCATTAGCGCGATGGCCTTGCCGATGCCGCTGGCGGCTCCGGTAACCAGGGCGACCTTGCCTTCGACTTCCTGGGGAACGCGGTATGTGATATCAGTCATGCGTATTTCCTCCGATACGGGCCGGGCGAGACATTCGCCAGCCGGGCGCTTGTGAGCGATGTCGGGCTCACTGTCGCGCAAACCCGGCACCACGGCTTTCGCGGCCTTGCGCGGACTGTTGGAGTCTTGCTCGAAGCTGAGAATAGCCAGTCGTCCTTTGGTGCTAACCGCCTACCCCTCACCCTAGCCCTCTCCCGCAGGGCGAGGGGATTGCTCAGGTGTCAGGCCCACCCACGATGATTCAGTGGCTTCAATCCGCCCCCTCGCCCCTTTGGGGAGAGGGTCGGGGTGAGGGCTTCCATCCAGCGCATTAGCCCGACCAGATACACATCCCAGATACCGGCCCTGAGCTAACCTCTTCGATCGCGTCGCGTTTTTGTGGACTTCGCAATGGAGCCATCCTTGCAGCAATCCGATTCTGATCTGCCTCCCGTGATGGACGGCCAGCGCGTGATCGCCGAAGCGATGCCGCACTTTTTACCCGGCAAGCCGCTGTCCCTGCCGCCGCGCCCGCAAGTGCAGGATGTGGTAGTGCAACTGTTCAGCTATCAGGGCCTTGCCGAACCTATCCTGGTTCCCGCCGTGGTGGAGCCGTTGCTGGTGCTGGTGCTGTCCGGCGCGGCTACGGTCGAAGAACGTGCCTTCGATGGCGAATGGCAAGCCACCGAGGTTCACGCTGGTGACTTCTTCCTGACCAGCACCAGGGAGCCATACGAGATGCGCTGGCAGGTGCAGGGCGACGCCCGTTTCGAAGTGATGCATCTTTATCTCAGCCTGCCGCTGATCGAGCAGGCCGCGCGCGATCTGTACGGTGACAACTGCAACCCGGTGAGTTTTCTCGATGTCTCCGGCGCTCGTGATGAGCGTGTGACCTTTCTGCTCGAACAGCTGCGGCTGGAGCTGTTCAGCAAGCGTCAGCCCAGCCCGCTATTCGTGCACAGCCTGGCCCAGGCGCTGGCCATACATCTGGTGCGCACCTACCCGGACCCGCACAACGCCGCCAGGGGCGCGAATGCGCTACAGACCTACAAGTTGCGCCGCGTCATCGAAACTATGAAGGCGCGTCTGGCCGAGGAGTTCTGCCTGCCTCACCTGGGGCAGATCGCCGGCCTTAGCGACTACCACTTCAGCCGCCTGTTCAAGCGCGCCACGGGCCTGTCGCCCTCGCAATATTTCATCCGCCTGCGCATGTCTCGCGCACGCCATCTATTGCTGGAGACGGAGATGAGCGTCATCGAGATCAGCATGGAAGTTGGCTATTCGAGTCCCAGCCACTTTTCCCAAGTCTTTCGTCGTGAGGTGGGCGTGACGCCGAGAGGCTATCGCCGGATGTGATTTCGGCCTGCGTTGAAGTCTTGCAGCTTATGTGCGGCACCGATCAACGGCGTCCTATTCATTGTCTAGGTGCCCGCATGGGCGATGGGGTTCGGCTCAGGCTTCGCCGTCAGCCAACGCAGCATGCCCTCGGCTGCGGCGCGGCCGCTCGCGAAGCAGGCGGTGAGCAGATAGCCTCCGGTCGGCGCTTCCCAGTCGAGCATTTCGCCTGCGCAGAACACGCCGGGCAGCTGGCGCAACATCAGCTTGTCGTCCAGCACCTCGAAGGGCACGCCGCCCGCGCTGCTGATGGCTTCGTCCAGTGGGCGTGGGCGCAGCAGGGTGATCGGCAGGGCCTTAATCGCTGCGGCGAGTGCTTGCGGGCTCTGGAAGGTTTCGGCGTCGGTGAGTTCGCGCAGCAGGGCGGCCTTTACGCCGTCCAGCTTCAACTGGCGATGCAAGTGCTTGGCCGTGGACTGTGAGCCGCGCGGTTTGGCCAGAGCGGCGGCGATCTGCGCGTGGGAGCGATCCGGCAACAGGTCGAGCAGAACGGATGCCGAGCCCGTTGCGTTGATCCGCTCACGGACGTTCGCCGACAGCGCATAGACCAGGCTGCCTTCGATGCCGGTCGCGGTGAGGACGAATTCGCCCCTGCGCGGTGTTTCGCCGGGCAAAGCCAGGCTGACGGTCTTCAGCGGCGCACCGGCGAATTTCTCGACGAGGTGCGCGCTCCAGCCCGCCACCTCGAAACCGCAATTGGCTGGCTGCAGCGGCGCGATGGCGACACCACGGGCTTCAAGCAGCGGCACCCAGGCGCCGTCCGATCCCAGCCGAGCCCAGCTACCGCCGCCCAAGGCGAGCAGGGTGGCATCCGGTTTCAGCAGCGTTTCGCCTTCCGGCCCGGCGATACGCAACTGGCCATCGTCGCTCCAGCCCAGCCAGCGGCGGCGGGTGTGAATCTGCACGCCGCTGTCGCGCAGGCGCTTGAGCCAGGCGCGCAGCAGCGGCGCGGCCTTCATGTCGGTGGGGAACACCCGGCCGGAGCTGCCGACGAAGGTGTCGATGCCTAGGCTGTGAATCCACTCGCGCAATGCATTTGGATCGAAGGCTTCGAGTAGCGGCCGCAGCTCGCCGGCCCGTTCGCGGTAGCGCTCGACGAATGCGGCGAAATCCTCGGCGTGAGTGATGTTCATGCCGCCGACGCCGGCCAGCAGGAACTTGCGACCCACCGAGGGCATGGCGTCGTAGAGGTCGACCGCAATGCCGGCCTGGCTCAGCACTTCGGCAGCCATTAGCCCGGCTGGGCCGCCGCCGATGATGGCGACGCGGGTAGGCGTAGGAATCGAAAGCATGGTTCGGGCCTGGCGGTACGAGGCCGGCATTGTAGCGAATGCCGTTCCGATACTCGCCGACATCATCGTGCATCCGCCCATACAAAAAGCCCTAGCCAAATACGGCTTCAACCCAGCCCGTAACGCTCCCAGGCTGCGGCGGCGCTGAAATGCAGTTGCGCATGGCGCCGGGCAAGCAGGGCGCGGTCCTTGTCGTAGCCGCCGCCGATCAGCCCGACCAGCGGAATGCCGCGCCCCAGGCAATGTTCGATGACCGCGCTGTCGCGCATTGCCAGCCCCTCATCGCTGATGTTGAGCAGGCCCAGCGCGTCGTCACGGTGGACGTCGACGCCGGCGTCGTAGATCACCAGATCCGGCTGGTACAGGGGCAGCAGATAATCCAGCGTGTCGTTCACCGTTTTGAGGTAATCGGCGTCGCCCAGGCCCGGTGCCAGGCCGATGTCCCAGTCGCTTCGCGCCTTGCGCGCCGGAAAATTCTTCTCGCAATGCAGCGACACGGTCACCGCATCCGGCACCTGTTCGAGGATGCGCGCGGTGCCGTCGCCCTGGTGCACGTCGCAGTCGAAGATCAGCACACGACCAACCCGGCCGCTTTCCAGCAGCGACAGGGCGATCACCGCCAGGTCATTGAAAATGCAGAAGCCCGAGGCGTGGTCGTGGTGCGCGTGGTGCGTGCCACCCGCCAGGTGACAGGCCAGCCCATATTCCAGCGCTTGCTCGGCAGCCAGCAGCGAACCGCCGACCGCGCGCAGCGTGCGTTGCGCCAGTTGCGGGCTCCAGGGCAGGCCGAGGCGGCGCAGTTCCTCGCGGTTCATGTCTCCCGTGCAGTAGCGCTCGACGTAAGTGCGGTCATGGGCGAGAGCAAGGATGTCGGCCGGGCAGATTTCCGGGCGCAACAGTGCTTCATCCGTGGTCAAACCGCTCGCAATCAGGTGATCACGCAGCAGCCGAAACTTTTCCATCGGAAAGCGATGCCCGGACGGTAACGGCGGGCTGTAATCATCATGAAAGATCAACGGTAGAGACATCGTTCGGCGCCCGAGTGGTCAGCCGGAAGTATGCCGACTCGGCAACGGCCCTCTCAAGGAAGCGGCATGGAAGAAGCGACAGTACGTATCGAACTGGAGACACCGCGCCTGCGCTTGCGCGGCTGGCAAGACAGCGACCTCACACCATTGACCCAGATGTGCTCCGACCCACGGGTGATGCGCTATTTCCCGGCGTTGCTCTCGCGTGACGACTGCGCGGCGGCGATGGCGCGCTGCCGTATTCACTTCGCGCGGCACGGCTTCGGTTTCTGGGCGTTGGAGCGCAAGGACGACGGGCGCTTCATCGGCATGGCCGGTCTGGCCTGGAGCCGCCTGCAACAGCCGTTTTGCCCTGCCGTGGAGATCGGTTGGCGACTCGCCAGCGATCAGTGGCGCCAGGGCCTGGCCCGCGAAGCGGCGGAGGCGGCTCTGGACTGCGCCTTCGAACGTCTGCAACTGGCGGAGGTGGTGGCCTATACCGCTGCGCTCAACGAACCGTCCAGAGGGCTGATGGTAGCCCTTGGCATGCAGCATGAACCAGAGGAAGACTTCGAACACCCTGGCGTGGCCGAGGGGCATCCGCTGCGCCCACACGTGCTGTACCGGATGCGCCGGGATAACCGGGCCATTGCCCGACGATAAGCACAATTGCTGGAGCGAAACCTGCCGAATCCGTAATATTGCGCGCCTTGCCCGTGCCGCCTAGATAAAGGAACAACATCATGACCGACACCCTGGATACGTTGGTGAATCTGCTTTCGCTGGAGCGAATCGAGGAAAACCTGTTTCGTGGCGCGAGCCAGGATCTGGGCTTCCCGCAACTGTTCGGCGGTCAGGTGGTTGGTCAGGCGTTGTCCGCGGCGAGCCAGACCGTGGCGCCTGAGCGTCATGTGCATTCCATGCACGGCTATTTCTTGCGCCCGGGTGATTCACATCAGCCGGTGGTCTACGACGTCGACCGAGTGCGTGACGGCGGCAGCTTCACCACCCGGCGCGTCAGTGCGATCCAGAAAGGGCAGACCATCTTTACCTGCAGCGCTTCGTTCCAGGCGGACGAGACCGGTTACGAGCATCAGTTGCCGATGCCCGAGGTGGCCGGACCGGAAAATCTGCTCAGCGAGTGGGAGTTGCTGCATCAGCTGACGCCGCTGGTGCCGCCGCGGGTAGCCGAAAAACTGCGTCGTCCCAAGCCCATCGAGATTCGTCCCGTGACGCTGCAGGACCCGATCAATCCCGCGCCGATCGAGCCGATTCGGCACATCTGGTTCCGTGCCGATGGTTCGCTGCCCGACAACGCCGCACTGCACAAATATTTGGTCGCCTATGCGTCGGACTTCAGCTTCATCGGCACCGCGCTGCAGCCGCACGGCGTCAGTTCCTGGAGCAAATTCATCCAGCTGGCGAGCCTCGACCATGCCATCTGGTTCCACCGTGAAGTGCGCGCGGACGATTGGCTGCTGTACTCCATGGATAGCCCTTGGGCCGGCAACGCACGTGGTTTCGCCCGTGGCAGCATTTTCAACCGCGCCGGCGAACTGGTCGCTTCGGTCGCGCAGGAAGGCCTGATTCGCGTGCGTGAGGACTGGAAGTGAAGCTGGCCGATGCGCGGCATTGGGTGTTCGACATGGACGGCACCCTGACCATCGCCGTGCATGATTTTCCGGCGATCAAGCGGGCGCTGGATATTCCGCTGGAAGACGACATCCTGCATCACCTCGCCGCGTTGCCGGACGATGAGGCGGCAAGCAAGCGCGCGTGGTTGCTGGAGCACGAGCGCGAACTGGCCTATGCCGCGACGCCGGCACCGGGCGCGCTGGAGTTGCTGCACGAGCTGCGTGACTGCGGGTGCCGGCTCGGCGTGCTGACGCGCAATGCCCATGAGCTGGCGCTGGTGACCTTGCAGGCGGTGGGCATGGGCGACTGCTTTGTGTCTGACGACATTCTTGGCCGCGACGAGGCGCCGCCTAAACCCGATCCGGGCGGTTTGTTGCATTTCGCCGAGAAATGGTCAGTGCCGCCGCACGAGCTGGTGATGGTCGGCGACTATCGCTTCGATCTGGAATGTGCGAAGGCCGCCGGTGCTCGTGGCGTGCTGGTCAACCTGCCGGAAAACCTCTGGCCGGAGCTGACCGATCTGCATGCGCGTGATTGTGGGCAATTACGGCGGATGTTGGGCTGATGCCGGTGCGCTAAGCGCGCACCCTACCGGCGAGGAAATTCGTGCAGAAGAGGGGCAGCCTGGCGGTTGCCCCTTTCCCTTCCTGATTCAGTAAATCGCCTGATACAGCTTGCGCCGGTAAGTCGTGACCAGTGGATGGTCGTTGCCCAGCAGGTCGAATACCTGCAGCAGTGTCTTGTGCGGCTGGCCGTCGGCGTAATTGCGGTTGCGCACGAACAGCTTGAGCAATCCATCCAGTGCCGCTTCGTGCTGCTGGCGCGCCAGTTGCTGGATCGCTAACTGGTAGGCCGCCTCGTCATCCTCTGCGTTTTGCGCCAGACGGCTCTTGAGGTCGGCGGCTTCCGGCAGGTCGTTGGCTTGCCGGAAAAAGGTCAATTGAGCGCGTGCGGCGGCGAGTGCCTGCTTGTGCTCGTCGCCCTTGACCGCACCGAGCACCGTTTCGGCCTCGCCCAGCTCGCCGCGTTCGGCCAGGCAGCGTGCATAGAGGATCAGCGCCGCAGCGTTTTCGTTGTCTTCGCTCAGCAGTTGCTTGAGCAGGCTTTCCGCCTCGCCGATGCGCCCTTCGGCGAACTGCGCCTGCGCGGTCGAGAGCAGATCGGCATCGGGCGCAGCGGGTGCCGGCACGTGGGGTTCGAGCATGGTGCGAATCGCCGATTCGGGCTGGGCACCGGCAAAGCCGTCGACCGGTTGACCGTCCTTGAACAGCACCACGGTAGGCAGGCTGCGCACACCGAAGCGCGCCACCACGTCCTGCTCGATATCGCAATTGACCTTGGCCAGCAGCAACTCACCTTGGTATTCCTCGGTGATCTTCGCCAGCAGCGGCATCAGTGCCTTGCACGGAGCGCACCACTCGGCCCAGAAGTCCACCAGTACCGGTTTGTGAAAGGAGTTTTCCAGCACCAGTTGTTCGAAGTTGCTGGCGGTGACGTCGAAGATGAAAGGAGTCTGGCTCATCGGAACTCTCGAAATGGGCGCGTGCGAAATGAGGCGAGCATGTTAAGTGGGGGCGATCCGAAGCGGAAGCAAGTGGCGGTCAGTCAGCCGTTGGCTGCGGTCAGGGGCCAACTCGCCAGTTCACGGTAGTGCACGCCGCTCGGCGTATGGGTGGAAAGAAACAGGCCGAAACGATCCACTGGCCATTCGAACGCGGGCGGCGTTGTGGTTGGTTGCGTCCGCGCATCGCGTATGAGCGTCACATGCGGCAGAAACGGACGCGCATCGAGGGCGAAACCGTGTGTGGACAGGCCCGCATGCAGCTGTTCGACCAGTTGACTCAGCGGCGTCGGCATCTGGTTCGGGATCAAGCAGGCGAAGCCATGACCGATGACCCGTAGTTGATCCAGCCGCAGCCTGAAGGCGTCGGCGCGCAAATGCCCGCCGAGCTGCCTCAGCGTCTCCAATGCGCTCTCCGGCTGACTGCCGAGAAATGCCAGAGTGAGGTGCAGATTGGCCTGCGCCACGGGTCGACCATCGAGCCCTTGGGCGTCGCGCCAGCTACAAATCGCATCCGCCAGCGTCGGCGGGCAGGGTAGGGCAAAGAACAGACGCAGGTCTTTTTCGGTCGTCATCGCTTGCTCAGCCTCCGGTTTCGCCCTCGCTACGGTTGATGCGCTTCTACGGTCGATCCGGAAGCCAAACGCCTGTCTTCCAGCTGCTCAACGCGCTTATCGTCTCCACGCCTTACCGAATGATAGAGGCTGACTCGTCGAAATTCCGCTGGCTCGGCCAGATCCGGCCAGGTGCAGGCGTCGAGGATGTCCAGGCGCTCGTATAGCGCGTGTTGGAAGTCACGCACCCGTGAGTCCGCAACCAGCGCTTCGCGGCCTCGGCTCAAGAATTGATCCAGCAACGGCAGATTGGCGCGGTCGTAGAGCACGTCGGCGACGATGATCAGGTCGTAGCGGTCGGCCTCGGCGAAAAAATCCCCGGAATAGCTCAGCTGGACGTCATTGAGCTCAGCATTAGCCCGGCAGGCAGCCAGCGCCAATGGGTCGAGATCACAGGCGACGACTTCCGCCGCGCCCGCCTTGGCAGCAGCGATCGCTGCAACGCCTGAACCCGTGCCGAAATCCAGCACGCGTTTGCCGCGTACCCACTCGGGGCGCTCCGCCAACCAGCGCGCCAGCACCAGGCCGCTTGCCCAGCAGAAACACCAGTAGGGCGGCTCGTCGAGAATCCGCCGGGTTTCCTCGGGGCTGAACGCGCGATCCATGTTGTCTGCATCGATCAGCCAAAGACGGATGTCGGTATCGGGTAGGGTTGCGACGCCCAAGCGCGCATCGCCGAGCAGGTCGGCCAATGCCGCCTGCAATGCGGCGGGCGGGGTCAAGGCGCAGGAACCAGGCGCAGCGGCCCCAGCGATTGGCTGGCCGGACTGCTGATCTGCACGGCTGGCAGACGCATGATCAACTGCCCCGAGCGGGTGACGCGGCCGCGCAGTTCGACCTGCTGGTTCTTGGGGAAATTTTCGGCGTTGAACTTGAGAATGAACGGCAACTCGCCGCCGCGCCCTTTCAAACTGACATTGCTCAGCAAACGATCGGGCTGGTCCCGGCGGTTGACTTCCAGCAGGGCCAGGTCGACCTCGCTGTCGGCCGGGACGCCGAGCAGGCTACCGTGCAGCTCGTGCAGCGGGGTGGTCGCCTGAGGCGGTTCCTCGAAGAGGACGGGGGTGGCAGGGCGCTGGGTCTCTTGGCTCGAACAGCCAGCCAGGGCCAGGAGCAAGGCGGGCAACATGAAGGGGCGTAACTGCACGGACGGCTCCAGAACGTGACGTTGATGCGCGCCTGTATAGCAACAATCCGCTCGATTTGTCTTGCCGACGCGATGCGCTACCATGGCTCTCCGACGTCTGACAGCTCTAAACCATGCATTGTCCCTTCTGCGTTGCACATGACACCAAGGTCATCGACTCGCGCCTGGTTGCCGAGGGCGATCAGGTCCGTCGTCGCCGCGAATGCCTCGCCTGCGGCGAGCGTTTCACCACCTTCGAAACCGCCGAGCTGGTCATGCCGCGGTTGATCAAGCAGGACGGCAGTCGCCAGCCGTTCGACGAAGAAAAGCTGCGTGCCGGCATGCAGCGCGCATTGGAGAAACGTCCGGTCAGCGTCGAGCGGCTGGAAGAAGCCATCGCCCATATCAAACACAGGCTGAGGGCCACCGGCGAGCGCGAAATCAAATCGCGGGTGCTCGGCGAGCTGGTAATGGCCGAGCTGCAAAAGCTCGATGAGGTGGCCTATATCCGCTTCGCTTCGGTCTATCGCCGCTTCCAGGACCTCAACGAGTTCCGCGAGGAAATCGAGCGCCTGTCGCGCGAACCCGCGAAAACCGAATGAACAGCAACGATCACGCCTGGATGGCCCACGCGCTGCAACTGGCGCGCAAAGGCTTGTATTCGACACATCCCAATCCGCGAGTCGGTTGCGTCATCGTCAAGGATGGCGAGCTGATCGGCGAAGGGTGGCACGTACGAGCCGGCGAGCCGCATGCCGAGGTCCATGCGCTGCTTCAGGCCGGTGAACGTGCGCGCGGTGCGACCGCCTACGTCACGCTCGAACCCTGCAGCCATCACGGACGGACGCCACCCTGTGCCGAAGCGCTGGTCGAGGCGGGTATTGGGCGCGTGGTCGCGGCTATGCAGGACCCCAATCCGCAGGTTGCCGGTCGTGGTCTGGCACGCTTGCGCAGTGTTGGCATCGAAGTCACCAGCGGCGTATTGGAAAGCGAAGCGCGGGCGCTGAACGCCGGCTTCGTCAAACGCATGGAAGCCGGCTTGCCACTGCTGCGCGCGAAACTTGCGATGAGCCTCGACGGCCGCACTGCCATGGCCAGCGGCGAAAGCCAATGGATCACCGGCCCGGCGGCACGCGCGGAAGTGCAGCGGCTGCGCGCGCAATCCAGCGTGGTGCTGACCGGTGCCGACACGGTGATGATGGATAACGCGCGGTTGACGGTACGCGCTGCCGAGCTGGGACTGGATGACGAACTGACCGCGCTGGCCATGCAGCGTCCACCGCTGCGCGTGTTGGTCGATGGACGTTTGCGCGTACCGCTGGATGCGCCGTTCTTTCAGGCTGGCTCGGCTTTGGTGGTCAGTACTGGCGATGAGCAGGCGGCAAGCTATCAGGCGGCAGGTCATGAGTTATTGGCGCTAGCCAGCGATGTGGGTCGTGTCGATCTGCGTGGTCTGCTGGTCGAACTCGCCAATCGTGGCGCCAACGAAGTGCTGCTCGAAGCCGGCCCACGTCTCGCCGGTGCCTTCGCCGCGTTGGGGTTGATCGATGAATACCAGATATTCGTCGCCGCGAAATTTCTCGGCTCCTCGGCTCGTCCGTTGCTCGACCTGCCGCTGGCACGTATGAGCGAAGCGCCCGAATTGAAGATTGAGGATATCCGGGCGGTTGGCGACGACTGGCGCATCGTTGCCCGCCCGGTCGGCTGATCCGAACTCGACGAGACGAATCAGCTCGCTCAATTCACCGGCTTGAGTCCATTGTGGTCAAGTTTCGCCCGGCGCTTGTTGGCACCCAGCAGGAGCCGCGCCAGCAGGCTGTCATGGTGCGGGTTGCCGAAGTGGAACAGCGCGGTGGCGCGCAGCATGGCCGGGTCGCACTGGTCGTTGGCATGCAGGCTGCGGTAGCCCGAAAACAGATAGAGGTTGCCGGGCACCAGCTTCAAACGGATCGGCCGTAGCCAGCTGCGTTTCACCGCAAAGGCGACCAGTTTCTGGCTGAGAGTGTTATGCAGCACCGCCTTCTCGATCACGTTGCGCAAGGCATTGAAGCGAACGCGCCGCAGGTTCGGAAAAATGATCAAGTCGCCGCAGTGTTCACCCTCGGTCGGGATGAACAGCGGAAGCAGCGCGGTGACCGCCGTGGCATCGAAGTGATAGAAATGCGACTGCTTGAGTCCGTTGCGGCCCTGCAGACAGCGGATCACCGGGAAGATCTGCTCCGTTGCCGCAGGCTCCCGTCCCGTCTGGAGGTGATACAGCTCCGCCAGCGTTTCCTTCAAGGGGGCGGAAAGCGCCAATGCTGCCACGATGCTGCCGCCCAGCGCCTCGATGCCGTGAATCGCGAAGTACTCGCCCTCGTGATTGGCTGCTTGCTGCTCGATAAACGCGCGGCCTTGCTCGAGTACTTCGGCTGAAATGTATTGCTCGATGACCGCAAACCCATTGCGGTCGATCTCGGCAGCCTGAACGGCAGCCGACGTGTCCATAGCCGTAACCTCTGACATACCCATCCCTCGCGGCACATGTGAAGGTTCGGAGCGTTCTTCCTGATCGTGTCCTGGTCTGCGCGGGGGATCGCCAAAAGTGCGAGCGGATCCTGGCTCGGCGTGTCGGTACGACGTAATGCGGAGTGACGTTCCATCCTGATCGTCTTGCTTTGCGTCGGCACGAGTTCGCGGCAATCGCGTTGTCAGGCCGATTCTGATGCGTATGGACAAACAAGCGCAGCGCTAGTTGCTTGAGGCGAGGAATTTTTTTGAGCGGCTGCCTCGGCAGTCAAACGGTCGTTTGCCGGCTGCAGAATCGGCTCGTTTGTGGTAAAAACTGCGCCGGGTCCTAACCGACCCACGTTCTCAGGGCGGGGTGAGATTCCCCACCGGCGGTAATGGCGCAGCTATAAAAACGTTGAAAGCGTAGCGAGCGCAGGGCAGGCAAGGCGTGATTCGACGAGAAAGCGGAATTTACTGCGGTGAATGAGCATTTCGAGGAGGATTACAACGCAGCATGACCTGAGCGCAGTAGCTTTCAATTCGTGCCTAGCCCGCGAGCGCTTGTCTTAGACAAGGTCAGCAGACCCGGTGTGATTCCGGGGCCGACGGTATAGTCCGGATGAGAGAGAGCGGGATGCCTCGACGGGCGCCGTTCGTGCGCGCGTCTACTCCCTATCGATCTGCAGCGCCCTGTTTTATCCAAAACAGGAGTTGGTCATATGCATCGTTTCAACAGCCTTCCACGGGAGGCCGTATGTTCACAGGAATAATCGAGTCCATCGGGACCATTCGTGCGATGACGCCCAAGGGCGGCGACGTCCGTGTGCTGGTCGAGACCGGCAAGCTGGACCTGTCAGACGTCAAACTTGGCGACAGCATCGCGGTCAACGGCGTCTGCCTGACTGCCGTGGAGTTGCCGGGCAGTGGCTTCTGGGCTGACGTCAGCCGCGAAACCCTGGCCCGTACCGCCTTCGTCGATCTCAAGGCCGGCAGCCGGGTGAATCTGGAGAAGGCCCTGACGCCGTCCAGCCGTCTCGGTGGGCATCTGGTCAGTGGTCACGTCGATGGCGTGGGTGAGGTGGTGGCGCGCGAGGAAAACGCCCGCGCCGTGCAGTTCCGCATCCGCGCGCCGCGCGAGCTTGCCAAGTACATCGCGCTCAAGGGCTCGATCACGGTCGATGGCACCAGCCTGACGGTAAACACCGTGAGCGGCGCGGAGTTCGAGCTCACCATCGTCCCGCACACCTTGGCCGAAACCATCATGGTCGACTACCGCCCCGGGCGGCAGGTGAATCTGGAAGTGGATCTGTTAGCGCGTTATTTAGAGCGCCTGCTGATGGGTGACAAGGCAGCCGAGCCGAATGCCTCGGGCCTGACAGAAAGCTTTCTGGCCGAAAACGGCTACCTGAACCGCGCTCGTTAAATTAGAAGGATTCGGCCACATGGCTCTGAACACCGCTGAAGAACTGATCGAAGACATCCGCGCCGGCAGGATGGTCATCCTCATGGATGACGAGGACCGCGAGAACGAGGGCGACATCATCGTCGCATCCGAATGCGTGACCGCCGAGCACATCAACTTCATGGCCCGTTTCGCGCGCGGCCTGATTTGCATGCCGATGACCCGCGAGCGCTGTGAAACCCTGCAGCTGCCGCTGATGGCGCCGCGTAACGGCTCCGGCTTTGGCACCAAGTTCACCGTTTCCATCGAGGCGGCGGTTGGCGTGACCACCGGCATCTCTGCTGCCGACCGCGCCCGCACCGTCCAGGCGGCAGTAGCGAAAGAGGCCAAGGCCGAGGACATCGTCAGCCCTGGTCACATCTTTCCGCTGATGGCTCAGCCCGGCGGCGTGCTGGCGCGTGCCGGTCACACCGAGGCGGCGTGCGATCTGGCGCGGATGGCCGGTTTCGAGCCGTCCGGGGTGATCTGCGAAATCATGAACGATGACGGCACCATGGCCCGCCGGCCCGAGCTGGAAGTCTTCGCCGAACGGCATGGCCTGAAGATCGGCACCATCGCCGACCTGATCCACTACCGGATGATCCACGAGCGGACCGTCGAGCGCGTTTCCGAGCAGCCGCTGGAAACCGAGCTGGGGCAGTTCAAGCTGGTCACCTACCGCGACGGCGTTGAAGACACCGTCCATATGGCGCTGACCCGCGGCGAAATATCGCCGGAAGAGCCAACGCTGGTGCGCGTACATAACATGGAGCCGCTGCGCGATCTGCTGTTGGTCACCGTGCCAGGCCGCTGGAGCCTGCGCGCTGCGATGAGCGAAGTGGCCAAGGCCGGCAGCGGCGTGGTGCTGTTGCTGGGCAATCCGTTGACCGGACCGCAGTTGCTGGCGCAGCTGAACCGTCAACAGCCGCCGGCTCCGGCGACCTATAGCACCGTTGGTGCCGGCTCGCAGATTCTGCGCGACCTCGGTGTGCGCAAGATGCGCCTGATGAGTTCGCCGATGAAGTTCAACGCGATATCCGGCTTCGATCTGGAAGTTGTAGAATACCTGCCGGCCGAATAATCAGAGGCGCCGCGCAAGTCGCGGCGCCTTCGTTCTTTAAAGAGATGAGAAAACACCCATGTCCCTGAAGACCATCGAAGGTACCTTCATCGCCCCGCAGGGCAAATTCGCCCTCGTAGTGGGCCGTTTCAACAGCTTCGTCGTCGAAAGCCTGGTGAGCGGCGCCGTCGATACGCTGGTACGCCACGGTATCCCGGAAGACGCCATCACTATCATTCGCGCGCCGGGCGCCTTCGAAATCCCGCTGGTTGCGCAGAAAGTCGCTCAGCAGGGTGAATACGACGCCATCATCGCCCTCGGTGCGGTCATTCGTGGCGGTACTCCGCATTTCGAGTACGTCGCCGGTGAATGCACCAAGGGCCTGGCCCAGGTGTCCATGGAGTTCGGCGTACCGGTCGCTTTTGGCGTGCTGACCGTTGATTCCATTGAGCAGGCCATCGAGCGTTCCGGCACTAAGGCCGGTAACAAGGGCGCCGAAGCCGCACTCTCCGCTCTGGAAATGGTGAGCCTGCTGGCGCAGCTGGAGGCCAAGTGAGCCTCAATCACGACGACAGCCAGGAGCCCCAGCCGAAGGCCAAGGGCAAGATCGCTACGCGCCGTGTGGCGCGTAGCCTGGCAATGCAGGCGCTGTATCAGTGGCACATGGCGGGCCAGAGCCTGAACGAAATCGAGGCGCAGTTTCGCGTCGACAACGATTTCTCGGGCGTCGACGGCACCTACTTTCATGAGTTGCTGACCGGCGTGGCGCGCGCCAAGACGGAAGTCGACGGCGCTATCGTGCCGCATCTCGATCGCCCGCTGGATGAGCTCGACCCGGTGGAGCTGGCCGTCCTGCGCCTGTCCACCTACGAGCTGATGCACCGCATCGACGTGCCGTACCGCGTGGTGATCAACGAAGGCATCGAGCTGGCCAAGGTATTCGGCGCCACCGATGGACACAAGTTCGTCAACGGTGTGCTGGACAAGCTGGCGCCCAGCCTGCGCAGCGCCGAAGTCAACGCTCGCAAGCGCTGAGACTGCACCGACCGATGGGTGAGTTCGAACTGATCCGCCGCTACTTCGCCGCCGCCGCTTGTGCCAGGGCTGGCGGCGATGTTGCGTTGGGCATTGGTGATGATTGCGCTCTGCTGGCATTGCCGGCAGGCGAGCAACTGGCGGTTTCCACTGACACGCTGGTTGCCGGCGTGCATTTCCCCGATCCCTGCGATCCGTATCTGCTCGGCCAGCGCGCGCTTGCGGTATCGACCAGTGATCTTGCCGGCATGGGGGCCACGCCGATCGGTTTTACCCTTGCGCTGACGTTGCCGACGGCCGATTCCAGCTGGTTGTGCGAATTCGCTCGCGGCCTCGACGCGATGGCGGCGGGTTGCTCGATGCGTCTGATCGGCGGCGATACCACGCGCGGTCCGCTGAGCATGACGCTGACGGTGTTCGGACGTGTGCCGGCAGGCCAGGCATTGCTGCGCAGCGGGGCGCAACCGGGTGATCTGCTCTGCGTTGGCGGTGCGCTGGGCGATGCCGCGGGTGCATTGCCGATCGTGTTGGGTGAGCGTGAGAGCGATACGGTCGAGGCGGCGGCGCTTTTTCGACGCTACTGGACACCTCAACCGCAGCTTGCATTGGGACGCGCATTGCGCGGCAAGGCCACGGCCGCGCTGGATATCTCCGACGGTCTGCTGGCCGATTGTGCGCATATTGCCGCCGCGTCCGGAGTCTCGCTGTGTATCGAGCAGTCCAGCGTGCCGCTTTCGAAGGTATTGCTGGGCTTCGCTGGTGCGGAACAGGCCCTGCAGTGCGGCTTGACCGGCGGTGATGATTATCTGCTGGCGTTCACCCTGCCAGCCGAGGCGTTACCGGCGCTGCTGGATGAGGGTTGGCCAATCCATGTGATCGGCCACGTAACGTCGGGCGAGGGTGTGCAGCTACTCGACGCCGACGGCAATGCCATCGGCGTCGGCCCTCGTGGCTACAATCATTTCGAGAGCTGACCGGCCTATCCAGGCCTGAACGAGAGGACAACCCGTTGACCGATTCCCTGCAGCCTGCCGCCGAGCCAATGCCCGTGTCGGTATGGAGCAATCCCTGGCATAACCTGGCTTTCGGTTTTGGATCGGGTACCTTGCCAAAAGCGCCCGGTACCTGGGGGTCGCTGGTGGCGCTGGCGTTCGTGCCGTTGTGGCAGGCCATGCCCGGCTGGGGCTACGGCCTGGTGATCGTCGCCAGCATGCTGTTCGGCATCTGGCTGTGCGGCAAGGTCGCGCAGGATCTGGGCGTGCACGACCATGAAGGCATCGTCTGGGACGAGTTTGCTGGGATTTGGATCACCTTCTGGCTGGTGCCGGCAGGCTGGCACTGGTTGTTGCTCGGCTTCGCCGTGTTTCGCGTGCTGGACATCGTCAAGCCCTGGCCGCTGAGCTGGATCGATCGAAATGTGACCGGTGGCCTCGGGATCATGCTCGACGACATTCTCGCCGGCTTCGCCGCCTGTGCGCTGGTGCATCTGGTCGTCATGCTGCTTGGCTGAGCCGGGCTGTGCGTCTGGTCGCTGTAACCAGCACATGGCCATGGAAGAATGCCGTTCCGCCCGTGCCTCAAGGAAGATCCCCCGATGCGTTCCGTCGCCCTGCTGCTCGCTGCCACGCTGTCGCTGATTGCCTTCACCGTTACCGCCGCGCCGCGCGTACAGGTGGTGGGCCTGTTTCCCGGCGCTGCAGTTCTGAACGTCGATGGCCAGCGCAAGTTGGTCCGTGTCGGGCAGATGGGGCCGGGCGGTGTCGAAGTGATCAGTGCCGACGCCAAAGGTGCCGTGCTGCGCGTCGAAGGTGTCGAGCGGAGCTACAGTCTTAGCCGTGAGCTGAGCTCGGGCTTTGCCGAGCCCGAGCGCAAGCAACTGAGCATCGCCAAGGGGCAGGGTGGCCATTACTGGATCGCTGGTTCGATCAACGGCCAACCGGTGCAGTTTCTCGTCGACACCGGCGCTACCTCGGTGGCGTTCAATGAAAATCAGGCGCGCCGTCTGGGCATCGACTATCGCGTCGACGGCAAGCAGATCGTGGTCGGCACTGCCAGCGGTACGGCAAAGGCCTGGCAGGTACATCTGAACAGCGTCAAGGTCGGCGCCATCGACGTGATGGGCGTGGAGGCGGTGGTGGTGGAAGGCTCATCGCCCACCGAGGCGCTGCTGGGCATGAGTTTTCTCGGCCGGGTCAGCTGGCGCGAGGACCAGGGCGTGTTGAGGCTTGAGTCGAAGATTTAGAGAAGCTGCTGAAAGCTTGAAGTCAAAACATAAGCGTGTGGCGTCAGCCTGCACACGGGCTTCAAGCTTGCTTCTGCTGTTACAATGCCCGCTTTTCCGCCTTCTGGAGTCTCTCCGGTGTCTGTCGTCTTCGTCGCCGCTTCCCAATTGCCGACGCCGTTCGGTGTGTTCACCATGCATGGTTTTCTCGATCAGGACACGGGCAAAGAGCATGTCGTACTGACGATGGGTGATGTCGCCGATGGCAAGCCCGTGCTGGGCCGCCTGCATTCGGAGTGCCTGACCGGTGATGCGCTGTTCAGCCTGCGCTGCGATTGCGGGTTCCAGCTGGAGGCCGCGTTGAAGGCTATCGCCGATGAGGGGCGTGGCGCGCTGCTGTATCTGCGCCAGGAAGGGCGTGGTATCGGCTTGCTGAACAAGATTCGCGCCTACGAGCTGCAGGATCAGGGTGCCGATACCGTCGAAGCCAACGAGCGCCTGGGCTTCGCGCCGGATATGCGCGACTACGCGATTTGCCTGCCGATGCTGGAGCACCTGAGCATTTCCGAAATCAAGCTGATGACCAATAACCCACGCAAGGTCAAGGCGCTGCAGGGCTTCGGCATCCGTATCGCCGAGCGCAAGCCGCTGCAGATCGCGCACAACCCGCACAACCGCAAGTACCTCGCTACCAAGGCCGGCAAGCTCGGCCATATGCTGGGCGAGATTCACCAGGGCGAAGCCGAGCAGTCGTGAACCGCGGAGCCGCTCGCCGCCAGTTGTCTCGCGACGGTTGGGTGTACCTGCTTCTGATCGTGGTGCCGGTGCTCATCAGCCGACAGCTTCCCGAACTGGCAGGCCGCTTCGCTGAACATCTCGCCTTGCCACTGTTCGGCATTGGTCTCGCCACGCTGTTTCTCAATCTGCCCCGATTCACGTCCTACAAGCAAATCCTGATCGCCACGGAAAAAGCCTTGGGCACCGATGCAGAGCCCTCCGCCTGGACGGCATTGCGCGCCATTCGGCTACATGCCTTACGGACCGCGGCTCTGCCGGCCTGGCTGGCGGCGTTCGGCGCGCCGTTGGGGCTGGAGTCCATCGCCCAGTTGCTGCTGGTGTGCGGCAGCCTGGTACTGCTGATGCTCTACCGCGTGCCGCGACAGCTGCAATGATGCCGATCCTGATGCTGTTGGTCGCGTTGTTGAGTTCGCCTGCTCATGGGGCGACGGAGCGAGTGATCAGCCTGGCGCCTTCGCTGAGCGAAATCATGCTGGAACTGGACGCAGCCGATCTGCTGGTCGGCGTGCTCGACGGTGGGGATCGGCCGGCAGCGCTGGCCGAGGTGCCATCGGTGGGGCGGATCGGGCAACTGGAAATGGAAAGTCTGCTCGCCCTGCAACCGACCCTGGTACTGCTTTGGCCGGATAGCATTAGCCGGGCGCAGCATGAGCAGCTCAAACAGTTTGGCGTTCCGGTGCTGGTTGCGGAGCCGACCTCGCTCGAACAGCTGGCCGAGCAATTCGCGTTGATCGGCGAGCGGATCGGACGGGGCGAGCAGGGGCGCCAATTGCAACAACAGTTCACCGATGGGTTGGAGCAGCTGCGCCAACGTTACCACCGCGAGCAACCGCTGGCGGTCTTCTATCAGATCTGGAATCGCCCGCTGTATACCCTCGGTGGACGGCAGATCATCAGTGAAGCCATTGAAGTCTGTGGCGGTCGCAACGTGTTCGCCGATCTACACCTGCCTGCGCCCCAGGTCAGCATCGAGTCGGTGCTTTCGAGGAATCCGGACGTGATCCTGGCCGGCAGTGGTGCGCAGCTCGTCGAGTGGAAAAGTTGGCCGCAGCTCGCCGCGGTGCGTAAAGACCAGTTGTGGGCAGTGCCGGATAAGGGGCTGGAGCGCCCGAGCTTCCAAATGCTCGGGGCGATCGGGAAGCTCTGCGAGGTGATGGCTCGGGCGGCGCCCTGATGGCGGGCGCCCATCATTAACGCTTAGAGCGACGGCGTCCAGGTCACTGCGAACAGCGCGGTGCGGCCGGCTTCGCGATAAGTATGGTTCTGCGTTGGATCGGTCCATGACGGCCCGGCTGGGCGATCATAGGTTGCCAACGCGTAATCACGGTCGAACAGATTGCTGACCTTGGCCTCCCAGCGCAGCTCGGGATGGCTCTGCCAGCCCGCGCGCAGATCGAGAACGCCATAACCGGACAGCTCCTGAGTGTTGGCCGCGTCATCGTGACGGGGGCTGGACACATGCCAGCTGGCGCCGACCGAAAGCGTGTCGAATGTGCGGTCAAGATCAAGACTGAGCGTGCGCTTGGCGCGGCGCGGTAGTACGTGGCCGCTGTCGCGGTCACGCGGGTCGATGATGCTCAAGCCAAGATTGGCCTGCCAACCCAGCAGTTCACGGGCAATACTGGCCTCGAAGCCGTTGATCCGTGCGTGGGCGACGTTTTCCATACGATTGCCGCTCCAGGCGATCAGCTCTTCCACGTCGGTACGGTAAACCGAGGCTTCGAGCTGGGTGCCGTCGAAGTCGGCGCGCCATTGCAGCTCGTAGGTCTTGGAAGTCTCCGGTTCCAGGTCCGGATTGGGGCCCCATGCTGGCGGTGCGTAGAGGTCGGTGAACGTCGGCGCGCGGAAGCCCTCGCCGTAGCTCAGTATCCATCGCTGCGATAGGCCTACCGGCAGGCTGAACGCAGCATTCCAGCTGTTATGGGGGCCGAACTGCTCATTGTCATCGTGGCGCAAGCCGAGTTCGGTGCCGAAGCCTTCGCCCTCAAAGCTGTGTTGCGCGAAGAAGGCCAGATTGTCGCGGCTGTCCTCTTGGTAGGCAGTGGTAGCGTCGAGGCGGTCCTCGTACCAGTCGCTACCAAGGCTCAACTGTTGGCTCTCGCTCAGTTGCAGTCGATTGAGCCAGGCGGCGGAATGACGGGTAGTTTCCAGGAGGCTGTCGTTGTACGCAGAGCCGACCGCGCGATTACGATCGAAGCTGCGCCCTAGTTCTATGCGGCTGTTCCAAATTTCGCCCAGCTGCCCGTCCAGATAACCGCTGTAACTGCTGAGGCGAAACTCGTCCTGCGGGATGCCGGGGGCGAACTCGTAAGCATCGTCGTACTCGTTGTCGCCGCGCTGGTCGTTGAGGCTCAGTCCAGTTTTCCAATCGGCGTTGAACCGGTGATCCAGCTTCAAATGCAGCGCCTTGGTGCGCTGGCCGTCGTCGTCGCCATCGGCGCCACGATTGTCGCGGGTGATGTCGAAGCCGTCGCGCTCATCGAGGCTGGCACCGAGATGGACGCGTGTTTGCTGAGTGCCGGCTGATAAATTCAGGCTGCGCTGGAAGGTCTGGTCGCTGCCGGCGGCCAGGCGCACTTCGGGATGCACGCCCCGTTTGCCGCTGCGCGTGAAGATTTGAATGACGCCGCCAATGGCGTCGGCGCCATAGAGCGACGAGCGGGGGCCGCGGATGACTTCGATGCGCTCGATGTTGTCGATGGCGAGATAGTCGAGGCGGGCGAAACCGCTGGTTGCCGACGAAATACGCTGGCCGTCGAGCAATACCAGCGTCTGTGCCGTACCGGTGCCGCGTAACGACAGGGAGGGCACGCCGCCAGCGCTGCTGATTTGCACACCGGGAACGCGGCGCAGCAATTCAGGCACGCTGCGGGCTTGCAGGCGCTCGATGTCGGCGCGGGTGAACAGGGTGTTGGCAGCGGTAGCCTGCGTACGGGGTTCGGCCTGGCGCGCCGAGGTGATCAGCATGTTCGGCAGTTCATGCTCGATCTCGGCGGCAAACGCCGGTACGCCGGGCAACAGCGCCACGGCCAAAGCAATACGGGACAGTTTCATTCTTGAAATTCCTCAAAAGATCACAGCTTTTGAGGAGGGCAGGAACAAGCGAGGGCATGATGATAGGCGGCCGCGCTTGACGGTGCTGCCCTCCGCAACACCAGTCGAATCCGTCAGGCCGGTCTCCGGGCTTTCGACACGCACCACGCTCGCCTTCCCATGCTGAGCACAGTGGCGGTTGAGCGGGCGGCGATCCTCATGGATCGCGGTCGATTACCGTTGCGGGGGCAGCGCCGGCCTTGCTCAACGAGCGCACCGGCTTCCCGTTTAATGCGGACCTTGCGGTCGTGCACACCTGGGCGGATTGGAAATCGCGGGAACCTTAAGGGCTGCTCAGAAGAAATACAAGCAATGTGCCGGCAACGGGAGGAGCCTTGGCCGCGAGAGCGGATGTGGCGGGCTTGTGGTGGCTCGAACATGCACCATCGGCCCCCGGACATGGTGTCGAAAGGGTGTGACTCAGCGCGGCGTGGGCCGCGCATCTTGCGTCGATGGTTCAGTGCTGCGCCAGCCGCGCGCGGATCGCCGCTTCGATACCGCCGGCATCGAGTCCGCATTCCTTGAGCATCTCGCTCGGCTTGGCATGCTCGACGTAGTAGTCCGGCAGTCCCAGGTGTAGGACCGGCTTGTGCAGGTTCTCAGCGGCCAGGAATTCACTGATGGCGCTACCGGCACCGCCCATGACGCTGTTTTCCTCGACGGTTACCAGCAGGTCGTGGGCTTCAGCCAATTGGTGCACAAGCGCCTCGTCCAAGGGTTTGACGAAGCGCATGTCGACCACTGTGGCGTCGAGTGCTTCGCCTGCCTGCAGCGCTTCGGCCAGCTGTACGCCGAACACCAGCAGCGCCACCTTCGACCCCTGGCGGCGTATCACGCCCTTGCCGATTTCCAGTGGTTCGAGGCCAGGTTCGATGGTCGCGTTCGGGCCGGTACCGCGCGGATAGCGCACCGCCGCCGGGCCTTCGAAGTGATAACCGGTGGTCAGCATGCGGCGCATCTCGTTCTCGTCGCTCGGCGTCATGACCAACATGCCGGGGATGCAACGCAGGTACGAAAGATCGAAGCTGCCGGCGTGGGTCGGGCCGTCTTCGCCGACCAGGCCGGCGCGGTCGATGGCGAACAGCACGTCGAGGTTCTGCACCGCGACGTCATGGATCAGCTGGTCGTAAGCCCGTTGCAGGAAGGTCGAGTAGATCGCGACCACCGGCTTGGCGCCTTCACAGGCCATTCCGGCGGCCAGCGTCACGGCGTGCTGTTCGGCGATGGCAACGTCGAAATAACGATCTGGATAGCGTTCGCTGAAATCGACCAGGTCGGAGCCTTCCTTCATGGCCGGCGTGATGCCGGTCAGGCGCGGGTCGGCGGCGGCCATGTCGCATAGCCACTGGCCGAACACGTTGGAATATTTCGGGCCGCTGGGTTTCTTCGGCGCAACCGGACCGCCAACGGGCTCCAGCTTGCTGATGGCGTGCCAGGTGATGGGGTCGACTTCTGCCGGGGCGAAGCCTTTGCCCTTCTTGGTCACCACGTGCAGGAACTGCGGGCCGGACAGGTCGCGCATGTTGCGCAGCGTGGCGATCAGTGTCGGCAGGTCATGGCCGTCGATGGGGCCAATGTAGTTCCAGCCCAGCTCCTCGAACAGCGTGCCCGGGACCAGCATGCCCTTGGCATATTCCTCGGTGCGGCGGGCGATTTCCCAGGCGCCGGGCAGGCGCGACAGCACTTTTTTGCTGCCTTCGCGCATGCTGGTGTAGGTGCGGCTGGACAGGATTTTCGCCAGATAGTTGGACATGCCGCCGACGTTTCGCGAGATGGACATGTCGTTGTCGTTGAGCACCACCAGCATGTCGGCGCCAACTTCCGGGGCGTGGTTCAAGGCCTCGAAAGCCATGCCGGCAGTGAGCGCGCCGTCACCGATCACAGCGATGGATTTGCGCTTCTTGCCCTGCATGCGCGCGGCGATGGCCATGCCCAGGGCGGCGCTGATCGAGGTGCTGGAATGGCCGACGCCAAAGGTGTCGTACTCGCTTTCGCTGCGGCGTGGGAAGGCGGCGAGGCCGTCTTTCTGACGCAGACTAGCCATCTGCTCGCGGCGGCCAGTGAGGATCTTGTGCGGATAGGCCTGATGGCCGACATCCCATACCAGGCGGTCGTCCGGAGTGTCGTAGACATAGTGCAGAGCGATGGTCAGCTCGATCACGCCGAGTCCGGCGCCGAAGTGCCCGCCAGTCCGGCCGACGCTGTAGAGCAGGTCCTGCCGCAGTTCGTTGGCGAGTTCTTCAAGTTCCGCTTCGCTCAGTCGGCGCAGTTGCTCGGGAGTGGCCGCGCGGTCTAGAACGGGCGTCGCAGGGCGGACCCGAGGAATCTCATGGAACGTCTTGGGCATCGGGCGGATCGTTTTGGCTGAAAAAAGAGCCGCAGTTTACCCGATGGTTACAGGGAGAAGAATGACCCAGGCATCAACGGTCGCCCCATAGGCGCTGGCGATACGGCCAGCGACAGGCCGGCTCAGCTACGGCGCTCGACGATAAAGCGGGCCAGTTGGCGCAACGGCTCGGCAGCGGCACCGAAGGGCGCGACGGCATCGAGCGCCTGGTCGCGCAGCTCTAGTGCGTAGGCTTTTGCCGCGTCCATACCCAGCAAAGCCGGATAAGTGGGCTTGTCGCGGGCGATATCGGCGCCCTGATGCTTGCCGAGCGTGACGGTGTCGCTTTCCACGTCGAGGATGTCGTCCTGCACCTGGAAGGCCAAGCCGATGGCTTGTGCGTACCGCTGCAGAGCGGCCAGCTTGTCGGCATCGGCATGTCCGCTGGCGAGGGCGCCGAGGCGCACGCTGGCCTCGATCAGCGCGCCGGTCTTGTGGCGGTGCATCAGTTCCAGCTCCGTGCGGTCGAGTTTCAGGCCGACCGATCCGAGATCGATCGCTTGCCCGCCAACCATTCCGGCCGGGCCTGCCGCACGTGCGAGGCTGCTGAACATTTCCAGGCGCAGGGCTGGATCGCCCGGGTTGTGCGCCTCGGCTGCGAGCGCTTCGAAGGCTAGGCTTTGCAGGCCGTCGCCAGCGAGGATCGCGCAGGCTTCGTCGAAGGCTTTGTGGGTGGTCGGCTGGCCACGGCGCAGGTCGTCGTCGTCCATGGCCGGCAGGTCGTCATGCACCAGCGAGTAGGCGTGGATCAGTTCGACGGCGCAGGCGGCGCCATCGGCTTGCGCGCTGCCGCCTTCGAGCGCCTCGCAGGCGGCGTAGACCAGCAGCGGGCGCACGCGCTTGCCGCCATTCATCACGCTGTAGCGCATGGCCTGATAGAGGCGTTCGAGTTGTGGGCGGGGGGGAATGAAGAGCGTCTCGAGGCAGCTGTCGACGCGCTTCTGGCAGCGTTGCTGGTACTCGTCGATCATGCTTCCGGGTCCACCTCGAAGGGGGCTTCCTGCAGCTTGCCGTCACGCTCCAGCAGGATCTGCACCTTTTGCTCGGCCTGGCTCAGGGCGGCCTGGCAGTCGCGGGTCAGCCCGATCCCCTGTTCGAAACAGGTCAGCGAGTCTTCCAGCGACAGCTCGCCGCTTTCCAGGCGCTCGACCAGCTGTTGCAGCTCGGCGAGGGATTGTTCGAAATCGAGGGCGACTTTCTTGCGGGCCATGGCGGAACCTGTTCTCTGCGGCTGCTCTGAAACGGGCGCGACACTAGCAGAGCTGGACGGCATACGCCATAAGCCGACCGGACGATCCGCCGCTTAGCGCCAGTAGATATCCTGGAAGTAATAAAGCGTCATAGCGCTGCCGACGCCTATGACGAAGGCGCGCAGCCAGTTGGCTGGCAGTCTCTTGCTCAGCGCGCCGCCGGCATAGCCGCCGAGCGTGGTGCCGATCAGCAGGATGGCCAGCTCATACCAGCTCACGCGCCCGGCAATGATGAACGTGGCTGTGGCAACGCTATAGATGACGGCGGAAATCAGATTCTTCAGCGCGTTGGCGCGAACCAGCTGGTGACCTTCGATGGAGAAGGCCGCCAGTTGCAGGATGCCCATGCCCGCCCCGAAATAGCCGCCGTAGATCGATACCAGCCCATGTGCCGCGAGCGATGCCGGCGCATGCGGTGGTACAGCGCTTTCGTCTTTTCGTGCCGCGAGCCAGCGACTTAGCCAAGGACTGGCGGCGAACAGCGCGGTGGCCAGCAGCAACAGCCATGGAATGAGCAGACTGAAGATGTCGTCACCACTGGCCAGTAGCAGAAGGCCGCCGAGCAAACCGCCGATCAGACCGGCCAGTAACAGCGGGATCAGGTAGCGTCCCAACGGCTGGAGAGCCGAGCGCGCAGCCCAGGCGCCAGCGAGGCTTGCAGGCCAGAGCGCCACGGCGTTGGTCGCATTGGCGGTAACCGGCGGTAGGCCTGTGGCCAGCAGTGCTGGAAACGAAAAGAAGGTGCCGCCTCCGGCGAGCGCATTCATGCCACCCGCGGCAAAGCCGGCAGCGATCAATAGCAACATGTCGAACAGCGGCATCGGAACGGCTCGTGGCAAAAGAGACGCAGATTAGCCAAGGGCGCGCGGTCCGCCAAGCGTTGACAGCAGCGACGCTGTATTTGCGAACCGGAGCCTCAAGGCTCGCGCCGAACCTCGTCCGGCCGCGCGCTGGCCAGCTCGTTAAGAATGCCGCAGCCCTGCATCGGACGGCCGTCAGTGCAGCAACTGCGCAGCGCCTGCAGCTGATGCTCCAGGGCATGGAGGCTTTCCAGCCGCGTCTGGACACGCTCGAGCTGTTGGTCGATCAGCAGATTGATGTCGCCGCAGCTGGCGTCCGGCTGATTGGAAAACTCCAGCAGCCGACGGATGTCGGCCAGCCCGATGTCCAGCGCTCGGCAGTGGCGAATGAACACCAGGTGCGCCAGTTGCTTGGAAGAGTAAGACCGATAGCCATTGGCACCGCGCTCCGGGGCGGGCATCAACCCGATCTTCTCGTAATAGCGAATGGTCTCGACGTCCACGTCGGCCGCCGTGCTCAGCTCGCCTATACGCATGATGGTCTCCTTCGTCTCGCTGCAATCGTGCTCAGGATAGGGCTTGACCCTGGAGCGGCTCCAGGGTGTGCAATGGCTCCGAATATAGTCCAGGAGACATTTCCATGTCGTCGAGATGCTGTGATTCAGGCTGCTCAACCCCGGCGGTCAGCCCGCGTTTTCGCAAGGCGCTGTGGTTCGCGCTGGCGATCAACCTAATCATGTTCGTCGTGGAAGTCGGCGGCGGGTTGCGGTCCGGCTCGGTCTCGCTACTGGCCGACGCCATAGACTTCGCCGGGGATGCCGCCAACTACGGCATCACGCTGGTGGTGCTGTCCATGGGCCTGGTCTGGCGTTCGCGTGCAGCCATGGTGAAAGGGTTGTCGATGTTGGCCTTTGGCGTGTTCGTGCTGGGTCGCGCCGGTTGGGCGATCCATGCCGGCGTGGTGCCGGAGCCTCTGACCATGGGCGCCATCGGCGCGCTGGCGCTGGTTGCCAACGTCGTCGTGGCGCTGATGCTCTATGCGTTTCGCGAGGGCGACTCGAACATGCGCTCGGTCTGGCTATGCAGCCGCAACGACGCGCTGGGCAACATCGCGGTGATGATTGCCGCAGCGAGCGTTTTCGGAACGGGTTCTGGCTGGCCGGACTTCCTCGTGGCGCTGTTCATGGCGGGGCTGGCACTTTCTGCCGGTTGGTCGGTGGTGCGCCAGGCGCGGCAGGAATTGCGCACGGCGCCTTAACGTCGGCTGCGACCCGAGGCGATAGACGCGATCAGTGCCACCGCGCCGACGGTCACTGCTGCCAGTCCTGCCACCGCCAGCTTGCCGACGGTTTCGCTGCTCAGGGCGACGGCGTGGTCCTGAACCCGGTCCCCAAAGCGGCCATCGATGCGATGCAAGTCTTCGACCGGTTCGAAGAGGTTGTCCGGCTGCGCGGGGTTGGCCGGCTCGTCGGCCATCTGCCCGCTCCAGGCCTGCTTGGCCATCATGCGATCGAGCAGCCCCGGCATGAACATGTTGCCGATGATCGCTTGGAACGAGGCACGCCCCAGCCAGAGTTCACGCGGCGCATCGGTGGCGGCGCGGAGGATGGCGCGGGCGGCGACCTCGGGCGTGTGGATCGGCGGCACCGGTTGTGGGCGTTTGCGCATCTTGTTGCGCGACCAGTCGAACTGTGGCGTGTTGTGTGCCGGCAGCTGGACCATGGTCAGGCGGATTTTGCTCTTGGTGTGGATCAGCTCGCAGCGCAACGAGTCGGTGAAGCCGCGGATGGCGAACTTCGCCGCGCAGTAAGCCGATTGCAGCGGGATGGCGCGATAGGACAGCGCCGAGCCCACCTGCACGATGGTGCCGCGATTGCGGGGTTGCATATGTCGCAGCGCGGCCAGCGTGCCATGGACGAAGCCCAGGTAGGTTACCTCGGTGACCCGCTTGTATTCCGCCGCGATGATTTTCTCGACTGGTGCGAAGACCGTGGCCATGGCCGCGTTGATCCAGAGCTCGATCGGACCCAGCTCGGCTTCGATCCGCTCGGCGGCGCGGTCGATCGCTTCGGCATCGGCGACGTCGGCGGCAATCGTCAGCACCGTGGCGCCGGCCGCTTCGAGCGCTTGGCGCGTGTCGGCCAGGCCCTGTTCGCCACGCGCGATCACGGCCACGCGAAAACCTGCCTGCGCCAGGGCATGGGCGGTCGCGCGGCCCACGCCGGCGGTTCCGCCGCAGATCACGGCAGTCTGGTCGCGGTTGGTCATCTCAAGCTCCTGTTCCGGTGACGGGTGAAGTCGCGAACCAGCGCTGCCTGGTTTGTCTTCATGTAACCCACGCCGTGTCGGTGGGCGCGGACTCGGTCCGGTGATCTCATCGATGTGACGTTCGGGCGATGAAAGGCTCGGCGCCAGGTGCAGCGGTGGCGCTTTCAGTTGACCGGAGGGGCGTTGGGTGAGTTGCACCCAGGCGATGAGCTGTGAATCGGTGCGGTCATCCGAGCGTGCGGTACGGATCAGCTGCCGGCGTCAGCGCAGCTCGGCTCGACGGTGAATGTCTTCGATGAATCCACGGGGCCGATCTTCTCCAGCGTGCGGCGGCCAATGAGCACGGGGTAGTTCATCTTGTCCCGGTCGTTCAGCGAGAACTGCTCTTCATAGACCTGACTGCCCAGGCAGACTTTCATCAGCACTACAGGGCGATCCTCCGCACCGCCTGCGCCACGCACCGTGAGGTCCCGGACCATCTTGCGCTCCAGACGTGTCCTCACCTGCTTTTCGGTATTGATGTCTTCCAGTTCGACGGTGAAACGTATCCAGTCCTCGCCGTCTTTCTCGAAGCGGTCGATGTTTTCCGCATGCATCGAGGACGTCAACGCGCCCGTATCGAGCTTGAACTTCACCGCCACTTTTTCCGGAAGAATCAGCCCTTCCTCGACCCAGCCGAGTACCTGTGGCGAGTTGGCGGTGGCTGTCGCGATGCCTGGTGATAGCAGCAGAGCTGCCAGCGTTATCGGGACGAGTCGGTTGCGGATGAAGCGTGTCGGATGGCGCATCTATTACCTCGAAATCAACGAAAGCCGTGGTTTCGATAGAGTCAGCGCGCCCGGATCCGTTCAGGTTTTATCGATGAACGATCAGCGAACCGGGTCGGGATACGCACCCGCACGCTTCAACGGCGATTATGCAGCGGCACCACGACACGCGAATGCTGACGCCCCAACGTGTCGCCGATCGCTGCGCTGAGCGTGTGCTGCGTAAACGGCTTGGCCAGCGTATGCAGCGGGCGACCGTCTTCGGACAGCTCCGCATAGCCGCTGACCAACAGGACCGGCAGGTTGGGCCTTTCGATTTTGACGATCTTGGCCAGTTGGGTGCCGGTCATGCCGGGCATCATCTGATCGGTGACCAAAATATCGAAGGCCTCTTGCTGGCGAATGATAACCAGGGCCGCCTCGCCATCGCCGACCGCGGTGACTCGATGTCCCAGGTCCTCGAGTAACTCGGTGGTATTGGCGAGCACCAGAGGATCATCGTCTACCACGAGAATCGACAAGGCGGGGACCGGCGCCGCGACGGGTTCGTCTGGATGTTCGGATGCCGGGGCCGCCATCAGTGCCGGGACGCCCAAGGGTAGCCACAGCTCGACGGTCGTTCCCCTGCCCGGCTGGCTCGCCATTTCCAATCGCCCGCCCGATTGCTCGGCCAGGCCATGAGCCATCGAGAGGCCGAGTCCGGTGCCTTTGCCTGGCCCTTTGGTCGTGAAGAAGGGCTCGGTTGCACGGGCCAGCGTCTCCGGACTCATGCCGATGCCGTCGTCGCGCACGATCAGGGCGACGAACTCCTGCGACGATTGTTCCGTTGGTGCCCTGAGAGAACGCGGCTGGCCTTCGATGCAGATCGTGCCGCCTGTCGGCATGGCGTCCCGTGCGTTGACCACCAGATTGATCAGCACCATTTCGAGCTGATTCGCGTCGACGTAGGCAGGCGGCAGACTCAGAGAAAATCGCGTTTCGATGGAGATATTGGTCCCCACCGAGCGTTGCAGCAGCTCTCGCATGCTCATCACCACGTCCGGTAGCACGACGGAACTGGGGTTCAAGTCCTGCTTGCGGGCGAACGCCAGCATGCGCTGGACCAGGCTGGCGCCACGCTGTGTCGCCAGCAGCGCGTTTTCGATCAGAGCGCCGGTACGAGCCGTGTCGTTCGGCAGCCGCTTGCGCAGCAGTTCGAGATTTCCACTGACCACGGCGAGCAGGTTGTTGAAGTCATGAGCGATGCCGCCGGTCAGCTTGCCGATCGCTTCCAGCTTCTGCGCCTGCCGGAGCGCGGCCTCGGCGTGCCGGCGTTCGGTGATGTTCACCAGGCCGCCGATGATGAGCACGCCGCGGGTGGTCTGTTCGAGACGCGTGGAGGCCAGCACATCGATGAACGCACCGGCCCTGGCCACCAAGCGGTACTCGGCGTTGAGGCATTCGCCGGTTTTGAGCAATGCCGGCCAGTCCTGGCTGAGCATCTGGCGCGCCGAGCTTTCGGTCATGAAGTTGATCAGGGGCCGGCCGATCACGTCGCCTCGGCGATAGCCCATCAGTACGAGCCAGGCATCGCTGACCGACTCGATCCGGCCTTCTTCATCCAGCGAATGCAGCGGCAACGGCGTCTTGCTGTACAGCTCGCGGAACCGCTCCTCGCTTTGGCGCAAGGCCGCCGCTTCCCGCTCGCTGATGATCGCCATGCGCCGGTCATGCATCGAGGCGGCAAGGCCGAAGAACAGCACGATGAAGGTCGAGCCGGCAACCGACAACGCCAGCGTCAACAGATCCAGGCCGCTGTCGTGCGGCGCGGGCATCGCATCGTGCAGCGGAGTGAAGCGTGCGCCGGCCATGGCCGTGTAGTGCATGCCCGCCACGGCAAAGCCCATCGCCACGGCCGAGACCGCCTGCAGTATCAGGCGCCTGCCGCGGGCGGAGAGCCAGAGCGCTACGGTGGCCGCGCCGATTGCGATGATGAGGGAGATACCCACCCAAAACGGGTCATAGGACAGCTCGGCATGCATCGTCATGGCCGCCATGCCTATGTAGTGCATGGCCCCAATTCCGAGCCCCATGAACAGACCACCGATCCCGAGTGTCTTGCGGCCCAGTCCGCGAATGCCAACGGCGAAAAAGCTGATCGCCGTCACCGCAATCGGCACGACCAGCGACCAGAGAGTGAGCGCCAGGTCGTACTGGATCTCCATGCCGGGCATGCCGAAGGCCAGCATGCCGACGAAGTGCATCGACCAGATGCTGCCGCCCATGCAGACGGCCGCTGCGCATAACCAGGCATGTCGCATCCAATCGGCTGAAGCGCGCGCGCGGCTGGCCAGGTCGAGCGCTGTGAAGGAGCCAGCAATGGCAATCAGGATGGACAGGCTCACCAATGCAGTGTTGTAGGTGGTTAGCATCGAGGGATCCGTTCAGACTTCAAGGCGGTCGCCCTGTATATATTGCACGGGACGTCCAATAGCGCCAGGTCGCTGGTCTGGAGGCGCGATCGCCAGCCACTTGGAAGTGAGCTTGCGGTTTTTTTTACGACGATTGGGAAAGGCGTGGCAACTGGTTGGGCAGACGAGGTGGTGCCTTTTGTGCCAGCCGAAAACAAAACCTGAAAACATAAAAAAGCCGGCCTCGTGGGCCGGCTTTCCGTAACGGTATTGGCTTATTTTTGGTAAGCCGCAACCGCCTTGGTGATCGCGGCGCGGGCGGCGTCGGCGCCTTCCCAGCCTTCGACCTTGACCCACTTGCCCTTCTCCAGATCCTTGTAATTCTCGAAGAAATGTTTGATCTGCTCGATCAGCAGCGGGGGCAGGTCGGTGTATTCCTTAACGTCCACGTACAGCTGGCTCAGCTTGTCGTGGGGGACGGCGATCAGCTTGGCGTCGCCGCCGGCTTCGTCGGTCATGTTCAGCACGCCGACCGGGCGGCAGCGGATGACCGAGCCCGGCGCGACCGGGTAGGGCGTCACGACCAACACGTCCAGCGGGTCACCGTCGTCGGCCAGGGTGTGCGGGATGAAGCCGTAGTTGGCCGGGTAGAACATCGGGGTGGCCATGAAACGGTCGACGAACAGGCAATCGGTGTCGTGATCGATTTCGTATTTGATCGGCGCGTGGTTGGCCGGAATCTCGATGGCGACGTAGATATCGTTGGGCAGGTCTTTGCCGGCCGGGACTTTGCTGTAGCTCATGAACATTGCTCCGTGGTCGGCCAACGCGGCCTGGGGCGAAAAAAGTGGGCGCGATTATAGGCGCACTGTCGGGCGTTTTGCCATGCCGGTCATGTGAACCCTTGCCGGCAAAATAGCGCGCATTCGACGACCCGAACTCAATGAGGTTCCGCGTACTGCGGATGACTGTGCTGTAGCTGCTGCAGGCGCGTCAGCGGATCCTGTCGATAGAAGGCCGCCAGTTGCGCGTAGACCTCGGGAAAGGCCTGGTGCAGCACATCCGGCGCGCTGAAGAAGTATTCGCTGGTGACAGCGAAGAACTCCGCCGGGTTTTCCGCGGCGTAGGGATCGATCGGCGTCTCGGCATCCGGATCGGCATCCAGCACGGCGTCGAGTTGGTCGTAGGCGCTCTGCATCGCGGTCGCCCAGGCCTCGATATGCATGTTGCGGTGCAGCGGCGGCAGGCCGTTGGCATCACCGTTGAGCATGTCGAGCTTGTGCGCCAGTTCGTGAATGACAAGGTTGTAGCCTTCCCAGCCGCCGCTTCCCTGGACGCCGGGCCAGGCGAGGATGACCGGCCCCTGCAGCCAGGCTTCGCCGCTGTGCTCGCCGTCCCATTCATGCTCGACACCGGCCGGGTCGCGATACTTCTGCGGGCTGAGGAAATCGTCGGGATAAAGCACGATCTCGTGAAAGCCGCGATACCAGCCGAGCTCAGCCAGGTGCAGCAGCGGCAACTCGGCCTGCAGCGCCAGGCGCAGGCGATCTTCGGCTTGCAGCTCGACGCCTGGCAGTGCGGTGAGGCGCTTTTCGTGCAGAAACAGCACGGCGCGCTCGCGTAGGCGCGCCAGTTCCTCATCGCTCAAACCGTCGAGGATCGGCAGGCTGCCGACCACGCGGCGCCACAGCTCAGCGCTGATCGGGTTGCGGGCGAGGATGCGTTTGCGCTGCCAGGCGCGGAAGGACCACATGCACGAAGTTCCAGCGGGGCGGGGCGCTCACCTTAAGCGCCGCGGGTGTACGCGGCAAGGGCGTCAGCGTGCTGCTCCCGGCCTGCCATGGCGAGCTTGTGCGGGTTGACCACCGAGTAGATGTGCCGGATGTGCTGGCCGTCGCTGACCAGGGTCATCGCGGCATGAATGCGCTTGCCATGCAGCACCAGCACGCCGGGTTCGCCGTTGATCCAGGCGACCCGGGTGTGCCATTGACCATCCGCGCGGCGGGCGATGCCGACAGCCAGCCGCACCGAGGCGCGCACGCCGTGCAACACCTTCGAGGCGGCAGTAGCTTGGCCGCCGCCGTCGGCGATCCAGCTCACGTCCTCGGCGAGCAGCTCGGCGAAGGCCGTGCCGTCGGGGTCCAGCAGGGTCGTGGCAAAGCGCTCGACCAAGCGACGGTGTACGGCGGCGTCGACGGCAAAGCGTGGCCGCTCGTCGCGCACCCGCCGACGGGCGCGGCTGATGATCTGGCGGCAGGCCACAGGGGTTTTGCCCAGTGTTTCGGCGATCTGTTCGTAGGAATGTTCCAGCACGTCGCGCAGCAGCAGGGCTGCGCGTTCCTCGGCGCCCAGTCGCTCCAGCGCCACCAAGAAGGCCATGGAAATGTCCGCGCCGAGTTCGATCAAACGTTCGCCTTCGTGGTCGATGCTGCCCAGCAGCGGCTCCGGCAACCAGGGGCCGAGGTACTCCTCGCGGCGGGCGCGGCGTTGACGCAACTGATCGATGCCCAGCCGGGTAATTACGGTGACCAGCCAGGCCTCGGCATCGCGGATCGCCGCAGGGTCGGCCGCGCTCCATTTGAACCATGCGTCCTGCAGCAGATCTTCGGCATCGGCACGGCTGCCCAGCAGGCGGTAAGCCAGGCCGAACAGGCGCGGACGCAATCCTTCGTAGTAATGGGCGCGATTCTGCACGGCGGCTCCTCGTGACGGTTGATCCAGTATGGACGGTCCGGCGCGCGCCGTTGTGACAGTAGAGACGAGCTGTCACAACGAGCCCGTTGGGTACGTCCTGGCAATGTCACTCATGACCAACCGGAGTATTCCCATGCGACTCGACTACCTCAAGCACGCCGACCCGCTGCCACTGCAAGCATTGACTGCTATCAGCGGCTACCTGCACGAATCCGATCTGGATCCGCAACTGCTGTCGCTAATGGAGCTGCGCGCCTCGCAACTCAACGGCTGCGCCTATTGCATCGACATGCACAGCAAGGATCTGCTGGCGCTGGATACGCCGCTGCCGCGTATCCTGTTGCTGTCGGCCTGGCGTGAGGCCAATGCCTACAGCCCGGCCGAACGTGCCGCGCTGGCATGGGCTGAAGCTGTCACCGAGCTGCCGGATGGCGAAACACTAGACCGCTGCTACGGTGAGTTGACCGAGCATTTCTCGCCGCGGGTGATCACCCGGCTGACCTTCGCCCTCATCGTGATCAACAGCTGGAACCGCCTGAGCGTTGCCTTCGGGCGCGAACCGGGGCAGTACCGGCCCGGGGATCTCGATGGGGCGATGAAGCGCGCGCTGGAGCGCTTTGCCGATCTGGGGGGCGTTACCGAGAGGAGTAAGTCATGACTGAACATTCGGGTCGCAACGGCCTGTCACTGCTCAATCCGCCGGGTCTGTACGACCCGGCGCCCAATGGCTATTCCCATGTGGCGTTGTTGCCGCCTGGAGCCCGGCTCGCATTCATCGCCGGGCAGGGTGGCGAGAATGTTGGCGGGCGCTTGTCCGAGGATTTTCGCGAACAGGTCCGCCAGGCCCTGGCCAATCTCCGCCTCGCCATGGAGGCGGTGGGCGGCACTGCGCAGCAGATCGCCAAACTCACTGTGCTTATCGTCGACCACAGTGAGGCACGTCTGCAGGTGTTCGGCGAGGAGTTGGCCGGCGCGCTGGGATCGGGACCGAAGCCGGCTTGCACGCTGATCCCGGTGCCACGCCTGGCGCTGGATGGCATGCTCTTCGAGATAGAGGCGGTGGTGTTGCTGCCCGAGGCGTGACTGCCGCTGCATCGTGCGGCTCGCCTCCGGTCTGCGGACGAAACGGGCGGCTTGTCGGTGGGCTTTAAACGAATACGCGCTGGAGTTTCAGCCCAGCAGGAAGTTGCCGGCGCGGGGCGCGCCGTCCAGCGTCGGCACCTCGGCTTCGTCCTTGAGGTTCACACCTGAAAGCTGGCGACGACAGGCTTCGCGCATGAGATACAGCAGGCGATGCGCGGCCAGGTTGTAGGCGAGGCCTTCAGGGCGGATGTTGGAGATGCAGTTGCGCTGGGCATCGTGGCGGCCGACTTGCGGCGCCCAGGTGAAATAAAGGCCCAGGCTGTCCGGCGAGCTGAGGCCGGGGCGTTCGCCCAGCAAGATCACCACCATCCGGGCCTTGAGGCGTTCGCCGATTTCGTCGGCAATGGCCACGCGGCCTTGTTCGACGATGCTGATCGGCCCGAGGGTCCAGCCTTCGTTCTGGCAATGCTCGACGATCTTCAGCGTCATGGGCAGCGCATGGCGCTGCACGGCCAATGCTGAGAGGCCGTCGGCGATTACCAGGGCGAGGTCGCAGGCTGGTTGATCGCGCTCATCCAACAGAGCGGCGCTGGTTTCGTCCAGGCGCCGGCCCAGATCTGGCCGTTGCAGATAGACCTGACGATCCGCGGCGGCGCTGTGCAGGCGCAGGCAGTCCAGCTCATGTTGCTGCAGCTCGCGGATCAGCGCCTCGCTGTCCAACGGCAAATGCACGGCATCGCGGGCCTGCGCATGGGCGAACTGGAAATCGAGCTGTGCATTGGTAGGCAGGCTAGTGCCAGCCCGGCCGAGGGCGATGCGCGCCGGGGTGAGCTGACGCAGGTGCTGCCAGGGATTTTCGACGATGGGGGAGCGGTCGGGCATGGCTACCTCGAGTGGTCAGGTGGGCATCAAGCGGTGAAAGCATGCGGACGTACTCGCCTGCGATTACAAGGCGTGGCCCGCCAACCGTAGGGTGTGCTTCAGCGCACCAGCAAACCTCAGGCAACTCGGATCGTGCCGGCGATGCCCTGCGTAGGGCGTGACCTTCACGACAGTTGCTCCAGCGCGCGACGGAACGGCTCGGGCAGCTCATTGCCCAGCTGCAACCGGTTACCGTCCTGCTGAAGGATCTGCATCTTCGCCAGCCAGTCCTCGAACTCCGGCGCGGCCCTGAGGCCCAGCACTTGCCGCACGTAGAGCGCGTCGTGGAAGGAGGTGGTCTGGTAATTGAGCATCACGTCGTCCGACCCCGGAATGCCCATGATGAAGTTGATGCCCGCCGTGCCGAGCAGGGTCAGCAGCATGTCCATGTCATCCTGGTCGGCTTCGGCGTGGTTGGTGTAGCAAATGTCACAGCCCATGGGCACACCGAGCAGCTTGCCGCAGAAATGGTCCTCCAGGCCGGCGCGGATGATCTGCTTGCCGTTGTAGAGGTATTCCGGGCCGATGAAGCCGACCACGGTGTTCACCAGCAGCGGCTTGAAACGGCGAGCTACCGCGTAGGCGCGGGCCTCGCAGGTCTGCTGGTCGACGTCGTGATGGGCGTTTGCCGAGAGTGCGCTGCCCTGGCCGGTCTCGAAGTACATCAGGTTGTCGCCGAGGGTGCCGCGCTTCTGCGACAGGCCCGCCTCGTAACCTTCCTGCAGCGTGGCCAGACTGATGCCGAAGCTGGCGTTGGCCGCCTCGGTGCCGGCGATGGACTGGAACACCAGGTCCAACGGCGCGCCGCGCTCGATCGCCGCGATGGAGGTGGTGACGTGGGTGAGGATGCAGGCTTGGGTCGGGATCTCGTAGCGCTGGATGATGGCGTCGAGCATTTTCAGCAGTTCGCAGATGCCGGCGGTGCTGTCGGTGGCCGGGTTGATGCCGATCACCGCATCGCCGTTGCCGTAGAGCAAACCGTCGAGGATGCTCGCGGCGATGCCGGCGCCGTCGTCGGTGGGGTGGTTGGGTTGCAGGCGGGTGGACATTCGCGCCGGCAGGCCGATCGTATTGCGAAAGCGCGTCACCACGCGCGGCTTCTGCGCGACCAGGATCAGGTCCTGCACGCGCATGATCTTCGACACGGCGGCCACCATCTCCGGCGTCAGGCCCGGCGCCAGGGCCGCCAGCGCGGCGCCGTCGGCTTCATCGCCGAGCAGCCAGTTGCGGAAGTCGCCTACGGTCAGGTGGCTGACCGGGGCGAAGGCGGCAGTGTCATGACTGTCGATGATCAGCCGCGTGACCTCGTCGCTTTCGTACGGGATCAGTGCCTCTTCGAGGAAGCGCTTGAGCGGCACCTCGGCCAGGCACATCTGCGCCGCCACGCGCTCGGCATCGCTGCCCGCGGCGACCCCGGCGAGCAGGTCGCCGGAGCGCGCCGGGCTGGCCTTGGCCATCAGCTCGCGCAGGTCGTCGAAACGCCAGGTGGTGCCGCCCACGCTGTGCGAGTACGTCATGACTGCCTCCTTACTTCAGCGTTGCCTCGGCGTTCTCGATCGCCGCGAACTCCTCTTCCGGCGTGCCGGCGACCAGGTGATGTCGGCTGTACAGCGCGAAATAGGCGATGAAGATGCCGTAGATGATCGCTGCGCCGATCACCACGCGCGGGTCCACCAGAAAGCCCGCCACCACGGCGATGCACGCCAGCACCAGGGCGACGCCCGAGGTAAAGATGCCGCCGGGCGTTTTGTAAGGACGGTGCATGTCCGGACGGCGCAGGCGCAGGGTGATGTGCGAGGCCATCATCAGCACGTAGGAAATGGTGGCACCGAACACCGCCACCAGAATCAGCAGGTCGCCTTGGCCAGTCAGAGACAGGACGAAGCCGATCACCCCCGGCACGATCAGCGCCAGCACCGGCACCTTGTTGCGGTTGGTCAGCGACAGCTTGCGCGGCAGGTAGCCGGCCCGCGACAGCGCGAAGATCTGCCGCGAGTAGGCGAAGATGATCGAGAAGAAGCTGGCGATCAGCCCGGCCAGGCCGACCAGGTTGACGAAGCCGCTCATCCAGGTTGAGGAGCCGTAGGCGGTGGTCAGCGCCTCCACCAGCGGGTTGCCGGATTCGATCAGTGTGCTGGAACCGGCGCCGCCCGGCCCAACCAGCAGGATCAGCCCGGCGAAGGCCAGCAGCACCAGCATGGCGCCGATCAGCCCGCGCGGCATGTCGCGCTGCGGATTCTTGGTTTCCTCGGCGGCCAGCGGCACGCCCTCGACCGCGAGGAAGAACCAGATCGCATAGGGAATCGCCGCCCAGATGCCGACGTAGCCGAACGGCAGGAAGGCGCTGGCGCCGGCTGCGGTGGTGGGGGTGATATCCAGCAGGTTGGCTACAGAGAAGTGCGGCACCATCGCCACGATGAACACGCCCAACGCCAGTGCGGCGACGGCGGTGATGATGAACATCAGCTTGAGCGCCTCGCCTACGCCGAAGATATGGATGCCGATGAATGCGATGTAGAAGGCCAGGTAGATCATCCAGCCGCCGATGCCGAACAACGACTCGCAGTAAGCGCCGATGAACACTGCTATGGCCGCCGGCGCGATGGCGTATTCGATGAGGATCGCCGTGCCGGTGAGAAAGCCGCCCAGCGGGCCGAACGCCGTGCGGGCGAAGCCATAACCGCCGCCGGCGGTGGGCACCATCGACGACAACTCGGCCAGCGAAAAGCACATGCACAGGTACATGGTTGCCATCAGCAGCGTGGCGATGAACAGCCCGCCCCAACCGCCCTGTGCCAGGCCGAAGTTCCATCCGGCGTAGTCGCCGGAAATCACGTAGGCGACGCCGAGGCCGACCAATAGCACCCAGCCGGCGGCGCCTTTCTTCAGTTCGCGTTCCTGGAAATAGCTACTGCCGACTGCTTCGAAATCTACGGCATGTTGCGGTGGGGTCGCACTGCTGTGTTCGAAAGCCATGGGGAATCCCTCGTTGTTGGATTGGCGTCTCCCTAGCAAGCGTCATGCCCTGCGCCGCGAACCTTGCATTCGCGGTGTTTTGTCAGCGAAGTCCGGCAGGAACGCACCTTTTGCGGGCTCCGCAGCACCACGGCGGAGCCCGGCAGGCGTCTTGTTCGAGCGCGGGCGGTATCAGCCACCCGCGCCAGCCATCAGAAGAAGCCCAGTGGATTGATGTCGTAGCTGACCAGCAGGTTTTTGGTCTGCTGGTAGTGGTCGAGGATCATCTTGTGGGTTTCGCGACCGACGCCGGATTTCTTGTAACCACCGAACGCGGCATGTGCCGGATACAGGTGGTAGCAGTTGGTCCACACCCGCCCGGCCTTGATCCCCCGGCCCATGCGATAGGCACGGTTGATGTCGCGGGTCCAGACGCCAGCGCCGAGGCCGAACTCGGTGTCGTTGGCGATGGCCAGCGCTTCGGCTTCATCCTTGAAGGTGGTCACGCCGATCACCGGGCCGAAGATTTCCTCCTGGAACACGCGCATCTTGTTATGGCCCTTGAGTAGGGTCGGCTGGATGTAATAGCCGGTCGCGAGCGAGCCTTCGAGTTTCTCGACACCGCCACCGGTGAGCACTTCGGCGCCTTCCTGCCGAGCGATGTCCAGGTAGCCGACGATCTTGTCGAACTGCTGCTGGCTGGCCTGGGCGCCGACCATGGTGTCGGTGTCCAGCGGGTCGCCGCGTTTGATCTGCGTGACCTTCTTCATCACCGCTTCCATGAAGGGCGCGTAGATGGATTCCTGCACCAGTGCCCGCGACGGGCAGGTACAGACTTCGCCTTGGTTGAAGAAACCCAGCACCAGCCCCTCGGCCGCCTTCTCGATGAAGGTCGGTTCGGCTTGCATGATGTCTTCGAAGTAGATGTTGGGGCTCTTGCCGCCCAGCTCCACAGTGCTGGGAATGATGTTTTCTGCCGCCATCTTCATGATGTGCGAACCCACCGGGGTGGAGCCGGTGAAGGCGATCTTGGCGATGCGTTTGCTGCTGGCCAGCGCCTCGCCGGCCTCCTTGCCGAAGCCCTGGACGATGTTGAGCACGCCCGGCGGCAGCAGGTCGCCGATGATTTCTGCCAGCACGGTGATGCCCAGCGGCGTCTGCTCGGCGGGTTTCAGGATCACGCAGTTGCCGGCTGCCAGGGCTGGTGCAAGTTTCCAGCAGGCCATCAGGATCGGAAAGTTCCACGGAATGATCTGCCCGACCACGCCCAGCGGCTCGTGGAAATGATAGGCGGCAGTGTGCTCGTCGATCTCCGCGCTGGTGCCTTCCTGGGCGCGGATGCAGCCGGCGAAGTAGCGGAAGTGGTCGGCAGCCAGCGGGATGTCGGCGTTCAGCGTCTCGCGCACCGCCTTGCCGTTGTCCCAGGTTTCGGTGATGGCGAGCTTTTCCAGATTTTCTTCGATGCGATCGGCGATCTTCAGCAGGATCAGCGAGCGCGCCTGCACACTGGTCTTGCCCCAGGCATCGGCGGCGGCATGGGCGGCGTCCAGCGCCTTCTCGATATCGGCCGCTTCGGAGCGCGGGAACTCAGCGATGGGCTGGCCGTTGACTGGCGAAGTGTTGGTGAAATACTGCCCGCCAACCGGTTCGACGAATTGGCCGTTGATAAAGTTGCCGTAGCGGGATTGGAAGGAAACGAGGGCCCCTTCGGTGCCGGGATGGGCGTAGCGCATGATGCGTCTCCGAATCTTGTAATTGCCGTGTGGACTGCTGTGATTCAGCGTAGATCAAGGCCTGACGGTCCGCGAGCGAGGCGACGTGTGGGCGTGCCTGTGCCCGGATGCGCGCGGCGGGCTGTGTCGGGCCGCCTGTGCTAATCTGCGGCGCAGTTTTTTCGCCCGACGCTCCGTGATTCCGGAGCCCGGCGTGGCCAATCCAGAGGTCATTCATGCATATCCATATTCTCGGCATCTGCGGCACCTTCATGGGCTCGCTGGCCGTTCTCGCCAAGGAACTGGGCCATCGGGTCACCGGTTCCGATGCCAACGTCTATCCGCCCATGAGTACCCAGCTTGAGGCTCAGGGCATTGAACTGACCCAAGGCTATGAGCCGAGCCAGCTCGATCTGGCGCCGGATCTGGTGGTGATCGGCAACGCGCTGTCGCGCGGCAACCCGGCGGTGGAGTACGTGCTGAACAAGGGGCTGCCTTACGTTTCCGGCCCGCAGTGGCTCGCCGATCATGTGTTGCAGGGGCGCTGGGTGCTGGCTGCCGCCGGTACTCACGGCAAGACCACCACCAGCAGCATGCTCGCCTGGGTGCTGGAACACGCCGGCATGAGCCCGGGCTTTCTTATTGGCGGCGTGCCGCAGAACTTCGGCGTCTCCGCGCGACTGGGCGGCACGCCGTTCTTCGTGGTCGAGGCGGACGAGTACGACAGCGCCTTCTTCGACAAGCGCAGCAAGTTCGTCCATTACCGACCGCGTACCGCGATCCTGAACAACCTTGAATTCGACCACGCCGATATCTTCCCGGACCTCGCTGCGATCGAAAGGCAGTTCCACCACCTGGTACGCACCGTGCCCAGCGAGGGGCTGATCATTCATCCGCAATCGGAAGAGGCGCTCAAGCGCGTGATCGGCATGGGCTGCTGGACACCGGTGCAGACAACCGGCAACGGCGGGCAATGGCAGGCCAACCTGCTCAGCGCAGACGGTTCGCGCTTCGAGGTGATCTTCGACGGCACTGTGCAAGGCGTGGTGGACTGGGAATTGACTGGTCAGCACAATGTCAATAACGCTCTGGCCACGCTCGCGGCGGCGCGCCATGTCGGTGTATTGCCCAAGCAGGGAACCGAAGCGCTGAGTGAATTCCGCAGCGTCAAGCGACGCATGGAAAAGGTCGCAGACGTTAATGGCGTGACCATTTACGACGACTTCGCCCATCACCCGACCGCCATCGCCACGACGCTCGACGGCCTACGCAAGCGCGTGGGTGATACGCCGATCATTGCCGTGGTCGAGCCGCGCTCCAATTCGATGAAGTTGGGCGCACACCGTGAAGGCCTGGCCGAATCGGTGGCGCTGGCCAATCAGGCGATCTGGTACGCGCCGCCAAATCTCGGCTGGGACCTGGCCGCGACGGTCGCCGGCTCGCCCGTCGAGACGACCGTATGCGACTCGCTAGAGACGATCATCGCCAAGGTCAAGGCCGACGCCACGCCGGGCACTCAGGTGGTGGTCATGAGCAACGGCGGTTTTGGTGGATTGCATGGCAAATTGGCCGAGGCGCTGGCGTAAGCCGATTTGTGGGCTAAAGCCCACCCTACGCCTACGGGTGCTGAACCCACCCTACGATGCTTTGCCGTTTCGCTTTTTGTAGGGTGGGCTTTAGCCCACCGAAAAGACCACGCAATAGGATAAGAGCAAACGAATGAGCGGCCCCGAACGCATCACCCTGGCGATGACCGGCGCTTCAGGCGCGCAATACGGCTTACGCCTGTTGGATTGTCTGATCCAGGAGGACCGCGAGGTGCACTTCCTGATCTCCAAGGCCGCGCAGCTGGTGATGGCCACCGAGACCGACGTCGTACTGCCCGCCAAGCCCCAGGCGATGCAGGCCTTTCTCTCTGAGTACACCGGTGCGGCGGCGGGGCAAATCCGGGTGTTCGCAAAGGAAGACTGGATGGCCCCACCGGCCTCAGGTTCCGGCGCGCCGACGGCTATGGTGGTGGTGCCCTGCTCGACTGGCACGCTCTCGGCGATTGCCACCGGCGCCTGCAACAACCTGATCGAGCGCGCGGCGGATGTGACGCTCAAGGAGCGCCGCCAGCTCATTCTGGTGCCGCGAGAGGCGCCGTATTCAAGCATTCACCTTGAGAACATGCTCAAGCTGTCGAATCTGGGCGCGGTGATCCTGCCGGCATCACCGGGCTTCTACCATCAGCCGCAGACGATCGATGACCTGGTGGATTTCGTCGTCGCGCGCATCCTCAATTTGCTACAGATTCCCCAGGACATGCTGCCGCGCTGGGGTGAGCACCATTTTGTCAGCGACGAGTGAAGCGCGCCGAGGATGGCATTGTTCGCAGCGATACCCATATTCAGGAGCTGCAGGTGAAACACAAGGCTACCCTCGGGCTGACTCTGCTTGCCGTCCTTCTGCTATCTGGCTGCGCCACGGTCCGCACCCTCGATGCGGCCAAGCCCGGCGCGCCGATCATCTATTCCGGTACGCGCCTCGACTGGCACAGCCTCAACGGCGGCTGCTGTCCTCAGGAGCGCTTCGGTGCCACCGCGCCGAAGCATCCTGCTCTGGACCTGCCGGCCAGTCTGCTGCTCGATACGCTGTTATTGCCATTCGCCGTGGCGGCGGAGCTCGGTATCGGGTTGGGCGTGAGTGGCGGGCTATAGAGGGTTGCCGTGCTGGGCCAATGCCCATTCCACATGCTCACGCACCAGCTCCGAGGGATCGTCACGGCGCGCCTGCAGGGCTTCCAGCACCGGAATGCTCGACGGCGCGTTGCCCAGGCCCACCGCCAGATTGCGCAACCAGCGCTCGTAGCCCGCGCGGCGTAACGGCGAGCCTTCGGTGCGGCTGAGAAACTCGTCCTCGGTCCAGCGAAACAGCTCTGCCAACTCGGCATTGTCCAGGCGGTGGCGTGGGTGGAAGTCGGTCTGTTCGGTCGGCTTGGCGAAGCGGTTCCAAGGGCAGACGATCTGGCAATCGTCACAGCCGAACACGCGGTTGCCAACCTTGCTGCGCAATTCCACCGGGATCGGACCTTTCAGCTCGATGGTCAGGTAGGAAATGCAGCGCCGCGCATCCAGTATCCGTTCGCCGACGAAGGCCTCGGTGGGGCAGATGTCCAGGCAGGCCTGGCAACTGCCGCAATGCTGACTGGTAACGGGTTCGTCAACGGGCAGGTCGATATCGACGAACAGCTCGCCGAGGAAGAACCAGCTACCGGCCTTGCGATTGAGCAGCAGGGTGTTCTTACCGATCCAGCCGAGCCCGGCTTGCTGCGCCACGGCTTTTTCCAGCACCGGCGCGCTGTCAACGAAGGCACGGAAGCCGAACGGGCCGACCACCTGCTGGATACGCTCGGCCAGTTGTTGGATTCGCTTGCGGATCAGCTTGTGGTAGTCGCGGCCCAGCGCGTAGCGCGACACATAGGCTTTCTCCGGCTCGGCCAGCCGCTGGCTCATGCGAGTGTCGCCGGGCAGATAGTCCATGCGCAACGAGATCACCCGCAGGGTGCCGGGCACCAGTTCGTCGGGCCGTGAGCGCTTGTTGCCATGGGCGGCCATGTAGTCCATTTCGCCCTGGTAGCCTTCATCCAGCCAGCGCTGCAGATGCGCTTCATGCTCGGCCAGGTCGACACCTGTGATGCCGACCTGCTGAAAGCCCAGTTCGCGACCCCACTCCTTGATGGACTGAGCGAGGGCGGCGGGGTCGAGGGTTTGGCTGGACATTGGATAAGGTCTTCGAGACTTGCTCGCGTATGGCGGGGTCGTTTGGTTCGGCGCGGTATATAAGGACAGTGAGTACATCGGCCGACCGCCCGTTGCGCTTGAGCGGCTGCGGTGAAACTCGATGCATCCACGGGCGGGCCGGGTGGCGCATGCGTATAATTCTGCCAGATATTCGTTCGGGTGATTCATGTCTCAGACCACCGATACCTTGCCCACCTCTTTATACACGGCCGCCCAGGTGCGGGAGATCGACGCACGTCTGATCGCCGCGGGAACACCCGGTTTCGAGCTGATGCAGCGCGCGGCGCATGCTGCCTGGCGTTCGTTGCGTCGGCGTTGGCCTGACGAGCAGCGGATCACCGTGATGGCTGGACGTGGCAACAATGCCGGTGACGGTTACCTGATCGCTGCCTTGGCGCAGCGTGGTGGCCGTCAGGTTCAGGTACTCGCGGTAGGTGATCCGCAGCAGCTTCAGGGTGATGCCGCTCAGGCTTTCGCCGTGGCTCGGGAGGCTGGCGTCAACGTGCTGCAGTGGGTGCCGGATGCAAGTCTGCAGGGTGTGCTGGTCGATGCGCTGCTAGGTACCGGGATCTCCGGTGAGGTCCGCGAGCCTTACGCCAGTGCCATTCGCGCCATGAACGATAGCCCTCAGCCGGTTCTCGCTGTGGACCTGCCGTCTGGCCTCTGTGCCGATACAGGGCGCGTGCTGGGGCAAGCGGTGTTTGCGGACCTCACGGTGTCGTTTATCGGCCTGAAGGTGGGGTTGTTCACCGGTGAGGGGCCGGATCGGGTCGGTGAGCTGGTATCCGATGACTTGCAGGCCGATCGGGCCATTCTCGATCAGATCCAGCCCAGCCTTGAACGCCTGTGCGCGGCGAACCTTCCGACCTTGGCGCCTCGTAAGCCAACGGCGCACAAGGGCAGCTTTGGTCAGGTGCTGGTGATCGGTGGCGATCTGGGCACTGGCGGCGCGGCGTTGCTCAGCGCCGAAGCGGCGTTGCGCTGTGGCGCCGGCATGGTGACCTTGGCGACGCGGCCAGAGCACGTGACGGCATCGCTGGTGCGGCGTCCGGAAATCATGTGCAGTGGCGTGGAGTCCACCTATGCGTTGACGACGCTAACCCAGCGCGCCGATGTGTTGGTGATCGGTCCAGGCTTGGGGCAGGCGCCGTGGGGGCGCAGTTTGCTGTCGCTGGCGCCGCAGTGTCGCGTACCTCAGGTATGGGATGCCGATGCGCTGAATTTGCTGGCGGCAGGCGCGGTCGAGCTGCCGAGCGATTGCCTGCTGACGCCGCACCCGGGCGAGGCTGCGCGGTTGCTGAGTATCACGGTTGGCGAAGTTCAGGCTGATCGTCCTGCGGCGGCCCGAATGCTGGCAAGCCGCTACGGTTGCACCGTGTTGCTCAAGGGGGCGGGAACGCTGATCGCGCACTCAGATGGTCGACTGGCACTGTGTGATCGCGGCCATCCGGCCATGGCCAGCGCGGGGCTCGGCGATGTTCTGGCGGGTGTCGCTGGAGCTCTGTTGGCGCAGGGACTCGCGCCGTTCGATGCGGCCTGCCTCGCCGTGTGGCTGCATGCCGTAGCTGGCGAGCGTCTCGGCAAGCAAGGGCGCGGACTGGCTGCCGCCGATCTGATTCCCGTCCTCCGCCAATTGCTCGAGGAGTGCTCGCCATGCCGGGTGTGACGCTGTTTGCCTCAGACGAAGAGGCGATGCTGGCGCTCGGCGCACGCATCGCCCAGATGACCGGCGGTCAGGGCGTGATCTATCTGCACGGTGACCTCGGCGCGGGAAAAACCACCTTGTCGCGCGGCTTGATCCGCGGCTTCGGGCATGAAAGCAAGGTCAAGAGTCCCACCTTCACGCTGGTCGAGCCCTACGAGATAGGCAGCGTACGGGTATTTCATTTCGACCTTTATCGGCTGGTGGATCCCGAGGAACTTGAATTCCTGGGCATTCGCGACTATTTCGAAGGGGACGCGCTGTGCCTGATAGAGTGGCCAGAACGTGGCGCCGGCATTTTGCCAAAGGCCGACCTGGACATTACCATTACGCCCCAGGGCGCCGGCCGGTCGCTGCGCCTGACGCCACGAGGCGAGCGTGGTGAAAGCTGGTGTTCCATCCTGACCATCGGTGAACAATGAACAACATGGGGTTGGGTATGCGCATGCGCGCGCTGGTGAGTGGTTTGGTATTGATGCTCGCGGCCGTACAGGCCCTGGCCGCGTCCGATGTGCAAAGCGTGCGGCTCTGGCGCGCGCCGGACAATACGCGTCTGGTGTTCGATCTGTCCGGTCCGGTACAGCACAACGTGTTTACCCTGACGGCGCCGGATCGCATCGTTATCGACGTCAATGGTGGCAACCTACCCAAGCCGTTCGAGCAGCTGGCGCTGAAAAATACGCCGATTTCCGGGCTGCGTGCGGCCAAGTTCGATGCCGATACGTTGCGCGTGGTCATCGATCTCTCCGCCCAGGTCACGCCGAAGAGTTTCACCCTGACGCCGAATCAGCAATACGGTCATCGGCTCGTGGTTGATCTGTACGATGAGGGTGCCGATCCGTCCACCACGGCGGATATTCCAGCAACGACCACGCCGAGCACGCCTGCCGAGCCCGTATCACCGACCCTGCCTGCGCTGAAACTGCCACCGCTGCCCAGTAGCAAGCGTGACATCATTATCGCCATCGATGCTGGCCATGGTGGCGAGGACCCAGGCGCGATCGGTCCGGGCAAGGCGTACGAAAAGAACGTGGTACTGCAAATTTCAAAAGAGCTGCAGCGCCAGATCAACGCCGAAAAGGGCTTCCGCGCCGAGCTGGTCCGAACCGGTGATTACTTCATTCCATTGCGCAAACGCACCGAAATTGCCCGCAAGAAGGGCGCGGATCTGTTCGTTTCGATACACGCCGACGCGGCGCCGCGCTCGTCCGCTTATGGGGCCTCGGTGTTTGCTCTGTCCGACCGCGGTGCTACCTCGGAAACTGCACGGTGGTTGGCCGATAGCGAGAACCGCTCTGACCTGATCGGCGGTGCCGGCAGCGTCAACCTTGGCGAGGACCAGATGCTTGCCGGTGTGCTGCTGGACCTGTCCATGACGGCGTCGCTGGCGTCCAGCCTGAACGTAGGGCAGAAGGTGCTGAGCAACATGGGCCGGATGACGCGCCTGCACAAGAGTCGGGTCGAGCAAGCCGGATTCATGGTGCTGAAGTCTCCGGATATCCCGTCGATCCTGGTGGAGACCGGCTTTATCTCTAACCCGTCCGAAGCGCGCAAGTTGCAAACCGCTTCCCACCAGCAGTCGCTGGCCCGCTCGATTCACAGCGGTGTGCGGCAGTTTTTCCACGAAAACCCGCCGCCTGGCACCTATGTCGCCTGGCTGCGTGACTCCGGCAAGATTGCCAGTGTTCCCCGCGAGCATGTGGTGCGCTCCGGTGAAAGCCTGGCCTTGCTTGCTCAGCGTTATCAGATCAGCCTGCCTGCGCTGCGCAGTGCCAACAGCCTGAAAGGCGACGTGATCAAGGTTGGTCAGACCCTGAACATCCCCGCTACGACTCTGGCATCGCAGCCATGACCGAGGCTGCGCGCATCCAGCTGCTTAGCCCGCGGCTGGCGAACCAGATCGCCGCGGGTGAAGTGGTCGAACGGCCCGCTTCGGTCATCAAGGAGCTGCTGGAGAACAGTCTCGATTCGGGCGCCACGCGTATTGAGGTGGATGTCGAGCAGGGTGGGGTGAAGCTGCTACGCGTGCGCGACGACGGCTGCGGCATTCCAGCCGATGACCTACCTCTGGCCCTGGCTCGGCACGCGACCAGCAAGATCCGCGATCTTGAAGATCTAGAGCGCGTGATGAGTCTGGGCTTTCGTGGCGAGGCGTTGGCGTCGATCAGTTCGGTGTCGCGTCTGACGCTCACCTCGCGCACCGCCGATGCCGCTGAGGCTTGGCAGGTCGAAACCGAAGGTCGGGACATGGAGGCTCGCGTCCAGCCGGCGGCGCATCCGGTCGGTACCTCGGTCGAAGTGCGTGATTTGTTCTTCAACACACCGGCACGCCGCAAGTTTCTGCGCACCGAGAAAACCGAATTCGACCACTTGCAGGAAGTGATCAAGCGGCTGGCGCTGGCGCGCTTCGATGTGGCGTTTCATCTGCGGCACAACGGCAAGGTCGTACTCGCCCTGCATCAGGCCAGCGATGCCGCGTCGCGGGCGCGGCGTGTGGCCTCGGTGTGCGGTCCTGCTTTTCTCGAACAGGCGCTACCGGTGGAAATCGAGCGCAACGGACTGCACCTCTGGGGGTGGGTCGGTCTGCCTACGTTTTCCCGCAGTCAGGCGGATCTGCAGTATTTCTACGTGAACGGCCGTATGGTCCGCGACAAGCTGGTGGCGCACGCGGTGCGTCAGGCATACCGGGATGTGCTGTTCAATGGACGCCATCCGACCTTCGTGCTGTTTCTCGATGTCGATCCGGCCGTGGTGGACGTCAACGTCCATCCGACCAAGCACGAGGTGCGCTTCCGCGATAACCGCATGGTGCACGACTTCCTGTACGGCACGCTGCACCGCGCGCTCGGAGATGTACGTCCAGAGGATCAACTGGCCGCGCCGGCCAGCGTGACGCCGATGACTCAGATCACTGGCCTCGCTGCGGGTGAGTTTGCCGGGCAGAACGAGATGAGCCTCGCTGCCAGCGTCCTCGAACAGCCACAAACTCAACAATCCCCTTGGCGCGGAGCGGGAGCCGGCTACCAGGCGCCTCGGCCAATGCCTACCGGAAATGTCGCAGAAGCACAGGGCGCCTATCGTGAGTTCTTTTCGCCGCTGGCCGACGTGAGCCCGGCGGCCTTGCCGGAGAGCCAGGATGACGTCCCGCCGCTCGGCTATGCGTTGGCCCAGCTCAAGGGTATCTACATCCTTGCGGAAAATGCTCTGGGGCTGGTGCTTGTGGATATGCATGCTGCCCATGAGCGGATCATGTACGAGCGGCTGAAGACGGCGATGGCCAGCGAAGGGCTGCGAGGCCAGCCGTTGCTGGTACCTGAATCGATTGCCGTAAGCCAGCGTGAGGCGGACTGCGCCGAAGAGCATGCACACTGGTTCCAGATGCTCGGTTTCGAACTGCAGCGGCTTGGCCCCGAGAGTCTGGCGATTCGTCAGATTCCGTCCCTGCTCAAGCAGGCCGAAGCCACGCGGCTGGTGCAGGACGTACTCGCCGACCTGCTCGAATATGGCACCAGCGATCGCATCCAGGCCCATCTCAACGAACTCCTCGGCACTATGGCCTGTCATGGTGCGGTGCGTGCGAATCGACGCCTGACCCTGCCGGAAATGAATGGTCTGCTGCGTGACATGGAGCAGACCGAGCGCAGCGGTCAATGCAATCATGGCCGGCCGACCTGGACGCAGCTGGGCATGGGAGAGTTGGACAAGCTGTTTTTGCGTGGGCGCTAGCGGATATGAGCTTGTAGCTGAAAGCCAGAAGCTTGAAATAAGAACTCTGCAGAGTTTGGCCGCGCCCTCAGACTGGACTGATTCGCTTCCAGCTTCCTCTTAATGGATTCCACCGATGTCCCCGTTACCCCCCGCCATCTTTCTCATGGGTCCTACAGCTGCCGGCAAGACCGATCTGGCGCTGGAGCTTGCGCGCGTGCTGCCCTGTGATCTGATCAGTGTCGATTCGGCCTTGGTATATCGGGGGATGGACATCGGCACCGCCAAGCCTTCGACCGAAGTGCTTCGGGAGTTTCCGCATCGGCTGATCGATATTCGCGACCCGGCGCAGAGCTACTCGGCCGCTGACTTCGTAGGCGATGCGCTGGCTGCGATGGCGGAAAGTACCGCCGCAGGGCGCATTCCGTTGCTGGTTGGTGGGACCATGCTCTATTTCAAGGCGTTGAGCGAGGGCCTCGCCGATATGCCTGCTGCCGATCCTGCTGTGCGTGCGGAGTTGGAGGCGCAGGCACAGCTAGAGGGGCTGAAGGCGCTGCACCAGCAGTTGGCCGAGGTCGACCCGGAGTCCGCGGCGCGAATTCACCCCAACGACCCCCAGCGGCTGGTCAGGGCGCTTGAGGTCTTCAGGGTCAGCGGCATTAGCATGTCCGAACACCGAGCCCGACAAAGGTCGCAAAAAGCCGGAGCGGGCACGCCAGACGGCGGCGTCTTGCCTTATACTGTCGCGCAGTTGTCCGTCGCGCCTACGCAGCGGCAGGTCTTGCATCAGCGTATCGAGCGACGCTTCGGCGCGATGGTTGAACAGGGCTTTGTCGAAGAGGTCGAAATGCTTCGTAGGCGTGACGATCTGCATCCTGAGCTACCCTCCATGCGTGCCGTAGGCTATCGCCAGGTCTGGAATTACCTGGACGGCTCGTATTCGCGCGATGAGATGGTTCAACGCGGGGTCATCGCTACCCGGCAGCTAGCCAAGCGGCAGTTGACTTGGTTACGTGGTTGGGAGGGCGTTCATTGGCTAGAGAGTTCAGCCTGTGACAATCTGCCGCGAGCATTGAAATACTTGGAGAGGCTCACCATATTGAGCTGACACTGTAATTTGACCGGCTATCCTCAAATCACTGGCCAGCCGTGTTTGATTCTAAAAATTAATGAAAAAGATCCTTTAAGGAGTGCGGCACATGTCAAAAGGGCATTCGCTACAAGACCCTTACCTCAACACACTGCGTAAGGAGCGCGTTCCGGTTTCTATCTACCTGGTCAACGGCATCAAGCTCCAGGGTCAAATCGAGTCATTCGACCAGTTCGTCATCCTTTTGAAAAATACGGTCAGCCAGATGGTCTATAAGCACGCCATTTCGACCGTCGTTCCGGGCCGTCCGGTGCGCTTGCCAGCCGCTGGCGACGCGGAGCAGTCCGAGTCGGGTAACGACTAAAGGGGGCCTTCTTTGTTCTTCGAACGTCCCGGTGGTGGTGAGCGGGCTATCCTGGTTCATCTGGATGGTCAGGATCCAGCGGCGCGTGAAGACCCTCAGGAGTTTCAGGAGCTGGCACGATCAGCCGGCGCTGAAGCTGTTGGCTTCGTCAATGTGGCAAGGCATCAGCCTTCCGCCAAGTTTCTGATTGGCAGCGGCAAAGTCGAAGAGCTGCGTGACCTCGTCAAGGATGGCGAGGTCGAGCTGGTCATTTTCAATCACACACTGACGCCCAGTCAGGAACGCAATCTCGAGCGTGCCCTGGAATGCCGTGTGCTCGATCGAACCGGTTTGATTCTGGATATCTTTGCTCAGCGTGCGCGTACGCATGAAGGCAAGCTACAGGTCGAACTGGCCCAGCTGGAATACATGAGTACTCGACTGGTGCGTGGCTGGACTCACCTTGAGCGGCAGAAGGGTGGTATCGGTCTGCGTGGCCCTGGTGAAACCCAGTTGGAAACGGACCGGCGGCTGTTGCGTGTGCGGGTTCGTCAGATCAAGCAGCGGCTGGAGAAGGTTCGCGGCCAGCGTGAGCAGGCTCGCCGAGGGCGTCGCCGTGCCGACATTCCTCTGATCTCTCTGGTGGGCTACACCAACGCCGGCAAGTCCACGTTATTCAACGCGTTGACCGAAGCCGACGTCTACGCAGCCAATCAGCTGTTCGCGACGCTCGATCCGACCTTGCGTCGTCTGGAGTTGGATGATCTGGGGCCGGTGGTGCTCGCCGATACGGTGGGTTTCATTCGTCACTTGCCGCACAAACTGGTCGAATCTTTTCGCGCCACCCTCGAAGAGTCCAGCAATGCTGATCTACTGCTGCATGTCATCGATGCGCATGAGCCTGAGCGCGATCAGCAGATCGAGCAGGTGTTGGCAGTGCTGACTGAGATCGGTGCTCACGAGCTGCCGATACTGGAGGTCTACAACAAGGTGGATCTGCTGGAGGGTATCGAGCCGCAGATCCAGCGCAACGCAGACGGTGTGCCGCAGCGCGTCTGGGTATCGGCGCAGCAGGGGCTTGGGCTCGACCTGTTGAAGCAAGCTGTGGCCGAATTGCTGGGCGACGATCTGTTCGTGGGAACGCTTCGGCTTCCACAGAATCTTGGGCGACTACGGGCGCAGTTGTTTGACTTGGGCGCAGTGCAATCCGAATCCCATGACGATGAGGGCGGCAGTCTACTCGACGTGAGATTGCAGCGTGTCGAGCTGCATCGTCTCATCAGTCGCGCGGGTCTCGAAGCGGAACTGTTCTTCGAGCAACACACTTTGCAATAAAGCTCGGGGGGCTTTTAAGCCGTTCGTTCCGGGCTTTCGGTAGCATTGGCGGGCGCGCCGTTGGCGCGCCTTTAGCTTTATTTGAATGGAGAGCGCTATGGCTTGGAATGAGCCGGGTGGCAACTCGAACAACCAGGATCCCTGGGGTAGCGGTGGCGGTGGTCGTCGCGGTGGTGGCGATCAGAAAGGTCCGCCGGATCTGGATGAGGCTTTCCGCAAATTACAGGACAGCCTTAACGGCATGTTTGGCAAAAAGAAGCGCGGCAGCGGCGGCTCGTCGGGTGGTGGCAGTGGACGGCGTGGCGGTTTCGCGCTGCTCTGGGTCGGCTTGGTCGTGCTGCTGGCCGTCTGGTTGTCCAATGCGATCTACATCGTCGATGAGCAGGAGCAGGCCGTGGTGCTGCGCTTCGGCAAATATCACGAAACTGTCGGTCCCGGCCTGAACATCTATTTCCCGCCGTTCGATCGCAAGTTCCAGGCTAACGTCACTCGCGAGCGTTCTTATAGCAAGCAAGGGCAGATGTTGACCGAGGACGAGAACATCATCGAAGTGCCGCTAACGGTGCAATACAAGATCAGCGACCTTCAGGCCTTCGTACTCAACGTCGAAGATCCAGAAGCATCGCTGCAGCATGCGACCGATAGCGCGGTTCGCCATGTCGTAGGCTCCACGGCGATGGATCAGGTATTGACCGAGGGTCGTGAGGCCATGGCGAACGAGGTCGAGGAGCGACTGCAGCGCTTCCTCGACAACTATGGCACCGGCATCATCGTCACCCAGGTCAACCTTCAGAGTGCGGCAGCGCCGCGTGAAGTGCAGGAAGCCTTCGATGACGTGATTCGTGCACGTGAAGACGAGCAGCGCGAGAAGAATCAGGCCGAGTCCTATGCCAACGGTGTCATTCCCGAAGCGCGTGGTCAGGCCCAGCGCATGCTGGAAGAGGCGAGCGGTTATCGCGATGCGGTGATATCCCGGGCCCAGGGTGAGGCGGATCGTTTCTCCAAGCTGGTTGCCGAATACCGCAAGGCACCTGACGTGACGCGTGAGCGCCTGTATCTGGAAACCATGCAAGAAGTCTTGAGTAACACCAGCAAGGTTCTCGTAACGGGTGAGGATGGGCAGAACAATCTGCTTTACCTGCCGCTGGACAAGATGATCAACAGTCGTGGTGCTTCTGCTGAGCGTTCTGCTGCGGCATCCGTTTCGGGCGCTTCGACTCAGACTACGCGAATGCCTCCGGAACTGGATCCGCGTGAAGTGCGTACAAGGGAGGTCCGCTAATGAGCAATAAATCCCTGACCGCCCTGATTGTGGGCGTGGTGCTGGCGATCGTCCTTTGGAACAGCTTCTATATCGTCTCGCAGACAGAGCGTGCGGTGATGTTGCGCTTCGGTCGTATCGTCGAGCCCGACGTGAAGCCGGGTCTGCATCTCAAGATTCCTTACGTGAACAGTGTTCGCAAGTTCGACGGGCGGTTGATGACGCTCGATACTTCCACCTCGCGTTTCCTCACGCTGGAAAAGAAGGCGCTGATGGTTGATTCCTACGCCAAGTGGCGTGTGGATGATGCCGAGCGCTTCTATACCGCGACGTCGGGTATGAAGCAGATCGCGGACGAGCGCCTCGCGCGTCGCCTGGAGGCCTCGCTACGAGATCAGTTCGGTAAGCGGACCCTGCACGAGTCGGTCTCGGGTCAGCGTGATGAACTGATGGCCGTTGTGACCAATAGTCTGAACCGAGCCGCGCAGCAGGAACTCGGAATCGAAGTCGTCGATGTTCGTGTCAAGGGCATCGACCTCCCGCGCGAAGTGAATCGCAGCGTGTTCGAGCGTATGAGTTCCGAGCGGGAGCGTGAAGCGCGTGAGCACAGGGCAAAAGGTAAAGAGCTGGCCGAGGGCATCCGCGCGGATGCCGACCGTCAGCGGCGCGTCCTGCTGGCCGAGGCCTTCCGTGAGGCTGAAGAGTTGCGTGGTGATGGTGACGCGCAGGCGGCCGCTATCTATGCTGCAGCTTACGGGCAGGATCGGGAATTCTATTCCTTCCACCGCAGTCTGCAGGCCTACCGAGACAGCTTTGCCAGTAAGGAAGATGTCCTGGTGCTGGACCCCAAAAGCGACTTCTTCCGCTATCTGGAGTCCGCAACGGCGCAATGACCGCAAGGGTCATCCGGCTGGACGATGCCGTCCACCGGGTGACCCGTTGGCGAAACATTGTTATGATCCGCGAGCCGGGGAAAACCCGGCTTTTTTGCGTCTGCGCCCTGGTGGGGCAGACTGATCCGGGCGTGGCCAGCCATGCCGATCCCCTTATGGGGCGTGGCGCTGTCGCCATGGTTCGAACACAATCGCACGCGACCGATGGGTGGCCCAGGCCGGAGCCCCGGTGTTCGTCTGCTTGACTAGGCTTGCCGTATCGAGAGGTGATTGGCGAAATGGCAACGGTAGACCGCTGGCTACTGCCAGATGGCATCGAAGAGGTGCTGCCGCCCGATGCGGCGCGTATCGAAACCGCAAGGCGCCGTGTGCTGGACCTGTTCCAGTGCTGGGGTTACGAGTTGGTCATCACTCCTCATGTGGAGTTTCTCGAGTCGCTGCTGACGGGAGCGGGGCAGGATCTGGATCTGAAGACATTCAAAGTCATTGATCCCTTGTCCGGCAGACAGATGGGCCTGCGTGCGGATATTACCCCGCAGGTAGCGCGGGTGGACGCGCATACGTTGCGCCGGGAAGGTCCCAGTCGCCTGTGCTACGCCGGCAGCGTACTGCACGCCAAGCCTCAAGCGCTCGCGACGTCGCGTAGTCCGATTCAGCTGGGCGCCGAGCTTTATGGCGACAGCAGCACCTCAAGCGATCTCGAAGTGATCAGCCTCATGCTGGAGACGCTAGGTCTCGCCAGCGTGCCTCATCTGCATATGGATCTCGGCCATGTAGGCATTTATCGCGGGTTGGCGCGTGCGGCAGGTTTGTCGGGAGATGCCGAGCAGCGCTTGTTCGACGCATTGCAGCGTAAGGCGATGGACGAAATTGCGGCCTTGACCGCCAACGTCGAGCCGTCGCTGGCGAGCATGCTGCGCGCACTGGCACGGCTCTGCGGCGGGCGCGAGACGCTGGATGCGGCGAAAGTCGTCCTGGCTGGCGCTCCGTCGGCAGTGCGAGAAGCGCTCGATGGATTGATTCAGATCGCTGAACAGCTGGCGGTGCGGTATCCGAATCTGCCGTTGTATTTCGATCTGGGCGAACTGCGCGGCTATCACTATCACACCGGCGTCGTGTTCGCGGTGTTCGTGCCTGGCGTTGGGCAGTCGATCGCACAGGGTGGTCGTTATGACGACATCGGTGCGGATTTTGGGCGGGCGCGTCCGGCGACCGGTTTCTCGACGGATTTGAAGACTTTGGTCAGCCTCGGTAATGCCGAATTAGCGTCCCCCGCAGTCGGTATCTGGGCGCCCTATGACACCGACCCGGCGTTATGGAAGTCGGTCTGTCGGCTGCGCGAACAGGGTGAGCGTGTAGTGCAGGCTCTGGATGGACAGCAGGGCGATGCGGCGCTAAGTGTTGGCTGCGACCGGCAGCTAGTGTTGCAAGAGGGGTCCTGGACCGTAACGCCGCTGACCCGCTAATGCGGGCTGGATCGTAAGCGCCAGGCTGTTTCCAGAATTCGCCGGTCGTGACCGGTAATGCTTCGCCAAGAGGACAAAGGTTTATGGGTAAGAATGTCGTGGTCCTGGGCACCCAGTGGGGTGATGAGGGCAAGGGCAAGATCGTCGATCTGCTGACCGATCAGGCGGCGGCTGTAGTCCGCTTCCAGGGTGGCCACAATGCCGGTCATACGCTGGTCATCGACGGCGAAAAAACTGTGCTGCACCTGATTCCGTCCGGCATTTTGCGTGAAAACGTGGAATGTCTGATTGGCAACGGCGTAGTCGTGGCGCCGGACGCGTTGATGCGTGAGATCACCAAGCTGGAAGAGAAGGGCGTGCCGGTGCGTGAGCGCCTGCGCATCAGTCCGGCCTGTACCCTGATCCTTCCGTATCACGTGGCGCTGGATCAGGCGCGCGAGGCGGCGCGTTCCGAAGGCAAGATCGGTACGACGGGTCGTGGCATCGGGCCGGCCTACGAAGACAAAGTCGCGCGTCGCGGCTTGCGCATCGGCGATCTGTTCAATCCTGAGCGCTTTACCGTCAAGCTGCGTGAGCTGCTCGAGTACCACAATTTCATTCTGCAGAATTTCTATAAGGTCGAGCCTGTCGACTTCCAGAAGACGCTGGATGAGGCGCTGGATTACGCCGAGATTCTCAAGCCGATGATGACCGACGTGTCGGCTCGCCTGCATGAGCTGCGCAAGCAGGGCGCGCGCATCATGTTCGAAGGTGCTCAGGGCTCGTTGCTGGACATCGATCATGGCACCTATCCGTATGTCACCAGTTCCAGCACCACCGCTGGCGGTACGGCTACTGGTTCCGGTTTCGGTCCGCTGTATCTGGACTACATCTTGGGTATTACCAAGGCCTACACGACGCGGGTCGGTTCCGGTCCGTTCCCCACTGAATTGTTCGACGAGACCGGCGCGCGTCTGGCTGAGCGCGGTCACGAGTTCGGTTCCACCACCGGCCGCGCCCGCCGCTGTGGCTGGTTCGATGCCGTGGTGCTGCGTCGTGCCATCGAGATCAATAGTGTGTCGGGCATCTGCCTGACCAAGCTGGATGTGCTCGACGGGCTGGAAACCATCCGTATCTGCGTTGCCTACAAGGATCGCAACGGCGACGTGCTCGTCGATGCGCCGACCGACGCGGATAGCTACCAGGATCTACAGCCAGTCTATGAAGAAATGCCGGGCTGGGCCGAATCCACCGTCGGAGCCAAGTCGCTCGATGCGCTGCCGGCTAACGCCCGCGCTTACATCAAGCGTCTGGAGGAGTTGGTCGAGGCGCCCATCGACATCATCTCAACCGGGCCGGATCGCAACGAGACCATCGTGCTACGTCATCCTTACGCCTGATCGCGGCTGATGATAAAAAGACCGCCTCAGGGCGGTCTTTTCATTTCTGCTTAAGCCGCGCTGAGCTCTTGAGCTGCCGGCGCGATGCGATCAGCGTTGTTGGGGCGCTATCGGATTCGTCGTAGCGGAAACGAAAAAACCGAGCCAATGGCTCGGTTTTTTCTGAAGAGTGGTGCCCAGGAGAAGACTCGAACTTCCACGATGTTGCCATCGCTAGGACCTGAACCTAGTGCGTCTACCAATTCCGCCACCTGGGCACATTGCGATGATTGCTCACCGACTTCTGTCGATTGCTGGTCGAGGCCGACAAACCTCGTGTTTATGAATTCTCGCCAAGGCAAGAGCTTCATCGAATAAATGGTGCCCAGGAGAAGACTCGAACTTCCACGATGTTGCCATCGCTAGGACCTGAACCTAGTGCGTCTACCAATTCCGCCACCTGGGCACTGCAAACGATGATACTTCATCGTTTCCGTGTTACAACGTCTACCAGACATTGTGGGCGCGAACTATACGGGCGAGGTTATGCCTTGTAAAGCCCCGCCCAGGAAAAATAATTCGCTCGAAAGCTGCCGCCGGCGTGCGTTTCGCGCTTCAATAGATAGGGGCGTTCTGCCTCTATAAATGAATGAAAGGTGACATCTCTTAATGGCCGATTGGCAATCCCTCGATCCCGAGGCCGCACGTGAAGCGGAAAAGTACGAAAACCCCATTCCCAGCCGCGAGCTGATTCTCCAGCACCTGAGCGAGCGCGGCTCGCCAGCGGCGCGTGAGGAGCTGGTGGAAGAGTTCGGATTATCCTCCGAAGACGATATCGAAGCTCTGCGCCGCCGTTTGCGTGCGATGGAGCGTGACGGTCAGTTGATCTATACCCGGCGTGGCACTTATGCCCCGGTGGACAAGCTTGACCTGGTTTGCGGGCGCATCAGTGGCCATCGTGACGGCTTCGGTTTTCTGATTCCCGACGATAAAAGCGACGACCTGTTTCTGAGCCCTGCACAAATGCGCCTGGTATTTGATGGCGATCGCTGTCTGGCTCGGGTTGCCGGACTCGATCGCCGCGGGCGGCGCGAAGGCGCGATCGTCGAAGTGATCAGTCGCGCGCATGAAACCATCGTCGGACGTTATCAGGAAGAAAGCGGCATCGGTTTCGTCATGGCCGACAACCCGAAGATTCAGCAGGAAGTGCTGGTGACGCCGGGTCGCTCCATGGATGCCAAGCCGGGCCAGTTCGTCGAGATCAAGATCACCCACTGGCCGACTCAGCGCTTCCAGCCTCAGGGCGACGTGGTCGAAGTGATCGGCAATTACATGGCCCCTGGCATGGAAATCGACGTTGCGCTGCGCAGTTTCGATATCCCCTACGTCTGGCCGGATGCGGTGAAGCGTGAAGCGGCCAAGCTCAAGTCGGAAGTCGAGGAGAAGGACAAGCAGAAGCGTGTCGATCTGCGGCATCTGCCTTTCGTCACCATCGATGGCGAAGACGCTCGTGACTTCGACGATGCGGTCTATTGCGAGAAGCTGAGTGGCTGGAAGCTATTTTCCGGTGGTTTCCGGTTGTACGTCGCGATTGCGGACGTATCGCATTATGTGAAAGTCGGGTCGGAGCTGGACAAGGAAGCCGAGCTGCGGGGTACGTCGGTGTACTTTCCCGAACGGGTCGTGCCAATGCTCCCGGAGGAGCTGTCCAACGGTCTCTGCTCGCTGAATCCGCACGTCGATCGGCTGGCCATGGTCTGCGAAATCACCCTAAATAAATCAGGGAAAATGACCGATTACCAGTTCTACGAAGCGGTTATCCACTCCCATGCGCGGCTGACGTATAACAAGGTCAGCAGCATGCTTGAGCAGCCTTCCTCGGCCGAAGGCAAGCGATTGATTGGCGAATACGCGCAAGTATTGCCGCATCTCAAGCAGCTCCACGCGCTGTACAAGGTGTTGCTCAAGGCGCGCCACACGCGTGGTGCGATCGATTTCGAAACTCAGGAAACGCGCATTGTCTTCGGGGCGGAGCGCAAGATCGCGGCCATCACCCCTACCGAGCGCAACGATGCGCACAAGCTCATCGAGGAATGCATGCTATGCGCCAACGTGGCCACGGCGCGCTTCCTCCAGGATCATGATATTCCCGGTCTGTACCGCGTTCACGACGGGCCACCATTGGAGCGTCAGGAAAAGTTGCGGGCCTTTCTCGGCGAGCTGGGGCTGACGCTGCACAAGGGCAAGGAAGGGCCTACGCCAAAGGATTATCAGGCGCTACTGGAGCGGATTCAGGGGCGGCCCGATTTCAACGTGATCCAGACGGTAATGTTGCGGTCGTTGAGTCAGGCGGTCTACAGCCCGGACAACAATGGTCACTTTGGCTTGAATTACGAGGCATACGCGCATTTCACCTCGCCTATCCGTCGCTATCCGGATCTATTGATTCATCGCGCGATCCGCAGCGTGATCCGCTCGCGTCGCGATACGGGGCATGTACGTCGAGAGGGCGCGACCAGTATGCCAAAGGCGCGCATCTATCCCTATGATGAGGCCGCTCTCGAGCAGCTCGGCGAGCAATGCTCAATGGCCGAACGGCGCGCCGACGAGGCGACGCGGGATGTGGTGAATTGGCTCAAGTGCGAATTCATGAAGGATCGCGTCGGCGAAACCTTCCCCGGCGTGATCACCGCTGTGACCGGATTCGGCTTGTTCGTCGAGCTGACTGATATTTACGTGGAGGGACTGGTTCACGTCACTGCAATGCCGGGTGACTACTACCATTTCGATCCATTGCACCATCGGCTATCCGGTGAGCGCAGTGGGCGGAGTTTCCGCCTGGGTGATAGCGTCGAAGTTCGGGTGATGCGTGTCGATCTCGATGAGCGAAAGATCGACTTCGAACTGATCAGCGGCGGCAGCAAAGCTGGCGCGGGTGAACGTGGCTCGGCTGGTGACAAAGGTGATAGCCGGAAAACAGGGCGCGGCCGAAAAGGCACCGAAAGTTCCGCCAAAGGCGGGGAGCCGGTCAGCCCGGAGGTTCGCAAGAGCCGGGAAATCAAAAAGGCGCTGCTCGCGGATGCGAAAGGAAGCAAGTCGACCGCGAGCAAGCCCAAACGCAGCTCCTCGAAGTCTAAGGCTAACAGCAAGCCGTCGGCCAAAGCTGAAGGCGGTGCCCCGCGAAAGCGTAAGGCCAAGTCATGAGTGATCTTGAAAAAATCTACGGCCTGCACGCCGTGGAGGCTTTGCTTCGTCACCATCCGAGGCGGGTCAAGCAGATCTGGCTGGCCGAGGGGCGCGACGATCCTCGAGTACAGGCGCTGGTTCAATTGGCTGCGCAATCGAAAGTCCGCGTCGGTCAGTGCGAGCGTCGTGAAATGGATGCCTGGGTCGAGGGCGTGCATCAGGGCGTGGTGGCTGATGTCAGCCCCAGTCAGGTCTGGGGCGATGCCATGCTCGAAGAGTTGCTGGACCGGGCCCAGGGCGCGCCGTTGCTGCTTGTGCTCGACGGTGTAACCGACCCCCACAACCTCGGTGCCTGCCTGCGCACCGCCGACGCGGCCGGCGCGCTGGCGGTGATCATTCCCAAGGACAAGTCCGCAACCCTTAACGCTACGGTGCGCAAGGTGGCTTGCGGTGCGGCGGAAGTCATTCCGCTGGTGGCTGTGACCAATCTGGCGCGAACGCTGGAAAAGCTGCAGCAACGTGGCTTGTGGGTGGTCGGCACGGCGGGGGAGGCCGAGCAGGAGATCTACGATCAGGACCTCGGTGGTCCTATCGTTCTGGTGATGGGTGCGGAAGGCAAGGGTATGCGCCGTCTGACACGCGAGCACTGTGATTTCCTGGTCCGCCTGCCGATGGCTGGAAGCGTCAGCAGTCTCAACGTGTCGGTCGCCACAGGCGTCTGTCTGTTCGAGGCACTGCGCCAGCGTCGTTCGGCAGGGTAAGGGTTGACTGACAAGTTGCCCCCGCGTTGCCGTTCATCGCGAAACGGATCGCTCCTGTAGCGGTCAATTGTCCGTTTCTGGTCGGCTCTGTCGACTACTGGTTTGGTCGTGCATCTGATAGCCGCTATCGATAGCGGCCAAATCAAGCGCGCATCATGGAGGTTGTATGCCGCAGCGCCCGCCTTTCGAGGCATTGTTCAGGACTTCTCCGAACGCTTATTTATTGCTTGATCGCGAGTTGACCATCCTGGATGCCAACGAGGCCTACCTGAAGCTCACCGGGCGCCAGCTCGAAGACATCGTAGGGCGTCGCATACACGACGCGTTTGCCGTTGATCCGCAAGCCCCGGAAACGACCCATGTCGAGGAGTTGCTGGAATCGTTCGCCCGTGTGCTGCGCACCGGGGCTGTGGATACGCTGCCGATCATCCGCTACTCGATAGCGGTAAGCGCCGGTAACGGTGCGGCTTATGAGGATCGTTACTGGAGTGCAACGCACAGTCCGTTGCTTGATGAGCAGGGCGAGGTGACCGCTATCCTGCAGCACACCATGGACATTACCGAGCTGCAATCGCTGAAGGCTTCGCAGCGCTCGGCCGAATCCTGGGGGCAGCCGCTGCAACAGCTCGAAGCAGCGATCATGTCGCGCGCCGGATTGATTCAGGACGAAGGCAATCAGCTGCGCCAGCTATTCGCACAAGCTCCGGGTTTTGTCTGCTTCCTGCGCGGTCCGGAACATGTATACGAGTTGGTCAACGAGGCCTATCAGCAGCTCACCGGTAATCGTCAACTGATCGGCAAGCGGGTAAATGACGGATTGCCCGAGCTGGCGGAGCAGGGCTTCATCGATCTGCTGGACCAGGTTTATCGTACGGGCGAGCCCTACCGTGGCGCAGGGTTGCGGACGCTGTTGCAGCGTCGTCCCGATGCCGAGCCCGAGGAGGTCTATCTCGATCTGGTGTTCCAGCCAATCATTGGGCGTGACGGGCGGACGTCAGGTATTTTCGTGCAGGGCAGCGACGTGACCGAGCAGCATCGCAGCCAGCAAGAGTTGCGGGAACACCGCGAACATCTTGAGGATCTGGTTCGTGAACGGACGCGGGAGCTATTGCATAGCGAGTCCGAGCGCCGGGTGGCAGAGGCGGCGCTGATGCAGGCGCAGAAGCTCGAAGCGGTCGGTAAGCTGACCGGCGGCATCGCCCATGACTTCAACAACATGCTGCAGATTATCGGTGGAAATTTGCAGTTGCTGCGCCGCAATTTGAGCGGCGACGAGACGGCGCAGCGGCGTTTGGAGTCGGCGGTTGGCGGTGTGGAAAAAGGCGCACGTCTGGCGTCCCAGTTGCTCGCGTTTGCCAGCCGTCAGCCGCTTCAGCCGCAGTCGATCGATCTGGGTGAGCTGCTGGAGCAGATGAGCGAGTTGTTGAGCGGCGCGCTGGGACGGGCCGTGCAGGTGAAGGTCGATATCCAGTCGGATCTATGGTCGATTTTCGCCGATGTCGGCAATCTGCAGGCCGCTATTCTCAATCTCGCGGTCAACGCACGTGATGCGATGGTCGGTGGCGGTGCGCTGTACATACAACTGCGCAACCGTTCGCTGGGTGCTGCGCAGCTGGCCGATCAGCCTGGTGTCGCTGCCGGGGCTTACGTGGAGTTGAGTGTAATCGACGAAGGCGAAGGCATGCGTCCCGAGGTGCTGGCGCGCGCCTTCGAACCCTTCTTCACCACGCGCCAGGACGCCAATGCCTCGGGGCTCGGTCTGAGTATGGTGTATGGCTTCGTTCGGCAGAGCGGAGGCTTTGTTGTGCTGGAAGGCGAAGAGGGCAAAGGCACGACCGTGCGGGTCTATCTGCCGAGGGCCGCTGCCGAGGGCTTTGAAGGGGGCGAGTCGGGCGGCGAACGTGAGCGCAACCCTGCGTCGGCGTCCAGCGTCGGCATGGCCGAGGCGACGCCGGAGCAGGCTGCAGGCTTGAACATTCTCTTCGTCGAGGACGATCCGACATTGCGCATGCTCACCGGCGAGGTGATGGAGGAGCTCGGCCACCAGGTCAGTCCCTGCGAATCGGCGGAGGCTGCGCTGGAAATGCTGGAGCAACGTCGCTTCGACGTGTTGCTGACCGATGTGGGGCTGGCCGGTATGAGCGGTATTGAACTGGTGCGTCAGGCGCGGTCGCGCGATGCTGCGCTGAGTATCGTGATCGCCTCCGGATACGCCATCAATGCTCGTGAAGAAGGGCTGGATAATCTACGCACCATGCTCAAACCCTATGACATTCATCAGGTCAGGACGCTGCTCGACAGCATTCGGGCCGAACGAATGAGTGTCGCGCGCGGCTGAGCCTGGCTGGTTAAATAATCACCAAAGCGCCTTGCGTGGTTGGCCGGGCTTCTCTAGAATTGCGCCCCTTGCCCGGATGGCAGGCGTTTGCGCGCCTCTCTGGCAGGCAAGACAACATACTCATTCACTCCTTGCCTGATCCGCGTGTTGCGGCAGGCTGCAACCCGTAAGGAGCAACAATGCGTCATTACGAAATCATCTTTCTGGTCCACCCCGACCAGAGCGAGCAGGTTGGCGGCATGGTGGAGCGTTACACCAAGCTGATCGAAGAGGACGGTGGCAAGATCCATCGCCTGGAAGACTGGGGTCGTCGTCAGCTGGCTTACGCCATCGACAACGTCCACAAGGCCCACTACGTGATGCTGAACGTCGAGTGCAGCGGCAAAGCACTGGCCGAGCTGGAAGACAACTTCCGCTACAACGACGCCGTCATCCGTAACCTGGTCATTCGTCGCGATGAAGCCGAGACTGAACAGTCCGAGATGCTCAAGGCTGAGGAAAACCGTAGCGAGCGCCGTGAGCGTCGTGATCGCCCTGAATCTGACTCTGTCAACGAAAATGACAGCGACAGCGACAGCCGCGACAACAACGCTGACGAGTAATCCACGGACCTATTGAGGAGCCTATTTCATGGCACGTTTTTTCCGTCGTCGTAAGTTCTGCCGTTTCACTGCAGAAAACGTGAAAGAGATCGACTACAAGGATCTCAACACACTGAAAGCCTACATTTCCGAAACCGGCAAGATCGTTCCTAGCCGTATTACCGGAACCAAAGCACGCTATCAGCGCCAGCTGGCTACCGCTATCAAGCGCGCCCGCTTCCTGGCCCTGCTGCCCTACACCGACAGCCACGGCCGTTGATCGAGCTGTTCGACAGACGTAAAGGATAGATCGCATGCGTGCCCTGGCTGACTTCATCATGCGCGGCCGTATGCAGGCGATTGTTGTAGTGGCTGGCTCTGCGGCGTTGCCGATGTTGTTCTGGCTATGTGCTGCAGCAGGAAGCCTGGTGTTGTTGCGTCGAGGTCTGAATGACGCGCTAGGCGTATTGGTCTGGGCTGTATTGCCCGCACTGGCCTGGTGGTATTTCGGGGATCCTCGCACGCTGCTGGTACTGCTGGGATCGTTCGGGTTGGCGCTGTTGTTGCGCAACCGGAGTTCCTGGCCTCGAGTGATGTTGTGCAGTGTGGGGCTCGGGTTGTTCTATGCCTGGGCGCTTGGAATGGTTTTCGGCGAGCCGATCGCGGCGCTCGCCACCGAGTTGCAGAGAGTGCTGCCCGACATGCTGTCGGAGGCCTATCAGCAGCTCTCGGTGGAAGAGCAGACCCGTTTGGGCGCATTGCTGATACCGGTTCTAACCGGATTGTTGGCAGCGCTGCTGCAGATAGTCACCCTGCTCAGTCTGATGCTCGGACGGTATTGGCAAGCGTTGTTGTACAACCCGGGTGGCTTCGGACTCGAGTTCCGGACGCTGCGCTTTTCGCCGGTGCCGGCGATGGTGCTTCTTGCGGGCATGTTGCTAGGGCCAAGCCTTGGCGTGCAGATGGCGATGCTGGCTCCGCTGTGCAGTGTTCCGCTGGCGTTTGCCGGTATTGCATTGGTGCACGGCCTGGTGGCGAAGAATCGGATGTCGCGGTTCTGGCTGGTGGGGCTTTACGTCACGCTGGTGCTGTTCATGCAGTTGATTTATCCGTTACTGGCCGTCATGGCTATTGTCGACAGTTTGTTTGATTTTCGCGGTCGGGCATCTCGTGATGACGATGCGGGGCCTGCGAACGGTGAAGGTTAAGTTAGAGAGGTAAGACTCAAATGGAAGTCATCCTGCTAGAAAAAGTCGCAAACCTGGGCAACCTGGGCGACAAGGTAAACGTCAAGTCTGGTTACGGCCGCAACTACTTGCTGCCGCAGCGCAAGGCTACTGCTGCAACCCCGGCCAACATCGCCGAGTTCGAAGCTCGCCGTGCCGACCTGGAAAAAGCTGCTGCCGAGCGTAAGGCTTCTGCCGAAACTCGCGCCGCTCAGCTGGCCGAACTGGAAGTCACCATCACCGCTACCGCGGGCGATGAGGGCAAGCTGTTCGGTTCCATCGGTACGCACGACATCGCCGACGCCCTGACCGCCTCTGGCGTTGAAGTGGCCAAGAGCGAAATTCGTCTGCCGAACGGCACCATCCGTCAGGTTGGTGAATACGACGTAGCCGTGCATCTGCACACCGACGTCGAAGCGACCGTGAAGCTGATCGTGGTTGCTGGCTGAAACCAGCCGTCGTCTGGTACCTCTGGTGCCTGACGCGTAACATCGGGCACGTTTCCATGCGAGTGGAACGTGCCCTTTGTTTTTCTGAACATGAGGCTCTGTTGATATTTCGTGGCAAGCCGCACGAAACGCCAGCAGGCCATAAGAACACCGAGTGCCATGAACGACATCAGCATCCCCCAACAGTACGATTTGGAAACCGCCGCGCTCAAGGTGCCGCCGCATTCCATCGAGGCCGAGCAGGCCGTTCTTGGCGGGCTGATGCTGGACAACAACGCCTGGGAGCGGGTGCTGGATCAGGTGTCCGATGGTGACTTCTACCGTCACGACCATCGGTTGATCTTTCGCGCCATCTTCGCGCTGGCCGAGCGCAACTCGCCATTCGACGTGGTGACGCTTTCCGAACAGTTGGACAAGGAAGGGCATCTTTCACAGGTCGGTGGTCTGGCTTATCTGGGTGAACTGGCGAAGAACACGCCCTCGGTTGCGAACATCAAGGCGTATGCGCAGATCATCCGGGAGCGGGCGACACTGCGGCAGTTGATCGGTATCAGCAACGAGATCGCCGACAGCGCCTATGCGCCACAGGGCCGAACCGGGGAAGAGATTCTCGACGAGGCCGAGCGGCTGATCTTTCAGATCGCCGAAGCTCGCCCCAAGACGGGCGGGCCGATCGGTATTAACGACATTCTGGTCAAGGCCATCGACCGCATCGACTCGTTATTCAACGCGGGTGAGGCGATCACGGGCATTTCCACCGGATTTACCGACCTCGACGAACAAACAAGCGGTCTGCAGCCGGCGGACCTGATCATCGTCGCGGGCCGACCCTCGATGGGTAAGACCACCTTCGCGATGAACCTGGTCGAGAATGCCGTACTGCGCTCAGACAAGGCGATCCTCGTCTACTCGCTGGAAATGCCCGCCGACTCCATCGTGATTCGTATGCTGGCCTCGCTCGGCCGTATCGACCAGACCAAGGTGCGGACCGGCAAGCTCAGCGACGACGACTGGCCGCGGCTGACTTCGGCGGTCAACCTGCTCAACGACCGCAAGCTGTTCATCGACGACACGGCCGGCATTTCCCCCTCGGAAATGCGCGCCCGTACGCGGCGCCTTGCCCGAGAGCACGGCGAGATCGGCATGATCATGGTCGACTACCTGCAGCTGATGCAGATTCCCGGCTCCAGTGGCGACAACCGTACCAACGAGATTTCCGAGATTTCCCGCTCGCTCAAAGGTCTAGCCAAGGAGTTCAATTGCCCGGTGATCGCGCTGTCCCAGCTCAACCGATCGCTGGAGCAGCGTCCGAACAAACGGCCGGTGAACTCTGACCTTCGTGAGTCCGGGGCCATCGAGCAGGACGCCGACATCATCATGTTCGTCTACCGGGACGAGGTCTATCATCCCGAAACCGAATACAAGGGTGTGGCCGAGATCATCATCGGCAAGCAGCGGAACGGTCCCATCGGCACCACGCGGCTGGCGTTCCTCGGCAAATACTCCCGCTTCGAGAACCTGGCGCCGGGCAGTTACCAGTTCGATGATGAATAAAGGCAGCTTGGAGCTTGATCGCGATCGGTTGCGGATCGTAGGGTGGGCCAAGCTTCCCATTCGATGAGTGGGGCATCAGATGTAAACGACATGTCCCTGACGCTTGGCTTCCAGCTTCCAGCTTCCAGCTTCCAGCTTCCAGCGGTTCAGCCTAAGATTCCATCTTCCCCTCGATGCCAGGAACCCTCCCATGCGCCCCCTCGTTGCCACGGTCGATCTGGCCGCCATCCGTCACAACTACGCCCTTGCGAAACGTTGCGCGCCGGGGCGGCGGGCTTTTGCGGTGGTCAAGGCCGATGCCTATGGGCATGGCGCCGCGTCGGTAGTGGCGGCTCTACGCGCTGAAGCTGACGGCTTCGCCGTGTGCAGCGTCGAGGAGGCGCGCGTCGTACGGGAACAGGCGCCCAAGGCACGCGTGCTGCTGCTCGAAGGTTGCTTCGATCTGGAGGATTGCCGGGCAGCGATGGAGTTGGGTTTGGATATCTCGGTGCAGGGTGCCGAGCAGGCGCAGCGGCTTCTGGATTGTGCGACGACGCGCCCGCTGAACGTCTGGCTCAAGCTGGATTCGGGGATGCACCGACTGGGCTTCGATACGGCCGAATTGAGGTCTTGGGCCGAGCGTTTGCGCGCCGCGCCGCAGGTGGCAGAGCTGAATCTGATGAGCCATTTCGCTTGCGCCGATGAGCACATGCATCAGCTGACCGAGCGTCAGCTGGAAAGTTATCAGGGGCTGCAGGATCTCGTCTTCGACCAGCGCAGCTTTGCCAACTCCGCAGCCGTATTGACGCTGGCCCCGGCGCACATGGATTGGTTGCGCCCCGGCATCATGCTCTATGGCGCCTCGCCGTTTGCCGAGCGCAGTGCCGCCGAGCTGGGATTGCAGCCGGCCATGACTCTGAAAGCCGAGGTAATCGCCATGCACGAAGTGCCGGTCGGCGAAAGCGTCGGTTATGGCGCGACCTGGGTAGCGCAGCGCCCATCGCGTATCGGCACCGTCAGTTGTGGTTATGCCGATGGCTATCCGCGTCATGCATCATCGGGCACGTCGGTCATGGTTCGCGGTCAGCGCGTACCGCTAGCAGGACGGGTGTCGATGGACATGTTGGCGATCGACCTGACCGATATTCCCGACGCGGCCATCGGCGATGCGGTCGAGCTTTGGGGCGCACAGATGCCCGTCGACGAGCTGGCCCATGCTTGCGGCACCATCGGTTACGAGTTGCTCACCAAGGTGACGCAGCGGGTGCCGCGGCGATATATCGGGTAGAAGCAGATGAAAGCCTGAAACAAGAGCGAGAAGCTTGGCGGCGTAGTGTGGACCCCACACTGGCTTCCAGCTTCTAGCACAAAGACCGAGGTGTTTACTCGGCCTTCCTGATCATTTTTTGTGCTATATTCCGCGCCCGTTTTCGTTGCCCGGTTTTTCGCCATGCACGCTGCCAAGCCCCTGTTCGACTATCCCAAATACTGGGCCGAGTGTTTCGGCCCGGCGCCTTTCCTGCCGATGAGCAGGGTGGAGATGGATCAGCTCGGCTGGGATTCGTGCGACGTCATCATCGTCACCGGTGATGCTTACGTCGACCATCCATCGTTCGGCATGGCGATTATCGGGCGGCTGCTGGAAGCCCAGGGCTTTCGCGTTGGCATCATCAGTCAGCCGGACTGGCACAGCAAAGATGACTTCATGAAGCTCGGCGAGCCGAACCTGTTCTTCGGCATCGCCGCCGGCAACATGGACTCGATGATCAACCGCTACACGGCCGACCGAAAAATGCGTTCAGACGACGCTTATACGGCCGGTGGTCTGGCTGGAAAGCGTCCGGACCGTGCCAGCCTGGTCTATAGCCAGCGCTGCAAGGAAGCCTACAAGCACGTGCCGGTGGTGCTGGGCGGTATCGAAGCCTCGCTGCGGCGCATTGCGCATTACGACTATTGGTCCGACAAGGTGCGCCGTTCGATCCTGATGGATGCGACTGCGGATATCCTGCTCTATGGCAATGCCGAACGTGCCATCGTCGAAGTGGCCCAGCGCATCGCGCGTGGCGAAGCGGTCGAGCAGATCACCGATGTGCGCGGTACCGCCTTCATCCGCAAGAGCGCAGCTCCGGACTGGTACGAGATCGATTCGACCCGGATCGACCGACCCGGCAAGGTCGACCAGATCATCAATCCCTACGTCAGTACCCAGGACATGCAGGCCTGCGCCATCGAGAAGGACAAGGGGCCCGTCGAGGACCCGAACGAGGCGAAGGTCGTCCAGTTGCTGCCGAACCCGAAGATTGAACGCGACAGGACGGTGATCCGTCTGCCGTCGTTCGAGAAAGTGCGCAACGATCCGGCGCTGTACGCCCATGCCAACCGCGTGCTGCATCTGGAGACCAATCCGGGCAACGCCCGTGCGCTGGTGCAACGTCACGGCGATCACGACATCTGGCTGAATCCGCCGCCGATACCGCTGACCACCGAAGAGATGGACTACGTCTTCGCTTCGCCGTACGCGCGTGTTCCGCACCCGTCTTATGGCGGTGCGAAGATTCCCGCTTACGAGATGATCCGCTTCTCTGTGAACATCATGCGCGGCTGCTTTGGCGGCTGCACTTTTTGCTCGATCACCGAGCACGAGGGGCGCATCATCCAGAGCCGCTCGCACGAGTCGATCCTGCACGAGATCGAAGAGATGAAGAGTGTGCCGGGCTTCACCGGCGTGGTCTCGGACCTCGGCGGCCCGACCGCCAACATGTACCGGCTGGCCTGCAAGAGCCACGATATCGAGAAGCATTGCCGTAAACCATCCTGCGTGTTCCCGGGTATTTGCGAAAACCTCGATACCGACCACAGCTCGCTGATCGAGCTGTATCGCAAGGCGCGTGCGCTGCCTGGCGTGAAGAAGATCCTGATCGCCTCGGGCCTGCGCTACGACCTGGCGGTGGAATCGCCGGAATACGTCAAAGAGCTGGTCACCCATCATGTCGGCGGCTATCTGAAGATCGCCCCGGAGCACACCGAGCGCGGCCCGCTGGACAAGATGATGAAGCCGGGCATCGGTTCCTATGATCGCTTCAAGCGGATGTTCGAGAAGTATTCGAAGGAGGCGGGCAAGGAGCAGTACCTGATTCCGTACTTCATCGCCGCGCATCCGGGCACTACGGATGAGGACATGATGAACCTCGCCCTGTGGCTGAAGGCCAACGGCTTCCGTGCCGATCAAGTGCAAGCCTTCTATCCCTCACCGATGGCCTCGGCCACGGCGATGTATCACAGCGGCAAGAATCCGTTGCGCAAGGTGACCTACAAGAGCGAGGGGGTAGCCATCGTCAAGAGCGAGGAGCAGCGCCGCTTGCACAAAGCCTTCCTGCGCTACCACGATCCCAAGGGTTGGCCGCTGTTGCGTGAAGCCCTGCAGCGCATGGGGCGCGCCGACTTGATCGGATCCGGCAAGCACCAGCTGATTCCTGTACATCAGCCGGCAGCGGATGGCTACCAGAGCGCACGGCGCAAGAATTCCACGCCGGTGGGAAGCAAGAAGGCCGGGCAGGGAGGGCAGATTCTCACCCAGCACAGCGGTCTGCCGCCGCGCAGCCACGACGGCAATGCGTGGGACAAGCGCGAGCAGGCCAAGGCCGCTGCTGAAGCACGACGCAAGGCCGCTGCCGGCGGCGGCAAACCATCCGGCAAGAGTCGTAAACCTTCGCAGCGTCCCGCCGCGCCGCGTTGAGGTTGCTGCCACCCCAGCTTCGATGGTCCGGCGCTCTTAACTCTTGAAGGCAAGTGTCGCCTGGTTCAGTTCGCTGGCCAGGCGCAGCATCTGTTCGCTTTGCTCGCGACCGCGTCCGATGTGCGTCAGGTTGCTATCGCCCAGTTGATGGATGCGTTCGCTATGGCCGCGAATCTCGCTCACCGCCTCGCTCTGCTGTGCAGTGGCATGGGCGATCTGCGCCGCCATGTGTTCGATTGAGCCAATGGTGACGACGATCTGGTCCAATGCCGAGTCGGCTGTTTCGGCCAGCTGGGCGGTCGCTTCGGCGTGATCGACCTGGATGCGCATGGCCTCTACCGATTGATGGGCGGCTTTCTGCAGGTTGCCGATCAGCAGTTGGATCTCTTCGGTAGCGCCGCTGGTGCGTTGCGCCAGGGTACGGACTTCATCGGCGACCACGGCGAAGCCACGGCCCTGCTCGCCTGCTCTGGCTGCCTCGATCGCGGCGTTCAGTGCAAGTAGATTGGTCTGCTCGGCGATCGAGCGAATCACGATCAACACTTTGCCGATGGTGCCGGTTTCATCGGCAAGGTGTTCGATGGCTCGGGCATTTCCCTGCACTTCGCTGACTAGGCTATGCAGTCCTGTCAGGCTCTTGCCGATGACGTCCTGCCCCTGGTTGACGGCCAGGCTGGCGGCGCGGCCGGCGTCGGCTGTCTGTTCGGCGCTATTGGCGACCTCCTGGATGGTTGCTTCCAGTTCGCTAAGAGCGTCTCGAATCTGTGCGGTGTCGCTGCTCTGACGGCTGGCGCTTCGGTGCAGATCGCTGCTCATATCCGCCAGGCTGCGGCTGTTGCCGGTGACCTCCTGGGCGTGTTGGCGCAGCGTTCCGACCAGCGTGAGCAGATAGCTGCGCAGTTGGTTGAGCGATGTGCCGATCTCGATCATTTCCGGTGTTCGGGTATGAAGCCCGACGGGTTTTTCGAAGTCGCCTCCGGCCCATGCCGAAAGCGCGGGCGCGAGCTGCGCCAACGAGCGTGTCAGCTGGCGCTGCAAACGATCGATGGCGAGCGCGATAAGCAATATCAGGGCAATGATGGTGCCCTGGATGACGCGAACCTCCGATTGGATGCGTCCATGTTCGGCGCGAATTACCGGCTCCAGTTCGGCGAGTGCCAGCTGCAGCGCAGCGATTTTTTGTGCGCTGCCGGTCATTAGTTCGCTGCGTTGCTGGATCTGTTCCCGCGTGCGTTGAAGCTCGGCAGGGTAGCGATTGATCAGCCCAAGCAAGTCGCGCTTGAGGGCGATGCCCTGGTCTTCAGCGGCCTGCTCGGACTGCTCCTGTTCAAGATTCAGTAATGCGGCGAAGGCGCTGGCACCCGTGCGCTGTTCGGTTGCGATGCCCAGCAAAGGCAGCGCATCGAGCGTGTCCGCTTCCTTGCTCAGTGTCTGCAATACCTGATTCACCTCCATCGCCAGTTCGTCCTGACCGCTGCTGACCAGCTTGCCGCGCGCATGACTGAGGCGCAGCAGCTGGCGGCTGGCCTCGAATAGCGGTGTCTGGTATGACTGCGCCGCAGCCTGGGAGCTTTGCGCTACGTATCGATGCAGCTGTGCCAATGTACCGGCAATCTCCCGCTCGGCTTGCAACAGCAGGCCTTGGGGATCGCCAGCGAGCTTGCCGGCGGCCAGCAACTCGCTGGCAGTGTATTGCTCAAGCTGCTCCAGGCTGGGTCTTAGGCGATCGGCAAACTGGTTCGGCAGGGCTTCCACCTCCGCCGAAAGCCCTTCCAGCGCCTGCATTGCCGCGCTGTGGCTGATCGCGTTTCCGCTAGCCAGGTAGTCATGGATATTGTGAGCGGCCTGGTGCTCGAATCGCTGAGAAAGCCCAAGATAGCTATCCATCAGTTGATAAGGGCGCCGCAGTTCGCGCTCAGACCACCAGAGCGTGATGCCCAGGGCGAGGCAGATCGCAATGAGCAGGCATGTGTTGACGGTGGTGAGCGACTTCAGACGCATCCTGACCTCCAAATGGTAGGGAGGTCAGCAATGTATGGCTATTTGATGTCACTCATGTGACAGCGTGTACCGCTCGACTCGGTTACGGCCGCCGTGTTTGGCGCGGTAGAGCGCTTCGTCAGCCTGCTTGGTAAGCGACCGGGTGTCGGCGCCGGGAGTCAGTTCGGCAATGCCGCAACTGAAGGTGCAGGACAGGTCGGCTGGTTGTGCCGGGTAGCGGATCTCGGCAAAGCGCAGGCGGATTTCGTCGAGCACCTTTGCCGCGTTTTCGATATCGGTGTTCGGCAGCACCACAGCGAACTCCTCCCCACCATAGCGGCCAATATGGTCGGTCTTGCGCAAACGCTGCTTCAGGAACAGGGCGAGGCTTTTGATGACTCTGTCGCCCATGGGATGCCCGTAGGTGTCGTTGACCTTTTTGAAATGATCGATATCGATCATGGCGAAACACAGTGGCTGACCGTCTCGGCGGGCTCGTGAGGCGGCGTCTTCGAGCAACTGCAGGCTGTGCGTATGGTTGTATAGCCCGGTCAGGCTGTCGCGAACGATTCGTGCCTTGAGATTGCGTGCCCGCTCGGCGCGAGTCCGCACGGTAGCGATCAGATGGCTTGGCTTGATCGGTTTGGTCAGGAAGTCATCACCGCCTTCGTTCATCGCATCGAGCTGTTTTTCGAGATCATCTTCCGCCGACAGATAGATGATCGGCACGCTCACGTAGCGTTCGTGCTGGCGAATGACCTTGGCCAGTTCGGTGCCCAGACATTCGGGCATGTACATGTCCAGGATGATCAGATCGGGCTGGAATTCAGCCAGATAAGTAAAGGCCTGAATGGGTTCGTTGAGCGTCTGGGTGATGATCCCGGCGTTGTTCAATACGCGTTCGGTATGTGTCGCCTGGGCACGCGAGTCGTCGATGATGAGCACGCGGAAGGGTTCGTAGTGGGCGGTACGGGTAAGCACTTCGACCTTTTCCAGCAGGCTCGATGCGTCGATGGTACCGGTGAAGAATTCAAGGCCGCCGGCGCGCACGGCGGCCAGGCGCATGGGCGTGTCGGTTTCCTCGTGGCTGAAGAAGATCAACGGCAGTTTCTCTTCCAGGCCCAGTTGCACGCGCTCGGCGAGTTTCAGTCCTTCGCCCGGGCCATTGAAGTCGACATCCATGATCAGGGCTGCGGGGTGGCGCTCATGCATGGCGGCACGAAACGCTTCGTCGCTGGCAAATGCCTGAGCGGCCATGCTGAAGAACTCAAGCTGGCGGACCACGTGATTGGCGCGCTCGTTGTCCTCCAGGGCGATGTAGATAGGCTTGCTCAATGCCGGGACATAGCCGGACTGCCCGCGCGGATCGCTATGACGCAGGCCGGTACGGGCCAGGCGATAGATCAGTTGACTGAGGGTGGCGATGGTGTCGCTCGACAAGCGCCCGCGGTTTTCGTTGATATCCCCCAGGCACTCCTCGATAGCGAGTGCGAGTTGTCGATGCTCGGTCTGTTCGAAGCGTTCGGCAAATCGCCGCAGGCGTTGGCTGGCATCGGCAAGGGCAGTTCGGTAGTGATCGTTCCATTCGCTGCGTTGCAGCTGCTGCCAGACTTCGAGTACCTCTCGTGCCTGGTGGATCACCCGTTGCGCGAAGTGCTGTTTGAGTTCTTCTTGGTCCGACATTTTCGGTTCTCTGGGCCCGCTGCGGCAGTCTTCTGAGAGGGCGCGATGGTGGCCGCATGCTACCACTGAACTGGTCGATCGACAGCGTGCACGTAGGTGGCTTGGTTCTCATTATGAGGTTTGGGTGAATCGGCTGCGTTATAGTGGTTCGCCTGCCGCAACGCTCTTAGCGACCGATGGTCGAATCTTTGCATTTTGAGAAGAAGGACAGACCCATGTTGGATTGGAAGAACCGCTTCGGCCGTCTCGGCTCGTCGGGAAGCACAGCCAGGACGGACGGGACGACTCGCAATCCGTTGGTGCTGGCGCTCGTCGCAGTGATTGCAGTCTATTTGCTGGTTGCGTTGCTGGTGGGCTGGTACTGGAGTTCCGAGCCTGATCGCTTCTCGGTGCAACAGCACGTTCAGCAGGCAGCCAATGCTTCGCAGCAGCAGATCGTCAATGGCTACACCACAGTCGAGACCCTCAAGCGGGTTGCCAGCACCCTGCTGGACAAGCCAGGCGGCTACCTGACCAATGACGTCGCGCCACCCGGTCTGTGGCTGGACAACATGCCAAGCTGGGAATACGGGGTCCTGGTTCAGGTGCGTGATCTTAGCCGAGCGTTGCGCAAGGACTTTGCACGATCACAATCCCAATCGACCGAGGATACCGACCTGTCCAAGGCCGAGCCGTTGTTCAATTTCGACAATCGCAGCTGGGCTCTGCCTGCCAGCGAATCGGAATACCGCAACGGCATCCGCTATCTGGACCGTTACCTGGCGCGCTTGAGCGACCCGGCGCCCAAGGCGCAGTTCTATTCGCGTGCCGATAATCTGAATAACTGGCTGGGAGATGTCGGTACTCGGCTGGGCTCGCTGTCCCAGCGACTGTCGGCCAGCGTTGGCCGGGTACGCCTGGATGCCCAGGTAGCGCCGGAGCTGGAGCGTGAAGGCGTGCAGCAAGTGCTCGAGGAAGAGCGCGTCGAAACCGCCTGGCTGCAGATCGATAACGTGTTCTACGAGGCGCGTGGGCAGGCTTGGGCGTTGTCGCATCTACTGCGCGCCATTGAAGTGGACTTCGCTGATGTGCTGGCGAAGAAGAACGCGACGATCAGCGTCAGGCAGATCATCCGTGAGCTCGAAGCCGCACAGGAGCCGCTCTGGAGCCCAATGGTGCTCAACGGCAGTGGCTATGGCGTGCTGGCGAATCATTCGCTGGTGATGGCGAACTACATCTCGCGTGCCAACGCGGCGATCATCGATCTGCGCATGCTGCTGTCGCAGGGGTGAAGGCGAGAGGGGCTGGAGGCTGGAAAGCTGAGCGAATAAGGATATGAGCGTTGAGGGGCGGCGTTTCGTTTCAGCGTTGTTGTTTTCGATGCCTGGTTTGGTGGGCTGAAGCCCACCCTACCTACTTGCAGCTTGCAGCTTGCAGCTTGCAGCTCAGCTTCTCAATCCAACCCGAGCTTCTTCAACCGATAACGCATGGAGCGGAACGACAGTCCCAGCCGTTGAGCGGCCGCGGTGCGGTTCCAGCGGGTTTCTTCCAGCGCCTGCATGATCAGCTTGCGTTCGACCTCCTCGAGGTGGTCTTCGAGGTTGTCGATCTGGGCGAGGTTCGCTTCGCCGTTTTCCGACATGCCGGGTGCGTCGGCCAGGCGCAGATCGCTGGGTTTGATCTCATCGCCTTCGCAAAGCGTGTAGGCCCGTTCCAGCATGTTTTCCAGCTCGCGAACGTTACCGGGAAACCGATAGCTCTGCAGTTTGGCCACTGCGTCGGGATGCAGTCGCGCCGGCGTGTCGTTGCATTCCCGGGCGAGGCGGCGGAGCATGGCTTCGGCCAATTGAGCGATATCTTCGCGGCGCTCCCGCAGCGGGGGTACGCGCAGCTCGATGACGTTGAGCCGATAGTAAAGGTCCTGACGGAAACGGCCGGCCGCCACTTCGCTGGCGAGATCCTTATGGGTGGCGCAGAGAATCCGTACGTCCACCACCACCTCTTTCGCGCCGCCGACCGAGCGGACGGCTTTTTCCTGAATCGCGCGCAGCAGTTTCACTTGCATCGGAAAGGGCAGGTCCGCCACTTCGTCAAGAAACAAGGTCCCGCCATCGGCTGCCTGGAACAGGCCCGGTTTGTCTTCCACCGCGCCCGTGAAACTGCCCTTCTTATGGCCGAAAAATTCGCTCTCCATCAGCTCCGATGGAATCGCGCCACAGTTGACCGGAACGAACGGGCGCTCGTGACGTGGACCTTGCTCATGGATCAGCCGCGCCACCAACTCCTTGCCACTGCCGGACTCACCGCTGATGTAGACCGGCGCCTGACTGCGTGCCAGTTTGCCGATCTGTTTGCGTAACACGTTCATCGGTGGCGAGGCGCCGAGCAGACGGCTATCGACGCTCAGATCATTGGGGTTCGGCGCACGCAGCCGCAGCGCCGTGTTGACCAGTTCCCGTAGCCGGCCAAGATCGACCGGTTTGGTGAGAAAGTCGAAAGCACCGGCTTTGAGCGCACCGATGGCCGTATCGAGGCTGCCGTAGGCGGTAATCATCGCCACAGGAAGTTGCGGATACTGTTGCTGGATGAACTGCACCATCTCCAGTCCGCAGCCATCGGGCAGGCGCATGTCGGTCAGGCACAGGTCGTAATGCTCGCGCGCCAGGCACTCGCGGGCTTCCTTGAGATTGCGGGCGCTGCGGGTGTCCAGCTTCATGCGCCCGAGGGTGATCTCCAGGAGTTCCCGGATATCGGGTTCGTCATCGATGATCAGCGCTTTCTGGCGGGCGGTCATGGTCTCGGTCTTTCGGTTGTGGCGCGGAGTCGGCAATGTTAACGCTACAGCGCGTGCTTTGTACCGCGACCTGGCTGATGTGTGACCCGTGCCGCCTCGTCAGGTCAGCTTGCGCGGATGCGCGAAGACGATACGGAAGCAACTGCCGCCCTCGGTTCGCTCTCGGTAGTCCAGACGAGCCTGGTTGCTTTCGCATAGCTCTCGAGAGATATAGAGGCCCAGCCCCGTGCCCTTGTTCTCGGTCGTAAAAAAAGGCTCGAAAATATTCTGCAGTTTGTCGGTTGGCACGCCTGGGCCATCGTCGAGCACTTCGAGCACCGGCAGATCGCTGGACTCGTCGCGGAACAGCTGCAGCCACACCTGTGCTTGATCGTTCAGCTGGCCGCTGTAGCGAAGGCCGTTCTGCACGAGATTGGTTAGTACCTGGATCAGCTGGTTCGGGTCCATGCGGGTCTGCAGGGAGCTGCCGCGGGTTTCCACGTGCACGCGCTGATGTGGCGGCAAGTTCTCACGGAACTCGCTGGCGAATCGATGCGCCCAGTATTTCAGGTCCAGTAATTGCGGCTCGGCCTGGCGTCGGCGTGACAGCTGCAGCACGTTTTCGATGACCAGATTCATGCGCCGCGAATGGTCCTGAATGATCTGCGTGAGCCGCAGATCCGCCGCGTCCAGGACTTCCGACTCCTGCAGCAACTGAGCGGCGTGGCTGATTGCGCCGAGCGGGTTGCGGATCTCGTGGGCGATGCTTGCCGTCAAGCGGCCAAGGGATGCCAGCTTGAGCTGCTGGGCTTTCTGCGCGATCTGAGAAATGTCCTCGAGAAACACCAGGGTGTCCTGTTTCACGCCGTGCTGCAGGATGGCGAAGCTCGGTTGTAACGTGGCGCCGTTGGGCGTTGCTTTGAAATTGCGCGGGCGCAGGGTCGGGTTGTCGCGCCATTGTTGCAGGCCTTTGATTAGGTCGGGGCAGCGTGGCGCCAGCCGCTCTCCAGCCAGTGATTGTTGGCCAAGCAGGTCGAGCGCGCCTTGATTGGCGAGCAGCACGCGTTCCGCTTGGTCGAGCACGAGTATCCCGGTGCGCATACGCTGCAGGATTTGCGCATTCAGCGCTTCGAGGTTGGCGACTTCCTCTGCGCGTTGGCGTGCCAGGGTTTCGCTGACCTGCAGCCGCCGCGTCAGACCTTGCACCAATAGCGCGGCGGCGAAGCAGAGCGTGCCCAGCGCTGCGGCCTGGACGTACTGGCTGCCCGTGGAGGGATCGCTGAGGCTGAGGTAGAACGTCAGGTAGATGAGCCCGGTCGCGGCAACCGCGGCGATGAAAAAACCGATGCGCCCATGCAGCAGTATGTTGGCGATGGCGACCGCGACGATCAGCAGGTTGCCGATCCCGCTGGGCGTGCCGCCGGCAAAATAGAACAGCGCCGTGAGCAGTACGACGTCCAGCAGGGCGAGGCCCAGCACCGGCAGCTCTCGCTTCGGGTTCTGCAGCAGTACGGTGATGAGAATATTAAGAATCAGGTAGACCCAGGCGCCATAGTGAAAGGCCGCCGGGTTGACCATGCGCATCAGGTCGCTATGCAGATCGCTGCTGATGAGCAGCACCAGCACGAGGCCGATCGCAACGCGATAGAGATGGTAGAGGCGAAGGATTCGCTGGCCTTGGTGGCCCAAAAACGTCAGGCGCTCAATTCCCACCTGACTGATTGTCCTGTTCCAGGTGTCCCTGGCTGCAGTACCAGCGATCATGATTCGGCAGCGCTTGCTCGCGTGGCAGATGCACGCCGCAGTGAGCGCAGCGAACCATCATTACGGTGGTCTGTTGCGGTTTGCCGGTTGCCTTCGGCTTGCTTGTCAGGCGGCGCCAGAGCCAGAACGCCGCAGCAATCAGAATGATCCAGAACAACAGACGAAACAGGCCCATATTGCTACTTCCTGGCTAAGGCGTGCGGATCTGCCGTCTGGCAGGTTCTGTGGTATTGCACGTTGGTCGTCCTGGCGTCGGGCTGCCTTAGTCGAACAGGCCGAAGGTCAGGTAACTCCACCAGGAGCGGCCTTCACCTTCTTGCTCGTTTTCCGCTTCGGCTTCTGCCTCCCGCAGGACGGGGCGCAGTTCGTCAGGCAGATCCTGTGCGGCGTTTTCGTACTGGCGCACGACGTCGCGGTTGGATTGCGAGGTGTCCGGAACCTCGTTTTCCGTTTCGATCAGGCCAAGCGTGGCGCGAGACAGCCAGCCGCGGTTGTCGGCTTCTTCTTCGCGCGGCACGAACTCGCCGTCTTCCAGGCTAGGATGCTGTGGGTAGTTGAGCTTCAGTGTTTCCAGACTGGTGCCGGCTAGGTCGTCGAGTCCCAGGCGCTGGTAGGCTTCCGTCATGACGGCCAGACCATCGCCTACAGCGGGTGTGCCCTGGAAGTTTTCCACCACGTAGCGGCCGCGGTTGGCCGCAGCGACATAGGCCTGGCGACGCAGGTAGTAATCGGCGACATGGATTTCGTTTGCCGCCAGCAGGTTACGCAAATAGACCATGCGTGCCTTTGCGTCCGGGGCATAGCGGCTATTCGGGAAGCGGGTGGTCAGTTGGGCGAATTCGTTGAAGGAATCGCGCGCGGCACCCGGATCACGCTTGGTCATGTCCAGTGGCAGAAAGCGCGCGAGCAGCCCGCGATCTTGGTCAAAGGAGGCTAGGCCCTTCAGGTAGTAGGCGTAATCGACGCTCGGATGCTGTGGGTGCAGACGAATGAATCGTTCGGCCGAGGAGCGCGCGGCTTCGGGCTCGGTATTGCGATAGTAGGCGTAGATCAGTTCCAGCTGCGCCTGCTCGGCGAAGCGGCCGAAGGGATAGCGAGACTCAAGGGTCTTCAGTTTGTTGATGGCGCTGGTATAGCTCTTGTTGTCCAGGTCGGCCTGTGCCTGCCGGTACAGTTCCGCTTCGCCGAGGTTTTCGCTGATGGTTTCGTTCGATGAGCAGGCAGCGGTTAGGGCGAAAATGGCGATCAGCAGCAGGTGTTTCACTTGCATGGCGGCTTGCGTCCCTGTGACGGCTGGCTGTCTCGCGCTGAGCCGTCCTGTTATGATGAGCGCCCCGGCTGGCCGGGACAAAGACGCCGTATTTAAACACAAGCGTGTTGCCGAAACCAAAGGCTCCGCCTGCGTCGCTATCCAGGTCGGTTCTTCTTGTACGTCAGCCAGTTTTGTCATTGGCCCTTGGCGGCACTCGGTCGATAATCGCTCGTCACGCTGGCCTAACTGCCGCACCCTTGCCTTTCCCCCCATTTATGAAGCGCCCTTAATTATGTCCACGATCTCGACTCAGGCCATCCATCTTCGCGCCGAGGTGCCGTTCGACCTCGGCGGGCAGCGCCTCGATCAGGTTGCGGCGCAGCTTTTTTCGGAACATTCCCGTTCGCGCCTCGCTGCCTGGATCAAGGACGGGCGGCTGACGGTAGACGGCGCCGCGTTGCGTCCCCGCGATACTGTGCATGCGGGCGCGGTTCTGGAGCTTTCCGCCGAGCAACAGGCGCAGGGCGAGTGGGTGGCGCAGGATATTCCGCTGGATATCGTCTTCGAGGATGAGCACATCCTGGTGCTGAACAAGCCGTCTGGTCTGGTGGTGCATCCCGCGGCAGGGCATGCCGATGGCACGCTACTCAACGCACTGCTGCACCATGTGCCGGATCTGATCAATGTGCCGCGCGCCGGCATCGTGCATCGTCTGGATAAGGACACGACGGGGCTGATGGTCGTGGCCAAGACGCTGCAAGCGCAGACGCGTCTGGTCGAGCAGCTGCAGGCGCGCAGCGTCAGCCGCATCTACGAAGCCATCGTCATTGGTGTGATCATCACCGGCGGTACTGTCGACGCGCCCATCGGCCGGCACGGCCAGCAGCGCCAACGCATGGCGGTGGTCGAAGGCGGCAAGCCCGCCGTCAGTCACTATCGAGTGCTGGAGCGCTTCCGTTCGCACACCCATGTCCGGGTCAAGCTGGAAACCGGGCGCACCCACCAGATTCGCGTGCATATGACCCATATTGGCTATCCGCTGGTGGGTGACCCACTGTATAGCGGGCGCTTCCGTATTCCGCCGGCAGCGAACCCGACCATGGTGCAGACGCTGCGCGACTTCCCACGACAGGCGCTGCACGCGCGGTTTCTCGAGCTGGACCATCCGGTCAGTGGTGAGCGGCTGAAATGGGAATCGCCGTTGCCGGATGATTTCGTCTGGTTGCTGGCGCTGCTGCAGCAGGATCGCGAGGCGTTCGTCGGGTGAACGCCTGGCCTGGCGACTGGATCGTCCCCGACTGGCCGGCCCCGCAGCACGTGCGGGCCTGTGTCACCACCCGCAACGGCGGGACGAGTCAGGCGCCTTTCGACAGCTTCAACCTGGGTGATCACGTCGACGATGATCCGGTCGCTGTGGCTGCAAATCGGCAGCGCTTGCAGCAGCTGCTCGGTTGCCAGCCGGCCTGGATGAGTCAGGTGCATTCGAGCACTGTCGTCGAAGCTGATCCGAATGCATGTCCCGCCGCCGATGCCAGCTGGACGGGCGCACAGGGTATCGCCAGCGCCGTACTGACCGCCGACTGCCTTCCGGTGTTGTTCTGCAACCTCGGCGGGTCCCGGGTAGCCGCCGCGCATGCCGGCTGGCGCGGGTTGGCCGGCGGCGTGCTGGAGGCGACGGTGGTAGCGATGGGCGGGTCAGATGCGCAGTTGATAGCCTGGCTCGGTCCGGCGATCGGACCCGCTGCATTCGAGGTCGGCTCCGAGGTGCGTGAGGCGTTCGTGTCACAGCATGCAATAGCAGCCGAAGCGTTCGTACCCAGCCGCAACGCAGGTCGCTACATGGCTGATATCTATCAGCTCGCCCGCATCCGGCTTGCTGCCTGCGGTGTCACCAGGGTCTTCGGCGGGGGCTTGTGTACCGTGACTGACCCTCGCTTCTATTCCTATCGTCGGGCCGCTCGTACCGGACGCTTCGCCAGCTTGGTCTGGATAGACGGATAAAGAGCGGCAAGCTGGAGCTGCAAGGGCGCGTCTGGTAACCCCAAACCGGCAAGTTGCAGCCCCACCCATGACATGCATCAGCCTCATCCGGCTTGAATCTCTCACAATCAGCCTCATCTAAGTTTCCATCTCGCAGGCTTTCGTTCGAGGTGCGATTGAGTGCGCCGGCCTGCCTTACTGAAAGGTGACTACATGCGTATCGATCGTTTGACCAGCAAGCTGCAGCTTGCCCTCTCCGATGCCCAATCCATCGCCGTCGGTCTTGATCATCCCTCCATCGAGCCGCTGCATTTGATGCAGGCGCTGCTCGATCAGCAGGGTGGTTCGATCAGGTCGCTGCTGATGCAGGTGGGTTTTGACATCAACGGCTTGCGCCAGGCTTTGACCAAGGAGCTGGATCAGCTGCCCAAGCTGCAGAACCCCACGGGTGACATGAACATGTCGCAGGATCTGGCACGTCTGCTCAACCAGGCCGACCGCTTGGCGCAGCAGAAGGGTGACCAGTACATTTCCAGTGAATTGGTGCTGCTCGCAGCGCTCGATAGTAATACCCGGCTGGGCAAGTTGCTGCTGGCCCAAGGTGTAAGCAAGAAGGCGCTGGAAAACGCTATCGCCAACCTGCGCGGCGGCGATGCGGTCAACGACCCCAATGTGGAGGAATCGCGTCAGTCGCTGGATAAGTACACCGTCGACATGACCAAGCGCGCCGAAGACGGCAAGCTCGACCCGGTGATCGGCCGCGACGACGAGATTCGCCGAACCATCCAGGTGCTGCAGCGGCGGACCAAGAACAACCCGGTGCTCATTGGCGAGCCTGGTGTCGGCAAGACTGCCATCGTCGAGGGGCTGGCCCAGCGCATCGTCAACGGCGAGGTGCCCGACGGCCTCAAGGATAAGCGCTTGCTGGCGTTGGATATGGGCGCATTGATCGCCGGCGCTAAGTTTCGCGGGGAGTTTGAGGAGCGCCTCAAGGCCGTGCTCAATGAGTTGTCCAGGCAGGAAGGCCGGGTCATCCTGTTCATCGACGAGCTGCACACCATGGTCGGCGCCGGCAAAGCCGAGGGCGCCATGGATGCCGGCAACATGCTCAAACCGGCACTGGCGCGTGGCGAGCTGCACTGCGTCGGCGCCACCACGCTAGATGAGTATCGCCAGTACATCGAGAAGGATGCGGCACTGGAGCGGCGCTTCCAGCGCGTTCAGGTCGATGAGCCGAGCGAAGAAGACACCATCGCCATCTTGCGCGGCCTGAAGGAGCGCTACGAGGTGCATCACGGCGTATCCATCACCGACGGCGCGATCATCGCCGCCGCGAAGCTGTCGCACCGCTACATCACTGATCGGCAACTGCCGGACAAGGCCATCGACCTGATCGATGAGGCGGGTAGTCGCATTCGCATGGAGATCGATTCCAAGCCTGAGGAATTGGATCGCCTCGATCGACGCTTGATTCAGTTGAAGATCGAGCGCGAGGCGCTGAAGAACGAAGACGACGAGGCGACCCGCAAGCGCCTAGCCAAGCTCGACGAGGAAATCGTCAAGCTGGAGCGCGAATACGCCGATCTGGAAGAGATCTGGAAATCGGAAAAAGCCGAGGTGCAGGGCTCCGCCCAGATGCATCAAAGGATCGAGCAGGCCAAGGCCGACCTCGAAGCCGCACGACGCAAGGGCGACCTGGCGCGTATGGCGGAGCTGCAGTACGGCATCATTCCGGATCTGGAGCGCAGCCTGCAGATGGTCGACCAGCACGGCAAGGCGGAGAACCAGTTACTGCGCAACAAGGTGACCGATGAAGAGATCGCCGAGGTCGTCTCGAAATGGACCGGTATCCCGGTCTCGAAAATGCTCGAAGGGGAGCGCGAGAAACTGTTGAAGATGGAGGATCTACTGCATCAGCGCGTGATCGGGCAGCACGAGGCGGTGGTTTCGGTCGCCAATGCGGTGCGCCGCTCGCGTGCCGGGCTGGCCGACCCGAATCGCCCCAGTGGTTCGTTCCTGTTCCTTGGGCCAACTGGCGTGGGCAAGACTGAATTGTGCAAGGCGCTGGCCGAATTCCTTTTCGATACCGAGGAGGCGATGATCCGCATCGACATGTCCGAGTTCATGGAGAAACATTCGGTGGCGCGGCTGATCGGCGCACCGCCCGGCTATGTGGGGTACGAAGAGGGTGGTTACCTGACCGAAGCGGTCCGTCGCAAACCGTACTCGGTGGTGCTGTTGGATGAAGTCGAGAAAGCTCACCCGGACGTCTTCAACATCCTTCTGCAAGTGCTTGAGGATGGTCGTCTGACCGACAGCCACGGGCGCACGGTGGATTTCCGCAACACAGTCATCGTGATGACTTCGAACCTGGGATCAAGCCAGATCCAGGATCTGGTGGGTGATCCCGATGCGCAGCGGGCGGCGGTCATGGACGCGGTCAGCAGCCACTTCCGGCCGGAATTCATCAACCGTATCGATGAAGTGGTGGTGTTCGATCCTCTGGCGCGCGAGCAGATCGCGGGTATCGCTCAGATTCAGCTGGGCCGCTTGCGGCAGCGTCTGGCCGAGCGCGATCTGAGCCTCGAACTCAGCGAAGAGGCGATGAACAAGTTGGTCGCGGTTGGCTACGACCCGGTCTATGGCGCGCGGCCACTGAAGCGTGCCATTCAGCGCTGGATTGAAAACCCGCTCGCTCAAGACATCCTGTCTGGCGCGTTCGAACCGGGGGCCAGCATAGCCGGCACAGTGGAGGGTGATGAGATCCGCTTCGCCAAGGCTTGAGGTCGGCGGCAGGGCCACCCAGCCAAGGTGGCTCTGTCGAGGTTGTGGCAAGGCTCCCGTGTCGTTCGTCGCGAGTCGGCTGAGCTCGCAACGCGTTGTAGTAAATCGCATTTTTTCTGTTGACAGGCGCGTCGAGAACCGTAAAATGGCGCGCCTCTGAAGGGGGTTTGCAAAGCATCACAGCGAACCATCCGAAGAGCTGGAAGTGATAGTTCCGCGATAGCTCAGTCGGTAGAGCAAATGACTGTTAATCATTGGGTCCCTGGTTCGAGTCCAGGTCGCGGAGCCAATTTCCAATCGGGGTATAGCGCAGTCCGGTAGCGCGCCTGCTTTGGGAGCAGGATGTCGGGAGTTCGAATCCCCCTACCCCGACCATTTTTGGGTCGTTAGCTCAGTTGGTAGAGCAGTTGGCTTTTAACCAATTGGTCGTAGGTTCGAATCCTACACGACCCACCAAAAAGCGCTAAAGGCGCACGAGAGCCGGAAGATCCGAGAGGGTCTTCCGGCTTTTTCTTGTGTGCGTTTTTCGAAGGTCGTTTGTAGGAGCGAGCTCGCTCACGAACGGGGACTCAAATCGCAGCCGTAATATTGTGGCCTTGCGCATATATTGGCGAAGCACTGCGGGCAATCGCTAACCCGCGCACGCTTGTCTTCTATTGGGCGAGGCCCTGCTGCATTGGCATTCGCGAAGTGACGCCATGAGTCATGCTCGCGTGGAGCGGGAACAGACCCATGGGCATAAAGCTCAGTGCAGTTTCAGGCGCGGCACGGTACTGGTGCTGAGTTTGTCGCCGATCATCATCAGCGTGGTACGAGCTACTCCATACAGCGCGATCTGATGCATTCGGTATAACGAGACATAGAACATCCGCGCCAGCCAGCCCTCGAGCATGACGTTGCCTGTGAGATTGCCCATCAGATTGCCGACGGCAGAGAAGCTCGAGAGCGAAATCAGCGAGCCGTAATCACGGTAGCGATAGCTAGGCAGGTTTTGGCCTTCGAGGCGTCGAGCGATCGATTTAGCCAACAGTGAAGCCTGCTGATGCGCGGCTTGGGCGCGCGGCGGTACGTTACGGTCGCTGTCCGGTTGAGGGCAGGCGGCGCAGTCGCCAAAGGCGAATATGTTCTCGTCCCGCGTGGTTTGCAGAGTTGGCAGAACTTGCAGCTGATTGATCCGGTTGGTTTCCAGTCCGTCGATTTCGTGCAGGAAGCTCGGTGCCCGGATACCGGCCGCCCAGACTTTCAGGGTCGCCGCTACGAAGTCGCCATTGCTGGTATGCAGACCCTCCTCGGTTACCTCGCTCACGGCGGCGTTGGTCTGCACGGTCACGCCCAGGTTCTGTAGCGTCTGATGTACAGGTTGGCTGATGCGCTCCGGCAACGCCGGCAGAACCCTCGGGCCAGCCTCTATAAGCGTGATATGGACGTTTTCCGGTTTGATGCCATCCAGGCCGTAAGCTGCGAGCTCGCGTGCGGCATGGTGGAGCTCGGCGGCAAGTTCGACGCCCGTCGCGCCGGCGCCGACGATGGCCATGTTGATCGTGCCGTGCCGGCCTTCGCTGGCGTGAGCGTGCATGTAGTGGCTGAGCAGGCGGCGGTGAAAGCGCTCAGCCTGCTCACGGGTGTCGAGGAAGATGCAGTGTTCGGCTGCGCCTTTGGTGCCGAAGTCATTGGTGGTGCTGCCGACCGCGATCACCAGGGTGTCGTAGCTGAGCGTGCGAGCCGGTACCAGCACGGCGCCGTGTTCGTCGAGCGAGGCGGCAAGGTGTACGCATTTGCGCTCCCGCTCAAGTCCGCTCATACGGCCGAGCTGGAACTCGAAATGGTTCCATTTGGCCTGTGCGACGTAATTGAGCTCATCGGCGGACGAGTTCAGCGAGCCGGCAGCGACCTCATGCAACAATGGCTTCCAGATATGCGTCAGATTGGCGTCGATCAGGGTGATGCGCGCCTTGCGGCACTTGCCCAGCGTTCTACCCAGGCGGGTGGCAAGCTCCAGGCCGCCGGCGCCGCCGCCGACGATTACGATACGGTGTGTCATGGATGGACTCATAAGGCTTTTGCGGAATTCGGTTGCTCATCTGGGCGATACTCATAACACCAGGCGGCTGAGGAGGCGGCTCAATAAGCCCAGGCCGATGACCGTCACGAGTATCAGCGCAAGGAGCAGCCAGGGCCGAAAGGGGCGGCGCTCGACTTGGTGCTGTGGCGCGCTGAGGTATTGGTCAACGCGTTTTTGGTCGTCGGGGTTCAGGCGGCTGGGCATACGCACCTCGAAGGATATGCGGGCATTCTAGCGGCGCGACGGCAAATGCCAAGCGCGGCGGCAAATGAGGGCGGGTATCGAAGCAGGGCGGAGGCTGTGTGATGCGGCAGCGGACAACGAAAGGAGGGCATGCAGGCATCAGCCGGCACGCCGGTTGCACTTAGCGTCCGCTGCTCTTCAGGCTGCGAAGGTTTCCGATCACCGATTCCAGTGCGCGATCAAAAAGCAGGGCATCGTTGAGTAGGCGGATTGCGCCGCGACGGAACTCTGTGGCGAGCCCCATGCGAGTCTTTTCCAGAACCTTCATGCCGGTGCGGTTGACGAAGATGTATTTGCCGGTGGGCTTGATCACAGCGGCCAGCTTGCAACGTAGCTTGTGGTCCTCGTCTTCCTGGAATTCGACCCAGCTACCGACCCGTAGATTATCGACCTGTATCAGCGCTTCATCATTGTCCGCCAGGTTGATCTCGGGTTCCTTCTCCCGGCTTTCACCAGGCGCCAATAGCACGATTTCCTCGCTGACTTCGACCATCGCTGGCGTGGGGGCTTCGGCGGGGTGTTCGTCGCGCGGCGGCAGTTCCAGCTTCGGTTCGGTGATGATTTCACCGTGCGCGAGCGGGGCGTTATTCGAAGTAGGTTGGTTGAGCTGCTGCAGGGTCTGGACATGCAGCGCTTCGAGCTGGGTGAAGAAGTCGCTGGTAGAGAAGGGGTCGAATGCTGCGCTGACCAGGCCTTCACGAAGATTCTTAAGAAGGCTGGGAACCAGCTCGAGCAGCCTTTCCCGGGACGCTGGATCCTCGTGAGGCGTAACGCTCCAGATCAGGTCGTCCATCGTCGCCATGGCGTCCCGCCATTGCTCGGATTGAGTGCCGTTTTTCAGGCAGGTCAACAATAGAACCTTGCTCCATGCTTCCTGCAGCAGCCGGACGACTACCTCGGGGAGAGTTCTGCCGAGCAGGCGTTCATTGAGAGCGTGCTCTACTTCCTGGCGGGCCATTTCGGCCTTGGCGCGTCCTTCTTCGGCGTCTCGCGTGCGCTGTTCAAGCAGCTCGCTGCGACGGCGCTCGTCTCCTGTGAAAGCGAGGAAGTCGGCAAGCAATTCGGAGAAGATGGCAGGATCGTCGACGAAGTCGTTCAGCAGGCGAGCCACGATCTGCTCGATCTTCTGATACAGGCTGTCGCGCTGCGCTTCGTCCTGATCGACCCAGCCCATGGCGGCCGAGGCGATCTCGTTGAGCAGGCGACGGGCGGGGTGACTGCCGCGACTGAAGAAGGTCTTGTCCAGAACGGCAACTTTCAGCACCGGGATCTGCAATCGACCGATCAGCGCTTTGAGCGAGTCGGGCAGGGTGCGGTCGTCGAGGATGAACTCGAACAGCATCGACACCAGATTAATGACGTCTTCGTCGACCTCTCCAACCACACGAGATTTACCGCTCTTGGCGCTGACGCGGTGCAGGAGCTGCTCGAGCTGGCCCTGCAGATCGTATTCATCGATCTGCTGTGGGGCGCGAGACTGGAGATGCGAAAGCAGCCGCATCAAGTCATTGCTGGAAATCGGAATGGCATCGCTAGGCAGGTTGCGGGCGGGCAGCGCGCTTCCGCGTAGTTCCGAAAGCAGTGTTTGGAGCGCGCCAAACGCTTCGTGAGCACTGTCATCTGAATATGCGGGCGACTGATTGAAGCCTGAGCCCGGTGTTCGTTGTGTACTGCCTTCCTGTGCGTTCGGGCGGCTAGGTGAGCGGCGCGGCGGGCTGGACTGCAGTTCCGGCAGAACGCCTGCTGCGACCAGGGTCTGGTTCGATTCGGCGTAAAGCTGTTTGAGGTCCGTCAGCACGTAACGCTCGAACAGTTTGAGAATGATCAGCTTGACCTTGATCTCGACGCCCAGGTTGCGGCAGGCCTCAAGAAAGTATTCGCATAGCTGCTGTGGGCCAAGCGGGTTGCTCTTGTCGTCCAGCTTCCTGCTGACCAGAACATTCATGCGTGTGGTGAGGTGACTGAGCGGCTGGGTGGTGCGGCTCATTACCTTGGCGACCATGGTGTCGATCGCAACCGACTCTTCCAGTTCGTCGTTCTGCACCAGCGCCAGGCTTTCGAATGATGCTTCCTGCGGCGCGGGTTTTCCGATTTCGTACTGGTTGAGCTTGGAAAAGGATTCGAAAACCTGCTGTAGAAAGCTGCGCTCGATGCCGCGGCGCTTCATCCGCAGATCGCGCATGGCTTCGAAGAATGCGTTCTGTTCGGCGTTGCTGGTAGCGCGGTCTGCGATTTCGAAGAGCGAGTCGTCAGCGTTGTCGAACAGCGTTTGCAATGCCGAACGCAGCTGCTGAGCTGCTTTATCGCGGACGCTGATGAGCGCGACGGGCAACCTGCCTGTCGGTGAGGTCTGCTTTTGCTCAGGGGCGGCCTTCAGGTGCACCACTTTCGCATCGGTTCGCATCGAGACTCTCCGGTCGCCTGCTGATGCAAGCGCTCAACAACCCGTAGCATGCCGCTGTTAATGGGCAGGGGCAACGATTTGTCAGTCATGGCCAATGGCCGCCATTTTGGTGGCGCCAATTAACGGAGACATTACATGCATCTTATTTATTAGCCTAGCGCGGTTTTGCCTTGGACATGATGCGGCTCACAGATACTTCCCGAAATTCCTACAAGCGGTTGGCAAGGCATTAGCCCAGGCACGGCTGCCCACGGGCATTTTTGCCCGCAAACGGCTCTATGCTGCGTCGTGGCGGGGCGACGCCGTATACTCTCGTCGAATTCAATGGGAGCCCGTCGTGACCAATATCACTCTTGCGGACCTTTCCGCCGAAATCGAAACCAATGTGCGTAAAGCGCTGACAGAGGACGTCGGCACCGGTGACATCACGGCTCAATTGATCCCTGCTGAACGGCTCGCGTATGCCTCGGTCATCACGCGTGAGGCAGCGGTAATCAGTGGCACGGCCTGGGTCGATGCCGTGTTTCGGCAGCTGGATCCGCGGGTGGCGGTTCATTGGCATGCGGCCGATGGCGAGCAGGTCGCGGCCGATCAGGTCCTTTTTCATCTTGAGGGGCCTGCGCGCGCCTTGCTCAGTGGCGAGCGTGCGGCGCTGAATTTTCTTCAGACGCTGTCCGGCGTCGCGACGCGCTGTCGGCATTACGCGGATCTGGTCGAGGGTACCGGAGTCCGTCTGCTCGATACGCGTAAAACGCTTCCGGGCCTGCGCCTGGCCCAGAAATATGCGGTGACGTGCGGCGGCTGCCATAACCATCGAATCGGCCTGTACGACGCGTTCCTGATCAAGGAAAACCATATTGCCGCCTGTGGTGGAATCGTCGAAGCCGTTGCCGCGGCTCATCGCATCGCGCCGGGCAAACCGGTAGAGGTGGAGGTGGAGAATCTTGACGAGCTGGAGCAGGCGCTGCGCGCAGGCGCCGATATCGCGATGCTCGACGAGTTGAGCCTGGCTGACATGAGAACTGCGGTAGGCATCGCGGCGGGGCGGGCAAAGCTGGAGGCCTCGGGTGGCATCGATGACGAGACGCTACGCGCGATTGCTGAAACCGGTGTGGACTACATTTCGATCGGTGCACTGACCAAGCACGTGCGGGCGATCGATCTGTCTATGCGTTTGAAGCAGTAGTGCGTGAGGGAGCGGCACGCGAGACGTGCCGCCCTAGAGTCAATGCCGGCTTTTCAGGCCGAAGTTTTCGTTCAGTGTGCCGGGCGTGTCGCCGTCTTTGGGCGCGTAGTCCTTCGGCGGCTCGGTAAATGCCGGTGAGTTCAAGCGTTCCCGGTGGCTGTGGCTTTCCTCGCTATGCAACGCGGCTAGCAGACGCTGACGGGTTTGTTCGTCGAGGGCGAGTTTGTCGGCGCCTTCGGATAGATGATTCTGCATGTCCTGGTAGCTGTTAGTCAGCTTGCGCAGCAGGCTGGCAGTCGTATTGAAATGCGTGACCACTTCGCTCTGATAGGTATCGAGGCGCTCCTGCAATTCATCCACCTGACGCTGCGTGCTGTTCGGTGCGCTGTTGCGCGCGATCAGATATCCAATGACGATGCCGGCAATCACGCCAACGATCGGGAGCAACCAGGTCGCGAGGGTCTGTTCCACGAGTACTTCCTCTATATAAACGGCTGTGCTGTTCGGCAGCGAAGCTGTGTGATGGTGAGATGCCGGACGCAGCTGACATCCGGTGCTCTGCACCGTCCTATCGGCTGCTGTGCGGTGGTTTTCCCACGGCCTGATACGTTAACGTCTCGTACCTGCCCTGTATACCGCGACGCGATGCGGCGATCGCGACGCAGGTGCAAGCAAGACGAGTCGACTCGCCCTAACGTCACGGAGTTACTTTGTTGAAACGTGAAACCCCCATTTCCATCGAGGGTCCGGCCGGTGTGCTGGAAGGCCTGTATTTCGATCAACCCGATGCTCGCGGGCTGGCGCTGATCTGTCATCCCAACCCGGTAAAGGGCGGGACCATGCTCAACAAGGTGGTCTCGACGCTGCAGCGCAGCGCGCGCGATGCCGGCTATGCCACGCTGCGCTTCAACTTTCGTGGCGTTGGCGGCAGCGCCGGCAGCCATGACATGAATACCGGTGAAGTGGATGACGCCGAAGCTGCCCTGCGCTGGCTTCGTGATCAGCATCCCGGGCTGCCATTGACCCTGATGGGTTTCTCTTTTGGTGGTTTCGTAGCGGCCACGCTGGCTGGTCGGCTCGAGGCCCGTGGCGAGTCGCTGGAACGGTTGTTCATGGTCGCGCCGGCGGTTTCGCGACTGGCGGATCAGCCGCTGGCCGAGCATTGCGAGTTGGTGGTTATCCAGCCAGACGATGACGAAGTCGTCGATCCGGCTTCGGTGCACGCGTTCTCGGCTGAGCTCCAGCGCCCCCACGAGCTGCTGAAAGTGGCAGAATGCGGCCACTTTTTCCACGGCAAGCTGGTCGAGCTGAAAGAGCTGGTAGCGCCGCGGCTGGCCTAGTGCTCCGCTGCGTGACCGCCTTCAAATGGCCTTCTAGCCGCCTGCCGTTTGCGCTGACTGAATCGAGATGATCGTATGAAAACCCGAATCCTTACCGGCATCACCACTACGGGCACGCCCCATCTGGGCAACTATGCCGGGGCCATTCGGCCGGCTATCGTGGCCAGTCGCGAAGCCGATGCCGATTCCTTCTACTTCCTCGCCGACTATCACGCACTGATCAAGTGTGACGATCCGCTGCGCATCCAGCAGTCGCGCCTGGAGATCGCCGCCACCTGGCTGGCCTGTGGTCTGGATGCGGATCGGGTGACCTTTTATCGGCAGTCCGACATCCCGGAAATCCCTGAGTTGACCTGGCTGTTGACCTGCGTTGCTGGCAAGGGGCTGCTCAACCGCGCGCATGCGTACAAGGCATCAGTGGACAAGAATGTCGAACTGGGCGAGGACCCGGATGCTGGCGTCACCATGGGGCTATTCAGCTACCCGGTGCTGATGGCGGCGGACATTCTTATGTTCAACGCACATAAGGTGCCAGTCGGTCGAGACCAGATTCAGCATGTCGAAATGGCGCGTGATATCGCCCAACGCTTCAATCATCTGTTCGGCAATGGCAAGGAGTTTTTTACCCTGCCTGCCGCCGTGATCGAGGAGGGCGTGGCGACCTTGCCGGGGCTCGATGGGCGCAAGATGTCCAAAAGCTATGACAACACCATTCCGCTGTTCGCCAGTGCCAAGGAGCTGAAAAGCACCATCGCGCGCATCGTCACCGACTCGAAACTGCCGGGCGAGCCGAAAGACCCGGACGACTCCCACCTGTTCACCATTTACCAAGCCTTCGCCGCGCCGGCGCAACTGGCCGAGTTCCGCGCCGAGCTAGTCGGCGGGCTGGCATGGGGCGAGGCCAAGCAGCGTCTGTTCCAACTGCTGGACAACGAGCTGGGCGAGGCGCGTGAGCGTTATCACGCACTGATGCAGCGCCCCGGCGATCTTGAGGACATCCTGCAGGCCGGTGCCGGCAAGGCGCGCAAGCTCGCTACACCGTTCCTCGGCGAGCTGCGTGAAGCGGTGGGGCTGCGTAATTTCCGCAGTGAAGTGGCAAGCGCCGCGCCAGCCAAGAAAAAAGGCGGAAAGGCCGCGCGCTTCGCCAGTTTCCGCGAAAGCGATGGTAGCTTCCGCTTCCGATTCTTTGCAGCCGATGGCGAAGAGTTGCTGTTATCGCGGCCGTTCAACGATCCCAAGGCGATCGGTGTGACCAGCCAACATTTGATCGCGCAGGGTGTGGATGCTCTGGAACTCCGTGCCGATGAGAGCAATCAATTCACGCTGTGGCTGGATGGCGAATGCATCGCCGACAGCCCCGGCTACGCCGATGAGCAGGCGCGGGAAGCCGCCATGCTGCGCCTGCGCCAGGCATTGGCGACACTTGCCGTGTAGTTCTTAGGGCTGTCTGCCGTTCATTACTTGAACGGCATCGCTGCCGATCCCTGTTTTCCTCGAGGCCCAAGCGCTTGAACGATCTGCGTAAATTGCCAACCACCGAGGGCACGGCTAAAGTGTCGGCCCCGTTTCACTACCCAGACCCCGCCATGACACCTCTTGAGCGCTATCAGGCAGACCTGAAACGTCCCGACTTCTTCCACGATGCCGCCCAGGAAACTGCCGTGCGCCATCTGCAGCGTCTGTATGACGATCTGCTCGCCGACGACCGCAACAAATCCGGGCTGCTGGGCAAGCTATTCGGCAAGAAGCAGCAGGAACCGGTAAAGGGCCTGTACTTCTGGGGCGGTGTCGGTCGCGGCAAGACCTATCTGGTCGACACCTTCTTCGACGCGCTGCCCTTCGAGCAGAAGACTCGCACCCATTTCCACCGCTTCATGAAGCGCGTGCACGAAGAAATGCGCACCCTCAAGGGCGAGAAAAACCCGCTGACGATCATCGGCAAGCGTTTCGCCGACGAGTCACGGGTGATCTGCTTCGACGAATTTTTCGTCTCGGATATTACCGACGCGATGATCCTCGCGACCCTGCTCGAAGAATTGTTCAAGAACGGTGTGAGTCTAGTAGCCACGTCCAACATCGTTCCGGACGGCCTGTACAAGGACGGCCTGCAGCGGGCCCGTTTCCTGCCGGCGATCGAGCTTTTGAAGAAGCACACCGAAATCGTCAACGTCGACAGCGGCATCGACTATCGCCTGCGCGCGCTCGAACAGGCCGAGCTCTACCACTTCCCGCTCGATGCCGAGGCGGAGCTGAGCTTGGAGAAGAGCTTTCGCAGCCTGTTGCCGGAGCAGTGTCGGGTGCAGGAAAACGAAGCGCTGATGATCGAAAACCGCGAGATCATCGCGCGCAAGACGGCCGGCGGCGTCGCCTGGTTCGAGTTTCGCGAGCTTTGTGATGGACCGCGTAGCCAGAACGACTATATCGAGCTGGGCAAGATATTCGACGCGGTGCTGGTCTCCAATATCGAGCGAATGGACGTTTCCAAGGACGACATGGCGCGGCGATTCATCAACATGGTCGACGAGTTCTACGACCGCAACGTCAAGCTGATCCTCTCGGCCGAGGTCGAGCTCAAGGACCTGTATGCCGGCGGCCGTCTGGAATTCGAATTCCAGCGCACCCTCAGCCGTCTGCTGGAAATGCAGTCGCATGAGTATCTGGCTCGACCGCATAAACCGTAGAGAGGAAGCTTGAAGCCAGTAGCTTGAGGCTCAAAAAAAGCAAAGCTTGGCCGGATTCTGTCCGGCCCGCTGACAGCTTCTAGCCGCTCTTATACCGATACTGCTGCCGATACCGATTCGGCGATAGCTCGGTGTGCTGGCGGAACAGCCGAGCGAAGAAGCTGGCGTCGTCGTAACCCACTTCGTAGCTGATGGTCTTGATGCTCTTGCGGGTGGTGGAGAGCAGGTTTTTAGCTGTCTCGATGCGCAACCGTTGCAGGTAATGCAACGGTTTGTCGCCGGTCGCCGCTTGAAACCGGCGCATGAAGTTACGAATGCTCATGCCGTGGTCGCGCGCCACGTCCTCGAAGCGGAATTTCTCCGCGAAATGCTCCTCGAGCCATTCCTGAATCTGCAGCACGCGGGTGTCCAGATGGAGCTTCTGGCCGCCAAAGCCGATGCGCCCTGGGCTGTAGTTGCGTTGCACCTCGAACAGCACGTCGCGGGCCATGCCCTGCGCGATATGCGAGCCGCAGAAGCGTTCGACCAGATGCATGTAGAGATCGCATGCCGAAGTGGTGCCGCCTGCGCAGTACAGATTGTCGCTGTCGGTCAGATGCTTCTCCTGAGTAAAGAGCACTCGTGGGAATCGCTCGACGAACTCACGCGCGAAGCGCCAATGAGTCGTGGCTTCGCGCTCGTCGAGCAATCCCGCGGCAGCCATCCAGAATGCGCCGGTGGCTTCGCCGCAGATGGTGCTGCCGGCCTCGTGTCGTTCCTTCAGCCAGGGCGTCACCTGCGGGTACTGCTGGCCAAGCGCATCGAAATCGCCCCAGAACGCCGGCAATATCACCGCATCGGCGCCATCCAGCGCGCCATCTACCGCAACGCTGGCACCGCTGAACGTGGTGACCGGCCGGCCATCCGGGCTGACCAGCACCGTCTCGAAGGCCGGCGTCAAATCCATCCCCAGCTGTTTGCCATAGCGCAGGCTGGCCATGTGGAAAAAATCCTTGGCATGCATCAGGGTGGATGCAAACACCCCATCGGTGGCCAGAATGCTGATACGTTTCAACGGTTGGGCGGTGAGCATGGGTGTGATTTCTACGTGTTTCGGTTGTTTTTATAGGAACTTTTATAGCGACAATGCAGGGTAAAACTGCCGTAGTCCGGCGGGAGCGTCCTTGTTTTTCGACTGACTGTCTAGTCGCAATCCGTCTCAGTCGGCGGAACCGCTCATGGCTCTGCCGATCTGATCAGCAAAGAGGGCTTCCATGACAATCAATACAACACGCTCGAGCGCCGGTGCATTCAGCGGCTGGGATGGCAGTCCCGGTGCTGCCCGGGAAATGCAGAAAGAGCTGGCCAGCAAGGTCGTGCTAGAGGATGACTTCGGGTCGCTGCGGTTGATCGCGGGCGTCGATGTCGGTTTCGAAGAGGGCGGCCAGATCACCCGTGCCGCAGTGGTGCTGCTGGACGCCGAAACCCTCGAACCGCTGGCGCAGACCTTGGCGCGGATCCCTACCTGCATGCCGTACATTCCCGGGTTGCTGTCTTTTCGAGAGCTACCCGCCGTGTTGCAGGCGCTCGATTCGCTCGGCCAGACGCCGGACCTGATCTTCTCCGACGGGCACGGCATTGCGCATCCGCGCGGCCTCGGCATCGCTGCGCATCTGGGCGTCATCACCGGGCTGCCGACGATCGGAGTGGCGAAGAAAATCCTCACCGGCCAGCATGAGCCGCTCGGCGAGCGGCGCGGCGATCAGGTCGATCTGCTGGACAAGCACGGCAAGGTGATCGGCACGGTGCTGCGCAGCAAGGACAAGGTTCGGCCACTGATCATTTCGCCCGGCAACCGGGTCAGCCTGGCGACCGCCCCGCAACTGGTGATGCGCTATGTCACCCGCTATCGGCTACCGGAGCCGACGCGGTTGGCCGACCGTCTGGCCTCGCGCAGGGATGAAAAGCGTGCGGGCGGGCAGCAGACCATCGACCTCGGGTAGCGCAGCCGGGTTGCGGCCGGCAGCGTGCAGGCGCTAGCCTGCAGACCCCACAGCCAACCCAGGTTCCGCTTCGATGCAGCTGGATCATGCGACAGGCTGGTGCCGAGGCATTCGCCATTGCCCCTCGCCCAATTTCAACAAGCGCCCGGATGACGAGATTTCATTACTGGTCATCCACAACATCAGCCTGCCGCCGGGTTGCTTCGGGACCGGCAAGGTCCAGCAGTTCTTTCAGAATTGCCTGCCCACCGACGAGCATCCCTTCTTCGAAGAAATCGCCACCTTGCAGGTCTCTGCGCATTTCCTCATCGAGCGTGATGGTGCGATCACCCAGTTCGTCTCCTGCCTGGATCGCGCCTGGCACGCCGGCATTTCCTGCTTCGATGGGCGAGAAAGCTGCAACGACTTCTCCCTTGGTATCGAGCTGGAAGGCACCGATGACGTGCCCTTCAGTGAGGCCCAGTACGACAGTTTGATCCGCCTTTGCCTCATGCTGCAGCAGGCATATCCGGCGATCACGCCGGAGCGGGTTCGCGGTCACAGCGACATCGCACCGGGCCGCAAGACCGACCCCGGCCCGGCATTCGACTGGCTGCGCCTGCGCGCGGCCTCGATCGTGGCCTGAGAGCCTCGCATAGGATTCGATAATGATTTTTCTCGTGGTGCTGCTGGTTCTGCTCATCGACAAACTCACCGATTGGCGACGTGATGTGCAGCACGACGGCCCGTGGCTGCAGCTGCTGCGGCGAGTCGAAGGGCGCGCGGACATGGCGTCCAGACCATGGCTGAGTCTTTCGCTGTTGGTCCTGCTGCCGGTGCTGGTGCTCGGCTTGTTACTGATGGCACTCAAGCCGCTGGCCTACGGCTGGCTCAGTTTGCCGCTGCATCTGCTGGTGCTGCTCTACAGCCTGGGACGAGGGCAGGGCAAGCGTGAATTCGGAGCATTCCGCGACGCCTGGCGCCGGGGCGATGACAACGCCGCCGCGCTGGTGGCCGAGCGTGATCTGGGCCTCAGCGCACCGGATGCGCCGAGCCTGTTGCGCGCCGTGGAGACGCAGCTGCTCTGGCGCAGTCATCAGGGCTTCTTTGCGGTGATCTTCTGGTATGTGCTGCTTGGTCCCATGGCCGCGCTGGCCTACCGGCTGCTTGCGCTGACGATCGAGCACACCGGGAGCGAAGCCATGCGCGAGCGGGCGGGGCAGCTGCGACACGCCTTCGACTGGCTGCCGGTGCGGCTTCTGCTGGTCAGCTTCGGATTGGTCGGTAACTTCGTCGCAATGAATCGCGCCCTGCTGCAGGATCTGCTGCGTTGGGAAACGCCCGCCCCGCAGCTGCTGGCCGACATCGGTCCGGCTGCGGCGGATCTGCGCGAGCCGTATGAAGGCGAGGCGGGTATCTCTCGGCTGGACAGCCTTGCCGCGCTGTTGGTGAGAACCCGCATGCTCTGGTATGCCGCCATCGCGCTCTGGACGCTCTTTCTCTAGCCGCCCCGTACAATCGTATCGGGCGCCGCGCCGCCTCAGCCCGTCGTCCGGCGCTCTGCATAAGCGCCGTGGATAGGCCGGAATTGGCGGGCCTTCTGCCGCTTGTCGCGCCATCACTCTGCCATTACCTTAAGTTACATAACCTGTGACCGATATCCCGTATAAGTTCCTCACACTCTGACGAGCCCTGCTGCAGCCTCGATGCTGTTGGCAACAATAAAAATTGGGAGACGTCTTTTGAAAGGTCTTTTGTATCCCGCCATCGCGTTGATGAATCGCCTGAGCTTCGGCATGAAGTTCAGCCTGATCAGCGTGCTTTTCTTCGTCCCCATGCTGCTCACCAATTTTTACCTGGTGCGCGACTCCTATCGGGAGTTCGAGGGCACCCGCACCGAACTGCAGAGCCTTGAGTTGCTGGGTACGGCATTGCAGCTGCGTCGCGAGATGGAAGACTGGAAAGACCTGGTGGAAATCGAGGGCATCATTGGCCAGACCGGCGAGGTGCAGGCGCTGGTGACCCGATTGGCGGATGCCGAACGAGGATTGTCCGCGCGGATGCAAAGCCTGACGCCGGTCAGCGATAACCCCGAACAGGTGGCCGAATTCAATACCCGCCGGGACGACCTCGATGCCGCCCTGCGCGAGGCGCAGGCGCAGCAATCCCTGCAAACCAAGGTCGCCATGGCGCGTGCGCTGTTGGGCAAGGCTCAGGTGATGATCAAGCTGATCGCCAGCCAATCGGGTCTGAGCCAGGACAGCCAGCGCGATGTTCGGATGCTGGCGGAGCTACTGACCTCGGTCACGCCCTCGATCACCGCCATTCTCGGCGAGGGGCGAGCGGTCGGCTCCTACACCTTTGGCCAGGGCTATCTGAACTCCGACGCCAGCAACAAGTTGGACGAACTTCTCCTAGAGCTGGAGAAGCAACAGGCTCAATACGGCGCTCAGCTACAGGACGTATTGGCCAGTAGCGGCTCTGCGCAGCGCCAGCTCGACAGCCACACCGCCGCCAGTCGCGACTCTCTGAAGATCAGCAGCGATATCTTCCAGGATCAGGTGATCATGGCCGAAGCGCTGGATCAGCCATGGGACGCGTTCTATGACCTGATCAGCGCCGAGATGGCCAAGACCTACGCGCTCAACGACGCGATTCTGGGCTTCCTCGACGAACAACTCGAACAGCGTCTGGAGCAGAAGCGCCTGCTCATGACTCTGTTGCTGGCCGCGCTGGTGCTGGTGTTCGTGCTTGTGGTGTATCTCTACAGCGCGTTCTACATGTCCACTCGCGCGACGTTGAAGAGCCTCGGTGCAACCATGGACCGCGTCGCCGCCGGTGACATGACCGCGCGTTTCAATGTGCAAAGCCGCGATGAGCTGGGCGAGCTGGGCCAGGTATTCAACGAGACCGTAGCCAAGATCCGTGAGTTGATCGAACGGGTCGGTCAGACGGTCGGCGAGGTGGAGCGTCAGGCTTCGCGCGTCGAAACCGTCTCTGGCGAAAGCAATCAGACGGTGTCCGAACAGCGCGGGCAGATCGAGCAGGTCGCCACCGCGATGAATCAGATGTCAGCGACCGCGCAGGGCGTTGCGTCCAGTGCCGAGGCCGCTGTTGGTAGCGCGCAGAGCGTCAATGAAGAAACGGTGAGCGGGCGCAGCCTGGTCGAAGCGCAGGTCGGCGGCATCGAGCGACTGGCCGCGGAGATCGAGCAGTCGGTCAACGTAATCAATCAGCTGGCCAGCGACAGCAAGGCCATTAGCCAGGTGCTGGACGTCATCAAAGGTGTCGCCGAGCAGACCAATCTGCTGGCGCTCAACGCCGCGATCGAAGCGGCGCGCGCCGGCGAGCAGGGGCGTGGTTTCGCGGTGGTCGCCGACGAAGTGCGCAACCTGGCCAGACGCACCCAGCAGTCCACCGAAGAAATCGAGCAGATGATCGCGCGACTTCAGGGCGGTGTCGGCGCTGCGGTGAAGACCATGCATGCCAGCCATTCGATGGCCGATGCGACAGTCAATCAGTCGGCCCAGGTTCGTCAGGCGCTGGAAAACATTCTCGGTGCGGTCGGCGTCATCGTCGATCAGAACCAGCAGATCGCCGCGGCTGCGGAGGAACAAACCGCCGTCGCGCACGATATCGATCGCAACATCGTCGCGATCAACGAAGCCGGGCAGCGTACCGCCGAAGGCGCTGGGCATACCGAGCAAGCCAGCCGCGAGCTCAGCGCACTGGTTGGTCGGTTGCAGCAACTCATTGGCGCGTTCCGCGTATAGGCTCAGCGCCAGCCGAACAGCTCACAGCTGTTGCAATAGCTGACCTCGGCCAACTCTTCGGGGGCGATACCGCGCAGTTCCGCCAGCCCGCGACAGATATCGGGAAGAAATTCCGGGCTGTTGCGCTGGCCGGCATGGCTGTGAGGGGTGATGTCGGGCGCGTCGGTTTCCAGCACGATGCTGTCCAGCGGTAGCTGCTGCAGCACGCGGTGCATGCGGTGCGCCTGTGGCCAGGTACCGGCGCCGCCCAGGCCGAGCTTGTAGCCGAGCTTGATGTACTCGCGGGCCTCTTCCCAGCTGCCACTGAAAGCGTGGGCGATGCCGGCGCGCTTGAGCTTGCGCTGCTTCAGCGTCGCGATCATCGCTGCATGGGCGCGGCGTACGTGCAGCAGTACCGGTAGCTCGAACTCGCCCGCCAGGTCCAGCTGGGCTTCGAGAATGTGCTGCTGCCTCTCCTTGTCCGGACCCTCGATGTAATAGTCCAGGCCGATCTCACCGATGGCGCAGAGCTTTTCTTCCCCTTGCAGACGTTGCAGCCAATCGCGCAACTCGTCCATGTGCTCCGGTCGATGATCCTGCAGAAAGACTGGATGCAGGCCCAGCGCGGCGTGCACGGCGGGCTCGTCCAGCGCCATTTGCCAGACCCTCTTCCAGTTGGCCTGATGCACGCCGAGCACCAGCACGCGCTCGACGCCCACACGGGCGCAACGGGCCAGCACCTCGCTGCGGTCGGTGTCGAAGGGGTCGAAGTCGAGGTGCGTGTGGGTGTCGATCAGGCGCACGGCGGGCGTCTCCTTTCGTGGCATCGGGTCATGGGCGCTCAGCGCCTTTCCTCTTCGATCTGAATGTCACTGACGCCCAGCTCGGCCATGCGGCTGTGCTCGCTGGCGCGCTCCGGAATCTCCCAAGGCGCATCGGTGGCTGCGCGCGGTTCCCTGACGTGGTGCAGAAGAATCTCCAGCTCGGCCTGCTCGATGGCGGGCTCCTCGAAGGCGTCCAGCGTTAGCGACGCCGGGTTGCCATTAATCAGGTAATGGATACGGTAGCGTTTCAGTTCGGTCATGGCGGCGGCTCTTTTCCGGTGGCGTGGAATATCCGACCGCCAGATCGCCGTCAGGCTCCCGATTTTCCTCGCTCCGATTCGAGCAGAGCGGTCTTGCGCTCGATGCCCCAGCGGTAACCGGTCAGCGCCTGGTTGGCCCCGACGACGCGGTGGCACGGCACCAGCAGCCCGATTGGATTGCTGGCGCAGGCTCGGGCGACGGCGCGCGCATGGGTGCCCAGGCTCGCGGCGAGTTCGCCGTAACGGCGAGTCTCGCCGGCCGGAATATTCTGCAAGGCCTGCCAGACGCGTTGCTGAAATGCCGTGCCGCGTAAGTCCAGCGGCAACAGCGCAGCGCGGGTTGGCTCTTGCAATTGCTCCAGGATCGAGCGCAGCCACTCGCCGAGCCCGGCCTGATCGCATGTCAGTTCCGCCGCGGCGAAGCGGGATTGAAGCTCGTCGAGCAGAGCCTTCTCCTCGTCGGCGAACAACAGGGCACAGATGCCCTTGTCGCTGGCGGCGACCAGCAGTAATCCCAGGGGGCAGGGGCTGATCGCATAACGCAGAGCTTCGCCGGCCCCCTTGCGCCGACGCTGTGCTGGGCTGAGTGCGGCAATGTCTTGGTAGGCGCCGCGCGTGCTGCCATAGCCTGATTCCAGTGCTGCGCCTAGTACCGATTCGGCGCCTGGGAGCTGCGCCTCCAACCGCTCGCGTCGGCGCGCCGCCGCCCATGCGTGAGGCGTAAGGCCGGTTCGGGCCTTGAATGCGCGGGCTAGGTGCGAGGTGGACAGGCCGATACGGGCAGCCAGCCGGTCCAGCGTCATCGGCTCGGAATTTTCATCGAGCAGACGGCAGGCGGCGATTACCAGCGCATCCAGCTGCTCAGTCGGGCTCTGGCCATGCGGTGCGCAGCGCTTGCATGCGCGATAGCCGGCGGCTTCGGCGTCGGCTGAATTGCTGAAGAAACTCACGCCGTCCCGCCGGGGGCGACGCGCCGGGCAGCTTGGGCGGCAGAAGATGCCGGTCGAGCGTACCGCGAACACGAAGCGGCCATCGAAGTCTGCGTCGCGTTCGCTGAGGGCTTGCCAGCAGCGGTCAAAATCGATCATTGCGCGGCTCCTTGGGTAGTCGGGTTCGATTGTCCGTCCTGCTCGCCTGCGATGCCAATCCGCAATGCGCTTTCAAACTTGCTGGCGAGCATGGAAGCGTGCTGACGATTACCGTAACCTGCAGGCCTGCATAGTCGAATAGGGTCTGTAAGCCACTGATGAAAACGCCAAAACGACTCGAGCCGCTGGTCGAGGATGGGCTGATCGACGAAGTGCTGCGGCCGCTGATGAGCGGCAAGGAAGCAGCTGTATATGTGGTGCGCTGCGGTGAAGAGCTGCGTTGCGCGAAGGTGTACAAAGAAGCCAACAACCGCAGTTTTCGTCAGGCGGTGAAGTACCAGGAAGGTCGCAAGGTACGCAGCAGCCGCGACGCCCGAGCCATGGCCAAGGGCTCCAAGCACGGGCGCAAGGAAAAGGAAGAGAACTGGCAGAACGCCGAAGTGGCGGCATTGTTCCGTCTGGCCGATGCTGGCGTACGCGTACCCAAGCCGTATGACTTTCTCGACGGCGTCCTGTTGATGGAAATGATCTCTGGCGAGGATGGCGATGCCGCACCACGGCTCAACGACGTTGATCTACACCCCGACGATGCCCGCGAATTTCATGCCTTCATGATCGGCGAGGTGGTGAAGATGCTCTGCGCCGGTCTGGTGCATGGCGACCTGTCCGAGTTCAACGTGCTACTCGACGAGTACGGCCCGGTCATCATTGACCTGCCGCAGGCGGTCGACGCGGCAGGGAATAACCATGCGTTCGAGATGCTCGAGCGCGACGTCGGCAACATGTCGGCGTACTTCGGGCAGTTCGCGCCGGAACTCAAGTTCACCCGTTATGCCAAGGAAATGTGGGCGCTTTATGAGGACGGCAAGCTGACGCCGGATACCGAGCTGACCGGTGAATTTGCCGAGCCGGAGGATGCTGCTGACCTGGACGCGGTGATGCGTGAGATTAAAGCCACTTTGGCCGAACAGGCGCGTAAGGAAGCGTTGCGCAATGCGACGGATGAGCCCAACGACGAGCCGCCGACGCCGCCGTGGATGCGGGGGTGATGGCTTGTTGAGTCGCGACTTGTTTGTCGAGTCGCTTGATGGTCGGGTTTCGCCCTGCTGGGCGAGTGAGAGATCATAAAATCCTTGCTTTGGCTTTTTGGCCCGATGCACGAACCCATCAGGCAACACCAACCGCCCCTTTCAGAAGGGTGAGCGGAATCGTTGCGTAGAGGGGCGAGCCGCAGGGATGCGGCGAGAGTCGTAAAGGGTGGATGGCCCTTGTACGACGACCCTCGGTGCGGCGATGGAGCGAACGAACCCCGGCGCAGCCGGGGCCGTATGCAGGGGCAAGCGTTTTTGGTTACTTTTCCCGCGTTTGGAAAAAGTGACTCGCCCAGCAGGGCGAAACCCGCGCATCAAACCGCTCGATAATCGATGAAATAAAAGTTGGATCGTACCCACGCTCCCGCGTGGGCACGGCGCTTCGGGACGCTTGCGTCCAAGACGCCGGAGCGCCTGGCGCCATCAGACCCACTCGCGTTCGGCGGGCTAACTCTACTGGCCTGACGTCTCGGCGTCCGTCCCGGCTCCGAGCGCATTCGGATCCATCTCCCAACCACCACCCAGCGCCACGAACAGCGCGACCTGCGCTGTCGCCAGAGCAGTACGGCCTTGCAGGGCTTGCTGCCTCGCCTGCAGCGAGCCGCGTTGGGCATCGAGTACTTCGTTGAGATTCGCCTCGCCCAATCGATAGCTCTTCTGCGCGAGCTCGTAGGCGTACTGGCGATGGCGCAGGGTGTTACGCAGCGAATTCAGGCGGCGTTGCTGCCCGTCGATGCGTACCAATGATCGTTCTACCTCTTCCAACGCCTCGGCCAGGGCCTGTTGAAAACCAAGATACGTGCTTTCACCCTCGACATCGGCCAGTTCGATGGCTGCGCCGCGTCGCCGGTAATCGAGGAAGGGCAGGCCAAAGGTTGCGCCTAGGCGGGCAAAGTTGGAAGCGCTGGAAATGGCATCCCCCAGCGCCAGCCCTGAACGGCCTACGGCAGCCTGCAGGGCCAGCGTCGGAAACAGGTCGCGGCGAGCGGCTAGCGACTGCAGTTGTGCGGCCTCCAATTGCGCGGCTTCGGCGATCAGATCCGGGCGTCTGCGCAGCAGGTCCAGCGGTTGCCCCGGCGGAATGGGCTGGTCTGCCAGCGGCACTTCGGTCGATGCCGCGAGCTGTCGCGCGATGCTGCCTGGTGGTTCGGCGAGTAGCGTATCCAATGCCAGTCGCGCTTCGGCCAGGTTGATGTCCAGCTCATCGAGATCGGCTTCCAGCGAAGCCCGCTCCGCGGCGCTGGCCTCGACATCCAGGCGGGTGACCTCGCCGGCCTCGAACAGCGCGCGGGCGATACGCTCAAGTTCCGCGGCCAATTCGATGCCTTCGACCAGCAACGCCCGCTGGCCTTCCAGCGCGCGCAGTTGCATATAGCCTTGCGCCGTATTCGAGGCAACCGCCAGCCGAGCGGCGATGGCCTGGGCCTGGGCCGAGCGAATCTGCTGCCGTGCACTGTCTGTCCGCGCGCGGGTGGCGCCGAAGATATCCAACTCCCAGGTGGCCTGTAGCGCCAGTTCCCAGCTGTCGAAGGTGATCACGTCGTCATCCGGGATGAACTCGCCGATGGGGCTGTCGGGATTCGGCTCGTTGTTGTTTTCAATCCACTGGCGGCTGGCCGAACCTGGCAGATCGAAAGTTGGGAAAAGCCCGGCGCGAGCCTGACGCAACTGCGCCCGCGCGGTGTCAACGCGCAGCATCGCCAGACGGATGTCGCGGTTGTTTTCCAATGCCCGGTGCACCAGCTGGGTCAACGCCGGATCCTCGAATTGCCGCCACCAGTCGGCGAGCGCCTCAGCGTCTGCCGGTTGCTCGCGCACCGCATGAAACCAGGATTCCGGCACATCGGGCTCGGGCCGCTCCGGCACGCTGGAGCAGGCGCCGAGCGCCAATGCCAATGCGCAGATCAGGGGCGTGCGAGGCAATCGGCGCGGCATCAGGTTTCCTCCGGTTTGACGCGCATGAACAGCAGGTACAGGCACGGCACCGCCAACAATGTGAGCAACGTGGCGAAACCCAGCCCGCCCATGATGGTCACTGCCATGTTGGCGAAAAATGGATCGAACAGCAGTGGCACCATGCCCAACACCGTAGTGCCCGCAGCCATGACCACGGGCCGTAAGCGCGAGGCGGATGCCTCGATAATGGCGGTCAGGCGCGGTACCTCGTCGGCGATCTGCCGGTCGATCTCATCCACCAGCACCACGGCGTTCTTGATCAGCATGCCGGTCAGGCTGAGCAGGCCGAGCAGCGCCATGAAGCCGAATGCCTGGCCGGTCAGCAGCAGGCCGAGGGTGACACCACACAGCGCCATCGGCACTACCAGCCAGATCATCAGCGGCTGGCGGACCTTGGCGAACAACAGCACCGTGACCAGCACCATCGCTAAGTACGGCAGCGCCAACGTGCTGGCCAGAGCCTGCTGCGCGTCGGAAGACTGCTCATGGTCGCCGCCCCATTCCAGCGAGTAACCGACCGGCAATTCGATGCCCTCGATCAGCGGACGAATCCGCTGGAAGGCTACGTTGGTGTTTTCTCCGTCGCGCGGTTCGGCGCGCACGGCGATGGTGCGCTCGCGACCGTAGCGGCGAATCATCGATTCTTCAGTGGTGGCCTCGATGCCATCGGCCACCTGTGCCAGCGGCACGTAGCGGCTGGTCGACGGGCTCCAGATCAGCCGTTGCAGCAGGTCGCCTGGTGCCGTGCGATCCTCGGGCGTTGCGCGTAGCAATATCGGGATCAGCTCGTCACCATCACGGAAAACGCTTACCTGCTGTCCTTCGCTGGCCACGGCCAATGCTTGCGCCACCTGCTGACGGGTCAGCCCCGCATCGGCCAGGCGGTCCAGATCCAGTTGCGGGCGTAGCACCGGCACCGGGGCGCGCCAGTCGTCGCGAATGTTGAAGACCTGTCCCTGTTCCTGAAGGATGCGCTGACCTTCGGCGGACAATTGGCGCAACTCATCCAGTTCGGGGCCACTGATGCGTGCTTCGAGCTTGGCTTCGGCGTTGGGTCCGAACAGGAATTGCGCGGCGGCGACATCGGCAGAAGGGTAGCGGCCCGGCAATGTCTGATTCACTTCGCCAACCAGCTCGGCAATCACCTCGGCGTCTTCGGTGCGCACCAGAAAGTGCATCAGCGAGGAGTTGGGCTGCTCCGGCGCGTAAGTCAGCATGAAGCGCGACGCGCCCGCCCCGACGAAAGTGGACACATCGGTGACGCCGTCGAGCCCCTCCAGGTAACCCTCGACGTCTTCGGCGGTGCGGCTGGTTTCGCGGATGTGCGTGCCCTGCGGCAGGAACAGATTGACGTAGAAAAGCGGTGTGCTCGACGGCGGGAAGAAGCTCTGCGGCACACGGCTGAAACCCAGCACGCTGAGCACGGTAAGCACCACCAATACCCCCAGCGTCAGCCAGGGGCGCGCCAGCACAGCGCCGGCCATGCGACGGTAACGGTTGTAGATCGGTCCGCTGTAGGCCTCGTCGGCACCGTTCGCGTCGTCCGCTTGCCGGTCATCTTTGCGCTCCAACAGGTAATGGCCGAACAGCGGCACCACCAGCAGCGCCAGCAGCCAGCTCAGCAGCAGTGAGACGGCGATGACGAAGAACAGCGAGAACAGGAATTCCCCCGTGGTGTCTTGCGACAGACCGATCCCGGCGAACGCCAGAATGCCGATGATGGTCGCGCCCAGCAGCGGCCATTGCGTCTGTTGCAGGGTCTTGCGTGACGCGTCGAGGATGCTCATGCCGCGCTGCTTCTGGATCAACATGCCATCGCAGATCACCACGGCGTTGTCCACCAGCATGCCCATGGCGATGATCAGCGCGCCGAGTGAAATGCGCTCCAGCTCGATTCCGGCCAGCCACATCAACAGCAACGTGCCGAGCACCGTCAGGAACAGCACCGCGCCGATGATCATGCCGGCGCGCAGGCCCATGGCCAGACACAGCACGCCGACGACGATCGCCACCGACAGGAAGACGTTCAGCGCGAAACTGTTAACCGACTCGTTGACGATGCTGTGCTGCTGGTAGAGCGGATGCAGCTCGGCACCCAGCGGCACCAGATGCTGCATGGCCTGCAGCGCTGCTTCGACGCTATTGCCTACCTCGACAATGTTGCTGCCTGAAATGCCGCTGATTCCTAGCGTCAGCGCCGGTTCACCGTTATGGCGGATGATCTGGCGAGGCCGCTCCGCGTACTCGCGTTTCAATGTGGCGATGGAGCCCAGATCCACGCTCTGCTGGCCCTGGCCGACCGGCAACGCGCGCAGGGCATCCAGCGAATCGAAGGCGCCGCTCGGGCGGATGTGCACGAAGAACTCACCGGCGCGAACACCGCCGGCCTCCACCGCGGCATCGGCGTCGCTGAGCGCGGCGACCAGTTCCTGCGGAGACAGACGCAATGCGGCCAGGCGCGCCTGATCGACCTCGACCAGAATCCGTTCCTCGCGCACGCCGGCGATTTCAACCTGGCCAACGCCATCGGCCGTGATCAGGCCGCGGCGCAGATCCTTGGCTACTTCGTGCAGTTCTTCCAGGGTCAGGCCGTCGCCGGTGAGGGCGAAGAAAATGCCGTAGACGTCACCGAAATCATCATTGACCAGCGGCGGATCGATACCCGGTGGCAGCTCCTGGCGGGCATCGTCGAGCTTGTTGCGCAGCTTGTCCCAGATCTGATCGAGTTGCTCGCCGGTGTAGCGGTCCTGGATTTCCACGCGGATTTCGGCCTGGCCTATCATCGAGCGTGAGCGGATTTCCTTGATCTCCGCGAGTTCCTGGATGGCGCTTTCCAAAGGCTCGGTGACTTCCTGCTCGACCTCAATGGCGGTCGCGCCGGGATATTGCACCGTGACGATGGCTTCCTTGATGGTGAATTCGGGATCTTCCAGGCGACCCATCTCGAAGAACGCGATGGTCCCACCAATCAGGCAGATCAGCAGCAACACCCAGATGTTGACCGGCTTGCAGATGGCGTAACGGGCTAAGTCCATCCGCTCACTTCCGCCGTTCGGCTTTGATCGGTTGGTCTTCGGACAGCTTGCTGCCACCGGCCACCACCACCAGCATCTGATCGTTCAGCTCGCCGCTGACCACCGCATGATCCGCTTCGATGCGTTCGAGTTGCAGGTCGCGGCGCTGGACGTGGCCGTCCACCGCTAGCCACAGATAGTGGCTGCCGTTCGGTGCCGCTTGTACAGCCGTCAGCGGCAGGCGAAAACGTGGCGGCGCATCGTCCTGCGCGGCGGGCGGGCGCTGCAGGCGAACCCGCATGGCCATCCCCGGCAGCAGGTTGTAGTCTGCCGGCGGGTCGCCTCGCAGCGTCAGACGATAGGTGCGCGAGCCTTCGCGTGGCTGGGTGCTGTGCTCTTTGTAGGTCAACGGCAGCGTCAGGTCGGCAATGACCAGCTCGCCTTCGGCCTGCAAGGTGGCGTTCAGCGGGACGTTCAAGGCGGCGGTCTCGGGCAGGTCGACCGTGACCTCGATGTGCTGGTTATTCTGCAGTTCGAGTACGGACGAACCGGTGGCGACCACCATGTCCGGCTCGACCAGGCGCCGCGCGACGACGCCGTCGAAAGGGGCATTCAGCGTGCTGTGGTCGATGTCACGCAGCGCGCTGTCACGGGCGACGCGCGCCGCCACGACATTGGCCTGCAACGGCTCGACCGCCGCCGGCGCGAGAATGCCTTCCGCGAGCAACGTGCGCTTGCGTGCCAGGTCCGCTTCCAGCTGGCGCAGCCGAGCCTCGGCCTCACGCAGTTGCAGCTCATAATCCGTGCGGTCGAGTTTGGCCAGCGGCTGGCCCTTTTCCACGCGCTCGCCTTCATCGACGAGCATGCGTTCGACACGCCCCGGTACCTGGAAAGCCAGTTGTGTGGTGGTCACGCTCTCGACCACGCCAGGAAAGCGCAGGGTCTGCGGGCCGTGATCGATGCGTTGCAGCGGCTCGACGAAGGCCACGCGCGGCGGCACTTGAGCGGGCGTCTCGTCGTCGGCGCAGCCGGACAAGAACAGCAATGCGCACAAGGCGGCGGTGATGCGGGAATGTGATAGCGGGCCTCGGGGTGTTCGCATTGGCTGCGGCATCCGTACTCCTGATAGGGCGGGCAAAGGCGTCGCGGCGACGATGCGAAACGCTGCGACAGATTCAGTAGAGCCCCGCTCCGGCTCGGGAGTTCGACCTATGCTGTAGTGACCGGCCGGTCAGGCGGTTTTGCCCGCGACAATGGGGGCAGCGGTTCGTCCGATGCCGATTGGGCGTATCATTGCCCGGGTTTTCAGATCAGCGCAGGAGAGAGTCGCAATGCAAGGTCAGCCACAGATCATCGAATATCTGAAAGAACTGCTGCGTGGAGAGCTGGCCGCGCGCGATCAGTATTTCCTGCACTCGCGAATGTATGCCGACTGGGGATTCTCCAAGCTCTACGAGCGCATCAACCACGAGATGGAAGAGGAAACCCAGCACGCCGATGCGCTGTTGCAACGCATCCTGTTCCTCGAAGGCACGCCTGACATGACGCCCCATGCGATAAACGCCGGGCATACCGTGCCCGAGATGCTGCGCAGCGATCTGGCTCTGGAGTACAAAGTGCGCGAAGCCCTGGCCAAGGGCATCACGCTGGCCGAGCAGCACGGCGACTACCAGACGCGTGACATTCTTGCGCTGCAGTTGATGGACACCGAAGAAGATCATGCGTATTGGCTCGAGCAGCAACTGGGACTGATCGACCGCATCGGCCTGCAGAACTATCTGCAATCGCAGGGGAGTTGATGCAAGCGAGGCCAGGCGCAATGCCTGGCCTCGGGCAACGACCGGTCAGATACGGAAGCGACTGACCATCGTCTGCAACTGACTGCCCAGACGGGCCAGTTCGACGCTCGATGCAGCCGTCTGCTCGCTGGCTGCGGCGGTCTGCTCGGAGACGTCGCGTACGTTCACCACGCTCCGGCTGATTTCCTCGGCTACGGCGCTCTGCTCTTCCGCCGCCGTGGCGATCTGCTGGTTCATCGCCTGGATGTTGGACACGGTGCGGGTGATGCTGGCAAGCGAGCTACCCGCGCGACGCGCCAGTTCGACGCTGCTATCGGTGAGATTGCGGCTGCTTTGCATGATGGCCGCGACCTGCTGGGTGCCGTTGTGCAGGGCGGTGACCAGTTGTTCGATTTCCTCGGTGGATTTCTGCGTACGCTGCGCCAGGCCGCGCACTTCATCGGCTACAACGGCGAAACCGCGACCGGCTTCGCCCGCGCGCGCCGCCTCGATGGCAGCGTTGAGCGCCAGCAGATTGGTCTGCTCGGCCACGGCGCGAATCACGCCCATCACGCTGCCGATCTTGTCGCTGTCGCGCTGCAGCGCCGCCATCGCTTCCGAGGAGCGGATGACTTCGCTGGCCATGCGTTCGATCTGCGTGACCACCTCGGCAACCACGCGGTCGCCGTCGCTCGCTTCGATATCCGCCTCGGTGGCAGCCCGCGCCGCCTGTTCGGCGTTCTGCGCGACTTCATGGACAGTGGCCGACATCTCATGCATGGCGGTGGCGACCTGATCGGTTTCCTCTTTCTGACTAATGACCCCGGCGCTGGTCTGGGTAGTCACCGCCGACAGCTCCTCGGCGGCGCTGCTGATCTGGCTCACGCCGTCGCGAATGCCGCCGATCAACGCTCGCAGGGTGCTGCCCATCTGCTGGATGCCCTGCTGCAGAACGCCCAGTTCGTCGCGGCGGGTGATCTGCGCGGTGGCGGTCAGGTCGCCCGCGGCGATGCGTTCGACGTCCGCGAGGGTGGTGCGCAGCGGCAGAACGATCTGCCGGGTGATCAGCCACGCCGCCAGAATGCCGAGCAGTACAGCCAATGTTGCGCTGAGAATCAGGCGATTGCCCGCTTCGCTGCCCTCGATATCCAGCCGTTCCAGCTGATAGGCATACAGTGCCTTGCTCAGTCGCAGGATTTCCGTCTGATGGTCGATCATGCCCTGGCGTGCCTTGGCGATTGCCTGGGTCGCGGCTTCGAGCGATTCGATTGCCGTGCGGTACTGGCCAAGAAGCGTGCGAATTTGCGGCGCCGCATCCCGGCTGGTCAGCTGGAGGGCGCCGTGGTGCCGGTCCAGGGTGGCCAGGGTTGCATCGAGCTGCGTATAGACGGCCTGGGCGTTCTGCGAGGTCGAAGAGGCCATGTAGATTCGCAGCAGATACTGAGCCTGCTTGATCGCTTCCTTGACCTCGGTGATGGCGCGGTACTGCCCGAGGTGCTGGTCGTTGTCTTCGGCCAGCTGCATGACCCGTGCGCTGACTTGCGTGGTGAGTTCGCCGAGCCGTGAGGCATTGTCATCGATCGTCTGTCGGGCGTCGTTGGCCAGCGCATAACCCTGGCGCATGTCGTCCAGCGAGCGGCGGAACAGCTCGTTGTAGCCGGCCTGCTCCTTGAGCATCGCCACGTTCACCGGGTTTTTGAAGGAGTTGAGCAGCTTGGTCTGATGGGTCAGGTAGACGTCCAGCGTCTGGTCCACGCGTGCGCTGGTGGTTGCATCGCCGTTGGCCAACATGAGTTGCAGGCGCGCGATGCGCAGATCCGTCAGGTCGTTGTTGAGCTGGGCGATTTGCGTCATCCAGCCGCTGCGCTGGATGACGCTGCTTAAGCTGCCCCAGCCGATCCAGGCCAGAACAAGCGTAAGGATCAGGACGGCACCGAAGCCGATGGTGAGCTTGCGGCTGACGCCAATGTTTCCAAACCATCTGTTCATGCAGATACCAATAAATGAGGATCAAAGAAGCTGTCGGTCATCGTCGCACTGAGCCGCTGCGCTATCGGCGGAGCCGGCGTATCCCTGCGACGTGAATATGACGCCAATTAAATGAGTGGGGCGAGCTGTTTGCGACGCCTAAGCGCGGGCATCGGGTCACAAAAAAGAAACCCGCCGAAGCGGGTTTCTCGTTCGAGCGAGTGCCTCAGTTCACCGGAGTTGCACTCGGCTTCACCGCGGCCTGAGCGGCCGGCACGTCGAGCTGCAGTTGCTGACTGGTGAAGGCGCGCACACGCGCGGTGAGGTCCGCGTCGTCGTTCAGTGCCAGGCCGTAGGACGGGAAGATGGTTTTCAGCTTCGCTTGCCATTCCGGCGACTCGACCTGTTCAGCGAAGGTCTTCTTCAGCAGGTTGAGCATGATCGGCGCGGCCGTGGAGGCGCCCGGCGAGGCACCCAGCAGGGCGGCGATGGAGCCGTCTGCGGAACTGACGACTTCGGTGCCGAACTGCAGCACGCCGCCTTTCTCGGCATCGTCCTTGATGATCTGCACGCGCTGCCCTGCAGTGATCAGTTCCCAGTCACTGGCATCCGCTTCGGGGAAGTAATTCTTCAGCTCCTCGATGCGGTCTTCCTGGCTGAGCATCAGCTGCCCGACCAGATATTGGCTCAGGTCGAGGTTATCCAGGCCGGCCTGGATCATCGGCAGTGCGTTGTCGGTGCTGACCGAGCGAGGCAGATCCATCAGCGAGCCGTTCTTCAGGAACTTGCTGGAGAAGGTCGCGAAGGGTCCGAACAGCAGCACTTTCTCGCCGTCGATCACACGGGTATCCAGATGCGGAACGGACATCGGTGGGGAGCCGACCGATGCCAGGCCGTAGACCTTGGCCTGGTGCTGGGCAACGACTTCGGGGTTACGCGTCATCAGGAACTGGCCGCCCACCGGGAAGCCGGCATAGCCTTTGGCTTCGGGAATGTCAGCCATCTGCAGCAGCTTCAGCGCGCCGCCACCGGCGCCAATGAAGACGAAGCGGGCCTTGACGCTGGTCTGAGCTTCACCGTCGGCGAGGTTGGCCGAGACCACGGTCCAGGTGCCGTCGTCGTTGCGCACGATGTCGCGCACTTCATGCTGCAGTTGCAGCTTGACCTGCTCGTTCTTGCCCAGTGCATCGAACAGCTGGCGGGTGATCTCGCCGAAGTTCACATCGGTGCCGAGTGACATGCGCGTGGCGGCGATCGGCTGGGTTTCGTCGCGGCCGTTCATCAGCAGCGGAACCCATTCGCCAATCTGCTCGGGCTGCTCGGAGTACTCCATGTCGCTGAACAGCGGGCTTTGTTGCAGCGCCGCATGACGTTTGCGCAGGAATTCCATGTTGTCCTCGCCCCAGACGAAGCTCATGTGCGGGACGGAATTGATGAACCGGCGCGGCTCCTGAAGCACGCCGCGCTCGACCTGATGCGCCCAGAACTGCTTGGAAATCTCGAACGACTCGGCAATGGTCACAGCCTTGCTGATGTCGATGCTGCCATCGGCTTTCTGCGGGGTGTAGTTCAGCTCGCAGAATGCGGAATGGCCGGTACCGGCATTGTTCCAGGCATTGGAGCTTTCATCGGCGACGCTGGGCAGGCGCTCGTAGACGTCGATGGTCCATTCGGGCTCGAGCTCGTGCAGGTAGGTGCCTAGGGTCGCGCTCATGATGCCGCCGCCAATTAGCAGTACATCAACGGTTTTCTCGGGCTCGTTGGGCTTGGAGCAGGCGGCCAGGCCCAAGCACAAGAGCGCCACTGTAAGTTTTTTCATCGGTGGTTTCGTTGCCCTAGTCAATTATCGAATGCGCACCTGTTGACCAATGACATGGCCGCATGGGTCTGCTCGGATAATTGGTATGACCATACCGAGCGCCGTGACACTGAAGCTGACCGCCACACGTGATGTGGCGAGGCAGGGCGCGCAGTGCGACGCCGAATCAGGTCAGGGACGCCGGGAAGTGGCGAACGAATCTACCGAACAGGCTGCAGGCAAGGCAGCCTATTCTTCTTTTTATTGGTTCAGGTGACGCGGGGAAGGCCAGAGGCCTCTGGAGACAAGGCGGCGTGATCAGGGCTGGAATTAAGCCCGGTGAAACGCCAGTGGCAATAAAGCCGCTGACCGCCTTGCATGGGCGGAAGTTTATTCATCGGGTTTACATATTGCAATGATTCAGACAAGTGGACTTACCAGTGACGTGGCGACGCACCTCGCGGCTGTATCACCGTTGCGGGTTCGAACCGCACCCGGACGCCAGGTCCTGAAGGATGGGGCAGTCGGGGCGGTGATCACCATGGCAGTGGTCGATCAGCTGTTGCAACGTATCGCGCAGGCTCACCAGTTCGGCGATCTTCTGGTTCAGCTCGTCAATGTGCGCGCCGGCCAGCGCCTTCACATCTGCACTGGCTCGCTGGCGGTCCTGCCAGAGTGTCAGCAACCGACCCACTTCTTCCAGCGAGAAGCCCAGATCGCGCGAGCGCTTGATGAAGGCGAGGCGGTGCAGGTCTTCCTCGCCGAAATGACGATAGCCATTGGCGCTGCGCCCGCTCGGCGAGATCAGCTCAATGGATTCGTAATAGCGGATCATCTTCGCTGACAGACCGGTTTTCTTCGCGGCTTGGCCGATGTTCATGTGGCTTCCCTCGTTTGAAGGTCTATTCGATTCCCGAGTCGCAGCCTCAGGGCATACGTGCTCATTCCTCAGGCTTCCAGCGTTTGAGCAGCAAGGCATTGCTGACCACGCTGACGCTCGACAACGCCATCGCCGCACCGGCTACCACCGGGCTGAGAAAGCCCAGCGCGGCCAGCGGGATGCCCACCAAGTTGTAGATGAAGGCCCAGAACAGGTTTTGCTGGATCTTGCGGTAGGTGCGCCGGCTGATTTCCAGCGCCGCCGGCACCAGTCGTGGATCGCCGCGCATCAGGGTGATGCCGGCTGCATGCATCGCCACGTCGGTGCCGCCGCCCATGGCGATGCCGACGTCGGCTGCCGCCAGCGCTGGCGCATCGTTGATGCCGTCACCGACCATCGCTACCACCGCGCCGTTTTTCTTCAAGTCGGCCACCGTGGCGGCCTTGTCTGCCGGCAGCACCTCGGCATGCACGCTATCGATCTGCAATGCCTCGGCCACCACCCGAGCGCTGCCCCGGTTATCGCCAGTGATCAGGTGGCTGCGAATATGTCGCGCATTGAGGTGAGCGATGGCATCGGCGGCGCCTTCCTTGAGGCTGTCACCAAAGGCGAACAGGCCGAGCACGCGCGGTTGCGGTGCTGTTTCGATCAGCCACGACAGGGTGCGTCCTTCGGCTTCCCAGGCCTCGGCCTTGGCGCCCAGATCGCCCGGTTGCAGGCCGCTGTCATCGAGCATGCGGCGGTTGCCCAGCGCCAGCGAACGGCCGTCAAGCTCGCCGGCGATGCCGCGACCGGTCAGCGACTGGCTGCGGCTCACGTCCGCGACCGTCAATGCCTGCTCCGCGCAACGGTCCAATACCGCCCGCGCCAGAGGATGCTCGCTGCCGCGTTGCAGTGCACCGGCCTGTCGCAGCAGCTCGGATTCATCGCCGTCGATAGAGTGCAGATGGACAATCCGCGGCTCGCCTGACGTCAGGGTTCCGGTCTTGTCGAAGGCCACCGCCGTAACCGCGTGGGCGACTTCCAGCGCCTCGGCGTCCTTGATCAGAATGCCGTGGCGCGCCGCCACGCCCGTGCCGGCCATGATCGCCGCCGGCGTTGCCAGTCCGAGGGCGCAGGGGCAGGCGATCACCAGCACGGCGACGGCATTGATCAGCGCAACCTCTACCGCTGCGCCGGCCAGCAGCCAACCGGCGACGGTGCATAGCGCAATGATCAGAACGGTCGGGACGAACACCTGGCTGACTTTGTCCACCAGCTTCTGGATCGGTGCCTTGGCGGCCTGGGCATCTTCGACCAGGCGGATGATGCGTGCCAGGACAGTCTCGCCGCCGAGCGCCGTGGTGCGTACCAGCAACCGGCCTTCGCCATTGATCGCACCGCCGGTGATGCGATCGCCGGGGGCTTTGCCGACGGGCAGACTCTCACCGCTGATCAAGGCTTCGTCGGCCTGACTTTCGCCTTCCACCACCTCGCCATCGACCGGGAAGCGCTCACCGGGCTTGACCAGCACCAGGTCATCCAGTCGCAGCGCGGTGATGGCGACGTCTTCTTCGCGGCCATCGATGACCCGTACCGCACGATCCGGCCGAAGCGCCTCCAATGCCCGGATGGCCGCGCTGGTCTGGCGCTTGGCGCGGCTTTCCAGGTATTTACCCAGCAGCACCAGGGCGATGACCACAGCCGAGGCTTCGAAGTAGAGATGCGGCATCTGCCCCGCCGGCGCTGCCCACCATTGATAGAGGCTCAGGCCATAACCGGCGCTGGTGCCGATCGCCACGAGCAGGTCCATGTTGCCCGCGCCGGCGCGCACGGCCTTCCAGCCGGCGACATAGAAACGAGCGCCGAGAATGAATTGCACGGGCGTGGCGAGCAGGAACTGCATCCACGGCGGCAGCATCCAGTGCAGGCCGAACGGCTCGCCCAACATCGGGACTACTAAGGGCGCGGCCAGCAGCAGCGCGGCGATCACGGCGAGGCGTTCACGCAACAGGCGACTCTTGCCATCTTCGGTGTTCGCCTGTGCGGTATTGGCGGCCCGAGCCTGATACCCCGCGGCCTCGACGGCCTGTATCAGTACCGCTGGATCGGCCGTGCCGAGCACCTCGACGCGGGCACGCTCGCTGGCCAGGTTTACCGAGGCGCTGCTTACGCCGGGTAGTTTGAGCAGGGCGCGTTCGACGCGACCGACGCAACTGGCGCAGGTCATGCCCTCCACGGCGAGTTCCAGCGTGCTCACCGGCACGCCATAGCCGGCTTTTTCCACGGCCCGGATCAGCTCGGCGGCGTTGCCTTCGGTGGCGTCGATACGGACCTGTTCGGCGGCCAGGTTCACGGCTGCGCTTTGCACACCGGGTACTTTCAGCAATGCACGTTCGACTCGCCCGGCACAGCTGGCGCATGTCATGCCGCTGATGGGTAGGGTGAAGGTTGAGCTGGTCATGGTTCGCTCCCCGAGTGATCTGTTGCCAGCATCTTCAACCTTTACCTTATGGAAAGGTCAAGACCAGTGACGTCGCAGCGAAGGTTTGACCTTCCCTATATGGCAAGGTTGATCATGCTCACCGAACAGCATGCCCACGAACAGAGGAGACTTATCTATGCAGACGTTCAACGTACAGGGGATGACCTGCGCCCATTGCGAGCGCGCCGTGACCAACGCGATTCAGGCGCTCGACGCACAGGCCCGGGTCCGGATCGATCGCCAGAGCGGTGTGGTGGAAGTCGAGGGTGACCTGAGCGAATCGGCGATCCGCGAGGCCGTCGAGCAGGAGGGTTATCAGGTCGGGTAATCGTCACGGCAGCGGGCGCGCCATTCCAGGACGGCGCGCCTCAGTTTTTCGCCTGGGCACGGTCCCAATCGCGCACCAGTCCTCGGAATATTGGATCGATCAGGGCCGGGCCGTCGGACTCGGGGTCGAACAAATCAGGATCGCGCGTCCAGTCGCTGAACAGGCCGACGATCAATGCATGGAGCGTGCGTGCGGCAAGCCGCGGCGTGATGCCCGGATACAGTGCGTCGGCGGCGTGCTCGAACAGCTTTTCGCAAAGATCGATGAACATATTGATGAACGCCTGATGGCGCTCTTCGGCTTCGCGCAGCTCCTCGGTGAACTCGCAGCGATGCAACAGGATGGTCATCACGCGGCGTTTCTGCTCGTCACGACCCAGCGCACCGAGACCCTCGATGCAGAGTTCGCGTAGTACCTGCAAAGGCTGCTGTTGCGTGCAGCTGCAGAGCCGTTCGGTCATTTGTTCCGGCGGCAGCCGCACCTGATTCAGCATTTCGTGAAACAGATGAGCCTTGTTCTGGAAATGCCAGTACACCGCGCCGCGAGTAACGCCAGCGTCGCGAGCGATCTGATCGAGGCTGGTGTGCGCCACACCCTTGTCCAGAAACAACCGCTCGGCCGAGGCGAGCAGGGCGATACGGGTTTTTTCGGCGTCTTCTTTGGTTCTTCGCATGTCTGCACTACGGCAGCGTTGAGGCTGCGTTAGGGTCCTGAAGGCGGATGGTGCTGAGTTGATTGCTCAATTCTCTGCAACGTTGGCTGTTTACAAACGTCCCTGTATGTAACAGCATCTTACCGTTCCTGTAAACGTTCGAAATCAGCCACGACCCGTTCTGCGCTGGCGAACCGGCATTCCCATTCTGCGAGTTTCCTTGATGCCCCTCCCGCTTCTCCTGATTCTGGGTGCCCTCAGCGCCTTTGGCCCGCTGGCCATCGACTTCTACCTGCCCGCGTTTCCGGCCATAGCGCGAGCATTCTCTACCGATGTCGAACATGTGCAATTGTCCCTGGCGGCTTATTTCATCGGCCTCGCGGTCGGCCAGTTGATCTACGGGCCGCTGGCTGATCGTTACGGGCGACGCTGGCCGCTGCTGATCGGCGTGACGCTGTTTACCCTGGCCTCGTTGGCGTGCTCGTTCGCACCGACGCTGGACTGGCTGATCGCCGCGCGCGTGGTCCAGGCGCTCGGCGGTTGTGCCGGAATCGTGGTGACACGCGCGGTGGTGCGCGACAGCTGCGATCCTGTTCAGGGCGCCAAGGTGTTCTCCCAGCTGATGCTGGTGATGGGCGTGGCGCCGATCCTTGCGCCGCTGGCCGGCGGGCTGCTGATGAATGCGTTTGGCTGGCAATCGATCTTCGTCGCGCTGACGATTTTCAGTGCACTGTGCGGTCTCGCAGTTGCCCTGCGGTTGCCTGAAACGCTCCCGGCCGATGCACCGAAACACCCGCTCGGCGGCACGCTGGGGCGTTATCTCGGGCTCTTCCGTGATCGCGAGTTCATCGCCTTCGCGCTCTGTGGCGGCGTGTCGATGGCAGGCATGTTTGCCTACATCGCCGGTTCTCCGTTCATATTCATCGAGCTATACGGCATCCCTGCCGAGCACTACGGTTGGCTGTTCGGCTGTAACGCAGCGGGGTTCATTGTGATATCGCAGGTCAATGCGCGATTGTTGCGGCTTCGCGGTCCGGGGTTCTGGTTGCGGCGTTTCGTCTGGTTCTACTTCGCATGCGGCGCCACGCTGCTGGTGATTGCCTGGAGCCAGCCGGCGTCGCTCTGGCCGTTGCTGGTCCCGCTGTTCATCGGATTGGGAAGCCTTGGCAGCATCCTGCCGAATGCGACCGCCTGCGCGATGGCGGGCCAGGGCCAGCAGGCGGGGCTGGCCTCCGCGCTGATGGGGAGCCTGCAATTCGGGGTCGCGGCTGGCGCATCGGCGGCGGTCGGCGCGCTGCACAACGGCACGGCCGTACCCATGGCGTTGGTGATTACGGTCTGCGCGCTGATGGCTGCGTGTCTGGCCTGGTACACCGGTCAGCTCAATGCGCAACGTGATCCGCAATCCTGATCAGTCGAGTAGGGTGGGCCGGGGCGTTCCGCTTTAGCCCGCCAGACACACTCGAGCATCCGCTGTTGGTGGGCTGAAGCCCACCCTACTGACTTACGGCTACTGGGCCGGTATTGGTCTTGTAGGGTGGGCCGGGCGGCGTTCCGCTTCAGCCCACCGGATACAACGGCCCGGTTTCGCTCAGTTCGCCAGCCGTGCGTCGAGGCTGTTTTGTGCCAGCCGGCGCGCCTGTTCTTCCGTCATGCCCAGGCTTTCATGCAGCGCCATGAAATTCTCCGTCACGTAACCGCCGAAATAGGCCGGGTCGTCGGAATTCACCGTGACCTTCACGCCCTGCTCCAGTAATTGCAGGATGTTGTGTTGGCTCATGTCGTCGAACACACAGAGTTTGGTATTCGACAGCGGGCAGACCGTGAGCGGAATCTGCTGCTCGATCAGGCGTTCGATCAGCTTCGGGTCTTCGGCGGCGCGAACGCCGTGGTCGATGCGGCTGACTTTCAGCAGATCCAGCGCTTCCCAGATGTATTGCGGCGGGCCTTCCTCACCGGCATGGGCGACGGCGAGAAAGCCTTCTGCGCGCGCCTTGGCGAACACGCGCTCGAACTTGCTCGGCGGATGACCCATTTCGGAACTGTCCAGGCCGACTGCGAAGAAAGCGTCGCGGAAGGGCATCGCCTCCTCCAGCGTCTTGAAAGCCGCCTCTTCAGGCAGATGACGTAAGAAACTGAGGATCAGACCGCTGCTGATGCCCAGCAATTCACGGCCATCGGCCAGCGCCTCGCTGATGCCGCGCATGGCCACCTCGAATGGGATGCCGCGGTCGGTATGCGTCTGCGGATCGAAGAAGGGCTCGGTGTGGACCACGTTCTGCTCTTCGCATTTCTGCAGATAGGCCCAGGTCAGATCATAGAAGTCCTGCTCGGTACGCAGCACGTCGGCGCCCGCGTAGTAGAGGTCGAGAAACTCCTGAAGATTACCGAACGCGTACGCGCTGCGCAGGGCGTCTACGTCACCCCAGGGCAGGGCGATCTTGTTGCGTTCGGCCAGGCGAAACAGCAGTTCGGGCTCGAGAGAACCTTCGAGATGCAGGTGCAGCTCGGCTTTAGGCAAGGCGTTGAGCCAGTCGTACATAAGGAAACCCCGTCCGGTAGGAAAGCGCCATTCTAACCACAACGCGCGAAGAGCTGACCCCAAGGTCAGGGCGCACGGGGACGAAACTAAGCGGATCGCCTGTCCTGCGCAAGAATTGACCAACACGCTGCAAACGAGCGCAGCCGTGCCCGGCGATAGACGATCCAAAGATTATCCACAGAGTTTTCCACGTAAATTGCGTATAAAAATCGCTTGGGAGATAGCATTTTGCCGCTATAGCCTGTCGGGCCGCTTGGAACGCCAAAAATGCTTTTAAATCAAGGCCTTTCAGAGCTCTGAATTGAAGTGGGCGCAGTTTGGCTAAAAAATGAACGACCGTCTCGAGCGCCCATTGCTACTGGCCTTGCGCGCTTCTTCCCAATGTTATCCACAAAGCCATGCACAGCAGCAGTGGAAAACTTATCAATAAAAAACGCCACGCCCTGACAGGAGGGCATGGCTCAAACGGACAACGGGTTCGTCAGAACATCCGCCACACAGCCGTTTAGTTTTGTGGAGTCGGCTCGGTTGTTGGAGCCGGTACGTTGGGCTCGACGGGCTCACCCATATCCGGCTCGTCGTCTGCGGGCATATTGACGTCGACGTCAGGCACCGTGATGGTCTTCTCCTCGGTATTGACATCTACATCCGGCGCATCCACATCGTATTCGGGCATGTTGCCGCCTTCGACCTCTACGTCCGGCAGCGAGCCTTCTTCGGTTTTTTCCACATCGCAACCGGCGAGGCCTAAGGAGGCGAGCAACACGGCGCCTGGGATGACCCACTTGTAATTGCTTTTCATTGGTTGACTCCTCTATCGCAACGGGAATGCGTGCTTCGGCACTTCCACGACCACGACATTGGTGGGACAAAGCGCGCAGCTGAACGGTTGACCCAACACAGTGCCGTTGTAATAGCGACTTCCCGTGTTGCTTGCAGTTCCCACAGGGACGGGCAGTCAGGCGTTCAGAAGGCGCAGTTCGCTGCGACCACGGCTGAGGTCCGCGAGCGTTTGCTGCAGCCGTGACCACTGCTCGGGCGGTAACGCCAGCACCAGTTCTGCACCCTCTGCGTCGAACGTCTCGTTTTCGATCAAAGTGTCGTATTCGCCCAGGCGCGCCTTGAACAAGGCCAGCTCGGCAAAGCGGCAATGACAGCCGTAGCGCTCGCGTCTGACCAACTCGACAAGCACGCCCGCCTGCAGACACTTCGCGGCAGAGCCGCCATAGGCGCGGGCCAGGCCGCCGGTGCCGAGCTGAATGCCACCGAACCAGCGGATCACGACCACCACGACCCGATCGCAGTCCTGACCTTCGATCGCAGTCAGCATGGGCCGGCCTGCCGTTCCGCCGGGCTCGCCGTCATCGCTGAACCGATACTGACTGCCGATCTTCCACGCCCAGCAATTGTGTGTCGCGGTGGCATCGCTGACCGCCTGAATGAACGCCTGGGCTTCTTCAGGGCTGGATACCGGGGCGGCCATGGCGAGAAAGCGGCTCTTGCGAATGGTTTCCTGGAACTCACAAGGCGCTGCGAGGGTGAACGTCATCGGCGTGTTTGCGTAGTGGAGTAGGCGGGCATTGTACCGGCGTCCGAGGCCGTGCTGTGCTGAACACACAGATACCGCTCGGTGGATCAGGCTGAACTTAAGACGCCCGCGTTCCCCAAACGAAATACCAGTGTCGTCGGGATGGCGACCTACCCAACAGCGACTTACCGAGGAGAACAGCGATGCTCAATTCCAAGTATCAGGCATGTATCCAGGCATGCTCCAACTGCGCACTTGTCTGCGAAAACTGCGCGGCGTCCTGCCTGCGCGAGGAAGACGTGAAGATGATGGCCGGCTGCATCACGCTGGACCGCGACTGCGCCGATCTCTGCGCGCTTGCCGCCGTCTTGATGACTCGTGATAGCGCCTTGGCCAAGGAAATGTGCCGGATCTGCGCACAAGCCTGCCGCGCCTGTGCCGAAGAATGCGCCAAGCACCAGGCGGACCACTGCCGGGCATGCGCTGATGCTTGCCGCAAGTGCGCCGAGGAGTGCGAGAAGATGGCGGCCTGACGGTGATCGCGCTGGCCGTCGCGGTGCAGGCCAATGCCGCGTAGCGATGAAGCCGCCGAACCAACACCGCTGCGTGCGCCGCTGAGTCGGCGGTCCGGCTGGTCCTATCGCTTGATCGTGCCAAGACGCATGAAGCGCGTTTCGCCGCTAGCGTCTTCCACGCCATCGTTGTCGGTCACGACGAACAGGCGGCCCTGCCTGTCGACGGCGGCGCCTTCGACCTTGTCCAGCACCCAGCCGCCGGTGCGCTTCAGGTCAGGCAGCAGGTCACGCGCCAGTTGCTTGTTGACCAGAGGGAAACGCTGGCCTTGGGTGCCGGGCTGCATACCGGCCAGATCGATGCGGTACAGGCGTTTGACCTCGGCCGCAGGTCCCTGCTGGTTGTCGCGCTCGATGACCAGGAACTGGCCGTTGCCGATCGAGGTGAGTTCGGACAACCCGACCCAGCCGCCCTCGACAGCTGGGTCGAGCGGGTAGTGATAGAAGCCCCACTCGCCACTGTTCGGATTGAACACGCCTATGCGCACCTTTCCGGCCGGGTCGTTCTTCCATTCCCGCTGGAAAGCCACGTAAATGCGGGTGCTGGCGCCTTCGCCGACCACCGCAACACCCTCAAAACCATTGCTGGTCTGCTGCGCCGCAACGTCTGCGGGCAGGGCATATTCTTCGAGCACCTCGCCCTGTGCATTGGTGCGAATCAGCAGGTTCGGCTTGGCCTTGCCGTTGCCTTCCGACGCCAGCCAGAAATCGCCATTACCGGCCTGGGCGATCCCCTCCAGGTCGTAGTCGACCGTCTCACCTGCCTTGTGCAGTTCGATCTGCCCATCGATAACCGCCGGCGTCTTGCTGGTATCGATGCTGAAGATGCGTGAGGCCTTGTAGTAGCTATCCGGCACGGCGTACAGGCGGTTGTCTTGCATACGGTCCGCGACCAGACCGCTAAGCGCGCTCCATGGGATGAGCGCACTATCGGTCGAGCGAATCTCAGGATATGACGCCGTCTTGGCGCCGAATTGATAGATTGAAAGGGTGGAGCGATAGCCGTCTTCAGCGGAGTCTTCCTCGCTACTGACCACCAACAGGTTGCGCGACGGGATCGGCAGCAACCCTTCCGGACCCATGCCTGTCGGCAGAAGCTGATGCAACACCGGCGCCCACGGGCGCGCCACGTCATAGACGGCCACTGCATTGCCGCGCTCGCTGCCGACGAACAGGAAGTCCTGCTTGCGGAAACTTGCCGAGGCTATGCCTTCGGGCTCGATGCCCTTGTTCTCCGAGCGGCTTTCCGGGTAATGGCCGGCGCGGATGAAGGCGTGCTCCATCGAGGCGCCGGCTTCATGCCAGACACTGCCGTTGTAGTCGAATAAGGTGAAGCTGCGGCTGCCACCTTCCTCGCCGTTCGCGTCCGTGTAATCGCCCTCGTTGGCGGTCGCCAGCAACGGCCCGACCCAGGCGATGGCGTCCGGCTCGCGGCGTTTGCCAGCGAGCACGCCGACGGGTTCGATGCGATCGTTCTCTTCCACGTCCACGCCTTGGAGATCGACCTGGCCGGCGCTGAAGTGGCGCAACACGCGGCCACGACGCAGGTTGACGAGCACAATGTGGTTGTTCTCCTGCAGCGTGACGGCAGCGACATCCTGGTCATTGATCGTGATGTACTCCGGCTCCGGATCACTTGGGGCCACATCGGCAAGTCCGGTCAGGTCCACATCCCGAGTGCTCCAGCGCGACGGCTGGCCCTTGAGGTCGACGATGCGCAAAAAGCCGGCCGGCAATTGCGGGATCAGCCCGTCGTTGAGGTCTTCGTCACGCTCGTTCTCGATCGCCACCGCGGCGTAGCGACCCCTCGGGCTGATAGCGATGGAGTCCGGCTGTCCGCCCATGGGCAGCGTGGCGACGCGCTTGGGCTGCGCGGGATTGCGAATGTCGAACACCGCCAACACGCCATCGGGCTGGGCAAAACTGAGCGAGGTATTCACCGCAACGAGCACGTAGTGCTGGTGCACGGCCACCGAGGTCGGCTCGCCTTCGAGCTGCACGAAGCCCGCCGGCTTCGGTGATTTCGGATCACGAATGTCCACCAGACCAATCCGCTTGCCAGGGCTGTCGGTGTAAACCAACGTCCGGCCATCGCGGCTCACGGCGGTTATTTCAGCGACGGTCTGGTTTGACGCGTCTTCATCGGCGCCAAGATTGCGATACACCGGTAAGGTCGCAACCCGCTCGAAATACTCCGCAGCCCGCGAAGGCGCGGCCTGAGCGGCCAACGGCAGCAGAGCCAAAGTCAGCGCGGTCGACAGCGCAGTGCGGGTCAGGCGGGTCGGGTTTCTCATGCAGGCCTCGGCGTTCGGTTATTGGAGTTAGCCAACGCACGCTATGCCGGGTTTCTTACGGGACGATGACCGACGCTCTTTGCGCCCGTCGCGCTCGGATGAGTGGTTATGTTTTGGACATTCCAGGCAGGCCAGAGATCGTGGTTCTGGCGAAGCGCATGAAAACCAGTAGATCAATGTCGCTGTACGGCATCAGGCCGCCGTCCAGCGCGAGCCGAACAGGTGTACCGCCAGTAGCATTGGTGCTAGGTGGCGTTCTATGACAGCGCGAGCTTGAGATAGCTGCGTATCAATCGAGGCGGTGGGTCTGAGGTCGGTCATGGTACTCAACGGTCAGTCGACGGCACGAAATGCTCAACGAGTGTCTGCAACAGTGATGCTCTGCTGCTCGGGCGTGCCAGAGCGCCCTTATATAACAGGCCTAAAATGCGGCGGACCCACTGCGAAATGCGGTTGTGACGCGAATGTTGGTCATGCCAAAAAACTAGTCTCGGCTTAAGCGCAGAGCTTAGCTTGACGCCAAGCGGGATGTCAGTGAGGCGATTGCCCAAGCCATCACCCAGGCGCCAATGATCAGAACGGCAGCGCCAATGGCCCAGCCCAATATTGTCGGGGTACACCAGCCCCAGCCGCACATACCGTTGTGCTCCAAGAGCCCCGGAAAGCCAAGTTGATGAAATGCGTAAACGGAAAAAAGCGGAACGGCCAACAGTAGGCCTAGCGGGGAGCTGGGGTATGAGGAGCTCCATGCTGCAGGCAGCCAAAGCAAGCCATACGCTAGAAGAAGCGCAGCCAGAAACTTCAGCGTGGGTGGCTTGAGCATTTCGGGAGAGTCCTAAGGTTTGGTTAACGGGTAGTTTTTAGCCCGTCCCAGTGAGCGAAGCGAGCGATTTGAACCAGCTGTTAGAAGTATTTAACTTGGCGCTAATGTTCAGGACGCGATTATCTAGCAGTATTGCCCCGCGCATGTGTAAGACATGACCGTTGACATGGGCTCTGTACGAACCGTACTCAGAGATTACTGCGTGCGGTATTAAGTATGCTTCGATGGGTTCATATGCTTCATTGAAAATTACAGCTATGAGTTCGTCAAAGTCATTTTTGTCTAGGTTGCGTATGACGCCTAACTGTCTTGAGCGATTGCTTGCAGTTATACGACGCCCTTTTATTTGAATTTTCTTGCCGTCGCTTGATTTTGCGTCGTGACCTGCTGCTGAATTTTTTGCGAGGGTTAAATTTAAAGCAGACGAAACCAACCATTCGGCGTAATCCCCGACTGGATTATTTTTTGTTCTGAGTACGCCGCGATTTTTAAGCTCATCAATGGCTGCCGCGTGAAGCTTTAGCAACTCAGGTATTGATAGGTTGGCTAGATCCATGTTGTTAAATACTTCTAACGTTCGGTTTAGGGGCGCTGCGTCAGCAGCGTCCCAACGAGCAGAGCGAGTGACTTGAACCGCTTTGTTAGGTTTCATTACAAGCCACCGAACGTTGCTAACCAAGATAGCTTTCGCTCGAACTTCCCGAATGCTGAATAACTGAATGTAATGCTCGGAGCGGCTATAACGCTGAAAATAGCAAACCCAATGGTCGCCCCAATGACCGAGTCAAACAGGAGCATAATTGCGCCAAAACAGAGAAAAGCGGCGCCAACTAATGCGAAGCCTTTCCGAGTACGAACTTGATCTGGATAGCGATTCAGCATCGGATAACCTAACGCTGCATTAAAGGGCCGAGCGAAGCGAGGTCCCAGCGAGCGCAGCGAACGATTTTGAACGCTTTGTTATACGCTTTAATAACTTGGTTCAACACGTGCCGGTCCCTTCCATTGGAAGCTAGCGAGTAAATGATTTGCAAGCTGGACTAATATGTTCAGCACGCCCGCACTAACCTCTACTTTTTGGTAGCTGCCATCATCAACGGTGTAACACAAGAAGTTACCTTCCAAATTACTTAGCCCCAAAAAACCTTGAAGCTCCATCTTCTTTCCTTGCTTCTTTTCCCATGGCGGACCATAGCCACGGGAACGATCCTCAATGTGCAGCGCTGAGTTTCTAATCTTTCGAACAGACGGCAAAAGTCGATTGAATTCGTCTACACACTGCGATACTGCTTCTGGCATATCTTCATATGCCCTAAGCTCCTCAATATACTTTCCGAATGAGTCTACAGCGTAAACAAAAGTATGGGCATGGATAAATGGTATTTTGTGCAGATAGGACCTCGGCAATATATCTAGTTCTGCTTTCTTTTCTCTAAGTCGTTTTTCCGATATAACTCTGTACTTTTCAAAATCTTGGTAGTATTTGTCTCCAACCTCTGCTCGAACCTCTTCATCAATCTGGCGCCTTAGATCGGCATCCCTTTCCCTTTCGTCTCTTGGGTTGTTTTCCTGACGCTGATATGACTCGAACATCGAAAGTGAAATGGCAGCTTCAGTTATAACTCTTTCAAGGCTTCGTATCATTCCCTCGATTTCGAACTTTAACTCATTGTTTTCGAGTTCAAGCCATGTTCCTGGGTAATTTATCTCAAATACGTACATGACTCTCCTTGCGTATAACGGTTAGCTAAGGGGCGGGCTTTAGCCCGTCCCAGCGAACGAAGTGAGCGACTTGTTATGCTTCTCATATTTTCAGCCTGCGTAGAACTTCGACTAAGGCGCCAGCAAGCAGTGTTGCGGTCAGGTCTTTTGTGATGAGATACACCAGCAAGTCTACTGCTACGTTGAGTAGTACCCAGGTTGTGTTGTAAGCCAATTTTAATTCAGTTAGTAAGTGGAGCTTTCCATGGTTGAGCTCGAAGCGCTCCGGAGCATCTCCTGAGTAGGATTCGCTCTGTTTTATTAAACTGTAATGCTTCAGATATTTGTCTTTTAGTAGTTCAACTATTTTGTTTTTTAATAAATTATTAATCATGCTGGCCGGGATAAAGTCCGCAATAGGTTTTCGCCAGCCATTTGTTTCGCTTCCAATCTTAGGTTCGCGTGTTTCGTGATTGTATGATGCTGTATTGGATAGCATTTCAATAAGGTGCTCTCCGACGTATAGCTCTAGCGGTAACATGATCAGCCATTTCCATGCGGATGTTTCGGTACCGCCTCGAAGAAACACACTTTTAAAAATACTTTCTCTCAATGTTGGTATGTCCTTGAGCGTTTATGTATAACGATTAAGCTAACGGGCAGGCAAAAGCGTAGCTTTTGACTGTCCAGCGAACGGAGTGAGCGACAGTTGAGCGCATTGTTAGGTTGCTATAGCACTGTACGAACTTCGCTGTAGTCTCTGTCGATTTCATATATTTCCAGTTCCCTTGCCTCTTCGGCCAATATTCCATTAATCATTTTTTGATTAGACCAAGAGATCCATGTTCTATCATTTTTCCTGCCTGACCTTCGGGCTTTGTCTGGAACAAATAGAATTTTCTTGTCGCCGGTTTCTCTAGGTGAGATATCAAGCATTTTTCCGTCAGCCACGATTACCGAATGAAATTCAGCCTCGATAAATCCTTTTTTCTTGTCTTCCCAAATTTGCCAGCCATATACGATTGATGCCCCTGTTTTTACGGACTCTTCCTCACAGTTATTGAAGCAGTATGTGGCTCTGTAACTGTCGGAGCGATGCGTGTAGTCAAGGAATTTGGGGGACTCTGTCAGGGCAAGGCTTTTTATTAGTGCCTTGACGGAAGCAGAGATCTTCTTTGGGGTTTTGGGCTTTATCGGCAATCCCATACTTTCTTTGCAACCTAACGACTAAGCTAAGGGGCGGGCTTTAGCCCGTCCCAGTGAGCAAAGTGAACGATTTGAGCGACTTGTTATACGCTTTCACGAATGAATCCTGCTTCAGAAAAGTAACGATCAAGATTGTTCAAGTTGTCAAAGTTTGAAGCGCAAAAGTAATTTAGCTCTTCCACTACGTTTGATTCGAAAGCTGGTGTTGGTAGATAGCAAACTCCATCATCTACGCTCACCAGAACAACTCTTTCGATGAGATTTTTATCGTAGTATATGTCGCACCAATAACCTGTGGCCTTTGGATGCAACCACTTGTTCGCCCATGGATCTATAAAGTCATCATTTTGAACGCCGTCTTCGTCATACCGCATTAGCATTCGCAAGCGGGGATCTTCTTTGAGAAATCGTTCCGATGACCAGTTCTTGGAGACGCCACCCCAATCGGACTTTGGGTTTGTTGTTACCATGAATCTCATGATTTCGTCGTGTGACATGTCGCGAACAGCTTTTCTGCTCGGATATAACAATTCGGCGGCATAGGGTAAGCCGAAAAATATTGAAGAAATTAAGCTCAACGTGAATGCAATAGGTTCAGCATCTTTGCCGAATAGCCAAAACACAGCCGCAATAAGAGTGAGTGCAAAAAATACAGCGCCAAACTCCCTTAATGTGTCGACTCTGCTTTTTATGAAAAAGGCAGGCCTCTTAAGTAATTTTTTCATTTCTTACCTGCGTATAACGCTTAAAACAGCGGCGCACTTATGCGTCCGCCTGGTTTTTCTTGTTATGTTCCGCACTCACAAATCCACACAACACGTCGAAGATATTGGCGCAACTTTTACCTTTCAGAACCGAAGATTCAGTGGCAATTAACTTTGCAAGATTTTTAGAATCGATTGACTCCATTATGCTGACTAAGCCTGGGGCACCCTCATTCATGGCTGCGAAGTATGCCAACTGCGGTTCGATCAACCGAAGATGCATTTCAAAATTACTTCTTGAACGGCTTGGATCTGATTCCTTTCTTCGCCTCAACTCTATCTCCCCCGCTGTTAACAAATAATATTTGTCAGGCAAGCGGATGGTTCCGGCGTTTAACTTTTCACAGTAGAAGCTGAGAACCGCATCAATCGACTGCAGTCCAAGATCCGAAAATATCCAGTTGTACCAGACCGGCTGAAATGGATCTCCGTCCAAAATAGCCGATCCGCCACTCGATGAGACCTCGTTCGCCATTTCCCAGCGATCGACCTGGCGCTCGAAATACCAGCTCGGAGATTCTTCTGAGCTACGTGCATACAGCTCATTAACTTCCGGAACTCTCGTAAAGCCAAATTCGGCTTCGAGGATACGACACACCGTGGTCTTACCCACAGAGCTTGCACCTTCAATACAAACAATCGTCATCAGCTTCCTCGGAGAACATAACGTTTGGTTAAGGGGCGGGCTTTAGCCCGTCCCAGCGAGCGGAGCGAGCGATTTGAACCATTTGTTATGGGCGCTCCCAACCTGAGCCGAGGATGTTTTTGCAATGTTCTAAAGTGGATTGCACTGCGGGAATAATGCAATTATTGGTAGTACAACCATTTTTTGGATACACCCATTCATAGAAGTTGAGCATTTCCGCGATGTTTTTGCCGGCAATTTTTTCGAGGAGTTCACCGCCTTTTTTTAGGCTAACTGGCTTTCCAGTATTGTCATCGATTATATGCGCTGCATATTTATTTCTGAATATACAAATTTCACGCTTCTCAATTTCAGCCCGCAATTTCTGAAGCGGAACCTTTACATGTGTTGGGAATTCATTAATTTCTTTGCCGTACACTTTTAGTATTTCATGAAGTTTAAACAGTGAAATAATTATGGCGTGATTGCAAAGGCGGAATTGACCTAAGGCTTCTTTGCTTTCTATATCGAAGTCCGGGTCGGCTAAATTTTTTCGCATTTGAACGATTGGCGTCGTGAGATCGTAAATTTGATCAACTAGCAGCCATTTTATATGGTTTATTTTTTCACTCATGCGAATAGCCTATAACTATAATTAGACACCCAGTGGTGTATAAGACGCCGAATGGATTTGGTGTACAACGTTCCTTGTCATTGAGGCTGTCCTTGTCTAGGCTGGGCGTTTCCGAAGGATGATTGATGTATAAAGGAGTTATACACCATGGAAGGGAAACCGCGTTTACTGGATCAGGTGCGTGAGCAGATCAGGCTCAAACACTACTCGATCAGAACTGAGCGTGTCTATTGCGAGTGGGTTAAGCGTTACATTCGCTTTCACGGATACCGCACCCGGTTGATATGGGTGCGCCAGGGGTAGAAGCCTTTCTTTCCGACCTTGCCGTTCGCCGTGACGTCTCGGCTTCGACGCAGAACCAGGCGCTCGCTGCATTGCTGTTTCTTTACAAACAAGTCCTCAAACAAGACTTGCCGTGGTTGGGCGAAGTCGTTCGCGCCAAAATGCCGACCCGCTTACCTGTGGTGCTTTCGATGGAGGAGGTTCATCAGATACTCGGATTGCTGGATGGGCAGGTTGGGCTCGTTGCGCGGCTCCTGTACGGTGGCGGCATGCGTCTGATGGAAGGCATTCGGCTCCGCGTGAAGGATGTCGATTTTTCTCGTAGCGAGATCATCATCCGTGACGGCAAAGGCCAGAAGGACCGCGTCACTGTGCTGCCTGCAAGCCTGGTCGGGCCGCTCAAGCAGCACATCGCCCCCACTCGGACTATCCATGATCAGGAACTGTCCGAGGGTAGGGGAGACGTCTACCTGCCCGATGCCTTGGCGCGTAAATACCCCAAGGCGCCTTGGGATTGGGCTTGGCAGTATGTATTTCCGGCATCCAGCCCTTCGGTAGATCCTCGCAGTGGCGCGGTGCGCCGGCACCATCTTGACGAGAAGCGAGTCCAGCGCGCATTCAAGCGTGCTGTTAAAGCTTCCGGTATCCCCAAACCGGCAACCCCTCACACCTTGAGGCATAGCTTTGCCACTCATTTGTTAGAAAGCGGGCAGGACATTCGCACCGTGCAGGAGCTGCTGGGTCATGCTGATGTAAAGACAACGATGATTTACACCCATGTGCTCAATCGTGGCGGCCTGGCGGTGTTGAGCCCTTTGGATCGGTTGTGAAAACTGCAAGCGAAGGGCTATGAAGGCGAGCCGTTTCATAGCAGGCGTATTGGCCCGATTCGCAACTTCTCGGATCGTCTAACCAGTTTCAGTATGGTCGTGACGGAAGCGCTCTTTCGACTGGAATAAAGAGCCTGGAGAATAGTCGTATGGCCGAATCTATTCGGCCATACGAAGTTGAATATTCAACCAAGGCGCCAGCAATGGGCCTTCAGCGAGTGGATCAGCACGGCTCACTGACTGCGGGTAACCCGCCACACTATGTTGGCCAAATCGTCAGCAACGATCAGCGCGCCGCTGGGATCGACGGTCACACCGACGGGTCGACCGCGGGTCTTACCATCTTCCGTGCGGAAGCCTGTCACGAAGTCGACTGGCGGACCCGAGGGGCGGCCGTTGCTGAATGGCACAAAGATGACTTTGTAGCCGACCGGATTCTTGCGGTTCCAGCTGCCGTGCTCACCAACGAACACGCCATCGGCGAACTGCTCGCCCATCGACGCTTCGGAGAAGTCCAGGCCGAGCGCCGCGACGTGGGAGCCCAGGGCGTAGTCGGGCGTGATCGTGGCGGCGACCTTTTCCGGGTCCTGCGGTCGCACGCGATCATCGACGTTCTGGCCCCAGTAGCTGTAAGGCCAGCCGTAGAAGCCGCCTTCTTGCACTGAGGTCAGGTAATCCGGTACCAGATCCTCGCCGAGTTCGTCGCGCTCGTTCACCACCGCCCACAATTGCCCGGAACCTGGCTGGATCGCCAATGCGGTGGGATTGCGCAGGCCGGTCGCGTAGGGTTTGTATGCGCCTGTCTCGGCGTTGATCTGCCAGACCAGGGCGCGGTCGACTTCGGCTTCCATCCCGCGCTCGGTGATATTGCTGTTGGAGCCGATGCCTACATAAAGGAAACGGCCGTCGGGGCTGATGGTGAGCGCCTTCGTCCAGTGGTGGTTAATCTCGGAGGGGAGGTCCACGACCTTGGTTGGCGGACCACTGGCTTCGGTCTGGCCTTCCTGATAATCGAAGCGTACTAGCGCGTCCTGGTTGGCCACGTACAGAGTGCCGTCGTGGAACGCCAGCCCGTACGGCGCGTTGAGATCTTCGGCGAACACGGTCTGGAGCTCATAGGTGCCGTCGCCATCGGCATCGCGTAGCAAGGTCAGACGATTACCGCTTTCGACCGAGGTATTGCCCTGCGCCTTGATGTAGCCGGCGATCACATCCTTGGGCTTCAGCTTCGGCGCGTTGCCGCCCCGACCTTCGGCCACGAGGATGTCGCCGTTAGGCAGCACGAGGGTCTGGCGCGGGATCTTCAGATCGGTAGCGATGGCCGTGACGGTGAAGTTCTGCGGCACCGTCGGCACCTGATCGCCCCACGGCGTGGGCTCGGCGATCTTCATGCTGGGCAAGATTCCCCGCTCGGGTTCGGGCAGTTTCGGGGTGGCGCCGTACTCTTGGGCTGTATCCTCGCCGCCAATGCCGCAACCGGCGAGCAGTACGGCCAGCGACAACGCGGTCAGTGCGTTCGGATGTTTCATCGTGCACCTCCGGCGCGCAGGTTGGTTAGGCCGATCCAGGTCGCAATGCAGGCCAGCACGGTGACAATCACAGAGAGAACCAGGCCGATGGGCATGGCAGCCCAGGCGTCCTTGGCATGCTCCAAGGCATTGATGAAGCCCAGCACCCAGGTCGCCAGCAGCAACAGGAAGTACACCAGCGGCCGCCCCTTCTTGTGATGGGCTCGTATCAGATTGACCAGTGCGAACAGAAGCGCCAGGCCGCAGAAAACCAGGCCCCCGGCAATCAGCCAGGAGGCGAAGTTGCTCCACTGGATCTGATAGCTGCGAAAGTAGGCGATGTCACTCAGCAGGGCGCCGAGAAAGAGGGGGACGGTTCCGGCAAGCAAGGTCGCGTGTAACGGGTTTGGCCTGCTTCGGTAGGTGCGCTGGGTGGTAGCGGTCACGGCGGACTCCTCTTCGCTGGGCGACCCTGGCCTGACTCGGTGCGGATGCGTTGGCCCGCCGGGCTCGCTCTGACTGTGTATAAAAGGGGAACGTACCGCCAGCGTATAGTTCACTCCGATCCGCTGGGCCGAAGGCCAAGTCGTCCCCGATCTCGCGCACGGTCGAAGCCAGCAGACAACACCGGTTCGCACCGCCAATGGCTTCCGTTTTGTCGTCGGGTGCCACGGCGGTTACTTCTTGGAGCCTGCTTGCGCGCGGTTATTTATTGGGCGGGGCTGCGCACTGCGGAGCGACAGGTGATCTCGGCGTAGGGTTCGCCCAATGAATATTCGCCCGGAACGCGCTCCACGGCCTGGCTATTGGGCGAGACGGTGAAAACCGGTGGCGCCGAGGTGTCCGAGCGCGCGTCGTCCGGTACGTGGAACTCGCAGGTCACTTGCTCGCCGGTATGGTTGAACACTTTCACGGCGCGTACGCCCAGCAGTTCGCCTTCGACGCCCTCCGCTTGCGTGGGCACGCCCATGGGGCTGACGTCGATCTTCAGGCCGTTCAGGTGGGCGATGATCTCCGGTTTCGGCGTCTCGGCGAATGTGACAGGCGCACAAAGTGCGAGGCCGCAGGCGGCGAGCAGTAGCTTGGTCATGGGAACCTCCTCGAGTCGATGCCTGCTTAGAAGGGCTCGAACGCCGAGGGTTCGGTTCTGATTCAGTGACTTTTGCTGGGCCCAAGGTGCGTATAACGCCTGCCGGCGTAAGGGGCGAGCCGAACCAGAGCCTTGATCGACAGAGCTGGCGGTTTCGATTGAACCCTTTTGGCCGAGCCGGTTCCGACCTTGCGTCTTTGCCGCGCGCTGTATGGCTGCGGGGGTATCGTCATCCGGTTATCGATCGCGAGCCCGCTCTAGCTGGTGCGCTCCGGCTCAGCGGCTAGAGTTAACCGTATCCTTCCGTCCCCTTACGATAAGGCGCCTACATGACCGCGATCATTGACTTTCTCAACTCAATCTTCTGGGGTTACATCCTTATTTACGGTCTGCTCGCGGTCGGGGTGTTCTTCACCATCCGCCTGGGATTCCTACAGTTCGTGCATTTCGGTGAGATGGTGCGCGCCATCAGAGGGGCGCGGCAGAGCGACTCTTCAGGCATATCGCCGTTTCAGGCGCTGTGTACCAGCCTCGCTTCGCGGGTCGGCACCGGGAACCTGGCGGGGGTGGCGGTGGCGCTCTATCTCGGTGGTGCCGGGGCGATTTTCTGGATGTGGATGGTGGCGCTGGTTGGCATGGCGACTGGCTATGCCGAGAGTTCGCTCGCCCAGCTTTACAAAGTACGCGATGGCCACGGCCAGTATCGAGGTGGGCCGGCGTTCTACATCGCCAAGGGCTTGAACGCACCCTGGGCCGGCGGTGTGTTCTCCGTTGCGCTGATCATCTCGTTCGGGCTGGTATTCAATGCCGTCCAGGCCAACTCGATTGCTGATGCGATGGAGGGAGCGTTCGGCTTTCCGAAGCTGGCTGTAGGGGTCGCCATCGCCATCCTCGCCGGGTTGGTGATCTTCGGCGGGCTACGTTCCATTGCGCGCTTCGCCGAGCTTGTGGTGCCGTTAATGGCGGGGCTTTATGTGCTCATGGCGCTGATCGTGGTGGTGATCAATATCAGCGAGGTACCCGGGGTGCTGATGACTATCGTCCGTAGCGCCTTTGGCCTGGAGGAGGCAGCGGGCGGCGCTGCCGGTTCGGTCACCGCCGCAATGCTCAACGGTATCAAGCGCGGGTTGTTTTCCAACGAGGCGGGCATGGGCTCGGCACCCAACGTGGCGGCGACTGCGACGCCAGCTCCGCATCATCCGTCGTCGCAGGGGCTGGTGCAAGCTATGGGTGTGTTCATCGACACCATTGTTATCTGCACTGCGACAGCCGTGATGATTCTGCTGTCGGGTGTGCTGGAGCCGGGTTCGGGCGTGACCGGGACGCAGCTGACGCAGCAGGCGATGGAAAGCCATATTGGGGTGGCGGGGAGCTATTTCGTTGCCATCGCCATTCTGTTTTTCGCCTTTACCTCGATCGTCGCCAACTATTCCTACGCGGAGAATGCGCTGATCTTCCTCGGCGCAGGCAACAAGCTCGGCCTGACGCTGCTACGCCTGGCGGCGTTGGCGATGGTGGTCTGGGGCGCCTATGAGGCCGTGGCCACGGTGTTCAACGCCGCGGACGCATCCATGGGGCTGATGGCGACGATCAACCTGATCGCGATCATGCTGCTCTCCGGCACGGTGGTGAAACTGACCAAGGACTACATGGCGCAGATCAAGGAAGGTGTGGTGCCGACGTTCAGGGTCAAGGATTACCCTGAGTTGAAGGCGAAAATCCACAACGACATCTGGCGATAGCGGGGCGCCCCGGTATTGATGCCGGGGTATCGCCATTCAGGTTTGATAACAACTCCTTCCGCCTCTTCGGCTGGGCAGCGCCCCGGTGAGAACGGGGCGGAATCCTGCCCATGACCTCTTCTGCCCAGCTGATGACCGCGCACTGCGTCCTCTATGTGGGTGTCTCGATATGCACTGTGAGCGACCGTTTGTACGATGAGGTGCTCTTCGTAGTTGTCTGACTAACGGTCGAGACGCATCTTCTCCTTTTGCTATCTCGCTATATTTTTCTTATAAAACAAGTATTTACATTATGGTTCTCCGTCGTGTTGGCAGCGGCGGGCTAATAAAGTCGTCATACCTCTGTGTTGACAAAGCAGTTTTAGCGGAAAATACTCTCCATTAGTACGACGACATACAGAGCGTGCAAATCAGAAGAACAATGCCCAGGACAGTCTCGCTGCTATGAAAATCACCCGTGTCAGTGTCGAAATGTTTTCCCATCCCACACGCCGAGCCGTCGACAGCGCCGGTCACTCCCACCCAGGTGAAGAAGTCCAGGCGCGCATGGCGTTACTGCGGATCGCTACCGAAGATGGCTGTGAAGGCTACGCCTTCGGTGCGCCGGAATTGCTTCGTGCACATATCATCGAAAGCTACGTGCGCAAGGTACTTGTCGGACAGAACGTCCTGGACCGCGAGCGTATCTGGCAGGATCTCGCGCATTGGCAGCGCGGAAGCGGCGGACAACTGACCGATCGCAGTCTGGCGCTGGTCGAGCAGGCACTCTGGGATTGGGCTGGGCGCAGATTCGAGGTGCCGGTCTACAAACTGTTGGGCGGCTATCGCGACAAGGTGAGGGCGTACGGTTCGACCATGTGTGGGGACGACACGCCGGGTGGTTTGTCCACTCCGGACGAATACGGTCAGTTCGCCGAAAAGCTGGTCAGTCGTGGATACAAGGGCATCAAATTGCACACTTGGATGCCGCCTATTTCCTTCGCGCCCGACCCCAAAATGGACGTCAGGGCTTGCGCTGCGGTGCGTGAAGCCGTTGGGCCGGATATTGCGCTGATGCTCGATGGCTACCACTGGTACAGCCGGACCGATGCGCTCTATATCGGCCAGGAAATCCAGAAGCTCGGCTTTGCGTGGTTCGAGGAGCCGATGATGGAGGAGTCGGCCGAGTCTTACGCCTGGCTCGCGGCGAACCTCAGCATTCCGGTGCTTGGTCCTGAAAGTCTGGGCGGCAAATACCACAGCCGTGCCGGTTGGGTCAGTGGAAAGTCTTGCGACATCCTGCGAGCGGGTGTGGCAGGGGTTGGCGGTATCGGGCCGGTCATGAAGGTGGCGCACTTGGCGGAATCCTTCGGTCTCGATTGCGAAATCCACGGAAACGGAGCGCCCAATCTTGCCGTCGTGGGTGCAATCAAGAACTGCGGGTGGTACGAACGCGGTTTGCTGCATCCGTTCTTGGAGTACGACGACGTACCAGCCTATCTCAACAGCATCGTCGATCCGATGGACGATGAAGGGTTCGTGCATTTGCCGCAGAGGCCTGGATTGGGTGAAGACATCAACTTCGCTTACATCGAGACCAATACGCTGAGTCGCCACTGAAATCCCGAGAGACCCAGCTTCAAGTCTGAATAAATACAAAAAGGCTGACCCATGAAGCGTTCCAGTAATCCCCCACTGTTGCCGGGCCTGACGGCCTGGCCAGCACTACCAAGCTGCACGCCCGTTACCACGGGATGCATATGGCGCTCCGATGATTATTGCGGGCGATCCCCGCCTGGATCGTCAGGCTGAACGGCTTGGTTCCGTTGTAACGCCCTTAATAAACCTTTGCTGTATTTGAAATTCGCTCTGCGCGGTGATGGTTTTCTTTCGCCTGAAAAAAGCGTAACTGCAAAAATAAGGTGAGTTGGTTAAGGGCGCCGAGACTGGGACATCCCTTCTCGCGAACTTTTAATCTCAACTAATAAGAATAAAATCCATGAAAAATAAAATCTGTGTCATGACCATGGCGGCGACTGCCGTGCTTTCATCGTTTGGCAGTGTCGCATTCGCCGACGGTTATATTAATTACCGGCACCAGTATCTGGACGATAGTCGTCTGCATTCAGATCGACTGCTGATCGGCAAGCGCCTTGAAAACGGCCTCGGTTTTCATGGCGAACTCAAATACAAAACCGCGGGTTCGCGCAAGGATGTGGCGTTCGACAACACGGTTGGTAGTGGCCATGAACTGGTCATCGACTACCGCCACGCACTCTCGCCGAAATGGACGCTGACGCCTTTCTTACGGCTGGACAGCGTCGAAGAATCCATGACATATAGCGGCGGCCTGCGTGTCGATCACCGTCTGAACGAGCAGTTCAATCTCGCCGGTCGCTATCGCTACGAGGCGCGCAAGCTGGACCGCGACAAAGTCGACGAAACGATACCGGACAGGGCGCGGCAGAATCAGCACATCAATCGGTTCGATGGCTGGCTTACCTACATGCCGGGCGGCAACTGGACGTACGAATACAACTTCGTCTACATGAAAACCGACTATATCCGCTTCGATAACGAGAAATACGATTACGAAAATAATTTCGCCTTCAAATACCGTTGGGACAAGAACTGGCAACCGTTCTTTGAAATCGGTGACGTCAAGGTCAATTCGACTGACGATGAAAGGCAACTGCGCTTGCGCGTGGGTGTGCATTACAAGTTCGACTAGCCATCAACAGACATGCGCAGCGCCGAGTTGCCGAGCCGGTCGTCCTGTTGATATGGCCCGGTACAACGTCGATGCCTCCCAATACGAGAGAGCGTAATGAACATAGATATTCTGGTAGTGGCCGGCTATTTCATACTGATGATCTTGATCAGTATTGCCTTCCGCAAAATGGCGAATCAGTCGACCAGTGATTACTTTCGCGGCGGTGGCCGTATGTTGTGGTGGATGGTCGGTGCCACGGCGTTTATGACGCAGTTTTCCGCCTGGACTTTCACCGGCGCTGCCGGTAAGGCGTTCAACGATGGATTTGCCGTTACCTTTGTATTTCTCGGCAATATCTTCGCTTACATTTTTTCCTACTGGTGGTTCAGCCATCGCTTCCGGCAAATGCGTGTCGACACGCCCACCGAAGGCATTCGACGCCGTTTTGGCAGCGGCAACGAGCAATTCTTCACTTGGGCGATCATTCCGCTGAGCGTGCTCAACGGCGGTGTCTGGCTCAATGGTTTAGCAATTTTCGTCGGCGCCGTGTTCGGCTACGACATGACCACTACCATTTGGATTACCGGCATCTCGGTATTACTGGTCTCGCTGCTCAGCGGAGCTTGGGGCGTGGTTGCCAGTGACTTCGTCCAGACGCTGGTGGTGGCGGTGATCTCGGTGGCTTGCGCCATCGTGGCGCTGGTTGCCGTTGGCGGGCCGGGTGAAATCGTCAGCAAGTTCCCGTCCGACTTCTTCATGGGGCCGGACATGAACTACGGACTGCTACTGGTTGGCTCGTTCATCTTCTTTTTGGTCAAGCAGCTGCAAAGTATCAACAACATGCAGGACTCCTATCGTTTCCTGAACGCGAAGGACTCGGCCAATGCGCGCAAAGCCGCATTGTTCGCCCTGGTGTTGATGGTGTGCGGCACGCTGATCTGGTTCATTCCGCCCTGGGCCACCGCCGTGCTTTATCCGGATGCCCTCAGTGCGCACGCCGAACTCGGCAACAAGGCCAGTGACGCGGTGTATCTGGTCTTTGCCGAACGCCTGATGCCGATCGGCACCATCGGTTTGCTGGTGGCAGGTTTGTTCGCGGCGACGATGTCGTCGATGGATTCGGCGCTGTGCCGTAACGCGGGGATCTTCGTTCGCAGCTTCTGGGTGCCGGTCGTCGCCCGCAACAACCCGCTGAGCGAAGGCAAGCTGCTGCGCATCAGTCAGGTCGCGACTATCGTAAACGGCGTGTTGGTGATTCTGATCGCTCAGATGTTCGCCCAACTCAAGGGGCTCAGCCTGTTCGAGCTGATGATGCGTGTCGCGACGCTGTTGCAATCGCCGATCCTGGTGCCGCTGTTCTTTGGCATGTTCATCCGCCGCACGCCCAAGTGGGCGGCGTGGGCCACGGTTTGCTTCGGCATGCTGGTGTCCTGGCTGGTGATGACTGTATTCACCGCGCAATGGTTTGCCGGCGTATTCGGTGTCAGCCTGACCGGTCGCGAATTGTCCGAGTTGACCACCACCATCACCGTTGCGGCGCACCTGATATTCACCGGCGGCTTCTTCTGCGCCACCAGCCTGTTCTACAAGCCGGAAACTGCCGCCGACGAAGAAGGCGAGCGTACCGCCCACTTCTTCCGCGATGTCGAAACGCCGGTGATCGCTGATAACGAGCAAGACATCTACGACCGCCTGCAGCGCAGCAAGCTTGGGCAGATCAGCCTGATGATGGGGGCCGGCCTGATGCTGATGGTGCTGTTACCGAACCCGTTGTGGGGACGGCTGATGTTCGCCGGTTGTGCCTTGTCCATCCTGCTGGTCGGCTACCTGCTCAAGCGTAGCGCCGAAGTCGAGCCGGTCGAACGGATAGTGCCGACGCCACTGGCTGAGCGGCCTTCCTAAGCTTTGCGTTGACCAACATCGGCCTCGTTTGCCGGTGTTGGTTTTTTTATTCGTTGTGACGTGGCGAAGAGCTGGCGATGACTTCACTGGACCAGGCGGTACTGGCGGTATACGTGCTGTTCATCATCGGCGCGGCCCAGTGGTTTCGTCGCATGGCGAGCGACAGCAGTCAGTTCATCAACGGCGGAGGCTCCATGCCGTGGTGGATGGCCGGCGCCACGGCATTCATGACCCAGTTCAGCGCCTGGACCTTTACCGGAGCCGCCGGCAAGGCTTACGCCGACGGCTTCGCGGTGTTGATGCTGTTCTGGGGCAATGCCCTTGGTTTCTTCATCGCGAGTCGATTCTTCGCTGCGCGTTATCGCAAGCTGCGGGTCGAAACTTCGATGCAGGTCATTGCGCAGCGCTTCGGCAGGCCGACGGAGCGCCTGTTCACCTGGCTGCAGTTGCCACTCTCCACCTTGACCGCGGCGATCTGGCTCAATGGTCTGGCCTACATCATCTCCGCCATGACCGGTTTCGACATGGTGCCGGTCCTGCTGGGTACGGGCGTGGTGATCACCTTCATCGCGGCCAGCGGCGGGGCCTGGACGGTCAGTGCCACGAACGTGCTCCAATTGGTGCTGATACTGGCCATCACGCTGGTCACCGGCAGCTATGCGCTCTACGCCAGTGGAGGCCCGGCCGAAATAATCAGCGACTTTCCGGTGAATTTCTGGCTGGGCCGGGACATGAGCATGGTCGGCATCCTTGGGTTCTGGATGGCGGTGATTCTCATGCAGCAGACCGTCTCGACCAACAACGCCATCACCTGTTATCGCTTCCTCGTCACGCGTAATGAACGCGAGGCGCAAAGAGCGGCGCTGCTGGCCGGGGTGCTGTTCGTCATCGGCCCGGTGTTGTGGTTCATCCCGCCCTGGGTCGCCGCGGCTTGGCATGTGGATCTGGCCGTCCAATATCCTCAGCTTGGCGAACAGGCCACCAACGCGGCTTATCTTTACTTCGTGGAGCGGGCGATGCCGGCGGGAACCCTCGGGTTGACGCTTGCCGCGATGCTGGCCGCGACGATTGCGCCGATGAGTGCCGCGCTCAATCGCAACGCCGGCATCTTCATACGCAACGTGTACCAGCGTCCCGGTCACACCGAGCCGCAGCTGATGAAGGTCGGGCGCCTGTTCACGCTGCTAAACGGTTTCCTGGCGACGCTAGTGGCATGGTGGATGGCGCAGCAGACCGAGTTTGATTTTTTCGACCTCGTTCTGATGATCAGCTCGATGTTGCTGCTGCCGATGTCCATTCCCGCGATGCTTGCGGTGCTGGTGCGCCGCACGCCGGACTGGGCCGGCTGGAGCACAGTGGCGGTGGGCGGCCTGATATCGGCGAGCATGTATCTGGGTTTCAACCCGGTGACGCTGCCGGAATGGCTAGGTGGCGAGGTGCTTAGTCCGCGCGAGGCGGGCGATCTCAAGTTCGCCGCGACCGTGCTGGCGCATCTGACCCTCACCAGCGGCTACTTCTTTTGCACCCGCGTGTTCTATCGGCCCCGACGCAATCCTGGACGAATGCGGCAGTTGCGGGCGATGTTCAGCAACATGTGCCTATCACTGCAGCCAGCCGAGATGGCACATGCTGATCCCTTGCAGGCCCGGCAACTCGGCGCGTTGTTGTTCGGGTTGTGCATTTTGCTGCTGCCCTTGTTATGGCTGGCGGAAGACTCGCAAGGGCTTTGGTTGCACGCCGCGATTGCCCTGACGGTGGGCGCGGCTGGGCTGGCGCTGCGCCGATTGGCGGGAAACGACGAGGGCGCGCGGCCAGATTAGCGATCGGTGCGTTTACTCGGCGTGGTAGGGCGATAGCTTCGCCATATGCGCCCGACGCAACCGCTCGCGGCTGTTGTTCAGATGCAGATACATGGCTGCGCGGGCCGATTCAGGGCTTTGCATGGCAATCGCGCCGAAGATGCTGTCATGCTCGTGGTGGACCTGCTCGAGATAGGCCAGGCGGTCCTCGTTCGAGACATAGGCGGAGTTCATCTGCGTGCGCGGGATCAGTTTGGTACCCAGGTGCTTCATGATGTCGAACATGTAGCGGTTGCCGGACGCTCTGGCGATGCGCAGGTGGAACTGGAAGTCCGCGTGAATGGCGATGCCGGGTTTCCTGGGGTCCGGCTCCTTCATTGCCTGCAGCGCTTGCTGGATGTCCGCCAGTTCGCCATCGGTGCGATTGCGCGCGGCCATGGCGGCTGTGTCGACTTCGAGGCTGATGCGTAGCTCGAGCAGATGCAGCACTTCTTCCAGCGTGGTGATGCTCTCCGGGCCGAGGCGCAGTTCCTGGGGTGGCGGCATGTCGATGATGAAGGTGCCTACGCTGCGGCGCGTTTCCACAAGGCCCGCTGCCTGCAGCCGCAAGATGGCCTCACGAACGACGCTGCGGCTGAACCCTTCATTGCTGGCGATTTCGACTTCCGGCGGAAGTTTTTCGCCGCGTTTCAGGACCCCGTCGCGGATGTACTGAGACAACCTCGCCACCAGGATTTCGGCGCGGCGCTTCGGCTGTTGTGGATGCCCTTCGATCATGTGCGGCTCATTTTTCTTTAGGTCGACCTGAACCATCAGCCGGCAGGATACACATTTCAGCGTTCATGCCGCTTGTTAGCGCTGAAGCGTCACGCAAACGTTTCGCAGAGGGAGCCAATCAGATCGGCTTGACCCCGAATCCCCTCGCCATCAGCGACGCCAGCAGCGGAATGAGCAACAGGGCGAGCAATTCGATGCGGATGACCAGCTTGACCCAGCGTGCCTTGGTTGGGCTGATCGATGGGATCTGTCCGGCCTTCAGCGCGGGGCGCCACTTGAGAAAGGTCACGGTGGGGTAGATCGACAATAGCGCGACCACCACGAACAGCCCGATCTTGGCGTGAAAGAAGCTGTTGTTGAGGTAGTAATCCAGGCCCTTGCCGTAATGCATGGCACGCGCGGCGCCGGTGATCAGTACCACGCCGGCGACGATGCCGAACGCCAAGTCGACGCGGAACAGGCTGCGCGCGCGCTTGAAGTTCAGCGGCAGGCGAAACAGCTGGTGTTCGAGTACCAGCAGGGCAAACAGCAGGAAGATCGCCACGAAGTGCAGGTAAGCGGCGACGGCGTAGGCCATTTTCAGCGTCCTTTGGTTGTGTTTGCTGTGGTGGGGGCGGGTGCAGCAGGCGCCATGTGGATCGAGGTGAACCATTGTTGTTGACGTTGCAGGCGTCGGGCGATGCTGCCCAGGCAAATGCCACGCACCAGCATGAAGGCGAGAAAGGCCAACCACAATCCATGATTGCCCATGCCGCGCAACAGCAAGCCCAATGGTAATGAAATCGCCACGGCGAACAGCATCGCATTGCGCATTTCCCGCGCGCGGGTCGCGCCGATGAACAGGCCATCCAGCAGATAACTCCAGACGGCCACCAGCGGCAGCGCGGCGAGGTAGGGCAGGTAGGCGAGCGCCGTTTCGCGGACGGCCGGAATGTCGGTCTGAAAGCCGATGAACAGCTCGCCGCCGAGTAGGAAGAACAGGCCGAAGACGAGGCTGGCGAGCAGCGACCATCCCCCGGCCACGGTCAGGATACGGCGCAGCTCGGTGCGATCCCGAGCGCCGATAGCGTGGCCGCTGAGTGCTTCGACCGCGTGCGCCAGACCATCGAGCGCATGGGCGGTGAGCATCAAACCGTTGAGCAGCAGCGCATTGGCCGCCACCGTGGCATCGCCCAGCCGCGTCCCTTGCACGGTGACCAGAAAGAATACGAGCTGAAGCGCCAGCGAGCGCACGAAGATGTCGCGGTTGACCGACATCAGTGGCCGCCAGCTGGCCCAACGGCGCAGGATGCTGCCGTCCAGCTGTCCCGGATGGCGCAGCAAGGCGCCGCGCGTCAGCGCCAGGCCGACCAGCACGCCGCACCATTCGGCGATCACCGAGGCGCGTGCCGCGCCGGCCACGCCCCAGCCGAGGCCGAGGACGAACCACAGGTCCAGCGCGACGTTGACGAGGTTGGTGGTCAGCAGGATCGCCAAGGGCGCGCGGGCATTCTGTGCGCCGAGGAACCAGCCGATCAGTGCCAGGCTCGCCAGTGCGGCGGGCAAGCCGAACAGCCGCGTGTAGAAATACTGCTGGGTGAGCGCGTCGAGCTCGGCCGAGGGTTGCATCAGTTGCAGGGCGAAGCCTTTGAGCGGCAAGGCGACCACGCTCAATAGCAGCGCGAAGCCCAGCGCCAGTAACAAACCCTGCAGGAGGATCTGGCGCAGCGCGCCGCCGTCTTTACGCCCGGCGGCCTGCGCGGCGAAACCGGTGGTGCCCATGCGAAGAAAGCCCATCACCCACACCAGCAGGGTGTACAGACTGCCGCCCACCGCCACCGAAGCAAGCTGATGCGCGTGCGGCAGATGGCCGATCACGGCGCTGTCGACCAGCGCCACCAGTGGCACGGAAATATTGGACAGAATCATCGGTGCAGCCAGCGCCCATACCCGTTTATGGGTGGGCGCGTGCTGCCAGGCGGTCAACAACATGAAGGGCTCCAGAACAGCCCGAAATGATACGTCGGCACGACGAAGGCGGCCAGCGAGCGGGCTGCCGGCGAAAAGATCAAGGTTCGAAAGGCACGCTAGAAGCTTGACGATGAAAGCAGCGCCCTGTTTTTTTTTCTCCCAGCTTCCAGCGTCTACTCCATCAATGAATCAGCCAGCTCAACAACCAGAGGCCCAGAAACAGGTAAATCACACCGGCGATGAACGAGCGTCGGAAGAAGGCTCGGAATGCCCCAACGAGTAGCAACAGGCCGATGGCCAGCGCAATCAGGCTGATTATCGAGCGGTCCATGCCCAGCGTTCTCGAAAGCCCCTCGAGGAAGTTGGCCCCGGCCTCGGCGAACAGGTAGAAGATCCCGCTGAGTGCATCGACGATGTAGCGAATCACCGTGCCGAGTGCCTGTCCCAACCATTCGAAAAAGCTTTCCACCCGCATGCTGCTCTCCTGCCGTACGATCTACGGCTGCAAGCGCAGCCGTTCCATGGGGCATTGGGCTATCAATCCGCCTGGCAGTTCCCAGCGGCTGATTGAACCCACCGCTCGCTGATGGGTCAGTACCGGGTTGATCCGCTGCCTATTAGCGCGTGTCACGTAATTGCAATCTTTCCCGAGCAGGCTGTTCGCCGTTGCTCCGACGAGAAATCACATGCCGATCATTACCAATGTACGACCGCAGTGGCTGCCGGGCGCGCGCCCTCGGGTCTGGGCGCTAGGCATGCTGGCCGCCGCTTCGCTCTATTGCGCCACGGCCTTTCACCTGGATGAGCGGCTCTACTACGGCTTGAAGTCGGCCTGGCACGAGAACAGCTGGGAAGCGCGTAGTCTGTGGTTGCCTGAATACAAGGTGCGTGTCGATGCGCTGCCGGTAGCCTCGGTCGACGACAACCTCTCCGGACTGACCTTCGATGAGCGCCGCAATCACCTCTGGGCGGTGGTCAACAACCCCGAGGAACTGGTCGCGCTGGACCGCGATGGCAACTTCCTTGCGCGCTATCCGTTGAAGGGTTTCACCGACGTCGAGGGCATCACCTACCTGGGCGACAATCTGCTGGCGGTTGCCGAAGAGCGCAGCCAGACGCTGGTGATCCTGCCGGTGCCCGAGCGCCCCGGCGCGCTGCAGCGCGCGGACTATGCGTCGATCTCGTTGGGGCTGGGCTCGGGCGACAATACCGGTTTCGAAGGGCTTGGCTATGATCGCGCCGGTGACCGGCTGTTCGTGGTCAAGGAGCATTCGCAGCGCGAGCTCTACGAAATCCAGGGCATCAAGAGCAGCCTGCACGGTCAGTTGAACCTGAACATCATCGACCGCAAGGAATGGATAGCAGACAAGGACATGGCCAGCGATTTGTCCTCGGTGCACTTCGACGAGCGCACCGGGCATCTGGTGCTGCTCAGCGACGAAGCGAAGATGATGCTGGAGCTCGACAGCGACGGTGAGCTGGTCAGCTATCGCTCGTTGTGGAGTGGTTTTGCCGGGCTGAAAGACAGCGTGCCCCAGGCCGAGGGCATGACTTTCGATAACAAGGGCGAGCTGTATCTCGTCAGCGAACCCAACCTGTTCTACGCCTTCGAGCGCCAGTAGCGGCGGTCCGTCGCGTCAGCCGCGGCGGATCATCCAGACGCCAGCGACGATCAACAGCAGGCCGGCAATCTTCCCGATGCTGATCGAGGATTGCCGGAATCCCGCCCAACCGAAGTGATCGAGCAGCAGCGCCATGCTCAGCTGCCCGGCCAGTATCAGCGCCATGAGCAGCAGCGCGCCGATGCGCGGGCCGGCGAAAGCCGCCGTGGCGATCAATACGCAGCCCATCAAGCCGGTGGTCCAATGCCACCAGTTGAGGCTTTTCAGCGCTTGAAGCGAAGGCACGTCTCGCTGGATCAGAACGACGCAGATCAGCGCTACGGTGCCGATTGCAAAAGACAGCAGCGCCGCGCCCATGACGCTGTTCAGGTGTTTGGCGACTTGTCCGTTGATGCCTGCCTGCAGCGGCAAGAATGCCCCGGCGATAAACGGCAAAACAAAAAGCCACCAGGCAACGACCGGCATTCGAACCTCTCCATTAATAGACAAAACGAGTTCAGCCCCGCCGGGATCGGCGAGGGCTGTGGCATCAGGCACTCAGTGCGGCGGGTATTGGGACAGGACTTTCGTGATTGTCTCGCGAAACATCCCGGCGCGTTCCTGCGGGCTGCCGGGATTATCGCGCAGAACTTGCTCGGCGCTGCCGCGCCAGATCAGCTTGCCGTCATCGGCGTCGTAAAAATCGATCTGCAGCGTGCCGACCTGGTAATGAACGGTGCGGGTATCGGTGTACATGGGCCCGCCCCAAAAGCCGTGCCAGGGGCTACCCCAGGCGCCCATCGATGCGGAGGTGTATTGCTGGGAGCGCTCGTCGACGATGAACCAGGCCTGGATCAGCACATCTGCGGGGTTGGCGCCCTGGGCCTGGCGCAGGCCACGTTGGTCGAGCTGCTCGCTGACCGCGCTGCGAATGCGCTGTTCGGTGAGGTCGCTCTTGATGCGCGGATCATCCGGGCGGTATTGCAGCGCCGGTTCCTGCCAGCTCCAGGTCCGGTAGGCGGAGAAGTCGCGCTGCGGGTCGAAATCGCGCTGCACCTGGGTGCTCTGGCAGGCGGCCAACAGCAGGAGCAGGGGAAGCATCAGTAATGAACGGATCATCTCGGTTCTCCTCGCAATAGGGACCGGCGCAAATTCAGCGCGGCGGGTAGTCGGCAAGCGCGCGGTTCACGGCGTCACGTGCCGCATCCTTGCGCTCGCCCTGATCGCCGCCGCTACGGGCTTCGGCACGGTTGCTCCAGACGGATTGGCCGGAGCTCGCGTCGAACATCTCGATGCGCACCGATACCACCTCTTCTTCATAGTTGCGCACGATGGGCGCGCTCGTTCCGATGCTGTAGCCGCTACCGTATCCATAGCCGCCACCATAGCGACCCACACCGACGCGGGGGCCGTAATCATCGTAGGTTTGTCGCACCCGCGTTTCCATCTGGGCGCTGGCGTTGATCTGCACATCGCCCTGGCTGTTGTTCGGCGCCGGGCGTAGGCCGCGCTGATCCAGGGCACCAGCCACCATCTCCTGTAACTCTTCGCCGGCAAGCGAGGCCGTGCCCGCCGGTGGGGTGCGCCAGCTCCAGCTCTGGTAGCTGGAAAAGTCTCGCGGCGCGGCCGGATAGATCGGCGACTGGATCTGCTCGACGGGCGGCGCCGGGGGAATCGGAGCGGATTCGCTGGTGTAGGGATTGCTGCTCTGGCAGGCCGCAAGACTTAGGCCGAGCAGGGGACAGAGCAGTGGCAAAGCAGTGCGGATCGACATTGGTACCTCCCAGCCGGCATTCAGCGGGGCCGACACAACCAGTGCAGGTAACGCCCAAGGCCTGCGAAAGTAGGGTGGCGGCGGTACGCCAGTTCCATCTCGATCAGGTCAGCAGGCTCGGTGCGGGCCTGGAAATCGGCGGGCATGTAATCATGAAATACACGCACGCCACTGGTTGATTCGACCTGCCAGTGCGGTGCGAGTTGCGCGGCCAGCTCACGCGGGTCGAGCGGCTGCTGTGGCGTCAGGCTCTGGCGCTCGCCGGCAAAGCTCTGGCTGCGCAGCTTTTTGAAATGCCCTTTGAGCAGGTTGCGGTAGATCAGCGCGTCGCGGTTGTAGAAGGCCAGCGACAGCCAGCCATCGGCGGCGACCAGGCGATGCAGCACCGGCAGGATCGCCTGCGGTTCGGCCAGCCATTCCAGCACCGCGTGGCAGATAACCAGATCGAAACGGCCCTCGACATGGTTTTCTACGTCCTGCCAGGGTGCCTGAATAAAGGTGGCGTTCTGGCCCGCTTCGGCAAAACGCTCGCGAGCACCTTCGAGCATCGGTTCGGCAGGCTCGGCTAGGGTCACCTGATGGCCTTGCTGCGCGAGCCAGAGGCTCATATGGCCGAGGCCGGCGCCAATATCGAGCACGCGCAGCGGGCGTTGCGGCAGCACTTCGGCGAGGTCCGCCTGCAACACCGCAAGACGGATCGCACCCTTGGCGCCGCCGTAGATCTTCTCGGCGAAGCGCGTCGCCAGCTCATCGAAATGGCGGTCGCTCATCGGGCAAACCGCCGCTCGTTATCCGCCAGCTTGGCTAGCAGCGCTTGCTCCATGTCGATGCCCAGCTCGCTGCACATCAGCAGCAGGTACATAAGGATGTCGCCGACTTCCTGGCCGGCGTGTTCCAGCTTGTCGGCCGGCAGCTGGCGCGACTCGTCTTCGGTTAGCCACTGGAAGATTTCTACCAGCTCGGACATTTCCACGCTGGCGGCCATGGCCAGGTTTTTCGGGCTGTGAAAGCGCTGCCACTCGTTACGATCGCGGATCGCATGCAGGCGTTGGGTGATCTGTTCGATGTTCATCAGTTAGCGGCTCGTTGGAAGGCGGCTAGCTTCGGCCAGTGCGACGTTCCCCGCAAGGACTACGCATCTACCGCGCTGCGCCGTATCCGCAGCACGCGCTCCACGGCGAGCACGCCGGGGCGATAGTCATTCTGCTCGATGGCGCGAATCGCCTGATCCAATGCCAGTTCGGCGATCTGCTCGTGCTGCTGGGAAATCGCGTTGACCCGAATCGGCAGAAAGTCGAGCAGCTGCGCATCACCGAAGGTCGCCAGTCGCAGATGCTCGGGCCAGAGCAGGTCGCGCTCGCGCAGCGCATCGAACACTCCTTCTAGCAACACGTATGCGGTAGTGATCAGCGCATCGGGTAACGGACCTTGATCAAGCAGGGCGAGCGTCTGTTCACGACCGCAGGCGCGGCTGAACTGCTCAGCCTGCATCACGTTGATCTGACCCGCGTGGCTTTCCAGCGCCTGGCGAAAGCCTTGCTCGCGTTGCTGGCTGATGCGCAATCCGGGCCGTGCGCTGATCAGCGCGATATGCGCATCGGCAGGGATGTTTAGCGAGCGGGTCAGCTGCGCCGCGGCCTCACGGTCGTCGCTGACCACGGAGCAGAAGTGCTCGGCATCCAGCGCCCGGTCGAGGGCGATCACCGGTGTGCCGCTCGCCTGAATCTTGCGATAGCTGGCGTCATCCGCCGGCAGGCAGCTGGCAACGATCAGTGCATCGCAACGCCGCGAGCGCAGCACCTGAATGACTTGGCGCTCGGCGTCCGGCTCATCATCGGAGCTGGCGATCAGCAGCTGATAACCAAGTTGGCGGGCGCGCTGTTCGAGCAGTTTGGCCAGCCGGGCATAGCTGGGGTTTTCCAGGTCGGGAACGATGAAGCCCAGGGTGCGCGACTGCCCACGCCGCAAACCGGCGGCCTGCTGATCGAGCTGAAATCCCTGTTGCTCAGCCACCGCCATCACCCGATCCACCGTGCCCTGGCTTATCCGCCGCTGTACGGCCTTGCCGTTGAGGACGTAGCTGGCGGTGGTTACCGAGACGTTGGCGAGGCGGGCGATGTCGGTCAGTTTCAACGATGAAAATCCTGGGAAGGACGGGTGGTATGAACTCGGGCTTCTAGAGTTACCCAATATTGCGTAATGTGCCAGCCTTGGCTGAAACGTTTCAGCAACTATTCGGTCATAAGCGCCAGCCCAGGATTCGGGCCATGTCAGCGTCCCTGCCGGACCGGCCGGTAAAGAAACAATCGTGAGCCCGCACAGGAGTTCTCCATGCTTGAGTTGAATGCCCAGCATATCCACATGCATCAGACGGCCGCCGACAAGCCTGCCGCCCTGGCCTTGCTGGCCGAGGTGCTGGTGGCGGACGGGCTGGTGGCGCCCGGTTATCTCGACGGGCTCCGTGCGCGCGAAGCGCAGGGCTCGACGTTTCTTGGCCAGGGCATCGCCATCCCGCACGGCACGCCGGAAACCCGCGATCAGGTCTTCACCACCGGTGTGCGCCTGCTGCACTTTCCAGGTGGCGTGGACTGGGGCAATGGCCAGCAGGTGTATCTGGCCATCGGCATCGCCGCGCGTTCGGATGAGCATCTGCGTTTGCTGCAGTTGTTGACCCGAGCGCTTGGCGAAGGCGATCTGAGTGAGGCGCTGCAGAAAGTGGATAGCCCCGAGGCGATCATCGACCTGCTGCAGGGCGCGCCGCAGGAATTGGCGCTGGACGGCCAGTTGGTCGCCCTCGGTGTTACCGCAGATGATTTCGACGAGCTGGCCTGGCAAGGCGTCAAGCTGCTCAAGCGCGCCCAGTGCGTGGAGCCCGGCTTCAATGCCGGGTTGGCGCTGAACCAGGCGCTGCCGTTGGGCGACGGTTTGTGGTGGCTAAGCAGCGAACAGTCGGTGCAGCGTCCCGGGCTGGCCTTCGTCACACCCATCAATTCGTTGGTACACCAGGGGCAGCCGCTTAATGGCCTGTTCGTGCTCGCCAGCCTGGGTGAGGCGCATCGGGCGATGCTCGAGCGCTTGTGCAATCTGCTGATCGAAGGCCGCGGGCAGGAACTGAGCCAGGCGACCTCCAGTCGCGTGGTGCTCGAAGCGCTCGGCGGCGACGTACCGGCCGACTGGCCGAGCGTGCAGGTGCCGTTGGCCAATGCTCATGGTCTGCATGCGCGGCCCGCCAAGGTGCTGACCGAAATCGCTCAGGCCTTCGACGGCGATATCCGTGTACGTGTGGCCGGTAGCGAGACTGCCGGCGTGTCGGTAAAGAGCCTCAGCAAACTCCTGGCGATGGGCGCGCATCGCGGTCAGGTATTGGAATTCATCGCCGAGCCCTCGGTTGCCGCCGATGCGCTGCCGGTGCTGGTGCGCGCTGTGGAAGACGGCTTGGGCGAGGAGGTCGAGCCCTTGCCCGCGCCGGGCCAGGTGATGGAAAACGCCGGCGCGTCGCTTGCCGCGCAACCGGATCAAAAGACTGTCGAGCACGCGGCTTTGCGTGTCGGCGAGCGCGTGATGGCCATTGCCGCCTCGCCCGGCATCGCCATCGGCCCGGTGCTGGTGCGCAAGCCACAGGTGATCGACTACCCCAAGCACGGCGAATCTCCAATCGTGGAGCTGCAGCGCCTGGATGCAGCGCTGGATACCGTGTTCAGTGAAATAGGCGTGCTGATCGAAGAAAGCCAGGTCGCCAGCATTCGCGACATCTTCACCACCCATCAGGCCATGCTGCGCGATCCGGCACTGCGCGAGGACGTACAGGTACGCCTGCAAAAAGGCCTGAGCGCCGAAGCCGCGTGGGTGGAAGAAATCGAAAACGCCGCGCAGCAACAGGAATCGCTGCACGACAAATTGCTGGCCGAGCGCGCGGCGGATCTACGTGACGTCGGCCGCCGCGTACTGGCTTGCCTGACGGGTGTCGAGGCAGAGCAGGCGCCGGATGAGCCCTACATTCTGGTGATGGATGAAGTGGCTCCGTCGGACGTTGCCACGCTCAACTGCCAGCGCGTCGCCGGCATCCTCACCGCTGGCGGCGGCGCGACCTCGCACAGCGCGATCATCGCCCGTGCGTTGGGCATTCCGGCCATCGTCGGCGCCGGGCCAGGCGTGCTGAGGTTGGCGCCGAACACGCTATTGCTGCTCGACGGCGAGCGCGGCGAACTGCTGGTCGCGCCAAGCGATGCGCAACTGGAAGAAGCCAGAAGCGAACGCGCCGAGCGCGAGGAGCGCAAGCGTGTGGCGAACGAGAGACGACTGGAGCCGGCGATCACTCGCGACGGTCATCCGATAGAGATCGCCGCCAACATCGGCGCGGCTGGAGAGACTGCCGAGGCTGTTTCTCTCGGAGCCGAAGCCATCGGCCTGCTGCGTACCGAACTGGTGTTCATGAACCACTCCCAGGCGCCGGACCAGGCGACTCAGGAAGCCGAGTATCGCCGCGTGCTGGAAGCGCTCGAAGGGCGGCCGCTGGTGGTGCGTACGCTGGATGTAGGTGGCGACAAGCCGCTGCCGTACTGGCCGATGCCGGCCGAAGAAAACCCCTTCCTCGGTGTGCGCGGCATTCGCCTGAGTCTGCAGCGCCCGGACATTCTCGAAACCCAGCTGCGCGCGCTGCTGGCCGCCGCCGACGGTCGCCCGTTGCGGATCATGTTTCCCATGGTCGGCAACATCGATGAGTGGCGCACCGCCAAAGCCATGGTCGACCGCCTGCGGGTGGAAATGCCGATGACCGATCTGCAGGTGGGCATCATGATCGAGATTCCCTCGGCGGCGCTGATCGCCCCGGTGCTGGCGCAGGAAGTAGATTTTTTCAGCATCGGCACCAATGACCTGACGCAGTACACACTGGCTATCGACCGCGGTCATCCGACCCTTTCCGGTCAGGCCGATGGCTTGCATCCGGCGGTGCTGCGGCTGATCGACATGACGGTCAAAGCCGCGCACGCGCATGGCAAGTGGGTCGGGGTGTGCGGCGAGCTGGCTGCCGATGCGCTGGCAGTGCCGATGCTGGTGGGCCTCGGTGTCGACGAGCTGAGCGTATCCGCTCGCAGCATCGCGCTGGTCAAGGCGCGGGTGCGGGAGCTGGAGTTCGCCGCTTGCCAGCAATTGGCCCAGCAAGCGCTGCTGTTAGCGGGCGCACATGAAGTACGGGCTTTCGTCGGAGAGCATTGCTGATGGCGCGCGTCCTGACGGTCACCCTTAATCCAGCGCTGGATTTGACTGTGCAACTGCCGTCGCTGCGCCTGGGCGAGGTCAATCGCAGCGAAAGCGTGCAGGTGCATGCTGCCGGAAAGGGCCTCAATGTGGCGCAAGTGCTGGCCGATCTGGGACACCAGCTGACGGTGACCGGCTTTCTCGGCGCGGACAATCCGCAGGCGTTCGAGCAGTTGTTCGAGGCGCGCGGGTTTGCCGATGAGTTTGTTCGGGTAGCGGGTGAAACCCGCAGCAACATCAAACTGGCCGAAGCCGGCGGGCAAATCACTGACATCAACAGCCCTGGGCTGATGATCGCCGAGACGGAGCGCGTCGAGCTGCTCGCCAGGCTAAAGCGCCTCGCCCCTGTACATGACCTGGTTGTGGTTGCCGGCAGCCTGCCACGCGGTGTCCAGGTGGAATGGTTCGTCGAGCTGTTGCAAGCACTCAAGCAACTGGGCGCGCGGGTCGCGTTGGATACCAGTGGCGCGGCCCTGCGCGCCGGCTTGGCGACCGCGCCCTGGCTGATCAAACCCAATGAAGAGGAGCTGGCCGAGGCCCGCGGAATGCAAACCGCCGATGCGCCGGCGCTCGCCCGTGAAGCCTGGCGACTGCAGGTCGAAGGCGTCGAGCACGTGGTCGTCTCTCAGGGCTCCGAGGGCGTGAGCTGGTTTGCACCAGGCGCTGGCCTGCACGCTTGTCCGCCAAGAGTGCAGGTGGTCAGCACCGTTGGCGCGGGCGACTCGCTGCTCGCCGGCATGCTTCACGGCTTGCTGGAGAACTGGCCCGCCGAACGCACGCTCCGCCACGCCACGGCCATCGCCGCGCAGGCGGTCGGGCAGATCGGCTTCGGCATCACCGGCACGGCGCAGCTCGCCGAGCTTGAAGCCGCCGTTCGCCTTCAGCCGCTGAGCCAATAACTCCAATAAGAGGTGAAAGGAATGAATCTTCTCATCGTCACGGCCTGCCCCAACGGAATGGTCACCAGTGTGCTCACGTCACGCTTGCTCGAAGCGGCCGCTCATCGTCTGGGCTGGTCGACCGCTGTGGAAGTCCATGATCCCAAGGCAATTGGGTCGCCGCTCACGCCCGCGCAGATCGCAAATGCCGATCTGGTCGTGGTGGTCAAGACCGGGCCGTTGTCGCTGCAGCGCTTCATTGGCAAGCGCGTCGAGCAATCGACCCCGTCCGAAGCGCTGCTCGATCCCGAAGGATTCTTGCGCTCTGCTGCCGAGGCGGCCAGCGAGCTGCAGCAGGATGATGAGGCTTATATCGCCCAGACCCGCGGCAAACCCAAGCTGGTGGCCATCACCGCGTGCCCGACTGGCGTGGCGCATACCTTCATGGCTGCCGAAGCCCTGCAGCAGGCGGCGATCCGCAAGGGTTACGACCTTCAAGTGGAAACCCGCGGTTCGGTGGGCGCACGCAACGTGCTCGACGCGCAGGCCATTGAAGAGGCGGATGTGGTGCTGCTCGCCGCCGACATCGAGGTGGATGTCGCCCGCTTCGCCGGCAAGCGGGTGTTTCGCTGCGGCACTGGCGTGGCGTTGAAGCAGCCCGACGCGACGTTGGATCGTGCTCTGGAAGAAGCCGTGCTGCTCAGCGGTGGCGCCGCGGTCAGTGCCGGTGGCGGCGAGCAGAAGGGCGAGAAGACCGGCGTCTACAAGCACCTTCTTACTGGCGTTTCGTACATGCTGCCGATGGTAGTGGCGGGCGGCCTATTGATCGCGTTGTCCTTCGTCTTCGGCATCGAGGCGTTCAAGGAGGAGGGCACGCTGGCGGCGGCGTTGATGAAAATCGGTGGCGAGACGGCCTTCCAGTTGATGGTGCCGCTGCTGGCCGGTTACATCGCTTATTCCATCGCCGACCGCCCTGGTCTCGCGCCGGGCATGATCGGCGGACTGCTGGCCGGCACGCTGGGCGCAGGCTTTATCGGCGGGATCATCGCGGGCTTCGTCGCCGGTTACGCGGCCAAGGCGGTCAGCCGCTGGATTCCGCTGCCGGCCAGTGTCGAGTCGCTCAAGCCGATCCTGATCATCCCGCTGCTGGCCAGCCTGGTCACCGGCCTGGTGATGATTTATGTGGTCGGCACTCCGGTTGCGAAATTGCTCGCCGGGCTCACCGAGTTTCTCGACACCATGGGCACGTCCAACGCCGTTCTGCTCGGGCTGTTGCTCGGCACTATGATGTGCGTCGACCTCGGCGGCCCGGTGAACAAGGCGGCCTATGCGTTTTCGGTCGGCCTGCTCGCATCGCAAAGCTACGCACCGATGGCAGCAACCATGGCTGCCGGCATGGTCCCGCCTATCGGCATGGGCATCGCCAGCATCCTCGCCCGTCGCAAATTCGCTCAGAGCGAGCGCGAAGCCGGCAAGGCCGCGTTGGTGCTCGGTTGCTGCTTCATTTCCGAAGGCGCGATTCCCTTCGCCGCGAAAGACCCGCTGCGGGTAATTCCGGCCAGCATCGCCGGTGGCGCGCTGACCGGTGCGCTGTCGATGGCCTTCGGTGCGAAGCTGCTCGCGCCTCACGGCGGGCTGTTCGTGCTGCTGATTCCCAACGCGATCAACCAGGCGCTGCTGTATCTGTTGGCGATTCTGGCCGGCAGTCTGGTAACAGGCGTGATCTATGCCGTGATCAAGAAGCCCGAGGTACAGCCGCTCGCCATTGGCGCGGCAACCTGACCAGCGGGCCGAAACCGCTGAACTAAACGCCTTCCCGCTGCATCCACTAAAAGCTGGTCGAAATTCTGTGTCAGAACGTTTCGCCAGCTTTTGCGTTGAAACGAATCGGCTGGAGAGCGTTGGATGAGCATCGAATACGGGCCGCGCCCCTTGCGTATCACCCTGACGGCCATTGTTGTACTGGTGTTAGGGGCGCTGATGACGATCGGCGGTGGCTACCTCGCGGTACTGGGAGGGTCCTGGTATTACCTGAGCGCTGGAATCGCGCTGCTCATCGTCGCCGCTCTGCTGTTTGCCAGACGGCGCGCAGCTATCTGGCTGTATGCATTGCTGTTGCTGGCCACCCTGGTCTGGACGATCTACGAGGTCGGGTTCGATTGGTGGCAGCTGGCGCCACGAATCGATCTCTGGTGCATCCTCGGGCTGTGGCTGATCCTGCCCTTCGTCAATCGTTACGTGAGCGATCGGCTAGTCTGGCGTGACGGCGCCAGTGGGCTGCTCGGGCTCGGCTTGCTGGCCGGGGCGCTGATGGCTGGCTACTCGCTGACGCAGGACTATCACTCGATCAAGGGTGAGCTCAGCGACGCGCAGATGCAGGGCCTCGAACCGGACGGACAGGCGGGGCGCTCGGCAAGCGAGTGGCCAGCCTACGGTGGCTCCAGCAACGGCGATCGCTATTCGACGGCGGACCTGATTACTCCGGAAAACGTCGGGCGGTTGGAGAAAGCCTGGGAATATCACACCGGCGATTTGCCGGGTGAGGGCGATCCGGGCGAGCTGACCAATGAGGTGACGCCGCTGAAAGTGGGCGACACGCTGTTCATCTGCACGCCACACAGCATCGCCATCGCGCTGGATGCCGATACCGGTGAAGAGCGTTGGCGCTTCGATCCGAGCATCAACCGTGATGCCGAGTACTACCAGCACATGACCTGCCGCGGCCTCGCGTTTCACGATGCCGGTTCCTATGGCCAGACCGCGACGAGTGTCCCGTCGCCGGGACAAGCTGCGGCCCGCTGCGAGCGCCGGCTGTTTCTGCCGACCAATGACGGTACGTTGATCGCGCTGGATACAGAAGACGGCAAGCCTTGCGAGGACTTCGGCGATGCCGGGGTGGTGGACCTGAAACTCGGTCTCGGCGAAGGCGCTCTGGGTGTCTATCTGCCAACATCGCCTCCGGTGGTGACCGAGAAGCTGGTCATCGTCGGCGGCTCGATTACCGATAACGGCGCGGTGGATTCACCCGGCGGCGTCATTCGCGCCTACGACGTGCGCAACGGGCGACTGGTGTGGAATTTCGATCCGGGCAACCCGGATGCTACCGATCCGCTGGCACCGGGCGAGACCTACGTGCGCAGCACGCCGAACTCCTGGACCATCGCTACTGCAGACGAGGCGCTGGGGCTGGTCTATATCCCCACCGGCAACCAGACGCCTGATCAGTGGGCCGTACCGCGTACGGCCGAATCCGAGCGCTTTACCGACACCCTCGTCGCGCTCGATCTGGAGACCGGCAAGGTGCGCTGGGAATTCCAGACCGTGCACCACGACCTCTGGGATCGCGATTTGCCGTCCCAGCCCACGCTGGTGGATATCGACGGGCCGCAGGGCAAGGTGCCAGCCATCATTCAGCCGACCAAGCGCGGCGATCTGTTCGTGCTGGACCGCCGCACGGGCGTCCCGATCGTTCCGGTCGAGGAAGTCCCGGTGCCGCAGGGCACGGTGGAAGGTGACTATGCGGCGCCGACCCAGCCGGTTTCTGCGCTCAGCTATGCGCCGGACGAGCCGCTGTATGAAAAGGACATGTGGGGTGGCACGCCGCTGGATCAGATGATGTGCCGCATTCAGTTCCGCAAGCTGCGCTACGACGGTGATTTCACGCCGCCTTCAGAGCAAGGCTCGCTGATCTATCCGGGCAATGTGGGCACGTTCAACTGGCCGTCCGTGGCGGTCGATCCGAGCCGGCAGCTGCTGTTCGGTGCGCCGAACTATCTGGCGTTCATATCGACCATGGTCAAGCGCAGCGAAGTCGATCCGGAAGAACGCACCGGTGGCGGCGAGACCGGGCTGCAACCGAACCTCGGCGCACCTTATATGGTGCGGCTGGAGCCGTTCATGTCCGTGCTCGGTCTGCCGTGCCAGACGCCGCCATGGGGCTTCGTCACTGCAGTTGATCTGCGCAGCATGAAAAAAGTCTGGATGCACAAGAACGGCACTAGCCGCGACAGCGCACCGCTCGGCATCCCCTTCCCGGTGGGCACGCCAGCGCTAGGCGGACCGATCGTCACCGCTGGCGGTGTCGCCTTCATGAGCGGCACCCTGGATTACTACCTGCGTGCCTATGACCTGCAGAGCGGTAAAGAGCTATGGAAGGGGCGGCTGCCGGCGGGTGGGCAGGCGACGCCGATGACCTATGTTTCGGAGAAAACCGGCAAGCAGTACGTGGTACAGATGGCCGGTGGGCATGGCTCGTTTGGGACGAAGATCGGGGATTCGGTGATTGCCTGGACGTTGGAGGAAGGGCAATAGGCGCTGATGTTCAGGTGTTGGGCTGCCTGGTGAGTGCTGTTGTCGGTCTAGCCGAAGGTACGGCGGCGCCACGTCCCCTCACTCTAGCCCTCTCCCCGGAGGGAGAGGGGACTGGTCGGAGTGGGGACTTTCCCATTGGGCTCAGATTGACCCGCGTCGGCGCCAGGTAGGTCAGTGGCCGCCGCCGTCCACGGTCAGGTTCTCGTAGGCCTTGTCGCTGAACTCCTAGAGCTTCTTCTCATCGCTGCATTCGTTCCGGTGCGCGGACAGACGTTGATCGCTGATGTTAAGGGGCTGCTTAGTGAGCGCTCTTCTCGGGCTGACCGTATACGGCGGCGCCACGCCCCCTCACCTAGCCTCACCCCGGGGGGAGAGGGGACTGGTCGGAGTGGGGATTTTCGGTTCGTTGGCGGCGGAACGTATCTTTCCGAGAAAGCTGGCCTTTGCGACTCGCATAGCCATAGCGCAGCCAGAGGCCCCGCTTACTCCATGAGTCGGGCTAACCGCGCTGATACGGAGGCCTCACCCCAACCCTCTCCCCTTTGGGGAGAGGGTTGGGGTGAGGGGAGCAGGCTTCAACCCAGCGGAGTATTTCAGCCAGAACCCCTGCGAGATTCTGCAACACATCCAGATTGCTGAACCGCAGCACGTCCAGACCTTTGTGCTGCAGATAGTCGGTACGCACTCGATCCTTCTCCTGCCCGGCATCGTCGTAGTGTTGACCGCCGTCGAGCTCTATCACTAACCGCAGCTGCGCAGTAGAAATCCAGTACATAGGGCGGGAACGGATGTTGTCTGCGGAACTTGATGCCCGCCAGGCCACGGTTGCGTAGTCGCCGCCATAGCAGGCGCTCGCAGTCGGTGAGCTGCGTGCGGAGTTGCTGGGCAAACACGCGGTGCTCGGGTGTAACACGTTCGGTTGGCATTTCACGATCCTTGTGAAATAGGCGTCTTAAGCAGTCAGCAAGGGCGCCCCGGATACTTGCGATCCCCGCTGGGCTCCACGCACTGCTGCTCCGTATGCTGCTCCATGCGTGGAGATTTGTCCCGCAGACTGGACGTCAGGCTGTTCAAGAACTTTGTCGCCTGGGTCTGATCATCGAAGCGTCGTGCGCCATTCAGCGAGCCGGTGTAGCTGCCGTTGCTGGCGGCATAGCATTCCTGATTATTGGCGCATGTCAGCGCGACGACCCAGAACGGACTGTTGATCAGCACCCCTGCCTGAGCGGCAGAGGTGGAAAGGGCAAGAGCGAGCAGAAGGTTCCGCATGATGTTGCTCCGATGTGTGGAACCGGAAACATATCCCATCGGCCAGATGCTGACTGTGGTGTTTCTCCCGGTTAGTGATGCTCGCGCGTCGCCCTAAATTTCACATCCGGCCAGCGTTCTTCCATAAGGCTCAAGTTGACCCGCGTTGGGGCCAGATAAGTCAGGTGACCACCGCCATCGACCGCCAGGTTTTCGTAGGCCTTGTCGCTGAACTCCTTGAGCTTCTTCTCGTTGTCGCACTCGATCCAGCGCGCGGACCAGACGTTGATCGCCTCGTAAGCGCACTCGACCTTGTATTCCTCTTTCAAGCGGCTGGCGACGACGTCGAACTGCAGCACACCGACGGCGCCGAGGATGATGTCGTTGTTGCGCTCGGGGAAGAACACCTGGGTCGCGCCTTCTTCGGCCAGTTCCTGCAGGCCCTGGCGTAGCTGCTTGGATTTCAGCGGGTCCTTCAGGCGCACGCGGCGGAACAGTTCCGGGGCGAAGTGCGGGATACCGGTGAAACCGAGGTTTTCGCCTTCGGTAAAGGTGTCGCCGATCTGGATGGTGCCGTGGTTGTGCAGGCCGATTATGTCGCCGGCCCAGGCTTCCTCCAGCTGCTCACGCTCGCTGGAGAAGAAGGTCAGGGCGTCGGCGATGCGGATGTCCTTGCCGATGCGCGCGTGGCGCAGCTTCATGCCTTTTTCATACTTGCCCGAGCAGATGCGCATGAAGGCAATGCGGTCGCGGTGCTTGGGGTCCATGTTCGCCTGGATCTTGAACACGAAGCCGGTGAACTTGTCCTCGACCGGCTCAACCACCCGCTCGTTGGCGGCGCGTGGTAGCGGGCGTGGGGCCCAGTCGACGACGGCGTCGAGCACATGGTCGACACCGAAGTTGCCCAGCGCCGTGCCGAAGAACACCGGCGTCAGCTGACCCGCAAGAAACTCGTTCTGATCGAATTCGTGGCAGGCGCCTTGGACCAGCTCCAGTTGTTCGACGAAGCGGTCGTACTCGTCGCCGATGTGCTTGCGTGCCTCGTCGGAGTCGAGTTTCTGGATGATCTTCACCTCGGTGCGCTCATGCCCGTGGCCTGGCGTGTAGACGATGATGTAATCGTCCTTGAGGTGGTAGACGCCCTTGAAGTCGCGGTAGCAGCCGATCGGCCAGGTGATGGGCGCGGCTTTGATCTTGAGGACCGCTTCGATCTCGTCGAGTAGTTCGATGGGGTCGCGGATGTCGCGGTCGAGCTTGTTGATGAAGCTGACGATGGGGGTGTCGCGCAAGCGGCAGACGTCCATCAGGGCGATGGTGCGCGGCTCGACGCCCTTACCGCCATCGAGAACCATCAATGCCGAATCCACCGCGGTCAGGGTGCGGTAGGTGTCTTCCGAGAAGTCTTCGTGGCCGGGGGTGTCGAGCAGGTTGATCATGTGCTCGCGGTAAGGGAACTGCATCACCGAGGTGGTGATGGAGATGCCGCGCTGCTTTTCCATTTCCATCCAGTCGGACGTGGCGTGGCGGTCGGATTTGCGCGACTTCACGGTACCGGCGACAGCGATGGCCTTGCCCATCAGCAGCAGCTTCTCGGTGATGGTGGTCTTGCCCGCGTCGGGGTGGGAAATGATGGCGAAGGTGCGGCGCTTCGCGACTTCGGCGGCCTGAGAGGTCATGGCGGTCCCGGTATAGAAAGCGTGTCGGAAAAAGCCGGCGATTATAACGCAAAGGCTGTCCGTCAGCGTGGCGCACGTCGCTGCGCCCGGGCCGGCCAGGCTCAGAGGGGGAACATCGCTGCGTCACATTTGTCGGTTTGAATAAGGGTAGGTTCGTCGACATGGGAAAAATGGAAGCGAGTACGGATTTTTCATTGATATCGAACAGCTGTGGTTCTAAAGTTCGCGCCCGAACGTCCATGCTGGCAACGATCCATCCGGCTCAAGTACTGACGACGAGAGATCAGGATTCACCAGGTCACCGCACCCGTTGCCGTCGACCTGGCCGTGATACTCGGCGACATGCCTTGGGAAGTAGGCGAACCAAAGTGGGGAAACTGATCAGGCGTTCTTGCTCACCCCTTATCCGACTTTACGTTTCCCGATTTGGAGCCATGCATGTCGATCAAGATCGAAGATTACTATCCGCGCGAAACCTTCCAGAAAATGAAAGCCTTCGCCGATGAGCGCGAAACCCCGTTCGTTGTCATCGACACCAAGATCATCAGCGATTCGTACGACCAACTGGTCGGCAATTTCCCGTTCGCCAAGATCTACTACGCCGTGAAGGCCAATCCGGCCACTGAAATCACCGAGCTGCTGCGCGACAAGGGTTCGAACTTCGATATCGCCTCGATCTACGAACTGGACAAGGTGATGGCCACCGGCGTCGGTCCGGAGCGCATCAGCTACGGCAACACGATCAAGAAAGCCAAGGACATCCGCTACTTCTACGACAGGGGCGTGCGCATGTTCGCCACCGACTCGGAAGCCGACCTGCGCAACATTGCCAAGGCCGCACCGGGTTCGAAGGTCTATGTGCGGATTCTCACCGAGGGTTCCAACACTGCCGACTGGCCGCTGTCGCGCAAGTTCGGCTGCCAGACCGACATGGCGCTGGACCTACTCATCCTGGCCAAGCAACTGGGTCTGGACCCCTACGGTGTGTCCTTCCACGTCGGTTCGCAACAGCGCGATATCGACGTCTGGGACGCGGCCATCGCTAAGGTCAAGGTGATCTTCGAACGTCTGAAGGAAGAGGACGGCATCGTCCTGAAGATGATCAACATGGGCGGCGGCTTCCCGGCGAACTACATCGCCAAGACCAACGACCTGACCACCTACGCCGACGAGATCATCCGCTTCCTGAAGGACGACTTTGGCGACGATCTGCCGGAGATCATCCTCGAGCCGGGCCGTTCGCTGATTGCCAATGCCGGCGTGCTGGTTTCCGAAGTGGTGCTGGTGTCGCGCAAGTCGCGCACCGCCGTTGAGCGCTGGGTGTTCACCGACGTGGGTAAGTTCAGCGGCCTGATCGAAACCATGGACGAGTCCATCAAGTTTCCGATCTGGACCGAGAAGAAGGGCGAGATGGAAGAAGTGGTCATCGCCGGCCCGACCTGTGACAGCGCCGACATCATGTACGAACATTACAAGTACGGCCTGCCACTGAACCTCGCCAGCGGCGACCGTCTGTACTGGTTCTCCACTGGCGCCTACACCACCAGCTACAGCGCGGTGGAATTCAACGGCTTTCCGCCGCTGAAGGCTTATTACCTCTAAGCGCCTTCAGCAATGCCGTAACAGCCGCGGCAGCAGCCTGATGAAACCCCGCCTCCTTGGCGGGGTTTCGCTTTCTTGGTAGGCCACCTCTAGTAGACCTTCGGGGCGAAGCGCAAGCTACTTTTGTAAGAAGCCCGCCCACGGGGCGAAGCGTTTCAGGCTCGGTGCCGCCGCCATTCGCCGCGAGGGCGCGCCCTCCACAGGGGTACGGAGGTTCCCATACTCTTGCGTTATGCGTCGGATTCGAGCGGGTCAGGCCGGGTCGTGGCGAGCTGGCGGGCAACCAACCGGTCACCCTGATCACCGATGTCGGCGCAGCGGGTGACATAGGCCACGGCGATATCGGTGATCGGTTCGATCCGCGCTGCCAGCAACTCGTCTCGCGCCTTGCGCAGAAACTTCAGGTGACCGAGCGCCAATGCCTGGATCAGCCAGTGCCGCGCCTCGTCCCAACGCTGCTGGCTGATCAGCACCGCTGCATAGCTGAACTGGCCTCGGAAATCGCCTGCCTCGGCGGAGCGCCGATACCAGTTCCAGGCGGCGTCCGGATCGGCCGGCACCACCAGGCCTTCTTCCAGATAGCGTCCCAGCAGATTCATCGACTTCGCATGACCCAGCTCCGCTGCCTGGCGATACAGCTGTAAGGCCTGCGCCTGATCCTGCGCGACCCCACGGCCAGTGGCGAACAGGTTGGCAAGGTTGTACATGCCCCAGTCGAGACCCTGTTCGGCCGCGTTGAGGTATTCGCGCGCTGCCGTCGAAAGATCCGGATTGCAACCCCAGCCATGTTCCAGGCAGCGGCCGAGCATGTTGTGCGCCATCGGGTTGCCTTGCGCCCGTGCGATGCGAAACCAGCGGACTGCCAGCGCGGGGTCGCGTTGGATGCCACGGCCTTCCAGCAGGATCTGGCCGAGCATCACTTGGGCGTCTGCGAGGCCCGTTTCCGCCGCGGCGAGTATGGTCCGCGCAGCTTCTCGTGGCTCGCCCGTCAGCAGGTTGGGCAGCTGGTCCGGGGAGACTTCCTCACGACGAGATAGAAAACGCATTCAGACGTCTGCCCAGCGACGCAGCAGGTTGTGGTAAGTGCCGGTCAGCTGGACTAGCGATGGATGGTCCGGCAGATCGCGGGTCAGTTGCTGAATCGCCTGATCCATCTCGTAGAGCAAGGTGCGCTGGCCATCATCGCGGACCAGGCTCTGGGTCCAGAAGAACGAGGCGATGCGCGTCCCGCGGGTGACTGGCTCGACCTTGTGCAGGCTGGTCGCGGGATAGAGCACCAGGTCGCCGGCGGCGAACTTGACCCGCTGTGTGCCGTAGGTGTCCTGAATGACCAGTTCACCTCCGTCGTAGCTATCCGGATCGCTGAAGAACAGGGTCGAGGACACATCGGTACGGACACGCTCGGGGCTGTTCCTCACCTGGCGGATGGCGTTGTCGATGTGATAACCGAACGAGCCGCCTTCTCTGTAGCAGTTGAACAGGGGCGGAAACACCTTGTGCGGCAGCGCAGCGGACATGAACTGCGGGTTCTGCCAGAGGCGCTGCAGCATGGCTTCGGAGATTTCCCTCGCCAGCGGCGAATCCTCCGGCAATTGCAGGTTGTGCTTGGCCTTGGCCGATTGGTAGCCGGCGGTGACCTTGCCGTCAGCCCAAGGGGCTTGTTCCAGCGCACTGCGGATACGTTTGACTTCGTCGGAGCTGAAGATGGCGGGGATGTGCAGAAGCATGTCGAGGGCCGATTGGGCTGGTGGGCGCGGTGGATGAAGCTCGGCGTACTGTTGCGGAGCCCCATAAGTATTTCAAGATTTTTCTGTCACATATTGATATCAATTATCGTTTGCTCTAGATTTCGCGTCTTCCGATTTTCCCCAACGAGAATAATGATGGCTTCCATGTCTTCGGATCGCCTTGCCTGCACTCCGCGTTTGCTCGCCACCGCCGTCGGTGTGGCCATTACTGGCATGTCCGCCGCGCAGCTGGCGCAAGCCGACCAGACCGAACCGCTCAGCCTCGGCACCACGACGGTGACGGGCGATGCCGTTGAAGGCGACTACAAAGTCGAGCAGGCGCAATCGTCCAAATACACCGCACCGCTGCGGGATACGCCGCGTTCGGTCACGGTCGTGCCTCAGCAAGTCCTGAAAGACACCAACTCGTTGAACCTGCAGGACGCGCTGCGCACTGTGCCAGGCATCACCATGGGTGCCGGCGAGGGCGGTAATCCCACTGGGGATCGTCCGTTCATTCGCGGCTTCGACTCACAAAGCAGCATGTACCTCGACGGCGTGCGTGACACTGGCGCGCAGACCCGCGAGCTTTTTGCCGTTGAAGCGGTGGAAGTGGTCAAGGGTTCCGACTCTGCTATGGGCGGTCGTAACTCCGCCGGCGGCAGCATCAATCTGGTCAGCAAGACGGCGCATCTCGGCAATTCGCTGGACGGCGGCTTTACCTGGGGCTCGGACCAGACCCAGCGCTACACGCTCGATGGCAACTATCAATTCAACGAAACCACCGCAGGCCGGCTGAACCTGATGAGCCACGAAAACAACGTGGCGGGCCGCGATGCGGTGAACAATGACCGTTGGGGCCTTGCGGCTTCGCTCGCTTTCGGTCTGGGCACGCCCACTCGTGTTTTCCTCGATTACTACCACATGGAAAACGACGATCTGCCGGATTCCGGCATTCCCTACAGCCTGAACACCGGTTCGTCCGGCACGCGCACGTCGGCCAATCCCGACAAGCCCACCGACGGTGGCGACAGCAGCAACTTCTATGGATTGAAGGGCCGCGACTTCTCCAAAGGTCGCGCGGATATCTCCACCATCGCCGTCGAGCATGACCTCAGCGACAACCTGACGGTCAAGAACACCCTGCGCCATGGCAGCTCCATGCAGGACTACATCTGGAGCCAACCGGACGACAGCAAGGGCAACATTCTCAACGATCAGGTGTTCCGCCGCGCCAACCAGCGCGTCAGCAACACCACTAGCACCATCAACCAGACCGAGCTGTTCGGCGAAACCGTCATCGCCGGCTTCAAGAACAACTTCTCTTTTGGTGTTGAGTTGGGCCGCGAGAACGTGGACCGCTCCGGTTATACGCTGCCTGGCACTAGCGCAGGTACCTGTACGCCCGCACTGGTTGCCTCCGGCGATTGTACTTCCCTGTCGAATCCGAACCCCAACCAGGCCTATACCGGCACCATCACGCGCAACTACTACGGCACCGACACCGATGCCGATACCCGTGCGCTTTGGGCGTTCGACACCCTGGAGTTGACTCAGCAGTGGCTGCTGAACATGGGCCTGCGCTACGACTACTTCGACACCAGCGCCAAGACCAGCGCCGCCACCGGCGTAACCAAGATCGAAGACACCAGTGAGTTCATCACCGGTCAGCTGGGCCTGGTCTACAAGCCGGTCGAGAACGGCAGCATCTACGTCTCCTATGCCACCTCGGCGACACCACCAGGATCAACCTTGGGCGAAGGCGCAGAGCCAAACGGGCTGAACGACGGCAACGGCACCTCCGGCAGCATCCGCAGCGACATGGAGCCGGAAGAAACCACCAACTACGAGATCGGTACCAAGTGGGATCTGCTCGATAACCGACTCTCACTGGGTGCAGCGGTGTTCCGGACCGAGAAAGACAACGCGCGTGTGCTGACCAGCAACTTCACTTACGAAAACGTCGGCAAGACCCGCGTGGACGGCTACGAGCTGACCGCAACCGGTCGCCTGACCCGCAAGTGGAACGTGTTCGCCGGGTACAGCTATCTGGATAGCGAACTAGTGGAAGGTGGTGCGGTAGGCAATCGCGTAGGCGCAGTGACCAGCGCGGTGAACCCGGACAACGGCAACCAGCTGGCGAATACGCCCAACCACGCCTTCAGCCTTTGGACCACCTATGACGTGACCGATAAGCTGGCCGTCGGCGGTGGGGCGTTCTATGTCGACGAGGTTTACGGCAACACCGCCAACACGCTGCTGGTCGATTCCTACTGGCGCTACGATGCGATGGCCAGCTACAAGGTCAACAAGCACCTCGACTTCCAGATCAACGTACAAAACTTGACCGACGAGACCTACTACGACAAGGCGTACGGGGCTCACTATGCCAACCAGGCCGCAGGCCGTACGGCATTGCTGAGCACCAACTTCCACTTCTGACCGAAGCTGAAGCAGAGGCCATTTCTGGGTGGTCTGGCAGTGATAACGACGAAACCCCGCCGATGGCGGGGTTTCGTTTTTCCGGCATTCAGTTTGCGCCGATCTTGAATCCGCAGCGCACCGGCCCTCCGGTACATCGCGCCTTCTGCAGACCAGTGTGGCCGGTCAGTAAAGATCCCGGCGATATCGACCTTGCTCGGCAAACGCCTGCAGCTGCGCTTCACCCAACACACCGGCCAGAATTTGCTGCACCTCGCGGCCCATGCCTTCGAGGCTCCCGCATATGTAAAGGGCTGCACCGTCATTGATCCACCGACGCAGCTCGTCCGCGGCATCGCGCAGCAGATGCTGGACATAGATTTTCTCTGCCTGGTCGCGGGAAAACGCCAGGTCGAGTCGCTGCAGGTGGCCGGACTGCAGCCATTCTTTCAATTCGTCGTGCAGCAGATGATCGTGAGCGGCGCTGCGCTCCCCGAAGAGCAGCCAGTTGCGCGAGCCCGTGGCGGCACGCTCACGCAAATGTGCGCGCAGGCCTGCAATGCCGGTGCCGTTTCCGATGAGGATCAGCGGGGTGCCGGCATCCGGGCCGTGAAAGCTGGGGTTGCTGCGGATGCGCAGGTCGATCAGGCTGCCCGGTGTTGCATGCTGGCAGAGCCAGCCAGAGCCAAGGCCGAGGCGTCCATCAGCATGCCGGGCTTCGCGTATCAGTAGCTGCACATGGCCTTCGTCTGGAATCGAGGCGATGGAATATTCACGGTGGGGCAGGCGGGGCAGCGCCAGCAGCCTTTCGAGCTCGCATCCGCGCAGTTCGTCTGGGTCCGGCGGCAGGCGGCGACAGGCGAGGGCCTCGGCCAGCGAACGTTCACCCTCGACGGGAAGCGCCGGGTCGAAGCCGAGCTGCCGCAGCAGCTGCTCCACCTCCGTCGTGGCGTGGCGTGGACCGACTTCGGCGATGTCACCGGCCTGCCACTGCGATGTTTCGCCAGTTGGACAAAGTGTCAGATGAAACACCGGCGCACCTTGGCTGCCCGGGTTGAGCAGCACCCGGTTGTGCAATAGCCAGGGCTGGTAGGGCGCGGGCTGCCAGTCGGTAAAGTCGCTGCGGCCGCTGATGTGGCCCAGTTGATGCTGCCAGTGCCGTAGCGCACCTGGATCGGCGCGATCAGCCTCCAGCCGATCGAATAGCGACAAGGCGCCAAGTTCGCGCAGCCGGGTATCGATCCGCTGGCCGAAACCGCAAAAATGAGTGTATTGCCGGTCGCCGAGCGCGAGTACGGCAAATTCCAGGGACGAGAGGTCGAGCGCATCATGTAGCAGGCGTCGCTCAAAGCGAGCGGCATTGTCCGGCGCTTCGCCCTCGCCGTAGGTACTGAGAATGAACAGGACACGGCGCGCCCTGGCCAGCGTCGCGGTGTCGAGGGCGTTCAGCGGTCGGACGTCGACCGCCATGCCGGCAGCGCGCAACTGCTCTGCGCTGCGTTCGGCCAGCTCACGCGTCTGACCGCCCTGGCTGGCATAGGCGATGATCAGAGTATCGGTCGTGGGATGAGTAAAAGGTTGCGCGTGCTTGCGGTGATTGCGCCAGAGGTGCAGGCAGACGCCGAAATAAGCCGCTATCACCAGCGAGGCCGAGATGATTCGCGAAGGTTGCCACCAAAACAGCCATACGGCGAGCAACAGGCACGCCAGCAACGGGGCGTAGCGCACGAGTACGAAAGTGCGAGCCAAGGTAGCCGTCTCCTGGAGTCTGGCCGTAAGCATGGTGGTTTGTCCGCGCGATGCCGTTGCGGCTGCATGTGCGTGCTGGAATGGCGCAGCCGTCTCGTCACAGCTTGTGGGAGACGGCAAATGGCGCGTTTACAGGCCGTAGCGAGGTTTCGGCGCCGCTACGGCGATCGCCATGTTACTGCGGAAGTACTTCGAGCGTGGCGCTGTAGCTGGCGCGGCGTTCAGTGGCCGGCTTGCTGACGCCCTTGTCGCTGGTCAGTTCGGCTTCCAGCCAGTACATACCGGCGTCCGGCCAGGTGATGCTGACCTTGCCCTGCGCATCGGTCTTGGCATTGATTTCGCCGAGCTCATCGCGGTAGCGATTACCGCCCGGGATTACGCTTATCTCTACGTCCGCGGCTGGCTTGCCATCGAGCAGGAAGACGAATTCTGCCGCTTCGCCCGCATACAGGTCGTTGGGGTGGGTGACGGGCGACAGTTCCAAGCCTTTGCCGGTGGGCTCCAGCACGGTTTTGGTCGGTGCTCCGGACGTGGCGAACACTTCCATGCGGCTGCTGTTCTGGCTCACTTGCAGATCCTCGGCCTTGGCCGGGACTTCCTTGGCGAAGGCGTCCGGGTTACCCATCCAGCGGCGGGTTTCGCCATTCTCTTTCCAGCGTGCGACAAGGCCGCTGTTGGCGATTGCCAGCTTGTAGGTGCCTTTCTCGGTCAGATGCACATCGAAGGTGCTGCGATAACGGCCGATGCTGCCGTTTTCCGGCTGCACCTGGGAGCCATCCGGCGCGATCACTTGCAGTTGCGCAGCCGGACGTGGACGCATGCCGGGCGGGCCGCCAGCCGGTGCCTGATCGAGCTGGCCGATGCCCTGCAGGCGCAACGGGAAATGTTCGAAATAGAACAGGTCATTCGACACGGCGGCGTCCACGGTGATCCACGGATCTTCGCCGGACAGCACGGTGGCCGAGGGCAACATCCAGGCGCGATGGGCCTGGGCGGACAGTGGCAAGCAGACGGCCAGGGCCATCGCGGTCCATTTGATCATGGGTTTCATGCTGGGCTTCCTTGGGTCATTGAGTCAATTCGAGAGTGACGGTGCCCAGTTCGCTTTCGCCCTGGGCCTGATGCGTTTCGGTCTTTTCCGGCGGCCAGCTGAATGGCAGGCGCAGCAGTTCGCGTCCGCCGACTTCACGCGCGGCCTCCACCACCAGACGGTATTCGCCGGCAGGCAGTGTGTTGAGCGGTGCGTTTTTGTCCGTAAAGCTCAGGCTATGGGTGCCGACCGCGCGTGTTGCGCCGCTGACGCCATCCACCGGCATGTCCAGGCTGCGACCGCTGCGTCGCCACCATTCGCGCATGTCCTTGAGCCATTTTTCGCCTTCGTTGTCCTTGAGCTTCAGGTCGTACCAGACGGCGAGGTTGGCGACATGGCTCTTGTCGGGCTGCTCCAGCCACAGCGCCACGTAGGGACGGTGATACTCGGCGACCTGCAGACGCGGGATTTCCACCTCGATTTTCAGATCGGCGGCCATCAGCGGCGCACTGAGTAGGGCTAGGGGCAACAGCAAGGTTTTTCGCATGGTAGATCCTTAATGAATAAACAGCAGCGCCAGCAGCAGCGGGATAACCAACCCGGCCCCGACCAGCGGCCAGGTCGTCGGTCGGCCACCGGCGTGACGCTGCAGTAGCAACAGGCCGGTAAGGCTGAAGACCACACAGGCCGCCGCGAAGATGTCGATGAACCAGCTCCAGGCAGTGCCGGTGTTGCGGCCCTTGTGAAGGTCGTTGAGGTAGGAAATCCAGCCGCGATCGGTGGATTCGTACAACAATTCGCCGCTGTCCAGCGCAAGGCTCAGCCAGGCGTCGCCGCCGGGGCGGGGCAGTGCGATATAGAGCTCGCCATCGGACCATTCGGCGTCGCGATCGGTCAGGTCGATCCGCAGTTCATGCTCGATCCACTGGCGCAGCGTGTCGGGCAGCCCAGCTTCAGGCGTCTGGGACAGCAATTGACTTTGCAGCGCCGTTGGCAGCTCGGCTTGGCGTTCGGTTACCTTGGGTTGCGCCTCAATCTGCGCGGCATGGTTGAGCGTGATCCCGGTAACCGCGAACAGCAGCATACCGACCAGGCACAGCGCAGAGCTGATCCAGTGCCATTGGCGGAGCGTGCCGAGCCAAAGGTGCATGGTGGTCCTTGTCGTGTGAGGGAATGGCGGATTCTAGGACGCTTGATCTTTCAAACGCTAAAGATTTACCAATGGCATACATTCGCGTCTCGCAGCGGGCAGCTGATCCTAAAGCGATGAAGCCGGAGTAAACCCCGGCTTCATCAGCGTCACGCTGCTGGCTCAGAACGTGATGTTGGCAGACAGCCAGAGGCGGCGGCCTTCTTCGATGACCCCGTCGGTGCCGCGACCGATCTGTGCATAGTCGGAGACCCAGCTCGCACCATTGTTGTAATAGGTGCCGGTGGTGAAGTCCTTGTCGAAGAGGTTGTAGATAGTGGCATTGAGCGTCAGGTTTTGCGTGGCTTTATACGAGCCTCCCAGATGGAAAACCTCATAGGCTTCGAGGTCGCCCGCGGCATCGATCACCTGTCTGTTAGCGTTCGTCAGGGTTGCGTAGCGCTGGTTGAAGCGCGCACGCTCACCGCGGTATTCACCCTTGAACCAAAGGTTCAGCTGATCGGTCGCTTGCCAGCTCAGGCGGGCAAACGCCATGTGCATAGGTGTATTGGTCAGCCGTGCGCCCTTGTCTGCGCCAGTAGTTTGCTCGCTGTCGGTATAGGTGTAGTTGGCGCTCACACTCCAGGTTGGAGCGAACGCCCATTTGCCAGCTAGCTCGAAACCGCGAATCCGGGCCTCGCCAATATTGATGTCCTGCGAGAAGAACTCCTGCTGGAAGCCTGGCCCATAGCTGACGCAGCTTGGCTGATTAGGCGAGCCGGGGAAAAAACAGTTTGCCTGGCTTGGGCCGGTATCGATCTTGTCCTTGAACTTCGTATGGAACAGGGTCGCGTTGGCGTTGAAGTTCGAAAGGTTGTCGTAGTAAACGCCGAACTCGGTGTTGGTCGATTCTTCAGGGTCAAGATCCGGATTGCCGAACGAGATGTTCTGGCCTTGGCCACTGATTGAGCTGATGCCGTCATGCAACTGATTGAGTGTCGGAGTCTTGTAGCCTTTGCTGACGCCGCCTTTCATCGTCCAGCTGTCTGTCGTGTTCCAGACGAGATAGGCGCGCGGGCTGATGTGGCCACCGAACGCTTCGTGATCCTCGTAACGTGCACCAAGGGTGAGCGCCAGATCGTGGCGCAGCCGCCACTCGTCTTCAACGAACAGTGCCCAGGATTTCTGTGCGAAATCTTCTCCTGCGACGCCGTCGGTCACTTCGGCATCCCAGTACTGACCGCCCACGGTGAGGATATGGTTGTCGCCTAGAGGCGCGACGAGCTTGGTGTCAAAAACCAGGTCGGTGGATTCGAGCTCCCGATCATCGCCACCGATGATGGCTTGATAGGGCGCGTCGTACGGCACACCGAGAGTGCCGGGAATGGTACGGCCGAGGGTCTCTGTCTGGTTGTAGGTGATGCTGCTGTCCAAGGTGCCGAAGCCCAGCCGTCCGGTGTGGCTGAGAGCGAATTGATCACGCTCGAAACGTAGCTGATCCTGATAGCCGCTGATGTTGGTCGGGTCGTCTGCGGCGCAGCCAGCTACGGCGTTACTGCCGGTCGAAGCCTTGCCATCGAGGGTGCCCAATTGACAGTTGTCGTTCTCGTAAACTTGCCGGCCGCGTTCGAAATCCAGAGCGAAATCGTGATCATCGTGAGGGGTCAGGGTGAGGCGGGTGCCGATGGTGTAGTTGCGGCCCTCGACCGGGGAAGCGCCGCGCTTGCTGACGGTGGAGTCGTTATCGAAGGTCAGATTCGACTCTTCACGATCAAAGAAGCTCCCGCGCACCGCCAGGCCAAGCAGACCTTCAGCGAGCGGGCCGCTGGCGTATACGCTAGTGCTGCTGGTGTCGCCGTAGTCGCTGTCTTCCTGAAACGTATGATCCAGCGTGACCGCCGCGCCCCATTTGTCAGCGACCTTCTTGGTGATGATGTTGACCACGCCGCCCATGGCATCCGAACCGTAGAGTGTGGACATCGGGCCACGGATCACCTCGATGCGCTCGATAGCCGACAGCGGTGGCATGAAGCTAGTACGGGTTTCGTTGAAGCCGTTGGGGGTCACGTTACCGGCAGTGTTCTGACGGCGCCCATCGATGAGGATCAGGGTGTAGTCGCTGGGCATGCCGCGCATGCTGATGTCTAGGCCACCGGTCTTGCCGGTGCCCTGGCGAATATCCACACCTTCAACCTCATCCAGCGCCTGGGCGAGGTTGCTGTAACGCTTGGTCCGGAGTTCTTCACTGCTGATCACACTGATGCTTGCCGGAGCCTCGGTAATCTTCTGCTCGAAACCCGAGGCGCTGACCACGGTGTCGCTCAGCGTGACTGGGCTGGTGTCGGCGAACGTATGAAAGCTGCAGCCGAGCAAGGCCACGGCCAGTGCTGAGCGAGTGAACGGGGCGTGCATGCGCGAAGATCCTTTGTTAGAAGCATTGTTTGGCGCGCATGATAGTGATTCGCGATAACCGTTTGGAATGATGTCGTTACGGCAAATCGCTGCGGACTCGAAGCTGCAAGGCTGCGCGCCTTGCGCCGTCAGGCTTTGCGACTGTGTATCAAATTATTTGGCAGGGTTGCGGTTGAGGGCGCCGTACCGACCCGTCCCGTTTGCAACAGCCTCCTCGGCTGATTGGCAGAGGAGACTGCATATCTGGCTCAGGGCATCTGAACTTCGATCACGCCGTCGGCGTTGATGCTGATCTGACGGGTTCCGGCCTCGACCTCCGGTGTCGGAGCGGAATCCATGCTCTTCATCGCGAAGTTACGCATCACCGGTTGATAACCACCGCCGCTGTTCAGGTTGAGGTTGACGATCTTGTAGTCGCTGCCGCCGAGCGCTTCGGTGGCCAGTTGTGCGCGGGCGCGGAAGGCCGCGACGGCATCCTTCAGCAAGGCGTCCTCGTTCTGTTTACGGATGGCGTCGGAGACGCTGAATTGCATGCTGTCCATCTTGAGGTCTTGCATCAGCTCACCGGTAAGCTTGGACAGTGCAGCGAAATCGCCACTTTCCAGGCGCAACTCGGCACGCTCGCGCCAAGCGGTGATCTGCTGCCCTTTTTCCTCATAGACCGGATAGCTGCTGCGGCTGCCTTGGCTGACGACGATGCCTTTCGCCAGGCGCGCACGCTGCAGGGCTTTGTTCATGGCTTCGGTCGTTTGCGCGGCCAACTGCGCCGGATCTTCGTGCTGGGCCTCGCTGTAAAGCGTGACATGCATGCGATCGTGCGCCACTTCGCTGGTGGCCTCGGCTCGCAGGGAAATCTGGTTGTAGTGTTGCTCATCGGCGACAGCCGAGAGGCAAACGATAGAGGCCAGCAGTGCGACGCTGCGGGTTACGGATACGAACATGACGGCTCCTGAGTTCGATGGCACCAGTGGTGCGGCGCAGAGACTTTAACAGGCTGTTAGGAAACTATCTGCGTCGCCTGGCCGGCCGCATCAAACCAGCGTTACAAATCGCCAGTCCGGTCGAAATACTCATCTACTAGTTCGTAACTCGATCGCGAGCCCGGTCCGTTTCTCCGCCTTGTCTTGGCTGCCTCGCCAACGTTTTTCAACAGCCTTGTTAGACGTTGAGCGGCGCGATGCAGTTTTTCGTGCGTCGCGTTGCCGCATGAGGGCTGTCTTTCGGGCGCCTTGGTTATACTCGCGACTCCGTTGGAGAGTCCATGTACGCATCCGTTCACCTGCTTTCAGCCAGTCGCCAGAATCTACGGCTACTTACTCTGATCCGCATCCTTGTGCTCGCCGCGCAGGCGGGCGCGGTGGGGCTCGCCTATGCCACTCAACTGTTCGGACTGCCGTGGTTTCATCTGGGCGTCACACTGGCCGTCTCGGCGCTGATCTGCCTGGGCACCGCTCTGCGATTGCGCGGACCCTGGCCGGTGACCGAGCTCGAATACGCCGTGCATCTGGCCGCAGACCTGTTGATCCACAGTGCGCTGCTTTATTACTCGGGCGGTTCGACCAATCCGTTCGTTTCCTATTATCTGGTGCCGCTCACCATCGCTGCTGCGACCTTGCCATGGATGTATTCGGTGGTTCTGTCGGGGCTGGCGCTTGCCGGCTATACCTTGATGCTGGTGTGGTACGACCCGGTCATCGCGCCGCCGGTCGATCGCACGACCTTGCTGGTTTACGGCATGTGGCTGAGCTTTGCGCTGGCGGCAGCGTTGATCACCTTTTTCGTGGCGCGCATGGCCGAGCAGCTGCGCCGCCAGGAAGAGTTCCAGGCTCAGCGACGCGAGGAAAGCATGCGCGATCAGCAATTGCTCGCCGTGGCAACGCAGGCAGCTGGGGCGGCGCACGAGCTGGGAACGCCATTGGCGACCATGAGCGTGCTGCTCAAGGAGCTGCGGCAGGACTATCAGCAACCTCAATTGAACGAAGATCTGGCACTGCTGCAATCGCAGGTTCAGCTGTGCAAGGAAAGCCTGCGCCAGCTGGTGCGTGCCGCCGAGGCGGATCGCCGCCAGGCCGTCGTCGAGCAAACGGCGCGTGAATGGGTTGAGTCGGTGCTGCAGCGCTGGCATCTGATGCACCCGGAGGCCACCTTCCGCTTTCAGTGCCTGGGCAAGGGTACGCCCCCACGCCTGATGCCGCCGGCTGATCTAGGGCAATCGCTGCTCAACCTGCTGAACAACGCCACCGATGCCAGCCCGGATAATCTGGATATTCGCCTGGATTGGGATGCGCAGTGGATCAAACTGACCATTCGCGATCATGGCGCCGGTGTACCGCTAGCGATCGCCGAACAGATCGGGCGGCCGTTCATCACGACCAAAGGCAAGGGGTTCGGCCTCGGCCTGTTCCTGAGCCAGGCCAGCGTTACCCGCGCCGGCGGCACGGTGAAGCTCTACAATCACGAAGAAGGTGGCACCCTGACAGAGTTGCGCCTGCCGCATGGCTCGGTGCGGGCCAGAACCTGACGTGACACTAACGCGAGGAATGCAAGCATGACCGAAGAGTTGCAGCACGAAGGCGAAGATCAGCCTCATCTGCTGCTGGTGGACGACGATCCCACATTTACCCGTGTCATGGCGCGGGCCATGAGCCGTCGTGGTTTGCACGTCAGCATCGCCGGGTCGGCCGAGGAAGGCCTGGAGATGGCGAAGCAGGAACTCCCTGACTACGCGGTGCTGGATCTGAAGATGGATGGGGATTCCGGTTTGGTGCTGCTGCCCAAATTGCTCGAGCTGGACCCGGAAATGAAGGTGCTCATCCTCACCGGCTATTCGAGCATCGCCACCGCGGTCGAGGCTATCAAGCGTGGCGCCTGCAATTACCTGTGCAAGCCCGCCGATGCCGACGATGTGCTGGCCGCGTTGCTTTCCAAACATGCCGATCTGGATACGCTGGTTCCGGAAAACCCCATGTCGGTCGATCGCCTGCAGTGGGAACATATTCAGCGCGTACTGGCCGAACATGACGGCAACATTTCCGCCACGGCGCGCGCGCTGGGCATGCACCGGCGGACTTTGCAGCGCAAACTGCAAAAACGTCCGGTAAGGCGGTAGAAAGGCAGCCTTGAACTTGAAGCTGGAAGCGAGTCGTTTGGCGGTTCGTACCCAGCTTGCGACTTAGGATGAAAAGCGGCGGTAAACCTCAAGCTGCAAGAAAAAACTCGACGGGCTTGGGGCAGTCCAGCCCATTAGCTTCCAGCTCTTAAGCGATTACCATAAGCGGCCCCTTCGCCATCGAGCCCATCATGCTTTCCGTTGCCGTTCAGACCCTGGGCGTTACCGCCCCGGTGTTCGTCATGTTGTTCATCGGTATAGCGCTCAAGCGGCTGGGCTGGATCGACGCTGCGTTCATTCAGACGGCATCGGCGCTGGTGTTCAACGCCACCATGCCTGCCCTACTGTTCATCTCGATCATCAAGGCCGATCTGGATGCGGCGTTGCAGCCGAGCCTGTTGATCTACTACGTCATCGCCACCGTCGCGACCTTCTTTCTCGCCTGGGCCTGGGCGCTCTGGCGTTGTCCGTCTGCCGATCGTGGCGTCTACGTTCAGGGCGCGTTTCGCGGCAATAACGGTATCGTCGGCCTGGCGCTGGCAACCAGTCTTTATGGCGATTACGGCCTGTCGCTGGGCGGTGTTCTTGCGGGCGTGGTGATACTGCTCTACAACAGCTTGTCGGCGCTGATTTTGGCGATCTACAGCCCAGGCGCGCGCGCCAGTGCTGGATCGATCCTGCTCAGCATCTTGCGCAATCCGCTGATCATCGGCGTGACGATGGCCATCCCATTTGCCTATTGGCAGATTCCGCTGCCGGACTGGTTGATGACTTCCGGCCAGTATTTCGCACAGATGACCTTGCCGCTGGCGCTCATTTGCATCGGCGGCACACTGTCGCTTTCGGTCCTGCGCGAGAGCAGTGGCATGGCCATCAGCGCGAGTCTGATGAAGATGGTCTGGCTTCCCGCGCTGGCCACCGCAGGGGCTTGGCTGGTCGGCTTCCGCGGCGCGGAGCTGGGTATCTTGTTCCTGTACTTCGCCAGCCCTACGGCTTCGGCAAGCTTCGTCATGGCGCGAGCGGTCAACGCCAATCATCAACTGGCGGCGATCATCATTGTGATCACCACATTGATCGCTGCGCTGAGCATCAACCTCGGGCTGTTATTGCTTGGCTGGCTGGGGTGGCTTTAAACGCCGCTTGCCCGTGTTGTGATCAATGTCCTCTTTCCCAGCTTAAGAAATTCAGCGGAATAGTCGTAATCGCTCAATAGGCCTCAGAAAAAAACACCGGTTTCCGTCACATTGCCTCGGACGGTCGATGGCGTTTCTATCAGTGGTGGGCCGCCTTGTTTTCTGAGGATTGACGATGTCGTTTTTCACACCTTCGAGCCGTTCGCTAACGCGTGATGCCAATCGCGTCGTCAACCAGCATCGCCTGTTCGGTCCAGGTCTGGCGTTGCTGCTGCTCCTCAATCTCGGAACCTTTGCCGGTGGCATTTGGATCGGACGGGATATAGAGCCTCAGCGTGAGGCCGCGAGTCAGGAAGAGCCGGCCCTCGGAAGCGAAGATCGCTTCGCCATTGCGCGTGTCGGAAAAGTGGTGGGTCGGCTGAAATCCATCGAGGCCGATGTGCTCGCATTGCAGGACATGCTCGGCGAGCAGCGTATTCTGAGTCAGCAACTCTCGGCCCTCGATCCAACCCTGCTGCCCTTGCTGGCGCCGGAGCCGGCTGTTGGCGGCGAAGGGCAGGGCGGCGTGCTGCTACCGCCACGAGGATGCTCGAGTGAGCTGACATTGGGGGTCGACAGCGTATCGCTCGACGATCTGGAACGCACCGAGACGTCGGCGCACTGCATGCGTGTGTTGTTGGACGGCATGCTTCAGCGTGTGGCAGAACGCAACGCGGCGCTCATGGCGATTCCGTCCCGCCGCCCTGTCGGCGAAGCGCGCTTGGGATCGGCCTACGGTAACCGTATCGATCCGTTCAGAAAGCAACCAGCCTTCCATTCGGGCGTGGATTTCGCGTTGCGCTCCGGTTCCGACGTAGTCGCTGCGGCGGGTGGTCGGGTGAGCTTTGCCGGCTATCGCGGCGCGTACGGCAAGCTGGTGGTAATCGATCACGGCAATCGGCTGGTGACTCGCTACGCACATCTGTCGCGTCTGCACGTGCGCATGGGCGATGTGGTAACGCCTGAGCAGCTGATCGGGGCGGTGGGTTCCACCGGGCGCTCCACTGGTCCGCATCTTCATTTCGAGGTGCTGCACAAGGGGCGATTCGTCGATCCTCAGCGCTTCCTCGCCCTTGGCGATCTAGAGCGGGACAGCGATGTTCAGGCTCAAGACTAAAACGCTAGATACTCGCGAACTGCTACGTTCCGAGCATCGTTTACAAGCCCGTCGCAGCTCGCGTTCGTGGCTCTGGTTGATCTTCGCGATGCTGTGCGTGATTGGCGCGCTGCTTTATTTGCGCGTTATCGAGCATGGCGCCTACGAGCGGCAGGTCGCCGCGCTGGACATTGAAAATCAGGCGCTCCGGGATGCGCTCGAGCAGAGTCGGCTGCACCGCCAGGAAGCCGAAGCGACGCAGGAGCAGTTGCTCGGGCGCATCGCCAAGCTGTCCGAGCAAATCGAGCGACTGCAGACAGACCTGGCTTTTTTCCGCCAGCAGAAGAAAGCCCGTTAATACCGAGGAATAGAAATGTTCGACAAGAAGAAGCCGGCGCCGAAAGTCGCCGTCGACCAGTTCTCCAGTCTGATTTCCGGCAATGTCTCGCTGGCCGGCGATATGGCGTTCGAGGAAGGGCTGAAAATCAGCGGCACGGTGACAGGCAACGTCTGCCACAAGCCTGGAACGCACAGCCTGCTGGCATTGAGCGCCGACGGCCGGATCGAGGGTAATGTCAGCAGTTACGATGCGCTGATCGACGGCGTCATCGTAGGCGATCTGGTGGTCGAGCACCTGCTCGAACTGCATTCCAACGCTCGGGTCTGCGGGAATATCCGCTACCGTCAGCTGAGCATGGAAAACGGCGCCGTAGTCGACGGCACGCTCAGCCGGATGAGTGACGAAGAAGAGACCGCGCAGGTTTTCGAACTGCCGCGGTCTCAGGCTCGCGAAGGTTGAGTCGAGGAGCGGCCCGGCCTGAAGTCCGCTTGCTTCCAGGCCGGTCCGCTAGCAGGTGTGCAGAGGCTGCTATTGGCGCTGTTTCTTCCAGGCCCGGCTGGCGATAACTAGTAACGTCACTGCGGTCAGAGGTAAGGCATAGCCGATCATCGCATCACCAAAGGTTTCAGCAAACGGTCGTCCAGTGCTGGCCATTACCAGATACACCGTATACGCCACGTAATAGGCCAGGAACAGCAAGCCCTCCCAGCGGTTGATGGCGTAGCCGGTGAAGAAGATCGGCAGACATGCCAGCGCCACCGCGATCATTACCGGGAAGTCAAAGGCCAGCGCGCTGGCAGCCACCGTGATCGCCTCGGGGGACACCATCGACGCCAGTCCCAGTACGCAGAGCAGGTTGAAGATATTGCTGCCGACGATATTGCCTACGGCGATGTCGCGCTCACCACGGATGGCGGCCAGGATCGAGGTGGCCAATTCGGGTAGCGAGGTGCCGACGGCGATCACCGTCAAGCCGATTACCAACTCTGACAAGCCCAGCGCGCGGGCCAGGGACACGGCGCCCTCCACCAGGAAGTTGGAGCCCACCACCAACAGGATGAGTCCTACAACGACCAGGCCAGCGTTGATCAGGCTGGCATAAGGTTTGGGTTGCGCTTCGAGACCGAATTCTTTGGCGAACTCATCATCTGCGGTTGCGGCTGCATTGGCCTTCCGACTGCTGATGATCAGAAATAGGGTGTAGCCGACGACGGCGGCAAACAGCAGGGCGCCATCGAGGCGGCTCAGCGAGCCGTCCCAGGCCAGGGCGTAGGTGACCAGGCTGGCGCCAATCATGATCGGTACGTCGAGGCGGATCAGCTGGCGTGAAACGATGAGCGGCGCGACCAGCGCGGTCATACCAAGAATCAGCAGAACGTTGGCGATGTTGCTGCCGAGTACGTTACCGATGGCGATGTCGCCGCTGCCGTTCAGCGAAGCCTGCACGCTCACAGCCGTCTCCGGTGCACTGGTGCCGAATGCAACCACCGTCAGGCCGATGATCAACGGGGGAATGCCGAATTGCGCTGCCAGTTTGGCCGCGCCGCGTACCAGCACTTCGGCACCGGCAACGAGAAGCACCAGGCCAGCTATCAAGTAGACGAACGTCATCAGGGACACGAATGGTTGCTCCAAAAGAAGGGTTGGCTCAGCGCTGGTGTTTCCAAGCGCGCAGAAAGATCACGAAAAGCGTGATGGCGGTCAAGGGCAATACGTACCAAGTCATTGCATGGCGTAACAGGCTGATAGACGGCAGGCCGGTGGAAAACATCACGAGATAGAGCGTGTACGCCAAGTAATAGCCGAAAAACATGGCGCCCTCCCAGCGATTGATCCGGTAACCGGAGAAAAAGATCGGTAGGCAGGCACCAAATACGGCGAGCATGACGGGCAAATCGAAGGCTAGTGCATTGGGTGAAATGGATAAGCCGCCAGCCGAAACCAGTGCCCCGGCGCCAAGCACCAGCAGGAGGTTGAAAATGCAGCTGCCCACTACATTGCCGACGGCAATATCACGCTCTCCGCGATACACCGCCAGCAGCGAGGTTGCCAGCTCGGGCATGGAAGTGCCGACTGCAATCACCGTGAGACCGATCACCAGCTCCGACAGGCCCAGCGCCCTTGCCAGAGCCACCGCGCCGTCAATCAGCAGGTTCGACCCTGCCACCAGCAGGATCAGCCCGAGCAGTACCATCGACAGTTGAATCAGCCAGCCGAGTGGTTTCGGCTGGTCTGCAGGGCCGTATTCGATAGCGAACTCGTCGGGCCGTTCGCGCTTTTTCTCGCGCCTGCTGGCAATGACTAGAAAGGTTGTATAGAGCAGCAGAAAGGCAACCAGAACGCCGCCGTCCAGCCGACTGAGATCGCCGTCCCATGCGAGGGCGAAGGTCAGTATGCCAGCGCCGATCATTATCGGTACGTCCAGGCGTACCAGTTGGCGCGACACCAGCAGCGGCGCCACCAGCGCGGACAGTCCGAGAATCAGCAGGATGTTGGCGATATTGCTGCCGATCACATTGCCAACCGCGATGTCGCCGCTGCCGTTCAACGCGGCTTGAACGCTGACAGCCGTTTCCGGTGCGCTGGTGCCGAACGCGACGACGGTCAGACCGATGATCAGCGGCGAGATACCGAAGCGTGCTGCAAGCTGCGCGGCGCCATGCACCAAGGCTTCGGCGCCCAGCACCAGCAATATCAATCCGCCAGTCAGGTAGGCGAATATCATCAAACTCATCCGAACTCCGTGTGAACGGGCGTGTAGGCCCCTCAGTCGATTGTTTCGATTTCTACGTTGACTACACCATCTTCGAGCAGATCGAGCTTGCCGGCCGCAACCCGCGACAGGTCGATAATGCGTCCCGGCTTGAACGGGCCTCGGTCGACGATACGCACCGTTACCTTTTTGCCGTTCTCCAGATTGGTCACCTTCACCTGTGTGCCAAATGGCAGGGTCTGGTGCGCGGCGACTAGTTCGTTCTGATTGAAGATCGTGCCGCTAGCGGTCTGCTCGCCATGAAAGCTACGAGCGTAATAGGAGGCCTTGCCCTGCTGGGTGAAGGTGCTTTTGACTTTCCGGTCGTTGCTCTGGTCTTCGGCGCAGCCGCCGATCAGGGCGAGCAGCAGTGGAACAAGCAGCGGTCTGGTACGCATGAGCCAATCCTTCTGCGCGGAATCGGTCAGATACCGGCCAGCGGATTGCTTCATGGCCTCGAAAGGCTTTGAGCGTCAAGCGGGGCAGCCGTTCAACGTTTCGTGTGTTGCGGTCAGTAGCGAAACGAGGCGAGCCCGATGACAGACCCGCCCCGTCGATTCAACCCTCGAGTTTGCGTTTGAGCAGTTGGTTCACCTGGCCGGGGTTGGCCTTGCCTTTCGATGCCTTCATTGCTTGCCCGACGAAGAAGCCGAACATTTTGCCGCGCTTGGCTTCGTCGCTGGCGCGGTACTGCTCGACCTGCTCGGCGTTAGCCGCCAGCACCTCGTCCAGCATCGCCTCGATGGCGCCGGAGTCGGTGACTTGCTTGAGGCCTTTCTTCCCGATGATTTCGTCAGCCGAGCCTTCGCCGGAGGCCATCGCCTCGAACACCATCTTGGCGATCTTGCCGCTGATGGTGTCGTCCTTGATGCGTACGATCATGCCGCCCAGCTGTGCGGCGGATACCGGCGACTGGTCGATCTCCAGCCCATCCTTGTTGAGCAGACTGGACAGCTCGCCCATCACCCAGTTGGCGGACAGCTTGGCATCGCCGCAGGTTGCATTGACCTGCTCGAAGTAGTCGGCCAGCTCGCGGCTGGCAGCCAGAACGTCGGCGTCATAGGCGGACAGCCCGAATTCGCGCTGGAAGCGCTCGCGCTTCTGTACCGGTAGTTCCGGCAGGCTGGCACGGATATCGTCGAGAAAGCTCTGCTCGATCACCACTGGTAGCAGGTCGGGGCAGGGGAAGTAACGGTAGTCGTTGGCTTCCTCCTTGCTGCGCATGGAGCGCGTCTCGTCCTTGTTCGGGTCGTACAGGCGAGTTTCCTGCACCACCTTACCGCCGTCCTCGATCAGTTCGATCTGGCGCTGCACCTCGTGGTTGATGGCCTTTTCGATGAAGCGGAAGGAGTTGACGTTCTTGATTTCGGCGCGAGTACCGAACTCGGCCTGCCCCTTGGGCCGTACCGAGACGTTGCAGTCGCAGCGCAGCGAACCCTCGGCCATGTTGCCGTCGCAGATGCCCAGGTAGCGCACCAGCGAGTGCATGGCTTTCACATAAGCGACCGCTTCCTTGGCCGAACGAATGTCCGGCTCGGATACGATTTCCAGCAGCGGCGTGCCGGCGCGGTTCAGGTCGATGCCGCTCATGCCGTGGAAGTCTTCGTGCAGGCTCTTGCCGGCATCTTCTTCCAGATGCGCACGGGTGATGCCGATGCGCCTGGTAGTGCCGTCTTCCAAGGTGATGTCGAGAAAGCCCTTGCCGACGATGGGGTGGTCCATCTGGCTGGTCTGATAGCCCTTGGGGAGGTCCGGGTAGAAGTAGTTCTTGCGCGCGAAAACGTTCTTCTCGGCAATCTCGGCATCGATCGCCAGGCCGAATTTGCAGGCCATGCGCACGGCTTCGGCGTTGAGCACCGGCAGCGTGCCGGGCATGCCCAGATCAACCAGACTGGCCTGAGTGTTGGGTTCGGCGCCGAAAGTGGTAGCGCTGCCGGAGAAAATCTTCGATTGGGTCGAGAGCTGTGCGTGAATTTCCAGCCCGATCACGGTTTCCCATTGCATCTTCAATCTCCTCAGAATCCGGCCGGGGCGCGCAGGTGCCAGTCGCTGACCTGTTGATACTGGTGCGCCACGTTGAGCAGGCGCGCTTCTTGGAAGTAGGGCGCCAGAAGCTGTACGCCCACCGGCAGACCGTCGATGAAACCGGCCGGCATGGACAGGCCCGGAATGCCGGCGAGGTTGGCGGTGATGGTGTAGATGTCTTCCAGATAGGCCGAGACCGGGTCGGCGTTCTTTTCGCCGAGCTTCCAGGCCAGGTTCGGCGTGGTCGGGCCGAGAATCACGTCGACTTCATTGAAGGCGCTGACGAAGTCGTTCTTGATCAGGCGACGGATCTTCTGCGCCTTCAGGTAATAGGCATCGTAGTAGCCGGCGGACAATGCATAGGTGCCAACCATGATTCGGCGCTTGACCTCGTCACCGAAACCTTCGGCGCGCGACCGCTTGTAGAGATCGGTGAGGTCCGCTGGATTCTCGCAGCGGTAACCGAAACGCACGCCATCGAAGCGTGACAGGTTGGAGCTGGCTTCGGCGGGCGCGATCACATAATAGGAAGGGATGGCGTGCTGCATGTTCGGCAGGCTGATGTCCTTCACCGTCGCGCCGAGTTTCTTCAGCTCTTCGACCGCCGCCATCACCGCAGTAGCGATCTTGGGATCGAGGCCTTCGCCGAAGTATTCCTTCGGCAGGCCGATACGCAGGCCGGCGAGCGGCTGGCTAAGCGCGGCAAGGTAATCGTCCAGCGGCTGGTCGACGCTGGTGGAATCCTTCGAGTCGAAACCGGCCATGGCGCCGAGCATCAGCGCGCAGTCCTCGGCGGTGCGGGCCAGCGGGCCGCCCTGATCGAGACTGGAGGCGTAGGCGATCATGCCCCAGCGCGAGACGCGTCCGTAGGTGGGCTTGATGCCGGTGAGGTTGGTCAGCGCGGCGGGCTGGCGGATCGAACCGCCCGTGTCGCTGCCAGTCGCGGCGGGTATCAGGCGCGCCGCCACCGCAGCGGCGGAACCACCCGAGGAGCCGCCCGGCACGCGGGTCAGGTCCCAAGGGTTTTTCACCGCCCCATAAAAGCTCGATTCGTTGGCCGAGCCCATGGCGAATTCATCCATGTTCAGCTTGCCCAACGAGACTGCACCGGCAGCGGCGAGCCGCTCGACAACGGTGGCGTCATAGGGGGACTTGAAGCTGTCGAGGATCTTCGATCCGCAGCTGGTACGCACCCCCTGGGTACAGAAAAGATCCTTGTGACCGATTGGCGCACCCAGCAGCGCGCCATTCTCACCATTGGCCCGGCGTGCATCGGCCGCCTGAGCCTGGGCAATGGCCTGCTCTTCGGTCACGGTGATGAAACTGTTCAGTTGCGGGTCAAGCGTCTGGATGCGCCCGAGCAGCGAGCGAGTCAGCTCTTCGGCGGAAAAACGCTTGTCGGCCAGGGCGCGGGCGATTTCGGCGAGAGTCAGTTGATGCATGTCGGCGTCCTTCATTACTCGATCACCCGCGGGACCAGATAGAGTCCGTCTTCCACGGCCGGTGCGATCGCCTGGTAGCTGTCGCGCTGGTTGCGTTCTGTGACCTCGTCCGCACGCAGGCGCTGGCTAGTTTCCAGCGGGTGCGCCAGCGGCTCGATGCCGTTGGTGTCGACGGCTTGCATGCGGTCGATCAGGCCGAGGATGTTGTTCAGGGTCTCGGTGGTGCGGGGCAGGTCGTCTTCATTCAGACCCAGGCGGGCCAGATGAGCGATCTTTTCCACCTCGGAGCGTTCAAGCGCCATCGGGATTCTCCAGCGGGAAGCGAGTCGGGCGTGCCTTCCGTCGGCCAAGACCGACGCAAGAGCAGCAGGGGCGAGTCGCAGCGGTGGGCATTCGAGCCCGGAAAAGCCATCAATCTTACATGTCTACGGCGCTTGCCGGTAGCGCGGCTGCGGCTTGCCGGCGGTCTGGGGGTTTCGCAGCGTCGATCATTTTTCGCGCGTTGGCTCACGTCTGGCCCGCCAAGCGCGGACTCGCGCCTTGCCCTACGTTCGCACCATTGTTAGAGTTTGCGGCACTTTTTTCCCCACGCGTTTGCCCCAGGGCCCTTTTCCCATGTTCAAGAAACTGCGTGGCATGTTTTCCAGCGATTTGTCGATCGACCTGGGCACTGCCAATACCCTTATTTATGTGCGCGATCGCGGCATCGTCCTGAACGAGCCGTCAGTGGTTGCCATTCGTTCTCACGGCAACCAGAAAAGCGTCGTCGCGGTGGGTACCGACGCCAAACGCATGCTCGGTCGTACCCCCGGCAACATCAACGCCATCCGCCCGATGAAAGACGGTGTGATCGCGGACTTCAGCGTCTGTGAAAAAATGCTGCAGTACTTCATCAACAAAGTTCACGAGAACAGCTTCCTGCAGCCCAGCCCACGCGTGCTGATCTGCGTTCCTTGCAAATCCACTCAGGTCGAGCGCCGTGCGATCCGTGAATCGGCTCTCGGTGCTGGTGCGCGTGAAGTATTCCTGATCGAAGAACCAATGGCTGCGGCCATTGGCGCCGGCCTGCCGGTCGACGAAGCGCGCGGTTCGATGGTCGTCGATATCGGCGGCGGTACCACCGAGATTGCGCTGATCTCTCTCAATGGCGTGGTCTACGCCGAATCCGTCCGTGTCGGCGGCGATCGTTTCGACGAATCCATCGTCACTTACGTGCGACGCAACTACGGCAGCCTGATCGGCGAATCCACTGCCGAACGCATCAAGCAGGAAATCGGCACCGCCTTCCCCAGCACCGATGTGCGTGAAGTCGACGTTCGCGGTCGCAACCTGGCTGAAGGCGTGCCGCGCAGCTTCACGCTCAACTCCAACGAGGTGCTCGAGGCCCTGCAGGAATCCCTGGCGACCATCGTCCAAGCGGTAAAAAGCGCGTTGGAGCAATCGCCACCGGAACTGGCCTCCGATATTGCCGAGCGCGGCCTGGTGCTGACCGGTGGCGGCGCTCTGTTGCGCGATCTGGACAAGCTGCTGGCGCAGGAGACCGGGCTGCCGGTGATCGTCGCCGAAGAGCCGCTGACCTGCGTGGCGCGTGGCGGTGGCCGGGCGCTGGAAATGATGGATCGTCACGCCATGGATCTTTTGTCCACGGAGTGAACCACAAGCAATAAGCTCCAAGCGCAAGCCGAAAGCGGGGTGAGCCCTGCTCTCGGCTTGTCGCGTTTAGTTTGAAGCCTGCAGCTGCGAGGACCCGTCCATCAAACCACTATTCGCCAAAGGACCCCTGCTCGGAGTGCGCCTGCTGGTGCTTTCCGTGCTCTGTGTCGTGTTGATGGTGGTGGATGCACGCTTCGAGACGCTCAAACCCTTGCGCAGCCAGATGGGGCTGGTGCTGACGCCCTTTTACTGGCTAGCCGATCTGCCAGTGCGAACCTGGCAGCGGGCCACGGAGCAGCTCACCAGCAGCACCAGCCTGGTCGCCGAGAACGAGAAGCTCAAGGCCGAGGCGTTGTTGATGCAGCGGCGCCTGCAGAAGCTGGCGACGCTGACCGAGCAGAACGTGCGGTTGCGCGAGTTGCTCAACTCCGCCGCACTGGTCGATGACAAGGTGATCGTCGGTGAGTTGATCGGACTCGATCCCAATCCTTTCACGCACCGCATTCTGATCGACAAGGGCGAGCGTGACGGCGTGTTCCTTGGCCAGCCGGTGCTCGACGCCAGTGGCTTGATGGGGCAGGTCGTCGAAGTGATGCCCTATGCCGCCAGGGTGCTGTTGCTGACGGACGTGACCCACAGCATCCCGGTGCAGGTCAACCGTAACGGGCTGCGGGCCATTGCGGTTGGCACCGGTAGCCCGGACTACCTGGAGTTGCGCCACGTTGCCGAGACGGCTGATATCAAGGAAGGCGATCTGTTGGTCAGTTCCGGGCTGGGGCAGCGTTTTCCCAGCGGCTATCCGGTCGCTCAGGTCACCGAAGTGGTGCGCGGCTCCGGCCAGCCTTTCCTGATCGTCCGCGCCATTCCCACCGCCATGCTCAACCGCAGCCGCTATCTGCTGCTGGTCTTCAGCGATTCGCGAACGCCGGAAGAACGTGCTACCGACGCAGCGCAGGCGCAGGAGACGGCGGATCGCGAGGCGGCCGATTCAGGCGAATCAGCGACGGCCGCACCCGCCGAGGCTGAATCCGACGCTCAAACACCCGATGCCGCGGTCGCGCCGAACGAAACACCGCCGAATGGCGAGGAGCGGCCATGATCAGCGGACGGCAGAATAATGGCTGGGTCATCTGGTTATCGCTGGCGCTGGCGCTGCTGCTCAGCGTGGCGCCCATGCCGCAGAGCTTCGGGCTGGCGCGTCCGCTCTGGCTCGGCATGTTCATCGCTTACTGGGCAATTGCACTACCGCACCGTGGTGGCATGGCGGCGGCGTTCTTCTTCGGCTTGATGCTCGATGTGCTGTCTGGAACCTTGCTAGGGCAGAACGGTTTACCGCTGATCTTGATCACCTTTCTGGTGCTGAGCCTGCAGCAACGCCTGCGGATGTTCCCCTTGCTACAGCAAAGTCTCGTGTTGATGGTGATTCTGGGGATCGGGCAACTGGTGCAGCTGTGGCTCAATACGCTGACAGGCAATCGCCCGCCGACGCTTCTGTTTCTCATACCCGTGCCGGTCAGTGCCTTGCTCTGGCCCTGGGTCTTCGTCGCCCTGCAATGGGCGCGTCGGCGTTTCAACGTCTACTGAGCTGCAGGTGCACGGTTCCGGGATGCTTCCGAGCATGGACTGGATCTGCGAATCTGCTTCGCTCATACCCAAGGAGTTGGCATGCCGACATTGTTTCTCGCCTCCGCCTCACCGCGCCGCCGTGAACTGCTGATGCAGATCGGCGTTCCGTTTTCCGTCCTCTCTGTCTCCATCGATGAAACCCCTGTCCCAGCAGAGCCGCCGGACGTCTATGTCCAGCGTCTGGCCCGGGAGAAAGCCTTGGCTGGTCTGGCGCTGCTCGACGATGCCTCGGCCTGTGTGCTGGGCGCCGATACCACGGTCGTGCTGGACCAGCAGATCCTCGGAAAACCGGCGGACAAGACCGATGCGCTGAAAACGCTGCTGGCGCTGTCCGGACGCGAACATGAAGTGATGACCGCCGTCGCGCTGGCTAGCCCGGCGGGTTGCGTGGTGCGACTGGTCACCAGCAAGGTGCGCTTTCGGACCATTCGGCCTGAGGAGGCCGAAGCCTATTGGGCCAGCGGCGAGCCGCAGGACAAAGCGGGCAGCTACGCCATTCAGGGCTGGGGAGCGGTCTTCGTCAGCGCGCTGGAGGGCAGCTACTCGGGCGTGGTCGGGCTGCCGTTATGCGAAACGGCGCAACTGCTCGGCACGCACGGGATCGAGTACTGGACTAAAAGCTGCGCCTAGCCTGTACGGCTAGTTGATTACCTCAAGTTCGGACGACTGAGGTTCTGAGACGAGGCGCTGCGACGAGTCATAGCTGGCTATGGTGAGGAGCGGCAACGCAGTATCAGGGCCTCAGGCGCCGAAATTGACTAATTGAACTAGCCACACAGGCCACTACAGCCCTGTGGCTTGAAGGCGTATGCCGTTAGAATCGAGCCAACTCGTCAGCTTCGGCTGGTTCACCTGTCCATCGGCCGAGAACAACAATGAGCGAAGAAATTCTGATGAACATCACCCCCATGGAGTCGCGGGTGGCGGTGGTGGAGAACGGTGTCCTGCAGGAGGTGCATGTCGAGCGCACCCAGCGCCGCGGCATCGTCGGCAATATCTACAAAGGCAAGGTGGTCCGCGTGCTTCCCGGCATGCAGGCGGCCTTCGTCGACATCGGTCTGGAGCGTGCGGCATTCATCCATGCATCGGAAATTTCCAGCCGGGAAGGCAATGCGGTCGAGCCCATCAGCGCGCTGGTTCATGAGGGGCAGGCGCTCGTCGTGCAGGTCACCAAGGACCCGATCGGCACCAAGGGTGCGCGCCTGACTACACAGCTGTCGATACCTTCGCGCTACCTGGTCTACATGCCCAAGACCAGCCATGTCGGTATTTCCCTGCGCATCGAAGATGAAGCCGAGCGTGATCGCCTCAAACAGGTGGTCGCCGAGTGCGTCGCGGCTGAAGGCATCAAAGAGACCGGCGGCTTCATCCTGCGCACCGCCGCCGAAGGTGCCGGCAGCGATGAAATTCTGATGGACATTCGCTACCTGCGCCGCTTGTGGCAGCAGATAGATGGGCAGATGAAGACTGCCGGCGCGCCTTCGGTCATTTATGAGGATCTGTCGCTGGCCATGCGCACCCTGCGTGATCTGGTCAATCCGCGCATCGAAAAGATCCGCATCGACTCGCGCGAAAATTTTCAGAAGGTCAGCCAGTTCGTCGATGAGCTGATGCCCGAGCTGAGCGAACACTTGGAGCATTATCCCGGCGAGCGGCCAATCTTCGATTTGTACAGCGTCGAGGACGAAATCCAGAAGGCGCTCGAGCGCAAGGTCATGCTCAAGTCCGGTGGTTATCTGATCATCGATCCTGCCGAGGCAATGACCACCATCGACGTGAATACCGGTGCCTTCGTCGGCCATCGCACCCTCGAGGAAACCATCTTCAAGACCAACCTCGAGTCCGCCACCGCCATCGCCCGTCAACTGCGGCTGCGCAATCTTGGCGGGATCATCATCATCGATTTCATCGACATGGAAGACGAAGAACACCGTCGCCAGGTCCTGCGCACGCTGGAAAAGCAGCTCGAACGTGATCACGCCAAGACCAACATCATCGGCATCACCGAGCTGGGGCTGGTGCAGATGACGCGCAAGCGTACACGCGAAAGCCTTGAACAGGTGCTGTGCGAGCCGTGCATGTGCTGCCAGGGGCGCGGCAAATTGAAAACCCCCGAGACCGTCTGCTACGAGATTTTCCGCGAGATTCTTCGCGAGGCCCGCGCCTATCAGCCCGAAGGCTATCGGGTGCTGGCGAACCAGAAGGTCATTGACCGGTTGCTCGACGAGGAGTCGGGAAACGTTGCCGATCTCGAGAGCTTCATCGGACGCTCGATCAAGTTCCAGGTCGAGACCATGTATTCCCAGGAACAGTACGACGTGGTGTTGCTCTGAATAAGGTCTGTTGCCGTTTCGCTGCGAGCCGCGCAACCCGTAGGGACGGGCCGGTTTTTGTGCGATACGGCGTTTCTCGTTGCTTATTTGGAACGACCAAACTGCGCGACTTGTGCGATCTCCATGGATGGAGTGAATGCCGCAAGCCCGCCGGGAGCGGGCGCGGCCTTGTCTCGCGCAAAAACCGGCTCCGTCGCGGCCGCGACGAAACGGGAACAGACCCTAGACGCAAGCCTGGCCATCCGGGCTCGGATGAGCGGAGCGTATCCGTATGAGTCGGCTGCTGGCGGTGGTTCTCGTCTTCCTGCGTCGTTGCCTTTGGTTGGGCGCGATCGGCCTGATGCTGCTGGCGCTCTACGTGAGTCTCGGTCGTCAGCTGGTTCCGTTGGTCGCGGAGTACCGTTTGGAGGTTCAGGACAAGGCGCGTGAGTTGCTGGACATGCCGGTGGCGCTCGGAAAGCTGGAAGGCCGCTGGGATGGTTTTGCACCGCAGTTGCTGGCGCAGGATGTGATTCTGGGCGCGGGCGATGCGGCGGTGCGGCTGGATCGACTGACGCTGGTGCCGGACGTGGTCGCGAGTCTCCTGTCTCGTCAGTTGCACTTCAACGCAGTGGAGTTCACCGGCGTGCACCTGAGCCTAGTGCAGAGCGCCGAAGGCAAATGGCGTGTCGATGGCCTGCCCGAGCGCGCCGACAATACCCCCATGGACCCTCAAAAGCTGCTTGCCGAGCTGCAGAAGATTCGGCGTTTACGGCTTCTGGACAGCCAGATAACCCTTGAGGCCCATGCCGAAGCGCCACTGACCCTGACCTATGCCTATCTCGAATTGCGCACCGAGGACGGAAAGCTGCGCCTGGACGGCCGCTTGCTGTTACCGGATGGTCAACCCTTGAGCCTGCGTGCCCAAGCGCGCGTCGCAGCGAATGACTGGCGCGCCAGTGAGGCCGAGCTCTACCTCAGCCTGCCGCAGAGCGAATGGGCCGCCTGGATACCGGCGAGTCTGACCGGCAACTGGAACCTCGCCCAGCTACAGGCAGGCGGAGAGATCTGGCTGGACTGGCGTGACCAGGGCGTGTCCCGCGCGGTGGCCCGAATGAACGCGCCGGCATTACAGGTAGGCCAATCGCAACGCGAGCCGGTGCAGATTCAGGATCTGGCGATAAATGCTTATCTCGACCGCGCGAGCGAAGGCTATCGCTTGCACCTCGATGGTCTGGCGTTCACCTTCGAAGAAACTCGCTGGCGGGAGACCGCCGTGGTGCTCCAGCAGAACATTGCCGAGAATCGCTGGCGCTTGCAGGCCGATCACATCGCCATCGCGCCGGTAGCGGCGCTGGTGCATGCCGGAGTCGAACTGCCCGAAGTAGCCGCCGAGTACCTGCTCGGCCTGGCTCCCAGCGGAACGCTGCGCAATCTGCAACTCGACTACCGCCCTGCCGCGCCCGGTGCCGAGCGGCTGGCCTTCACCGCCAACCTCGATGAGGTCAGCATCGCTGCGCATAAGTGGATACCGGCTGCGCGCAATGTCAGTGGCGTGGCAGAGGGTGATCTTGCCGGCGGTGAGCTGCGTTTCGATAACCACGACTTCAGCCTGCATTTAGCTGAGTTGTTCCCGGAGCGCTGGGATTACCCTCGCGCCCGCGGCAGCCTGCGCTGGAAGCTCGACGAGCAAGCGTTCACGCTTGCCGCGCCCTATCTGCAGATCGATGGAGATGAAGGGCGGATCGCCGGCGATTTCCTGATCCGCCTGATGCGGGATCCAGCGGTCGAAGACTATATGGATCTGCGGGTCGGCATCAGCGACGGCGATGCTCGCTACACTCAGAAATACTTGCCGACCCGTTTACCCGCGTTGAGCCCCGCATTGAGCGAATGGCTGAACACGGCGATACGCGGCGGTATCGTGGAACAGGGTTATTTCCAGTATCAGGGAGCGTTGGGTAAAAGCGCTGACGATAACGCCCGCAGCCTTAGCCTGTATTTCAACGTGAAGGATGCCGAACTTGCCTTCCAGCCTGGCTGGCCGGTGTTGCGTGAAGGGCGTGGCGAGGTACTGATCGAGAACAGTGGCGTGCGGGTACGGCTTGCCGAAGCGCGCATGCTCGACAGTCGTGTGCGTGACGCCACGGCAGACATCCCGCTGGGCCACGCCGCTCCGCCGCGGTTGAATATTCAGGGTCGGGTGGACGGCCATCTGCGGGACGCGCTGACCGTGATGCAGGTGGCTCCGATCGGCACCGCCGAGCTGTTCGCCGGCTGGCGCGGTGACGGTCCCCTGAGTGGCTCGCTGCAATTGGGCATTCCGCTGGGCGGGGGCGGGCGCCCCCAGGTGATTGCTGATTTTTCCAGCACCGATGCTTCGCTGTCGATTACGCAGGCAAAGCTCCAGCTCGAAGCGTTGGCGGGCGAGTTTCGCTATGACAGCGAGCGGGGCTTCAGTGCTAAAGCGTTCCGAGGGCGCACGCTGGGTAGTCAAGTGCAGGGAAAGGCCACCGCCACTGGTGAGCCGGGCAAACCGTCCACGCGAATCGAGGCGTCAGGCACCGTGGCGGTGCAGCAGCTGCTGGCGTGGGGCGAAATCGAACAAGCCTTGCCGGTATCTGGACAGCTGCCTCTCCGGCTAAACCTTTTCCTGGGGAGCGAAGGCAGCCATTTGCAGGTGGACTCTTCGCTGCTGGGCGCGGTGCTGGCGCTTCCCGCGCCGTTCGGCAAGCCTGCCGTGGAGCGGCGTGACACCACGCTACGGATGACATTCGGCGGTGAGCGCCAACAGTACACGCTCAGGCACGACAGGCTGGCGGCGCTGACCTTCGTCGCGCCGGGCACCAACTGGGCTGAGGGCGGCGGTGAGCTGGTACTGGGCGGTGCTGCGGCAAACATGCGTACTGATCAGGGCTTGCATGTGCGAGGCAGCCTGCCACGGCTGAACCTAGGGGAATGGCAGGCGTTGCTGGAATCCTATGGCGATACGTCGAAGAGTGAGGCCGGTGTTTCGATGCTGCGTTCGGTTCAACTCAACATCGGCGTGTTTGAAGGCTTTGGCACGCAAATCGATAACCTGGGTATCGAGCTGCAGCCTGCTTCTACCGGTTGGTTGCTGGGTCTGAATAGCGAGACGGTCGCTGGGACCGCCCGCCTGCCGAATACCGACGGCGAACCCATCGTGCTGGATCTTTCACGCTTGCGGCTTCCGGCAGCCGACCCGAACGAGCCACAGGAGCAGCCACGTGATCCGCTGGCCGCCGTTGACCCCAAGGCGCTGCCGGCAATAGATATCGCCGTGGCCGAAGTACTGCGCGGCGAGGAGCCGCTGGGCGCCTGGTCGTTGAAGATGCGACCCACCACCGATGGCGTGGCTTTTTCAGATATCGATCTGAACCTCAAAGGGCTGAGGATCGGCGGCAATGGCGGTTGGAACGATTCACGAACCTGGTACAAGGGCCGGCTAGAAGGCGAGAACCTCGCGGATGTGTTGCTGGCCTGGGGCTTCGCCCCCTCGACTACCAGCGAGGATTTTCGTCTGAACGTGGACGGCAATTGGCCGGGGTCGCCGGCATTCTTCGGTATGAATCGATTGTCCGGCCGGCTCGACGCCCGACTGCGCAACGGGCAGCTCCGCGAAGTGGACGGCGGGGCGCAGGCGCTGCGGATCTTTGGCCTGCTCAATTTCAACTCGATCGGACGTCGACTACGGCTGGATTTCTCCGATCTGTTCGGCAAGGGGCTGAGCTACGATCGGATCGAGGCTGAACTGCTCGCGACCGACGGCATCTACACGACCTCAAAGCCGCTGACGGTTACCGGGCCGTCAAGCAATCTCGAACTCAATGGCCGGCTGGATCTGGTCAATGATCAGATCGACGCCAGGCTGCTGGTGACGCTCCCGGTCAGCAACAACCTGCCGCTGGCGGCGCTGATCGTCGGCGCGCCGGCCATCGGCGGTGCTCTGTTCGTCGTCGATAAGCTGTTGGGCGACAAGGTCGCCCGCTTCGCCAGCGTTCAGTACAAGGTCGAGGGCTCGTGGCAGGCGCCGAAGATCACCTTCGACAAACCCTTCGAAAAGCCCAACTGAGCCTTCTTCAGCGCGACCAATCCAGAGTATGTCCATGACCCTTGCCGTGATCCAGATGACCAGTCAGGCCGATATCCAGGCGAATCTCGCCACTGCCAGACGGTTGCTGGAACAGGCTGCCGAGGCTGGAGCAAAGCTTGCGGTGCTGCCGGAAAATTTCGCCGCCATGGGGCGCACCGATCTACCCGCAGTCGGAAGGGCCGAAGCCGACGGTGCCGGCCCGATACTGCCGTGGTTGAAACAGACCGCACGTGACCTCAGGTTATGGATAGTCGCCGGCACGTTGCCGCTGCCGCCGGATGAACAGCCGCAGGCGAAAGCCAGGGCCTGTTCGCTGCTCGTCGACGACCAGGGTCAGCGCGTTGCGCGATACGACAAGCTGCATCTGTTCGATGTCGATGTCAGCGATGCGCGGGGCCGCTACCGTGAGTCGGACGACTATGCAGAGGGTGATCGGCTGGTGGTAGTCGATACGCCGGTGGGCCGGCTGGGAATGACCGTCTGCTATGACCTGCGTTTTGCCGAGCTGTACTCGGCGTTACGTCTGGCCGGCGCCGAGTTGATCAGCGCCCCTTCGGCCTTTACCGGGGTGACCGGTCAGGCTCATTGGGAGATGTTGATACGCACGCGGGCCATCGAGACGCAATGCTATATGCTGGCCGCAGCCCAGGGTGGCGAACACCCTGGCGGACGAATGACCCACGGGCATTCGTCTATCGTGGATTTCTGGGGACGCGTGTTGAGCGAGCAGGCCACTGGCGAAGCGGCATTGATCGCCAAGCGTGATGCCGACGAACAGGCTGCGATGCGCCAGCGTATGCCGGTGCTGAACCATCGCCGATTTTGCGCGCCCCGTATTGCCTCGGGCACTTTGGAGTAGATATGAGTGAACTGTTGTTACCCGTCACCGAGCGACTGCTGACACCGGGTGGGCTGGGGCTAGATGATTTGCCGGGCTTGCTTGGCGAACTGGCCGGCCCCGGCATCGATGCTGCGGACCTGTATTTTCAGGACCAGGTGACCGAGTCCTGGGTGTTAGAAGATGGCATCGTCAAGGAAGGCAGTTTCCACATCGAGCAGGGCGTGGGCGTCCGCGCATTGTCCGGAGAAAAGACCGGCTTCGCCTACAGCAACGCGATCACAGCCGATGCGCTGCGCCAGGCAGCCGAAGCGGCCCGCTCGATTTCTCGCAGTGGCCAGCAGGGCAGTGTCGAGGTGCTGTCGAAGGCGGCCTTTGCACCGTTATACGTTCAGGACAATCCGCTGGATGGGCTCGGCCGGGCGGAAAAGGTCGAGCTGCTCAAGCGCATCGACGTCGCCACGCGGGCGCTGGACCCGCGCATCAAACAGGTGACGGTGAGCCTGGCCGGTGTTTGGGAGCATGTGCTGGTGACGGGGCTGGACGGCGGCATGGCTGCCGACATTCGCCCGCTGGTGCGCTTCAACGTCAGCGTTATCGTCGAGCAGAACGGACGTCGCGAGCGCGGCGGGCAGGGCGGCGGTGGACGTACCGGCTATGACTACTTTCTCAGCGAAGACCGCGCGATGGGCTATGCGCGTGAAGCACTACGGCAGGCGCTGGTGAATCTCGAGGCCGTGGCGGCGCCGGCCGGCACCCTGCCTGTCGTGCTTGGGCCGGGCTGGTCCGGCGTGTTGCTGCACGAGGCGGTGGGGCATGGCCTGGAAGGCGATTTCAATCGCAAGGGCAGCTCGGCCTACAGCGGCCGGATCGGCCAGCAGGTCGCCTCCAAACTGTGCACCATCGTCGATGACGGCACCCTCGCCAACCGCCGGGGCTCGCTTAGCGTCGACGACGAAGGCACGCCCACTCAGTGCACAACGCTAATCGAAAACGGCATTCTCAAGGGCTACATCCAGGACAAGCTCAACGCGCGTTTGATGGGCGTTGCGCCTACGGGTAATGGACGGCGTGAGTCCTACGCGCACCTCCCGATGCCACGGATGACCAACACCTACATGCTGGCCGGCGAAAGCGACCCGGAAGAGATCATCCGCTCGGTGAAGAAGGGCATCTACTGTGCGAGTCTCGGCGGCGGGCAGGTGGATATTACCAGTGGAAAATTCGTGTTCTCGACCAGCGAGGCCTATCTGATCGAGGACGGCAAGATCACCGCGCCGGTGAAGGGGGCGACTCTGATCGGCAACGGTCCGGACGTGATGAACAAGGTGTCGATGGTCGGTACCGACCTGGAACTGGACAGCGGTGTCGGCACCTGCGGCAAGGACGGCCAATCGGTGCCGGTGGGTGTCGGACAGCCGACACTGAAGATCGACGGGATTACGGTGGGGGGAACGGGAGCTTGAAGCTGAGGCCCGAAGCTGAAAGCCAGTCCAGATCACTTCAGCTTCAGGCTTCAAGGCAGCTTATTTCAAACCGCGCTTGGTTTCATCGAGGTCGCGGATGTACTTAAAGATCTTGCGACTGGCCGCTGGCGGCTTGTTTCGCGCCGCTTCGTGCTGAGCATGGCGGATCAGGCTGCGCAGTTGCTGGCGGTCGGTTTCGGGATATTCGGTGACGAAGGCTTCGAGGGTTTCATCGTTGCCGGCGATCAGGCGATCGCGCCAGCGTTCCAGGGCGTGGAAGCGCTCGTTGTACTGGCGAGTGGAGGCGTCGAGCTGGTCGACGAGGGCCAGGATGCCTTCGATATCCTGGTCGCGCATCAGCTTGCCGATGTATTGCAGGTGGCGTTTACGCGCGATGTTTGCCGTGTGCTTGGGCGCATCGGCCAGCGCCTTGCGCAGCGCATCGGTGAGAGGAAGGCGATCCAGCACGTCGGGCTTGAGTGTGGCGAGGCGTTCACCCAGCTCCTGCAGAGCATGAAGCTCGCGCTTGACCTGGGTTTTGCTTTTTTCCTCGAAGCCGTCGAGATCGGAAATATCAGACATGGGGCTGGTCCAGTAGGAAATGCCGCCATGATAACAGCAGCTTTGCTGCGCAGCTCAGCCGAGCGCTGGCGGCTGCGATTTGATCGAATCAATGCTTGGAGTGTTTATGAGTGAAGTTGAGGGGATAGGCCCGCACGTGTTGCCGGGACTGCGCGACAGGATTGCGCAGATCATCGAAGAGGCGAGCCGCCAGGGTGCCAGTGCCTGCGAGGTGTCCGTCTCGATGGAGCAGGGGCTGTCGACGACGGTTCGTCAGCGAGAAGTGGAAACGGTCGAATTCAATCGTGATCAGGGCTTCGGTATCACGCTGTACGTCGGTCAGCGCAAGGGCTCGGCGAGTACCACCGGCAGCGGCGACGAGGCGATTCGCGAAACCGTGGCGGCGGCACTGGCGATCGCCAGGCATGCGTCGGAAGACGAATTCGCCGGGCTCGCCGATCCTGCTCTGATGGCTAAGGATGTGCCGAACCTGGACCTTTACCATCCCTGGAGCATTGCGCCGGATGAGGCGGTGGAGTTGGCCTTGAGCTGCGAGGCGGCGGCCTTCGCGGCTGATTCGCGCATTCGAAATGCAGACGGCACCAGCCTGAGCACCCACCAAGGGTGCCGCGGCTATGGCAACAGCAACGGCTTCATTGGCGCCTACTGCAGCACCCGCCACAGCCTGAGCAGCGTGATGATCGCCGAGTCCGATGGGCAGATGCAGCGCGATTATCACTATGACGTCAGCCGCGTCGCCAGCGATCTGGCCTCTGCCGAGTCGATCGGTCGTCGTGCCGCTGAGCGCGCCGTTCGCCGTCTCGGCGCTCGCCCCGTGCCGACGTGCGACGTTCCAGTGCTGTTCTCCTCGGAACTGGCGACTGGGTTGTTTGGGCATTTCCTCGCGGCGATTTCCGGCGGCAATATCTATCGCAAGTCTTCCTATCTGGAAGATGCGCTGGGCCAGACGCTGTTTCCCGAGTGGCTGAGCCTCGACGAGCGTCCGCACCTGCTGCGCGGGTTGGCCAGTTCGGCCTATGACAGCGATGGCTTGGCGACCTACGCCAAACCCTTCGTCGAGAATGGCAAGCTGCTTTCCTATGTGATGGGCACCTACTCCGGACGCAAGTTGGGAATGCCCAGCACGGCCAATGCGGGCGGCGTGCACAACCTTTTCGTCACCCACGGGGATGAGGATCAGGCTGCACTGATTCGCCGTATGGGACGTGGTTTGCTGGTCACCGAATTGATGGGGCAGGGCTTGAACCTGGTCACCGGCGACTACTCGCGCGGTGCTGGCGGTTTCTGGGTCGAGAATGGTGAGATTCAGTTCCCGGTACAGGAGGTTACTATCGCCGGCAATCTGCGCGACATGTTCCGCCAGATCGTCGCGGTCGGCTGCGATGTCGAGACGCGTAGCAGCATTCACACGGGATCGGTGCTGATCGAGCGAATGAAGGTGGCGGGGAGTTAAAGCGGCAAGTTGAAAGCCGATAACAGCTGGAGGCTAGCTGGGCGAAAAGAGGCTGTAAGGTTGAAGCGAGTAGTTTGAAAAGGCTCGGCGGGGCTCGGCACTGTTTCGCTCCCAGCCTTCCAGCTGCTCTATTCTCCTTCCTCGAAATAGTCTTCGATCAGTGCGATCAGCGCATCGACTGCCTCTTGCTCCTGCTCGCCCTCGGTGTGCAGGTGCAGGTTGGTGCCCTTGTTGGCGGCTAGCATCATGACCGCCATGATGCTTTTGCCATCAACGAGGGTGGCAGGACAACGGCCAATGCGGATGTCGCAGGGAAACCGGTTGGCGACGCCGACGAACTTGGCGGCTGCGCGGGCATGCAGGCCCAGCTTGTTGATGATGGTGATTTCGCAGGAGGGCATGTGGGGTCCTAAGCCAGGTCGCGATGGCGTACCTGGACATTCTTCAAAGGTTCGCGCAGCGCCTGGCCGAGTCGCTCGGCCAGATAGACCGAACGGTGATGCCCGCCGGTGCACCCGATGGCGACCGTGACATAGGCGCGATTGCTGGCGGCGAAGCGCGGAAGCCATTTGCTCAAGTAGGCGAAGATGTCCTGAAACATATCTTCGACATCCGCTTGTGTGGCGAGATAGTCGATGACGGGCTGGTCCAGCCCGGAAAAGTCGCGCAGATCGGCCTTCCAGTACGGATTCGGCAGGCAGCGCACATCGAACACGAGGTCGGCATCAACCGGCATTCCACGCTTGAACCCAAAGGACTCGAAGAGAAACGCCGTGCCCGGTTCCGGCTTGTTCAGCAGGCGAAGCTTCAGCGTGTCACGCAATTGATAGAGGTTCAGATGCGTCGTGTCGACCTTGAGATCGGCGAGGTCGATGATGGGAGCCAGAAGCAACTCCTCGTCACGGATGGCCTCGGCCAGCGAGCGATTCTGGTTGGTCAGCGGATGGCGCCGACGGGTTTCCGAGAAGCGCTTGAGCAGTGTCTCGTCCGCCGCATCGAGGTACAGCACATCGCACTGGATATGCCGGGCGCGGGCCTCTTCAAGCAACTCGGGAAAACGCTTCAACTGGCTGGGCAGGTTGCGCGCATCGATGGATACGGCGACCTGCGGCTGTATCAGCTCCGTATGCAGCAACGCCCGTTCCGCCAGTTCCGGCAGCAGTCCGGCGGGAAGGTTGTCGATACAGTAGAAGCCGTTGTCCTCGAGCACGTCGAGCGCGGTGCTCTTGCCAGAGCCGGAGCGACCGCTGACGATGATCAGGCGCATGGCGGCGCGACGCCCGGCAGGATACGAGCGTGCTGGCATGAGCCTGGCTGCACGCTGTGCTGTCGAGGTGGTTGGTGCAAGGTTAGGGACACGTCTCTTTCCTCACGTCGCAGGCCAGCGAAATGGTTTCCGCTAGTGGCCGCTCTGAATATCAACGACGGTCTGATATAGATCCTGTCCCGTTCTGGCCTGGCGCAGACGCTCACGAACGTCCTCGCGATCGAGCATGCTAGCAATCTGGCGAAGCAGTTCGAGGTGTTCGTCAGTCGCCGCTTCCGGCACGAGCAGGACGAACAACAGATCGACCGGAGCGCCGTCGATGGCATCGAAGTCCACCGGATCATCCAGCCTCAACACCGCGCTGAGCGGCGAGGTGCAGCCGGGCATGCGGCAGTGCGGGATGGCGATCCCGTTGCCGAAGCCGGTCGAGCCTAGCTTTTCGCGGGCAACGAAGCTTTCGAAAATGGTTTGAGAATCCAGATCTGGAAGGTCTCGGCCAAGCACCTTGGCGATCTGTTCCAGTACGCGCTTCTTGCTGCCGCCCGGCACGTTCACGAGGGAACGTGCGGGGGTCAGGATGTTTTCTAGTCGGATCATGATGGGCTAGCGAGCTATTGCACCCTGGTTATGGTCGAGCTGTTTTTCTTTGTGCTTGATGAGCTGCCGATCGAGCTTGTCGGCAAGGAGATCGATTGCCGCGTACATGTCTTCATGCTCGGCATTGGCGACGACCTCGCGTCCGGCGACGTGCAGTGTGGCTTCGGCTTTTTGCTTGAGCTTTTCGACTTGGAGGATCACCTGAACGGCAATGATGCGATCGAAATGCCGTTCCAGTCGGCTGAATTTCTCTTCGACGTAGTTACGCAGGGCTTCTGTGATTTCCAGATGAAGTCCAGTGATGTTGGTTTGCATACTGCATCTCCTTTTTGCCACGTGCGATTGACGGGATGACCCGCCACCGGAAGAAATCGACCTGACATTTACATCAACCGCTTACGTTCGCTGGATGGAGCGATACCGAGTGATTCGCGGTACTTGGCGACGGTACGGCGTGCAACTTGAATCCCCTGTGCCTCCAGTAAACCAGCGATCTTGCTGTCGCTCAATGGCTTTTTCGGGTTTTCCGCAGCCACCAGTTTTTTGAGTATCGCCCGTATGGCGGTGGAAGAGCATTCGCCGCCCTCCGCCGTGCTGACATGGCTGGAGAAGAAGTACTTCAGCTCATAGATGCCGCGTGGCGTGTGCATGTACTTCTGCGTGGTGACTCGTGAGATCGTCGACTCATGCATGCCTACCGCCTCGGCGATGTCGTGCAGCACCAGCGGCTTCATCGCTTCATCGCCGTGCTCGAAGAAGCCGCGTTGATGTTCGACGATCTGCGTGGCGACCTTCATCAGCGTCTCGTTGCGGCTGAGCAGGCTCTTGATGAACCAGCGCGCCTCCTGAAGCTGGTTGCGCATGAAGGTGTTGTCGGCACTGGCATCGGCGCGTTTGACGAAGCCTGCGTACTGAGCGTTCACGCGCAGGCGGGGCATTGCCTCCTGGTTCAGTTCGACCAGCCAGCGGCCATTGTGCTTGCGCACGATCACGTCGGGCACGACATACTCCGGCTCGCTCGCTTCGATCTGCGAGCCGGGCCGTGGATTGAGCGTCTGGATCAGATCGATGACTTGGCGCAGCTCGTCTTCCTTGAGCTTCATGCGGCGCATCAGCAGGCTGTAGTCACGGCTGCCGAGGATATCCAGATGGTCGCTGACCAGCCGCACCGCCTCGCTTAACCACAGGGTTCGCTCCGGCAGTTGACGCAGTTGCAACAGCAGGCACTCGCGCAAGTCACGTGCCCCGATGCCCGCCGGTTCGAATTGCTGAATGCGGCGCAGCACCACCTCGATCTCGTCGAGTTCGATTTCCAGCTCTGGATCGAACGACTCGAGTACTTCCTCAAGGGTCTCGTCGAGGTAACCCTGTGGGTTGATGCAGTCGATCAATGTGGCTGCGATAAGGCGGTCTGTATCGCTCATCGGTGCGAGATTGAGCTGCCAGAGCAAGTGGCTCTGCAGGCTTTCACCGGCTGAGGTTCGAGTGGTGAAATCCCATTCGTCATCGTCGCTGCTGGGCAGGCTGCTGGCGCTCGTCTGGTAGATGTCTTCCCAGGCGGTGTCCACCGGAAGCTCATCGGGAATGCGGTCACCCCAATCGCCTTCCTCGAGGTTCTCCACCGTGTTGATGGGTTCCTCGTAGTGACTGTCAGGCTCGCTCTGTTCGGTCGGCGTGCTTTCCGGCTTTTTCTCGATCGACTCGGCCATCGGATCGGAGTGATCGAAATCCTCTCCGTCCTCTTCACGCTCGAGCATGGGATTGGAATCCAGCGCTTCCTGAATCTCCTGCTGGAGATCGAGCGTGGATAACTGGAGCAGTCGTATGGCTTGTTGCAGCTGCGGTGTCATCGTCAGCTGCTGGCCCATCTTCAGGACTAGCGATGGTTTCATGGCAGAGGACTTCGAACCTTGTTTGCCGGCGCAACCGCGCCTGTTCCGATTTCGCTGGCGCTGGCAGGCGCCAATGTAAGCAAATTATATGCCTGCCATCGAAGCTTTTGCCTAGTCCTGGGTGGCCGTCTCGGCGGAAAAAAATGACATCAGAGGCGGAATTCGTGCCCGAGGTAAACTTCCTTGACCAGCTGATTGGCCAGGATCGTCTCGGCGTCACCTTCGGCAATCAGTTGGCCATCGTTGACGATGTAGGCGGTTTCGCAGATGTCCAGTGTCTCGCGTACGTTGTGGTCGGTGATGAGTACGCCGATGCCTTTGGCCTTGAGATGGTGAATGATCTGTTTGATGTCGCCGACCGAAATAGGGTCGACGCCCGCAAAGGGCTCGTCTAGAAGAATGAACTTGGGCGCGGTGGCCAGGGCGCGAGCAATTTCGACGCGCCGCCGCTCGCCACCCGAGAGGCTCATGCCGAGGCTGTCGCGAATGTGGTGGATATGAAATTCCTGCAAGAGCCCTTCAAGCGCTTGCTGACGCCCGCTGCGATCGAGGTCCTTGCGGGTTTCCAGGATCGCCATGATGTTGTCGGTTACCGACAGTTTGCGGAAGATAGACGCTTCCTGCGGCAAGTAGCCGATGCCTGCGCGCGCGCGACCATGCATGGGCAGATGCGTGACGTCCTGTTCGTCGATCAGCACGCGGCCCTGATCGGCCTTCACCAGCCCGACGATCATGTAGAAACAAGTGGTCTTCCCGGCGCCGTTCGGCCCCAGCAGACCAACGATCTGTCCGCTTCCAATGGACAGACTTACATCACGCACGACTTGGCGGCTTTTGTAACTCTTCGCCAGATGCTGGGCCTTGAGGGTCGCCATTACTCGGTCTGCTCCGCTGCCGGCTGATCTTTACTGCGCGGCTGAATCACCATGTCCACGCGCGGGCGCGGCGTGGTGACATCGGTATCGGTCGCACGGCCGGCATTGACGATCTGCCGCTGGGTGTCATAGACGATTTTTTCGCCTTCGAAGGTATTGCCTTCCTGAACGACTTTCGCCTGATCGATCAGGACGATGCGCTCGTTGGCTGCGAAATACTGGATGGTCAGGCCGTAAGCCTTGACGATCTCCTTGTCGACCGCAGGCTTCTGCTCGTAGTAGGCGGGCTTGCCGATGGAGGTGAATACCTCCACATCGCCATTTTCGTCCTGGGTGATCGTCACCGTATCGCCAGTGATCTTCATGGTGCCCTGGGTGATCACCACATCGCCGCGATATACGGCTACGCCCTGTCGATCATCAAGTTCCGCGGTATCCGCCTGGACGCGGATCGGCTGGTTGCGGTCTTCTGGAAGCGCATGTGCAGTCGTGCCAAGCAGAAAGATGCTCAAGCCGATCAGGAGGGGGAGGGTCTTAACGCAGCTCATGCTGGCCTCTTACATTGGATAGCAGGAGCATCCTGCCTTCATTCAGATACGCTTTCATGCCCGTGGCGGTCGTCACGCCGTTCGCGGCGACGATTCTAACGGGTTGGCGGGTCTCGGCATAATCCTTCTCGGGAAGCACCGTCATCCGGCTGGTGGTGACTATCGTCGGACGTCCCTCGGCGTCGTTGCGTTCGATCCTGACGTTATCGATCAGCTCGACTTCCTCGCCCTTCGGGCCGACTTCTCCACGCTCGCTGGTGACATGCCACTGCAGCTCAGCGCCCCGATAGGAACGCAGATCGGGGCGGGTCAGCAGGCTGACATCGCTGGCCTTGACGTGCTCGACCTTTTCGGAGAACAGCACGTAGTTGCGCTTGCCATCCGGTTGATACTGCACGGTTCGCGAGTTGGTGACGTAAAAGTCTATCGGCGATGTCTCGCCCTGTGTCACCGGAGCTTCCTGCATGAAACTTTCGGGGCGAATGTTCCAGTAGCCGACAGCGATCAGTAACAGTGCGATCAGCAGCAGGACGGCAGGGAAGCGGATTCTGCTCAGCATTGGAACCTCTAGAGATAAGCGGTCTGGGCGGCTTCGAGGCTGCCCTGCGCGCGCATGATCAGTTCGCAGAACTCGCGCGCAGCGCCTTCGCCGCCGCGGGCGCTGGTCACACCATGGGCATGATCGCGAACGAAGGCATCGGCGCTGGCGACGGCCATTCCCAGACCGACCCTGCGGATCACCGGCAGGTCCGGCAAGTCATCGCCCAGATAGGCCACTTCAGAGTAGTCGAGTCCGAGTTCAGCGAGCAGTTCATCGAGGACCACCAGTTTGTCCTCGCGTCCTTGGTAGAGATGCTGGATGCCAAGGTTCTGTGCGCGACGCTCGACCACTGGCGTCTTACGACCGCTGATGATCGCGGTACGCACGCCTGAATTGATCAGCATCTTGATGCCATGGCCGTCGAGTGTGTTGAATGTCTTGAATTCGCTGCCGTCGACGAGAAAGTACAGCTTGCCATCCGTGAGTACACCATCGACGTCGAAAATGGCCAGGCGAATGTCGCGGGCGCGCCGCAGTAGGTCGTTCACTTACATCACTCCCGCGCGCAGCAGATCATGCATGTTCAGCGCGCCGACCGGTCGGTCATTGTCATCGACCACCACCAGCGCGTTGATCTTGTTGTCTTCCATGATTCTCAGAGCTTCAGCGGCGAGCATGTCGGCGCTGGCGGTCTTGCCGTGGATGGTCATGACCTGATCGATGCTGGCCTGACGCACGTCGACGCCTTTGTCCAGCGTACGGCGCAGGTCGCCGTCAGTGAATATGCCGGCCAGACCGCCATCGGTCTCCACCACCGCCGTCATGCCGAGCCCTTTCTGAGTCATTTCCAGCAATGCTTCGCGTAATGGTGTGCCGCGCTTGACCTGGGGCAGACGATCGCCTGCGTGCATGACATGTTCGACCTTGAGCAGCAGGCGTCTGCCGAGTGCACCGCCCGGGTGCGAGAAGGCGAAATCCTCGGCGGTGAATCCGCGCGCTTCGAGCAGGGCGATCGCCAGGGCGTCACCGAGTACCAGGCTGACGGTGGTCGAGGAGGTCGGCGCGAGATTTAGCGGGCAAGCTTCGATGGCTACGCTCGCGTCGAGGTTGACCGCCGCCGCCTTGGCGAGCACCGACTCGGGATTGCCAGTCATGCTGATTAAGATGATGCCGAGACGTTTGATCAGTGGCAGCAATGTCACGATCTCGTTAGTGCTGCCGGAGTTGGACAGGGCCAGAACGACGTCGTCGCGGGTAATCATGCCCATGTCGCCATGGCTGGCTTCGGCCGGGTGAACGAAGAACGCAGTGGTTCCGGTGCTGGCGAGCGTGGCAGCGATTTTGTTGCCGATATGTCCGGACTTGCCCATACCGACCACGACGACGCGGCCTTTGCATTGCAGGATGAGCTCGCATGCCTTGACGAACTGTTCATCGATGCGGGCCTTGAGTTGCTCGACCGCTTCAATTTCCATGCGAATGGTCCGCTGGGCAGTCTCGATCAGCTGGCTGCTCTGACTCATGTCTGTTTCATCGCCTGAATGAAAACGCGGGATTATAGCGGCAAACCCATCGCGGCTCACCGAAAAGCTTTCAAGCGGATCGTCGCGTCTGAAGCTGAACTCAAGCTGAACGAATGTGCGCTCGCTCATGCGGCGATACAGACGCTGGCTTGGGAGGCTCCCGGCGCGGTGCTATAGTTCGCGCCGCCAAAACGGCTCTGCGAAGTATCTCCGAAACATCGGAGGGCGTCAGATTCGCAGACCGTATCCGAGGAGATCCGATGAGCGCCGCCAACGCTAACGCCGTCGAGCTGAAGGGGGTTACCTTCATGCGCGGCGAGCGAAGCATTTTCAATAATGTCGATATCGTCATACCGCGAGGCAAGGTGACGGCCATCATGGGGCCGTCCGGCTGCGGTAAGACCACGCTGCTGCGTCTGATCGCCGCCCAGCTCAAGCCGACCAGCGGCGAAGTTTGGGTGGCCGGGACCAACCTGCCCACGCTGTCGCGTCGCGAACTGTTCGACATGCGCAAGCAGATGGGCGTGCTGTTCCAAAGCGGTGCACTGTTCACCGATCTCGATGTCTTCGAAAACGTCGCCTTCCCGCTGCGGGTGCATACCAAACTGCCGGAAGAGATGATTCGCGACATCGTTCTGATGAAGCTGCAGGCGGTGGGTTTGCGTGGTGCGGTGGAGCTGATGCCCGATGAGTTGTCCGGCGGTATGAAGCGTCGCGTGGCGTTGGCGCGGGCGATCGCGCTCGATCCGCAGATCCTCATGTACGACGAACCTTTCGCCGGCCAGGACCCGATTGCCATGGGCGTGCTGGTGCAGCTGATTCGTCTGCTCAACGATGCACTGGGCATTACCAGTATCGTGGTTTCCCATGACCTGGCCGAAACCTCCAGTATTGCCGATTACATTTATGTGGTCGGCGATGGGCAGGTGCTGGGGCAGGGCACGCCGGCCGAGCTGCGCGAATCCACGAACCCGCGTATCCAGCAATTCATGCGAGGCGCGGCGGATGGTCCAGTGCCTTTCCATTTTCCGGCGCCGGCCTATGCCGAGGACTTGTTGCGAGGCTCCGATGCGTAAGCGTTCCCTGATCGAGCGAATCCGGCTTTTCGGTGAGGCCGGATTGAATGTGGTTGCCGCGCAGGGGCGCGCCACGCTGTTCCTGTTCCACGCATTGTTCGGTCCCAGCGGGCTGGACAACCGTTTCTCTTTGCTGGTCCGGCAGCTCTATTCGGTTGGCGTATTGTCACTGGCGATCGTGGTGGTTTCCGGCATCTTCATCGGCATGGTGCTGGCGCTGCAGGGCTACAGCATTCTCAGCAACTACGGTTCCGAGCAGGCGGTGGGGCAGATGGTCGCCCTGACACTGCTGCGCGAGCTGGGGCCGGTGGTCACTGCGCTGCTGTTCGCTGGTCGTGCCGGGTCTGCGTTGGCTGCCGAGATCGGCAACATGAAATCCACCGAGCAGTTGTCCAGCCTGGAAATGATCGGTGTCGATCCGCTGAAATACATCGTCGCGCCACGGTTGTGGGCCGGCTTCATTTCCCTGCCGTTGCTGACCGTCATTTTCAACGTGGTCGGTATCTGGGGGGGGGCGATGGTTGCCGTGGACTGGCTCGGCGTCTATGAAGGCTCGTTCTGGGCCAATATGCAGAACAGTGTTGTTTTCACTTCGGATGTGCTCAACGGCGTTATCAAGAGCATGGTGTTCGCTGTCGTGGTGACCTGGATTGCGGTGTTCCAGGGCTATGACTGCGAGCCCACCTCTGAAGGTATCAGTCGTGCCACCACCCGAACGGTGGTTTACGCCTCGCTGGCCGTGCTCGGCCTCGACTTTATTCTGACCGCGTTGATGTTTGGAGATTTTTGATGCGTATCCGCACCCTGGAAATTGGTGTTGGCCTGTTCCTCTTGGCGGGCGTCCTGGCCCTGATGCTGCTGTCGCTACGGGTCAGCGGGCTGAGCGTCGATAGCGCTGACACGTACCGGCTGTACGCCTATTTCGACAATATTGCCGGTCTGAGTGTCAGATCCAAGGTAACCATGGCCGGCGTGACGATTGGCAAGGTGACGGCGATCGACCTGGATCGCGAGAGCTATACCGGGCGTGTCACGCTGGAGGTTCAGCAGGACGTCGATATCCTGCCGATCGATTCCACCGCGTCGATTCTGACCGCCGGCCTGCTGGGCGAAAAATACATTGGCATCAGCGTCGGCGGCGAAGAGGAAACACTGGGTGACGGCGATACGATTCGCGACACCCAGTCGTCCTTGGTACTGGAAGATTTGATCGGCAAATTTTTGCTCAATTCGGTCAATAAAGAGTGAGGAACATCCCCATGATGAATGCCCTGCGTCGCAGTTTGCTGGTATTGCTGACCGCCCTGCCCATGCTGGCTCTGGCGGCCCCGAGCGCTCACGAAGTGATTCAGAAGACCACCGACGAGCTGCTCGCCGACCTCAAGGCCAATAAGGATCAGTACCGGCAGGACCCGAACGCCTTCTACGAGTCGCTCAACGACATCCTCGGTCCGGTGGTCGATGCCGAGGGGATTTCGCGCAGCATCATGACCGTGAAGTATTCGCGCAGCGCCAGCCCGGAGCAGATGACCCGCTTCCAGGAAAACTTCAAGCGCAGTCTCATGCAGTTTTATGGCAACGCGCTGCTGGAATACAACAATCAGCAGATTCGAGTGCTGCCGGCCAGTGGCAAGCAGGATGCCGAGCGTACCAGCGTTGGTATGGAAGTAACCGGTCGCCAGGGTGAGATCTATCCGGTGTCGTACACCATGGTCAATCAGGGAGGCGAATGGCGGGTGCGCAACGTGATCATCAACGGCATCAATATCGGCAAACTGTTCCGTGACCAGTTCGCCGACACCATGCAAAAAAATGGTGGTGATCTGGACAAGACCATCGCTGGCTGGGGCGAAGTTGTCGCACGCGCCAAGGACACCGAGGCTGGCCAGCAGGCGACAGGCGATGAGTGAGGGGCGTGTCGAAAGCGGCGCCAGCGGCGAGTTGCGGCTTTCCGGCGTGCTCGATTACCAATCCGGGCCGGCCTTGCGCTGGGCCGGTCAGACCTTGATCCGTGGTGTTAAAAGGCAGCCGCTGCTGATCGATTGCTCGTCGGTGGAAAAATCCAGCAGCGTCGGGCTGTCGCTGCTGCTGACCTATACCCGGGACGCAATCTCGTTAGGACGCGAAGTGACCATCGCCGGCATGCCCGGCGACATGCGTGAAATCGCCAGGGTGTCCGGCTTGCTGGACGTCCTTTCGCTAGCGGACGAAGTGCGAGGAACGGTTTGATGACGCTACGCTGGGCAGAAACGGCGCGCGGCAAGGTGCATGCCGTTGCCGAGTCGCTGGGTAATCTACTGGTCGAGACCTTTCATTACCTGGCCCTGTTCGGCATCGGTGCGGTCACCGCCTGGGCCGGGTTGGTGGCCTTTCTGGGCATGATCGAAAAGGGAAGCATCAGTGTCGATGACATCCTGTTGCTGTTCATTTACCTCGAACTCGGTGCGATGGTTGGTATTTACTTCAAAACCAATCACATGCCGGTGCGCTTCCTTATCTACGTGGCAATCACTGCCCTGACTCGCTTGCTGATTTCGGATGTTTCGCATCATCACCGTCCGGACATGGGGGTCGTCTATATTTCCGGAGCCATTCTGCTGCTTGCGGTGGCGATTCTCGTCGTACGCTTTGCGTCTTCAAGGTTTCCCGCAGTAGAGGCGGGCACGCATCACAGGCGTCCGCGCAGCAGCGAGGCAGAGGCGCTCGATTAGCGAGGCTGCGTTAGCTCGACGGGCTTCGGGGTTCGCAGTCTTCGGGCTTTTTTGTATGATGGCCGGCCGCGCGCGTCCGGCGCCGATAGAGGTTGAACATGCAGGCCTTAGAAGTTAAGAATTTTCTGGAAGAGAAGCTTCCGGACGCACAGGTGGAAGTCGAAGGCGAAGGCTGCAATTTCCAGCTCAACGTGATCAGCGACGAGTTGGCCGGATTGAGTCCGGTCAAGCGCCAGCAGCAGATTTATGCGCAGCTGAACCCGTGGATAGCCGACGGCAGCATTCATGCCGTCACGATGAAATTCTTCAGCCGTGCCGACTGGCTGGCGCGTAGCTGATCACCGGTCACGACAGACATATTCGAGCCGCGCGCTGCACTGACTGGGCGCGGCCCCTCTTCGCAAGCGCTTCGAGCATGCGGGTTACAGGAATATCATGGATAAATTGATCATTACTGGCGGTGCCCGCCTCGATGGCGAGATTCGCATCTCCGGTGCCAAAAACTCGGCCCTGCCAATCCTGGCGGCCACCTTGCTTGCCGATACTCCGGTAACCGTTTGCAACCTGCCGCACCTACACGACATCACGACGATGATCGAGCTGTTCGGCCGCATGGGCGTGCAACCGGTCATCGACGAAAAGCTCAGCGTCGAAGTCGACGCCAGCAGCATCCAGACGCTGGTCGCGCCTTACGAGCTGGTCAAGACGATGCGTGCATCGATCCTGGTGCTCGGACCCATGGTTGCGCGTTTCGGCGAAGCGGAAGTCGCGCTGCCAGGCGGTTGCGCCATTGGCTCGCGCCCGGTCGACCTGCACATTCGCGGCCTGGAAGCGATGGGCGCGCAGATCGACGTCGAAGGTGGCTACATCAAGGCGCGGGCGCCAGCTGGCGGTCTACGCGGCGCGCACTTCTTCTTCGATATCGTCAGCGTGACCGGCACTGAGAACATCATGATGGCCGCGGCGCTGGCCAACGGCCGCAGCGTGCTGGAAAACGCCGCGCGCGAGCCGGAAGTGGTCGATCTAGCGAACTTCCTCAATGCCATGGGCGCGCAGATTTCCGGCGCCGGCACCGACACCATCGTCATCGACGGCGTCAAACGTCTGGGTGGCGGTCGTTACAGCGTGATGCCGGACCGCATCGAGACGGGCACTTATCTGGTCGCCGCTGCGGCAACCGGCGGTCGCGTGAAGCTCAAGGACACCGACGCCACCCTCCTCGAGGCGGTATTGCACAAGCTCGAAGAAGCCGGTGCCTATATCGATACCGGTAGCAACTGGATCGAGCTGGACATGAAGGGCAATCGGCCGAAAGCGGTGAACATCCGTACTGCGCCGTATCCTGCATTCCCCACCGATATGCAGGCGCAGTTCATTGCGCTGAACGCCGTTGCCGAAGGCACTGGTACGGTGATCGAGACGGTGTTCGAGAACCGCTTCATGCATGTATACGAAATGAACCGCATGGGCTCGCAGATTCTCGTCGAGGGCAACACTGCCATCGTGACCGGCGTGCCGAAGCTCAAGGGCGCGCCCGTCATGGCGACCGATCTGCGTGCCTCGGCGAGTCTGGTGATCGCCGGCCTAGTGGCCGAAGGCGACACGCTGATCGATCGCATCTACCACATCGATCGTGGTTATGAATGCATCGAAGAGAAGCTGCAATTGCTGGGCGCCAAGATTCGCCGCGTACCGGGCTAGCTATCGGCAATGGGTCGAAGCCGTCACTCTCGGAGTCGGCGGCTTTGGCTGAGACTGGCGCTCGCTCGCCGCTGCCTGCGCCAAGGTCGCCATTAACAGGCTTCAAGGAATAACCGTCCATGCTCACCATTGCCCTTTCCAAAGGCCGCATTCTCGACGACACGCTGCCGCTGCTGGCGGCGGCAGGTATCGTGCCCACCGAGAATCCAGATAAAAGCCGCAAGCTGATCATCCCGACCACGCAGGATGACGTGCGTCTGCTGATCGTGCGCGCCACGGACGTGCCGACCTACGTCGAGCATGGCGCGGCGGATCTTGGCGTGGCTGGCAAGGACGTGCTGTTGGAGTACGGTGGCCAGGGGTTGTACGAGCCGCTGGATTTGAAAATCGCCAACTGCAAGCTGATGACGGCCGGCAAGGTCGGTGCGCCGGAGCCCAAAGGGCGGCTACGCGTTGCGACCAAGTTCGTCAATGTCGCCAAACGCTACTACGCCGAGCAAGGCCGTCAGGTCGACATCATCAAGCTCTATGGCTCGATGGAGCTGGCACCGCTGGTGGGATTGGCGGACAAGATCATCGACGTGGTCGACACCGGTAATACGCTGCGTGCCAACGGGCTGGAGCCGCAGGAGCTGATTGCCATGATCAGCTCGCGCCTAGTGGTCAATAAGGCCTCGATGAAGATGCAGCATGCGCGTATCCAGACGCTGATCGATGCGTTGCAGAACGCGATCGAACAGCAGAACTGATCTTCCGCCGGGCTGCTACAGCCGGCTCGCCTATTCGTGTCATAGCCTTAATTCTCAGGTGCCCGCACGGTTGGCTTGTTAATCTACGGGCGCCTGCAAACCGCTTCGCCGCACTCCTTATGAGGCCCGTTATGACCGCTCCCATCGACATCCGCCGACTCAACGCTGCCGATCCCGAGTTTTCGCGACACCTGGATCATTTGCTGAGCTGGGAAAGCGTGTCCGATGACGGCGTTAACCAGCGCGTGCTGGAGATCATTAAGGCGGTGCGCGAGCGCGGCGATGCGGCACTGGTCGAGTTGACGCAGCGTTTCGATGGATTGGAAGTGGCCTCGATGGCAGATCTGATCCTGCCGCGTGAGCGTCTCGAGTTGGCGCTCGAACGCATCAGCTCGGCGCAGCGTCATGCACTGGAATCAGCCGCCGAGCGGGTTCGTCGCTATCACGAAAAGCAGAAACAGGACTCCTGGACCTACACCGAAGTCGACGGCACGGTGCTGGGTCAGAAGGTCACGCCGCTCGATCGTGCTGGGCTTTACGTGCCAGGCGGCAAGGCGTCTTACCCCTCGTCGGTGCTGATGAACGCCATTCCGGCGAAGGTTGCCGGTGTGCCGGAAGTCGTCATGGTCGTGCCCACACCGCGCGGTGAAATCAACGAACTTGTGCTGGCTGCGGCCTGCATCGCCGGTGTCGACCGCGTGTTCACCATCGGTGGCGCCCAGGCGGTCGCCGCGCTGGCATACGGTACCGAGAGCGTACCGCCGGTGGACAAGATCGTCGGCCCCGGCAACATCTACGTCGCCACGGCCAAGCGCCACGTCTTCGGCAAGGTCGGAATCGACATGATCGCCGGACCCTCCGAAATTCTGGTGGTATGCGACGGCCAGACCGATCCCGACTGGATCGCCATGGACCTGTTCTCCCAGGCCGAGCACGACGAAGATGCCCAGTCGATTCTGGTCAGCCCGGATGCAGCATTCCTCGACAAGGTTGCCGAGAGCATTGCCCGGCTGCTGCCGACTCTGGAGCGTAGCGAGATCGCCCATGCATCATTGCAGGGCCGTGGTGCGCTGATTCGGGTCGCCGACATGCAGCAGGCCATCGAGGTGGCCAACCGCATTGCGCCGGAACACTTGGAACTGTCGGTGGAAAATCCCGAGCAGTATCTGGAGCAGATCCGCCACGCCGGCGCGATCTTCATGGGCAGATACACGGCCGAAGCGCTGGGCGACTACTGTGCCGGCCCCAACCACGTATTGCCGACCTCCGGCACCGCGCGCTTCTCATCGCCGCTGGGTGTTTACGATTTCCAGAAACGCTCGTCGATCATCAATTGCTCGGCGGAAGGTGCGTCTGAGCTGGGCAAGATCGCCTCGGTGCTGGCTCGCGGCGAGTCGCTGACCGCGCATGCGCGCAGCGCGGAATATCGGATTAAAAGATAGATCGCTAGAAACTAGACCCTGCACTGATGCTTTCTTCCAGCTTCAGGCTTCTAGCTTCCAGCTTTCCCCCTACCAATCGAGGAACTGTTTGTGAGCCGTTTCTGGAGCCCCTTCGTCAAAACCCTGGTGCCCTACGTACCGGGTGAGCAGCCGAAGCTGAGCAAGCTGGTCAAACTCAATACCAACGAAAATCCCTACGGCCCGTCGCCCAAGGCCATTGCTGCGATGCAGGCGGAAATCGGCGACAGCCTGCGCCTGTATCCCGATCCGAACGGCGAGCGCCTCAAGCAGGCGGTGGCTGACTATTACGGTGTGCAGCCGGGCCAGGTCTTCGTCGGCAATGGTTCGGACGAGGTGCTGGCGCACGCCTTTCACGGCCTGTTCCAGCACGGCAAGCCGCTGCTGTTTCCCGATGTGACCTACAGCTTCTATCCGGTCTATTGCGGGCTCTATGGAATCGACTACGAAACCATCGCGCTGAACGCGCAGTTCCAGCTCGACGTGGCTGACTACAATCGGCCGAACGGCGGCATTATCTTCCCCAATCCCAACGCGCCCACCGGGTGCCTGCTGGCGCTGGAAGCGATCGAGCGGTTGTTGCAGACAAACCCCGATTCGGTGGTCCTGGTGGATGAGGCCTATATCGATTTCGGCGGCACATCGGCCATTGCGCTGGTGGATCGCTATCCGAACCTGCTGGTCACTCAGACCCTGTCGAAGTCCCGTTCACTGGCGGGACTGCGCGTTGGTCTGGCTGTCGGGCATCCGGATCTGATCGAGGCGCTGGAGCGCATCAAGAACAGCTTCAATTCCTATCCGCTGGACCGCATCGCCATCGCCGGGGCGGCGGCCGCGTTCGAAGATCGCGATTATTTCGAGCAAACCTGTCAGCAGGTGATCGCCAGTCGCGAAGCGGTGGTGACCTCGATGCAGGCGCTGGGCTTCGAGGTGTTGCCGTCGGCGGCGAACTTCATTTTTGCCCGTCATCCGCAACGCGACGCTGCCGAGCTCGCCGCAGGGCTTCGGGAGCAGGGCGTCATCGTGCGGCATTTCAAGCATCCGCGAATCGACCAGTACTTGCGGATCACCATCGGCACGCCGGAGCAGAATCAGGCGCTGTTACAGGCGCTATAGGAGCGGCTACAAGCTCAAGCCACAAGCTTCGAGTAAGCTAAAAAGCATCGTTGTCGTTGCGGCGTCGGCCCGCATACTGATTCGCTTGCAGCTTGCAGCTTGCAGCTTGCAGCTTGCAGCTTGCAGCTTGCAGCTTGCAGCTTGCAGCTTGCAGCTTGCAGCTTGCAGCTTGCAGCTTACAGCTTGCAGCTTACTGCGGGCTCTTCTCTACCGGAGGCCGCATGCCGACCTCGGCGGTAAGTGTCAGCGGTTTCCCGTTGCGCAGAATATCGATATCGATCTCATCGCCCGGCCGCACGCGCGCGACCTGGTTCATCGAGGTGCGTCCGTCACTGGACTGCTGTCCATCGATGCTTAGGATCAGATCACCTGGCCGCAGACCGGCGCGTTCAGCCGGTCCATCCCGATAGACGCCGGCAACCACGATTCCCGGCCGACCTGCCTGGCCGAAGGATTCCGCCAGTTCCTGGGTCAGCGATTGCACCTCCACGCCGAGCCAGCCGCGAATCACCTGGCCGTGTTCCACGATGGATTTCATTACTTCCATGGCGAGCTTCACTGGAATCGCGAACCCGATGCCTTGCGAGCCGCCGGATTCAGAGATGATCGCCGTGTTTATGCCAATCAGATGTCCGGCGGTGTCGACCAGCGCGCCGCCGGAGTTTCCACGGTTGATCGCCGCGTCGGTCTGAATGAAATCTTCATAGGTATTGAGACCGAGCTGGTTGCGCCCGGTGGCGCTGATGATGCCCATGGTCACGGTCTGGCCGACGCCGAACGGGTTGCCGATCGCCAGTGTCACGTCGCCAATGCGGATGCTGTCCGAACGGCCGATGGTGATCGCGGGTAGCTCCGCCAGATCAATCTTCAGCACCGCAAGATCGGTTTCCGGGTCGCTGCCAATGACCCGCGCGAGCGTTTCCCGGCCATCGCGCAAGGCCACCACGATCTGCTCGGCATTGGCGGTGACGTGGTTGTTGGTCAGCAGATAGCCTTCGGGGCTCATGATTACCGCGGAGCCCAGGCTTGATTCCATGCGGCGCTGGCGCGGCAGGTTGTCACCGAAGAATCGCTGAAACAGAGGATCGTCCTTGATCATCGGCGGCTGGCTGGAGCGGTCGATCACCTTGGTGGTGTAGAGGTTGGCCACAGCTGGCGCCGCGCCGCTGACCGCATTGGCATAGGAATAGGGGCCTTGTTGCGGTATCCCCACCAGCGGTGCCTGACGCAGGGTGTATTCCGGCTCGGTACTCAGGCCTACCAGATGCGGATAACGCTGAATGATTAGCAGGGCCACCAGCAGGCCTACCAGCAACGGCCAGCCAAGAAAACGCAGGGCATTGATCATCGCGATTCGAAATCCGGACAGGTTGCGGAGGGCGATTGCGCCCCTTAAGGTGGCGGCATTATACGAAGCTGGCTGCGAATTGCAGCCTTGCCGATGGCGATTCTGTGCCGGGCCGGTGAGGTGGTTTCAGCCATGTCGTTTCAATCCGTCCATCGCGCAGCTTTCAGCCTCCGCGGCGGCCGCGAGATACCCGTATTTGCCAAGAGGATGTATGCATGGCCGTTGCGCTAAGCACGCTGGTCGAAGAAGCCGATCGCTACCTGAACACCACCAAGATCTCTGACTATTGCCCCAACGGCTTACAGGTAGAAGGACGGCGGCAGGTGACCCGCATCGTTAGCGGTGTGACTGCCAGCCAGGCACTGCTCGATGCCGCAGTCGAAGCGCAGGCCGACGTGGTGTTGGTCCATCACGGCTATTTCTGGAAGAACGAAGACCCGCGCGTCGTAGGCATCAAGCTGCGGCGGTTGAAGACGCTGCTCAGCAACGACATCAGCCTGCTTGCCTATCACCTGCCGCTCGACGTGCATCCGGAAGTGGGCAACAACGTGCAGTTGGCACGGCTGCTCGGCCTCACCGTTGAAGGGCCTCTGGAACCCGACAATCCCCGCTCGGTTGGCCTTGTCGGCTCGCTCGATGTACCGCTCGCGCCTGCTGATTTCATGCGACGGGTGACGGCCGCGCTAGGACGTGAGCCGCTGATGGTCGAAGGTCCGCGGCCGATCAGACGCATCGCTTGGTGCACGGGCGGCGCCCAGGGCTATATCGATCAGGCCGTGGCCGCGGGTGTTGACGCGTATCTAACCGGGGAGGTTTCGGAGCCCACGGTGCATATCGCGCGTGAAAATGGCTTGAGCTTCTTCGCCGCCGGACACCATGCCACCGAGCGTTACGGCGTTCAGGCGCTCGGTGACTATCTGGCGAAGCGGTTTGTCGTCGAGCATCGGTTCATCGATTGCCCCAATCCGGCCTAAGCCGCCTAGAGGCGCTGCCTTGGCGCGCAAAGCGCACCCGACAAGTATGGCAAATGATTTGGACGTAGGGTGCGCTCTGCGCATCGGCGGCACTGTAGAAGCAGACGGCTTGGTTCTGAGCCATGAGCTTGGCCTCACAGCTGAAATACCCCCGCTGAGCCGCCACCGTTTGCCCAATGACCGAGGCATAAATTTAGTCAATTTCGTTCTAAGCAGCGGCCTGATTAGAAGTTTGCGCCGTGTTAGAGTTGCGCCCTCGCTCCGGCCCGCCGGCCGTCCATCTGCCAAATTCGTGAGTAGCCATGGTCGACAAACTGACGCATCTGAAACAGCTGGAGGCGGAAAGCATCCACATCATTCGTGAAGTGGCCGCCGAATTCGATAACCCGGTGATGCTTTATTCCATCGGCAAAGACTCCGCCGTAATGCTGCATCTGGCACGCAAGGCGTTTTTTCCCGGTCGTCTGCCGTTCCCGGTGATGCACGTCGACACGCGCTGGAAGTTCCAGGAGATGTACCGCTTCCGCGAGCAAATGGTCACGGAAATGGACCTGGACCTGATCACCCACGTCAATCCGGATGGTGTCGCTCAAAACATCAACCCGTTTACCCACGGTAGCGCCAAGCACACCGACATCATGAAGACCGAGGGTCTCAAACAGGCGCTGGACAAGCATGGCTTCGACGCTGCTTTTGGTGGCGCGCGTCGTGATGAAGAGAAGTCCCGTGCCAAGGAGCGCGTGTACTCCTTTCGCGACAGCAAGCACCGCTGGGACCCGAAGAACCAGCGTCCCGAGCTGTGGAACGTCTACAACGGCAACGTCAAGAAGGGCGAATCCATCCGCGTCTTCCCTCTGTCGAACTGGACCGAGCTGGACATCTGGCAATACATCTATCTGGAACAGATTCCGATCGTGCCGCTGTATTTCGCCGCCGAGCGCGAAGTCATCGAGAAGAACGGCACCCTGATCATGATCGACGACGAACGCATCCTCGAGCACCTCACTGACGAGGAAAAGGCGCGCATCGAAAAACGCATGGTTCGCTTCCGTACCCTCGGCTGCTACCCGCTGACCGGCGCAGTGGAATCCACGGCCTCGACCCTGCCCGAAATCATCCAGGAAATGCTCCTGACCCGCACGTCCGAACGTCAGGGTCGGGTCATCGACCACGACGGCGCCGGGTCGATGGAAGAAAAGAAACGTCAGGGCTACTTCTAAGGATTCCGCACCATGTCTCATCAGTCTGATTTGATCAGCGAGGACATCCTCGCGTACCTGGCCCAGCACGAGCGCAAGGAGCTGTTGCGCTTTCTCACTTGCGGCAACGTCGACGATGGCAAGAGCACCCTGATTGGGCGCCTGCTGCATGACTCGAAGATGATCTATGAAGATCACCTCGAAGCGATTACCCGTGACTCGAAAAAGTCTGGCACCACCGGCGATGACGTGGACTTGGCACTGCTGGTCGACGGCCTGCAGGCCGAGCGCGAGCAGGGCATCACGATCGATGTCGCCTACCGCTACTTCTCTACTGCCAAGCGCAAGTTCATCATCGCCGACACGCCCGGTCATGAGCAGTACACCCGCAACATGGCCACCGGGGCCTCGACCTGTGATTTGGCGATCATCCTCGTCGACGCCCGCTACGGTGTGCAGACCCAGACCAAGCGCCATAGCTTCATCACCTCGCTGTTGGGCATCAAACACATCGTCGTCGCCATCAATAAGATGGACCTGATGGACTTCGACCAGTCCGTTTTCGAGCGCATCAAGGCGGATTATCTAAACTTTGCCGAGCGCATCGATCTGCAACCGTCTTCGCTACACTTCGTGCCCATGTCGGCGCTCAAGGGCGACAACGTGGTTAACCGCAGCGAACGCGCGCCCTGGTATGAAGGCCAGTCGCTGATGGAGATTCTCGAAAGCGTCGAGATCGCCGGCGACCGCAATTTCGATGACCTGCGCTTCCCGGTTCAGTATGTCAATCGTCCCAACCTCAACTTCCGCGGCTTCGCCGGCACCCTCGCCAGCGGCATCGTGCGCAAGGGCGATGAGATCACGGTGCTGCCGTCCGGCAAGCGCAGCAAGGTCAAATCCATCGTCACCTTCGATGGCGAGCTGGAACAGGCCACGCCGGGCGAGGCGATCACCCTGACGCTGGAAGATGAAATCGACGTGTCCCGTGGCGACATGCTGGTTCACGCCGACAACCAGCCACGCATCGCCGACGGCTTCGAGGCCATGCTCGTATGGATGGGCGAAGAGCCGATGCTGCCGGGCAAGAAATACGACATCAAGCGCGCCACCAGCTATGTGCCGGGCTCGATTGCCAGCATCACCCATAGCGTCGACGTCAATACTCTGGAGCATGGCGCGGCGAGCAGCCTGCAGCTCAACGAAATCGGTCGCGTCAAGGTCAGCCTGGATGCGCCGATCGCCCTGGATGGCTACGCGCAGAACCGCACGACTGGCGCATTCATCGTCATTGATAGGCTCACCAACGGCACCGTTGGTGCCGGCATGATCATCGCTGACCCGCTTGCTCATGGTTCTACTGGGCATCACGGTGCGCTGGCTCATGTGTCCACCGAAGAGCGCGCAGCGCGCTTCGGTCAGCAGCCGGCCACCGTGTTGTTCACTGGCCTTTCGGGCGCGGGCAAGAGCACGCTGGCCTACGCCGTGGAGCGCAAGCTGTTCGACATGGGGCGGGCGGTATACGTGCTGGATGGCCAGAACTTGCGCCACGATCTGAACAAAGGCCTGCCGCAGGACCGTGCCGGTCGTACCGAGAACTGGCGCCGCGCCGCCCATGTGGCGCGCCAATTCAACGAGGCGGGTCTGCTGACCCTTGCGGCCTTCGTCGCGCCGGATGCCGAAGGCCGCGAACAGGCCAAGGCGTTGGTAGGTGCTGATCGCCTGCTCACGGTTTATGTCCAAGCTTCGCCGCTGACCTGTCAGCAACGCGATCCACAAGGCTTGTATGCTGCTGGTGATGACAACATTCCCGGCGAGTCCTTCCCCTACGATGTGCCCGGCAATGCCGATCTGGTAATCGACACCGAGTCGTTGACGGTGGAAGAGGGCGTCAGGCAGGTCGTTGATCTGTTGCGCGGGCGCGGCGCGATCTAAAAAGCCGCGGTAACAAAAACGCCCTGCAGATGCAGGGCGTTTTTGTTTATAGCGGTTGCTTTGCTTGTGTAGGAGGCGCGCCCTCGCGGCGAATGCAGGCTATCGGCCTGCCGATATCGCTAGCTATCAGTCGCGAACCACGTACTTAAGAATCCCCACCACCTGCTCGGTGGTCGTAGCCCAAGCCATGGCGGCTGCGTCGACTTCCTTCAACGGATGCACAATGTCGTCGCCGTGCAATGTGACATAAGGTTTACCCAGGGCTGCGCAGTAACCGGCGTCGAAGGCCGCGTTCCATTGCTTGTACTTGTCGCCGAAGCGCACCACCACGAGGTCGGCTTGTTGGATCAGTGTCTTGGTACGGATCGCGTTGATCTTGGAGGACTTATGGTCGCGCCAGAAGCCATTAGGCTCTGCCCCCAGACAGTCGCCAGCGGCATCGCTGGCGTCATGGTCGGTCACGGCGGAAGTAAAGACTACATCCAGCTCGGCGGCGTTGGCGCCGCGCTCGATTTCATCGCGCCAATCGGTATGGATCTCGCCGGACAGGTAAACGGTAAAGGGCATGGTTCCTCCTGAAAATTAGTGTTGCCTGCGGTATGTCTGCAGGCACAGAGGGGGGATGCTAGCCCGCAGGAGGCTCTAAGACCAGCCGATGCCGTACGACGCGCAGCGTGAGGCAGCGCAAAGCATGAATCGCAATACAGCTAACGAGCGTATCGACATCCCGCTATAGCTGGCTTGTAAGCAAGCTTCGCCCCGTCACCCACCAACAAAAGCAAAGCCCGCACCGCACCTCTTATTTTGGGATGCGCCCCCCGCGGCGACAGCAGGCGATAGCCTGCTAGCAAAGCCCCAAAGTTTCGCATCGGGTCGGCTCTCCACAGACACCAAAGCCACACCGTGCCCTTTTGTTAGGTCGCGGCCTAGACTTTAAGAGGCGTCGGCGAGGATGCGGAAGAATACCGTTTCCAGTGATACGGCCGGTTTAATGGTCAGCAGATGGCCGCCATTGTTTCCAAGTTGGGCGATGGCGGCGGGTAGCTCGGCTTGTGATAGCTCGCATTCGAATTCGCCGGGTCGCAGCGCGACACAGGTTTGCCCCATGGCTTGGTCCGCCTGGTAGCGCAGGATAAAGCAGTCGGCACGCTCGGCGGCCAATTCGCGGGGTGATCGGACCGTCACCAGTTGCCCCTTGTTGATGAAACCGAAGCGGTCGGCGATACGCTCAACGTCATGCAGCACATGCGAGGTGAAGAAAATCGCGCCGCCCTGTTTCTTGTAGTCGTTGAGGATATCGACCACGTCCTTACGGCCTACCGGGTCGAGGCCCGAGAGCGGTTCATCGAGGATCAGCAGCTTCGGCTCGACTGCCATCGCATGGGCCAACGCGACCCGCTGCGCGGTTCCCTTGGACAGCTCACGCATACGGCGCTTGCCGGTGCCGTCTACGGAAAAGCGTTCCAGCCACTCCAAGCACCAGGCATCGGCATCGGTGCGTTTGATGCCGTACATGGACAGGCCCATGCGCAGGATTTCCAGCGGCGTGAACTGGTCGTATAGCGCCGGCGCTTCCGGCACGTAAGCCATGCCCCGGCGGGCCTCGGCCTGGCGCGCATTGGTGCCGTAAAGTGTCACCTGGCCCTGATAGTCATTGATGATGTCCAGCATGATCTTGATGGTGGTGGACTTGCCGGCGCCATTGGGGCCGACGAAGCCGAACACCTCGCCTTCGGCCAGGCTGAAGCTGACATCACGCACAGCCTGGACCTGCTTGCCCTTGGTGCGATAGGTATGGCTGACACCCTTGAATTCCACGGCTGCGCTCAAGGTTGTTCCTCCAGTCCGGCGATCTTCAGTTTTTTCAGCTCGATGTGTCCGTCACGCAGCTCGTAGCCGAGGCGCAGGGGGTCGACTGGCAATTGATCGAGGATGCCTCGATCGACCAACAGTTGAAGGTCCGTCAGCGACCCATGTTCGCCTTCGTACTGGCGCTGTGCTTCGCGTAGTTGAATCAGCCCCTGCAAGCGGACGACGCGCTTGTCGAGCATGTCCTCCAGCTTGGGGTCGGGGCTGCTGTCGCGTTGCTGGATGAGGTAGTTGAGCGCCAGTCGCTCATCAGCGAACTGCTCGGCGCGCAGCATCACGGCCAGTTTTTGCATAGCGGCAGCGTTATCGGTGGAGCGTTGCGCGCCGATCTCCAGCATGCGGGCGGCTTCCTCGTTGTCACGCTGGAAGAACGACAGGTTGATGCCATAGAAGAAGGGCGGGAATTCGTCCCAGAAGCGACATTCGACGGCGGCGCGCAGCACCTCATTGCCTTCTTCCACGGCGCCGCCCCAAGTCAGCAGGCCGTTGGCGAGATAGTAGTTGTCCTCATGGCAGGCGTTGAGCCGGGCAACTTCGCGCTGGGCGCGGACCAGATAGTCGGTATCCACGCCACGATCATCCAGACCGGTGGCGGCCAAGCGCATCGTTTCCAGATTGGCAGCAAGGAAGCGGTCGCCGCCGTTTAGCGCGACCAGCAGCGGCGCAGGAATCACCACGCGGTCGGCGAAGAATTGAGGCGTAAGCACTACTGGTTGTTGGGCACGCCAGGCGGCGATGGTCGCGAACAGGGCGAAGCCTGCCAGGGCTAGAAGCAGGGGTGGGCGCATATCAGGCAAAACGCTTGCGTTGCAAGGCCCAAACTGCCAAGGCCAGCATACCGGCCGTATAGGTCAGGCTGGACAGTACCAGCCATGGCCAGTCGGCAGGCAGCAGTTCTATCTTGCCGTAGAGGGCGATCGTGCGCACATCCAGTGCGCCCAGATCGGGCAGCAGGTAACCCAGTAGTCCGACGCCGGAGCGGTAGCTTTCGGCATCGCTCACCACGTCTGCATTGTGAGTCAACAGTTCGACGATGGCACCGAAGGAGCGGGCGACCAGCATAAAGCCGATGGTGCCGATCAATACGAAACTGGGTGTAGATGCCACAACGGCAAGTAGCGTGGCGACGGCAGAGAGCAACAGCAAGTCGAGACCGATAAAAGCGATGGTGATCAGATAGTGATAGCCTAGTGCAACAGGAGTTCCTTGCGCATAGCCCCTGCCAATCAGCCAGACCAGCAACCCCAGCGCGCCAGCCAGCAGCAGCAGCAGTCCGAGCGCCAGGGCCGAGACAGTGATAAAGCGGCCTAGCAACAGGCTATGCCTTGGGTGAGGATAGGAAAGGGTATTAAGAAAATAGCGTCGGTCGAATTCGCGTGAAAGCAGCTCTTGGGTCATCAATACCAGCACGAGAGGCAACAGAAAGCGAATTACCGAAAGGCCGATATCCAGTGCCACGGCGGTGGGTTGGCGACCGCTGAACTGGGCGGAAAGCAGCGCGGCGAGAATTACTACCAGCAAGCATCCCATAACCATCCAGTCAGCACGGGCGCGTGTTGCGAGGCGGAGGCCGGTGGAGAAATTTGGCGAAGATAGCATGAAAGGTATCTGGCTATGGCAGTCAGCGTGCGGAAGAAGGTATTGTACCAAGTTTATCTGTAGCGCTAGTATGAATTGGAGTGGTTGTTCGCGAAAAATACTTCATGGGAATAATGAGAGGCGAGCTTAAATTTGATTAACGTAACATGTGCATTGCGAGAGCCGCTATCGCATTGCGAGCATCAGCTGCAGCTGCAGCGTCGGAACTTTGTGTGCGGTACTCATTAAACTGTGGTGATGCAATTGTAATTAGAAGCGCCACAATAGCTACTGTCAGAATTAGTTCGATTAGCGTGAAGCCGTGCGCGCTTTTCATGGTTGTATTTATAATGTGTCAAAGCCGCTGCAAACTCATCTGAGTTTGCAGCGGTATCAATCTTAGTTCGGCAGAACTGCGGTAACTGTTGTATCGTCGCAGAATCCGCCCAGGCTTGTGGCACCGATGCTCCCGCCAGTAGTGGAGCCTACAAATGCTTTGCCTTTATTGTCGACGTTAAAAGTATTCTCTGGCCCAGTGCCTTGACAGCTGGGGTCGTTGTATGTTGGTTCGCCTTGTTCATTGGCGCCGGTGACAACGCAGCGCTCTGGGCCAACTTTGCGGCTGCCAGCAAAATGGCAAGTCGCGACGGTGATGGAGTTGTTGTTCTTGGTGCAGTTGTAGGCGCCGTGAACGTTGTTTGACAGCGTAAGTACTACGTTGTCAGCCAAAAGCTCACACTGGGCATTACCAATGGCTCCGCCGGAAGTGATTACGGTCGGGGCGGCAAATGCATTGCTAGCAAAAAGGCTGGAGGCAATAACAAAACCAGCAAAAATCTTCTTCATCTCGTTATTCCTTATCAGAGCTGTGCGGCAGACATAACGGTAAGGGTGTTTTTCGCGTCCGCGTTGGCTACGGTATCGTTCGACTTAGCACGATACTCATTGAACTGCGGAATAGCGATCGCAGCCAGAATGCCGATGATCGCAACCACAATCATCAGTTCAATCAGGGTAAAACCTTTTTGCTTCTTGATGGACTTCATTGAAAAGCTCCTTTGTTGGTGAGGTCGTTGGACCTGTCGAATAAGGAGCAGCTTCTGTGCCAGACGAGGTGGGTGGTTGGGTGGAAGTTTTGGGGCTGTGCGCTGCGTCGCGTTTCCCTGCGGCTTTCTGGTGCGGCGTTTGGGTGGGAGTAGAGGTTTCGGGTGCGAGTTTTCTCTGCGGGGCGTGCCTTCCAAAAAGGCGGACTGTGCTTAAAGCTCCTGCCGGGCTTGGGTTGTAGGGACTTTGAAGGTGGATGCTGTGCCGGTGAATCAGCCTTGTTGAACTGGCTTTGCTTCTATTAGCGGTGCTGGGCTGGGTTATTCGCCGCGAGGGCGCGCCTCCCACGATGATGAAGGTGCGATGTAGTTGCGATGGCCGTCACTGCTGATTGTTAAATCACTCTTCTAGTCAGCAAGTGACAAAAAATGCCACCTTGTTTGTGCGCGTTTGGCTCTCCCCAGGAACTGCGTTATAAGGGCGCTATATTTTATTCAGCCTTTATGGGCATTTCAGATGAACGAAAACGCTCCCCTCGGCGGTCTGGCTCGCCAGTTGGTATTGGTCGGTCACCTTGATGAAAAAGTTGCGCTACAGGCACAGCACCAGGCCCAGCGTAATCAGGTGCCGCTGGTTTCCTGGTTGGTGCAAAACAAGCTGATAAAAAGCCGAGCGATAGTCGATGTTGCGGGTGAGCAGTTTGGTGTTCCGTATTTCGATCTGAGTGCTTTAGACAAGGAAACCCAGCCTACGGACCTCATTAGCGAGAAGCTGGTGCGTCAGCATCGTGTGCTTCCGCTGCAGCGGCGCGGCAATAAGCTGTATGTCGCCGTTTCCGATCCAACCAACCATCAAGCCATTAGCGATATTCAGTTCAATACCGGGCTTTCGGTCGAGTCGGTGCTGGTCGAGGATGACAAGCTCGGCGAGGCCATCGAAAAGCTGTTCGAGTCTGCCAATACGGCGCTGGATGGGCTCACCGATTCCGATCTGGATGATCTGGATGTCGAGATCAGCGGCGCTGCCAAAGAAGACGATGGAGAGCACAACGAGGCGGATGACGCGCCGGTGGTCCGCTTCGTCAACAAGATGCTACTCGATGCGATCAAGCGTGGCTCGTCTGATTTGCACTTCGAGCCCTACGAGAAATCCTATCGGGTGCGTTTTCGTACCGACGGCGTGTTGCACGAAGTGGCGAGGCCACCGGTGCAGTTGGTCAGTCGAATTTCCGCGCGCCTTAAGGTCATGGCGGCGCTGGATATTGCCGAGCGGCGCAAGCCGCAGGACGGCAGGATCAAGATGAAGGTCTCGAAGACCAAATCCATCGACTTCCGTGTCAACAGCCTGCCGACATTGTGGGGCGAGAAGATCGTGATGCGGATTCTCGATTCGTCCAGCGCGAAGATGGGTATCGATGCACTGGGCTATGAAGAGGATCAGAAGGCGCTCTATCTGGCTGCGCTGAAGCAACCGCAGGGGATGATTCTGGTCACCGGCCCGACCGGCTCGGGCAAGACGGTTTCGCTGTATACCGGTCTGAATATCCTCAACACCATCGATGTGAACATCTCCACTGCCGAAGATCCGGTGGAGATCAACCTGGAAGGCATCAATCAGGTCAACGTCAATCCGCGTCAGGGCATGGATTTCGCCCAGGCGTTGCGCGCGTTCCTGCGTCAGGACCCTGACATCATCATGGTCGGCGAAATCCGCGACCTGGAAACCGCCGAGATTGCGATCAAAGCGGCTCAGACAGGCCATATGGTGATGTCGACGTTGCACACCAACAGTGCTGCCGAAACCCTGACCCGCCTGCGCAACATGGGGGTGCCGGCCTTCAATATTGCAACCTCGGTCAACTTGATCATTGCTCAGCGCCTTGCGCGCAAGCTCTGCCCGAGCTGCAAGAAAGAAGTGGAGGTGCCCCGCGAAGCGCTTTTGAAGGAAGGCATCCCGGAAAACAAAATCGGTACTTTCCAGCTTTACGGCCCGGTGGGCTGCGACAATTGCAACGGCGGTTATAAGGGCCGTGTCGGTATTTATGAAGTGGTTAAAATCACGCCTGCTCTACAGCGGCTTATCATGGAGGAAGGGAATTCCATCGATATCGCCATTCAAGCGCGCAAAGATGGCTTCAATGATTTGCGTCTTTCGGGTCTGGTCAAAGCCATGCACGGCATCACCAGCCTGGAGGAAGTTAACCGCGTGACCAAGGATTAACCATGGCGCAGCAGAAAGCGTTGAAAACCAGTGTGTTCACCTGGGAAGGCACTGACCGCAAGGGCAGCAAGATCAAGGGTGAGCTGTCTGGCCAGAGCCCGGCGCTGATCAAGGCGCAACTGCGCAAGCAGGGCATCAATCCGCTTAAGGTGCGTAAAAAGGCGGTTTCGCTGTTCAGCGCGGGCAAAAAGATCAAGCCGATGGACATCGCGCTGTTCACCCGGCAGATGGCGACCATGATGAAGGCCGGCGTGCCGCTGCTGCAGTCGTTCGACATCATCGGCGAGGGTTTCGATAACCCGAACATGCGCAAGCTGGTCGATGACGTGAAGCAAGAGGTGGCCGCCGGTAACAGTTTCGCCGGTTCGCTGCGCAAGAAGCCGCAATATTTCGATGACCTTTATTGCAACTTGGTGGAATCCGGCGAGCAGTCCGGCGCGCTGGAAACCTTGCTGGACAGGGTCGCGACCTATAAGGAAAAGACCGAGCAACTCAAGGCAAAGATCAAGAAGGCCATGACCTATCCAATTGCGGTCATCGTGGTGGCAATCATCGTTTCCGCCATTTTGTTGATCAAGGTGGTGCCGCAGTTCGAAAGTGTGTTCCAGGGGTTTGGTGCGGAGTTGCCTGCCTTTACACAGATGGTGGTCGGGCTTTCGCGTTGGCTGCAGGAATGGTGGTATCTGGTTTTGATCGGCCTGTTTGCGGCTGCATTTCTGTTCAAACAAAGCTACAAGCGTTCGGAAAAATTCCGCGATGCGCTGGACCGCGGGCTTCTAAAGATGCCCATCGTTGGCGACATCTTGTACAAAGCTGTAGTGGCGCGTTATGCGCGGACGCTGTCGACGACCTTCGCTGCAGGCGTGCCGCTGGTTGATGCGCTGGATTCGGTGGCGGGTGCTACAGGTAACGTGGTGTTCCGCAATGCTGTTGCCAAGATACGCAACGATGTTTCGTCCGGTGTGCAGTTGAACTTCTCCATGCGGACGACTGGGGTCTTCCCCTCAATGGCGATCCAGATGACGGCTATCGGCGAGGAGTCCGGATCGCTGGATGAGATGCTGGACAAGGTGGCCAGCTTCTATGAGGACGAGGTCGACAATATGGTCGACAATCTCACAACTTTGATGGAGCCACTGATCATGGCGGTGTTGGGCGTGCTGGTAGGTGGCCTGATCATTGCGATGTATCTGCCTATCTTCCAGCTGGGCAGCGTGGTCGGCTAAAGAATGATTGTGCAAATTCTGGCCAGCAATACGCTGGCCTTTGTTTTCTGCGTGTTTGTGCTTGGTCTGCTGGTCGGCAGTTTTCTCAACGTCGTGATACACCGCCTGCCCATCATGATGCAGCGCGATTGGCGCGCTCAGGCTCGTGAGTTTCTCGAGCTGCCTGGCGAGCCTGCCACGACGTTCAATCTGATCCTCCCTCACTCCCATTGCCCGCATTGCAATCACGAAATTCGGCCGTGGGAGAACATCCCGTTGGTGAGTTGGCTGGCGCTGCGGGGCAAGTGTTCGTCATGCAAGGCGCCGATCAGCAAACGCTACCCTTTAGTTGAGCTGGCGTGCGGATTGCTCTCGGGCTACGTCGCCTGGCATTTCGGCTTCACCTGGCAGGTCGGTGCGATGTTGCTGCTGACCTGGGGACTGCTGGCGATGAGCATGATCGATGTCGATCATAAGCTGCTGCCGGACTCCCTCGTGTTGCCGCTGCTTTGGCTGGGATTGCTTGTCAATCTGTTCGGCCTGTTCGCTACGCTGCCGGATGCGGTATGGGGTGCGGTTGCCGGCTATCTCAGCCTTTGGTCGGTGTACTGGTTGTTCAAGCTGGTGACCGGCAAGGAGGGCATGGGCTATGGCGACTTTAAGCTGCTGGCGATGCTTGGTGCCTGGGGTGGGTGGCAGGTCTTGCCGTTGACCATTCTGTTGTCGTCGGTCGTTGGGGCGGTGCTGGGTACGATCATGCTGCGTGTGCAGAAGGCCGATAGCGGCACGGCCATTCCTTTTGGGCCCTATCTGGCGATCGCTGGCTGGGTCGCCCTGCTTTGGGGTGATCAAATCACGTCGAGTTATCTGCAGTTCGCGGGGTTCTGACGAACGGAGGTTGTGCTTGAGAAGAGCGGACGCAGAGCAGCCTAGCCTGCGTACCCACGCGGGGCGTGGATAAAATCAGATGCAAAAGCTTCGCCCCGAGGGCGGGCCTCCTACATAAGCCGTGGTGCACACTGACCAGTGGGAGGCGCCCCGTGGCGAAGAAGATTTGCCAGCTCGAAGCCCATCGTTTTCATCCCTAGGGCAGACTCACGTTGATTGCGAATTTGCCATCCATGAACTCCAGCAACTTGCATCCACGCTGATCAGGCGTTACTACTGCGCGTCGTTTCTGGTCTGGGCGGTGCGTGATGAAGCCATGGGTGCTTGGTTTGACTGGCGGTATCGGCAGCGGAAAAAGCGCTGTGGTGGAAGCATTCGGGCAGCTCGGGGTGCACTGGGTGGACGCCGATCATGCCGCGCGCTGGGTGGTGGAGCCTGGCAAGCCGGCGTTGAGGTTGATCGCAGAGCGCTTCGGCGAGCCGGTTCTTACATCGGATGGCAGTCTGGATCGGGCGGCGCTGCGTGAGCGGGTATTTCAGGATCCGGCTCAGCGCAAATGGCTTGAGGAGCTGCTCCATCCGTTGATCCGTCTGGAGGTTGCCGAGCATCTCGCTCGGGCAACCTCTCCGTACGCCATCATGGTGTCGCCACTGCTGGTGGAGTCCGGCCAGTATCGTCAGGTCGACCGAGTGCTGGTTGTCGATGTGCCTGAAACTATGCAGATCGAGCGTGCCGCCCGGCGAGATCAGTCCAGCGAAGCGCAGATCCAAGCCATCATCAAGGTCCAGGCCAGCCGCGAGGAGCGCCTGCGTCATGCCGACGATGTGCTGGTCAACGATCATGATCTGGCTTGGCTGAAAGCCGAGGTGGAACGGTTGCACAATTTCTATCTGACGTTGCGAGGAGGTCAGGAATGAGCACTACGGTTGAATGCCCTACTTGTGGCGCGCCAGTCGAGTGGGGCGTGAAGAGTCCGAATCGGCCGTTCTGTTCCGAGCGCTGCAAGCTGATCGATCTGGGTGCCTGGGCGTCGGAAGAGCATGCGATTCCGGGCAATGAGCTCGAGGATGATCTTTTTTCCGGTGACGTGCCGCCTCGCCAGCACTGAGGCCTGGGCCAGCAGAATGGCGGCTTGAAGCGGTCGTCTAGCCCGTAGATGCATTCGCCGCGAGGGCGCGGCTCCACGGATCGGATGCATCTGGCGCTTTGTGGGAGGCCCGGCCTCGGGGCGAACGTGCTTTATGAGCAATAGCAGCTTGTCGCTTGTGCTGGGTTGCGTTACCGGCACTGCTCAAGCCTGCTTGTTGCCGTCATCTTTCCAGGGGGCTTGCAAATAGCGGCTGCGGTTGAAGGTTTCCATCCAGTCTGGATAGAAGACGACCAGAGCGCTGACGACGGTTCCGTTGATGAATGCCTCGGGAAACATCACCAGCCAGATATAGCCGGCAAAGTCTTCCAGCCAGGGAGGCATTGGATAGCGACCATCGATCAGCAGGATTCCCAGTCCGGCCAGAATGCACAAAAGCGCTGCTAGGCCGGCGGCAAAGAAGCCGGAAAAGAAAATGTAGACGAAAAGATTTCGCGGCTGGGTGCGTTCCACGGCAAAGGCGCAGAGCTCCGTTACCGTAACCGGTATCAGTACTAACAGCACGCCATTCAGGCCGAGCGCTACCAGCTGTTGATGGCCCGTCACGGTCAGCCCAAGCTGGGCAATGAAGGCGGCAAGGATTGCCAGTGGCCAGTCCAGTAAGAGTGTTACGGCTGTCAGTCCGATGAAGTGGAAGGACAACCCAGAGTCGAAGTCTCGACGAACCAGCCACAGCAGAAATATCGCCAGAACGGCGCCGAACACTAGATGCTGGCGCCGGGTATCGCTGAACAGTTCCACCCAGGGCGCTCGCGCGCAGGCCCAGAGCAGCCCGGCGGTATAAAGCAGCCAGCCCAGAAAAAGGCTGAATGGTGCGAGCAGTTCGGCGGCAATCATGTTCGGGCTCTTCGCTTGTGCGGGCTGGGTTTGGCGATCGTGGCGATACCAATATTCTGGCTCTTTTTTGTGTATTCCTCAGGGTGCGGGATTGGGTTGTTCGGTGTGAATCGCCTCTATGCCTTCAAGCACCTCGGCGGACAGTCGCAATTCGGCGCTGGCGAGATTGGTTTCCAGCTGGTCGAGTGACGTGGCACCGATGATATTGCTAGTGACGAAAGGCTGTTGCGTGATATAGGCCAGCGCCATCTGGGCCGGGTCCAGGCCATGTTCGCGAGCAAGTGCCACATATCGAGAGCAGGCGGCTTGCGACTGTGGATTGGTATAGCGCAAAAAACGGCTGAACATCGTGATTCGTGCTCCGGCCGGTCGAGCGCCTTGTTCGTATTTGCCGCTGAGCATGCCAAAAGCCAGGGGCGAATAGGCCAGCAGCCCGCACTGTTCGCGAATGGCTATTTCGGCCAAGCCGACCTCGAAGGTGCGATTGAGCAGGTTGTAGGGGTTCTGGATCGAAACGGCGCGCGGCCAGCCTCTGGCTTCGGCGAGCTGCAGGAACTTCATTGTGCCCCAGGGGGTTTCGTTCGACAGACCGATGTGGCGGATCTTTCCGGCCTTTACCTGCTCGTCCATGGCTTCGAGCGTTTCCTCGATGGGCGTGAAATCCTGCTCCTGATGGCGGTAACCGAGTTGGCCGAAGAAATTGGTGCTGCGTTCTGGCCAATGCAGTTGGTACAGATCGATCCAGTCCGTCTGCAGGCGCTGAAGGCTTGCATCGAGGGCCGCAACGATGTGCTGCCTGTTCATCTTCAGCTGGCCGTCACGGATGTGACTGATTCCATTGCCGGGTCCGGCGATCTTGCTGGCCAGGATCCAGTCGGCACGATTCCCGCGGGCCTTGAAATAGTTGCCGATGTAGCGCTCTGTGGTGGCATAGGTTTCCGCTCGCGGCGGCACTGGATACATTTCGGCGGTATCGAGGAAGTTGATGCCTGCGGCTCTGGCGCGATCCAGCTGAGCGAACGCTTGATCCTGATCGTTCTGTTCGCCCCAGGTCATGCTGCCCAGGCACAGCGCGCTGACATTCAATTCGGTGCGGCCAAGTTGGCGCAGTTCCATGCGGAGTCCTTTGGTCTGTTAGGTTCGTGAATCGGATTATGGGGTCGGCCGATAAGTTTCGTTCTGAGCCACGAGCCGAGTCGGTTCGTGCTGATGCGCGATTATGCCTCGGTGAGTGACGGGGCGGGCACGGCGGGTGATGATTCGCCTACTAACATGCTTGCTATTTTTCGCGTAATCCGGATAATTCCGCAGCCTGTCGCCGGGGATGCCTAGCCCGCTGACGCAAAAACCAAGGTAGGGGATGCCTAGCCTGCCGAACACTGCCGTAGCGGACGCGCTGACCCGAGCCCCCGATAGCGTCTGTTTCCGGCTGTCCTGGCCTTGCCAGGGCGAGCACCATTCAGTAAGATTCGCCGTCTTATTTTCAGGGCGGCCCCTGAGGCTATAACGAATGAAGACTTTTACTGCTAAACCGGAAACCGTCAAGCGCGACTGGTTCGTCGTCGACGCTGCCGGCCAGACCCTGGGTCGTCTGGCAACCGAAATCGCTAGCCGCCTGCGTGGCAAGCACAAGGCGGAATACACCCCTCACGTCGATACCGGTGACTACATCGTTGTTATCAACGCTGAGCAAGTGCGTGTTACCGGTGCGAAAACCACCGACAAGATGTACTACTCTCACTCCGGCTTCCCGGGTGGCATCAAATCGATCAACTTCGAGAAGCTGATCGCCAAGGCGCCAGAGCGTGTGATCGAGACCGCGGTCAAAGGCATGCTGCCTAAGAACCCGCTGGGTCGCGACATGTATCGTAAGCTGAAGGTGTACAAGGGTGCCAATCATCCGCACACCGCTCAGCAGCCCCAAGAACTGAAGATTTAACGGAATAGTTCATTATGTCGGCGACTCAAAATTACGGCACTGGCCGTCGCAAGACTGCAACCGCGCGCGTGTTCCTGCGCCCGGGCACTGGCAAGATTTCCATCAACAACCGTGAGCTGGACAACTTCTTCGGGCGCGAAACCGCTCGCATGGTGGTTCGTCAGCCGCTGGAGCTGACCGAAACCGTCGAGAAGTTCGATATCTACGTTACCGTTCTTGGTGGTGGCGTAAGTGGTCAAGCTGGCGCCATCCGTCACGGCATTACTCGTGCGCTGATGGATTACGACGAAACACTGCGTCCTGCTCTGCGCAAAGCTGGCTTCGTTACTCGCGATGCTCGCGAAGTTGAACGTAAGAAAGTCGGTCTGCGTAAAGCGCGTAAGCGTCCGCAATACTCGAAGCGCTAATCCGCTTCACAAAAAACGCCCAGCTTCATACGAAGCTGGGCGTTTTTTTATGGGCTGATTTTCACCCATGCGACAGCGTGTCGCGTTTAAGAAGTCCCGACTTTCGGGGCCTGGCGCCTAGTTGTGTCCGGTTATTACCTTGTCATGCAAGGGGCTTTTCTTTACCATTTGGCGAATTTTTTCGCGGCCTAGTTTTACGGTAGACGCACGTAGTAGACGCCTGCTTTCGGTAGGCCATAAGAAACTGATGGGAGACGACTGAATGAGCAATGACGGCGTGAATGCTGGCCGGCGTCGCTTCCTCGTAGCCGCTACTTCGGTAGTAGGTGCTGCAGGAGCGGTGGGTGCCGCGGTCCCGTTCGTGGGATCGTGGTTCCCGAGTGCCAAAGCCAAGGCAGCCGGTGCACCGGTTAAGGTAAATATCAGCAAGATCGAGCCAGGTCAGCAGATGGTTGCCGAGTGGCGCGGTCAGCCGGTGTTCATCGTGCGTCGTACCGAGGAGGCGTTGGCCAATCTGGGCAAACTCACCGATACGGTCGCCGATCCGAATTCCGAAGCTTCCGAACAGCCGACCTATGTTGATCCTGCGGTTCGCTCAATCAAGCCGGAAGTACTGATTGTGGTCGGACTATGCACTCACCTCGGTTGCTCCCCGTCCTTCCGTCCGGAAGTTGCGGCGCCTGATCTGGGTGCCGATTGGCTCGGTGGCTATTTCTGCCCGTGCCATGGTTCGAAATATGACATGGCTGGCCGCGTCTACAAGGGCCAGCCTGCGCCCTTGAACCTGCCGGTTCCCCCTCACACTTACGAGACGGACTCTTTGGTCGTCATCGGCGTGGATCAGGAGAGCGCGTGATGAGCAAGTTCATGGAATGGGTCGATGCGCGCTTCCCCGCGACCAAGATGTGGGAAGACCACCTGAGCAAGTACTACGCACCGAAGAACTTCAACGTTCTGTACTTCTTCGGTTCCTTGGCGTTGCTGGTTCTGGTCAACCAGATTCTCACCGGCATCTGGCTGACGATGAGCTTCGAGCCGTCCGCCGAAGGTGCATTCGCATCCGTCGAATACATCATGCGGGACGTGGAATACGGCTGGATCATCCGGTACCTCCACTCCACTGGCGCATCGGCGTTCTTCGTCGTCGTCTATCTGCACATGTTCCGCGGCATCCTCTACGGCTCCTACCAGAAGCCGCGCGAGCTGGTGTGGATCTTCGGCATGATGATTTATCTGGCGCTGATGGCCGAGGCTTTCATGGGCTACCTGCTGCCTTGGGGCCAAATGTCCTACTGGGGCGCCCAGGTGATCATTTCGCTGTTCGGTGCGATTCCTGTCATCGGTGCTGACCTGACCCAGTGGATTCGCGGTGACTACCTGATCTCCGGCATCACGTTGAACCGCTTCTTCGCGCTGCACGTCATCGCGCTGCCGATCGTGATCCTTGGCCTGGTGGTTCTGCACATCCTGGCACTGCACGAAGTGGGTTCGAACAACCCGATGGGTGTGGATATCAAGAAGACCAAGGACGAGGCTGGCGTGCCGCTCGATGGCATTCCGTTCCATCCTTACTACACGGTCAAGGATATCGTCGGTGTGGTGGTGTTCCTGTTCGTGTTCTGCGCCATCGTGTTCTTCTTCCCTGAAATGGGTGGCTATTTCATCGAGAAGCCGAACTTCGAAGTGGCGAACGCCTTCAAGACGCCCGAGCACATCGCGCCTGTCTGGTACTTCACGCCTTACTACGCGATCCTGCGCGCCGTTCCGGACAAGCTGCTGGGCGTAATCGCCATGGGTGCCGCGATCGCTGTGCTGTTCGTGCTGCCATGGCTGGATCGTAGCCCAGTCAAGTCCATGCGCTACAAGGGCTGGATGAGCAAGGTAGCTCTCGTGCTGTTCTGTATTTCCTTCGTCATCCTCGGCGTGCTTGGCGTGCTGTCTCCTACTCCTGAGCGCACATTGGTATCTCGGATCTGTACTGCTATCTACTTCGGTTACTTCATCCTGATGCCGTTCTACACCAAGCTCGAGAAGACCAAAGTAGTTCCGCAAAGGGTGGCTGGCTGATGAAAAAGCAATTTGCTGCATTGATTCTTGCACTGGTGCCGGCATTTGGTTTCGCCGCTGGTGGCGGCGTTCACCTCGATGAAGTCGATATCGATCTGACTGACAAGGTAGCGCTGCAGGACGGCCTGAAAACCTTTACCAACTACTGCATGGGTTGTCATAGCGCGCAGTACCAGCGCTATGAGCGTGTTGCGACAGATCTGGGTATTCCAGAAGAAGTCATGCTCGACAATATCGTCTTCACTGACGCCAAGATTGGCGATCACATGAAAATCGGTATGAAGCCGGATGATGCCAAGGGCTGGTTCGGCGCGGCTCCGCCGGATCTGACGCTGGTGGCACGAGTGCGTGGCAATGACTGGTTGTACTCGTACATGCGCAGTTTCTACGAAGACCCGGCGCGCCCGTATGGCGTCAACAATACGGTCTTCCCTAACGTGGGCATGCCGCACGTCCTGGCGCCGCTGCAAGGCCGTCAGGTCCTGCCGAGCAAGTTGCCAGAAGGGGAGTCGGTTGCCTGCAAGCAGGTCCAGGTTGTCGAGGATGGCCGCAAGCAGTTTGATCCGCTGACGGGTACGCCGATCACGCATGAAGACTGCAACGCAATGACGGTTGTGCCGGGCACCGGTGAGCTGACCGAAGCGGAGTACGACGAGAAGATCAAGAATCTGGTGACCTTCCTGGCCTACTCGGCCAACCCGGTCAAGCTGGAAAGCCAGCGCATCGGTACGTACGTGCTGCTGTTCCTGGCGGTCTTCTTCGTATTCGCCTATCTGCTCAAGCGGGAATACTGGAAAGACGTCCACTGATCCGTCGCTGTTATGCGGTACCCTGCGCGCGCCCTTTTGGGCGCGCGTTTTTTTCTGCTGCGCCATAAATTTCAATGAGGAGGGACCCTATGGCCGTGACCAACCGGTTGGCCTGCTATTCCGATCCCGCCGATCATTATTCGCATCGGGTGCGCTATGTGCTTGCCGAAAAAGGTGTCGACGCCGAGATAATCGACGTCGATCCGGTGCGTTGTCCTGTCAGGCTGACAGAAGTGAATCCATACGCCAGCGTGCCTACGTTGGTGGATCGTGATCTGGCTTTGTATGAGCCAGGCGTAATCACGGAGTACTTGGAGGAGCGCTATCCGCATCCGCCGTTGCTTCCGGTGTATCCCGTTGCAAGGGCCAATACCCGGCTGCTGACGCATAGAGTTCAAAGGGACTGGTGTGCTCTGGTGGACCGAATCCTCGATCGCCGAACCACAGAGGCGGTTCGGGTGCAGGCTCGTAAGGAGCTGCGCGAGAGCCTTACAGGCGTATCGCCCGTATTCGCCGAAAAGCCCTATTTCATGAGTGAAGAGTTCAGTCTGGTGGATTGCTGTCTGTTGCCTATCCTGTGGCGTTTGCCCAAACTCGGTATCGAGTTGCCCCGGGCTGCAAAGCCGCTGCTCGATTACATGGAAACCAATTTCGCTCGCGAGGCCTTCCAGGTCAGTCTATCCGCCGTTGAGCGCGGCATGCGCTAAGAGAGGCTGCATATGACTTCAAGTCGTCCCTATCTGGTTCGGGCGTTGTATGAGTGGATCGTGGATAACGATTGCACTCCACATCTGCTGGTCAATTCCGACTATCCGGGTGTTCAGGTGCCTGATGGCTTTGCCAGCGATGGCCAGATCGTGCTGAATGTTGCACCCAGTGCGGTTCGTGGCCTGCAGATGAGCAACCAGACGATTACGTTCGAAGGCCGATTTGGTGGCGTTCCGCATAGTCTGCATGTCCCTTCCGCGGCGGTCATGGCGATCTATGCGCGGGAAAACGGGCAGGGAATGGTATTCGAGATTGAGCCGACGCCGCCGGATGACGATGCGCCCACCGATGATGCCTCGGTTGGAGCAGGCGCACCATCACGCCCGGCCTCTGCGGGCCGTCCTAGTTTGAAGGTCGTTAAGTAAGCAGCTGCAAGCTCCAAGCGGCAAGCCTGAAGCAAGAGCGAAAGAGCACTCAGCTGGCGGAGCTATGGCGCCGCTCATGCTGGCTTGGAGCTGCCTTCAGTCGATATATTCGAACAGTTTGACGATGCGTTGTACGCCGGAGACGCCCTGCACCACGTTTGTGGCACGGTTGCCTTCCTGACGAGTGACGAGCCCCAGCAGATAGACAATGCCGTTCTCGGTGATGACTTTTATGCGCGAGCCGGGAACGTTCTCGTCCGTGAGCATTTGCGCCTTGATCTTGGTCGTCAACCAAGAGTCATTGCTGCGGGCCAGTGCCGATGAGGGCTGCAGTACCTGAAGCTCGTTGTGTACTCGTTTGACGCGCTGTACCGAACTGGCGGCCTGTTCGGCCATTTGCTTCAGCTCTTCCCGTGGCGTCTGGCCGGCCAGCAGCACCACTCCGTTGTAGCTGGCAACGACGATATGCGACGCTTTGTCCAGATCGGCATGAGCCTTAGCGATATTCACGGCTGCTTTTGTTTCGATTAGGGAATCATCGATCTTGCTGCCGATCGTGCGGGTTCCACGGTTGTCGTTGATGGGATCGTCGCGCGTGGCGGTGAGAACTGAGCTGCAGCCGGTTACGGCCAAGGTCAGTGCAAGCGTGAATACAGGCAGTCGAACCGATTTCATTCTTCGCTCCCGAACAGTTGGTTGTCGATCAGATCGCACAGACAGTGGATAGCGAGCAGGTGAACTTCCTGGATGCGCGCGGTCACTTTCGCCGGAACGCGAATCTCGACGTCCTCTGGCAGCAGCAGCGACGCCATTCCTCCGCCGTCGCGTCCGGTGAGCGCGACGACAACCATTTCGCGATCGTGCGCAGCCTGGATCGCCTGGATGACGTTCGCGGAGTTGCCGCTGGTGGAGATCGCCAGCAGCACGTCGCCCGGCTGACCCAGTGCGCGGATCTGCTTCGAGAAAACTTCGTTATAGCTGTAGTCATTGGCGATGGAGGTCAGCGTTGAGCTGTCGGTCGTCAGGGCTATCGCAGGCAGGCTGGGGCGCTCCCGCTCGAAGCGGTTCAGCAGCTCTGATGAGAAATGCTGTGCATCGCCCGCCGATCCACCGTTGCCGCAAGTCAGGATCTTGCCTTCACTGAGCAGCGTGTTGACCATTACCTGTCCGGCCTGCTCGATACTAGGGGCGAGCACCTCCATGGCGTTCTGCTTGGTTTCGATGCTGGCCTGGAAGAGCTGACGTATACGGGATTGCATGTCCATCGGAGTTTAACCTTCAGGTGACGGGCTGGGCTGCTTGGGCCGCGCCGTAAGGAAATTGGTCAGATGCGGTTTTGGCGGTACGGGGCGGAGCGCTCTGATCAACTGTCGAACGCATTTCGGATCCAGTTGGGCTTTTCCGAGGCGTCCGCTGTCGCCCCTATGGCGACCACGTCAAAGCGGCATGGGTGCCTCGCCCAGCGGGACTCCTTCTGCAGGAACAGCTGGGCTGCCTTGATCAGCTTCTGCTGTTTACGCAAGTCGACGCTTTCGAGAGCACCACCCCATGCGGCGTGGCGTCTGTAGCGAACCTCGACGAATACTACTGTATCGCCATCGAGCATGACCAGATCAAGCTCGCCGCTGCGGCATGTCCAGTTTCGACAAAGCAGGCGCAGTCCGTGAAGTTGCAGGTGGCGCTGTGCGAATTCTTCGGCGAGCTGTCCGCTGATCTGTTTGCTGGTTGCGCTCAATAGGGAGTGTCCGCGAGCGGTTGGACTTCACCATCGTGGAATTCGGCCCACGGTAGGCGTCGCTCGATTCGCTGCTCGGGGGTGATGCTGAGCGTGCCGGACAGGCCGTCGAGCTGTGTTTCCGGCAACGCTAGCAGTTGGTTCAGGCGCGGTGCGAGCAGATAGGCGTCGGCACCCATGGCGTATAGCCTGCCCAGGCTTCCCCGCGCTTGTGGCCATTTGCGTTCGATTTCCTGGCGAAGGGGCAGCTGGGGATTCAGCAGCCAGGGTGTTTCGGTGAACCGGATACCTTCGAGATCGAGGTATTGGGTGCGATTATCGGTTGCGGCGTGCAGATGAGAGGTCGCGTATACGGGCAGATCTCCGGCATATTGGAATATCAGGGTGGGCTTGACCTGCTGCGCCTGCTGCGGTGTCGCTGCAAGGAACAGGAAGTCGACATCCTGGCGGCGCGATGGCTGTGATGCAGCGCCGCTGCTGCGTACCTGCAGCAGGTCGGCAATTTGATTGGCCAGTTCGACGGGTTCGGCCAGCGGCGCGGCAGCAACTACGGTTCCACCTTGTTCCTGCCACTCCTGGCGAAACGCGTCATAGACGCGATTGCCCCAGTCGCCCCGCGGCGTCAAAGCTATTGCACGGCGATGCCCATCGGCCCAGGCGCGGCGCGCAACCTCGCGCGCTTCGTCCTCTGCAGCGAGGCCGAACTGAAACAGCTGAGGCGGCGCCTTCTGGTTCGCGTCGCTGTAATTGAGAGCAAGGGTGGTTATCGGCAGCTGCTCGCGGTCGGCCAGCTCGTGCACCATCTTCTTGTCCAGCGGGCCAATGACCAGCTGGACCCCCGACGCCTCTGCCTGTCGGTAGAAGTCATCGAGCGAAGATAGGCGGGAGCTGTCGAACAGCTCGATTTTCAAATCTTGCTGTGCTTCCAGATGCGCGGCGAGAAAACCGTCACGCAGTGCACGCGCTACGCTAGCCAGCGGGCCATCCATGGGGAGCAGTAACGCTACGTGGGTCAGCGGTTTGTCTGCCAGCTCTCGGAGTTTTACCAGCGACTCGGGCAGGCGTCGTGCGGCGGGATGGCTGGGGTTCTGCTGCACCCAGGCGTCGATCGCCCGCTGCTGCTGACTTATGGTTCCGGCCTGTTTTACCGTCGCGGCAAGCGCTAACCAGCCGGAAAGATCCACGTCTGCGGTCGGTTGCAGCTGGTCTGCCGGCAGGCTCGATACCAGCGACCAGATCGCTTCATGATTCCGCTCCGCTGCTTCGCCGCTTAGGAGTGGTGCGATGAAAGTGCGCTCGCGCGCCGCGTCGAGGGGCTGATCGTTGGCTTCAAATGCTTGCGCGCGCGCCAGTTGGGTGCGCAGCTGCTGATCTACCGGCAGCTCCGCGAGGCGTCGGAATGCGGGATGTTGCAAGGCTTGAAGGGCGCGCTGTGGCTCTCCGTCCGCTATTGCCAGCTCCGCCTCCAGGGTTTTGGCAAACATCTGCTGAGCCGGCATCAACTGCTCGATATCGATTTGTTCGAGTATCTGCCGAGCCTGCGCCTGGTTGCCTTGCTGGATGCTCTGGTCGGCAGCCGATAAACGCAACAGTGCAGCTTCGGCCGGGTCGCTGGCATCGGCTTCCTTCAGCAATTGTTGTGTCGACGCCTGCGGAGTGCGCGGCAGCTCGCCCAGGGTAGAGGACGGCGAGCTGGCGCAGGCCGAAAGCACGGCGGCAATGCATAAGAAGAGAAACGGGCGAAAGCGAGCCATCATGTGATCATTCCTGGAGGCGCTGCGAGTGTCGGCGGATTGTACCCAAGGGTTGCAGGGGCTGCGATGTCGTGACCGCTAAACGGGCTACAATGCGCGTTTTTCCGTGACTGAGGTACGCCCTGTGACTGCGCCAGATGATGTGAATTCCGCTGCAGGCACGCTCTATGTCGTCGCCACGCCTATCGGGAATCTTGAAGATATCAGTGCTCGGGCGTTACGCGTGCTGAACGAGGTGGCCCTGATCGCGGCAGAAGACACACGTCACTCGGCTCGTCTGTTGCAGCACTTCGGTATCTCCACTCCATTGGCAGCGTGTCATGAGCATAACGAACGGGACGAAGGTGGTCGCTTCATCAAGCGGCTTCTGGCTGGTGAAAATGTGGCGCTGATTTCCGATGCCGGCACGCCGTTGATCTCCGATCCCGGCTATCACCTCGTCAGACAGGCGCGTGCGGTCGGTATAAGAGTTGTTCCGCTGCCCGGCGCTTGTGCACTTGTTGCAGCGCTTTCCGCTGCGGGTTTGCCATCCGACCGTTTCATCTTCGAAGGTTTTCTGCCGGCAAAGCAGGTCGCGCGTCGTACTCGTCTTGAGCTTCTGAGAGAGGAGCCGCGGACGCTGATCTTCTATGAGGCGCCACATCGTATTCTCGATTCCCTGACCGACATGGAGGAAGTGTTCGGTCCAGAGCGGCCTGCTGTTTTGGGGCGTGAGCTGACCAAGACATTCGAGACGCTGAAAGGATTGCCGTTGGCTGAATTGCGCGTCTGGGTGGCGTCCGATAGCAATCAACAACGTGGCGAATGCGTGCTGGTGGTGGGCGGCTGGCAGGCGCCACAAGGCGAAGGGGCGATCGATGCGAATGCGCTTCGTGTGCTGCGTTTGTTGTTGGCGGAGTTGCCTGTGAAGCGTGCGGCAGCCGTGGCCGCCGAAATAACCGGTGCCAGAAAGAACGTGCTTTACCAGCTTGCGTTGCAAGAAAAGAGTTCGGAATAGAACCGCCTTCATGCTCGCAGGCGTCTCGGTCGGCGAGATTTGTCAGCTTGCAGGCTTCAGCTTGCAGGCTGGGGACGTGCACAGTACCCTAGCGCCCGGAGAGTCGATCAGACAGTCGCTGTCTCTTTTTGTTCCGGCAAAAAGGGAGGGAGGAAAGTCCGGGCTCCATAGGGCGAAGTGCCAGGTAACGCCTGGGAGGCGTGAGCCTACGGAAAGTGCCACAGAAAATAACCGCCTAAGCGCTTCGGCGCCGGTAAGGGTGAAAAGGTGCGGTAAGAGCGCACCGCGCGGCTGGCAACAGTCCGTGGCTAGGTAAACCCCACTTGGAGCAAGACCAAATAGGGATCCATTGGCGTGGCCCGCGCTGGATCCGGGTAGGTTGCTAGAGGCAGTCAGCGATGGCTGTCGTAGAGGAATGACTGTCCTCGACAGAACCCGGCTTACAGATCGACTCTCCGACTTCTTCCCCCGTAATACCCCTTCTGTTAGTCCAAAATATTATTGCTCTTAACAAAGTACTTTAACTTTGTGGGGCAGGCTTTTGGTTTACCTGTAAAAGATCGTCTTGCAAGTTTGTCGCTTGACCGTTCATTCCCCTCTCGTTCGCTAAATTGCCGTTCCGTAAGGCTTTTTCCGCTCAGGCTCACCTTGACGGTGGGGCTGCTGCATTTCTATAGTGCGCACGAGTGGTAAAAAGTGGAGTGAAGTGGGTAATTATGGATACGGATAGCTAAATTCAGAGGAAGCGCAGCCGTGTTTCGCGGAGCAAACGCCATCAGTCTCGATGCCAAAGGGCGGCTAGCTATGCCCAGCCGGTATCGCGACGAGCTCGTTTCGCGTTGTGAAGGCCAGTTGATCATCACCATCGACGCCGTAGACCGCTGCCTCTGCATTTATCCACTTCCCGAGTGGGAGCAAATCGAAGCCAAGCTTCGTGAATTGCCATCGCTGAATGAGGAGAGCCGGCGGTTGCAGCGTCTGCTCATTGGCAACGCGGTAGATCTGGAGATGGACGGCAGCGGGCGTGTGTTGGTGCCGCCACGCCTGCGTGAATACGCCGGCCTAGACAAGCGGGCCATGCTGGTCGGTCAGCTCAACAAGTTCAGCCTATGGAACGAGGACGACTGGAACGCGCAAGCAGATGCGGATCTGGCGGCCATTAAACAACCCGGCGCGTTGCCGGAAGCATTGCGTGATCTAATCCTGTGACCCAGACCAGCTGCTATAACCATGTCACCGTGTTGCTCGACGAGGCCGTTGCGGCGCTCGCTGTGCGCCCGGATGGCCGCTATCTGGACGGCACCTTTGGGCGCGGAGGCCATAGCCGCCTTCTTTTGCGGCAGCTTGGGCCTGAGGGTTGTTTGCTAGGATTCGACAAAGACCCGCTAGCAATCGCTACGGGGCAAGCATTGGCGGCCGAGGATGGCCGCTTTGTCGTTGTGCAGAGAAGTTTCGCCGAGCTCGGGGCCGAAGTCGCGCAGCGCGGCTGGACCGGTACGTTGAGCGGCGTGCTGCTGGACCTCGGGGTGTCCTCGCCACAGCTGGACGATCCGGAGCGCGGCTTCAGTTTCCTCAACGATGGCCCTCTCGACATGCGCATGGATCCCAGTCGCGGAGTCAGTGCTGCGGATTGGATCGCCACGGCCAGCGAAGAAGATATCGCTCGGGTACTCAAGGAGTACGGCGAAGAACGTTTTGCCAAACGCATGGCGCGCGCCGTCGTGCAACGGCGAGCCGAGCGCCCGTTCGAGCGTACGGCCGATCTCGCTCAGGTGCTGACCGTTGCCAACCCCGCCTGGGAAAAAGGCAAGAATCCGGCGACTCGCGCCTTTCAGGGGCTGCGCATCTTTATCAACAATGAGCTCGGTGATCTGGAGGTCGGGCTCGAGGCTGCTCTCGAGGCGCTCGATGTCGGTGGCCGGCTGGTGGTGATCAGCTTTCATTCGCTTGAAGACCGCATCGTCAAACAATTCATGCGCCGCCACGCCAAGGGCGAAGCCGACAACCTGCCCCGCGACCTGCCGATCATTCCTGAGAAGTTCGTGCCACGCCTGAAACTGTTGGGCAAGCCGCAGTACGCATCCGCCGAAGAGGTCAAAGCCAACCCCCGGTCACGCAGTGCCGTGATGCGCGTTGCGGAGAAGCTGCGGTGAATACGCTACGACGCGCCATGCCCAACGGCAGCCTGATGATGCTGGTGCTGTTCATTACCGTGCTCTTGTCGGCGATCGCGGTTGCCTATAGCGCGCACTGGAACCGCCAACTTCTCAACGAGCTGTATGGCGAACTCAGCGTGCGCGACAAGGCGCAGGCCGAGTGGGGTCGCTTGATTCTGGAACAGAGCACCTGGACGGCGCATAGCCGTATCGAGACGCTGGCGACCGAGCAGTTGAAGATGCTCATCCCGGAAGCGGCTGATGTCAGGCTGGTGGCTCAATGAAGCTCCAAGGCGCGCTGTATCCGTGGCGCTTTCGTATCGTCCTGGCGTTGCTGGCGCTGATGGTCGGTGCCCTTGCGTGGCGTATCGTCGATCTGCAAGTGATCGATCAGAGCTTTCTGCAGAACCAAGGTGACGCTCGCAGTGTGCGGCACATTCCTATCCCGGCGCATCGCGGCTTGATTACAGATCGCCACGGCGAACCTTTGGCAGTCAGCACGCCGGTCACGACGCTTTGGGGTAATCCGCGTGAGCTTCAGGCTGCGCAAACGCGTTGGCCAGAGCTGGCGCAAGCGCTAGGCCAAGAACCGGTCGCGCTTCAGCAGCGCCTCAAGGAGCAAGCCGAACGCGAATTCACATACCTGGTGCGTGGGCTGACACCTGAACAGGGCCAGCGTGTGCTGGATCTCGGCATTCCGGGCGTGTATTCCCAGGAGGAGTTCCGTCGCTTCTATCCCGCCGGCGAGGTTGCCGCGCATGTGGTTGGCTTCACGGATATCGACGATCGTGGCCGGGAAGGCCTGGAGCTGGCATATGACGAGTGGCTGGCCGGCGTTCCCGGTAAGCGTCAGGTGCTCAAGGACCGCCGTGGCCGGTTGATCAAGGATGTGCAGGTGGTCAAGAACGCCAAGCCCGGCAAGGCGCTGGCGTTGTCCATCGATCTGCGTTTGCAGTATCTGGCTCATAGTGAGCTGCGCAAGGTAGTGCAGGAGCACGGTGCCAAGGCTGCCAGTCTGGTGATGGTCGATGTGCAAACCGGCGAAGTCCTCGCCATGGCCAACCAGCCTACCTACAACCCGAACAATCGCCGCAATCTTCAGCCATCGGCAATGCGCAATCGTGCGTTGATCGACGTGTTCGAGCCCGGCTCGACGGTCAAGCCATTCAGCATCGCGGCAGCGCTCGGGACAGGTAAATACCAGCCGGAGTCGGTGGTCAATACCTTGCCGGGCTGGATGCGTATCGGCCGGTACACCATTCGCGACGTTTCTCGCGGGGGCATGCTCAACCTGACCGGCATCCTGATGAAGTCCAGCAACGTCGGGATCAGCAAGATCGCGTTGGATATCGGTCCGGAGCCAGTGCACACCATCATGCAGCAGGCTGGGTTCGGTCAGGCCACCGGTCTCGGCTTTCCGGGCGAGCGCGTCGGCAACCTTCCCAATCACCGCAAATGGCGGGATGCGGAGACCGCTTCGCTCGCATACGGCTACGGCTTATCGGTGACGGCAGCGCAGCTCGCTCATGCCTATGCCGTACTAGGTAACGAAGGCAACAATGTACCCATGTCGCTGCTGCGTCTGGACCAGCCGCAGGAAGGCGTGCAAGTCATCGATAAGACGATTTCCACCACGGTGTTGCGGATGTTGCAGTCCGTGGTCGAGGAAGAGGGCGGCGGCGGCACTCGCGCCAAGGTGCCGGGCTATCACGTGGCTGGCAAGAGCGGCACGGCGAAAAAAGTATCCGGAACCGGTGGCTATACCAAGGACGCCTATCGTTCGTTCTTCGCCGGTGTGGCACCGGTATCCAATCCACGCATCGCCGTCGTCGTCGTGGTCGACGAGCCCAGCGAGGGCGGGTATTACGGCGGGCTGGTCGCCGCGCCGGTGTTCGGCAAAGTGGCGGCTCGCGCGTTGCGATTGATGAACGTTGCGCCAGACAACCTACCGCCACCCGCAGATGTTCAAACCGCCGAGGCGGCCAAGGTCAAGGGAGGACGGATCTGATGCCGATGCCGTTGAATCAGCTGCTGCCTCAGGCCGACAGCGCCACCTTGATTCGTGAGCTGACCCTCGACAGCCGCAAGGTGCGGCCGGGCGACCTGTTTCTGGCCGTGCCTGGTTACCAGCAGGACGGTCGCGTGCATATCGCCGATGCCGTTTCCCGCGGCGCGGCGGCGGTGGCCTACGAAGCCGAAGGCGCGGTGCAAATGACCGCAGCAAGTGCCGTGCTGGTTCCCGTGCGTCATCTGGCGGAGCAATTGTCGGCGATAGCCGGACGGTTCTATGGCGAGCCGAGCCGTGGTCTGCACCTGGTCGGGGTTACCGGAACCAACGGCAAAACCAGCGTCACTTATCTGGTCGCTCAGGCACTGGATCGCCTGGGCGAGCGTTGCGGCATCATCGGCACCCTGGGCACCGGTTTTCATGGTGAGCTGATACTCGGCCAGCACACGACGCCTGATGCCATCGGTGTGCAAGCCAACCTGGCAAATCTGCGCAAGCAAGGCGCACGGGCCGTTGCGATGGAAGTGTCGTCCCATGGCCTGGATCAGGGGCGGGTTGCCGCACTGGCGTTCGATGTGGCGGTGTTCACCAATCTTTCGCGCGATCATCTGGACTATCACGGCTCCATGGAAGCCTACGGTGAAGTCAAGGCTCGGTTGTTCAAGATGCCGGAGCTCAGCTGCCGCGTGATCAATCTGGATGATGCGTTCGGGCGCGTTCTTGCTGCTGAAAAAGGCGAATCACGGCTGATCACCTACAGCCTGGACGATGCCTCCGCGTACCTTTACTGCCCAGAGGCGCGGCTGGACGACAACGGAATCCATGCGCGCCTCATTACCCCGCAGGGTGAACGCTCGCTGCGTAGCCCTTTGCTTGGCCGTTTCAACGTCAGCAATGTGCTCGCGGCGATCGGCGCGCTGCTAGGGATGCACTATCCGCTGGATGAAATCCTCGCCGTACTGCCTGAGATCGACGGTCCTGCCGGACGCATGCAGCGTCTGGGTGGTGGTGAGCGTCCGCTGGTCGTAGTTGATTACGCCCATACGCCTGACGCCCTCGAAAAGGTTCTCAGCGCACTGCGACCGCATACTCGTGGCAGGTTGTTGTGCCTGTTCGGCTGCGGTGGCGATCGCGACCGCGGTAAGCGTGCGCTGATGGCGCAGGTCGCTGAGCGCCTGGCGGATAGCGTTGTGGTGACTGATGACAATCCACGAAATGAAGATCCGCTGCAGATTCTCGATGAGATTCGCGCCGGCTTCGGGGCACCCGAGCGGGCCGCCTTCGTGCCGGGTCGTGCCGACGCCATCGCCCGCTGCATCGCCGATAGCCATGTCGATGACGTAGTGCTGCTGGCCGGCAAGGGCCATGAGGATTATCAGGAGATCAAAGGAGAGCGCTTGTCGTTCTCCGATCTCGACCAGGCATCGATCGCCCTGGCTGCCTGGAGGGGTTCCAATGCTTGAAGCCATTCGCCTGAGTGATCTCGTCGAGTCGCTGTCCGCCAGGCTGGCGAATGCCGATGCGGCGTTCAGTTCAGTCAGCACCGACAGTCGTGCCATCGAACCAGGACAGTTGTTCGTGGCGCTGACCGGTCCCCGCTTCGACGGTCACGCCTATCTGGCCGAGGTCGCTGCCAAGGGCGCCGTTGCCGCCCTGGTCGAGCGGCACGTGGACGATATTTCGCTGCCTCAATTGGTGGTGGCCGACAGCCGCATCGCGCTGGGCCAGCTGGGTGCGCTGAACCGCGCCGTCTTTACTGGGCCGGTCGCGGCAATTACCGGCTCCAGTGGCAAAACCAGCGTAAAGGAGCTGCTCGCCAGCATCCTGCGCGCCGCCTTTGGCGCCGATGCGGTACTGGCCACTCGGGGCAATCTCAACAACGATCTTGGCGCTCCGCTCACGCTGTTGGAGCTGTCGCCTCAACACAAGGCCGCAGTGATCGAGCTGGGCGCTTCGCGGCTCGGAGAGATCGCTTATACCGCCAGCCTGACGCAGCCGGATGTCAGTCTTATTACCAACGCCGGAACCGCTCATGTCGGCGAGTTTGGCGGCCCCGAGAAGATCGTTGAGGCCAAGGGTGAAATTCTTGACGGCCTCGCGGCTGATGGCATCGCCGTGCTCAATCGCGACGACCGCGCCTATGCCACTTGGCAGCAGCGGACGGCCGGAAAATCGGTGCTCAGCTTCGCGATACAAAGCCCTCTGGCGGACTTTCATCCATCATCGATTGCTTATGACCAACGCGGTTGCCCGAACTTCGTCTTGAACTGCCCGACCGGGTCCGCTCGCGTCCAGCTCAATCTACTCGGTCGCCACAGCGTGGCCAATGCACTCGCCGCCGCGGCCGCTGCGCACGCGCTGGGTGTCGCGCCCGAACACATCGTCGCGGGTCTCGAGAGCCTGCAGCCGGTCAAGGGTCGCGGCGTCGCGCAGATGCTTGCCAATGGCGTTCGGCTGATTGATGACACCTACAACGCCAATCCCGCCTCCATCTGCGCCGCCACTGATGTGCTGGCCGGCTTCGCCGGGCGCACCGTGCTGGCGCTGGGGGACATGGGCGAGCTGGGCGAGTGGGCCGAACAAGGCCATCGCGAGGTGGGCAGTTACGCTGCCGGCAAAGTGGATGCACTGTTCGCGGTCGGTCCGCTGATGAAGCATGCCGTCAATGCCTTTGGGGCTGGCGGTCGCCATTTCGTCGATCAGCAGAGCCTGATCGATGCGTTGCGCCTGGAGCAGGGCAACGCCACAACAATATTGATCAAGGGATCACGGAGCGCCGCGATGGATAAGGTCGTCGCTGCGCTTTCTGCGTCCGGCATGGAGAAACATTGATGCTGCTGCTACTCGCCGAGTATCTGCAACGCTTCCACACGGGCTTCGCGGTCTTCCAGTACCTGTCCCTGCGCGGAATCCTCGGCGTGCTTACTGCACTGGTGCTTTCTCTGTGGATGGGCCCCTGGCTGATTCGCACCCTGCAGCTGCGCCAGATTGGCCAGGCCGTTCGTACCGATGGGCCGCAGACGCATCTGTCTAAATCCGGTACCCCGACCATGGGTGGCGCCTTGATTCTCAGCGCCATCGCCATCAGTACGCTGCTCTGGGCGGATCTGTCTAACCGCTACGTCTGGGTGGTGCTGGCCGTCACGCTGTTGTTCGGGGCGGTGGGTTGGGTCGACGACTATCGCAAGGTGATCGAGAAGAACTCGCGCGGCCTGCCGAGCCGCTGGAAGTACTTCTGGCAATCGGTGTTCGGACTCGGTGCGGCGATCTTCCTTTATATGACCGCGCAGACGCCGGTCGAAACCACGCTGATTCTGCCGCTGCTGAAGAATATTGAGATTCCGCTCGGGATCGGCTTCGTGGTGCTGACCTACTTCGTCATCGTCGGCTCGAGCAACGCGGTCAATCTCACCGACGGCCTGGATGGTCTGGCGATCATGCCGACCGTGATGGTCGGTGGCGCGCTGGGTATCTTCTGCTACCTCTCGGGCAACGTGAACTTTGCCCAGTACCTATTGATTCCCTATATCCCCGGCGCAGGCGAGCTGATTGTGTTCTGCGGTGCGCTGATCGGTGCCGGGCTCGGCTTTCTCTGGTTCAACACCTACCCGGCGCAAGTCTTCATGGGCGACGTCGGTGCTCTGGCACTCGGCGCTGCACTGGGCACCATCGCCGTGATCGTTCGCCAAGAAGTCGTGCTGTTCATCATGGGCGGTGTGTTCGTGATGGAGACCCTGTCGGTAATGATCCAGGTCGCCTCGTTCAAGCTCACCGGCAAACGGGTCTTCCGCATGGCACCGATTCATCACCATTTCGAACTCAAGGGCTGGCCCGAGCCTCGGGTCATCGTGCGCTTCTGGATCATTACGGTGATTCTGGTGCTGGTTGGTCTCGCTACGCTGAAACTGAGGTAATAAAGAGTGCTCATCGCTTCCGATCAGTTCCGCATCGTCGTCGGTCTCGGCAAGAGCGGCATGTCCCTAGTTCGCCATCTGGCGAGCCGTGGCGTGCCGTTTGCCGTGGCCGATACGCGCGCGAATCCGCCGGAACTGGCCACTCTGCGAGCACAGTATCCGGACGTCGAAGTCCGTTGTGGCGAGCTTGATGCCGAGTTTCTCTGCCGCGCCAGCGAACTGCTGGTCAGCCCCGGCCTGCCGCTCAGCACACCGGCGCTTCAAGTTGCCGCGTCCAGAGGCGTGAAGCTGTCAGGCGACATCGAGCTGTTCGCTCGCGAAGCCAAGGCGCCGATCATCGCGATTACCGGCTCCAATGCGAAAAGCACCGTAACCACGTTGGTCGGCGAGATGGCCGCCGCAGCCGGTCGCAAGGTCGCGGTGGGCGGAAATCTCGGAACCCCCGCACTGGATTTGCTTGACGACGACGTCGAGCTCTATGTGCTGGAACTCTCCAGCTTCCAGTTGGAAACCACCGATCAGCTGAACGCACAGGTTGCGACCTGCCTGAACATTAGCGAAGACCACATGGATCGCTACGAAGGGCTGCCGGCGTATCACCAGGCCAAGCACCGGATTTTCCGCGGCGCACGGCAAGTCGTGATCAATCGTGACGATCGTCTGAGCCGTCCGTTGATCGGTGATGACGTGCCGGCATGGTCGTTCGGCCTTGGCAAACCTGACTTCAAGGGCTTTGGGCTGTTCGAGGAGAACGGGGAAAAGTATCTGGCCTTCCAGTTCGATGCTCTGATGCCTGCTAATCAGTTGAAGATTCGCGGTGCGCACAACCAATCCAACGCTCTGGCCGCTCTGGCCCTAGGGCATGCGGCGGGGCTGCCGTTCGAACCGATGCTCGCTACGTTGCGCCGCTTCGCCGGTCTTGCCCATCGCTGCCAGTGGGTGGGTGAGCGCAAGGGCGTTCATTATTACGACGACTCCAAGGCGACCAACGTGGGCGCTGCGCTGGCCGCCATCGATGGTCTGGGCAGCGATATCGACGGCAAGCTGGTGTTGATTGCCGGCGGCGATGGCAAGGGTGCCGATTTCTCGGGGCTGCGTAGCCCGGTTTCGCATCACTGCCGCCACGTCGTTCTGCTGGGGCGTGATGCCGAGCTGCTCGCGGCTGCGCTCGATGGTGCCGCGCCGATTCACCGTGTCCAGACCCTGCAGGAGGCCGTGCAGCAGGCGGCCGAGCTGGCGCAGTCTGGCGATGCGGTATTGCTGTCGCCGGCCTGCGCCAGCCTCGACATGTTCGTCAATTTCGAAGATCGCGGACGTCAGTTCGCCGCTGCGGTGGGGGCGCTCAACTGATGCTCGCGTTCCTGCGCAGTGCGCCCTCTCCGCTATTCAGCCGCCGTGGCCTGGATCTCGATTTCCCGATGCTCGCGGGTTGTCTGGCGCTGCTGGGCCTGGGGCTCGTGATGATTACCTCAGCGTCCTCGGAGGTCGCTGCGGTGAATGCCGGCAATTCGCTGTACCACATGGTTCGCCATCTGGTGTACGTGCTGCTCGGTCTGGGGGCCGCGGCGGCCGTGTTGTTGGTGCCCTTGTCCGTATGGCAGCGGTCGGACTGGATGCTGCTGTTAGCCGCGTTTGCGTTACTGATCCTGGTACTGATTCCGGGCATCGGTCGCGAGGTCAACGGCTCCATGCGCTGGATCGGCTTCGGCGCCTTCAACGTGCAGCCGTCGGAGTTGGCCAAGCTCTTCGTCGTGGTCTATCTCGCCGGTTATCTCGTGCGCCGTCAGCAAGAAGTACGCGAAAGCCTCTGGGGCTTTCTCAAGCCATTCTTGGTGCTGCTGCCGATGGCGATGCTGTTGCTGCTCGAGCCCGACTTCGGTGCGACCGTCGTCATGATGGGCGCGGCGGTGGCGATGCTGTTCCTCGGTGGTGTCGGCTTGATCCGCTTCAGCCTGCTGGTGCTGCTGGCGGTCGGCGCGGTGTTCATCCTGGTGCAGACTCAGGAGTATCGCCTGCAGCGGTTGATCACCTTCACCGACCCCTGGGCTGATCAGTATGGTGCCGGCTACCAATTGACCCAGGCGTTGATTGCGTTCGGGCGGGGCGAATGGCTCGGTGTCGGTCTGGGTAACAGCGTGCAGAAGCAGTTCTACCTGCCTGAAGCGCATACCGATTTCGTGTTTTCTGTGCTGGCGGAAGAACTCGGCATGGTCGGTGCGTTGCTAACGATTTTGCTGTTCGCCTTCGTCGGCGTACGCGCTCTGTATATCGGGCTGGCAGCCGAGCGCGCACGCCAGTTCTTCGCCGCTTACATCGCCTGGGGCGTGGCGTTTTTGTGGCTCGGACAGTTTCTGATCAACGTCGGTGTGAACGTTGGTCTTCTACCGACGAAGGGGCTGACCTTGCCATTCCTGAGCTATGGCGGCAGTTCGCTGGTGGTGACCTGCGCCAGCATGGCTTTGTTGCTGCGTATCGAGTGGGAGAGCCGCACCGTATTGGGTAGCGAAGACGCCGAGTTCAGCGAAGAAGACTTCGCCGAAGTGCCGGAATCCAAGGTCAAGGGGGTCGCCCATGGCCGCTAACGTACTGATCATGGCCGGCGGCACCGGCGGGCACGTTTTCCCGGCGCTGGCCTGTGCGCATGAATTCCAGAGCCGCGGCTACAGCGTGCATTGGCTGGGCACGCCTCGCGGGATCGAGAACGAAGTGGTGCCGGCCGCCGGTCTGCCGCTGCATCTGATCCAAGTGAGCGGGCTGCGGGGCAAAGGCGTGGCGTCGTTACTCAAGGCTCCTTTCCAGCTGCTGCGTTCACTCGGGCAAGCCCGTCGGATCATGCGGGAGCTCAAGCCGGTCTGCGTGCTGGGGCTCGGTGGCTATGTGACGGGTCCAGGCGGTTTGGCCGCGAAGCTGGCCGGTGTGCCGTTGGTGATCCATGAGCAGAATGCCGTCGCTGGGACCGCCAATCGTAGTCTGGTGCCGTTCGCGCAGCGGGTCTGCGAGGCCTTTCCGAATACCTTCGCCAACAGCGCGAAGCGCCGCACGACCGGTAATCCGGTGCGCCATGAACTGTTTCTCGAAACGCCCCGGCAAACGCTGCTAGGGCGTCGTCCTCGTCTGCTGGTGCTGGGTGGCAGTCTGGGCGCCGAGCCATTGAACAAACTGTTGCCCGAAGCCCTCGGCCAATTGGCGCAGGAACTGCGTCCCGAGGTGTTCCATCAGGCGGGCAAGCAGCACGCCGACATCACCCGGGAGCGCTATACCGCCGCGGGTGTCGAGGCCGAAGTCGCTCCCTTCATTAAAGACATGGCCCGTGCCTACGCCTGGGCCGACCTGGTGATCTGCCGCGCGGGTGCGCTAACCGTCTGTGAGCTGGCCGCGGCCGGGTTGCCATCGTTCCTGGTGCCTTTGCCCCATGCGATCGACGATCACCAGACCCGCAACGCCGAATATCTGGCGAAGGAGGGCGCAGCCGTTCTTCTCCTACAAGCAAAGACCGATGCTGCCGCGCTGGCCGCGCAGCTGACCGAGGTAATGATGCAGCCGGAAAAACTCAAGACCATGGGGGCCACGGCACGCCGCCTGGCTCGGCCGGACGCCACCCGTACCGTCGTTGATATCTGCCTGGAGGTGGCGCATGGCTAAGTCTCCCGCAGCGGTTAAGGCCGAAGTACGTCGCATGCGCCGCATCCGCAGGATTCATTTTGTCGGTATTGGCGGCGTCGGCATGTGCGGCATCGCAGAAGTCCTGCTGAATCTCGGCTACGACGTCTCCGGCTCGGATCTGAAAGAATCGGCTAGCACCGAGCGTCTGCAGAATTTCGGTGCGCAAATCTATATCGGACATCAGGCCGGCAATGTGGCCGGGGCCGATGTGCTGGTGGTTTCCAGTGCGGTGAATGCCTCCAACCCCGAGGTCGCATTTGCGCTTGAACAGCGGATCCCGGTGGTGCCGCGTGCCGAGATGCTTGCCGAGCTGATGCGCTATCGCCACGGGATTGCGGTTGCCGGCACCCACGGCAAGACCACCACGACCAGCCTGCTGGCATCGGTGTTTGCTGCGGGCGGACTCGATCCGACCTTCGTCATCGGCGGGCGCCTGACGGCGGCCGGAACCAATGCGCAGCTGGGTAGCAGTCGCTATCTGATTGCCGAAGCCGACGAGAGCGACGCCAGCTTCCTGCACCTGCAGCCGATGGTCGCCGTGGTCACCAACATCGATGCCGACCACATGAGCACCTATGGCGGTGACTTCGGCAAGCTCAAGCGCACCTTCGTGGAGTTCCTGCACAACCTGCCGTTCTACGGGCTTGCGGTGCTCTGCGTAGACGATCCGGTGGTACGCGAGATCATTCCCCAGATTGGCCGCCCGATCACCACCTATGGCCTCAGCGAAGATGCCGATGTGCGGGCCGTCAGCATCCGCCAGGAAGGCATGCGTACCTACTTCACGGTGCTGCGCGATGGCTGCGATGCGCTCGATGTTTCGGTCAACATGCCGGGCAAGCACAACGTCCTCAATGCGCTGGCAACGATCGCCATCGCGACCGACGAGGGCATCGATGATGGCGCCATCGTCCAGGGTTTGTCGGAGTTTGGAGGTGTCGGCCGACGCTTCCAGGTCTATGGCGAGCTGCCGGTGGATGGCGGCAGTGTGATGCTGGTCGACGATTACGGTCATCACCCACGTGAAGTCGCCGCGGTGATCCAGGCCGTACGTGGCGGCTGGCCCGAGCGTCGTCTGGTGATGGTCTATCAGCCTCATCGTTTCAGCCGAACCCGCGATCTGTACGACGATTTCGTTCAGGTGCTGACCGATGCCAATGTGCTGCTGCTGATGGAGGTCTATCCGGCAGGCGAGGAGCCGATTCCTGGCGCCGACAGCCGCCACCTGTGCCACAGCATTCGTCAGCGCGGCCAGCTCGATCCGATCTATATCGAGCGCGGTGTCGAACTGGCGCCGCTGGTCAAACCGCTGCTGCGCGCCGGCGACATTCTGCTCTGCCAAGGCGCCGGAGACATCGGCGGACTGGCTCCCCAATTGATCAACAGTCCCCTGTTTGCTGGCGATGCCGCGAGGAAGAGTGAATGACTGGCCTGCAATCGACCCGTGATCCCAAGGCGTTCGGCCGGGTTGCCGTGCTGTTCGGCGGCAAGAGTGCCGAACGCGAAGTGTCGCTGAAGTCCGGTGCTGCCGTACTGGGCGCGCTGCAGTCGGCGGGTGTCGATGCGTTCGGCATCGACGTTGGCGATGATGTGCTGGCTCGCCTGAACAGCGAGCATGTTGACCGCGCCTTCATCGTGCTGCACGGCCGTGGCGGCGAAGATGGCAGCATGCAGGGCCTGCTCGAGTGCGCCGGCATCCCCTATACCGGCAGTGGCATTCTTGCGTCGGCGCTGGCCATGGACAAACTGCGCACCAAACAGGTGTGGCAGAGCCTCGGTCTGCCAACCCCGCGCCATGCCGTGCTGACGACTGAGGCTGACTGTCACGCTGCGGCCGACAGCCTGGGCTTTCCGCTGATCGTCAAACCCGCGCATGAAGGTTCCAGCATCGGCATGGCCAAGGTCGGCGGCATCGCCGAGCTGATTGCCGCTTGGCGCGCTGCCAGTGCCTATGACTCTCAGGTGTTGGTCGAGCAATGGATTCAAGGGCCGGAATACACGGTCGCCACGCTTCGCGGTTCGGTCTTGCCGCCGATCGGGCTGGGTACCCCGCGCACCTTTTATGACTACGACGCCAAGTATCTGGCCAGCGATACCCAGTACCGCATTCCCTGCGGTCTGGATGCGGCCAAGGAAGAAGAACTCAAAAATCTTTCCGCCCGTGCCTGCGAGGCCGTGGGTATTCAGGGCTGGGCGCGTGTCGACGTCATGCAGGACAGCACCGGCGCCTTCTGGCTGCTGGAGGTTAACACCGTTCCGGGAATGACCGATCACAGTCTGGTGCCGATGGCGGCGCGCGCGGCTGGGCTGGATTTCCAGCAGCTGGTGCTGGCCATTCTCGATGCCAGCCTGGCGGCAGGTAACTGATCCATGATTACCACGCTACGTCACTCGCAACCCGCTACCGGCCGCGCTTCGCGCAAACCGGCGCAGCGGGGTGCGAGCCGGCTGGTGCAACGTGAACCGCTTTCAGCGCGCCTGCCGCGCCCAAGCCTGAGTTCGCTCAAGCGTGTTCTCTGGCCGGTGCTATTGGTTGCGCTGGTGGTCGGGCTCTACGAACTGGGCGAGCGGCTCGCGCCTTATGCCGATCGGCCCATCGCCAAGGTCAGTGTTCGGGGCGAGCTGAGCTATGTCGATCAACAGGTCGTGCAGGCGCGCATGGCTCCGTTCGTCGAGGCCAGTTTCTTCAAGGTCGATCTCGATGCCCTGCGTCGCGATCTGGAGCAGATGCCATGGATCGCGCACGTGGAAGCACGCCGTATCTGGCCGGATGAGGTCATGGTGCGCCTCGATGAGCAATTGCCCATCGCCCGTTGGGGCGATGAGGCGCTGTTGAACAACAACGGTCAGGCCTTTGCGCCCAATGACCTAGCTCAGTATGAACACCTGCCGCAGTTGCATGGTCCGAAACGGGCCCAGCAGCGAGTGATGCAGCAATACCAGATGCTCAGCCAGATGCTTCGGCCGCTCGGGTTCTCCATTGCCCGTCTGGAATTGCGGGCTCGGGGCAGCTGGTTCTTGACGACCAGGCAGGGCGTCGAGCTGTTACTGGGAAGGGATCAGATAATCGAAAAAATGCGGCGCTTCACGGCCATCTATCAGCAGGAGCTGGCGCCGGAGAGCGAAAGAATTGCGCGGATCGACCTCCGCTACGCCAATGGCCTGGCCGTTGCGTGGCGCGAGCCGAGCCCGACCACGACGGACGAATCCGTCGTTGCGAAGAATTGAGGAATGAAACACATGTCTAGCGTGCAAAGCGGCAAGATGATCGTCGGCCTCGACATCGGCACATCCAAGGTGGTGGCGCTGGTAGGCGAAGTGACGCCGGACGGCGAACTCGAAATCGTCGGGATCGGCACCCATCCGTCGCGTGGCCTGAAGAAGGGCGTGGTGGTCAACATCGAGTCCACCGTTCAGTCGATCCAGCGTGCCGTCGAAGAAGCGCAGCTGATGGCCGGCTGCCGCATCCACTCCGCCTTCGTCGGTCTGGCCGGCAATCACATCCGCAGCCTCAACTCCCATGGTATCGTCGCGATCCGGGATCGCGAGGTCAGTACAGCGGATCTCGAACGCGTGCTCGATGCCGCACAAGCGGTGGCGATTCCGGCGGATCAGCGGGTGCTGCATACGCTTCCGCAGGATTATGTGATCGATAACCAGGAGGGCGTCCGTGAGCCGTTGGGCATGTCCGGCGTGCGTCTGGAAGCGAAGGTTCATGTCGTTACTTGCGCCGTCAACGCAGCGCAGAACATCGAAAAGTGCGTACGTCGCTGCGGCCTGGAAGTCGACGACATCATTCTGGAACAACTCGCATCGGCCCACGCCGTCCTGACCGACGATGAAAAAGAACTGGGCGTCTGCCTGGTGGATATCGGCGGCGGCACCACCGACATCTGCATCTTCACCGAAGGCGCGATTCGGCATACCGCGGTCATTCCGATCGCCGGTGATCAGGTCACCAATGACATCGCCATGGCTCTGCGTACGCCGACCCAGTACGCCGAAGAGATCAAGATCCGCTACGCCTGCGCGCTGGCCAAGCTGGCGGGCCCCGGCGAAACCATCAAGGTACCGAGCGTCGGGGATCGTCCGCCGCGGGAACTCTCACGCCAGGCGTTGGCCGAAGTCGTGGAGCCGCGTTATGACGAACTCTTTACATTGATCCAGGCTGAGCTGCGTCGAAGCGGCTACGAGGATCTGGTCCCGGCAGGGATCGTTCTCACCGGCGGTACGGCGAAGATGGAAGGCGCCGTCGAGCTGGCCGAGGAAATCTTTCACATGCCAGTGCGCCTGGGCGTACCGCACAGCATCAACGGACTCACGGATGTGGTCCGCAATCCTATCTATTCAACGGGCGTGGGCCTGTTGCTGTACGGCATGCGCAAGCAGACCGATGGCACGACCATGTCCGGTCTCGGCCACTTCGCCGAAGAACCCAAAACATCTGTCGTGGACCGGCTCAAAAGCTGGATCCAAGGCAATTTCTGAGCAGTGCGGCAGTAGCAGTAACCACAACTAGAAAGCTGGAAGGAGAGAGGGAAATGTTCGAACTCGTAGATCATACCCCGCAAAGTGCAGTGATTAAGGTCATTGGCGTAGGCGGAGGCGGCGGCAACGCCGTCAATCACATGGTGCGCAACAGCGTCGAAGGCGTCGAATTCATCTGCGCCAACACCGATGCTCAGGCGCTGAAGAAAATTGAAGCGCGGACCGTACTGCAGTTGGGTTCCGCTATTACCAAAGGCCTGGGCGCCGGCACCAATCCTGATATTGGTCGTCAGGCTGCCATGGATGACCGCGAGCGCATCGCCGAGGTGCTGCAGGGCGCTGACATGGTGTTCATCACCACCGGCATGGGCGGTGGTACCGGTACCGGCGCCGCGCCGGTCATCGCTTCGGTTGCCAAGGAAATGGGCATTCTGACCGTAGCAGTGGTGACTCGCCCGTTCCCGTTCGAGGGGCGTCGTCGCATGCAGGTCGCCGATGAGGGCATTCGTCAGCTCTCCGAGTGTGTCGACTCGCTGATCACCATTCCCAACGAAAAGCTGCTGACCATCCTGGGCAAGGATGCGAGCCTGCTCGCGGCTTTCGCCAAGGCCGACGACGTACTCACCGGCGCCGTGCGCGGCATTTCCGACATCATGCAGCGCCCCGGCCTGATGAACGTTGACTTCGCCGACGTGAAAACCGTCATGGGTGAAATGGGCATGGCGATGATGGGTACGGGTTGCGCAACCGGCCCCAACCGCGCTCGCGAAGCCACCGAGGCGGCTATCCGCAACCCGCTGCTGGAAGACGTCAATCTGCAGGGTGCTCGCGGCATTCTGGTCAACATCACCGCTGGTCTGGATCTTTCGCTCGGTGAGTACGCTGCCGTCGGCGAGATCATCGAGGCGTTCGCGTCCGATGAAGCGACCGTCAAAGTGGGTGCTGTGATCGATCCCGATATGCTCGACGAACTGCACGTTACCGTCGTCGCTACGGGACTCGGCCCGCGTAATGAGAAACCGGTCAAGGTTGTCGACAATACCCTGCAGACCGCTGCGGTCGCGCCGCAGGCAGCGCCGGCTCCACGTCAGGATCAGGCAGCGGTGAACTACCGTGATTTGGACCGCCCGACCATCATGCGCAATCAGGCCAACGTGGCGACTGCGGCGAAAATGAATCCTCAGGAGGATTTGGATTACCTTGATATTCCGGCCTTCCTGCGTCGCCAGGCTGATTGATTTGATTTATCAGGAGTATTGGGTTGATTGGTATTCAGCAAACTGGGGTTCTGCTATGATCGCCACCTTTGTTGGAAACCATTCGCAACAGCGCAATAGCGAAACCAAGCCATGATCAGACAACGCACCTTGAAGAACATCATTCGCGCCACTGGCGTCGGCCTGCATTCGGGGGAAAAGGTATACCTGACCCTGAAGCCGGCACCCGTGGATACTGGAATCGTGTTCTGTCGCACCGATCTCAACCCGCCCGTGCAGATTGCCGCACGGGCCGAGAACGTCGGCGAGACAACCATGTCGACCACGCTGGTAAGCGGTGACGTCAAAGTCGACACGGTGGAGCATTTGCTTTCGGCCATGGCTGGACTTGGCATCGATAACGCTTATGTCGAGCTTTCCGCATCGGAAGTGCCGATCATGGACGGTAGCGCTGGCCCCTTCGTATTCCTGATTCAATCAGCCGGCCTGCAGGAGCAGGACGCCCCCAAGAAATTCATCCGCATCATCCGCGAGGTCACGGTGGAGGACGGCGACAAGCGCGCCACGTTCATACCATTCGAAGGCTTCAAAGTGAGTTTCGAGATCGACTTCGACCATCCGGTTTTCCGCGGTCGCACCCAAACCGCCAGCGTGGATTTCTCCAGCACTTCCTTTGTCAAGGAAGTCAGTCGTGCACGGACGTTCGGTTTCATGCGCGACATCGAGTTCCTCCGCTCGCACAATCTGGCTTTGGGTGGAAGCGTTGAAAACGCGATTGTGGTTGACGAAGACCACGTGCTCAACGAAGACGGCCTGCGTTATGAGGACGAGTTCGTTAAGCACAAGATTCTCGATGCGATCGGTGATCTTTACTTGCTGGGCACCAGTTTGATCGGCGAATTCCGCGGCTTTAAATCCGGACATGCATTGAACAATCGTTTGCTGCGCACCTTGATGGAACAGAAGGACGCGTGGGAGATGGTGACATTCGATGATTCCCAGACCGCACCGATCTCCTACATGCGCCCGGCAGCTGCCGGCTGAGCAGTACTCTCCTTTCCTTTTTGAGGCCACCTTCGGGTGGCCTTTTTTTGCTTCAAGCTTCAAGCTTCAAGCGCGCCAACCTCATCTACGGGCCACACTTGACCGTGCTTTTCTAGACACCCGCCGGTATCTAAGCGTCCTCCATCGATCCGACAATCCTTGCAGGCTGCAGCTTGCAGTCTCAGTTCATGCCGTCGAGCAGGCTGGCCATGTCATCGGCGTGTTCTTCTTCCTGCGCGAGAATATCCTCGAAGATCCGTCGTGTGGTTGGGTCCTTGTCGCCGATGTACTGAACGATCTCGCGGTAGCTGTCGATGGCGATGCGCTCGGCAACCAGGTTTTCGAAGACCATGTCGCGCAGGCCGTTGCCTTCGGCATATTGCGCATGTGATCGCTCGGTAAGGCTGTCCGGATTGAAGTCTGGTGCGCCGCCCAGCTGCACGATACGCTCGGCCAGTCGGTCGGCATGTTCCTGCTCTTCGTTGGCGTGCTCAAGGAACTCTGCTGCGGCAACGCTCGATTTCAATCCAGTCGCCATGTAGTAATGGCGCTTGTAGCGCAGGTAGCAGACCAGCTCGGTGGCCAATGCCTCGTTGAGCAGATTGATCACGGTGTCGCGGTCTGCTGAATAGCTTTCGGTCACCGCACCGTTTTCGACATGCTGCCGGGCACGCTCGCGCAAGGTCTGTTTGTCGCTCAGTTGTACATAGCTCATCACGGTCTCCTGAATTCAATAGGGCTGTTTAGCCATACCGCCGCGCCTGTTGGCGTCTCGCTGGGCTTTAGCTGTGATGGATGAGGAGCTGGAAAGTTTAGCCGGCTCCGCCTTTCTCCGACTGATCAGGGTCGTCGGGGTCTTCGATAGGCACCGGTTGATCGGGCTCCTTGCGCTCTGGATCTGGAAAGGGGCTCGGCGTTCCATCGTCCCGCGGATCGGGATCATGCATGTCGGTTTCCATCAGCTGAGTGCCTTGATCAGCTCGTCCTTGCGCATCTTCGACCGACCGCGGACGTCACGCTCACGGGCTTTCTGCATCAGTTCGTCCCGCGTCAGTTCGGTGAGCGAGCTACTGCCGGAGCGATTGCTACGCGCCGAGCCCTTGTTGGGTGAATCGCCGGAGCGTGCTTTCGCTGCGCGATGAGAAGAATCCTTGCGGTCGGCGCGCTTGGCTGTCTCGCTTTTGTTCTGCCCCGACCCACCCTTGCGCTCGCCGCCGCCAGATTGCTTGTTCACCGTGGCCCACGCACGTGCTTCGGCTTCCTTCTCGGGCACACCGCGCTCCTCATAGCTCTGTTCGATATGTTCGGCTTTGCGTTGCTGTTTATCGGTGTACTTGGATTTTTCACCTCTAGGCATAACGATTCCTCCACAAGCATGAACGATGCGAGGCCTACAGGCTTGGGCACGCCGTAGGTTCCGCCATAACACCACCTCTTTCAGATTGGTCCCCACCGGCGGTGTCGAGTTTCACGCGTGTTGGCACCGCCCGCTTGCGAATTGTCTTCATGAAGTTGTCATCACGGTCCCGCCATGCTTCCGACGAGCTGGGAATAATTCTTATCAGCCTTGCTTTCGACGGAACAAAATTCGTTTATGCTGGCCTGAATGTGCTTGAGCCGCGCTATCCCGGCGGTTTCAGCGCGATGGGCCTGTATCGAATCTGCTTTACGAATCGTGCTTGCCGTTACTAGCGAGCTTTGAATGAGGTGATAACCAGATGCGAATCCTTGTATGCGGTGCCGGTGGCCAAGTCGGCCACGAGTTGGTAGACCGTGCGAATAAGTATGGTCTCGAGGCGCTTAGCATGACCCGGGAGCAGCTGGACATTACCGATGCTGATCAGGTGGCAGCTGTCGTAGCCCTGCTCGAGCCGGGGATGATCATCAACGCGGCCGCCTACACTCATGTCGACAACGCCGAGACGCATAGCGAGCAGGCGTTCGCAGTGAACCGTGAGGGGGCGGCCAGATTGGCCGAAGCCGCCCGGTATGCCTGCATCCCATTGCTGCACATCTCCACTGATTACGTGTTTTCCGGCGAAGCCCGAGAGCCTTACCGCGAAGAAGACGAAGTCGAACCAACGGGCGTATACGGTGCGAGCAAGCTGGCTGGTGAAGAGGCCATCCGGGCTGTGTTGGATGAGCATCTGATTCTGCGAACCAGCTGGGTGTATGGCGCGCATGGCCACAATTTCGTCAAGACGATGCTGCGCCTGGGGCGTCAGCGTGACTCGCTTTCGGTGGTCGCTGATCAGTTTGGCTGCCCTACCCAGGCCGGCAGCATTGCCGATGTGCTACTGCAGCTGGCTCAGCGATATGCACGTGAAGGCGCGCTTGCATGGGGGCTCTATCACTACAGCGGCCGTTCGCCCTGTACTTGGTTCGATTTTGCTGTAGAGATTTTCCGCCAGGCAGCAGTCAAGGGCATGCTTCCTAAACAACCACAGGTATCTTCGATCACGACCGCACAATACCCGACGCCCGCGCGTCGGCCGGCCTGGTCCGTGCTCGATTGCACCCGATTCGAAACAACCTTTGGCATCGCTACGCATGACTGGCACGAAGAGTTGTCGGTTGTGCTCGACGCATTGGCCACTGCGGAAACGGGTGCCGCGGTTGTCGCTGCGCCTCCTCAGATCTGACGGCTGACCTATCGGATTTGCCCCGGGGTGACTTGGGGCCACACCTGTTGGTTATCCTGTCCGCGAGTCGGTATTCTTTGCCACCTTTTTACGGGGCGGCATGAGGCCGTACCGGTCGTTGGAGTAGCTGCGTGGTCGTGTTTGAGGCAATCCTGCCCATCTTTGGCTTGATCATGCTCGGCTATCTGCTGGGCTGGAGAGGTTGGCTCGCTGGTGAAGCGGCAGCCGGGCTCGCCAATATCACTTTCAAGTTGTTCATGCCGGCCGTCCTGTTCACCGGTATCGCCCGCGCACAGCTGAGCGACGGCATGTCTCCGATGCTATTGCTGGCCTATTTTGGTCCGGTGCTCGCCATCTTCATCTTCGTAGGGTTGATTGCGCATCGTTTGCTGGGGCGCGCTTCGCCGCTGGGATTGACGGCTGCCTACTCCAATAACGTGCTGGTCGGAATCCCGCTGGTGACCACGTTGCTCGGACAGGCGAGCCTGGTGTACGTATTCGCAATCCTGGTTTTTCACAGCCTGATCCTGTTTTCGCTGCAGAGCTTCTACAGCGCGTTCGGCTCGGGGCAGAAGGTCAGTGGCACGGCGCTGCTGAAGAATCTCGCCAACCCGCTCATTGTGGGGCTGTTGCTCGGAGCCTTGCTGAACGTTTCGGGCTTCGGTCTGCCGCAGTCGATATGGCGCATCGCTGATTGGCTGGCCCAGGCAGCGTTGCCTTGCGCACTGCTGGTGCTGGGTATCAGTTTGTCACGCTATCGGCTGCGTCCAAGTCCTACTGCGTTGGCGCTGACGCTCGTCAAGCTGGGCTTGTTTCCATTGCTGGTGTGGTACGTCAGTGGGTTGTTGCCCGGGCTGAGTCATGAAGCACGTAGCGTGCTGGTGCTGCTGGCGGCCTGTCCGAGTGGCGTGAACGTGCTGGCTTTCGTGGCCAATCCGGACGATACCCGCGCGGTCAGTTCGACGGTGTTTCTCTCGACCATGCTCGCGGCGATCAGCCTGCCGTTGTGGATGCTGCTGATGTCGGCGTGATCGCCGAGGCGGTCAGGATTTTCCACCACGCCGATCGGCGTGCGCGTGCGGGGCGATGATGTCCTCGAGGTGCAGGCCGGTCAGGCCGTGAATGGTGCGCCAGAGGTAATAGAAGATCGCCATCATCATCAACATGCTCGGGATCGCGATCATAGGGTAGCTGAGCAGGGTCATGCGACCCAGCTCGGCGTTGAAGGCTTCACTGCCGGCCGGGCTGTTGACGATCCATTTGGCCAGTACATAGTTCATGAAAGAAGAGAAAAAAAAGGTACCGCTGAGAAAGTAGGTGGCGCGCAGCAGCCGCGTTTCGAAGTGAGCGGTTTGCCCGTTGCGCTCGAGCTGCTCGTGAACCTTGTCGACGTTGAGCACCTTGGGGTTGTAGAGCAGGGTGCGGATCAGCGGGAAGCGGGTGCGGGTCGAGGCCAGTACCGCAATGCCGATGATGCCGGGAATTGCGGCTTCCTTGACTGCCAGCCATTGGGGGTCGAGTTGCAGTAGGCCGATGCCGCCGGTAAGCAGCACGCTGACGAGGCCCAGCAGGGCGATCCAGTTGAATTTACGATATTTCGCCAGTTCAAACAGACCCCAGCCGAGCGGAAACGCCAGCGCCAGCAGAAGCGCGCCGTCGGCGCCAAGGCGGTTCTCGCCGCTAAGCTTCATCAGGATCAATGATGGGATCACGATGCTGATCGCCAAATCCATCAAGGGCCGTGGCTTGTGCTCGGGCGGTTGATCGGAGCCTGGTCGGGTGGTACGGGTGTCGGTCATGTGATTTCGTGTTTCATCTCGAAATGGAGGCGAATGATCACCCGAGCGAGCGAACATAGCCATACTGCAATGGTGGTGTTCCCGTAGTTTACTGACCGGAGCCGATGCCGGTGCGTCGTTTTGCCGACCACTGGGTGGCTTCGAATACCATCACGATCAATATCGCCAGGGCGAATGGCAGCAGAAGGTAGAAGGCCCTGAATACGATCAGTGCAGCCAGGACGTCGGCGGTAGGCAGCTCCGGCAAGGCGGCGATGAAGGTCACCTCGAGTACGCCGAGCCCGCCGGGTGCATGGGACAACAACGCCAGCGAGAAGGATGCGAGAAATACTCCGAGTACCACCAGATAGCCGGGGTTCTGCGCGTCGGGAAGCGCGAAGTAGATGATTGCCGCCGCGCAGGCCAGTTCCAGTGGTGCGGCAATCAGCTGCCTGCCGACGATCGGAAGGCGTGGGTAATCGATTCGCCATTTCCCAAGATGCATGGGCGCGAAATGTCGCCAGGCCCCAATCACGTAAAGACCGACCAGGCACAGCAGGGACGTCCCAATGGCGAGCGAAAGCCAAGGGTCTGCGTCGATGAGCCTGCTCAGCAAATCCGGCCGCAGAATCAATACGGCTCCCCCAGCCAGCAAGGTGCCGAGAAAAAACGTGAGGGAACAGAATACGATCAATACGCCGATCTCATGCGGACTGAGTCCCTTGCTGCGATACGCGCGATAGCGCACGACCGCCCCGGAAAACACCGACGCGCCCACGTTGTGCGCCAGGGCATAGGTGGTGAACGAGCAAAGCGTGATGAACCACCAGGAGATGTTCTTGCCCAGGTGGGCTATGGCAATCCGGTCATACCAAGCCAGCGCGGTGTAAGCACCAAGCGTCGCCAGGCCAGCCAGCAGCCAGTCCCGATAGCTGATGGCCTCGAGACTTTCGGTGAGTTCGGCCAGCGAGAGATTGTGAATTTCCTGATAGAGCAGATAGCCGGAAAGCAGTACCGCCGTGATGCCGACAAAGGTCCAGACGACATCGCTCCTCTTCATCATTGGGTTGGCTCCTTGGCGACGGCTTATGCCTCGAAGCGAAGGTTCGGACAATGGGGCACAAGCGTCGCGGAATAGTTCGGCCAGTCTTTTATCGGCATCGGAGCGCGCGTTTTGTTCATTCTGGCATTGGTGTGAGCGGGAACGGGCACCGGGACAACGGGATGGGGTCCACCGTAGGGCCTGACATCAAGGGAGGAAACAGTAGTGCCTGATATCCCGCGTGATCTACAAGCAGAGAGTTCGCTTTCGCTGCTCAGCGAAGGGTACTCGTTCATTCCCAGCCGATGTCAGCGGCTGGGATCAGACATCTTCCAGGTCCGCCTGCTGCTACAGAACACGATCTGCATGAGCGGCGAAGAGGCTGCGAGGTTGTTTTACGACGAGCAGCTATTCGAGCGTCAGCACGCCGCACCGCGCATGCTGCAGAAAACGCTGTTTGGCCAAGGCGGTGTGCAGGGGCTGGATGGTGAGGCCCATCGGCATCGCAAGCGACTATTCATGTCGTTGCTGACCGACGATGCGGTCGCCGAACTGGTGCGGTTGAGCGAGACCCATTGGCAGGCGGCCATCGAGACCTGGCAGCGTAGCGACCGCATCGTCCTCATGCCGGAGGTCCAGGCGATTCTCACCCGCTCGGTGTGTGGGTGGGCCGGCGTACCGCTCGCCGGGGGTGATGTACTACTGCGTCGTGATCAGCTGGCCGCCATGATCGATGGCGCGGGTGGTATTGGAGCCCGCCACTTGCGCGCGCGCAAGGCGCGTAAAGAGGCGGAAAACTGGATGATCGAGCTGATCACACGAGTGCGAGCCGGGGAACTGCAGGTCGATGAAACTCGGGCGCTGGCCGTGGTTGCGCAGTATCTCGATTTAGACGGAAAGGCGCTTGATGAAAGAGCGGCGGCAGTCGAAATGCTCAATCTGTTGCGCCCGACAGTTGCGGTTACGCGCTTCATTATCTACGCCGCGCTGGAATTGCTGGCGCATCCAGCGTGGCAGCAGGGGTTGCAGCGAGATGATGCTGCGCTGGAACCCTTTGCACAGGAAGTTCGCCGGCTTCATGCCTTTTTTCCTTTCACTGCGGCGCGCGTGCGAAAGGATTTCGAATGGCGGGGCTATCACTTCCCTAAAGGTACGCGAGTGCTCCTGGACCTCTACGGGACCAATCGGGACTCGCGGCTCTGGACTGAGCCTGAAGCGTTTCGGCCCGAACGTTTCGCCACCTGGGATGGCAGTGCGTTCAATTTCATCACTCAGGGCGGTGGCGATGCCGCGACAGGGCATCGCTGTCCCGGCGAGCGATTGGCGATCGCACTGCTGATGAGTGCACTGCGCATGCTGACGCGACGGATGACTTACGCCGTCCCTGCTCAGGATTTACGGATGGATACTTCACGAATGCCGGCGCAACCGGAAAGCCTCCTGGTAATTGAGGATGTGCGCAGCGTGTCGCCAATTTCCCAGCAATGATCAGGGGCGGTTGTGCCGATCCGCAGAGGCTGCCGCTCGGATATCTACCCAACGTTCGATCAGTTCACGCAGTTGCGACATCTCGACGGGTTTGGACATGTGCCCATCCATGCCGGCTTCGCGGGCGCGCTCGCGATGCTCACTGAGAATATGAGCCGTCAGCGCCACTACAGGCGTTCGCGGGCGACCTGCCAAAGACTCCCAGGCGCGTAGCCTCGCGGTCGCCTCGAAGCCGTCCATGACAGGCATCTCGCAGTCCATTAGCACCAGATCGTAGGGTTGCGTCTTGATCAGTTCGAGCGCTTCCTCGCCGTTGCTGGCAGTGTCCGGCTTGAGGTTCAGCTTGTTCAGCATGCCTCGGATGACTTTGGTGGAAATACTGTTGTCCTCGGCGACCAGGATGAGGAAGTCGTCCGGTACCGAAAACGGTGTGCTGGATTGAATGGCGGTGGAGGCTACGGTAGTGGTGCGGCGAGAGATCTCATCGGCGAGGGTCGTTTTCAGGGTGTAGCCAGCAACGGGTTTGGCCAGGATGCGCTTGATTCCGGCGTTGCGCGCAATGATCTTGCTCGGCGCGCTGCTCATACCGGTCAGCATGATCAGCAGAATGTCGTGGTTGATGCTGAAGTCTTCCTTGATCTTGCTGGCCAGCTGCATACCCGTCATGCCGGGCATGTCCTGATCGAGCAGGACGACATCGAAGTATTCGTGCAGGTGCGCCTTGGTGCGGAGCAGGGCAAGCGCCTCCTTGCCAGAGGCCACGGCACTGACGTCCAGGCCCCAGCTGCTGCACTGCTGGCTGATGACCTTCCGGCAGGTGTCGTTGTCATCGACTACCAGCAGGCGTGCCCCTTTCAGCTGGCTGTCGAGATCGCTGGCGGGTTGTTCGGTAAGTTCGGCACCCAACGGCAGGCTTATCCATAACGTGTTGCCTGAGATGCCGCCGGTCTGGATGCCGAACTCGCCGTCCATCAAGTGAACGAGTTGTCTGGCGATGATCAGACCGAGTCGGCCGCCGTGGCGGGTTGCGGAGAGGAAGTCGCGGCTATCCAGAGCAGCATTGAGCAACGCATCGCGTTCCTGCGCTTCCAAGGGCCGCCCACTGTCTTGCACGGTGATGCGCAGCCGCGGAGGCGCTTCGTGCTCGTCCACCGCTGCGATCAGCAGGACTTCGCCTTCTTCCGTCTGCTTGAAGGCATTTTCGAGCAGGTTCAACAAGGCCTGGCGCAGACGGGTAGGGTCGCCTGCGACGACATGTGGAATCTGCGGCTGAACAAAGCTGATCAACTCGACCTTCTGCTGCTCGGCCTTGGCCCGGAAGATACTCAGACAGTCCTCGATCAGGGCATTGAGGTCGAACTGAACATCGTCCAGTTCGATTTGTCCGGACTCCAGCTTGGAAATATCCAGGATCTCGTTGATCAGGTTGAGCAGTTCGTTGCCGGAGCTGTGAATCGTCTGTACGTAATCGCGCTGTTTGGCCGACAGCGAAGTGTCCAGCAACAACTCGCTCATACCCAGCACCCCGTTCATGGGGGTGCGAATTTCGTGGCTGATCTTGGCAAGGAAGTCCGCCTTGGTCCGTAGCTCAGCGCTGGTGACCGCCTCAGCAGTGTGCTGATTGCGACTGTTGGCCTGGATCTGCCGTTGCCGCTCCAGCAATGCGAAGCTGAGGATTAGACCCGAGCACGTGGCGACACTGAACATGATGCCGGTCAGCCAGTTGGGATCGAGCTGGTCGAAGCCCAGCAGAATGGGCAGAACGAATAAGAAGCCGCCATCGAACAGCAGCATACCGGCGACTACCAGCCTGGCGGGCTCATAGCGCTGCCGCCAATGATGGATCGCCACCGCGGTAACGCTGAGCGCAGTGACCAATACCGAGACGTAGATCAGCCAACTGAACCACAACTCGCCGGTGAGCAATATGATGGTCGCCAACGCGATGACAACGCCTGCTAGCGTCGCCAGCAGCCACGTCACCCAGGATCGCGTGCGGTGCTGGAAGAAGCCAAAGGTGTAGGCAAGCAGGGACAGGCAGGTGAGCAGCGCCGCCATATCGGCAATCAATGGTTGGCTATAGATCAGGTTCGGTATCCATACAGCCAGCAAGCCGAGGTTCGCCATGGCGCAGATCAGCAGTGCGCCGTGTAGCACGGCCAGCCATACATGGCTGTAACTGAGCGTGTAGGCGAAGCGCAGCAGGTTGTAGACCATCAGCAGCGCCAGGGCACCGAACAACGCACCGAACAGGTACGCCGGGCGGGCCTGCTCGACCAGCCCAGCTTCGTCGATCGTATAGAACCAAGTCATGATCGGGTGCGACGACTGCAACCGAACGTAGGCCTCGCGAGGCGCATCGTCGTTGGGCAGCGAGAACAGGTAGGCGCGCGTCGGCAGAGGGCGCGAATCCAGCGGTCTCAGCTCGCCGGTTTCAATATGTTGCTCGAGCTGCCCGTCGCGTAGCAGGTAGAAGTCGAGATATTGCACACGAGGGGCGAATACCCACAGCCAGTTCGGCTGAGTGAAGGGGGGGAGGCTCACCTGTAGCCAAACGGCGCTGTCGCTTGCCGGAGCAGCATAGGAGCGGGTGTCGATTCGCTGGAACAGACCGCGCTGATCCAGAACCTCATCGAGCGTAAGCAGGCCTGACTGATCAATGAGCAGTCGCCAATTGGGTCCCGTTTGTTGCGTGGCGGCAGCGGGGTCGGAAGAGAGTGGCTCGGCCACCGCGTCGAATGACGACAGCGCAGCCAGCAATAGACTGAAGGCAAAAGCAATGGCGACTCTAAGTCGACGCACGATTGAAGTCCCTTCATCTATCTGACGGCAGATTATAGCCATCGCCATGTGCCCCTGTAATGCGTGCAACGGAAGATAAGGTCTGCCGTTGCGCACATTCCAGCGAGTTCCTCGCTCAGCTTTTGCCCTGTTCGCGCGCAATTGCACGGTAGCCGATGTCATGGCGGTAGAAGTGGCCGTCCCATTCGACGCGTGCAGCCAGCGCGTAGGCGTTTTGCTGGGCTGCCGAGACCGTTTCGCCCATGGCTGTTGCGCAGAGCACGCGTCCGCCGGAGGTAGTGATCGCGCCGTCCTTCAGCGTCGTGCCGGCATGGAATATCTTGCCTTCCAGTTGCGCTGCAGCCTCCAGGCCGCGAATCGTCGCGCCCTTGCTGTAATCGCCGGGGTAGCCTCCAGCCGCGAGAACGACGCCCAGACTCGGGCGAGGATCCCATTGTGCCTCGATCTTATTCAGCGCCTTCGCCAGTGCTGCCTCGACCAGGAGCACCAGACTCGATTGCAGGCGCAGCATGATGGGCTGGGTTTCCGGGTCGCCGAAGCGGCAATTGAACTCGATGACCTTCGGTGCGCCGGCCTTGTCGATCATCAGGCCGGCATAGAGAAAGCCGGTGTAGACATTGCCTTCGGCGGCCATGCCCTTGACGGTCGGCCAGATCACCTCGTCCATGACACGCTGGTGAACCTCGGCGGTGACCACCGGAGCGGGCGAATAGGCGCCCATACCACCGGTATTCGGCCCGCTGTCGCCATCACCGACGCGCTTGTGATCCTGGCTGGTGGCCATCGGCAGGACGTTCTCGCCATCGACCATGACGATGAAGCTGGCCTCTTCGCCATCGAGGAATTCCTCGATCACGACGCGTGCGCCGGCATCACCGAAGGCGTTGCCCGAGAGCATGTCGCGTACGGCTTCTTCAGCTTCTGCCAGGGTCATGGCGACGATCACGCCTTTGCCGGCTGCCAGGCCATCGGCCTTGATCACGATGGGCGCGCCTTTCTCATGCAGATAAGCCAGCGCCGGCTCCACCTCGGTGAAGTTTTGATAGTCGGCGGTAGGGATCTGGTGACGAGCAAGGAAGTCCTTGGTGAAGGCTTTTGAGCCTTCCAGCTGCGCGGCTGAGGCGGTGGGGCCGAAACAATCCAGACCACGCGAACGGAACAGGTCGACCACACCTTTGACCAGTGGCGCCTCTGGACCGACGATGGTCAGCTGCACGTTCTTTTCGGCGAAATCCGCCAGTTGCTCGATGGCCAGCACGTCGATGTCGACGTTTTCGCACTTGGCTTCGGTCGCAGTGCCGGCATTGCCCGGCGCGACGAACACCTTATTCACCCGTGGGTCCTGCGCCACCTTCCAGGCCAGCGCGTGTTCACGTCCGCCGCTGCCGATGATCAGTACGTTCATGAAAAATCTCCTGGCGGGTCCGGACGATGCCGGATCGTTGGGTATCGCTTCGCTCATCCCAACCTACGAATCTCGAGGTCGTAATCGGGTCGGTAGATGCAAGGCGTCAGGCCCTTTACCCAGCGGAGCTGCCTTCTGGCATGAGCATGGGGGAGGGCCGGACAACGCCGCAGATGCCTGTCCGAGCGCGACCGTTATTAGTGTCTGAAGTGGCGCATGCCGGTGAACACCATGGCGATGCCGGCTTCGTCTGCCGCGGCGATGACTTCGGCGTCGCGCATCGAACCGCCCGGTTGGATCACTGCAGTGATGCCGGCTTTGGCGGCATTGTCGATGCCGTCGCGGAACGGGAAGAAGGCATCCGAGGCCATGACCGCGCCGGGTACCGGCAGGCCAGCATGTTCGGCCTTGATCGCGGCGATGCGGGCGGAATTGACCCGGCTCATCTGGCCGGCGCCGACGCCCACGGTCTGGCGATTCTTGGCGTAGACGATGGCGTTGGACTTGACGAACTTGGCCACCTTCCAGGCGAAGATCAGGTCGTGGATCTCCTGCTCGGTCGGGGCGCGCTGGGTCACGATCTTCAGATCGTCCGCGGTAATCATGCCTATATCGCGGCTTTGTACCAGCAGACCACCGTTGACCCGCTTGTAATCCCAACCCGGTGCGCGTTCGGCCGGCCATTGGCCGCACTCGAGTAGGCGCACGTTGGCCTTGGCGGCGACAACCTCACGGGCTTCGGCGGATACGCTCGGCGCAATGATCACTTCAACGAACTGGCGCTCGACGATGGCGCGGGCGGTTTCACCGTCCAGCTCGCGGTTGAAGGCGATGATGCCGCCGAACGCCGATTCGCTGTCGGTGGCATAGGCCAGCTCGTAGGCCTGGCGGATGCCGCCCTCGTCTTCCGGCACCACGGCGACGCCACAAGGGTTGGCGTGTTTGACGATGACGCAGGCCGGCTTGACGAAGCTTTTTACGCATTCCAGTGCGGCGTCGGTGTCGGCCACGTTGTTGAACGACAGCTCCTTGCCCTGCAGTTGGGTAGCGGTCGCGACGCAGGCTTCATCGGGCTGCTCGACGTAGAAGGCGGCGATCTGGTGTGGGTTCTCGCCGTAGCGCATGTCCTGCGCCTTGACGAACTGCGTGGTGAGGGTGCGAGGCAGCAGGCTGCGGCCTTCGGTGGAAAGGGTGTCGACGCTCTGGTCGATGGTGCCCAGGTAGTTGGCAATCATGCCGTCGTAGGATGCGGTGTGTTCGAAGGCTTTGAGTGCCAGATCGAAGCGCTGCGCGTAGGTCAGGCCGCCGTTGCGCAGATTCTCGATGACGTCGGCGTAGTCATCAGCATTGACCACGATGGCCACGTCTTTATGGTTTTTCGCAGCGCTACGAACCATGGTCGGACCGCCGATATCGATGTTCTCGATGGCGTCCGGAAGCGTGCAGCCGGGTTTTGCGACGGTGGCGGCAAACGGGTAGAGATTGACCGCGACCAGATCGATCGGGGCGATGCCGTGCTCGGCCATGACCGCATTGTCCAGATCGCGACGGCCAAGAATGCCGCCGTGGATCTTCGGATGCAGGGTCTTGACCCGCCCGTCCATCATTTCCGGAAAGCCGGTGTAGTCTGCGACTTCGACGGCGGCGATGTCGTTCTCGCGCAGCAGCTTGAAGGTGCCGCCAGTGGACAGGATCTCGACACCGAGGGTGGCGAGTTCACGGGCGAATTCAACGACGCCGGTCTTGTCGGACACGCTGATCAGCGCGCGGCGGACGGGAAGGCGGAGGGAATGGTCGGTCATCTTTATTCCAGTCGATGGAGGCGGATTCGGGGCAGCTAGCTAGAAGCTAGAAGTCGAGCCGTATGCCGAGGCTGGAAACGTCCGGCTTCCAGCTTTTGGTTCGGCTTACAGCAGATCGTACTGCTTGAGTTTCTTGCGCAGGGTGCCGCGATTCAGGCCCAGCAGTTCGGAGGCCTTGGTCTGGTTGCCCTTGACGTAATTCATTACGGTTTCGAGCAGTGGTGCTTCCACTTCGGAAAGGACCAGGTTGTAAACGTCCGTGACGTCCGCGCCTTCCAGATGGGCAAAGTAATTGTGCAACGCCTTCTCGACACTGCCACGCAGGGTCTGGCCTGCTTCGCTTGGCGTGTTGAGGTGTTGCTTGAGGTTCACGTTGTCGCTCACGGATGTTGTTCCAGTTACCAGTGTTTCGTTCAACAGCGTCATGCAGCCACCCCTTTCCCTTCCCCCGAGTCAGGGCCTGTTCGGCGTTCGGCAAAGAATGCTCGAACACTGGCGCATTGCGCGTCCCTGTCTTCCAAACCATTGAACCGGGCGCGATATTCACGCGCGCCGGATAGTGTTGCGAGATACCAGCCGACATGCTTGCGCGCGATGCGCACACCCATGACATCGCCATAGAAGGCGTGTAGCGCGCTCAGGTGTTCCAGCAGAACGTCTTCGATTTCGGTCAGACCCGGCGGAGCCAGCAGCTCGCCGGTCGCCAGGTAGTGATTGATCTCGCGAAAGATCCAGGGTCTGCCCTGTGCCGCTCGACCAATCAACAGTGCATCGGCACCTGTTGCGCTCAACACCTGACGCGCCTTGAGCGGCGTATCGATATCTCCATTGGCAAACACCGGTATCGACACCGCCTGCTTGATCGCCGCGATGGTGTCGTACTCGGCGTCGCCCGTATAAAGGTCGGCACGGGTACGGCCATGTACGGCCAGGGCTGCGATTCCGGATTGTTCGGCGATCTTCGCCACCGTCAGTCCGTTTTTGTTCTGCCTGTCCCAGCCGGTGCGGATCTTCAAGGTCACCGGAACATCAACCGCACCGACGACGGCTTCCAGAATTTCCGAGACGAGCCTTTCATCTTTCATCAACGCCGATCCGGCGGCCTTGTTACAGACCTTCTTCGCCGGGCAGCCCATGTTGATGTCGATGATCTGCGCGCCCAGCTCGACATTGCGAGCGGCGGCTTCGGCCAGCATCTGCGGATCGCCACCCGCGATCTGCACCGAACGCGGCTCCGGATCACCTTCATGCAGCAAGCGCAATCGCGATTTGCGGCTGTTCCAAAGGCGTACGTCACTGGTCACCATTTCCGACACCACCAGACCTGCGCCGAGACGCCGGCAAAGCTGGCGGAACGGCTGATCGGTCACACCGGCCATGGGTGCGAGGATCAATCGATTCGGAAGGGTATAGGGGCCGATGCGTACCGCTGACATGAAGATTCCCTGCTTGGAGCCTGCTTGTTAGGTCGATCGGGACAGCAAAAAAGGGTGTGCATAATACCCGCTCCGGATGACGGGTTAAAGGTTGTTTTGAACAAAATCTGAGCAGCCCTAAGCTTATAACCAGCGCAAGGAATGGCACGCCGATACGACAGGCGGCGGAGGCTATAGCGTGCTTGGCCCTAATCCGGCGAGCGGAAGCTCAGGCTGTAGTTAACTGCCTTTGCGCCTGGGTCGAGGATGTCCAGGGCGATATGAATGGGAATCTGCGATGGCATTTCCCGCCGACCGGCAAGCTCCCCCGACAGGTACTCGCCAGGTTTGAACGTGCGCTGCGCCAGTGTCTGCCCGTTGATGTCGGCGAAGCGGATTTCCAGCAGCGGAAACGGTTGGGCGAACGACGCGCGGTTGTAGATGATCGCATCGACCACTAGCGCTCCGGCGAAGTCGGGGTGGCTGCGCACCACCAGATTGCTGCTCTTGATCTGGCTGATATCGACCCTGGGTGGCAGCTCGCAGCCCAGAGCGGGACAGATTCGCGCCAGCCATGGGCGATATTGGTCCTGTCGCGACACTTCATCAAAGTTGTACGCAACATATTGGCCAGCGAGCGCAAGCAGGGCGATCAGGTTCAGCAGGCCCCAGCCCAGCCAGCGTCCCCAGGGGCGGCGGTGCGCCTCCCAGCCGAGTTGCAGTGGCTCGTCGTCGAGTTCGAACAGCGGGTCCTCACGGTTCCTGCGGGTCGTTCGCTCCGGAGCCTGCTCCGCGTCGCCCGGTTCGGTCGCGACTTCCGGCTCGATCAGTCTGTTGAAGACGGGCTCGACGCGCTCCCGTGAATCGGGGTTCTCGTTCAGCGGAACGGGCCGGTTTGTCAGTGGACTTGGCGGCGCGGGATGTTCGGCGCTTACCGGTGTAAAGCGAAGATCGGTCGTCTGGGACAATGGCTCTGTCGTGAGCGCTGGCTCCGCTTGCGTTCGGTTGTGGTTTGTCGGTGTGTCGGTTTCCGCGCTCAGCAGCTGCTCGGCCCAGGCCTCGTCATCGGCCGACGAGAGTTCATCCGTTGGGGTGCGCAGGCGTTCGTCAGGCCGTGGCTCCAGCTCCAGAAAATCTCGCGACAACTCCAATTCCTGGCGTTCGAGCTTCGCCAGTTCCTCATCCAGGTCGAGGCTGTCCAGATCAAGGTCATCGTGGATCCAGAGCGTTTCGTCAGTGGTGGGATGCGCGGGTGACGTCGCGTGAGTCGGTGCCGGTTCGCTGCGGGAGGGCTGGCTGGCTACCGTCGGATCAGCGACAACGTCGCTCGCGATATCGTCCCCTTGCAGGTAGCGGGCTGCATTGAACAGTTCCATGCAAGCGCCGCAACGCACCACGCCTTGGGCAGCTGCGAGTTGAGCGCGGCTGACACGAAAGCTTGTACGGCAATGAGGACACTGAGTGACGAAGCTGGTCATGCGTTGGTCCGGCGAAAAATGCCCGTAGTCTAGCGCATGCGCATCGATGAACGGCAGTGGCGTCTCGCAACGGAAATCGCGGCACTACTGCCGCGATTCGACGCTTTGTTCAAGAGCGTCGAATTCCCGTAATCCGCACCCAGCCGTCTTTTTCAGCGGTGGGGTCCAGGTCGAAGTGGCCCGCGTAGGCGGCGCGAACCTCTTCGGCTTGTTCGACCAGAATTCCAGACAAAGCCAGGCGACCGCCGAGTTTGGCGCGCTCGATGATCCGTGGTGCCAGTTCCACCAGCGGCCCCGCCAGGATATTGGCGACCACGACGTCGAACTGGCCTTCCGGCAACTGCTCGGGCAGATACAGCGGGAAGCGTGCAGGGTCGATGCCGTTGCGTCCGGCATTATCACGGGACGCCTCGATGGCCTGAATATCGATATCGGTACCAACCGCCTTGTCAGCACCCAGCAACAGCGCGGCAATGGCAAGAATGCCCGAGCCGCAACCGAAATCCAGCACCTGCAGGCCGGTCAGCTCTTGAGAATCCAGCCATTCCAGGCATAGCGCGGTGGTGGGGTGGGTTCCAGTGCCGAAGGCGAGGCCGGGATCGAGCAACAGGTTCACCGCATCTGGCTCGGGCGCGGCGTGCCAGCTGGGCACGATCCACAAACGACGGCCGAAGCGCATGGGCTGGAAGTTGTCCATCCAGCTGCGCTCCCAGTCCTGGTCCTCGATGCGCTCCAACTGGTAATCGGGCAGTTCACCGCCGGTCAGCAACTGCAGGTGCGCGAGCAGGTTGCTTTCATCCACATCGGCTTCGAACAGGGCCAGCAGGTGGGTATGCGACCACAACGGCGTGGTGCCCAGGTCCGGCTCGAAAATGGGTTGGTCCTCGGCATCCATGAAGGTCACCGATACCGCGCCGACGCCGAGCAGGGCGTCTTCGTAGGATTGCGCCTGTTCCGGGGCGATGGCGAGGCGAAGTTGTAGCCAGGGCATGCGAAGCTCCCTTCGAAAGCGGCTTCAGGCGACAAGCCTCAAGCTGCAGGAAAAAGAAAGGGAGCGGCTATGCCGCTCCCTTCGGGTGCACATCATATCGCTTGCAGCTTAGTGCTTATCCATACCCAGTTTCTTTTCCAGGTAATGGATATTCACGCCGCCCTTGCAGAAGCCTTCATCGCGAACCAGATCCCGGTGCAGCGGGATGTTGGTCTTGATGCCATCGACGACGATTTCGTCCAGGGCATTGCGCATGCGCACCATGGCTTCTTCGCGCGTGGCGCCGTAGGTGATCAGCTTGCCAATCAGCGAATCGTAGTTCGGCGGAACCGAATAACCACTGTACAGGTGCGAATCGACGCGTACGCCGTTGCCGCCCGGTGCGTGGAAATGCTTGACTTTGCCAGGGCTCGGGAGGAATTTCTCCGGGTCTTCGGCGTTGATCCGGCACTCCAGCGAATGGCCGCGGATGACTACGTCTTCCTGCTTGATCGACAGCTTGTTACCAGCGGCGATGCTGAGCATCTCCTTGACGATGTCCACACCAGTGACCATCTCGGTGACCGGATGCTCGACCTGCACGCGGGTGTTCATCTCGATGAAGTAGAAGCGCCCGTCTTCGTACAGGAATTCGAAAGTGCCGGCGCCACGATAGCCAATCTCGACGCAGGCGTCGGTGCAGCGCTTGAGTACTTCTGCCCGGGCCTTTTCATCGATGTAAGGGGCTGGCGCTTCTTCCAGGACCTTCTGATGGCGACGCTGCAGGGAGCAGTCGCGATCGCCCAGGTGAATGGCGTTGCCCTGGCCATCGGAAAGCACTTGGACTTCCACGTGGCGCGGGTTGCCGAGGAATTTTTCCAGATAGACCATCGGGTTGCCGAAGGCAGCACCGGCTTCGGTGCGGGTCAGCTTGGCTGACTTGATCAGGTCTTCTTCCTTGTGCACCACGCGCATGCCGCGACCACCGCCGCCGCCTGCGGCCTTGATGATCACCGGATAGCCCACTTCACGGGCGATGCGCAGGGCTTCCTTCTCGTCTTCCGGCAGCGGGCCGTCGGAGCCGGGAACCACGGGTACGCCGGATTTGATCATGGCGTCCTTGGCGGACACCTTGTCGCCCATCAGGCGGATGGTTTCCGCTTTCGGGCCGACGAAGGCGAAGCCGGATTTTTCCACCTGTTCAGCGAAGTCGGCGTTCTCGGCGAGAAAACCGTAGCCGGGGTGAATGGCGGTGGCACCGGTCACCTCTGCCGCGGCGATGATCGACGGGATGTGCAGGTATGAATTGGTGGCAAGGGGCGGGCCGATGCAAACGGACTCATCCGCCAGGGCCAGGTGCATCAGCTCGCGATCGGCAGTGGAATGCACCGCGACGGTCTTGATACCCAGCTCCTTGCAGGCTCGCAAGATCCGCAGGGCGATTTCACCGCGGTTTGCGATCAATACTTTTTCCAACATCGCTGGCTCTCCGCGGTTCAAACGATGGTGAACAGCGGCTGGTCGTATTCGACCGGCTGACCATTCTCCACCAGGATGGATTCGATGGTGCCGCTGGTTTCGGCCTCGATGTGGTTCATCATCTTCATGGCTTCGACGATGCAGAGGATGTCGCCCTTCTTGACGCTCTGGCCAACATCGGCGAACGGCTTGGATTCCGGCGAGGAGGCGCGGTAGAAGGTGCCGACCATCGGCGAGCGGACCACGGTGCCGTTCAGCTTCGGAGCAGCTGGAGCGGCATCAGCGACCGGGGCGGCAGCCACAGGTGCCGCTGCTGGTGCGGCGGGGGCCTGTGCGTAGATCGGCTGTTGCATGGCCACTTGTTTGCTATGGCGGCTGATGCGTACCGACTCTTCGCCCTCGTGGATCTCCAGTTCGTCGATCCCGGACTCTTCCAGCAGTTCGATCAGTTTCTTGACTTTGCGAATATCCATGAAGCGTTGACTCCCAGGTAAGTTCAAAGGGTGTTGCCGCTCGCTTTATCGAGCCCCGGCATGCTTGCGCGCAGGCCCGTCAGGAAGCAGCGAGTTGTTCCAGGGCGGCCTCCAATGCCAGCCGATAGCCGCTGGCGCCAAGGCCGCAGATCACACCTACCGCGACATCCGAAAAGTAGGAGTGATGGCGGAAAGGTTCACGTTTGTGCACGTTTGAGAGGTGCACTTCGATGAATGGGATGCTCACTGCCAGCAACGCGTCACGTAACGCGACACTTGTATGTGTGAAGGCGGCAGGATTAACGAGGATGAAATCGACACCCTCATCGCGAGCGGCGTGAATGCGCTCGATCAATTCGTATTCGGCGTTGGATTGCAGGTGCAGCAGATGGTGGCCGGCATCACGCGCGCGCTGCTCTAGATCTTGATTGATCTGCGCCAGCGTCATCGAGCCGTAGACGCCCGGTTCGCGGGTGCCGAGCAAATTCAGATTCGGGCCGTGAAGGACCAGAAACGTCGCCATGAATATTCCTTGTTGTTGTGTCCGATCGCGCCAGTAAGGTGGGGCTGATCGGGAAGGGGAAAAACTATGCACGAAGCGGGGGCTGACTGTCCAGTCATGCTGCGATCGGCGTAAATGCCCGCATTATGAGTGGAGATTGCCGCAAGGTTGCTGGGCGTAATCCCGTTTCGCTGTGATCGCGGCGAAGCGGGGCAGGCGCTAGCGCAATGCTTCCGCGCGGTTCAACCGTTCAGCGAATTGAGCTACGTCGATTTCGCCGACGACACGGGCATCGGAGATTTCCTGGCCGCTGCGATCGAAGAACAGGACGGCCGGTGGGCCGAACAGTTTGTAGCGATCGAGAAGTGCGCGCTGCTGCGCATTGCTTTCGGTGATGTCGAAGCGGATCAGGCGGTAGTCGGCCAGGCGAGGCGCGATCAGCGGGTCGGCAAATACTTCGCGTTCGATCACCTTGCAGCTGATGCACCAGTCGGCATACCAGTCGAGCATCAACGGCTCTCCCGCAGTGCGAGCGGCTGCGAGTTGTGCGTCGAGTTCCGCTGGTGTCGACAGGGTGTGCCAGTTTTCGGCTTGCGCGGGCCCGCTGCCTGCGGCGAGCGTGGTACGTGGCAGCGGCCGCAACGGATCGGAGCCGCCTTGTAATGCGCCGATCCACGCGGCCAGGGCATAGACCAGCAAAACCAGGCCAAGCAGCTGCGCGAGCTTCTGTTGTGGTGTCTTGGGAGCGAGTTCAAGGGTGCCCAGAAACAACGCCGTACCGGCGGCCAGCAACCCCCACAACGCCAACGCCAACGGACCCGGCAGCACGCGTTCGAGCATCCAGACCGCCACGGCGAGCAGCAGAACGCCGAAGGTGTTGCGTACGCTGATCATCCAGGGGCCGCTCTTGGGCAGCAGCGCACCGCCACTGGTGGCGAACAGTACCAGCGGGGCGCCCATGCCCAGGCCCAGCGCGAACAGTTTCAAGCCGCCGCCCAGGGCATCGCCGCTGGCGCTGATATACAGCAGGGCGCCGGCCAACGGCGCCGAGACGCACGGAGAGACCAGCAAACTGGAGACGCCGCCTAGCAGGGCGGCGCCCGTGAATGAGCCGCCCTTGGCGTTACCGGCCAGACGATCGAGACGACTGCTCAGTGCGTGTGGCAGGCGCAGTTCGTACAGACCGAACATCGCCAGCGCGAAGGCCACGAAGAACAGCGCGAAGGGCACCAGGACCCAGGGTGATTGCAGACGCGCCTGCAAATTCAGTTCGGCGCCGAACACGCCCATCAGTGCGCCCAGCAGGGCAAATCCGCCGGCCATCGGCAATACGTAGGCGAGCGACAGTAGGAAGCTGCGCATGCCGCCGGGTTGTCCGCGCAGCACCACGCCGGAAAGGATCGGCAGCATCGGCAGCACGCAAGGCGTGAAGGTCAGGCCCAGGCCGGCGAGAAAGAACAGCGCCACCGAGCGCCAGGACAGGGCATCGCCGCCGGTATCGTGGGTGGCGCTGGGTGCAGCCGGGGCCGGAGTGCCACCTGCGGCGATCTCGAACGACTCGGTTTCCGGTGGATAGCACAGCCCCTTGTCGGCGCAGCCCTGGTAGCCGACCTGCAGCGTGAAGGGTCTGTTGTCGGGGTTCCGCACCGGCAGTTCGACGTCAAGTATGCCGTAATAGACTTCGACCTCACCGAAATACTCGTCGGTCTTCTGCTCGCCTGGCGGAAGCTGAGCGTCGCCGAGAATCACACCGGCGTCGCTCGCCTTGAACTGAAAACGATGCCGGTAGAGGTAGTAGCCCTCGGCGCCGATGAAGCGCAGTTTGATCCGCTCGGGCGTTGCGTCCACCAGGCTCAGGCGGAAGGCTTCACGCACCGGTAGAAAGTCGGCGCTGTTGTCCAGACCGCCCAGGGTGGCACTGGGGCGACCATCGAACAGGCCCGCAGTGGCAGGAAGGGTGAATAGCAGGATCAGCAGACACAGCAAACGGCGCATGGTCATCTCACTTGGGGCAGTGGACGAATGATACCCAACGTGGCGAATCGTCGCCTGGGCGCAACGTCGCACTACCGCGCGTTTTGCAACCAGATGATGCCGTCGCGCTCGGTGCTCGGCAGTGCTCGAAGGGCTTGACCGGCACAGGGGCCGGCTACGCACTCGCCGCTCTCGATGAGGAACAGCGCGCCATGAGTGGCGCATTGGATCAGGCTGCCGCTAGTGTCGAGAAACTGGTCCGGAACCCATTCCAAGGGTATCCCTCGATGCGGACAGCGGTTCTCGTAGACATGCACGATGTCGTCCTTGCGTATGACGAGCAGGCGCTGCCCCTGTACTTCCAAGCCTTTGCTCTGGCCTTCGGCGATATCGCTCGCGGCGCATAATCGAATCATGTGTCCCCCTGTCAGCCCGGGATTATCACTCAGGCGCTCGGATCGGTGGAGACCAAGGCGGATTAAAGGTGGCGGACCGACTGGCTGGCTTTTATCCTTCGCCCGAACTCCGACTGGCGACACTCTCGATGAGCCCTGTGCTGACCGCACGCCCCCTGTTCCTTTCGTTGGGCCTGTTGTGGCTGATTGCCTTCTGGCTATCGCTGGCATTGGGGCCGGTCAGCCTGTCGCTCGGTGAAACTCTGCAGGCCATGCTGCGTCTGCTGGGTCTCTCGTTTGGCGCCGAGGGTACAGCGCAGGCCGAACTTATCCTGGGGCAGATACGTTTGCCGCGGGCCTTGCTCGGGATGGCTGCAGGCGCTGTATTGGCGCTCGCCGGCGTCGCCATGCAGGGTTTGTTTCGCAATCCACTGGCAGATCCCGGACTGATCGGCGTCTCGAGTGGTGCCGCATTGGGCGCGGCAATGACTATCGTTGGGGGCGAACTGATCGGCGGCATTTCACCGCTACTGGAACCCTATCTGCTGTCGCTTAGTGCATTTGTTGGTGGCCTCGGGGTTACCGCGCTGGTCTATCGCCTGGGGCGTCGCGAGGGACGCACCGATGTCGCCACGATGCTGCTCGCGGGCATCGCGCTGACTGCGCTGGCGGGCGCCATGATCGGGCTGTTCACCTACCTTGCCGATGACAGCACGCTGCGCACGCTGACGTTCTGGAATCTTGGCAGTCTCAACGGTGCAAGTTACGCGCGGCTCTGGCCGTTACTGCTGGTCACGGTGGCGGTGATGTGTTGGCTGCCACGCCGTGCCCGAGCGCTGAATGCGCTGCTGCTGGGCGAATCCGAAGCGCGTCATCTGGGTTTCGACGTCGAGCGGCTCAAGCGCGAGCTGGTCTTTTGTACTGCACTGGGCGTGGGGGCGGCAGTGGCTGCAGCGGGCATGATCGGGTTCGTTGGGTTGGTGGTGCCCCATTTGGTACGTCTGTTGGTCGGACCCGACCACCGATTGCTGCTACCGGCCTCGGCGCTGGCTGGCGGCAGTTTGCTGCTGCTGGCCGATCTGCTGGCGCGGCTCGTACTGGTGCCTGCGGAGTTGCCGATCGGCATCGTCACCGCGCTACTGGGCGCGCCTTTCTTCCTTTATCTGTTGCTACGAGGGCGTCGCTGATGCTCTGCGCCCGGAATGTTTCGGTCAGTCGCGGCGCCATGACCGTGCTTGAGAACATCGATCTCGAATTGGCGTCAGGCAAGGTTCTGGGCGTGTTGGGCCCCAACGGCGCTGGTAAAAGCACCTTGCTTGGGGCACTGAGCGGTGAGCTGGCGATCAGCGCCGGTGAGGTGCAGCTGCATCAACGGTCGCTGCATGACTGGGATGGGCCTGAGCGGGCACGCTGTCTGGCGGTGCTGCCGCAGACGTCGACGCTGAGTTTCGGTTTTCGTGTCGACGAAGTGGTCAGCCTCGGGCGGTTGCCCCACGCCAGTGGCCAAGACCTAGACAGACGGATCGTCGCTGCTGCGCTGCAGGCTGCGGATGCGCAGCACTTGGCAGCCCGCAGTTATCTGGCGCTGTCGGGCGGAGAGCAGCAGCGCGTGCACCTTTCGCGCGTGCTGGCGCAGTTGTGGCCAGGTGGCGCCGGGCAGGTCCTGCTGCTGGACGAGCCCACAGCCATGCTCGATCCATTGCATCAGCACGGCATTCTGCAGGCCGTCCGGCAGTTCGCGGAGCAGGGCGGCGCGGTCATGGTGATTCTGCATGATCTGAATCTTGCGGCACGCTATTGCGATCACCTGTTGCTGCTGGCGGACGGGCGGGCGCGGTTAAGTGGTGCGCCCGAGCAGGTGCTGCGTGCAGAACCGCTGAAGTCGGTATTCGGCCTGGATGTGTTGATACAGCAGCACCCTGAGCGGGGGCACCCGCTTGTCATTGCGCGCTGAGGAGTGATCGATGCGATTTTTGTTGTCTATTGCCATGATCCTGCTGACTGCATGTCAATCGATCCCGCCATTGCCGTCCTGGCAGAGCCCAGAAGGCCTGGCGCATCCTGACCTTGGTCAGATCATAGATCTGCGCAGCGGCGAACGGCTTTCGGCGCAGCAGCTGGTAAGGGAGTTGGCCGATGTCGATCAGGTATTGATTGGTGAGCGCCATGACAACCCCGACCATCACGCCCTACAGCGCTGGTTTCTTCAGGCGCTGGCTCAGCGGCGCGAGCAGGGCAGCCTGCTATTGGAAATGCTCAACCCGGATCAACAGAAGCGTGTCGCGCGAGTGCAGGCGTCTATCGGGCGAGGGCAATGGCCGGCGGATCTGCCCGGAGCGCTGGATTGGCAAAAGGGCTGGGATTGGGACCTTTACGCGCCAGTAGTCGAGTATGCCTTGGCGCAACCTTATCCGATGCTGGCGGCGAATCTCGATCGCGCTGAGATCACCGATATCTACCGCCGCAAACCGCAGTTGACGGGGGTCGCAGCTGCAGAGCCTGTGCAAAAGGAACTGCTGGCGCAGATACGCGTTTCTCATTGCAACATGCTGCCTGAGGCCCAGCTGCCAGCAATGTTGGCCGTGCAACAGCAGCGCGACCGCCGAATGGCCGACCAACTGAACGCGGCCCCGAAGCCTGCGGTGTTGCTGGCGGGAGCATTTCATGTGCGGCGTGACCTTGGCGCGCCCTTGCATCTGGTGAATCGCGACACGAAGGTCCTGATGCTAGCCGAGGTGGGCGAGGCCTTGAGCGCGGAGCAGGCCGATATCGTTTGGTTTACACCGGCCCAGCCGCAGCAGGACCATTGCGCCGAGTTTGGTACGAAGTTGCAGTAGCAAGCATGCGAGCCGGCAGGCATTTATTTCGGGCAAAAAAAAGACCCGGCAAGAGCCGGGTCAAAACCGTGATTAGCCTGATGAGGAGATAACCTGAAAGTCCGACTGCCTGGCCTTCCAGCTTACCAACTGATCTCTCGACCAGTGGTGCTAATAGTAACAATTCTCATTTCGACGTCAACAGCTGATTCGAAATAATTTCCGCCCAGAACGAATCGGCTTCGTTGCGCGCTCAAGCGGAGATTGGCAGGCGCAACTGGGTGACTTCCTTGTTGAGTAGGTCGATCCGCCTGGCCATGCTTTCTATCAGGCTATGCGCGATCTTCGGGTTGTTCTGCATCAAGCTGAGGAATTGATCCTTGGGAATCAGCATGACCGTGCAGGCGGACGTGGCGACAACGCTCGCGCTGCGCTTTTCGTGGGTGAACACAGCCATGGCACCGAAGATTTCATCGCGCTGGACATCGCCGACCTTCTGGCCGTCGACAATCGCTTCGGCGTGTCCCTCGATGATGATGAATACATTGTCTGCATCGTCGCCCTGACGAATCAGCTCTTCGCCAGCAGCAAAATGCTGGAATCCGGTCGTCGGATGAACTTCGGGCTGCTTCAGGCGGGCCAGCGCATCGGATAACAGTACCGTCTGGCCGATGAGATATTGCGTAAAGAGCTCCTGTCGGCGCTGATCGGCATGGATATGTTGAAACACCGCGCTTCGTGAATACGGAATCAGACGGATCGATTCGTCGCTGCGATAACGACAAGCTGGCAAGTCGATGCCTTGGCGAAGGCCGAGAAGATCCCCTTCCTGCATATAGAACAACGGTCGTTCATCAACGAGCGCATGCAGTAGCCCGCTCTCGATGATGAACAGTTGCTGTTCGGGCAATTCATCGGTGAGATCGTCAGAACCCTTGATTTCGATAGGTGGGGCAGTAGGTGCCAGGCCTTCCAGAAGTTGCGCGGGGATCCCCTGCAAGCGGTTGATCAGCTGATCGGCATAAGCCGGTTGTTCCCCGAGTAGATACATGACGACAGTCCTTGAACAGCGGGCTCAGAACGGTTGAGCGATGTGCACACTCACGATAATGCTGCCGAGGGGTAGGAGTAAATCACGCTACGTAGAGGTTGTGAGCTAGCTCTTGTCTCCAGCGTCGCCGCCATTGAGCCGCTGGTTCAACTCATTCTTGAGCGTATCCGGAAGCTCCTTCCAGTTCATGTCACGCAATGCCCCTTCGATGGCATAAAGCAACACGCGTGATGCGTTGAATCCTCGTGACTTGACCGCCTGGTAAGCGTTGACCGCGCCGAGCCGATGCAAGTCCTCGGCTGTATGGATACCCGAGGCGTGCAGCCATTGCGCGGATGTCTTACCGAGGTTTTTCAGGGTCAGCAGCTCGTCGTGCACGGTTGCTCCTATCGGCCCGGATAGCCGGCAAGGAAGTGAAGCGGCCAGCGAACTCTGCGCTGTCGCTCCGGATCGCCCCAGCGCTGCGCGAGTTCGGGTGCGAGCTGAGTTATCGGATCGTTCCCATGAGCTTTTTGCCACTGTTTCACGGCTGACCATGTCCGCATATAGCCGAGCAGTTGGCGCAGATTCCAATGGGCCTCGATTGCGAAGTCCGGAGGCTCGAGGGTTTCGAATGGCGCATGGATATCGCGATAGCCTGCGTCGACACTGGCGCGCCCTTGTGGCCAGTAGCCGTTCAGCGTTTCGCAATGCAGACGAGCAATGACCGCATCCAGCCTCGGTTCGATACGAAGCAGGGAATAGCACCAGGCGCAGAAGAAGCCGTCGGGCGCGAGTACTCGCTTTGCCTCGGCGAAGAACGCCGGGGTAGCAAACCAGTGCAACGCCTGCGCGACGACCAGTAGATCGGCCATACCATCGCGCAACGGCAGCCGCTCGGCCTGGGCAGCGAAGCGCGTTGCGGACCGCCAGCCCGAACTGCCGGTCAGTTGGTGAGGGCTGGCATCGCAGGCAAGAACCTGCTCGAAATGTTCCAGCAGAGGAAGCGTCGCCTGGCCGCTGCCAGCCGCGACATCCAAGGCATAGCGACGTCGTGGGCTCCGCTCGGCGAGCCAGCGGAACAGGTCGTCCGGATAGGTAGGGCGGAACTGTGCATACTCGTCGGAGCGAATCGAAAAAAGCCGGACGCTGTCACCCATGGCGATGGTCCGGCAGCAAAGGCAGAGCGCAGTGTGGCATGGTCGACTTCCGCAGACAGGCATCGCCAAGTATAGAAGCACCGCCGGGTTCTGCCCGTAGCGGTGCGTGAATGCCGTCGGTTGCGCCTGCGGGATGTCGTATCCGTGCGTTAGAGCCCTGGCAGCCGTTGGCGAACCGCACTGACAAGGTTGTCGAGGCTGCCTGCCTCGGGTGTGTTGATCTGGCGGCTGAGCAACTGTTCGCGTTCGGTCAGCGGCTCGCGGGCGGCCTGTTGCGCCTTGACCACGGCCATGGTCGCGTCGGATGGGTCACCGCCTTCGGCCTGCCGCTGGGTAAGCCATTGTTCGATCACCGCCTCGGGCGCTTCGCACGTGAGGATCAGGAACGGGACGCCAGTCGACTCAGCCACTTGCCACGCCGACTGACGCTGCTGCTGCTTGAGATAGGTCGCATCGATCACCACCGAAAAGCCGGCATTCAGTGCGGTCTCAGCCACTGAGTGCAGCCGCTGGTAGGTCGATTCGCCCGCTTCGGCGCTATAAATACCTGCGTCCAGCTCAGCGGCAAGGGCTTGCGGCTGCTCACCATGCAACCGCTTGCGCTCGACGTCCGAACGCAACCTGATGGCGCCCAGCGCCTCGACCAGACGTAGCGCAACCTGGCTTTTGCCCACTGCCGAGACGCCATGGGTGATGGCGAGAAAGCGAGAAGGAATGGCGCTGTAGCTTTCGGCCAGATTGGCGTAGCTGCGGTACTGGCGCAGGATCACGCGGCGCTGTACCGCGTCCTGCTCCTGATACAGCCGGAACAGGCTGACCTTGGCACGAACCATCGCCCGATAGGCTTTGTACAGGCTGAGCAATTCGAGCGAGGCGTAATCTCCGGTGCGCTCCAGCCAGCCGTTGATGAAACGACGTGCTTGGCACTTCAGGCCACGGTCTTCCAGGTCCATCGCCAGGAACGCCGCGTCAGAGGCGATATCGATCAGGCGGAAGGGCTCGTTGAATTCAATGCAATCGAACAGCACGACCTTGTCGTCGATGATCGTTGCGTTGCCCAGGTGCAGGTCACCATGGCATTCACGGATGAAACCGTGCTGGGTGCGCTGCTCCAGCAGCGGTTGCAGGCGGGCAATGCTCGTTTCGGTCCAGGCGAGTAGCGCGTCGAGTTGTTGCAGGTCGGACTGCTCGCTCAGCAAGGGGCGGATCTGCTCGAAGTTTTGCCGCATCGGCGCAACGATCGCGTCGGCACTGTTCAGCGAGTGGCCGGCCGGCACCTGAGGAGTGCTCAGATGAAATTGGGCAATCTGCTCGGCGAGGGCATCGATATGTGCGTCGGTCAGCTCGCCGCGTGCCTGCACTTCGGCCATTAGTTGAGCCTGCGGAAACTCGCGCATTTGCAGAAGGTAATCGATCGGCTCGCCGTTGCCGTCGATCACCGGGGCGTCAACGCTGCCGGTAATAGGCAGGACGCGCAGATAAATGTCTGGCGCCATTCGTTGATTCAAACGCAGCTCTTCGTTGCAGTAATGCTTGCGAGCCGTCAGGTCGGTAAAGTTGAGAAAGCCAAAATCCACCGGCTTCTTCATTTTGTAGGCATAGGTGCCAGTGAGGATGACCCATGAGATATGGGTTTCGATGATCCGGAAGCCGTCGACCGAATGTGGGTAGAGGGCCGGATCTTGCAGTGCGGCGATCAATGCTTGGCTCACGGTCATTCCTTGCAGTTTGTCGATGGGGTGTGCGGGTCCAATGGGACGCAGGTCACACACTCGAAAGCGCTCCATTATGTCTTCCCCGACCAGACCTGCAAACCGCCAGGAGGCCGTCTTCCGGGCAAATCAAAGTGCGTATAATGCGCCGCCATGACTAAAGCACGCTCCTCTCGATCCCGTACCAAGCGCCGTTCCAATGGGTCTCGCCCCTGGCTGGGCTGGGTAATCAAGCTATCTATCGTGGCCCTGGTGATACTCGCCGGCGTCGCCGTTTACCTCGATGCCGTGGTGCAGGAGAAATTCTCCGGCAAACGCTGGACCATTCCGGCGACGGTCTATGCACGGCCGCTGGAATTGTTCGTTGGGCAAAAGCTCGCCAAGGATGACTTCCTGACGGAGCTCGATGCGCTGGGGTATCGCCGCGAAAAGGCTGTCAGCGGTCCCGGCAGTATGTCGGTTGCCGCAAGCACCGTGGAAATGCACACCCGCGGGTTCCGGTTTTATGAAGGGATCGAAGAGTCGCAGCGCATCCGTGTGCGTTTTTCTGGCGATTTCGTCGCCGGTCTCACTCGCGCCAATGGTGACGAGCTGCCGGTGGCCCGCCTCGAGCCCGTAACGATCGGTGGGCTTTATCCGGCTCACAACGAAGACCGCATCCTGATCCAGCTCGACCAGGCGCCGCCCTATCTGGTCGAAACATTGGTCGCGGTCGAGGATCGGGAGTTTTTCGATCACTTTGGTGTTTCACCCAAATCCATCGTGCGCGCCGTCTGGGTTAACCTGACTGCCGGCGAAGTGCGCCAGGGTGGCAGCACGCTCACCCAGCAGCTGGTCAAGAACTTTTATCTGACTAACGAGCGCAGCCTCAGCCGCAAAGCCACCGAAGCGATGATGGCCGTGTTGCTGGAGTTGCATTACGACAAGAACGAAATCCTCGAGGCCTACCTCAACGAGGTGTTTCTCGGACAGGACGGTCGCCGAGCCATTCACGGGTTTGGTCTGGCCAGTCAATACTTCTTCGGCCGTCCACTGGCCGAATTGAAGGTTCAGCACATCGCGCTGTTGGTCGGCATGGTGAAGGGCCCGACTTACTACAATCCGCGGCGCCATCCGGAACGGGCGCTGGAGCGCCGCAACCTTATCCTCGACCTTCTGGCCGAGCAGCAGGTACTCACTTCCGAAGAAGCCGAAGCAGCTCGGAAAGCTCCGCTCGGGGTGACGCAGCGGGGCAGCCTGGCGGACAGTTCCTATCCGGCATTCCTCGATCTGGTCAAGCGCCAGCTGCGCGAGGATTACCGTGACGAGGACCTGACGGAAGAGGGGCTGCGGGTCTTCACCAGCTTCGATCCGATTCTGCAGATGAAGGCCGAGAGGGCGATGAGCGAAACGCTGAAACGCCTCGGCAAGGCCGCCGAAGGCGTCGAAGGGGCGATGCTCGTGACCAACCCGGAAACCGGGGAGTTGCAGGCGATGCTCGGCGGTCGTCAGCCTGGGTTCGCCGGTTTCAATCGTGCGTTGGATGCGTCGCGACCCATCGGGTCGCTGATCAAACCGGCCATCTACCTTGCGGCGCTGGAGAAGCCGAGTCAGTACACGCTGACCAGCCTGCTGGAAGATGAACCTTTTTCGGTTAAGGGCGCTGATGGCCAGGTATGGAAGCCGCAAAATTACGGGCGCACCGCGCACGGTACCGTTTATCTCTATCAGGCGCTGGCCAATTCCTACAATCTATCGACGGCGCGCCTTGGTCTCGATCTAGGGGTGCCTCATGTCTTGAAGACCCTGGAGCGACTGGGCGCTTCACCGGATTGGCCAGCCTATCCCTCGATGCTGTTGGGCGCTGGCGGGCTGCGGCCTATTGAGGTTGCAGACATGTACCAGACGCTGGCCAACGGAGGTTTCAATACGCCGCTACGAGGTATTCGCAGTGTCTTGGCCGCCGACGGAGAGCCGCTGAGTCGTTATCCATTCAAGATCGAACAGCGTTTCGATGCCGGCGCTATCTATCTGACCCAGTACGCCATGCAGCGCGCCATGCGCGAGGGGACGGGCCGCTCAGCATACAATCACGTCCCGAGATCGTTAACGCTGGCGGGCAAGACCGGTACCACCAACGATTCACGCGATAGCTGGTTCGCCGGGTTCAGTCAGGACCTGCTTGCGGTGGTCTGGCTGGGGCGTGATGACAATGGCAAAACGTCGCTGACCGGCGCCACTGGAGCGTTGCAGGTATGGGCAGATTTCATGCGCCGTGCCGATCCGCTGCCGCTGCAGGCCGCGTTGCCTGAGAATGTCGAGATGGCCTGGGTAGATGCGCGAACCGGTGAGGGAACGCTGGAAAACTGTCCTGACGCCGTACAGATTCCCTACATTCGCGGTAGCGAGCCTGCGCCGGGCCCTGGTTGTGGAATCCAGGCGCCGACCGAATCGGTCATGGATTGGGTTCGTGGCTGGTTACCCTGATCGGCCAGCTGAGTGAATTTCAAGAGGTTCGAATGTTGAGCAAGCAATGGATGATAGTTGTGATGGCCGCTGTGTTGGTGCAAGGCTGCGCAACGGTTAAGCGAGGGGCGATACCTGTCGTCGACTCGGGCGCGCCGGTTTCCGAGGAGGTGTCGGCGCGGCAGGCTTCGCGTCCGGCTGTTCCGTCTGCAATGACAAGTCCTGCTGCTGCGCAAGAGTCTGGCGTCACGGTTATGGTGCCGCAGCAGAATTCGGAACCGCTGCAGACGTTCGCGGCTCCGGATAGCGCATTCTCTGGATCTGTAGCGCCGGCACCGGATGCACCAGAGCAATGGAGGGCGCCGGAACCGGCTCCGATTCCGACGCCGAGCCAATCCGTGCCCACCGGTATTCCGTCCAATAGTGGGACGCTGTCGGCCGATGAGCGACTCGATGGGCCCGTGCTGGCATTGCTGACCACGGCTCAGCAACAACAGGGGGGCGGTGATTTGAACGGTGCGGCCTCCAGCCTAGAACGCGCTCAGCGCATCGCGCCCCGTGAACCTCAGGTGCTTTACCGCCTGGCCCAGGTGCGCCTGGCTCAGGGTGATGCGGTGCAGGCCGAGCAGCTTTCCCGGCGGGGCTTGAGCTATGCCAGTGGCCGTCCGGCGCTGCAGGCGAGCCTGTGGGAGTTGATCGCCCAAGCGCGCGAGCGTCAGGGTAATGCCGCAGGCGCCGCGCAGGCTCGTGAGCGAGCCAAGGTAACGATGTAATGGATAGTCGTGTTCCCTATTTGGCTGAACAACTGCTGCTCATCGAGCGGGAGCTGCGTGTGTGCGGGCTATGGGCTTCGTCACCACCAGACGCTCAGGCATTTGCGAGCCAGGAGCCTTTCTGCGTCGACACGCTATCGTTCGAGCAATGGCTGCAATGGATTTTTCTTCCGCGAATGAAGGACATTCTGGAGCGCGATGATTCGCTACCGACGGTTTCGGGCATCCTGGCGATGGCGGAGATGGTCTATCAACGCCAGCCGCATAAGATGGCCGGCCTGCTGAGGGCGCTCGAAACCTTCGATGAGTTGATCAGTCGCGGCGAAGCGTGACGCGCGCCAGCCGGAAGGCTGGCGCTGGCTGTGTTCATTGGTTGCAAGTGTCAGCGATTTTCTGGCTGGTTTCGGTAATGCGTTCCTGACGCTCTTCTTCCTTTAGCCGACGTATTTTCCCATCTTCTTCTACGCGCACTCGAGGATTGTTCTGGAGCTGCGCCAGGTTGGTTCGTAACGACGTGCAGTAGCGTTGACGCTCCGCTTCTTGTTCGGCCACCTGTTTCTTTACTTGGCGATCGATCTCGCGCTGTTCCGATTCTGCCGACGGTTCCGACGTAGCAGGTGCCGCTGGAGCTGGCCTGGGTGGCGGAGTAGCGGTGTTGAGCGCTTCGGCGGGTTGGCCCTGCGGAGGTTGCGCACCAAAGTGAGTGACGCCTTGTGCATCCACCCACTTGTAAACCTGGCTGGCCATGACGCTGCTGCTCAAGGCAAGCAGCAGACCGCCAGCGAAAATCGTCAAACGCATGCTAATCCCTTCTGTGGAATGCAGAACCAGGTCGGTACTATACGCAAAAGCCGAGCGCCTTCATTCTGCGCTGGATCACAGCTGAAACAGCCGGAAGGCCAACTGTAGACTTGACTTGGACAGGTCTAATCCGAACAATTCCACGCTTACTGTTCTGATTGGTCGGTGAAACGGGCCTTTCAGCAATCATGAAGGTGCACACCCGCGCCGACTTGTAACATCCGCAACGCGTTACCTCGCGCTGGGAAGGAAGGCTCCGCAACACTTTGGGGCGTTCCTGAATACTCGCTAGTCAGCAGCTGACGTAGTCGGCGACCACCGTCGCTCATGCGCTGTCTGGCAGTAAACCAATTTCTGGCCGGTCCAACGCGGGGCGGCTATCTGGCGTTTTAGAGGTGAACAACGTGGAACTTTTATCAGGCGCTGAAATGGTCGTCCGCTTCTTGCGCGACGAAGGCGTTAAGTACATCTATGGCTATCCTGGCGGCGCCTTGCTGCACATCTACGATGCGCTGTTCAAGGAAGAGGAAGTCACGCACATTCTAGTTCGCCACGAACAGGCCGCCACGCACATGGCCGATGGCTACGCCCGCGCGACCGGCAAAGCTGGCGTGGTGCTGGTGACCTCTGGCCCCGGCGCGACCAACGCCATCACCGGTATTGCCACCGCCTATATGGACTCGATCCCGATGGTGGTGATCTCCGGCCAGGTGCCGAGCACCATGGTCGGCACCGACGCCTTCCAGGAAACCGACATGATCGGTATCTCCCGGCCCATCGTGAAGCACAGCTTCATGATCAAGCATCCTTCGGAAATCCCCGAAGTAATGAAAAAAGCGTTTTATCTCGCAGAGTCTGGCCGCCCTGGACCGGTCGTCATCGACATCCCGAAGGATATGACCAACCCGGCCGAAAAATTCGAATACGTTTACCCGAAGAAAGCCAAGCTGCGTTCTTACAGCCCGGCGCTGCGTGGTCATTCGGGGCAGATCCGCAAGGCCGCGGAGTTGCTCCTGTCAGCCAAGCGGCCAATCATCTACGCAGGTGGTGGCGTGGTCATGGGCGGCGCCTCAGCGCAGCTGACCGAGCTGGCGAAGATGCTCAACCTACCAGTAACCAACACCTTGATGGGGCTTGGTTGCTATCCGGGTAGCGACCGCCAGTTCGTCGGCATGCTCGGCATGCACGGCAGTTATACCGCCAACTTGGCAATGCATCACTCCGACGCGATTCTTGCGGTCGGCGCGCGTTTCGATGATCGCGTGATCAACGGTGCGACCAAATTCTGCCCGAACGCCAAGATCATTCACATCGACATCGATCCGGCCTCCATCTCGAAGACCATCAAGGCAGACATTCCGATCGTCGGACCGGTCGACAGTGTGCTCACCGAGATGGTCGCTATCGTCAAGGAGATCGGCCAGGCGCCGAATACCGAGACCATCGCGAGTTGGTGGAAGCAGATAGAGGAGTGGCGCGGGAGTCGCGGCCTATTCCCATATGACAAGGGCGACGGCACTATCATCAAGCCGCAGGCCGTTATCGAAATGCTATGCGAAGTGACCAAGGGCGAGGCCTATGTAGCCTCTGACGTTGGCCAGCATCAGATGTTCGCGTCCCAGTACTACCGGTTCGACAAGCCCAATCGTTGGCTCAACTCCGGCGGCCTCGGCACCATGGGCTTCGGTTTCCCAGCGGCGATGGGCGCCAAGTTGAATTTCCCAGAAGCTGACGTCGCCTGTGTCACTGGCGAAGGCAGCATCCAGATGAATATTCAGGAATTGTCGACCTGCCTGCAGTACGACCTTCCAGTGAAAATCATCAACCTCAACAATGGCGCGCTGGGCATGGTCCGCCAGTGGCAGGACATGATGTACAGCAGCCGTTATTCGCATTCCTACATGGAGTCGCTGCCTGACTTCGTCAAGCTGGCCGAGGCTTATGGGCATGTGGGCATGCGCATCACCGACTTGAAGGATCTCAAGCCGAAGATGGAGGAGGCTTTCGCCATGAAAGATCGGCTGGTGTTCCTCGATATCGCCGTTGATACCAGCGAGCACGTCTATCCGATGCAAATCAAAGACGGCGCGATGCGCGATATGTGGCTCAGCAAGACGGAGCGGACTTGATCGTGAGACACATTATTTCCCTTTTGATGGAAAACGAACCAGGCGCCTTGTCTCGTGTGGTCGGGCTGTTCTCGCAGCGCAACTACAACATCGAGAGTCTGACCGTCGCGCCAACCGAAGACCCTACGCTGTCGCGGTTGACCCTGACCACCGTAGGTCATGAGGAAGTGATCGAGCAGATCACCAAGAACCTCAACAAGTTGATCGAGGTCGTCAAGCTGGTCGACCTGTCCGAGAGCGCGCACATCGAGCGCGAGCTTATGCTGATCAAGGTCAAGGCGACCGGTGCACAGCGCGCCGAGGTCAAACGTACCACTGACATCTTCCGTGGGCAGATCGTCGACGTCACCTCCAATGTCTATACCATCCAACTCGCCGGCACGACCGACAAGCTGGACAGCTTCATCCAGGCCATCGGCACCACGTCGATTCTGGAAGTCGTGCGCAGCGGCGTCACCGGGATCTCCCGCGGCGACAAAGTGCTGAGCATCTAACACGATTTATCGAATGGCCTGAATGGCCAGCAACAGGGGTAATTCCATGAAAGTTTTCTACGACAAAGATTGTGACCTCTCCATCATTCAAGGCAAGAAGGTCGCGATCATCGGCTACGGCTCCCAGGGCCATGCGCATGCCTGCAACCTGAAGGATTCCGGTGTCGACGTGACTGTCGGCCTGCGCGCCGGCTCGCCGTCGGTTGCCAAGGCTGAAGCCCATGGTCTGAAAGTTGACAATGTGGCCGCTGCGGTTGCTGCCGCTGACGTCGTGATGATCCTCACCCCGGACGAATTCCAGGGTCGTCTGTATAAGGACGAAATCGAGCCGAACCTGAAGAAGGGCGCAACCCTTGCGTTCGCTCATGGTTTCTCGATTCACTACAACCAGGTCGTACCTCGCGCTGACTTGGACGTGATCATGATCGCGCCGAAGGCTCCCGGTCACACCGTGCGTTCCGAATTCGTCAAGGGCGGCGGTATTCCGGACCTCATCGCCATTTATCAGGATGCTTCCGGTAATGCCAAGAACGTTGCGCTGTCCTACGCTTCCGGCGTTGGTGGTGGACGTACCGGCATCATCGAAACCACTTTCAAGGACGAAACTGAAACCGATCTGTTCGGTGAGCAGGCGGTTCTTTGCGGTGGTTGCGTCGAATTGGTCAAGGCTGGCTTCGAGACTCTCGTCGAAGCTGGCTATGCCCCGGAAATGGCCTATTTCGAATGCCTGCATGAGCTGAAGCTGATTGTCGATTTGATGTTCGAAGGCGGTATCGCCAACATGAACTACTCGATTTCCAACAACGCCGAATACGGCGAGTATGTGACTGGTCCGGAAGTCATCAACGCCGAATCCCGTGCCGCCATGCGCAATGCGCTCAAGCGTATTCAGGATGGCGAGTACGCCAAGATGTTTATCACCGAAGGTGCTGCCAACTATCCTTCGATGACTGCCTACCGTCGCAACAACGCTGCCCATGGCATCGAAGTGGTCGGCGAGAAGCTGCGTTCGATGATGCCGTGGATCGCTGCCAACAAGATCGTCGACAAGAGTAAGAACTGATAACGGTTCTGCTTGAAAAGAACGCGGCCTAGGCCGCGTTCTTTCGTTATGCCGGCTGGTATCTGTTATAAAACGATGCTGCTGGCGGGCTGAACCCGTCATGTCAGGGTCTGTCGAAATTATTCAAACCTGCTGTAGGTAATCTGCATGAGTGAGCATCCCGAAGAGCCGAACAAGTCAGTCGAGCCGGAAAGCTTGCTGCCTATCGACGAGCACATCGAAGAAATTCAGGATTCCGAAGGCCGCAAGGTCCGTCATCGTGGCATCTATCTGCTCCCCAACCTGTTCACCACGGCGAATTTATTCGCGGGCTTCTTCTGCATTATTGCCGCGATCAACGGCAATTTTTACGTTGCTGCGGCTACGGTATTCGTGGCGATGGTGCTGGACAGTCTCGATGGCCGCGTGGCGCGTTTGACCAACACTCAAAGTGCATTTGGTGCGGAGTACGATTCGCTATCCGACATGGTTGCCTTTGGTCTGGCGCCCGCTGTGTTGGCCTATGAGTGGGCACTTTCGGGTTTGGGCAACGTTGGGCTTACTGTTGCTTTCATTTACGTTGCGTGCGCCGCGCTGCGTCTCGCACGTTTCAATACGCAGATCGGCAAAGTTGACAAACGCTGGTTTATCGGTCTTGCCAGTCCGGCAGCTGCTGGTGTCGTCGCCGGCTCGGTGTGGGCGGTCTGGGCGTTGGATGAGCCCGGTATTCGCGGTGTGGATTTGCCGATAGCCGTGGTGATGCTGTTCGCTCTGCTGGTCGCAGCGGCCGGTCTGCTGATGGTCAGCAACATCAAGTACTACAGCTTCAAGGACCTCGATCTCAAAGGTCGGGTGCCGTTCGTGGCGATTCTGGTGGTGGTCTTGGTGTTTGCGGTGGTATTCAGCGACCCCCCACGGATCCTGCTTTTGATCTTCCTTGCGTATGCCGTTTCGGGGCCTGTGCAGTTCCTGATGCGTCGTCGAAAGCGCGTCGAAAGTTGATTTCTTCAGTGATCCGCTGTCTATTGAATGGCCCAGGCTCAGGCAGCGGAGCATGTCATGCTTATCAAGATATTTCGTCGTAGCGACTGCCGCGAAACCGATATAACGCCCGAGACGCTTTATCTTAAACGTCGGCACCTACTCAAAGGTGCCGCGTTTTCCTTTGCCTATGCCGGTTTGCCGATGACGGTGCATGCGGACCAAGGGCGCTACGACGGCGTAGACGCTGCCGATGCGCCTGCATGGTTCGACGCAAAACTCGGTCAGGTTCATTGGGGGGCCTCCGTTGCGGAGGGTGAGGCCATCACGCCCTATCGCGATGCGACCCACTACAACAACTTCTATGAGTTCGGCCCGGATAAGGGGGATCCCGCCGCGCACGCGCCCAAGCTTGTAACCGAGCCCTGGACCGTCTTGGTCGATGGCGAAGTGGCGAATCCGGGGCGCTACTCGGTCGAGGGGCTGTGTGGTTCGGCCCAGCTTGAAGAGCGCATCTATCGTTTGCGCTGTGTCGAGGCGTGGTCGATGGTCATCCCATGGTTGGGCTTTCCCCTAGGTGACATGATCCGCCGCATGAAACCGACCTCCAACGCAAAATACGTGCGCTTCGAGACGTTGGCTCGGCCCGAACAGATGCCCGGGATGCGTACGGGCTTTTCACTGATCGACTGGCCCTATATCGAGGCTATGAGGATGGACGAGGCGATGCATCCGCTAAGTTTGATGGCGGTCGGTATGTACGGTCGGATCCTGCCCAATCAGAATGGGGCACCCCTTCGTTTGGTTGTGCCTTGGAAATATGGCTTCAAGAGCATCAAATCCATTGTGCGCATCAGCTTCGTTCGTGAACAGCCAGCAACGACCTGGCAGACCATGGCGCCTCAGGAGTATGGCTTCTACGCCAACGTCAATCCGGATGTTTCCCACCCCAGATGGTCCCAGGCACGGGAACGTCGGTTGCCCGGTAGTCTGTTCAGTCCCAATGTTCGAGCGACACTTCCTTTCAATGGTTACGGCGATGAGGTTTCGAGCCTTTATGCTGGGATGGATCTGAGTAAGGATTACTAATGCGGTACCCATGGTGGCGACTGCTTCTGTTTCTATCAGCGGCTAGTGCGCCCTGCTACTGGCTTTATCTGGGGGCTATTGCTGCATTGGGGCCTGATCCCGGCAAGGTGCTGGTGGACAATCTGGGGCAGGGCGCTTTGGTCTTGCTGCTGTGCTCGCTCGCAATGACGCCATTGCAACGGCTCACATCCTGGTCAGGGTGGATCGCATTTCGCCGCCAGCTTGGGCTGTGGTCTTTCAGTTACGCGGTGCTGCATCTCACGGCTTATCTCTATTTCCTGCTAGGGCTCGACTTCACAAGCTTCACGCTCGAACTGGTTGATCGACCCTATATGGCGGTGGGCGCGATTGCGTTGCTGGGCTTGCTTGTACTGGCTGTTACATCCAACCGTTGGAGCATGCGCAAGCTGGGCAAGCGCTGGAAGAAACTGCATCGGATTGTTTATCCGGTGCTCCTGGTTGTGCTGCTGCACATGTTATGGGTCGTGCGCGCCGACGCCGGCCGCTGGGCGATCTACGCCGCGATTGCCGCTGCGCTGCTGCTGGTGCGCTTACCACTCATCGAAAGGAAGCTCAGTTGCCTTCAAGGTAAAGCGAGCGCGAAATAAAGCTGAAGCAATCGTTGACACGACGTTCTGAGTGCCTATAATGCGCACCTTCTCCGGCGCAGGGCCTAGGCGAAACCTCTTGCAAATCAAGAAGTTAGCGAAATTCAGGGCTTGCACGGATGGCGAATTCGAGTAGAATGCGCCGGGCTGGCAGGGTGGTGGTTGAGTCCTGTTGGCGGCTTCGGTCAGGTTGATCGAAAGCGGTTTCACGAGGCGGTTGACAGCGGGTTTGAACGCTGTAGAATTCGCCTCCCGCTGACGAGAGGCTCTAGCTGATCGAAAGCGCAAGCGGTTGAGAAGAAAGAAAAACTTCTTCAAAAACAGCTTGACGAGACACAAGGCTGCTGTAGAATGCGCGGCCTCGGTTGAGACGAAAGGCTTGATCGAAACGCTCTTTAACAACTGAATCAAGCAATTCGTGTGGGTGCTTGTGAGGTAAGACTGGTAGTCAGCAAGATTATCAGCATCACAAATACTCAGCGAGAAATCATTGAGTGCTCTTCTTTGGGGTGACCTTGAGAAGAGATTGCGATTGCTGAGCCAAGTTTAGGGTTTTCTCAAAACCCAAGCAGTATTGAACTGAAGAGTTTGATCATGGCTCAGATTGAACGCTGGCGGCAGGCCTAACACATGCAAGTCGAGCGGATGAAGGGAGCTTGCTCCCTGATTCAGCGGCGGACGGGTGAGTAATGCCTAGGAATCTGCCTGGTAGTGGGGGACAACGTTTCGAAAGGAACGCTAATACCGCATACGTCCTACGGGAGAAAGCAGGGGACCTTCGGGCCTTGCGCT